>NZ_MSQB01000099.1 GCF_002149965.1 Novosphingobium panipatense | reverse complement strand
GGCATCGGCATCGTCCCGGCCGTCGGCCCGCTGATCCTCGCCGGTGCGGCGGGCGCCAACGGCGTGGACGTCGACGAATATTGCCGCACTTCGCTGCCCGACATCTACGCCATCGGCGACTGCGCGGCCTTCGCCTGCGACTTTGCGGGCGGCACGGTGATGCGGGTGGAATCGGTGCAGAACGCCAACGACATGGGCAC
>NZ_MSQB01000098.1 GCF_002149965.1 Novosphingobium panipatense | reverse complement strand
CTCAGTGACCGCCCTCGGATGCGCCAAACATGGTCTTGGCGTAATTGATGCCGATACCGTAGGCGCCGCCCCACTTCTTGGCGATTCCGGTGGTGCTGTCGTAAGTTTCGGTGCGGGCCCAGTCACGCTGGAGTTCGAGCAGGTACTGGAGCGAGGTCATCGGCACGGCGCCGAGCTGGATCATGCGCTCCACGGCGCGCTCATGGGCTTCGGTGGAGATGTCGCCGCAGGCATCGGTGATGAC
>NZ_MSQB01000097.1 GCF_002149965.1 Novosphingobium panipatense | reverse complement strand
ACATGCCAAGGCATCCACCAAATGCTCTTACCTCACGCTTGAGAATCCACACCATCAATGACAGCCCTGCATAAAGACTGCATTGTCACAGGTGCGGACGATTATCTCAGCCAGATATATAATGACACGTCGTATGTACTCAGCCTCCACACACCTACGTCAGGCGTGCTTCCACCGAATACGACGCGCCACGGCATCGATTAAAAAACCCATTCACAATGTCAAAGATCTGCGGGCAAATCCCGCGTAAC
>NZ_MSQB01000096.1 GCF_002149965.1 Novosphingobium panipatense | reverse complement strand
GGCAGCGAAGCGTAGCGCGGCTCGTTGAGGCGCAAGTCGGTGGTGACGATCGCGGGCAGAGCCAGCTTCACGGTCTCCAGACCGCCATCAACTTCGCGGGTCACGGCAACGTGATCGCCGTCGATCTCGACCTTGCTGGCGAAGGTGCCCTGCGGGCGGCCCAGCAGCGCAGCGAGCATCTGGCCGGTCTGGTTCGAATCGTCGTCGATCGCCTGCTTGCCGAGGATCACGAGGCCGGGATTCTCTTCGGCGACGATCGCCTT
>NZ_MSQB01000095.1 GCF_002149965.1 Novosphingobium panipatense | reverse complement strand
GTTACGCGGGATTTGCCCGCAGATCTTTGACATTGTGAATGGGTTTTTTAATCGATGCCGTGGCGCGTCGTATTCGGTGGAAGCACACCTGACGTAGGTGTGTGGAGGCTGAGTACATACGACGTGTCATTATATATCTGGCTGAGATAAATCGTCCGCACCTGTAAGCATTCTCTCTAGGAGAATGCGCCCCACAAAGGGTTTACAATGCAGTCTTTATGCAGGGCTGTCATTGATGGTGTGGATTCTCAAGCGTGAGGTAAGAGCATTTGGTGGATGCCTTGGCATGT
>NZ_MSQB01000094.1 GCF_002149965.1 Novosphingobium panipatense | reverse complement strand
AGGGGGCGGCGGCGCGCGCCTGGCTCGAGGAGCGCGAGGCAGACCTGCTCCCGGTTGGCTACTTCCACGTCGTCTTCACGCTGCCCGCTGAGGTCGCCGACATCGCGTGGCAGAACAAGGCGCTGGTCTACGACCTCTTGTTCAAGGCGGCCGCGCAGACGATGCTGACCATCGCCGCCGATCCCCGGCATCTCGGTGCCCGGATCGGCATCACCGCGGTGCTGCACACCTGGGGTTCGGCAATGATGCATCATCCCCACGTGCACATGATCGTGCCGGGCGGCGGCATCGCCCCT
>NZ_MSQB01000093.1 GCF_002149965.1 Novosphingobium panipatense | reverse complement strand
GGCCGCAGAACTCGGCCTGCTTTTCTAGAAGGAAGACCAAAATGGCGTTTTCGGTTAACACCAATGCTGGCGCGATGGCCGCTCTCCAGAGCCTCAACGCGACCAATGCAGGCATGAACCAGGTGCAGAGCCGCATCAACACCGGTCTGGCCGTCGGCTCGACCAAGGATGATTCGTCGAAGTACACCGTGGCTCAGACCCTTCGTGGCGACCTCGGCGGTCTGGGTGCGGTCACCTCCTCGCTCAACAACGCGAAGAGCGTCACCGACACCGCGATCGCCGGTGCCGAGCAGATTTCCGAC
>NZ_MSQB01000092.1 GCF_002149965.1 Novosphingobium panipatense | reverse complement strand
TCCGGCTCAATCCGGCGTTCGGCCTGCGGCAGATGCGCCGGCAAGGCACGGATCGGCGCCGCTCGCTCCCTCTGATCCGCCTGGACTTTGCGGATATCGGCAAGCTCAGCTTCGCCTTCCAACTCCTCAAGGGTGAATTCGAGCTGTTCGATCTGGAGGGACAGCTTCTCCGAAGACTGACCAAAGGTGAGCCGCCGGAGCTGGGCCAGTTGGAAACGCAAGGTATCGATCAGCGTGTCGCGGGCCGCCAGAGCTGCCTCCANCTGACCAAAGGTGAGCCGCCGGAGCTGGGCCAGTTGGAAACGCAAGGTATCGATCAGCGTGTCGCGGGCCGCCAGAGCTGCCTCCAACTCGGCGATACGGGCGTCCTTATCGACGGGGGAATATCCTCGATCCGACACCCTGGAATAATATCAAAACGGCACCGTCGATGCCAGAAAAACCCGCAGAAACCCTCACTTTTTAGCCCGCCAGCAGCGGTGCTGCTGTCCGCTCCGGGCGTCGCCAGTCAATGCCTTCAAGGAGCATGGAAAGCTGCGCCGAGGTCAGGCCGACCTTGCCCGTCTTCGT
>NZ_MSQB01000091.1 GCF_002149965.1 Novosphingobium panipatense | reverse complement strand
GACTTTACCGGGCTGCTACAGGCTGATGCCTATGCAGGCTTCGACAAGCTCTACAGGGGCAACCGCATTCGGGAGGTCGCCTGCTGGGCGCATTTCCGGCGCAAGATATTCGAGAACCATGCCACCAGCCCGACGCCGTTGACGAGCAACCTGCTGGATCGGATCGCCGCTCTCTACCGGATCGAGGAAGAGATACGCGGGCAGCCGCCCGACCAGCGCCGCCGGCATCGGCAGGACAGAAGCAGGCCTCAGGTGAACGAGTTACGCTCAATCATCGACGATGCGCTGCGCCGCCTGTCGCCCAAGTCCAACATGGCCAAGGCGCTCAGCTATGGCCGCAAGCGCTGGGATGCGCT
>NZ_MSQB01000090.1 GCF_002149965.1 Novosphingobium panipatense | reverse complement strand
GCTGTCCGCTCCGGGCGTCGCCAGTCAATGCCTTCAAGGAGCATGGAAAGCTGCGCCGAGGTCAGGCCGACCTTGCCCGTCTTCGTCACCGGCCAGACGAACCGACCACGGTCCATCCGCTTGGAGAACAGGCATAGGCCCTGGCCATCATACCAGAGCAGTTTGACCAGATCGCCACGCTTGCCCCGGAAGGCAAACAGCGCCCCGGAATGCGGGCTCTGCTCCAGAACCTGCTGNTACCAGAGCAGTTTGACCAGATCGCCACGCTTGCCCCGGAAGGCAAACAGCGCCCCGGAATGCGGGCTCTGCTCCAGAACCTGCTGCGCCAGCACTGCCAAACCATCAAAGCCCTTGCGCATGTCGGTGGCTCCACAGGCCAGATAGATCCGGGTGGAAGGTGGCAGCGGGATCATCGCGTGAGAACGGCAACGACACGTGCGAGTGCCTCGGCATCGACACCGGCGTCCACGGTCAGCTTCACGCCCGAGGGCAGTTCGATCCCGATATGACTACCCGCCGTCGGCAGTCCCGGAACCGGGGCGGAAAGCTCGACCTCTGCGAAACTCGGCAAGGCCGCTGGCCTGGCGCCGCCAAGTTCGCCCGACATCGCCTGCCGCCGCCAAGTGTAGATCGACCCGCTGCCGATCGCGTGTCGCTTGCAGGCGTCCCCAACCGAACCCTCGGG
>NZ_MSQB01000009.1:191361-199167 GCF_002149965.1 Novosphingobium panipatense | reverse complement strand
GAAATATCCATAGGCCAGTGAGTGGGGCCCGCGGGTTCGTGCCTCGGAGACTTTCGTACGCCTACCGGCGCCCGAAACTCTTCACGTGAGTTGCCAGGCAGCTTATATATTGCAGAGAGTACCAAAGCCGACGTTCGAACCAGCGGTACTGTCGATGTAAACGCGAGGCTCTACTAGCCGGCAGAATGGGGCGGTAGCGGAAAAGCAGGTTTTGGCAAACGGACGCGACGGGCGAGAGGGTGCAGCGGCAATGTTTCAACCACGCTGTAGAGCCACGGCAGGCGCGGAAGGCTTAGTGCCCGAATTCTCGATCGGCAATGTCACAGCAATGACACGCGGGGCTAAGGAGCCTGCCACCAAGTCGGCGAGACCGGCACATTGGCGGCGTGCAGCTCGGTGACAAGCTTGCGCTGCCATCCTTCCTGATCATCGAAGGGCACGTAAACGATGCCATCATAGTCGGAAGGCCGTTCGACGTTCGGCGGAACGAGCGCGCAAACGCGATCGGCGCCGAGCTGGCCGATGAAGAAGCCCATCTCGAAAATCACGTTCTGGCGCGGGCGCGGCGCGGGATCGGCGGGCGCCACGCCGGCCGGCAGAAGCCCCGGACGCAACTGGCCCAGATCATCGGGCGTCATCAGGATGACAGCGTAGGCGGCGCCATCGGCCTCCTCCTGGAACTTGGTGAGGATCGACCGACCCTGATTGGGGCGCTCGCTCAGGATGATCACGCCGAGGCCGACACGGGTTTCTAGGAACCGCGCGACCGCATGTTTGGCGGCCTCGTCACGGCCATGGACGAGAAAGACCTTGGCTGGCACGACATCAACGGCGGGCGCGGCTTCCGGCTCGGCCGGCGCTGCGACCGCCTCCGGCGCGGCGTCCGGGATCAGCCCCTTTTGGCGCAGGATCGCGTAGAGATCGCCTGCCTTGACCGCCCAATGGGTGCGGCTGAACTCGAAATCAGCGAGCTGCAGATCCCATTTGGTCGCCGCGATCTGCTCGAGCGAGAGCGCCGGCACGTCCTCGTCGAACTCAAAGATCACACGAAATTCCGAGCCGCGCTGCTGGATGCGCTTGATCGTGCCGAGGCGCGGCGTGCCTTCGGTGTGCTGCTCGTACATGAAAAGGGTGGGAAGCTTGGCGAGCTCCTCCAGCGCGTCTGGGGTCAGCGCCTTTAGGGCATCGCGAATGACGTCCTCGGTATATTCGAGCATCCGGGTGCGATCCCAGACATAGACGCCTTCTTCCCAGGCATTGTCGCCAGCGGTGACCATCACATTATACATTGGCGCCCGAACCTTCCCCGTCCGACGGCGGATCGGAGCCGATCCCGCTCCAATCTTCTGCCCAATCGCCATCCTCGCGCGAGCCGGCCGGATAGACTAGCGCGTAACCCTTGGGCGTCTCCCATTGTCCCAGGCTGTCGAGCACATAGGCGCGATCGAGCGTCCGCCCGACCCCGACGCGCAGCACCGCGATGGTCTCGTCCCATTGCGCGAACAGGATGGCGATGCCGGCGCCGCCGTCATCGTCGACCTCATGTGCCGTGATCGCGAGCGCCGCCCCGCTCACGACGAAGCCGCGCTCGGACAGCGCCGTCAGCTTCGCACGCCCCTCGAGCTCGCTGCGAGTGATGGCGAGCGGTGTTGCCGGGGCGCCATCGCCGACCAGCCCGGCGCAGAAATCGTGGAACGCCTCCAGCATCTCGGCCTGATCCAGGGTGTCGAGCTCGTCGAACCCGAAATCGAGACGCGAGCAGCCCGTCATCAAGCCGACCAGCGCGCGGCCGCCATTGATCGTCGCGAGCGGCAGATAGGGGCGGTCATCATTTGGCGCGGCGGTCAACGCCTCGGCGGTAATGTCGAACGCGGCGGCGATCGAGGCGATGGTGTAGGCGCTGACCTTTTCGCCGCGTTCGATCCGCTGCACCGACGCGACGCTGCGCCCCGCCAGGGCGGCGAGGTCTTCCTGTGTCAGCGCGCGGGCGGCGCGCAGCGCTTTGATTCGGTCGGCGGTGGCCTGCATCAGCGGCGAAGCAATCATAGTGGCGTCTCCGTGTCGATGCGTTTTCATCGCGCGGTCGCCGCCCATCAGGCCACGTCAGAAATCCTTCAGCGCCTCCGCAATCGCGGGCACAGTAGGGCCAGCGAAGACTCGAGAGTAACGACCCATGGCCAAAGTGACGTTCGGCAACCGCCAGGCCGGCATCTTGTGTAATCTCCCTACCGAGCGGCGACTCGACCTGATCGCTGAAGGATTGCCGGTGATCCTCGCCAGCGCCGAGAGCTTCTGGACGGCGGCCGCCAGCCTGACGCAGGCGCCCCGCGAAGCCCGCGTGCTTGAAGGGTTCGCCGAGGAGGAAGCCGCCAAGATCCTGATCCTGATGGATCTGGTGCGCTGCCCGCCCAAGCTAGTCGCGAGCCTCAGCGGCAAGATCGTGCGGACCTTCTACGATCACCTCGGCCGATTGATCTATGGTGACGCGCAGAGTTGGCGTCCGGTCGATGTGGCGCAGCTGCGCGACTATGTCGATAACACGCGACAGGGCCATTATCTCGAAGGCTATGCCGGCGAATATATCGTGCCGAACTGGAGCCGCTATAGCCGCGAGGCGGCGATGTACGCCGATATCGAAGTGCTCGATAATGGCAGCGCGCACTGGAGCGAGCCGCTGCAATTCGGTTCGGTCAGGAGGCCAAGCGAGCCAGCCGCGCTGATGCTCGGCAAGGCGATGGCGGCGGTGGGGATGTTCACCCGCGCGGGGCTGCAGGCGGTCGCCGAGGTCTGGGGCGAAGTCGAGTTCGTCGACACGCAGGGCTATACCGAACAGGAAAAGCTGACGCAGGCGATGTTCGAACGGCTCGATGCGGCGCAGGTCGTAACGGAGGCGGCCAGCGCCGATCACGTCAGGTTGCTGCGGCATTATTGGCAGCTTCCGATGTACCACCTCGACTTCAAGGAGGCGGCGGTGCCGCTTGAGACGCTGCAGGCGGATCGCGAGGCGCAGCTTTGGGCCGAAGCCGGCTATGGGCCGGAATACGGCTGATTGTCGGCCGCCTCCCAGCGCTAAACCTGGCGAGAATACGCGGCACGGCGACTTTCTCGACCTCCAGATGGCTTCGTCAGCAGCGAAATGACGCCTCGTAAGACGCCATGACATCAAGGTCCAAGAAGCGCGAGGCGGCGTCTTTTCATCCGACGCCGTGCCTCAGCCGCTTACAGCAGAGTATAAGTGATCGCCTGAGCCTGGTCATAAAGGCGTCACGGAGATGGCCACCACGATCTCGACCAATGGCTCCTGTTGGGGTTACAGGGCGTCTCACGAGCGACCGGAAAGGGCGCCTTGCTGCCATCTCTGCGTTGGATGAACGAACGACCGCTCCAGCCAGGTGGCCGCCCGGAAGCGGACTTACCGGACAGTCCGACAGCGCCGCCATTCCACCCGCATCGAATTGGCGTCCGCTTTCAGGCTGCCGGCAGCGAGGGTTTCAACGACCGAGATGGGCGCAAGCCGCCTTAAAAAGGATTGATCATCCCAGTGTAGCGTGCTTCAACAGCCTCGTTGCGTGACCAACTGGTACAGCAGCATGGTACAGCAGTGGTTTCTGTGGGAAGAAAAATCCTCGGATTTCCGCCGTTTTCTGAGTTCCAAGACCCCTCCACGACTCGAACCTGCTCTGACCCTATCTGGGGGGAACGACCCGCGAAATTGTGATATATACGAATGGCGATCGGTCGGTTGACTGGGGCGCAAGAGCATCAGAACCGAAAACCGGTCGCTTGCGATTAGTACATCGGGCGGGCCTATATGCCTCCGCCTCGGCACCCGGCTTGAGCGTCCAAACCAACATGTCGGGATAGAATGAAGGTCACCTGGTCACCTTTTCCTCGTCCGGAAGCGAACTCGTCACCCCCGTTACCGCTCATGTGGTTGCTCGCTTGCACTGCGCATGAGACGATCACCGTCATCCCAAGTTCTGCGCCGGCTGCCTTGTCCTGGGCGATCTGCGATCAGATGCCATCGCAGGCGTCTCTTCTGTCTAGCGACAAATACGCATTACCACCGGCAGATGGTCGGCATAGTCTGCCCAGGGCAACCAACGAAGCTCGCAGCGGAGTGAGTGTGGATCGGAAGGGAACAGTATGACGATCGCGCTTAACGGGTTATATCGATGCCGGCTGCTCACTTTCACACGGTGGTCGTGTTCCATCTGGGCGATTTTCGCCGCGCTCACTGTGCCAACGCTACCTTCGCCGGCCAGGGTCGTTCCCGCAAGGGAAGATACCTCGACCACCAAGCTCGCGGGTGTCTGGTCATTTGATGGCCGATCCGGCTGTAAGTCGGGGATGGCCTGGGTTCTTAATCGCAACGGATCTTACAGCGAAATCCGATTGCCTGACCAGACGCCGCTTGGCGGAGGAAAGTGGTATGAACGCGGCGATACCATCTATTACTCATTGCCGCGAGTACTGACAGCGGCCGCGGGACGGCCCGACAAGCGTATGGTCATTATAGAGCGCGGCCCGCGGCGCCTGGTGGCCGTGACGAACCGCAGGGTTCGTCATGTGATGCACAAGTGTCCGGGATGATCGAATGCCTTCGATCGAGATGTGCGAAACGTTCTGGCCCAAGCCCGAAAAGGGAACAAAAACGAGAGTGGAGTTCGAAGTCACACGTCGAGCATTGCCCCCTTATTGGCATATGCAGGATTTCGCTTCTTGAGTTGTTCCCACTACGTCACGGAAAACTGACCCATCATGCCTTCGTCCTCGTGCTCCAGGATATGGCAATGGAACAGGAAGGGCGCTTTTGAAGCAGGCTGGTCGAAGCGGATTAATAACTCGACCGGTTCGTCCACGACGATGGTGTCACGTGGCCCCTGATCAAGAAGATCTGGTTCCTCGCCATCGCGACGTAGCACGTCGAAGTGCACTCCATGAATGTGGAAGGGATGGGCCATTTTCTGCCCGGAGACTTTCCATATCTCGACGGCGCCAAGCTCGACTTCCTCATCGATGCGATCAATATCGAATCGCCTGTGGTTGATCGTTAGCGGCTCTTCGTCGCTATCCATCATACCTCCCAGCCTCATGTTGAGCACCAGACGTCGCCGTGCGACGACCGTCGCCGGATCTGGCACCGCGCGGGACGCCAGGAGGAGCGGAAGCGTGGTGCTACCTCGCTTACTCGATGCCAAGCGCGGTGAAAATGTGAGGACAGTTTCATCCCCTGCGTTGTTTTCGCTAGCCTCGTGCCGATGCATCATGCCCATGCCATGCATCCTGAGGGTGCTTTGGTCCGGAGCCGATACCAACGAGACCGGTTTGCCATCGCTGAAGTCCACCAAGATCTCAGCCCGCTGACCGGAGGCCAGAGTGAGGGACTGCAATTCAACGGACTTTTCCAAAAGGCCGCCCTCGGTGCCGATCCAATAAAAGGCTCGTCCGTCGCTGAACGAAAGATCGTAAGTCCGGGCATTCGAACCATTTACGAGCCGCAGCCGCACTAAGCTTCTGGGAACGTCTGCTCGCGGGTTGTACGCGCCGTTTACGAGAATAACGTTGCCCCGCCTCCCGTCCAGCGCCACCATCATGCCCGCCGGTAACACCAGACGGCCATCCACGAACTGCCGATCCTGGATCAAGATTGGTAGATCGTCGACGCCGTAATCCGAAGGCAAACCGAGACCTTGCTCTTCCTCGTCGGTGACGAAGAGCAATCCCGCTAGGCCTGCATAGACCTGCTCCGCCGTTCGGCCGTGTGCATGCGAATGATAAAAGAGAGTGGCCGCCGGCTGACGGATCGGCAGCGTCGGACGCCAAGTCTCGCCTGGACTAATGGTCTGGTGGGGGCTGCCGTCCAGCTCTCCCGGTACGAGCAGCCCGTGCCAGTGAACCGTGGTATCAGCAGACAGATTGTTGCTGACAGTCACCGTCACGTCGTCCCCGCGATGTACCCGCAGAGTCGGGCCGAGATAGCTTCCGTTGTATCCCATGGTGGCGCTCCGCCGCCCTGGGAAGAAAGTGGTTTCCCCTTCCTGCGCCCTCAGTCCAATTCTCTGCCCATGGTCGCGTGCATCTAACAGGCGAGGAATGGGCAGCGTGCCTGCTTGGTCCGGCGTCGCAAATCTGCGCGTGCATGCCGCCCCCAGCAGGAGGCCTCCGCCCGCCAAGACAGTTCGCCGGCTCAGAAAAGTCATTTCGAAGCCCCTCCTGAGCAATCGTGAAACTGACGCAAACGCGCTTTTCTCGATCCGATGAGATCCACCGAGGCGAAGCGCCGCTCTTCCCTTAAAGGGCGCGCGGGAGGGCAATATCCGTAATACCCGAACCGATCGCTTTTGTGCCCGCCCCCTCTGGGAAGACAAAATTGCCCTTCTAAGCTGGTTGCGGCCCTCGCCAGTTGATCAATAATCAGCCAGGCGAGCGTTCAATCACTGCGGCACCGATCCGAGCGAGCGTCTATTCCGACAATTTAGCCTGGGCCAGTCCGAGTGGCTGGTTCGGCGGTGGGCCTTGCCACGATCGCGCCGAAGCAAAAGCGGCGTGCGATTTACGTTTCGCTGTTCGCCACTGCAGCAGGCGGCGTCGCTTTCCAGTGCTCGGGCTAGGCGGAGGCTTTGATGGCCGCCGTCGTCGGTCATCCGCGCCCAGCTTTTGCTAGTAGCCGAACTAAAGCTGACATTGCAGGCTGACCGCCAGCTTCGCAAATTACGTATACTGCCACCTCCAGGCCGATACCATCTCAACGGCAAGCTCCCTGGGGAGCGAGAATCGACCGGGCATGTGTCCGGTCGCACTGAAACTCAGACTTGAAGGAATCATATTTGCGCAAGAAAGCAGCGATTATCGCTTCGCTCGCAGCCTTTGGCGTCCTTGCCGTCGGCGCCGGGCCAGTTCTCGCCGATGGGATGCCGCCGGGCATGCCCGACCTTGAACAGACGCTCAAGGCGAAGCCGGCGCCGGCTCGGTCCGACACGGCCCAGATGCAAGGCATGCGACACCGCGAAGTGCGGATGCCCGGTGAGATGATGCAGGACCATCGGATCGCTACGCGGGAGATGGGGACCCAGGACGGAGCCTCCCGCATGTTGCATAGGTCGCGGGGCGGTTGCTGACCCTGCAATTAAGCCAGCTCCGACCACGAGGCGGGGTGGCCAACGACCGTGGCCTGGTTCAACCGCAGCTTTGGCCCGCCGTTCTCCCACGGCGGGCCAATTGGTTTTTGCACTTCGCTGCCGGCCGCCATCAAGCGGGATCATGAATTGGCTTGACCTTGGACCATGGTCCACCCCGCACGATCCCGCGCATGCTTGTCGCGATCAAAAGCGGATTCGTAAGTTACGTATACAGACTGCGTCTCGCTAGCAGCATTGAAGCTTTGGAATTGCCGGGATCGGAACGTCGATCGGGCAACAGGACGAACACTCGGAGACCCTCAATGCGACAGACGACATTTCGCGCGGCGACCATCAGCCTCTTCGTGACGCTAACCTTCGCCGCCGGCACCGCTCTCGCCCAGTCGACGCCCGCGCCCGCGCAGACTGCGCCGGCCCATGCCCACCAGCAGGGCATGGATCATGGCGGGCAGCAGATGCACGATCAGATGATGAAGGATCATCAGGCCGGCGCGCAGAAGCAGCAGGGGAAACCGGCCCAGCAGGATCAACAGGGCATGTCGGGGATGGCCGGCATGTCCGGCGGGTCGCCTGCATCGAACGGCTCGGGCATGGCCGGTAAGGCGAAGAGTGGCTGCTGCAAGATGCCGATGAAGAAGGCCAAGCCGGCCGCGAAGAAGAAGAC
>NZ_MSQB01000009.1:123439-191217 GCF_002149965.1 Novosphingobium panipatense | reverse complement strand
CCCCCCCCCGGGGCTGAGGGCCCGCCGCCGCCCCCGCGGCGGGCCAGTTCTTTGACGATGCCCAGCGTCGCCCCGTGCTCCCGGCCTTCAAAGCCGGGTCCGAGCGTCTGACGTGACAGAGGAAACAGTGATGCGAAAACATCTTGGCGTCGGTGCTGCCGTTGGCTTTCTGCTCTTTGGCAGCACGCCGCTCCTCGCACAGGGTATCGGCCATCGCTTGTTCATGCGCGGCAAGATCGTCCGTATGGATGCGGGCGGCACAGTGGCCTGCCTGGGCAAAGCCGATGGCGCACACATCGGGCAGATACTCGACGTCTATCACGCAACGCCGCGCCACCGCCGCCTTGTCGGTCATGTCGAAGTCGACCAGATTTTCGACGACCATTACGCTCATTTCCGCGTGAGGGACGGGACGCTTCAGAAAGGCGATTGGGTGAGCCTAAAGCGCGTCCGGGCGTAACGCCAGAATTGGAATGCCAAGCGCCGCCCTCGCCAAAAGAAGAAGCGGCCGAGTAACGCCTGTCTCGGCATAATTCCGATCAGGCGTGCGCGAATAGGTTCGGGAGTCGATGAATACTAATCGGCTCCGTCGGCGTGTTTGACCCTCAAAGCCCGCGACAGCGACACCAGACTACCTTCTGCGGAACTTACTTATAGGCCGCCCGGGCAAAGAGATTACTCCGTCAGGCTATCGATAGAGATGGAGTCAGGTTATGTTCGAGAAGGCGATCGGGACCATCAATGCGGCGGCCTCCTTCCGACACCGCTATGATAATTTCATCGGAGGCCGCTGGAGCGCTCCTGCGGGCGGCGAGTATTTCGCGGACACGAGCCCGATCAATGGCGCCCAGATCGCCGAGTTCGCGCTGTCGACGCCGGAAGATGTCGAGCGCGCGCTCGATGCGGCGCACGCCGCCAGGGATCAATGGGCAAGGATCGCGCCCGCCGAGCGCGCCAGGATTCTCAATCGCGTCGCCGACCGGCTCGAGGATAATCTGGAGCTGCTGGCGCTTGCCGAGACGATCGACAACGGCAAGCCGATCCGCGAGACCCGCGCTGCCGACGTGCCGCTTGCGATCGACCATTTCCGCTACTTCGCCGGCTGCATCCGGGCGGAGGAAGGCGGCATCTCGACGATCGATGCGGACACCATCGCCTATCATTTCCGCGAGCCGCTCGGCGTCGTCGGCCAGATCATCCCGTGGAACTTCCCGCTGCTGATGGCGGCGTGGAAGATCGCCCCGGCGCTGGCGGCGGGCAACTGCACCGTCATCAAGCCCGCATCCCAGACGCCGCTCACCTTGCTGATGTTCGCCGAGCTCACCGCCGACATCCTGCCGCCCGGCGTGCTCAATGTCGTCACCGGCCCGGGACGGACCGTCGGCCAGGCGGTCGCCGCCAATCCGCGCATCGCCAAGGTCTCGTTCACCGGCGAGACCGTCACCGGCAAGCAGATCATGCACGCGGCTGCCGACCATCTGATCCCCCAGACGATGGAGCTTGGCGGCAAGTCGCCCAACATCTTCATGGCGGACGTGCTCGACGAGGACGATGCCTTCTTCGACAAGGCGCTCGAAGGCTTTACTTTGTTCGCGTTCAACAAGGGCGAGGTCTGCACCTGCCCGTCGCGCGCGCTGATCCATGAGTCGATCTTCGACCGCTTCATCGAGCGCGCCGTGGCGCGCATCGCCGCGATCCGCCAGGGCGATCCGCTCGACCCCTCGGTCCAGGTCGGCGCGCAGGCGTCGGAGGACCAGCTCCACAAGATCCTGGGCTATATCGATATCGGCAAGGCCGAGGGCGCGCAGTGTCTGGTCGGTGGCGCCAGGGCGCTCCCGGGCGGTGCGCTGGACCAGGGCTATTTCGTGCAGCCGACCGTGTTCGTGGGTCAGAACCACATGCGCATCTTCCAGGAGGAGATCTTCGGTCCCGTCCTGTCGGTCACCACGTTCAAGACGGTCGAGGAGGCGATCGCACTTGCCAACGACACCGCCTACGGTCTTGGCGCGGGCGTCTGGACCCGGAGCGGCAACACCGCCTACCGTCTGGGCCGCGCGATCGAGGCCGGGCGGGTCTGGACCAACTGCTATCACCAGTACCCCGCCCATGCCGCCTTCGGCGGATACAAGGCGTCGGGCTTCGGGCGTGAAAATCACCGGATGATGCTCGACCATTATCAGCAGACCAAGAACCTGCTCGTCTCCTATGACGAGCACGCGCTCGGCCTGTTCTGACCCCTCGCTCAAAAGGAGAAACGGACATGGCGAAAACCATGAAGGCGGCGGTCGTCCGCGAATTCGGCAAGCCCCTGGTCATCGAGGACGCGCCGATCCCGACGGTCGGCCCCGGGCAGATCCTGGTCAAGATTGCGGCAACCGGCGTGTGCCATACCGACCTGCACGCGGCAGAAGGGGACTGGCCGGTCAAACCCAACCCGCCCTTCATTCCTGGCCATGAAGGCGTCGGGCATGTCGCCGCCGTCGGTGCGGGCGTCACCCATGTGAAGGAAGGCGACCGGGTCGGCGTGCCCTGGCTCTACACCGCCTGCGGGCATTGCGTGCATTGCCTGGGTGGCTGGGAGACGCTTTGCCACGAACAGCAGAACACCGGCTATTCGGTCAATGGCAGCTTTGCCGAATATGTCCTCGCCGATCCCAACTATGTTGGTCACCTTCCCGACAATGTCGACTTCCTCGACATTGCGCCGATCCTCTGCGCGGGCGTCACCGTCTACAAGGGATTGAAGGCCACCGAGGCCCGACCCGGCGAGTGGGTGGTCGTCTCAGGGATCGGCGGGCTCGGCCACATGGCGGTGCAATATGCCCGTGCCATGGGTCTCAATGTGGCCGCGGTCGACATCGACGATAGCAAGCTCGACCTCGCTACACGCCTTGGCGCCACACTGACGGTCAACGCGCACAGCGAGGACCCTTCGGCAGCGCTCAAGAAGGCGATAGGCGGCGCGCACGGAGCGCTCGTCACCGCCGTTTCGCCCAAGGCGTTCCAGCAGGCGCTCGGCATGGTCCGGCGCGGCGGCACGGTCGCGCTCAATGGTCTGCCGCCGGGCGACTTCCCGCTGTCGATCTTCGACACCGTGCTGAACGGCATTACCGTGCGAGGCTCGATCGTCGGCACGCGGCTCGATCTGCTCGAGGCACTGGCGTTCGCCGGCGACGGCAAGGTCAAGGCCACGGTCCATGCAGACAAGCTGGAGAACATCAACGACGTCTTCTCCCGCATGCACCATGGCGACATCGAGGGCCGGATCGTCCTCGACCTCGCCTGAACCCGACTTCGCGAAAGTACAGTTCATGTCTCCCTTACATATCCGGCCGATCGCACGGCGCCGTTTCGTCCAGGGGCTGGCGATCGGCGGCGCGGTTGCCGGCTTCGCCCCGGCGCTTCTCGCGCGATCCGCCCCAGTCTCGCCCGCCGAGCTTAGCGGGACCGAGTTCGACCTCGAGATCGCCGAGCTGCCAGTCAACTTCACCGGCAAACGCCGTATCGCGACCGCCGTGAACGGCAGCGTGCCCGCGCCGGTCCTGCGCCTGCGCGAAGGCGACACGGTCACGCTCCGTGTGCGCAACGGCCTCAAGGAGATGTCGAGCATCCATTGGCACGGCATCATCGTGCCGGCGGAGATGGACGGCGTGCCCGGCATCAGCTTTGCCGGCATCGCGCCGGGCGAGACCTTCACCTATCGCTTCGAGGTCCGCCAGAGCGGAACCTACTGGTATCACGCTCACACGCTCGCCGAGCAGACGGGACTCTATGGAGCGATCATCGTGGAGCCGAAACAGGCGCCGGCGGCGCGGGCGCCCGATCGCGACTATTGCATCGTGCTCAGCGACTGGTCGGACGAGCCGCCGCTGCAGATCTTCCTCAATCTCAAGAAGCAGAGCAGCTACTATAATTTTGCGCAGCCGACAGCCGGCGACTTCCTCAAGGATGTCGGCGCCATGGGCCTTGGGAAGGCGCTCGAGCGGCGGCGGATGTGGAACAGCTCGCGGATGAACCCGACCGACTACAGCGATGTCTCTGCCGCGACCTACACCTATCTGATGAACGGCGCGCCGCCCGCCGGCAACTGGACCGGTATCGCCGCGCCCGGCGAACGCGTGCGCCTGCGCTTCGTCGGCGCGGGGACGGCGACGTTCTTCGACGTGCGGATCCCGGGGGTCGAGCTGACGGTCGTATCGGCCGACGGGCAGCCGGTCGAGCCGGTCACGGTCGAGGAATTCCGGATCGGCCCGGGCGAGACCTATGACGTCGAGTTCACCATGCCCGAGGGCGGCGCCCGCACCATCTTCGCGCAGGCGATCGATCGGAGCGGCTATGCCCGCGGCACGATCGCACCGGCTCCGGGCATGGCGGCAGCCGTGCCGCCGCTCGATGCCCGGACCTGGCTCGAGCCGGTCGACATGATGGGCGCGATGGCGACGATGGGCGCAATGGGAGGCGACGCGCATGCCGGGCACGGCATGACCGAGATGCCGGCCAGGGCACAGCACGCCCGCACCGAATATGGCGCCAATACCGACATGCGCGTCGACTATCCCCGCACCAATCTGGACGATCCCGGCGCCGGGCTGCGCGGGCGCGGCTGGCGCGTGCTGACGCTGGCCGATCTGCGCACGCCGGGCGGCGATCCCGACCCGCGCGAGCCCGAGCGCGACATCGAGCTGCATCTGACGGGCAATATGGAACGGTTCATCTGGTCGCTCGACGGCATCAAGCTCAACGATTCCCGGCCGCTGCATTTCAAGCCGAACGAGCGGCTGCGCGTCACCTTCGTCAACGACACGATGATGGCGCATCCGATGCATCTGCACGGCATGTGGAGCGATGTCGAAGGCCCGGACGGCGCCTTCCAGGTCCGCAAGCATACGGTCGTGGTCCAGCCCGCCCAGCGGGTGAGCTTCCGCGTCACCGCCGACGCCATGGGCCGATGGGCCTTCCACTGCCATCTGCTCTATCACATGGCGGCCGGCATGTTCCGGGAGGTGGTGGTCGCATGATCCGGATTATCCCCTCGCGCGGCATTGCTCTTGGCGTTGCCCTCTTCCTGGCGCCGGCGATCACGGCTCCCGCCCTCGCGCAGGATGCCTTGCCCCCGTCGCCCGCCGCCACCCCTGCCCAAACGGCCACTCCCGATCCAAACTCACCTTCCGCGCAAGGCTCTCAGGAGCATGCGGGCATGGACATGCCGGGCATGGATATGACCGACACGAAGGCGTCCGGTAACGGCGCCACGATGGACATGGGCTCGATGCAGGGTGGCAAGGCCCCGCCGGACGCGCGCAACTCGGACGATTATGCCGACGGCTATCGCAACTCGACGCTGCCGGGCTATGAGATGGCCGACAAGCTCTCGATCCCCAAGATACTTGTGGATGAGCTCGAGTTCACCAGCGGCAACGAGGGTCAGGGCGTGGGCTGGACCGTGCTCGTCACCAAGGGTCAGGACAATGACAAGCTCTGGCTGCGCAGCCAGGGGCTCAAGAACTCCCGCGACCAACGTCTCGATCCGGAGAGCAGCGTCGAGGCGCTGTGGTGGCACAGCAAGAACCCGTTCTGGGGCACGCTGCTCGGGGTCAGGCAGGATCTCGGCAAGGGTGCGACCACCTGGCTCGCCGCCGGCGTCGAGGGACTGGCGCCCTATTGGTTCGACGTCCAGCTCACCGGCTATGTAGGAACCGATGGGCGTCTCGCGGCGCGCGCCAAGGCCTCCTATGAGGTCCTGTTCACCAATCGGTTGATCCTTACGCCGCAGGTGGAAACCAATATCTATTCGAAGCGGTCGAGCGATCGGCAGCTCGGCAGCGGCTTCAGCAATGTCGAGCTGAGCGGACGGTTGCGCTACGAGGTGTCGCGCAAGTTCGCGCCCTATATCGGCTTCGTCTGGGAGCGCGCATTTGACGGCACGGCCGATTTCCGTCGCCTGCGCAGGGAAGGGCCTTCCGAACACAGGCTGGTGATCGGCTTGCGCGCCTGGTGGTGATCCGCGGATGGCCACTCGAGGGATCGACCGCGAACGCGCCGCGTGACAAGGCTGGATCGCAAGCCAACGGTCGCTGGCCGGCCTCCTTTTTCGTCTTGTTGCTCGCGGCGGCTGCGGCGTCGGCGGGACAGACGGCCATTCTCGCCTTCCTTCCGGCACTGGTCGACCCGGCTCGTGGCGCGCTATCGTCAAGCGCTCATGATTTTCACGTCGCGAGCCTGACTGCGGTCCATCCCCTGGCAGCCTTGCTGGCGGCGCCGCTCTGGGGCTGGATCGCGGACCGGGTCGACTATCGGGCGATGTTGCGCGCAGCGCTGGTCATCCTCGCGCTGGTGAACGCGCCGATCGGCCTCGTCGGGTTGCCTGAGCTTTATGCATTGCGTCTGGTGGCGGGGATGGCGTCGGCCGCCATCATACCGTTGGGCTTGCTCTGCGCGAGCTTTGCCGCAAGCGGGCGCGCGGACCAGGCGCGCCGCTTCACCTGGCTGACCGCCTTCGTGTTTCTGGGCGATCTCGCCGGTCCGCTGGTGGCGGAGGTCTCGGCCGCGATCCTGCCCCGCGCTCCCCTCATGATCCTCGCTCTCGGCATCGGTGCCGTCGGGGCGGCGCTTTGCGCCGTGCGTCTGCCGCGCTGGTGTGCACCTTGCATCGATGGCGGAGACCTGCCCGCGCCTACGCTCGGCGCGACGTTGATCCTGCTTTTTATCACGATCGTCGCGGGCGGCGGGCTGGCGGCGATGCATGTCAATCTCCTGGTGACGCGGAGCGCCATTTCGCTGAGCCGCGAAGAGATCGCCTGGATGCTCAGTCTCTGCGGATTGGGAATGCTGGCGGCACAGATCTTCCATGCAAAGCTGGATTGGCTGGTCACTGTGCCGAGGCGGCTTGCCGGATTGACGCTGGGCCTGCTGGCTGTGGCACTTTTCATGTTTCCTGTCGCCGCGAGTATGGCCGAGCTCAGTGGGATCATCGTTGCTGCCGGCTGGAGCTCGGCAACCCTTCGATTGGTCACCAGCTTCTGGATCAGCGGCGGCGGGGCCCCTTCAGGCGTGAAGCTCGGTTTCCAGCATTCCGCCGCCAGCATCGGGCAGGCGCTCGCGCCGCTGGCGATAGCCATCGTCGCTCCCGGGGCGCAGCCGCTCGTTCTGTGGGGGATTGGTGGTCTATCGCTAGCGCTGCTTGTGTCCCTGCCGCTAGCCTGGAGGCCGCCCGCCATCGTAAAATCATCTGCGTGATGAGGGGAGGGGCGCATTGATGCGTATAGAAAAGAAGGGGCCTCTGCCCCATGCTTATCGTTCTTCCGGGAGTCATTTCATGAAGACCCGCCTATTCGTCGCCTTGCTGTTCCTCGCCATGCCCGGCGTAGCGCTTGCGGCCAGTGATATCGTCGTCCACCGGGATCCGGGATGTGGATGTTGCGAGAAGTGGGCGCAGGCCGTGCGCGCGAAGCTGGGACGCAAGGTCGTCATGCGTGACGATGCGTCGCGCAGCGAGCTTCAGCGCAAGGCCGGCATGCCCCGGACGCTGGCATCTTGCCACAGCGCGATCGTCGATGGCTATATGATCGAGGGCCATGTCCCGATATCCGACGTCAAGCGCTTGCTGGCGACCCGTCCTGCGGGCGTCAAAGGCATTGCGGTTGCGGGGATGCCGATCGGTTCGGAGGGCATGGAAGTGGCAGGCGCTGCCCGCCAACCCTATACGGTGGTGGCCTTCGGCAGCGCCGGTCAGCGAATTTTCGCCCGCCATTGATATCGCGCGGTTTGCAGCATCCTGCAGAATTGCCCGGTGGTAGAGGACCCCGCTGTCGAGTGTAGAACCTTGTGTCAAGCGAGCTGATGGCGTCCCTACCCCTACCTACACTGAAAAAGCAACGATTTGTCTTGTAAGTTGTTCGCGGTCGTCTCCCTGATTTGCCTGAATTTGGCCCAAAATGTGGGAACGATTGTGGGACCGTTTGCCCACCGAAAGTGTGAGAACGGCCCCAACATTCCCGATCAGGGCCCCGAACCGATGGCACTCACAGCATTGAAGGTGAAAAACGCGAAGCCCGGTCGCCATGTCGATAGCCGGGGCTTTGCCTGATTGCACTTTGCGTTCGCTTGCATTACATCGTCATGCAGAAAGGAAATCGACATGGCCGCAAACGCTCTTGTGCAGACCCGGATCGACGGAGCGGTGAAGGAGGAAGCCGCGACCGTGCTGGCTGCTATGGGGCTGACCGTCTCCGATGCCGTGCGCCTGATGCTGACCCGCGTTGCCCGCGACAAGGCCTTGCCGTTTGAACCGCTGGTGCCCAATGCCGAGACGATCGAGGCCATGAAGGAAGCGCGCGAGGGAAAGGGCAAGCGGTTCGCCACGGTGGTCGACCTGATGGCCGACCTCAATGCGGACGATTGAACGCTTCGGGCGGTTCAAGCGCGACTACAAGCGGGAGAAGAAGGGGCAGCACGCCAAGACGCTGGACGCTGACCTGATCCCGATCATCGAGGCGCTGGCATCCGACGAGCCGCTTGAACCGCGCCACCGCGACCATGCGCTGACCGGCGACTGGCGCGACCATCGCGATTGCCACATAAAGCCCGACCTCGTGCTGATTTACCGCAAGCCCGATGACGACACCTTGCAGCTTGTGCGCTTGGGATCGCACGCGGAATTGGGTTGGTGACGCCCGCGCATGGCGAGCTTATACGTTTGTCGGGTATGTCAGCCAGAGGCACGATTACGGGTTAGGTGTGATCAGCGAGCATCCGATGCCAACAAGCTTTTGCAGAAGACATCAATCGCAGAGATGCATTCGGCAGGCGCTGCTTGAAACAAAAATGAGGGCCATAAATCACTTTCACCCTCAAATTCTGACAAATTTGCCGTTAGTTCACGACTGGTGAGCGAGAAATGAGCCGATCGCGTTGGGCTTGAAGAGCCGACCGCTCGCTCCACCGTCGTGACCCCTACGTTGATGACCGGCGGATGCTGGCCCGGTAGACGATGCTGCCGAGAGCGACGACGACGCCCATGATGGCAAAAGATTCCATGCTCGAATGGCTCAAAAGCCAGATCGTGAGAAGGAAACCCTATTTCCGTGATTTGCTCGATCACATGCTCAGGGTTGAGAGCGCCATCACCGGCATCCGCGACATCCTGATCTCGGTGTTCGAGGCGAGTCACCTGCTCGAACAGCAGCGCCAGGGTGCGATCACGCGTCAGCTTGCCGCCTGGGCCGCGATCCTCGCGGTGCCTACCGCGATTGCCGGAATCTACGGCATGAATTTCGAGAATATGCCCGAACTGAAGACGCAATGGGGATATTTCGTCATCCTCGGCGTCATCGCTGCGGTCTGCATTGGGCTCTACATCCGGTTCAAACGTAGCCACTGGCTTTGACGGCGCAGATCGGCTTTCCACATCGCGCCGGGCTGAGGCTGCCGGGGGCCGGCCGCCATAACTCAATGCTTTCGCAGAACCTCGGCGCGGTGCCGGTCCAACGCATCGAGCAAAGCCCTGCCGATCAAAGGCTTTGCGAGAACGTGATCGAAGCCCGCCTCGGCGGCCCGCCAGGCCAGCAGCGTGTCGTGAAAGCCTGAGATCATGATGGCGCGTCCCGACCATCCGATCTCGCGAAGGTGACGCAGCATCGCGAATCCGTCGATGTCGGGCATGCGATAGTCGAGGATGACGCAGTCTGCCTCCTTCGCGCGGGGGTCGGCCAACAGCGCGTGGCCGGTCGTATATCCCCACACGGCATAGCCGCGCGATCTCAGCAGCAGCTGGAGGCCACGCCGCACGCCGGGATCGTCGTCGGAGACGAGGATGGTGTATTTGCCATCATGCTGAGTGGAACGGACCGATGGCATTGCGAGAAGCGGACACCCGTGTGACGATTGCACCATCGATCGCATATCGCGCCTCGTCCCGTCGCTACGTAGAGGTCGCAGTCACTTCGGCTTGCGGCCCATGCCCGCGGCAAAGGCGATCCGCAGGGCTTCGGACAAATTGCGGACCTCGAGCTTGGCCATCAGGCTCGCGCGATGGACCTCGACCGTTCGCGATGAACAGCCCAGGTCATAGGCGATCGTCTTATTGGGCAGGCCGTTCGCCAGCCCTTCCAGCACTTCACGCTCCCGGGGCGTCAGTGCAGCGACCCGCACGCCGGCTTCAGAGGTTTCCAGAGTGCGAAAGTCGACATCGTCGAGACGCGCGAACGCGCGGCTGACGGCGCCGAGCAGGGCCGCTTTCTCGAAGGGCTTCTCGAGAAAGTCGACCGCGCCGCCTTTCATGGCCTGCACCGCAACCGACACGTCGCCATGGCCGGTCAGGACGATGACCGGCATGTTGACCCCGCGTGCTGCCATGGCGGCCTGAACCTCGAGACCGTCCATCTCGGGCATGCGCACGTCAAGGATGACGCAGCCGACGGCCGCCGACTTCGCCTCCTTGAGAAACTCCACGCCCGAGGCATAGGTCACGACGTCGTAGCCCGCGGTCTTGAGCGCAAAGCTCGCCGCCTTGCGGATGCTCTCCTCGTCGTCGACCAGATGGATGACGCGTCTATCCCCCATGTTCCTCCTCCGCCCGCGCATGGATCAAGGTAAAATGAAAGCGGGTGCCGCCGCGGTCGGGGCGCTCCATCCAGATACGGCCGCCATGCGCTTCGATGATGGTCCGGCAGATCGAGAGGCCGAGGCCCATGCCGTCGGCCTTTGTCGAGTTGAACGCCGTGAAGAGCTGCTCGCGGATTCCGTCCGCGATGCCGGGACCGGTATCCTCCACGGTCACCTCGATCAGCCCGTCAGGGCGCAACCTGGTCGCCACCTTGAGGTCGCGAACCGGACACTCCGCCATCGCCTCGATGGCATTGCGCATCAGGTTGACCAGCACCTGCTGGATCTGCACCCTGTCGACGAGGACCAGCGTCGCGGCGGGATCGACCGCAAAGAAGCTGCGGATGCCGCGCTCGCGTGCACCGACCAGCGCGAGCTGGCTCGCCTCGGCGATGACCTGCGGCAGCTCGTGGAGGCTCTTGTCGACCTCGCCGCGGGCGACGAAATCGCGCAGGCGCCGGACGATATGGCCGGCCCGCAGCGTTTCCTGTGCCGCATCATCCATCACCGACCGTAGCGACACGAAGGGTTCGTCGTCCCGCTCGTCGAGCATGTCGCGGATCGTCTCGAGATAGAGCGCGACCGCGGCAAGCGGCTGGTTGAGCTCATGCGCGAGCGTCGAGGCCATCGTGCCCATCGCGCTCAGCCGAGAGACATGGACCAGCTCTGCCTGCAGTTCCTTGAGCCTGAGCTCATCCTGCTCCTTGGCGGTGAGATCCCGGATAAAGCCGGTGAACAACCGCTGCCCGTCTTCACCGGCCTCGCCGACCGACAGCTGCATCGGGAAGGTTGAGCCGTCGCGGCGCTGGCCGACCACGACGCGACCGAGGCCGATGATCCGGCGCTCGCCGGTCTGCAGATAATGCGCGAGATATTCGTCGTGACGGTCGCGATCGGGCTGGGGCATAAGGCAGGAGACGTTGCGGCCGACGAGCTCGGCTTCGCTGTAGCCGAACAGGCGTTGTGCCGCTGCGCTGAACGACGTGATGGCGCCGGTCTCGTCGATGATGATCATCGCATCCGGCACCGTCGCCAGAATCGATTGCAGATGCTGCTCGCGGGTCTCGATCGATGCGCGGACCGCCGCCTCGTCGGTGACATCGCGGCTGATGCAGGCGAAGCCGCGATGTGTGTCGCCTTCGAACAGTGCGGTGATCGTCAGGCGCGCCAGATATTCCGCGCCGTTCTCGCAGACCCGCCACGCTTCGCGCTCCAGCGTGCCCTCGTGAAGGGCGGCCGCCAGGTCTGCGCCTGGACGCCCCGCCGCAATCTCGTCGGGCGGGTAGAACAGGTCGTGGGGCTGTCCCAGGACGCGATCGAGCGGCCAGCATTCGGCACGCTCGCCTTCTTCATTATAGCTCAGCACCATCCCGGAAGGATCGAGCAGCGTCAGGACGTGGCCGCCAGCCTGTCGCAGGAACAGCGGCGCAAGCCGCGCCACCTCCCTGGCAATCTCGTCGGGCCCGCGCCTCGTGTAGACCATCGGCCGGCTCACACGCCCGGCCGGGCGCACGTATCCGGGCGTAGCCGGACCGTGCCACTCAGCGCCGCGCGAGTATGGCCTTCATCTCGTCGATTTCCTGCCGCTGCGAGCGCTTGATCGATTCGCAAAGCCGGATGACTTCGGGATCGCTCAGCTTTGCTTCCTGGCACATCAGGATCGCGCCGGAGTGGTGTGGGATCATCGAGCGCAGAAAGGCCGTGTCGCCGATCGTGGTCTGCGTGCGGATGAACGCGAAGCTGCCCAAGAAGGCGACCAGCGACGCGGCGATCAGCGCGATGTTGGCGGCCTTCGACGGGAACATGTGCCGCATGGCGAGGATCATGAGCACCACCATCGGTGAGACCATCATCAGCGTCATGTAGAGCATGTTGAGGTTGTTGTAGAAGCTGTCGAGCCCGTCGATCATGACGAACATCACCAGATACATGATGACGCCGCTGATGACGGTCTGGAAGGCCAGGCTCCAATAGGCGCCCATCTTCCGTGTGCTCATGTGGGACGAATGATCCATGGCGTATCTCCTTCGTTCGGCGCAGGCCGACCTGGGTCTCAGTGTAACGCCCCGCTCTCCTGTTCGCCCCCGCCATCAGCCGTCCCGATGCTAGAACCAGAAGCGGATGCCGGCGACGAAGCTGGTGGCATGGACGTCCTCGCCGGCAAGCCTCGACAGCCGCGCCGTGTCGCCGGCTTTGCGCAGATAAGAGACGCCGATATAGGGTGCGAACTGGCGGCTGAACTCATAGCGCAGGCGCGCGCCGAGCTCTATGTTGACCAGCCCCGAACCGATGTCGTTCTCCGGAATATCCTGCGCGGCGAAATTGACCTCGGCGCGCGGCTGCAAGATCAGGCGCTGGGTAATGCGCTGGTCGTAATAGCCCTCGACCCGGCCCAGAACATCGCCCTTGGTCGAGAGGAACAGCGCGCCTTCGACTTCGAACATGCCGGGAGCCAGGCCCTCGACGCCGACCGTCGCGTAAGTGCGGTCGGGCCCGCGGCCGAAGTCCTGGCGGATACCGCCCTGAAGATTGAAATAGGGGTCGATGGCCCGGCTATAGAGCACCTGCACCTCCGCGCTGTCGATGCCGCGGCCGAACTCGCCTTCGCCCTCGCTCTTGAGCCAGAGCCGGTTGATATCGCCGCCGTAAAAGCCTTCGCCATCCCAGCGATAGCCATCGCGACCGCTATGCGCTTGATACTCGAACAGGTTGAGCAGCACCTGCCCGAAATTGTTGCCGCCGCTGTCCTTCATCATGATGTCGCGTGAGCGCGCCATCTCGGCGCCGGGAAAATCACGATCGGCGAAGTGGTCGCTGGGGGGAGGCGGCGGGGGCGCATTGCCGGCCGGAAGCGCCGTGCCGGTCATTTGCATGCCGGGCATGGCGGTCTGGCCATGCTGCGAATGGTCCATCCCGGGCATGTCCGGCATCGCGCCGTCCTGATGCTGGGAGTGGTCCATGCCCGGCATGTCCGGCATCGCGGGAGACGCGGGTTGCGGCTGACCGGCCGCATCTCCCTGCGGCGCAGGACTGGCCTGGTGCTGCGAATGGTCCATCGCCGAGGTGGCGTCTGGCGCTGGTGTCTGAGCGCGCGGCCTGGCGGCGGCCTTGTCCTTCTTCTTCTCCTGCGCCGGCGGCACCTCGCCCGGCGGCGCCATGCCGGGCATGCCGTGCATTGAATGATCCTGGGCAAAGGCGGGCGCGGCAGCGAAAAGGGCGATCGCGCTCACCAGCGGCGTGAGGATGCGGGTCATTACGCGTCTCCCTTCGGACGGACGCTCACGACCCGCATCATCCCGGCATGCATGTGGTAGAGGAGATGACAGTGGAAGGCCCAGTCGCCGACCGCGTCGGCGGTGAAGTCCCAGGTCACCTTGCCGCCGGGCTGGACGATTACCGTATGCTTGCGTGGCGCATGATCGCCATGCCCCGTCACCAGCTCGAAAAAATGCCCGTGAATATGGATCGGATGCCCCATCATCGTGTCGTTGATGAGATTGACGCGCACCCGCTCGCCTTCGATGAAGGGGATCGGCTCGTGATGGTCCGACATTTTTTCGCCGTCGAACGACCACATGAACCGCTCCATGTTGCCGGTGAGGTGAATGTCGATGCTGCGGCTCGGCGCGCGCACGTCCGGATTGCGATCGAGCGCCATCAGGTCCCTGTAGACAAGCACCTTGTGGCCGACGTCGGCGAGGCCCTGGCCGGGCTCGCCGGTGCGGTCGACGGGCATCGGCGAGATGGTCTGGACGCTCGGGTCGCGCTTCACCTGCGGCGCGTTCGAGAAGTCTCGCATCTTCATCGACCCCATCGCGTGCCCGCCATGGTCCATGCCCGCCATCTGGCCATCGGCGCCCATCGCGCCGTGGTCCATCCCGCTCATCGCGGAATGATCCATCCCCGAATGATCCATGCCTGCCATGGCGCTATTGTCCATGGTCGCCATCGCTGCCGCCGCGCCGGTCGCGAGGCGCGCGGACGCGTTCTTCTCGGCCGTCGGATCGACGCCCCGCATAGCGCCGCCCGACATGTCCATGCCTTCCATGCCCGGCATCGAGGACATGTCCATGCCCATGTCCTTCATGTCGGCGAGCGGCCGTTTGCGTAAGGGGGGAACCTCGCCGGCCATGCCGGCGCGCGGCGCGAGCGTGGCACGCGCCATGCCCGAGCGGTCGATCGCCTCGCCGACAAGGGTGTAGGCCTTGTCATCGCCTGGGCTGACAACGACGTCGTAGGTCTCGGCAACACCAACCTGGAACTCGTCGACGGTGACCGGCACCACATTCTGCCCGTCGGCCTGGACGATGGTCAGCGGCAGGCCGGGGATGCGGACGTTGAAGGTGGTCATCGCCGACGCATTGATGACCCGCAGCCGCACCCGTTCGCCCGGGGTGAAGAGCGCGGTCCAGTTGTCCATCGGACCATGGCCGTTGACGAGATAGGTGTAGGTGGATCCGGTCACATCGGAGATGTCGGCCGGGTCCATCCGCATCTGGCCCCAGTCGAGCCGGTCCTTGAGCGGCTGATCCTTGCCCGACAGGAGCCCGGCCAGGGTCTGGCGCTGGAAATTGAAATGGCCGGGGTTGACCTTGAGGCGCCGGAAGATCGCCTGCGGCGAGAGCGCGCTGTGATCGGCGAGCACGATGACATGCTCGCGGTCATAGGCGACCGGATCGGCACCGGCGGGATCGATGATGATCGGGCCGTAATGGCCTTCCTGTTCCTGCAGGCCTGAATGGCTGTGGTACCAGTAGGTGCCGCTTTGCACGACGGAGAACTGGTAGAGGTAGTTCGAGCCCGGCTTGATGCCCGGAAAAGACACGCCCGGCACACCGTCCATATTGGCCGGCAGGATCAGCCCGTGCCAGTGGATCGAGCTGTCCTCCTCCAGCTGATTGATGACGTTGAGCCGCACGCGCTGGCCCTCGCGCAGCCGGATCAGCGGGGCGGGGACCGTGCCGTTGAGGCCGATTGCCCGGAACTTGCGCCCGTCGATGGTCATCGACTGCCGGGCGATGGTGAGCGTAATGTCTTCGCCCGACACGGTCGGCAGCGTCGGTCGCATCCCCGGCGAGATCGTCTGCGCCCAGGCCGGCAGCCAGGCTGACAATGCTGCGCCGCCGCCGGCGAGGGCCGCGCCGCGGAGGAACTGGCGGCGGTCGAGAGCAGAAATCATTGGGTTGTCTCAGCTTTAAGAAAGAGGGCGTACCTATTGGGAATACGCAGCATGGCCTCATCCCCCTCAAACTTTCTTTAATATTTCCGAAAGGCGTGCCCTAGCTCGATAGAGGCGCGTTTCGACCGCCTTCTGGCTGATCCCGAGAATTTCGGCGGTTTCAGCTTCCGATTTCTCGTCGATCGTACGCAAAATAAGCGTGTCCTTGAGGGAAGACGGCAGGGCAGCAATCGCTTTCATTGCTTGCGCGAGCTGCTGTTCGGCCCCGATCGCCTGATCGGGCAGCGGTGCGTCGTCGGCGACGCCGTCCGCCTCGCCGAGCGGTAGGGCTAGGGCAAAGAAATTTCGAACCGCTCGCCGACGCCGCCAGTCATGGCATTTGTTGATGACAATCCGGGACATCCAGACCTGGAAGGGTCGGGTTACGTCATAGCGGTTGAGTGCGGCAAAGGCCGCGACGAAGCTCGCCTGGGTGACATCCAATGCCTCATCCATAGATCCGACATGGCTGCGCACGAGCCGGTGAACCCAACCTTGATGCCGGCGGACCAGCTCGCCATAGGCCGCTTGCCGGCCTCCAAGCGCCAGAGCCGCGAGCTCCCCGTCCGAGCAGTCGGGGAGGCACGCGGTCATTCGGATTTGGCCGTCAGCGCTTTCACCACGGCGTCGTCGAATTTGTCCGTCTGATCCGGGCGCAGCACGGCCCGCATCGCGAAGATATGCTCAAGTGTTTCTTTCTGCAGCGCGCCCATGGCCTGGTGCGAGCGATCCACCGCAGTTGCGACTTGCGGGCCATAGCCATGCTCCGCTTCGATCGCTTCCGCGAGACGCGCATTGTCGGCGCGCAATTCGGCCTCCAGCGCTTGACGCCGGATCGCGTAGTTCTTCTCGATTGTCTCGAGTCGGCTGTGTTGCGCTGAATTCAGCTTCAGATCGCGATGGAGCAGCTCGTGCAGCTCATTTTCGACCGGGCGCACTGGAACCACATAGACGCGGCCAATGACAACGCCAGCGATCGCCGCGGCGAAGGTCACCAGGACGAGGAGCAGGAGCCGGCGGCGGTCGCGCATCACTGCGAGCTCAGCAGCGTCGAGGGCGCAAGCGCGAGCCGAGCATCGAAGGGCGATAGCGGTTTGGCATCAACAGACCGTGTCGAAACTGCCGAGCCGGCAATTCCGATGAACAGCGCGGTTGCGGCCGCGATGCCGAACGTCATAGCGCCAAGGCTTGGTATGGCCCGGATGCGCGCTATTTCCGCCATGACCCGGCTTTCCAGGCCGCCGAGCCTGGGATCGAGAGGCGCATCGCGCAACCGCGAGAGCAGGTGGTCAAGTTCATCCATGGTGCTTCTCCGTCTTCATCCATCAATACGCACGATGGTCCAGGAACCCTTGCTGTAGATTGAAAAGAATAATTGCGAGGGGTGGGGGCTCGGGCTGCGTATTGTCTCATGGGATCTACAGGAGAATGTTCCAATGCGTTTCTTTTCGCCTCTCGCAGTTATCGCCGCCGTCGGCCTGAGTGTTTCTGCTCCGGCCTACGCGCATCCCAAGCTTGTGTCCTCGACGCCCGCCGCGAACGCCAGCGTCTCGGCGCCGTCGCGTATAACGCTCACCTTCAGTGAAGGTCTGATGCCGAAGCTGTCGGGCGCCGAGATCGTGATGACCGGCATGCCCGGCATGCCCAACCACCGCATGGCGGTAACCGGCTTCAAGACGTCCGTCGAAGGCGACAAGACGCTCGTGCTGACGCTCGCCAAGCCGCTCATGGCGGGCAGCTATCAGGTCGCCTGGCACGTCGTCTCGACCGACACGCACCGCATCCAGGGCAATCTCGCCTTTACCGTCAAGTGACGCCATGAACGACGTGGCACTCGTCGCCGTCCGCTGGGCGCTCTACGTCGATCTCGGCCTGTTGTTCGGCCTGCCGCTGTTCGCGCTCTATGCGCCCGGCGGCGGCCGGATGGTACAGCGGCATCTGCCGATGGTAGCAATGGTGGCCGGTCTCGCCTGTCTCGCCCTCCTGCTGTCGGCGCTGGGGTTCGCGTTGCAGGCAGCGGCCATGACCGGGCTGCCGCTCACCCAGCCTGATCTTTCCATGGTCGCAGAGCTGTTCAACGGCACGTCCATGGGAACGGCGCTGAAGGCGCGCCTCGTCGCGCTCCTCGTTCTTCTGCTCTCCATCCCCTTCTATCGCCGGCAATCCCGTCCTGCCTTCATCGCCTCCACTCTGGCAGGCGCGGTCGCACTCGCGACCCTCGCCTGGAGCGGGCATGGCGCGGCCGGCGAAGGCGAGGCGGGCTGGCTGCAACTGGGGGCCGATCTCATCCATCTGCTCGCCGCGGGCGCCTGGGTCGGCGCGCTTGCCGCATTCCTTGCGCTGGTTCTTACCAGGCTCGCAACCGATGATCTCGCCACTGAAGACATGGACCGGGTCATGCTCGCCGAGGAAGCGCTGCGGGGCTTCTCCTTCGTCGGCACGATCATCGTCGCCCTGCTGATCCTGACCGGGACGGTGAACGGCTGGTTCCTGGTCGGCCCGGGCAACATCGCGTCTCTCGGGCAGTCGACCTACGGCCTGCTGCTCATCGCCAAGCTGCTGCTCTTCGCCGGCATGCTGGGCCTGGCCGCGCTCAACCGTTATCGCCTGACCCCGGCACTTGCGCAGGCGATCGAGGAAGAGGACGCGCCACGGGCGCAGGCGCTGCTGCGCGCGAGCCTCGTCGTCGAAGGCGGTCTTGCGATCGTCATTCTCGGGCTGGTCGCCTGGCTGGGGACACTGTCGCCACCCATGTCGATGTAGTTTATCGTTTCGAACGCCTCGCGTTGGGAGAAGCCAATGCAATCGTACACCTCGCCGCGCGGGACTGGATCGACGAAAGACTATGATCGCGCGATCCGCCTGTGGGCGCGGGAGAAGCGGTGGCGTGCCGCCATGCTTGCCATGCTGCGCCCGGATTGGCGCCTGGTAATCGCCGATTATGGCCGCCAGCACGGGTCTCATGCGGCTCGCCTTCCGCCTGACCGTGCAGCGGCTCGATGGCATCGACGATACCCAGCCCAATGCCGACGGCGTGCTCCCCGGCCTGATGGCGGCCAAGCGAACGGGCCCGCCGATTTGGCCACTTAGGCGATTACGTATTGACCCTGACACGGTGTCAGACCCTAGATCGTCAGGCGTCGAAAGGAGCGAGGCGATGAACGAGACACATGGAGCGGCGCATGGCGGCGGTTGCTGCGGCGGCCACGGCACCGCTAAAGCGGCGACCGGCGTCAAGGACCCGGTCTGCGGCATGACCGTCGACCCGGCGACCACGGCGCATCACGCCGAGCATAGCGGTGAAAGCTATCATTTCTGCAGCGCGGGCTGCCGGACCAAATTCATCGCCGATCCCGAGCGCTATCTCGGCCCGCCGACGCCGCCGGTCGCGGCGCCCGAAGGCACGATCTGGACCTGCCCGATGCATCCCGAGATCCGCCAGGACCATCCCGGGTCCTGTCCGATCTGCGGCATGGCGCTCGAACCCGCGACCGTGACCGCCGACAGCGGCCCCAGCCACGAGCTAGTCGATTTCACGCGGCGCTTCTGGGTCGGCCTCGTGCTGGCTCTCCCGGTGCTGATCCTCGAGATGGGCGCGCATGTCTTTCCCGCGATCCATCGCCTCGTGCCGATGTCTATCTCGGTATGGATCCAGTTCGTGCTGGCGACACCCGTCGTGCTGTGGGCGGGCTGGCCGTTCTTCGAGCGTGGCTGGGCCTCGCTCAAGACCCGCAACTTCAACATGTTCACCCTGATCGCGATGGGGACCGGGGTCGCCTGGATCTACAGCGTCATCGCGACGCTCGCGCCTCAGCTGTTCCCGCCGGCCTTCCGCGGCGAGGACGGCATGGTTGCCGTCTATTTCGAGGCGGCCGCGGTGATCACCGTCCTCGTGCTGCTCGGCCAGATGCTCGAACTGCGCGCGCGGGAACGCACCTCGGGCGCGATCAAGGCGCTGCTCAACCTTGCACCAAAGACCGCGCGCCGGATCGGTTCTGATGGGAACGAAGAGGAAATCAGCCTTGATCTGGTTGCGGTGGGCGACCGCCTGCGGGTGCGGCCGGGCGAGAAGGTGCCGGTCGACGGCGTAGTCGAGGACGGCCGCTCCTCGCTCGACGAGTCGATGGTCACCGGCGAATCCATGCCCGTCACCAAGGCAAAGGCCGACACAGTGATCGGCGGCACGCTCAACCAGACCGGTGCGCTGGTGATCGTCGCCGACAAGGTCGGCCGCGATACCATGCTCGCACGCATCGTCCAGATGGTCGCTGAGGCGCAGCGCTCGCGCGCGCCGATCCAGCGCATGGCCGATCAGGTGTCGGGCTGGTTTGTGCCCGTGGTCATCGCGGTCGCGGCCGTCGCGTTCATCGCCTGGGGCATCTGGGGTCCCGAGCCGCGCTTCGCCTATGGGCTGGTGGCGGCGGTCGCCGTGCTGATCATCGCCTGTCCCTGCGCACTGGGGCTGGCAACGCCGATGTCGATCATGGTCGGGGTCGGCCGCGGCGCCGGGCTCGGTGTCCTCATCAAAAATGCCGAAGCACTCGAGCATATGGAGAAGGTCGACACTCTCGTCGTCGACAAGACAGGCACGCTGACCGAAGGCCGGCCTGCCGTCACCCAGGTCGTGCCGGCGCCCGGCTTCGACGAAGCCGAGCTGCTGCGTCTTGCCGCCTCGGTCGAGCGGGCGTCCGAGCATCCGCTCGCGTTGGCAATCGTCGAGGCCGCGAAGGATCGCGGCATCGTCACGAGCGACGTCATCGACTTCGACTCGCCGACCGGGCGCGGCGCGCTCGGCACGGTCGAAGGGCGGCGCATCGTCCTCGGCAATGCGCAGTTCCTTGCCGACGAAGGGGTTGCGACCGATGCGCTCGCCAGCCAGGCCGACGCGCTGCGCCGGGATGGCGCCACCGCGATCTTCATCGGGGTCGACGGCACAGTCGGCGGCGCCTTCGCGATCGCCGATCCGGTGAAGGCCACGACACCAGAAGCGCTCGCCGCGCTCAAGGCGGAGGGCATTCGCGTGGTCATGCTGACCGGCGACAACCGCACGACCGCGGAAGCGGTCGCCCGACGCCTGGGCATCGACGAGGTCGAAGCCGAGGTGCTGCCCGATCAGAAGAGCGCCGTGGTCGCCAGGTTCAAGCGCGAGGGGCGGGTCGTCGCCATGGCCGGCGACGGTGTCAACGACGCCCCCGCGTTGGCCGCCGCCGACGTCGGCATCGCCATGGGTTCCGGCACCGACGTCGCGATCGAGAGCGCTGGCGTCACGCTGCTCAAGGGCGACCTGACTGGCATCGTCCGGGCGCGGCGGCTCAGCCAAGCGACCATGTCGAACATCCGCCAGAATCTCGTCTTCGCCTTCATCTACAATGTCGCGGGCGTGCCCGTAGCGGCGGGTGCGCTCTATCCGCTGTTCGGTATTCTGCTCTCGCCCATTATCGCGGCGGCGGCGATGGCGCTCTCTTCGGTGAGCGTGGTCACCAACGCGCTGCGCCTCAACCGGAAAGCACTGTGAACATCGGCGAGACGTCACGGCAGAGCGGCGTCTCTGAGCGGATGATCCGCCATTATGAAAAGATCGGCCTCATCCCGGCGCCGGCGCGTCGGGGTGCTGGCTATCGTGACTATGGCGAGCGCGACCTCCATCGCCTCCGGTTTATCGCCAATGCCCGCGATCTCGGCTTCCCGATCGAGGAGATCCGCACGTTGCTCAGCCTTTGGGCCAATACCGGCCGTGCCAGCGCGGAGGTGAAGCGGCTTGCCCTTGCCCGCGCCGATGAGTTTCAGCGCAAAGCCGAGGCGTTGACGGCGCTGCGCGACACGCTAATCGACCTGGCTGAGCGCTGCCAAGGCGACGAGCGGCCGGATTGTCCGATCATCGCCGAACTGGCCGCGGCCCGATCCGCATAGCATCCGGCATCGCACGGCCGAGAATTTTAGGGGTGCCCGTTTTCGGTCGATTCGTGCAGGTCGACGGCGAAAGCGATCCGCAACAGGTCGGGCAGGCTTTGCGCGTTGAGTTTGATCATCAGACTGGCCCGATGCAGCTCGACCGTGCGCGACGTGACGCCGAGTTCATCTGCGATAAGGCTATTTGGATAGCCTCGCGAAATTCCTCTCAGAACGGCCCGTTCGCGCTGCGTCAGTCTCGCGGCTTTCGAAAGAGCGTCGGCCTGTTCGGAGGCACGACGGGCTATACTCTCAAGCCAGCTGAAGCCGCGGTCGATCGCGCCGAGCAATGCGGCCTTCTCGACCGGTTTGGCGAGAAAGTCGGCAGCGCCCGCCTTCATCGCCTGTACGGCGAGCGTAGGATCGCCATTGCCCGTCAGCACCACGACGGGCATGTCGATACCGCGTCGCGTCAGCTCCGCCTGAACCTGCAGGCCGTCCATGTCGGGCATGTGCATGTCGAGAACCACGCAGCCTTTCTCGGCGTCCTCTGCGCTCAACAGAAACTCCGGCCCCGAAGCGTAGGCTTCTACGGCAAACCCTGCGGTCCGCAACGTGAAACTTAGTGCTTTTCGTATTGTCTCTTCGTCATCGACGATATGCACGACGCGCTTGTTCCCCATAGCCCCCGAGATCGATCAATACGCAGTGCCGCGAGGGCAGCGCTTCAAGGGATACTTCTCTGCACGTTGGACTATGGTCCCAGGTCAAGAGTAAAAATTTGGCGAGGCAAAACGGCGAAGGACAGCGAAACTGTGAGGGTTCGGCTACTCCGCTCACACCAATGCCGCGGTCGCTGCGGCTCATTGCCGGGTCTCTGCTCCGGACGATGCATGCGAGTTGCCCGCGCCGCCCTCGGCGCGATCGAGCCATCGCTACGCTTCCATCACATCGTCGACCGGCAGCGGGTTACTGGCGCCCGGCGGGCGAGGGGGGCGGGTTGGCCCTTGACGGCTGCGCGATCGGACGCCCAGGATAGCAGGGTGGCGCGCTTTACTTCGGGCTCAAGCTTCAGGTGCCCAGCAACGTCGAGGGGATCGATGAACGAGCGTGTGTGCGACACGACATATCCTCCTTCCCTGCCGCGATTTTCTCCGAAAGGGAGATCTCAGGAGATTGGTTCGGACTCGTTTAGGGTCAATGGATGAGGACGCGCACAGCGTTTGCCGGGCGTTCATTTCCGTCTTAGAACTGACGCGCAGCACGCCATTCAATCCGGTGGCGAACGGCCTCCGCGATCGCTGGCATGACGTCTATATCATTCGACGCATGTGCAACCGCGTTCGTGCTGACGATCCTTTCGACAAGCCCACCCAGAACCTGCGCTGCATCGCCGGCAAAAAGCGGATGCACGACCACGCAATCCGGTCGCGCGAACCCCATGCCGACCAGTTGGCGCGCCGCCTCGGTGAGGGTCCGACCGGATGAGGCGATATCGTCGACCAGCACCGGCTGGCGATCGAGAAACGCTGGGGCATTCGGAATCGAGATGGTGACGTGACGGTCGCCGGATCGGATTTTCTCGCACACGAGAAACGGAGCATCGGCATCGGCCGCCACCTGCGAGACCCACTGTTCGCTTTCCAGGTCCGGACCGATGATCAGCGGGCGAGCGACATTGCGCTTGATCCACGAGGCCAAAAACGGCGCGGCATGAACAACCTGGGTTGGGATGCGGTAGATTTCCGACAATTCATGGTAGCGATGGAGATGCGGATCGACCGTCACCAGCCAGTCGAGATGGCGAGACAGGATCGCAGCAAAGGTTCGCGACGTCACCGCCTCGCCGGCATGGAAGCGTATGTCCTGGCGCATGTAAGCGAGGTAAGGGGCGACGAGCCCGATCCTGCGAGCGCCAAGATCGCGCGCGGTGTCGGCTGCGAACAGCAGCGGCAACAGCTTGGCGTCCGGATGATCGAGACTGGACAGCAGGATGACCTCGCGGTCGCTGACGTCGTTTCCGACCCTGAGATAGGTTTCCCCGTCAGGAAACTGACGATGCTCGATCGTGCCGACCTCTGCATCGAGCGCGGCGGATAGCGGCTGTGCCAGGGCCTCGCTGCCAGACAGCGCGAACAGCACGGGACGGTTCATAGCGCTTCAATCCCGAAGATCGGCCCGTCGCTCACCGCATAGGCCGCCGCATAGTCGAGCTCGCCCGGGCTCTCGGCATGAATGCTACACAAGGGAGCCCCGGCATCCACCATCTGGTTCAGCCGACACTGCAGCGCGACGCCGGCGGCCTTGGCCATCGGCGCGCCGGCAAGCTTCGCGACCGTCGCGAGCTTGCGATTGTCGATACTCACCAGGCGGCCGCTATAGGGAGCGATCATATCCTGTTGGAACCGGGCGACCGGTGGAGCCCGCATGCCGCCCTGCGCTTCGCAGATACGTTGGAACTTGGCCCAGGCCCGGCCGCTTTCGAGGCACGCCCGCGCACGCGCATAACCTTCGCGGGCCGGGGCTGCGTCCGCGAGCTCAAGCAGTCCTCCCGCCAGCTCGCAGGCCCGGTGGGCGAGATCCTCGGCGCCCGGCTGCCCCTGGAGCACGGCAAGGATATCCTGCGCCTCGAGCGCCGGACCGATGCCCCGTCCGATCGGCTCGGCGCCGGGGCCGCGCATCACGCGCGTGCGAAGCCCGAAGGCTTGGGCGACAGAGCTCAGCGCCCGCTCGAGCGTGTCGGCGGCATCGGCGCCGCGTACCTTGGCGGTCGGCCCGACCGGGATGTCGATGACCAGATGGGTCGCACCGGCCGCGATTTTCTTGGACAGCACCGAGGCGACCATCTGCCCGACGGCATCGATATCGAGCACCCGTTCCACGCCGATGATCACATCGTCGGCAGGGCTGAGGTTGACGGCGCCGCCCCAGGCGATGCAGCCGCCTTCGCGCTCGACCACCTTGCGGATTGCGGAAACGTCGAGGTCGACAGGTGCCAGCACCTCCATCGTGTCCGCCGTGCCGGCCGGTGAGGTGATCGCCCGCGACGATGTCTTGGGCATGATCAGGCCCTCCGCGGCCATGATCGAGACGATGATCGGCGTGGTGCGATTGCCCGGCAAGCCACCGACGCTATGCTTGTCGACGATGACCGTTCCGGGCCACTGCAATCGCTCGCCGACATCGACCATCGCCCTGGTCAGGCTGATCGTTTCGTCCGTATCGAGCGGGACCGCTGAGCAGGCCGTGACGAACGCCGAGAGATGGACATCGCTATAGCGTCGCTCGGCGATGTCGGTGATGATCGCTGAAAAAGCCCCGTCACTGAGACGATTGCCATAGATGCGCCGACGCACTTCGGCGAGCGAGGCGAGAGGCTGGGCGTGCGCGATCTCGACCGGATCGCCATCGCTGACGCCGAGCCGCTGCCATGCGGATTCGGAGAGGCCGATCTCGCCGGGCGCTGGAGTCTCCGCGGAGCTGTGCAGCAGCGAGACGACGATTTCCCGCCCGCCGGCGCGCAGCGCGACCTGCGCGCGGGACGCAAGACCTTCCGAGCGGCAGACGGGACAGTCGTGGCGCATGACCGCGATCAGATCGCTTCCGGCAGCCGACAGGCCGATGCGGCGTGCCCGCAGCGTCGTCGCGACAGGCTCTGCTTCGGCGTCCTCGATGATCCCGGGCTTCACGCGAGCATGCCCCAGCTACCCAGCGCCGGTACGCTGCATGCCCAACCCAGTTCCTCCGAGACACGCTTCGCCAGGACCTGGGCGCCGGTCGGCTCGCCATGGGTGACATAGACGTGGCGCGGGGCCTCGTGCAGCGACCCGAGCCAGCGCATGAGTTCGTCGCTGTCGGCATGCGCCGAGAGCATCGTCAGGTTGGCGACCTCGGCTTCGACCGGGATATACTCGCCGTGGATCTTGATCGTCCGGGCGCCGCCGATCATGGCGGCGCCGCGGGTGCCCGCCGCCTGGAAGCCCGAGAAGAGGATGAGGTTCTTCCCATCCGGCGCGAAGCGCTTGAGATGGTGGAGCACGCGGCCGCCCGTTGCCATTCCACTGGCCGAGATGATGACCTTGGGGGTGGGGTTGGCGGTGAGTTCCTTGGATTCCTCCACTTCGCGCACATAGTGCGCGACGCTGCACGCCGCTTCGCACTCGGCGCGAGCCAGGCGATGCTCGTCCATGAAATCGCACATCAGCCCGCTCGCGTTGATCGCCATCGGGCTGTCGAGGAAGATCGGGATGTCGCGGAGGCGTCCCTGCGCGCGCAGACGCGAGAAATGATAGAGAAGCGACTGAACCCGTCCCACGGCGAAGGCCGGGATCACCACCGTCCCGCCTCTCTCGACGCATCGCTCGACATGATCTCCAAGCGTCTTTGTCGGATCGACCTGCTCGTGGCGCCGATCGCCATAGGTCGATTCCACCAGGACATAGTCGGCGCGCGCGGGCGGCTCGGGATCCTTCATCACCGCATCGCCGTAACGGCCGATATCGCCTGAGAAGAGGATTGTCCGCCCCTTCCAGTCGATCTCGATCGACGCCGCGCCGAGGATGTGGCCGGCGCGATGGTAGCGCACCCTGATGCCGTCCGTGACTGCATGCCACGCTCCGAACTCGATCGGGCGGAAGAGCTGCAATGCCAGACGCGCGTCGGCCTGGGTGTAGAGGGGCAGCGCCGGCTGGTGCCTGGAGAAGCCGTGCTGGTTGGCGAACTCCGCATCCTTTTCCTGCAGATGGCCGCTGTCGAGAAGAAGGAGCTCGCACAGGGCCGCGGTCGCCCGCGTGGCAAGGACGGTCCCGTCCCAGCCCAGGCGCGCCATGCGCGGTAGTGCGCCCGAGTGATCGAGATGGGCGTGGGTCAGCAGCACCTGGCCGACATCCGCGACTTCGGGTGGGATCGATGCCCAATTAAGGCGGCGCAGATCCCTGGGTCCCTGAAACAGGCCGGAATCGACCACGATCTGAGTTTCACCATCGTCCACCAGATAACGCGACCCTGTGACCGTTCCCGATGCGCCGAGAAAGGCAACGCCGAGACCATCGGCCGGGCGCTTGGCCAGATCGATCCTTGCTTCACGCTCGAAGATGGTCACGCGGGAATGGTGCCGTTTCTTTCTCTTTTGCATGGACGCGGGCCTGCCTCTCACGATTATGTTCGTGAGCGCAGCATTGGTTCGCGGACGCCGCACGCCTATACGCAAAATCCGCAGCACGACTGCTGCTCCCCGACAGCTGCGTCGCCCGAACGCCGATGGCCGATCCCATCGATCGCCTTACCCATGCCTGCGCGATGCCCGGGGGACTTCGGTCTCTACTTATACCTTGCTCCTTGGACTCGAGCCTATGCTGCCCGGACGTTGACCAGAAGAGGACGGCATATGGGCGAACATGACCATCGCATGCGCAAGCGCGGCAAGATCGTTCTGATCGGCTTCCTGCTCGTCGCTAGCTTCTTCCTCCTCACCGAGCATACCGCGCACTTCCTGGGTGTGCTGCCCTATCTCATCCTGCTCGCCTGCCCGCTCATGCACCTGTTCATGCACCGCGGCCATGGTGGGCATCAGCATGGCCATGAGCCCGGTCAGGCACCCGCCGGCTTACCGGCCAATCCCAACGGCCGCATCGAAGGAGAGTCGCGATGACGCACGCCGACTATGGCTATGGTCTGTGGGGGCTCGCGCTGGTTAACGCCGCCGTTTTCATCCTCTTTGCGTTCAGCTTCTTCAAGCCGGCAACTAAACGAGACTGGCGCAGTTTGGGGGCGTTCAGCGCTTTCATCATAGCGCTCTTCGCGGAAATGTATGGCTTCCCGCTCACGATCTTCGTGCTTTCGGGGTGGCTCCAGTCGTATTTCCCCGCTGTCGACTGGTGGAGCCACGATGCTGGACATCTCCTGGAGATGATGTTCGGCTGGCGAGTTAATCCCCATTACGGTCCATTCCACATCGCCAGCTTTGTGCTGATCGGCGTGGGTTACTGGCTGATCTCGGTTGCATGGACGGCCCTTCACTTGAGTCAGCGCAAACACCAATTGGCCCTTACTGGGATTTATGCCCGGATCCGGCACCCGCAATATGTCGGCTTCATTCTCGTCATGCTCGGCTTTTTGCTACAATGGCCGACCCTTTTGACCCTTGCTATGTTTCCGGTGCTCGTCGTGATGTATATTCGGCTGGCTCGGCATGAGGAAAAGGAGGCGCTAGCCAACTTCGGCGAGGTTTACCGCGATTATATGGCTCGCGTGCCCGGCTTCATTCCGAATCTGACAATCCATTCGCGTCGAAGAAGGCCATGGCGATCCTTGACGGGAATGGCTGATGTAATTGCCGGCAAGGTCAATGCTGACGTTCTGACTGGCCTTATTATTCGGACATCGTTACCCGACCTCACAGCACACTACTGCAGCAATCCCGGTTCGACTGCGCAATCATCTTGGGAGGGCAAGTTCGCCTTGCACGGGCAGATTCGGTGTGGAGCTGATGCCCGGCACTAGACGCAGAGCATCGCCGATCAAGGTATAGACGGCGTGGCGCTGGCCGCCACGGTTCCGATGGTCGACGCGATAGCCCTGATAATGTCGGCGGAGCAGGCCTGCATTCACCAGTTCGGAAACGGCGCGACTGAGATTACTCTTGCCGGCTGTGCGAATGCGTGCCCGCATTTCCTCCGCGATCACGCCGCGCCTTTTCTCCGGATCGCCGGGGAGCAGTCCGTTTCTAGCGAGGTCGCTCTCGACCCGCTCGGCCAGCGTAATGCTGCGCGGACCACGCTGGGCCATCGGGGTCAATGCGTCGCATAGCCAATCGCGCAGGGAAACGAGCCCATCGTTCCGCCTGACCCAGGGACCGGCGCTTCCATCTGGCCCCGCCACCTGGGCGATCAGGTTGAGCAGCATGAAGGCATAACGGGGCCGGCTCGATACGGTCGCCAGCGTCTCGAGCACGGCCGCGACATCACAGCCAATGGAGGGTTCAAGAGGCTTGCCTGCATGAAACATAACATGATGGAATCAAGCACAAAGCAGGATCAATGTGAATCCCAAATCGGCGGCCACAGACGGGTTGTCAGCTATGACACTTTGCCGGCGGATAAAGTGTCATAGGCGATCCATTCTAATCGTAGATTGTTGCGAATCGTTCTCAACTCATCCTGATAATCATGGCGCTCGCCGCTTAGGTGTGGACGAGCCGTCTCCTCGCGAACGAGCTTCCGTCGCCTATGGCGAACAGGATAAAAGACTGCGGCCGCCTTGATGATCTCACGCGCTTTGCGACGGACTGTCAGCGTGCTGAAACCCTTGGCGATCTGCATGGCACGATCGATGCCGCCGTGCGCGATCTTGGCTTCCGCTGGTTCACGCTGCTTCACAATATCGACCTTCGGCGCGGCGACGAGCAAAGCCTGTTCCTCACAACCTATCCGTCGGCCTGGCTCGAGGAAGTGCTCGAAGAGCGCCATTATCTCGAAGATCCCATCCATGCGGCCTGCGCACGTACGCCCTCTGGACTGGCCTGGGACCGTGTCGGCGACGTGCTGGAGCTCACGCCGCGCCAGCGAGGCATCCTTGACCGCGCCCGGGATCATGACCTTGCATCGGGCTACAGTTTGCCGATCCGGACCCCGGGCGAGCCCGAGGCGATCTTCACTGCGGCCCGATCACGCGACGAGCCGCTGAGTGCAGAAGAGGTTCTGACCGCCCGTCTGCTCGGCTCGGTCGCTTATGATCGGGCGCGCGAGCTGCTTGGCGAAAGGGCAGGGCCATTGGCCTGCGTCCCTCTCAGTCCTCGCCAGGTCGAATGCATCGCGCTCGTCGCGCAAGGCAAAAGCGACTGGGAGATCGGCCAGATCCTCGGCCTCAGCCGCGATACCGTGCACGAATATGTTGAATCGGCCCGCAGGCGTTATGGCGTGCGACGACGCACGCAGCTGGTGCTGCGCGCGGTTCGCGATGGTCATCTCAACATGGAAGCGCTGCTCTGATCTCGCCGGCCATATGATGATCGGGCTTGGGCAAGTTCAGGATTTCTGCGCTGTCGCTGGCGCGATCAAGGACGCTACGGCCTTGTCTGACCTGATGGCCGAAATCACGAAGGCCATGGGCTTTCGGCACTATGCCCTGGTCCATCATGTCGACCTGAAGCCTGCGGTTCGCTCGGTCCACATCGTCGACTATCCGCAAGACTGGGTGGAGCGCTTCCAGGCGAGACGCCTCTATGCGAGCGACCCGATCCACCGCGCCAGCCATCGCACCAATGTGGGCTTTGCCTGGTCGGCGGTTCAGTCGATCATCTCTCTGACGGCCGCCGATCGCTCGATCCTGGCAGAAGCCTACGAGGCCGGGCTGGGCGACGGCTTCACCGTTCCGGCCCATATTCCTGGCGAGCTCAATGGATCCTGTTCCTTCGCGATGGCGGCGGGCGAGATGCTCGACCATCGGCAGCTGCCGTTCGTGCAGCTCGTCGGCAGCTTCGCGTTCGAAGCGGCACGCAAGATTTCCCGGATCCACGCGCCGCAATCCGAATGCCCGAGCCTGACCGAAAGGCAGGCCGAATGCGTGGCGCTGGTCGCGCGGGGCAAGACCGATTGGGAGATCAGCCAGATCCTCGGCATCGGCCAGGAAACGGTGATCCAGCATGTGAAGGATGCGCGCGACCGCTATGGCGTCACCAAGCGCACCCTCCTCGCCATTCGCGCCTTGTTCGAAGGGCAAATCAGCTTTGCCGATGTGTTCGGCCGATGATCTCCCCAGAACTGGGGATAACGCAAAAAAGCCGCCTCTGATCGACTGACAGGCCTCACCAAAAGGAGGCTGTCATGCACATCGGGACCGGCTTTTCGCAAGCCATGGAACACCGCCTGTTTCGCTCCATGTTCGAGGAGCGCAAGCGGGTCTTCGTCGATCTTCTTCGCTGGGACGTTCCGGTCATCGCCGGTCGCTACGAGATCGATCAGTTCGACAATGATCGCGCCGTCTACATCGTTGTTACCGGGGACGACGGGGAACACCGGGCCTCCGCACGGCTTCTGCCGACCACGCACGAGCATATTCTCGGCACGATCTTCCCGGATCTTTGCGAGGAAGCGCCGCCGCGCGGCAGTGCTATCCTGGAAATCACCCGCTTTTGCCTTGCGCGAAAATTGCGCGCCCGGGAGCGTCTCGAGCTGCGCAATCAGCTGGTCACCGCGCTCGTCGAATATGCCCTCGCCAACCAGATCCACAGCTTCACCGGGGTCGCCGAGTGGCCGTGGTTCCAGCAGATCCTGGGTTTCGGCTGGACTTGCCGACCATTGGGTCTTCCCACGTCCGAGCAAGGGCGAAGTCTCGTCGCCTTGCAAATCGATGTGGACGACCGAACGCGCGAGCAGCTGCGCGCGAGCGGCATTTTCCGCCCCATCGGCCTTGCCGATCTTCCCGCCGCAGCATGAGGAGGGCGATCATGGCCACGATCGCACGGCGCGGCGTCTCCGCCGCGACCAAAGCCGACGAAAATCTGCGGCAGCACGGCTTCTGCATCCTGCGGGATGTCGAGTCTCGGTCACGCATCGAGGAGATCAATCGATCCCTCCATCCGCGTTTTGCCGCCACGCCTTTCTGCCAGGGCGGATTCTACGGCCCTCGGACAAAACGCTTCGGTGGCCTGCTGAAGCGCGCGCCGACGGTTGAAAGTCTTGTCCAAAACCCTGCCGTCATGCGCCTCGTCCACGCTATCCTCGAGCCCTGGTGCGACACGGTCCAGCTCAACCTCACGCAAGCGCTCGAGCTGCACCCGGGGGCGCCAGCGCAATTTCCGCACCGGGATCAGGACATGTGGCGCGGTCCGACCGGCGAGCTCGAATATCTCGTCAACGTCATGTGGCCGATTTCGCCGTTCAAGGCCGAAAATGGGGCGACGCTGGTCTGGCCGGGGAGCCACAATGGCGGGCAGGGCGACGACGGCGCGGAGCCGGTCGCCATCGAAGCGGATCCGGGATCGGCGATCATATTCCTGGGATCGACCCTCCATGGCGCCGGCGCGAATCGTTCAAACGCGGTGCGCCGAGGCATCATCGTCAGCTACTGCCTCGGCTGGCTGAAGCCCTATGAGAACCAGTGGCTGACCTATCCGCCCGAGGTGGCCAGCGCATTCTATCCCGAGCTTGCCGCGCTGGTCGGCTACCAGCAGCACCGCCCCAATCTCGGCAATTATGACGGGCAGTGCCCGTCCATCCTGCTCGGCGGCGATCCGCCAGACCATCTCGCCGCAATCGATGCTCTCCGGCCCGACCAGGAAGGCGCTCTGTCCGAATTCCTGCGGCAGCAAACCGATCAACTCCCCCCCCGGCTAGGGGGATTGCCGAAATCGAGCGCGGTCGGAACAAAAGAGAGGTGAAATCCAACGGATAGCTGACGGCATTTCCCGACGCGGGAGCTGTCTCTCGCGGGGGAAGACCCGATGCAACGTGCAATATTCGGCATGGCGATGCTCGCCCTCGCCACAGCCCTTCCAAGCGCACCGGCAGCGGCGAATGACCTGGGCTGCCAGGTTCTCCTGTGTCTTTCCAATCCCGGTGGCGCGACCCAATACGCGCAATGCGTGTCGCCGATGACCAAGCTATGGCAACGCTTGGCCACCGGCGGCGCCTTTCCCGGCTGTAGCGGCGGCGTCGCCCGCACGAAGGTCTATGATCGCGATTCCACAACTCGCCGCCGGGTGGTCATCACGTTCAACGACGGCCGCAGCCAGACCTTCTCGCTGGCCGGCATCGAGCGTTTGGACGGCGGCCGCCGATGATCCTCGATGTCGCCACCCTTCTTTCGCTTGCAGGAGCTTGCGCACCGACGGTGGCGCCTGAGACGCTCATTTCGATCGTCCACACGGAGAGCCGGTTCAACAGTCTCGCAATCGGGGTCAATAGTCCCGGCGTGCGCGCGCCAAAGCCCGCGACCAAGGCGCAGGCAATCGCTGCGGCGCGCAGCCTGATTGGTCGAGGCTACAACATCGATCTCGGCCTGGGACAGATTAACAGCGCCAATCTCGGCTGGCTGGGGCTTTCGGTCGAAAATGCGTTCGAACCCTGCTCCAATCTGGCCGCCGCCGCGCGTGTCCTCGCGACCAACTACCAGGCGGTCGCGCGCCTTGCCCCGAGCCGGGATCATGCGATCGCGACCGCCCTGTCGATGTACAATACCGGCGACCGGCAGCGCGGCTTTCGCAATGGCTATGTCGCCAGGGTCTATGCCAGCGCGTCGGCCGTCATTCCGCTGATCCGTGGCACGGCGCCGGTGGCTGCCGCACCAGCGATTCCTCAATCTCTGCCCACCTTCGCTCCGCCACCCGACACCCCTGTTTCGCCACCGGCCGCAGCTGGGTGGAATACAGCGGCGAGGGCGAGCCAGGCCTCGCTCATGGTGTTCGGCGACGGGGCCGCATCTCAGAAAGGACAGCATCCATGACAGCAATCACCGCCCACCCGGGCGGACGGCCCCAATGGGCGCGACTTCTGCTGCGCGTCATCGGCGTGATGGCATTGGCGCTGCTTGTCTCGATGCTGCTGAGCGATCCTGCACACGCGCAAGGTGCCGACGGCATCACGTCCATGGCGGAGAACATCAAGACCTGGCTCACCGGGACCTTCGCCAAGACCATCGCGGTGATCGCGGTCGTGATCGTTGGGTTCATGTTTTTCACCGGGCGCGCCAGCCTCGGCCTTCTGGTGACGGTCATCGTTGGCATCTTCATCGTCTTCAGTGCGCAGTGGATCGTCGACACCATCACAGGTGGTGCGTGAAGGAGAGCGCCGCCCTGGACGAGCGGCTGCGCGAGGAGACGCTGTTCCTGGCGGTCACGCGGCCGACGATGTGGCTCGGCGTGCCGCTCGAAGCCTCGTTGCCGATCGCGCTTGCCGCCTGTCTCACTTTGATCGTCAGCGGCAACCCGCTCTATGCCGGCGCCATCGGAGGCGCCTGTCTTGCCGTGGCGCGGCTCATCGTGCGGCACGATGCCAATGCCTTCCGGCTGCTGTGGCTGTGGACCATGACCAAGGCGCGCAGCCGGAACCGCGCCTGGTGGGGCGGCAGTTCCTATTCGCCGCTCCCGGTTGCCGGGCTGAAACGCAAGGGCTTTGCGCGTGGCTAGCGCGGCTGCCCAGCTTCCGCCGCGCAAGACGCCGTGGCGCATATTGCGGCAAGAGGCCGAGCCGGGTCGCTATCTGCCCTACGTGCGCCACGTGACATCGGAGGTGATCGCGCTCGATAGCGGCGACCTCATGATGATGTTCCGCCTTGAAGGGCTTGCGTTCGAGACCGCGGATCCGATCCACCTCAATGACTGGCACGAGAAGCTCAACGGCACCTGGCGCAACATTGCCGACGATCGGCTCGCGCTCTGGACGCACATCGTTCGCCGCCCGGTCGATGACTATCCCGAAGGCCAATTCCGCTCGGACTTCGCGGCCGATCTGGACGAAAAATATCGCGCGCGGGTGACTGCCAAGCGCATGTTCGTCAACGAGCATTATCTGACGCTGATCATGCGGCCGGCGGTCGGCTCGGCCGATCGGACCGGGCTTCTCCTCAAGCGCATCGCCAAGGCCAGGGCGGCCGATGAGGAAGTCGACCCCGACGAGTTGGCCCGCTTCGAGGAGAAGGCGCGCGATATCGAAAAGCTGCTTCGGCGGTGCAGCCCCGCGCGGCTCGCTCTTTATGAGCAGAATGGCCTCCTATTCTCCAGGCCGCTCGAAGTGCTCGAGCAAGTCATGATGGGCGCAAAGGCCAAGGTCCCGCTGGTCCGAGGCCATCTTGGATCAGCCCTCTACGGCGAGCGGGTGATCTTCGGACGCGAGACGGTCGAGATCCGCGCCCATGATGCGAGCCGCTGGTTGGGCATTTTCGGCATCCGGGAATATCCCGCGCTCACCCGTCCCGGTCAGATGAACGCTCTGCTCGGCCAGGATTTCGCGTTCGTCGTCTCGCAGTCCTTCACCTTCATGGGGAAGGCGCGCGCAGCCGAAAGGCTGCGCCGGCGACAGAACCAGATGGCTTCGACCGAGGACGCGGCAGCAAGCCAGGCGCTCGATCTCGAGGACGCCGCAGACGATCTTCAGAGCAATCGGTTCGTGCTGGGCGAACATCACTTCTCGCTTGGGGTGTTTGCCGAGAGCCCGAGGCGGCTCGCCGATAATTTGTCGGCCGCGCGGGCGGCGCTCGCGGACGCTGGCCTGGTATCAGCGAGGGAAGGGCCGGCGCTCGAAGCAGCCTTCTGGGCCCAGCTTCCCGGTAACTTCGCGTGGCGGGCGCGGCCGGCGGCAATCACATCGCGGAATTTCGCCGCATTGGCACCTTTTCATACCTACCCCGCAGGCCGGCCGAGCGGAAATCATTGGGGTCCGGCGATCGCGCTGATGAAGACGGCCGCGCAATCGCCCTACTATTTCAACTTCCATGTCGGGGATCTCGGTCACACGCTCATCATCGGTCCCTCGGGCGCGGGCAAAACGGTCGTTCAGAACTTCCTGATGGCGCAGCTCGAGAAAACGGGCGCGCAGCAGATTTTCATCGACAAGGATCGCGGCGCCGAGATCTACGTGCGGTCTGCTGGCGGGATCTATCTGACGCTGAAGAACGGGGAGCCAACCGGCTTCGCGCCGCTGCGGGCGCTCGAATATGGACCGCGCAACCTCGTCTTTCTCGGTCGTCTGATCCGGCAGCTGGTGACACCGCCCGGCGGCACGCTGGGCGTCACCCAGGAGCGCATGATCGACGAAGGCTTGGCGTCGCTCGGGCGGCTCTCGCCGGAGAACCGATCCATTCTGGCCCTGCGCCAGCTGCTCGGCCAGCGCGATCCGGAAGGCATCGGCGCTCGGCTTGAGAAATGGTCGCGAGGCGGATCGCTGGGTTGGGTGTTCGACAACGAGATCGATGCTTTGTCGCTCGATGCGCCGTTCCTCGGCTTCGACATGACTGACTTCCTCGACAATCCGGAAGTTCGCACGCCGATCATGATGTACATGTTCCATCGCATCGACGGCCTTCTGGATGGCCGCCGACTGGTGATCGACATCGATGAGTTCTGGAAGGCGCTGGGTGATGACGCTTTCCGCGCCTTTGCCCAGGATGGCCTGAAGACCTACCGCAAGCAGAACGCCTTCCTGGTTTTCGGCACGCAGAGCCCGGCCGATGCGCTGCGCTCGGATATCTCGCACAGTATCATGGAGCAGGTCGCGACCAAGATCCTGCTGCCCAACCCCTATGGGCGTGAAACGGATTATATCGACGGGCTGGGCCTGACCCAGGCGGAATTCAAGCTCGTCCGTCACGACCTGAACCCGGAATCTCGCCGCTTCCTCATCAAGCAGGGTCATGACTCGATCGTGGTGGAACTGGACCTGGGCGGCCTCTCCGACGAGCTCGCGGTGCTCTCGGGCACCACGGAAACCGTGACGCTCCTCGATGCCATTCGCGCTGATGTCGGCGACGACTCGGCGAAATGGCTGCCTCTTTTTCACCAGCAGCGTCGGTCTGCATCGATCAGGAAAGGATGAGCTATGGGTAAGGGCATATACGCAGCACTTGGCACCATCGCCCTAGGAATGGCGGGGCCTGCAGTCGCGCAAGGTATCCCCGTCTACGACAGCTCCGGTTATCTGCAGGCGCTGGCCACGGTGAAGAACACCCTGTCGATGATCGATCAGGGGAAGGAGCAGATCGCAGAAGCGAAGCAGCTCTATGGCAGCTTCAACCAGGTCACCGACGTCAACGGCATCGCATCATCTCTTTCCACCGATGCCATGCGCCACCTTCTGCCGCGGGAAGCCCGTGACATCAGTCGGCTGATGTCGTCGGACAATGCCAGCCTGGGTTCGCTCGGGAGCTCCGCGACCCGTATCCGGGACGCCAACCGTATCGCTTTGCCGGAATTGCGGCCGGGTGCGTCGGCGTATGAGCGCGCTTCCCGCGACAACCTCTTGCGGAACGGCGACCTCGCAGCGCGCGACGCCGCGATCGCGGAGGCGGCCTATGGCGTGTCGGCTCAGCGCACCGCCGGGCTCGAAGAACTGAGAACCTCGCTGGATACGGCTTCGGACGCCAAGCAGGTCATGGATATCCAGGCGAGGGTAGGGGTCGAAAATGCCCATATCCAGAACGATGCTCTGCAATTGCAGGCGCTGCGGATGAGGCAGGATGCGGAGGATCGTCTTCGGTCGCAACGCCAGGGCGAGAAGTCCCTCGCGAAGCTCGAACAATCTCTTGGTGATACCCAATGACAAGGCAGTCTGTAGCCTTCGCTCTTCTAGCGGCCCTACCACTTTGCGCCTGCCACGAAACCAAAGGGAAGGACGAACTCGCCAACTCACCCCAAGAGAGGTCGAGCATTTTGGAGGCTTGTACCAATGGTACGCATGGCGACCCGCAGGAATGCAGCAACGCCAAGAGCGTGGAGAACGCTAAAAAACTTGAACAGTCTCTGGGCCGCTGAAGGTCACGGAGCCACCATATGTCCTCGACGATATTTTCGACGATCTACGACAATGTTGACGGCAAGCTCGACCTTTTTCTCAATGAGCGGCTGTCAAACGTTGTCGACGTAATTCGCGGACCGTTAGCTGCGGGCCTCGTGATCTACATTGTATTGTTCGGCTTCATGGTGATGCGAGGCATCATCAGCGAACCTTGGGGCGAGTTATTCGCGCGCATGGTCAAACTTTGTCTCTTATACATGGCCGCCACCACAGTCGCCTATTCCGAATGGATTACCGAACCCCTTTTTCACGGGATGCCTGACGCGATAGCTCAAGCCCTAGCCGGGAAGACGATCGGCACCGCTGGCGCAGTTTTCGACCAATACTTCAGTCAAGTTGATGACGTGATCCGGCTGATCAGGGCGGAAGCGGAGACCTATCTCGATATCAACCCGTGGAAGCTTGTGCTTCTGACGTTGGCGATAGTGATCTACGCGGTGGCTGGCCTTTCGGCAGCGATTGGCTTCGCGATCACGATCTTCGCAAAGGTCGCCCTTGCAATCATTATCGCTTTGGGACCGATTTTTATCGCGTTGGCGTTGTTTGAGCCAACGCGACGCTTCTTCCATGGATGGCTGGGCCAGGCGTTCAACTACATCGTCCTTATGGCCGTAATTATTGCGATCACAACACTAGTATCTGATCTTGGTGCATCGGCATTGGCTGAAGCGGAAACCAACTCAGATGTTACGATCGCTGCCGTAATCTTCGCGGTTTATCTCTTTCTAGGGACTATTTTCTTCTTCCAGGCTCCGGCCATCGCGACGGGAATAGCCGGGGGTGCCGCTGCCGGCGTGGGTGCCTTCGCCGGAACGGCTTGGGGGACGATGGCATCTCCCTTCCGACAGCGTCGCGTCATGCGCAACAGTCGCAACTTGGAGCGCGCCGCTCGTCGCGGCGGCACCATCGAAGCGGCGTAGTGAGGCATCATCATGACTTTCCTTTTTCCGCGAATTTCCGCCTCGAGCTTCCGCCGCAGCGTCGCTTGCCTGGTCGGTGGCTTAGCTGTGCTCGGCGTCGCGGGCTGTGCTTCCGGGCCCAAGAAGCTCGCGGTTTGCAATGGCCGTCACCTGCGAGACGTGAACATCTACGGAAGCGTCCTGCCTGGCTCGCCAGTGCCTGCCACCACGGCACCAAGAGCTGCGCCGCCCATACCACCCCTGTCCCACCCACGAGACGGCGATCCGCCCCCGCCGCCCGCCGTGCCGTCGCCGTCTACCTCGGACGACAAGATCTCGTTTGCACCAAGGGGACCGCACTATGCGAGTTGCTGATGACCGTTCGGAGGCGGTGCCGGCGTCGGGGCTGCAGCGCTATTTCCGGGACGCACGAAGCTGGGATCAGGACAGGATCCGGAACGCGCTGCGCTCGACCCGCATCGCTTGGAGCATCGCGGCCATCGCCTCACTCCTGGCCGCAGCATCGATCTTCGCAGTTGCGGCTCTGACGCCTCTCAAGACTGTCGTGCCCTATGTTATTCGCGTCAACCAGACCACCGGCGCGGTAGATGTCCAGACCGCGCTCACCCAGCGGCCGATGCGCTACGATGAGGCGGTCACCAAATACTTCCTCGCCCAGTATGTGAGAACCCGCGAAAGCTGGATCCCGGCAGCGGCCGAAGAAAATTTTCGGTTCGTGACGATCCTTTCGCAACCGACCGAACAGCAGCGCTGGGCACGCTTCTACAGCAGCAATAATGGTGCGAGTCCCCAGAATGTCTGGGGCAAGAATGCGGTCGTGCAGGCGCGTGTGCGCAACATCGCCTTCATCAACGATCGCGTCGCCAATGTGCGGTTCACGCGGACAGTCCAGACCGAGACCGACACTCAGAACAGCGATTGGATCGCCACGATCACGTTCGCCTACGCCAACGCGCCCATGGCGGAAGGCGATCGCTACCGGAACCCGCTGGGATTCCAGGTCGAAAACTATCGTGCCGATCCGGAGGTGATCCGATGAGGGCGCTCTCCGCCGCCATCATTTGCGCGCTGGTGCCTGTGTCGGCGGCGCACGCTGTCGAAGTTCCGCGAGGTGGTCCGTCCGACCCGCGCGTCAAGTTCGTCGAATATGAAGAGGCCGAGGTCTATCGGATCGTCGGCACGTTCCGGACCGCAACACAGATTGTCCTGAGCGACGATGAGACGATCCAGCACGTCGCGCTGGGCGACACCATATCTTGGGAGGTCGCCGTCGCCGGGCACATCCTGTTCCTCAAGCCGCGGGAGCGTGCCGGACCGACCAATCTCATCGTCACCACGTCGCGCGGAGGCGAATTGCGCAGCTATGCGTTCGAGTTGACCGCTCGCAGCGGTCCGATCACGGGCCGCAACGGCCAAGCCTATTTTCAGGTGCGGTTCCGATATCCCAGGGACGACGCCGACCGCGCCGAGCGTCTCAGGGCTGCACAGATTGCCATGCAGGCAGCGGCCTTGGAGGGCCGGGCCGTTCGCGGCGCCCTCGATCATGCGGTCGTCGAGGGGCCTCGCAACATGAACTACAAGGTGCAGGGCTCCGGCGACCTTCAGCCGTCGGAGGTCTCCGACAACGGTCAGTTCACGGTGCTGCGGTTCCCGGCAAACCGCGAGGTCCCGGCCATTTATCTCGTGCGACCGGACGGGTCTGAGACGCTGGTCCCCTTCGACGTCCGCGACGAATTCGTCGTCGTCCATCTCGTGGCGCGTCAGCTCCGCCTTCGGCGAGGCGGCGAGGTGCTGTGCATCTATAATCAGGCGCCAGAACCCTATGGGGTCGATCATTGGACGAACACCGGGTCGCCCCATGTCGAGCGCACCATCACACATCCGCAGGAATGAGCCATGGTCGAAGATCCATCCTCCGTTTCGCGCCCTCTGCCGAGCGCCGATCTCACGCCGGAAAAAGACGAAATCCTTCACGAGCGGGGAATCGAGCCGATCGGGGGGATGACGCCTTCCAAGCGCAATACCGCCCTCATCTTTGCCGGCACGGCGATGGTACTCGGCATCCTGTGGGTTAATTCCGGAACGAGCCAACAGGCCTCCAATCGTGACCTCACTGCACCGGGCGGGGCGGCCCAAGAGCGGCGCGATATCGTGGCGCGGGAAACCGTCGATTACGCGGCGGTCGCGCCGCAGCCGAGACCGCTGGGCGCTGCGGGGAACGACCCCAACGCACCGGTGCTCAATCCTGCAGCAGGGGTTCCTGGCCCCGACGGTCAGATCGTCCCTGCCATGCAGCCCGGTGCGGCGCCAGGACCGACAGGAGGGACGGGCGCCCGGCCGAACCTGGCCGACCAGGCGCGACGATCGACACTCATCGCCTATGGCGGGCGCGATCTCGGTGGGGAGACCTCGCAAGGTCCGGCGGCGGCGGCCTCGGGCGCGCAACCGACCGAAAATTCAGGAACGCTAGGGAGCGCTGAGGGCGGTGCGCCCAATGCGCTGGATTTGCTGCGACAAAGCTCAGCCGTAGGCGAAGCGCGAGCCTCGATGCTCCCCAATCGCAATTTTCTGATCACCGCAGGGACATTGATCCCCTGTACCCTTCAGACGGCCATCAATTCCGCGCAGCCTGGATACACGTCCTGCCTGATTCCACGGGACGTGTACTCCGAGAATGGCCGGGTCGTGCTCATGGAAAAGGGCACGCGCGTGCTCGGCGAGTATCGCGGGGGCATCCAACAGGGGCAGAACCGCCTCTTTGTGCTTTGGACCCGGGCGGTGACGCCACAAGGCGTCCGCATCGACCTTGCCTCGCCTGGGTCAGACGCGCTCGGCCGCGCCGGGCTCGCCGGAGCGGTCGACAGCTTCTTCTGGGCACGGTTCGGCGGCGCGCTCCTGCTCTCGCTCGTCGATGACGCCGCCTATATTGCCGGGCAGGCCGCATCGAGCGGCAACGGCAATTTCAACAATGTCACGCGCGCGCCGAGCGAAGGGGCCGCGATCGCGCTCCAGAACAACATCAACATCCGGCCGGTGCTGAAAAAGAACCAGGGCGAGGAGGTCGGTATCTTCGTCGCAAAGGACTTCAACTTCGCCGATGTCTACAATCTGGAGCTGCGGCGGTAAGCCATGCGCGATACCGCCGTCCTTCGCCATTATCTTGAACCGCTTCTTCCGTTGCTGGAGCCGGATGATGTGACCGAGCTCGTCATCAACCGCCCGGGCGAGGCGGGGGTCGAGGACCGGCAGGGGTGGCGATGGCATGAGCTGTCCGAACTCGACAGCGAGTGGCTTGGAACGCTCGCCGTGGCCGCGGCAAGCTTCACGCACCAGGACATCGATGGGCAGACGCCGATCTGTTCGACCGTCCTTCCAGGCGGCGAGCGCTGCCAGATCGTGATCCCGTCGGTGACGCCGAGCGGCTGCCCGTCCTTTACGATACGCAAGCCCTCGACCGTAACCCTGCCGATCGACCAGCTCGCGCGCGCTGGCCTCTTTGACACGACGCGCGCGAGCGCCCGGGGCCTTACCGAAACCGACACTGAGTTGGTGGCACTTCGCGACGCGGGCGACTGGCCGGCCTTCTTCAAGGTCGCGGTCGCCGCGCGCAAGAATATCCTGGTCAGCGGCGCAACCGGGTCCGGCAAGACGACCTTGGCGAAAGCACTCATCCAGCTCATCCCGCCCGACGAGCGGCTGCTTACGATCGAGGACACGCGCGAACTCATCGTGCCCCATCGCAATGTCGTTCACATGGTCTATTCGAGCGAAGGGCAGGGCCTTGCAAAGGTCGGTCCCAAGCAGCTGCTCGAGAGCGCGCTGCGCATGCGCCCCGACCGCATCCTGTTACAGGAGCTGCGCGACGGCACCGCCTTCTTCTACCTGCGCAACGTCAACTCGGGGCACCCTGGTTCGATCACCACGGTGCACGCCGGTTCGGCCGCGGGCGCCTTCGAGCAGCTGACATTGCTCGTCAAGGAATCCGAGGGCGGCCGCGATCTCGCGCGCGATGATATCCGCGGACTTTTGCGCATGCTCATCGATGTGGTCGTCCAGACCCGGCGCCATGGCGGCCGCTTCGAGGTCGAAGAGGTCTACTTCCACCCGAAGGTGGGCGATGCCGGTGCAGCGTAACTTCTGGATCATCGGCCTGTCCGTTGCCGGCGGCATCTTATTGTGCTGCGCCATCGCCGTGCTGGTTGCCCTCTTTGGGATGGGCCAGCTCGGCCCCAACACCGACATCACGGCCTTGCCCGCGTGGTTGTGGTACTATCGGGCGGACCCGCTGCTTATTCTTTGGTTAAAGCGCGGGGCGCTGGCGGGCGCTGTTGTGGTCGGGCTCCTCGCAATCGGGATTCTGCGCCGCGGGCCGGCATTGCACGGCACCGCGCGGTTTGCGCGCGAAGGCGAGATCCGGCGGGAGGGCCTTCGCGCCGCTGCCGGCATCGTTGTCGGCCGCAAGGCTGGACGTTTCCTGATATTCGGCGGGAGCGAACATGTTCTGCTCGAGGCGCCCACACGCGCGGGCAAGGGCGTGGGCGTCGTCATTCCCAATCTGCTGACCTGGCCAGATTCGGTGGTCGTGCTCGACGTGAAACGGGAGAACTGGGGCGCAAGCGCGGGGTATCGTGCGCGTGCCGGCCAGGCCGTGCATCTGTTCGATCCGCTCGACGCGGAGGGCCGGACGGCGCGGTACAACCCCTTGGCGCACATCAGGCGGACTGATGACATCGAGGTCGTCAACGAGCTGCAGAAGATCGCGGGCATGCTTTTCCCCGCGCCGGAGCGATCCGATCCCTTCTGGGCGGAAGCTGCGCGAGCGGCCTTTGTCGGCGTCGGCGCCCTGGTCGCATCCAACCCGGGCCTGCCCTTCACCATCGGCGAGATATACCGCCGCCTCACGACTGGCGATCCCAAGAGCGATCTTCCCGCAGCGCTTCAGGAAGCCCGCAGGGTGGGCCAGCGCCTCAGCCAAGCTTGCGTGTCCGCGATCCAGGATTTCACCTCGGCCTCGGACAACACCTTTTCCGGGATCAAGCAGACCATCACCGCACGGCTCAATCTCTGGCTCAACCCCATGGTCGATACCGCCACCTCGGAGAGCGACTTCGACCTGCGCGAGGTGCGGCGTCGGCGCATGTCGATTTACCTTGGCGTGTCGCCTGACAATATCGACCGCATCGCGCCGATCTACAGTCTGTTCCTGCAGCAACTCGTGGATCTCAACACCCGCGACCTTCCTGAGGACGCGAGCAATGTCCCGGTCCTGGTCCTGCTCGACGAGTTCGCCAGGCTCGGAAAAGCCTCGGTGATTGCGAGCGGCTTCTCCTACGTCGCCGGCTATGGCCTGCGCCTGGTTCCGGTCATTCAGAGCCGATCCCAGCTTCGCGCAATCTACGGTCCCGATGTCACCGACGAGATTATCGCCAATTGCGGCCTTGAGGTTGTCTTCACGCCCAAGGAGCTAAAGGTCGCGAACGAACTTTCCGAACGGCTCGGCTTTTTCACGATGAACGTGAAATCCCGCAGCCGTACCATCCACGGGCTACTGGCGAACCGGAGCATCTCGGAATCTGATCAGCGCCGCGCGCTCCTACTGCCGCAAGAGCTCATGCAGCTGCCGAAGAACGAGCTCCTGCTCCTTCGCGCCGGCATCCCCCCAATTCGAGGGCGCAAGATCGCCTATTACCGGATGCCGCGCTTCACGCGGCGGGTGGTTGCTCCGCCTGTGCCGTCCGCCCGTCCAATCGCGGCAATGCTTTCCCCACCTGCGCGGCAGGGCGCTGGCACACCCGGTCTGAGCGGGGTCTCACAGCAGCCGGCGACAAGCTCGGGCGGGACCATACAGGAGGAAATTGTGATGCGGGAAATGACCGACGCCGAGCTGGCAGGTGCGGCCGAAATCACGGATGACATGCTGGTTCTGGGCGACCTGGCCGAACTGCCGCCCCCGGGCGACGAGGCCGCCGCGATCGCCTTCGTGTCGGCGATGGTCGAGCGGGCACTTTTGCCACCGGTCGGGCAGCCATCCACATCCATTATCCAGGAAAGGACAGCTCATGTCCGCTGAGAAGCCCGAGAATTCGCGGGGCGCCAGGAAGCGCGCCAATGCCATTTCGATTGGTGAAGGTCAGTCCGTACCGCGTTCTGGGAAAGACACGCGTGACGACATTCCCAAGGATCCCGGCACCTCTGACAAAGGCAAGGAGCGGGCGGGGGTTCAGCCCCGATCAATTTCTGCCGGCGACATACCGGAGCCCCTGCAAAAGCGCTACTTTTCGTCGACCGGCAAATGGTCGGGCGAACCGGCCTACTTCACGACGGCCCAGGCGAAGGAGCCTGCATTTCGGGACCAAGGACGGCGTCTTGTCACCTCGAGCGAGAGTGAGGAGGTCGTGCGTGATCTCGTCGCCATCGCCCGGCATCGCGGGTGGTCAAATGTTCATGTCACTGGCAGCGAAGCCTTTCGCCGGGCAGCGTGGCTCGAGGCCAGTCGCCAAGGCTTGGAAGTACGAGGATATCGGCCGAACGAACGCGATCTACAAGAATTGGATCGACTTCGGCGAGACAAGAGCCGCAACAGTATCGCGCCGGCTGCTGTTCCATCAATCAGCCTGGAGTCCGGCCGAGATCAGTCACAGGCTCGCGAGCGACCGGCGCGATCCCGACCTGCGGCGTCCGGAGACAGAAACGAGCGAGCCGCGCAAAGTCAGCTGCGGATCATCGAGGCGGTCGTGCGAACCGCATTGTTCGACAATCCCGAAGCGATCTCGCGTGTTATGAAGGTCGCGACCACGAAACTGCAAAACCACGTCGACCGAGGTGATCAAATTCGCCCTGCCATGGTCAGGGAAATGCGTGACCGAAAGCCCATTGACATCGTGTCCACCCGACAGGAATCGTCGAAGGTTCACCCACCTATCCAGCGGTCTCGCACCCGATAGGCGCCTTCGCCTCGTTCCAAGCCATATTCAGTAGCTGACAAACGCTCCGTCAAGCATTTCGGCGTTTGCCGCGTTCGTCGGTCTTGTTGGACCTTTGGGACCTTTGGGAATTAGGAGGTTGGTTTCGGTAAGGTGCTGTAGAGCCCGTAGCAGGCCCTGCAGCAGCTTCGCGCTCACGTACGAGCAGCACGTCTTCAGCAATTGCGAACAAACGGTGATACTCGTCTTCTAGGCGTGTGGCTCGACGATACGGCTGTCCGTGAGCTGGCTCAACTTTTCGGTAAGGCGGGTTTTCGCGTTCGTATGTCATCCATGATGCTTGCGCCCTCAATGCTTCGCGGCGCAACTCCCATGATTGGCAAGGGCTGCATGAGCAGCCCGGCCTGCGAGGTCAGGGTCGCGACAAGCGTCCGGAAATAGGGATAGGTGGCGATCTTCCCGACACGCTCGAGAAAGAGCTCGCACGTCTTATCGTCGCAATCTCCTTCTACTCGGTAGTTGGTCAGATAGGTCGCATTAATGCCGAGCACGCGCTTTCGCCCCTGACGGCAGACTACGTCGAACACAAATATGCCGTAAAGTGATCCCGACTCCGCTTCGAGGAAGCTTTGCGCCAAGGCAGCGCTGATTCCGTTGCGCCAGCCATCAGGATCGAGCCCGAGGGCCTCGGGCTTAAGTTCGAACTTGCTGGTGGTCAGTCGGATCGTCCGGAGATGCGCGCGCGAAACCAGATTATTGTAGACGGTGGCATCGGCTGCGTGAGGATCTTGAGCCAAGTCGCGCTCCTCAAGCGGCCGCGGCGGCGGTGCGCCGGGGTAGCGCTGCTTCCGCGCGCAGCCAGCGCTCGAAAGAACGGTTCGATGCTGATACGTCGGCGGCCGTTGGCGCATCGGCGAGCGCGACGTCGCCCGCCATCTGGAATTTATCCGACTCGAGCCCGACAACCGTCCACCGGTGCGCATTGTCGTCGGTGTGCGCGCCCCGCGCTTCTGCGAGCTGCCGTTCAAACTCCTCGAGTGTCGTCAAATAGGCTGTCTCGCCCAGGTGATGGAACACGCGGGCGACTGTCTTGATCGTCAGGTTGGTGGCCGTGTCTCCGAACATCTGGCTGATGCGGGCTTCGGTGACCCCCATCCGCCGCGACAGGTCGCGATAGCGCAGGCCCTTGCGGTTCATGATCTTTTGCATCTCGGTCTGCGCAAGTAGGATGAACGCGGCCTCCGCCGCTTTCGCGGCATAAGCATCGGCATCGCATTGGCTAATGCTGTTTGCCTTGTCTGATTTCATCGTTCTGCTCCTCTCGAATGGGTGTGATGGAACGGCAGGTCGCCCTGAACCGCCTGCGGCGTTGCCGCCGGCGCGGGTTCGCTGGCCGACGAGCGCACTTCCGTTACAAAGAATGTTCGGATTGGATCTTCGGTGGCGCGTCGACCGATCACATGGACGCCGAACGCGACAAACTCCTCCAGCCTCGCGGATTGCGCGCCGGGGACGGGGTGAAAAAGCTGCTCGGGCAGATTGTCGCCGCCATGTGCGCAAAAATGGTCGAGAGCGCTGCGCAAGCGAAAATGGGCATCGGCCGGAATGGCGGTGTTGAGATGGTCCCAGTCGGATTTCCGCATGGCGATACGCCAGCGGCGGCCAGACAACCGGACCTCATATAGTTCACCAGCAATGCGCTCTTCCGCATCCAATCGTCACCTCGGAGCACTTAATGTATAACTTAAGGCCATCAGGGTCCAGCGCAATCCATCATGCTAGATTTTCTGGTTAACATTAGGTATATATAATGTTGAGACGACGCTCCCGCGGCAGGGAGACGGGGCGCCGCCGAAGCGCAAGCGATTGAAAGGGAATATAGAAATGGCGGCAACCACCACCCACTTCCGAGTCGGCAACGGCGACATGACCCTCGTCGAACTGGAAAGCGGACGCACGATCCTGATCGACATACGCATCCGCGCCGATGCGGATGATCCCGATGGCGAGGCGGCCGATGTCGCGGCGCAGCTGCGCAGCAGGCTCAAGACAGATGCGGCCGGTCGCCTCTATGTCGACGCCTTCCTGCTGACACATCCCGATGCCGACCACGTCACCGGTCTGCGCAACCATTTCCACCTCGGGACGCCAGAAAGCTGGTCGAAATCCAACGACAAGATACTCATCCGCGAAATGTGGTCCTCGCCGATCATCTTTCGCCGCGCGAACCGCAAGTCGCATGTGCTGTGCGATGACGCCGCCGCGTGGGCGACGGAAGCACGGCGCCGGGTCGCCTATTTCAAGCACTGGGGGTTCGCGAATGCTGGCGACCGGATAAAGATCCTGGGCGAGGATATCGACGGCAAGACGGATGCTCTTGGTGCGATCCTGATCAACGTCGACGAGACCTTCTCGACGATCGACGGCGTCTATGACAGCAGCTTTTCGGCGCGGCTTTTGGGGCCGCTCCCGCCGGCGGACGATGCCGAGGAAGAGGTGCTATCGAAGAATGATTCGAGCGTCATCGTACAGCTGACGCTCGCGTCCGGCACCCAGCCGCAGGCCGCGCGCTATCTCGTCGGCGGCGACGCCGAGGTAGCGATCTGGGAGAGGTTGTGGGCGAAGCATAAGTGGACTCCCGACGTGCTGGCCTACGACATCCTTATCGCGCCGCACCATTGCTCGTGGCATAGCCTGTCGTGGGACAGCTGGTCCAAGAAAAGAGAGGAGGCGAAGGTGTCGCCCGACGCACGGTCCGCGTTGGGACAGGCCCGTCCGGGCGCGATCGTGATCGCCAGCTCCTGCCCCATCAAGGATGACGACAATGATCCGCCGTGCATCCGCGCGAAGCGCGAATATGTCGCGATGGTGAAACCGGTAGGGGGCGAGTTTCGTTGTGTTTCAGATGGCAGCGGCGATGAGCCGTTGGTGATCGAGACCAATTGGGCCGGCCCCAAGCTCAAGCGCGCCAGCCTGATCGCCGCCGGGCTGTATGCGACCGGGGTTGGCTCCGAGGCGCTGGCGCACGGGTGACCGCTTCGAGCGCAGCGCCCACGGCGCCGATCCCCATCCCGGTCGCCCGCGCGCTGCGCCAGGCCAGCGTGCATCCATCGGTCGTTCGCATAAATATCGACGCCTGTGCAGGCGGCGAGATCGCCTGCGCGATCGACATTCGCACCGAGATGCCGGCAACGTGGCGCGCGGTCGGCCAGAGCCCTGCCGGGGTCAGGGTGGTCGAAACGGTGATACTGAAGTTCCCATCGCTCTATCCCTTGTCGGCGCCGGCCGTCGAACTGCGGGCCGATTTCGATCGGTCACATCCGCACCTCAACCCAGCGCGCGCCGGTGCGGCGCCGGTCCCCTGCCTCGTCGCAGGAAGTCCGCGCGAACTGATCCAGACGCGCGGGTTCATCGGGTTGATCGATCAGCTGGTCGAGTGGCTGGAAAAGGCTTCCGCGCTTGAGCTCAACAACCCCGCGGCGGGCTGGGAGGCGGTCCGGCGCGACCATATCCACGACGTCGCGGTCGTCGATTCAGCAGCCTTGCATGCTTTGGTCGAGCGCAAGGGCGGCGCCGCCTATATGATGAGCGCGTACATCTACACCCGCGGAGAGATCGGCCATTATCGGCTGCATATTCCGGTCGAACCGCGCCCGTTCGGCCCGAACGACACCCGGTTATTTGCGCGGCGAGGCTTCAGGCCCAACGAGGACAGCGGCATGGGCCTTGCGATTGCGGCCTGGGCTGGCAGGGCACCTGACGGTCAGCTGCAGGTGGCCGATCGCTATCGGCCCGAGGACGTCGCAACGCTGGCCGATCTGCGGGCGCGTGCCGCAGATTATGGGTGCCTGGAGTTTCTCGATGCGAAGCTCAACCATGTCGCATCGCGCCTCACCGCGCAGCCGATCGACATCATTGTCCCGGTCGTGATGTTGCTGTTGCCGCGTCGGCCCTATCCCGTGGTCGGGACGGGAAGCATCATCGAGACCTGCGGCTATCTGGTTGAAGTCGGCAAGGGCGGCGACCTCCTCAATCCGCAAACCGCGGTTCGCCTATTGGGCCATCGTGATACCCCATCGGCTGCGGTGCTGCGGCGTACCTCGGGGGACGATCCTGCGGCACCCATTCTGCCATGGACGTTGATCGGTTGCGGCAGCGTGGGGTCGAAGCTCGCGCTCCACCTGACGCGAACCGGCCGCCCGCCGGGCGTCCTGGTTGATCGTGATCTCCTCGAGCCGCACAATTTCGCGCGGCATGCCGCGCTGCCCTTCGATGGCGAGCGGCATTCGCTATATATGATTTCGAAGACTTACAGCGTCGCAGAGATGGTGGCCAGTCTCGGCCCCGAACCAACGCGGCTCGACGTGGACGCGCTTGCACTGCCGCTCCACGCGGACGGCCGCACCGCGCTTTCGCCCACGGGGACGACCATGATCGTCAACACCACGGGTTCGGCGGTGGTCCGGGAAGCCTATGCGCATACGGATTGGGTTGACCGGCCGCGCCTCGTCGAGGCCTGCCTGCTGGGCGCGGGCAGAGCCGCGTTCCTGGGGATCGAAGGGCCGGGCGCAAATCCCAACGCCAGCGACCTGATGGCCGAGGCGTACAACGTCATCCGGGAGGACAACGAGCTTGCAGAGGTCATCTTCAGTGCCGAGGCGGAAGCGATCCAGATCGGTCAGGGTTGTTCGACGCTGTCCTTTAAGCTGTCAGACGCACAACTTTCGGCATGTACCGCATCCATGGCGATGGCGATCGCCGAGATCCAGCGTAACGCCTTACCGTTGTGCGGCGAGGTCCGCCTGGGGCGGCTGGGCGATGACGGAATGAGTCAGCACTGGTCACGGATTGCGATAGCGCCGTGGATCGTGGTGGAGCGAGCAACCCCTGATCAGCCAGCGATCCGGATTCATCCCCGGGTCGACGCCGCGATCGAGGCGGACATCAAGCGCTGGCAGAGCGTAGAGACCGGCGGTGTCTTGATCGGGCGCTATTCGCAGATCGGCAATTGCTTTCAGATTGTCGACGTCCTGCCGGCGCCGGAGGACAGCACACGGTCTCCGGCCGAATTTGTGCTCGGAACGCGCGGGCTCAAGGCGTTGATCGATGCAGTGGTTCAATCGAGCCGCGGAACGCTGCAGGTTGTCGGGACCTGGCACAGTCATCTGCAACCGGGTGGTCCATCCGGAACCGATGTCGCGACGGGCGCCATACTGGCAATGGCCCAGTTGGGTCCGCTGCTGATGTTGATTCATACACCCACCGGTTACACAGCATTGACGGCCGAAGCCGTGGGGGGGGCCGAAATACTGTCAATTGCGGCGGCGAATGGGAGGGATGGCGATGGCGATTGAAGCAATTATGAAGGAGCTTAATTTCGATCGCTATGATCGCAATGCGCGGTTGAGGCCGGCGCTGTTCACGATCCTCCCGATGTTGGTTTTGGTCGCGATCTGGTATCCGAAGATCTGGAGCCTGTTCGGCGCCTTGGCATCGCTGCTTGTTACCTGTGGCGTGACCTTTCTGTTGGCGCAGCTTGCGCGTCAACGTGGTCGCCGGCTTGAAGATCGCTGGAAGTCGGCGATTGGTCGATCGCATAGCGCTAAGCTCCTCAGCTACGACGATCCAACCCTGCCGGCGGCGACGAAGGCCCGTTACCATGCCTATCTCTCCAGCCACGGCGTTGTTCTGCCGACAGTGCAGCAGGAACGACGCGACGCCGCAAAAGCGCATGATCAATATTTGTCGGCGGTTATCTGGCTGCTCGAACATACGCGGCAGAATGCGAGCAAGTCGCTGCTGCTCGAAGAGAACATAGCTTATGGTTTCCGGCGAAATCTGAGGGGTCTCAAGCCGTTCGCGCTCATCATCTTGGCCGTCGCGCTCGCTGCCGATGTTGCACTCGTCTGGTGGGGTGGATGGACATCGCCAAAGCTCGAGACGGGGGTCGTGCTCGGCGGAGGGCTGGCATTGGTGGCGCTGATCTGGATATTCTATATCACCAAGCCATTCGTCGAGGATGCCTCACTCGCTTACGGTCAGCGGCTGCTGGCACAATGCGAGCTTACCGGTGCCACTGCTTACGCGCAGGTGCTGTCGGGCAGCTAGTGCAGATCAGCGGCAAATCACGCGAACGGAAGACTCAATGGACAATACAGGAACAGAACTTGTGAGACGGCTTGAATGCCGAGAGAGTCAACCAAGTTGAACGGAACATGCTGAAGGGCGATCGGGGGCCATAATGCGTATCGATATTCATGACGTGGGCCACGGCGGCTGCACGGTGATTTCCGGGCCTCAAGGTCATCGTCTGATGCTTGATTGCGGCCTCAGCGTCGAACGGGCCTGGTTTCCATCAGTAGCCTATCATGGCAAGCGCATCGACACGCTGGTGCTAATGAACCTCGACGAAGATCATTGCGAGGATCTGCCCTATGTATGGCGAAACTGTCCGCTCGGTGCAATTGTCAGCAATTCAACGGTCAGCGCCGGCGCGCTCCGATCAATGAAGGCCGAGTGCGGGATGCGCGATGGCGTTAACGCGGCGACCGCCATCCTCCAGCATTTCGGGGACGGTATGATCGGCGACTGGTCGCATAACCTCGGCGGCGTGCAGTGGCACGCCTTCTGGAACTGCTATGGCATCGACTTCGACGACACCAACAATCTCAGCCTCGCCGTATTCGTATGCTTCGGCGGTTTCACCATATTGTTCGGCGGGGATCTCGAACGTGCCGGCTGGCGTAAGCTGCTTGAACGCCCTGCCTTCCGCGCGATGCTACCGACCGTCAACGTCTATGTCGCTTCGCACCACGGCCGCGAGAATGGCTGCTGTGATGAACTCTTCCGGCTCTGCCGGCCGCAACTCGTCATCTTCTCCGATGGTCCCAAGCAATATGGCACCCAAGAAACCCTCGGCTGGTATGCGAACCGGGCGATCGGAATCCCCGACTGGTCGAAGCCCGCAGAATCGCTCCGGCAGCCGCTTCGCCGCGTTATGACCACGCGGCGCGACGGAACGCTCACCATCGATGTCACGGCCGAGGGCAACTATCTCGTCACGCCCTCGAAGCGCCTGCTCGCGCCCCAGCCGGCGGCGCTTGGCCAGGTCTTCGGACTGCCCGCGCCGAACACGCTCGCCGGTTTCGTCGGGCGCTAGCCGGGCGGATACGGTAAAGGGGTTCGATCCTTCCGAGATCATCGGCATCATCGCGCCGGGAACGTTGTTCCGCTGCTGCTCGCGCACCCGGCACGCCCATCTCCGTGCGAGCTCACGCAAATGGCGGCGTGTTCTCCCGACTGTCGGCTCCCCGTCACGCTGCCTCCTCGTGGACATCGGCGTCATCTGACGCTTCCCTTTCGGCCAATTGCGCTAGAAGGTTCTGGTCGGAATTGTGTGGAAGAAAAGCCGCACGAGTCGCGGCATTGAGGCAGTCGCCGACCGAGCCCTCCGATGAGGAGACCATGCGTCTGAGGCCTTCGAGCCTGTTGCAGGCATTCACAAAACGCTGCTGAATCGCAACGTCAGTGGGCACGGGGATCGATATCTGCGCGAGCTGCTCGTAATAGAGCCTGAAGCGGACAGAACCCTTCGTTTTGAGGTTGATCTCGTGCCTTCCAGCCTCGCTGCGTAGGTAATGATAGACGTACTCCGGCAGAAGATCGGGACTGCAGTAAAAAACAACATAATCGGGACTGGTGATGCCTTCCTGCGATGAATCCCGGACAACGCCGATCGAGCCGATGTTGATGCGCATGGGGTTGTAGGCAAGGTAACCGGTTCTCAAAACCTTGTAACGTCCGGGCGATTTGCCAATCGCCGTCTTAGGACTCGTCAGGCCCTCTTCGGCGGAAACGCCGACGAGGGTGAGTTCGTCGCTGTAATCACTGCCAATGCGTTCATCGGAATCAGCTGTATATTTGCCAATCAACTCAAGGGGAGCTTCGCTTAAGAGCTTGAGCGTCTCGTCAAGGTCTGCATGGATTGAGTCGGCTTCGTCCGCGAATGACCGCAGTTGCGCGGCGAGCACCGAAAGATCGCCGCGATCCTCCAGTGACACGAGCTGGCGCCGCGGATTCTTGATGTCGAGATTGAGGTTCGCGTCCAGCTCCGAGCGTTTGACCGACCACGAGCTTTCCGTTTCCTTGCGGGTTTCGATCAACTCCTTGAGCGGCTCCATCCACTCGTAGAGCAGCGGCTTTGTCTTGCTGAGTGTGTAGCCAAGGGGTAGCGAAGGCTCGCAATAGAAAATCTCGTCGGCGGGCTCGCCCCGCTCGAAGATGATGATGTTCGACTTGATGTCCGTGTAAGGCGCAAAGACGTTGTGCGGCAGCCGAACGATTACCTTGATCCTGAAATCCGCAAGCAGGTTTTCCCGGATGCGAGTGGCAACACCGGGAGCTGACAGGGTGCCATTGGGCACGACAACCGCCGCCCGCGCGGGCCGCCCCGCGATCGTAAGCTGGCGCCTCAGCTTGCGCATGATGAGCTGAAGAAAGAGCAGCGTCGTCTCCGCGGTCTTGCGATCGTCGGGGAAATTTCCCTGAATCCCTTTTTCCTCCTCGCCGCCGAAGGGCGGATTGGTGAGGATCACATCGACCCGATCCTTTTCGCCTATCTCGGAGAGCTTGAAGCGGAGCGCGTTACCGGGATCGATCTGCGGCGCGTCGAGGCCGTGCAGAAGCAAGTTCATCTGGCAAAGCAAGTAGGGCAGCGATTTTGGCTCGCAGCCCACGATGGTCTCAGATTGCAGGCGATTACGATCAGCGACGGTCTTCACCTGTTTTTCAAGGTGAGTGTAGGCCTCGACCAGGAAGCCGCCCGTGCCGCTCGCAGGATCGAGGACGATCTCGCCAAGACGCGGATCGATGACATCGATCATGAAGCGGACGACGGCGCGTGGTGTGTAGAACTCGCCCGAATCTCCCGCCGCATCGCGCATCTCGCGGAGCATCGACTCATAGAGCGCGCCCAGCGTGTGCAACTCCTCTGACGATGTAAAATGTATTGCGCCGATCTTGTTGATTACGTCACGGAGCAGGTAGCCGCTTCTCATGCGGTTATCGACGCCTCTAAAGACGGTCGCGATGACGTCACGGCGATTGTCGCCATTTGTACTGGAGAGCGAGCGCAGATAGGCGAATAGGCCCGGCCCCCGCGTTCCGTCGGGTCGGATAGCTTCATCGTTGTTGATGAAAGCGAGCAGCTCTTCACCGGTGATACCCTGGGGATGCGCAGCCCAGTCCCGCCATCGGTATGGCGGTTCGATCGCGGCTTTGAACTTCTTGTCTCCGAGGAGCGCCTCGTCCTCGCGCTGCTGCTCAAGATCATCGAGGAACTTGAGAAACATGATCCAGGTGAGCAGGGGCAACCGGTCAAGATCGCCGTTAAGCCCCTTGTCCTTGCGCATTATATCGCGCGCGGATTTGAGCAGACTTCCCAGCATCTGCGCCGTCGTCATCGGCGCGCCGTTCTTGCCGGCTTTCTTCTTACGCGTGGCCATAAAGCAATTCCTGAAGGTCATTCACGGCTGTGCGGAGCTGATCGGCACCGCCGAACAGCCTGATAATTTCCGCGGGTTGGCCGTGGGTGGAAATGGGAGGGACGCGCAGAACGTCCGGCAACACGAATTGCGCATCACCATGATCCGCGTATTTCTCGAGCAGCTCATCAAGAATTTCGCGGGCTTCTGGCGAAAACCGCTCAAAGAAATCCTTCCGCTCCATCTTCACGCGCTGCGCGCGCTCCCGTCGGGTTCGCAACGGCGCGTTAAAGGCAAGATGGCAAAGGAGGTCGAACGGGTCAGCGTCCGGCTGGCCTGATTGTTCGATCAGCTCGCCGAAGTCGATCCCGCGCTCGGCGAGCGCCTCAATGATGTCACGGCGCTTGTCCGCGTCGGCCCAGCGCGAGCGCAGCTCCGCCGTTGATGTTGCGATCGACCGGACGCTTTCGGCGGCATAGTCGGTGTACTTGACGACCCTGAGCTGCTTGCCGTTGGGATCAAGCTCATGGACAAGGTGTGCCACCACTTCAACATGTCCGCCGTCGAAGTAAAACTTGCGGGGTTCGGTTGTGGAAGGCTCAATGATGCCAGGTTCCCCGTCCACCGGCACGTCAGTATCGCCCCCGGGCGGGGATTCCGTCTCCGTAACCGAAGTCGTCTCACCATCTTCGGTGATCTCTTCCTCTGTGATGCGCGCCGGATCGCCGTCAAACACCGGATCAGCGAACATCCGGGTCGCCGTCCCGGTGTAATCGATAATGTTGAACCACAGCTTGCCGTAATCATCGCGCAGCCGGGTGCCGCGTCCGATGATCTGCTTGAACTCACTCATTGATCCGACGACGCGGGCCAGCACGACATTCTTGCACGTCGGCGCGTCAACTCCCGTCGTCAGCAACTGCGATGAGGTCAGGATGACCGGCGTTTCCTTTTCAACGTCCTGAAAGCGCGAGAGGTGCCCTCGTCCGATGGCGCCTTCGTCGGCCGTCACACGGACCACGTAGTCGGGATATTGCGCGACCAGATCCGAGTTGAGGTTCACAAGGGCTTCGCGCATCTCGGCCGCGTGCTCCTGATCCACGCAGAAGACGATGGTTTTAGCGAAGCGATCCGTCTTTTTGAGGAAATCCGTGAGATGGCGCGCGATAGCCTCGGTGCGCGCGCGCAGTGCAACCACACGCTCAAAGTCCTTGGTCTGATACTCATCGTCAGGGATCGATCTGCCGTAGCGGTCAAGCTCCTCGTTGCTGGGGCGCCACCCGGCGGCATCCCACGCCGTCACAACCCGGTGCACACGATAGGGGGCGAGGAAGCCATCATCGATTCCCTGACGCAGACTGTACTCGTAAATGGGGTTTCCGAAGTAGAGATAGGTGTCGCGGTTATCATCGCGCAGCGGCGTCGCCGTCATGCCCAGCTGAAAGGCCGGCTTGAAATGCTCAAGGATCGCGCGCCAGGAACTGTCATTACGCGCGCTGCCACGATGGCATTCGTCCACGATGATAAGGTCAAAGAAGTCCGACGGGTAATCTCGGAACAGGCCTTCACGGCGCTCATCCTCGGCGAGCGCCTGATAGATGGCAAAATACATCTCGCGGCTGAAGACGATTTCGCCGGAGGCGATCTTGTGGCGCGCATCGCCGAACGGCGCGAACGTCTTGTCCTTGGGATCGTCGATCAGAATATTCCGGTCGGCAAGGAAGAGAATTCGCGGCTTACGGTGCTCGCCTGTCCGGTTCCAGCGGCTTGACCAGAGTTTCCAGCATAACTGGAACGCAACGACGGTTTTCCCGGTGCCTGTCGCCATGGTGAGGAGCACGCGTTTCTTGCCGCCTAGGATTGCCTCAATGGTACGGTTGATGGCGATCTGCTGATAGTAGCGCGGCGCCTTACCCCCGTCGTGATTGTAGGGCGCAAGAAGCTGGGAGACCTGCGATATGCCCGTGATGCCCGATCCGGTCTGATAGCGCTGCCACAACTCGTCCGGAGTAGGATAGGCCGAGATCCGGTTTTCACGCCCAGTAAAATAATCGATCTCGATGATGTCCGCGCCGTTGGTCGCATACGCGAACTTCAGACCGAGCATCTCAGCATATTCGCGCGCCTGCTGCACGGCGTCGAAGGCGGTTCTGTAACTCGCTTTCGCTTCGACAACGGCTATCGGAAAGTCGCGCGTGTGACGCAGAAGGTAGTCCACGCGCTTTGGAGGTTTTCGGATAAAGCCCTTGCCCATGGGAATGACGCGGCCATCCGTAATGCTGCGCTGTTCCGCAATTGAATGCGGGTCGTTATCCCACCCGGCCGCCTGGAGCTTGGGAACGACATGCTTGCGGCAGGTGTCAGCCTCATTGCCCATGTGCCGTCCCCTTGCCATGCGACGGCCTAGGCCCCTTATGTTTGCTCGAAAGCGGCTCGTGGGCGCTTACGTACTCTCTCATGAACTCCCGCAGAACTTGGGCTGCAGGCCTGTCTTGGCCGCGACACGCCTCCACAAACGCCTCGCGGAGTTCGCGGTCAATCCGGATTCTCAGCCCTGCATCCTTGGTCTTCATGGGATCCGGTGTAACCAAAGGATACACAAATGGGTAGCGAGAAATCTAATTAGTCGAAGCCTATGACGTTGCGATTGATCATAACGAAGGTCGGCCATCAGGCCTGAATTTCAGGCGCGAACGACTGAGATTTTGGCGGTTGTCGACATTTGTAAATGCAGAGGCAGAAGACGCCCACCGTCATATGGGAGCTAACCCAGTCCTTAGTATTGCCCCATATCACACGGGTGGGTTGATGTCGGCCCAATAGGTGACTTCTTCCAGGATATGCATGCTTTCGGGATCTTCCCAGCCTTCGCGGTCGCTATCCCATCGCCCGATCACAGGGAGGTCAACCTCCCAGAGCAGCAAGCGACGGCCGTCTTTCCGGTCTTCCGGCAAAGTGCCGATCGGCTCCCAAGGGATGTGCTTGGCGGTGATCATGCAAGTTCCCTCGCTCGATTCCATTGGTCCCGCATTTAGCCCATCTTTGTGCAGGCACGAAACCCAGCTGGTTGCCAACCTGTCGGGTTTCGGCAGCCCGCCTGAGAACAGCAGCTTTTCGGTGCGTTCGGCTTTTGACGCCAGACTTCTGTGCGTGAGCGGCCACTCGCTTGTGGATGCTGGCACTGATTTAACATAATACAAATTATCAGATTTTTATCGTTGTATAACAATCACTTATGGCCGCACCTCCACAAGCAGGCAGCCATCATCTGCCAAGACTAAGCTTCAGGCATCACTCTTTTCATATAGGTATCGAATAACGGCACTGTGAACGCCGTGTCCCCATGAGCAGGACTATAGAGCATACCCTTTGCAATCAGACTGTTGCGGGTCGGTGCGACGCTCGAGACTTTCACCCCCATAGCTTCAGCGACATCGCCTGATCGATGCGGACCAGGACCCAAGCTTGCCATTGCGCGGAGATATCGCTTTTCTGCCGGCGTCAGCCTGTCAAAACGCACACGGAAGAAGCTCGCATCCAGTTCGGCCAGTGCGCTTTTTGTAGCAACTGCGATATCGGCGGCGGTGATCGGTGAAGCATCAGCAACATCCCACCCATGCTTTCCCCACTCCTGAAGGAAATACGGATACCCCTGGGTTTGCGCCAAAATTGCATCCAAAGCCGCATTTTCGATGGACTCCTTTTCGCGCGCGATTGGCAGACGGATGGCGTCCCGCGCCGCCTCGTCATCCAGCGGACCTACGGCGATGAATTCAAACAGACGCTCTGCATAGGATTTTGCTCGCCCCATTTGCCCCAGAAGCTGAGGCAAACCAGCTGCCAGCATGGTTACCGGTAGCTGTCTCTGACTGGCTCGATGGAGCGCGCTAATCAATGCCGCGAGCTGTTCCTCTGGCACATATTGCAGTTCGTCGATCACCAGGACGACCGCAGTTTTTCGTTCCTGGGCGGCCTCTCCCACGGCGACAATCAGATCGGCCAGGTCGGTCTCGAGGTCGCCACTGTCCGCAAGGCCCGGCTCGGGTTCGAAATCCAGCGCGACCTCAAGATCATCATATTTGACCTTGAGCTTCGCGAATCCCGCCAGCGCTTGCAGAGCGCGCTTCACGCCGGCCGAAGCTTGTTTTAACCGATCGAGACGCAGCAGTGCCGCCCGTAACGCAGGAACCAATATCCCCGGCAACGATCGGTTTTCAGGAGCTTCTATCGCGACTACGGCCATCCCTTCGCGCTCCGCAGCATCCCGCATGGTGGCGAGAAGAACGGTTTTTCCTACCCCTCGCAAACCGTACAGGATGCTCGGTCGGGCTGCTCGCGCCATGCGGATCCGGTCAAGAGCTACGGCGTTGCGTTCCAGCAATGCACCGCGTCCCGCGAGTTCAGGCGGCGGTGTACCTGCGCCGGGCGCAAAGGGGTTTCTACGAGCATCCATAGCGAGGTTATGGCAGTTTATATTTTTTCTGTAAACTTACTAATCTCTCTTGATATCTGCCTCGGCCGGTCTGCGAGCGAACTCATCCATTACGGGCGGCGCCGATCTTTAAGACGAGGTCGCCCATCCATCCGGGCATCTCGGCCCTGGCCTGGGCAAGCATCCGCATGTCGCGATCATCGAGGCGGGCGGCGAAGTGCCGGATCTTGTCGCTGTCGATATTGTCCTTCCCCAGATGCGCGAGCGCCTGCACGACCGCGTTGACCGAGTCAGGCGCATTGTCGATCACCGGTGCGCGGCTGTGCTTGAGCGTCAGGCTGCGCCCGCCCGCTTGCCTGACCCGGGTCCGCCCGGTCGTGGCATAGCTGGCCCGGGCGGGAACCTGGGTCGATAGCCCGAGCCTGTTCGCCGCCGCCGCGCCCGACGGCGCGAGCTTGTCCCCGCTCTGCGTCGAGAGGGCCTTGGCGACATTGGCGGGATCGGGACTGAGCGCACCGAGCTTGTCATGCTTGCGCGGATAGTCATAAAGACCCCGGCCGATGCGCCGGATGTCGCCGGATGTCGCGAGGCGCGACAGCGCCATGTCGACCGACCCACGCGTCCCGAAGTCGACGAAGCTCTTGGGCGTGAACACCCAGCCACGGCCCTTGCCCCGCACGCGCTTCATGATCCGATCGGCTACCGCAGACATTGACTGTGCTCCTACCCGTTAGATAATAGCACGCTTTTTTCTAACAAGCCAGAAGCGCGTATCAGCGCCTAAATCAGCTATTTTCCGAGATATTTTGACATTGTATCCAAATAGGATGCCCAGGTCACACAGGCAAGGTCCGGCAGCGCCGGCCATCATCGTTCCCGATCCCGGTGAAGCGGTGGCCGCCCCTCGTCCGCACCTGTGGGCGGCGAAACGCCCTCCGGCTCGTTTCGGCGCTCCTGCGGCGGCCGCTCGGATTGCAGTATCTCCCGCGCGCGCGCGAGCCGCCGCGACACCGCCGGCGGCATCGCCGCCAGAAAGCCGGCGATTTCCTGCCCCAAGGCACGATCTTCCGGTTTCCCGGTGCCGGCGAGCGCGACCGCTGCCTCGGCATAGGCGCCGCGGATCTGCTTCTGGCGCGAAAGCGCCATGACATCTTCTGCCCGGCGCTCCTGGTCGACCGCACGCACGAAGCTTTGCGCCCGCAGTTCGTTGAGCTGCGCGAGATTGAGCCTGCGCCCCTCGCCCCCAAGCCGGGCATCGAGATGGAGCGCGGACGAACGGACCCGCTTCTGGACATGGCCGCGCGCGCGCCGGGGGGTGGCTTCGGCCGCGACACCGCGCGCGCGCAGCTCATGCGCGAAGGTCTCACGCATATGATGGAGATCCGCCTTGCGCGGATTGAAGCGGGTTCCGTCCGCCCCTTCGGTCGCCACCGTCAGATGGACGTGGGGATGATCGGTGTCGGTATGGAGCGCCAGCATATAGGCATGGTTCGCCTCGAACAGGATCCGCGCGAATGCCTGCGCCGCGTCATGAAGCGTCTCGGCGTCGGTCGATCCCCCGGGCATCGAGAGCACCAGCGACATCGACGTCGGCCGCTCCCGGCCATGTTCGTTCATGGCCTCGTCGAGCATCGCCCAGTCCTGAGCGATCGCCTTGAGCCGATCCGGCTCGGTGATAATCTCGCCCTCGCTCGATCGGACGGCGAGCTTCCCGTGGCGCGCCACATAGCCGAAATGCTCGGCGACATGATGAGCGCCATATTGCTTGCCGGAGACCTTCACCATCACCTCGGGCGCCTTGCGCACGATCCGCTCGAGCTTGGCGCGCGCCTCGGCCTGGCTCATCGACATCGGCCGGGCGGCCCCGCCCCCGCTTCCGCCCGGTTTGATCCGAACATAAGCGCCGCGCAGGGTCCGCTTGCCGCCTGTCGGCGGCCGCCAGGCCTCCATCAGGCTGGGAAGCGGGAGAACCCCCTCCTCCTCACGCATCGGCCGTGTCCCAGTAGCGAAGATCGCCCTTGAGCGCGGCCCCGAGACCGGCAAGCGCATCGACGATCTCGGACCGGAAACTTGCGACCCTGGCCGCTTCCCGCGCGACGTCGAGGCCGGATTCGACCATCACCGAGGCGTTGAGCGCGCGGGTCGCCTGGTTGAGGTTGATCCCGATCCGATTGAGCTCGCGCCACGCCTGCGCGACGGCCGCTCGCTCCTCGCGCGGCAAGGGCGCGTTTGCGCGCAAGCGCCGCGCCAACAGCGTGGTGATCCAGTCGGTACGCTTCATCCCCAGCACATCCGCCGCGCGGTCGAGCGCGGCGATTTCTTCCGGGATCAGCCGAACCTCGACCCGGCAGGTTGCGCGCTGGCGGGCGCGCGGCGCCTGATGCCCCTCCCCCGCCTCCATGGCCAAGGCGTCACCGATCAAGCGGCGCAACAGCGCCGAGCGGCCGCCTGATGCCGCCGCGAGCGCGGCGAAGCGCTGGGCGACATCATCGTCGAGCCGAAAGGTGAGGACGGGCATGTCCCCAACGCTATTGTCATACATCCCCGGCGCCAAGCCTATCCGGCCCTCACCTTTACTCAACTCATCTTATAGTCTGCTTGGGCAAACTATCGCTCTTCGGCCAGTGAACGCCTCTTGAACATCGATCGTCCGCAGCAAGGGGCGGCGCCTTCGGCGCCGCCCCCGCCCATCGACACGAAAAGGGCCGCACCCCGAAGGGTACGGCCCAAACCATCGTGCAAGATAAACTACGAACGCGGAGGAGGCGGGTCAGTTGTTGGCAATGCCTCGCCTCTCTCGCCGATCGGACCGATCGACGAGGCAGCGACTTCACGCTCGTGGCCATCCTCGAAAATCACCGTGACCAAAGGCGCCAGCGGGAGCCACGCAGGGAAGCCGTCGACCAAGACCGGTAGTCTAGATCGGATCGGCGCGGAGGGTTTGTCCGTGAGGCCCGATCGAACCGGATCGCGGTCGGTGGGGGCCAATGGCTGTGCCACAGGCGCCCGCGGAGGGGCCGGCGCCGGGTGCGTCTGCTTGAGTTCGGCGATGAAGCGCGATCCTGCGGCGAGCGTTGCGCCGGCGTCGCCCCAGCTGGCGACATAGGCCTCGACCTCGGCAGGGTAGTCCCGCGCAGTGCGGTGCAGATCATAGAGAAGGCGAATGGGCGCAAACGGCAGGGCCGCCTTGAGATAGGCCGGCATGTCGCCATAGGCGGCATAGAGCGAGACGAACTGCTTGGATCGGCCGAGTGCCGCCGCGATCTCGACCTGGTTCATCCCGCCCTTCAACATCCGGGCGATCGCATGGGCGAGCTCGACCGACGACAGATCGGCGCGCTGGTCGTTCTCGACGATCTGGTCGGCCAGCAGTTGCACCCCCTCGCCGACCGGCACGACGATCGCGGGGATCGTGGCAAGGCCAGCCAGCTGCGATGCGCGGAAGCGGCGCTCGCCCAGACGTATCCGGTGCATGCCGTTCGCGTCGGGCGGCGTAACCGTGATCGGCTGCAGCACGCCGCGCGACGCGATCGAGGCGGCCAGCTCGGCGAGCGCGTCATCGTCGAAGCTGCGCCGGGGATTGCCGGGGTCGGGCAGGATGCGCGCAAGCTCGATATCCTCGACCCGGCGCGCTCGTTCATGGTCGCCGACAAGAAGTCCGAACTCCTCGATGCGCTCGTCGAACTTGCCCATCAGGCGGCCGCGACCTCCAGGCTTGTCATGCGCCGCTCGATCTCGGCGAGCACCGCGCGGATCTCCTCGGCCGCCGCCTTGGCGCCGCTGCCGTTCTCCTGCCATACCGGACGATGATTTTCCGCGGCATGCTTGTAGGTCGGCCGCGCCTTGATGAAGGCCGGGAACATGAGCTTCTCGCCGACCGCATGCGCGAGCTTCACCGCATTCTCCATCTCGCGCCGGTCGAACGGATTGACCATCGAGGGGAGGAGCCCGAGGAAAGCGATCTTGCGGCCGGCGCGCGCGGCCTCGGCTTTGCGCAACGCGGTCAGCAGCATCTTGGCGCATTCGACCGAATCCTCGGCAACCTGCACCGGGGCGATCACGGCATCGGCGACCGCCATCGCGCTCAACGTGAGCTCGTCCCACTTGGGACCGGTATCGATGACGCAATAGTCGAAATGCGGGCGGAGCGCCGGGAAGCGCCCGATGAAGTCGCGCACATCCTGCGCCGCCTTGACCATCTGGAGGCGGGGATCGGCGCCGAGCACGGTCAGCCCGCCCTGCCCGTCGGCGCACAGGGTAGCGGCAGGGTCGAACAGGTCGGCGGAAAACCCGCCCTGCCGCTCGGCGCCCAGGCGCCGCGTCGAGCTGCCCTGGGGATCGAGATCGACGAAGGCGACGCGGCGCTCAGGCGGTTCGGCGAGATACCAGGCGAGATGAGTGGCGAGGAAGGTCTTGCCGACCCCGCCCTTGAGCAGGCTGACGACGATCGTCTTCATGACCGCGGCACCTCAGCAATAGTCGTCCGGACCATCGCGCAGGTTGCGCTCATAATGATCGCGCGAGGACCAGTCGCCGCCACCGCCAATGCCGGGACCGACATAGCGGAACAGATAGACGGTGAGGGCGAAGCAGCCGAACGCGAAGAGAAACGCGTGATCGGGATGCGCGGCGAAATATGCGGCCATGATAAGTCTCCTTGGAGCCAGTGAAGGGCAAGCGAACGGCGCCACTGGCGCCGGCCACGCGCAATCGCGCGGCATCTCAGGCCCGCGCCCTCCCCTCCCGCATTTGCGGACGCGGCGTCCGTTGCCCGCATAGTCTGCTCAAGCAGACTTGGGCGGGCCATCCCCCCGGTCGGGGGGATGGCTGCGCCGGATCAATATTCGTCGGCCAGCAGGATGGTGAGCACGCGCGTCGTGACCTCGGGGTTCGCGGCATCCGGCGAGCCATAGGCGAGCTCGAGATCGTAATAGTCGATCTTCCAGTAGAGGATCGCATCCTCGAACTCGAAGCGGCCGAAATCATGCTCGCCGATCGGATCGTTGTCGGGCGTGAAGCTGTCATAGTCGCGCACGATCCGGAGGATCTCCGCGCGGCGGCGAAAGCCGCGGAACAGGGCGACCTCGCCGATCAGCGCCGCAACGCCGGCGGTCATCACGATCTGGTTGCGGCCCGGGCTATGGATGGACCGGCGAAGCGCGTCATTGAGTTCGGCGACGCGGGCGATCCGCTCGGCCTGGCTCATCGCATTCGGGGAGGATTGGGACATGAGAACGCTCCTGATCTGTCCGGCCCCGCCCGCCGGGGCCTTCCGACAGGCGTGCCAAGGGCCGGCGGCAGAGCGCGGCCGAGCACCCGCAGGGTCGCAACGGCAGTGGAGAAGCGCGCGGAGCGGGCTTGCGCGGGCGCGCGCGCCGGCCAGGCGAGCCGACAGGAGGAAGGTCTTGGCGGGCGGGATCGCGAAGAGATGATCGCGGTGTCCTGATCCTCTGGCTCCGCGGAGAGCCCGGCGCTATCCTCTGCCCGTCATGACGAGCAGCGCCACTCTCTTCCGCCTTGCCCCGGCCTGGACCACGTCACTCCAGGCGATGCGGCTGCGCCAGATCCTCGTCCGATCGCAATGCCGCCGCTGCGGCGGGTTGATGCGCGAGGATGTCGATGCCCTGATCGGGCTCCATGGAGCAGGCGCCAGCCTCATCGACCGGCAGGCCCGATGCCGCATGGTCGGCTGCGACGGCGCGGCCTATTATCTCGCGGCGCGCGGCCATGACCGTCTCTGGCACATATTGCTGCACGATGAGCACCTGCGCGCGGGCCTGGCCAACTGCCCTCCAGCGCGCGGCGCGACCGGCCGGGCCATCGTTTGCGCGCAGGGTTGAAAGTGCGAGCAGCCACGGCAGGGATCGTCACCCGAATGGGCTGAGACTTGGCACAAGGCTCAGGGCGAAGCCTAGAGCCCGGTCCGGCCGCGCCGGAGCCGCCATTCTCAGCGCATAGATGCAGAGAAATCCGACTTTCAGACGGCAACCGCCCGTCGCAGATTGCCAAGAGCAGAGCACGATTTCTGCGATACCTTACGGAGCTGCTGAAGCCTCTCCGCCGCCTCGCTCTCTTCGATCACGAGCGTCGAACGATCAGCCTACCGTGCCCGGATCGCGATCACACGAAAGATGGTGGCCCATCGACTGGTCCGTTCGACTGTCAGCTTCGCCTGGCCATGGGCGAGCATCGTGGGCAGCCCTTTCTGGTGCCGAAATTCCGCCAGCAGGCTCGCGACACCCTTTCCCTCCACGGAAAAGGGGCCGCCCTCATCGATGAGTGCAGCGAGGTCATCGAGCCGTTGCCCGTCTTCGGCGCAAGCCGCGATCGAAGCGAGGGGAATAACCGGGAGCCGAGCGGCTCCCGGACGAGCCGTCAGGCAAAGGGATCGAATTCGGTGACGATGGCGACGCTGCCGTCGGCGTCTTCGGCGGTGATGACCCCGTAATGCTGCCCGATCGCGATGACGAAGGTGACCATCATGAGGCTGCGCGAGAGGCTGAAAGCGTGGCGGCGAGCGATTGCGATGTCGGTGAACATGTCGAGGCTCCTTTGCGCGCCGGCGGGTTCGTCCCGCTCGACAGGCGCCCGATGTGTCCGGCCGGTGGCCGCGATCACTTTTTTGGCTGGAGGCCCAAAAAGCCGTAGCGAAGCGACCGGACCCCTTGCGGGTTGATCGCAAAAGGTCACCGGGTGGACCAAGGATCGCGCCGATTGAGAGCGGGCGAACCCGCCGGCCAGGAGGCCAGGTCCCCGCCGATGTCGCGCCCCGCCCCTTGCCCTGCCTGCCGCCCCATCCAGCGGGGTCCGGATGACAGGCGGCCGCTTGTCGGTTAGCCCCGCCGGATGCTGTTCCCGCTCCTGCTCGCCGCCGCCGTGGTCCCCAATGGTCAGACTTTCGCCTGCACACCGACGCGCGTCTGGGATGGCGATGGCCCGATCTGGTGCCGCGAGGGCGCCCATGTGCGGCTCGCCGGCATTGCCGCGCGCGAGATCGACAACAGCTGCCGCCCCGGCCAGCCCTGTCCAAGAGCAAGTGGCCCGGCCGCCCGCGATGCGTTGGTGCGCCTGCTTGGCGGACCGCGCGGCCAGACATCCACCGGGCATATTCGCGTGGCTGGCTCCACCATGCGCTGCGTCTCGACCGGCGAAGCCAAGGGCAACCGGACCGGCGCCTGGTGCAACGCGCCCGGCATCGGCGATCTCAGCTGCGCGATGATCGCTACCGGCACCGTGCTGCGCTGGGAGCGCTATGCCAAGGGGCGATGCCGATCCCGCTGATCCGCTTGGGACCATGCCGCGCCTGAACAGGATAAGAGGCCCGGCGGCGATGCCGCCGGGCCGCCCTGTCCGACCTCAGAACGGGATTTCATCGTCCTCGGGCTCGTTGCCGCCGCCGCTATTCTCGTTCGACTTGGCGCGGGTGAGGAAGGTCACCTCGTCGGCGATGATCTCGACGCCGTAGCGTTCGATATTCTCGCTGTCGGTCCAGCGGGTGTAGTGGATACGGCCCCGGACCATGACCTTCATGCCCTTGTCGACATATTGCTCGACCGTCTTGCCGACGCCGTTGAAGCAGGTGATCCGGTGCCATTCGGTGTCCTCGAGGCGGCGATTGTTGTCGTCGCGCAGGATCTTGCCGTTGCTGTCGCGCTTCGGGCGCGAGGTGGCGAGGCTGAAATGGGTGATGCGGGTGCCGCCCTGGGTGGTGCGGGTTTCCGGCGTGCCACCGACATTGCCGGCGAGGATGACGAGGTTCTGCATGGCTTGGGTTCCTTCGATATGGGTCCAAGGGACCGTCCCTTCGACTGATCCCCGGCCAAGGCGGACAGGACGGCCAATCCACCGACAGCGCAGCGCCGGGGAACCCCGGGACAAGGGGTGGTGCGGGCAGCCGTGGCACACGGCAACTCGGCCCGATGGCTCGCGGGTTGGATGGGTCGGACGGCCGGCTTAGGGGTCAGATGAGGAGAAGGACGGTGCGTCGCTTGGGCCATGACCGGAGCCCACCCATCGAAACCGCCGATATTGCCGGCTTTGCTGAGCTCGCCGGTCCGGCATCTCGCGGACCTTACGCGCGCGCCTTATCTGCCCGTCCCTTGAGCCGCAGGACGGGATTGTAGATCCTTCGCATGGCCACTCGCGGGCTCGACACGACGTCCGTTGCACGATCACGCGGAGGGGGAAGAGGAGGTGGGCAAGGTGGCGGCGCCTGGCATGGCTGGGCTCAGGCAGGCCGCCACGGCATCGAGGAGCTGCGTGGTCTCGCCAAGCACGGCGCCGATGTCGCAGGCATAGCCACCTGCCACCAGCGCGTCGATCCGATGCACGGCATAGGCCGGGCCGAGGCTCTTGATGAAATCGGCCAGGGGACGACCGGGCGCCGGCAGGCCTAGCTGCCACGCCTCGTCGAGGGCGCGGACAAGGTCATGACGGAGATCGCGGGCCAGCGCATCGTCCGTCCAGCCATGACCCAAAAGATGCGCCTTCAAACCCAGTTCGCAGGAGATCGCGAGCAAGTGCAGTGCCGGCGCGGGCGCAATAGGCGCGCCAATCTGCGCGCCGCGATGAAATTCGCGCGCACGATCGAGAAAAACCGCTGCAAGCACCGGGTCGCCGGGCGCCGCCAATCTTTCGACCGCGCGCCAGCGGCGCGGCGTCAGCTGGCGGAGCCAGGAAGGACCGGCCTGGTTGCGCAGATGTCGTAAGTAAGCGCCATCGGCTTCGTCCACATCGCGGCCCGTCGACCATAACGACAGGAGCTTCGCCTTCCAGTGGCGGCCATGCACAGCGCGGAATGCAAGGA
>NZ_MSQB01000009.1:0-123324 GCF_002149965.1 Novosphingobium panipatense | reverse complement strand
CCCGCCCCCTCCCCTCCGGCACCGGAATCCGCGAGATTGAGAAAAGCCGGCCGCCGAAGCGGCCGGCACGGCGGTCAGCCGCGGGATAACGCCGCCGGCGGCGTTCCGAGCGGTCCGCGGCGATCGACGACATGGATGCCGCGCGCCTTGGCCTCGATCACCAGTCTTTCGGTGACGCCGTTGCCCTGGAAGGCGATGACGTAGCGCGGCTTGACCGAGAGCATCTGCTCGTTGCGCCGGAAGCCGGCACGATCGCCAAGCTTGCGATCAAGGCCGAACCGCAGCTGCTGGATGCCGTTCTGCTCGGCCCAGGATGCTGCAAGACGCTCGATGCCCTTCATGTCGCCGCCATGGACGAGATACATGTCGCCCACACGTTCGCGCACGGCCTTGAGGGTCCGCAGCAGATTGTCGGCAAACTGCTTGGCCTCGTCGTCGCTGGCGAAGCGAAGGCGCCCGCCGGCGAAGACCACGGGCGTGCCATGGACCATATTGGCATCGCGCACCCGCTCGCGCCGCGCCTGCAAATAGGCCCGGCCATCGACGATCGCAGCGGTCGTGCCGAGCGAGATGCGGTTGCCGGTCGCGGGCACCCAGGAGCGGCCGGTCTCGTGCAGATAGTGGCGCGCCGCGGTGTCGCGCATCCCCTCATAGGCCTGGGCGGACTGCTCGACCTTGCGGGCGAGATCGATCTTGTCCTCGAGGTCGGCGGTCGCGATCTCCGACCCGTCCTGCTCGGCGAGCAGGAGCCGGATCTCGTCGGTCAGGCGGTCGATCAGCTGATGCTTCTTGGCGGCCGCGCGGTGGAAGAGATTGACGAAACCCCAGCCCAGATCCTCGATGTCGCGTTCGAGCGCGGTGAAGGGGAAGAGCGCGAAGAGATCGCTCCAGATGGCGCTGACGGTCTGTTCGAGCGCCTCTGCCGGCGGCGGCGCTTCTATCGAGCGTTGGTCGCCCGCCAGGTCGAGATGGCCGAGTTCGAGTGCTTGGAGCACTGCTGAAAGGGAGCTGGTCATGAGGGATTGCCTTTCCGTGTCGCAGGGCCGGCGGCCTTCCCGCCGGATGCGCACCCTCCGGGCCATCGAAAAAGCGGCGGCGGCACCGCCGGGCAACGCCCAAGGGGAACCCGATAAGGTCCGGGTGGTGCGGGCAGGCGCGCCTCGGCGCGCCAACACGGCCGGAGCGTTCGGGTTGCCGCCGCCAGCGCGGTGGCCCATGTGCCGCATCCTCTGGCGAAAGGCGCGAAGGCCCTGTCGCGTCAGGCATTCATGGCGCGGAGGACCTTAAGAAGGGCACCCGCAACCCGATCTCCCGATACGCACAGGACGGCATGAAAGCGCGTCGCATCGCAAGCGCCGGGCCGTCAGGCCGTCGACCGTGAGGCCAGATCTTGGGCCGCGTCGCGCTTGGCGGCTGCCGCCTTGCGTTCCGAATAGCGGTCCACGAGTTGATCGGCATGGCTACGTGTCAGCACCGTGAAGCGCACCAGCTCCTCCATGACGTCGACGATCCGGTCATAATAGCTTGAGGCTCTGAGACGGCCGTCCTCGTCGAACTCCTTGAACGCCATCGCGATGCTCGACTGGTTGGGGATGGTGAACATGCGCATCCACCGCCCGAGCAGCCGCAACGTGTTGACCGCGTTGAACGACTGCGATCCGCCCGAAACCTGCATGACGGCCAGGGTCCGGCCCTGGGTCGGACGCATGCCGCCGAATTCGAGCGGCAAATGGTCGATCTGCGCTTTCATGATGCCGGTGATCTGGCCGTGCCGTTCGGGGCTGCACCAGACCATGCCTTCGGACCAGAGCGCATGCTCGCGAAGCTCATGCACCGCCGGGTGATCATCGTCCTTGATCTGGTCGGGGAGCGGGAGATCGGCCGGATCGAAGATCCGCACTTCGGCGCCGAAGAGGATGAGCAGCCGGGCCGCTTCCTCGACCGCGAAACGACTGAACGACCGCTCGCGCAGCGAGCCGTAGAGGAGGAGGATGCGAGGTTTCGGCTCGAGCGCGCCGAGCCCGGCGGCGAGATCGAGCCGGATCATTGCACGGTCCAGCGCGGGCATGTGATCGGGTTCGGGAAGGATACGAAGACGCGACATCAGGCAATCCATTTATACAAAAGGGCGGCGCTCGCCGGGCATAGCGATCGGAACTCGGCCGATCGCGCGATGACGGCAGGAACGTCGGTCCGTTCGGCTGTTTCATAGCCGTGACGGCGAAAGAAAGGCTCGGCGGTCGTGGTGAGCAGGTACAGGCTAGTCGCGCCCTCATCAGCTGCAACGCATTCGACCGAAGTGAGAATGGCACCGCCCAATCCGCATCCGCGCCGATCGGCCTTCACGACCAGCGAGCGCAGCAGGCGGTCGGAGCCGTCGCCTTCGATCCCGCCATAACCGACAATGCCAACATCATCCTCGAACCGAAAGAAGCGGCGTCCCGCCTCGGCGAGATCACTGGCAGGCAGACCCGCCGCGCTCAGCTCCGCCATCAGGTCGGAAAGCGACCTGGGATCCAGCAGTGTAGCGATCATGCAGGAACACGTTGCTCGTACCAGGGCCGCGTCTTCTTCACGATGCTGACGACAGACAGCATTACCGGCACCTCGACCAGAACGCCCACGACAGTCGCGAGCGCGGCCCCGGAATTGAGGCCGAACAGGCTGATGGCGGCTGCAACCGCAAGCTCGAAGAAATTGGACGCGCCGATCAGCGCGGCCGGAGCGGCGACGCACCAGGCCACGCCGAAGCGCCGGCTGAGCCAATAAGCCAGGCCCGCATTGAAGTAGACCTGGATGAGGATGGGAATGGCAATCAGTGCGATGACCAGCGGATGAGCCAGGATCGCCGGGCCTTGGAAGCCGAACAGGAGGACGAGCGTCGTCAGCAGCGCAACCAGCGACAGCGGCCCGAGCGTCGCCAGCAGCCGATCGAGCGCCGGTTGCCCGCCTGACGATAGCAGCGCCCGACGGATGACCTGCGCGACGATGACGGGCACGACGATATAGAGCAGGACCGAGATGAGCAGCGTGGCCCAGGGCACCGTGATCGAGGCGACCCCGAGCAGCAGTCCGACCAGCGGCGCGAAGGCGAAGACCATGATCACGTCGTTGAGCGCCACCTGGCTCAGCGTATAGGTCGGCTCGCCGTCGCACAGGTTCGACCAGACGAACACCATCGCCGTGCAGGGGGCCGCGGCGAGCAGGATGAGCCCGGCGATATAGGCGTTGATCTCGCCCTGCGGCAGCAACGGGCGGAAGAGCCATCCCAGGAACAGCGTGCCGAGCAGCGCCATTGAAAAGGGCTTCACCGCCCAGTTGATGAAGAGGGTGACGCCGACGCCCTTCCAGTGTTGGCGAACCGACCCCAACGCGCCGAGGTCGATCTTGAGCAGCATGGGGACGATCATCAGCCAGATCAGCACAGCCACGACCAGGTTCACGCGCGCGATCTCGGCCGATGCGATGGCTGCGAACAGATTCGGCAGCGAATAGCCAAGCGCGATGCCGACAGCGATGCAGAGCGCCACCCAGACGCTCAAATAGCGTTCGAAGCTGTTGATCGCCGGCTTGGGTCGCGCCGCGACGGTCGCGTTCACGCCCCGATCCTCTTGCCGGCGGCGTCGATGACCTGCTCGCCATCTTCCTTGGTGAAAGCCCCGCGCTGGGCGGACGGGAGAAGATCGAGCACCTCTTCCGATGGACGGCAGAGTTTCACGCCGAGCGGCGACACAACGATTGGCCGGTTGATGAGGATCGGATGCTCGATCATCGCATCAATGAGCTGGTCATCGCTGAGCGTCGGATCGGCAAGACCCAGCTCGGCGAAGGGCGTGCCCTTCTCGCGGAGCAACTGGCGTGCGCTGATGCCCATGCGGGCGATGAGCGAAACCAGGCGCGGGCGGTTGGGCGGCGTCTTGAGATATTCGATCACATGCGGCTCGATCCCGGCGTTGCGGATCATCGCCAGCGTGTTGCGCGACGTCCCACACTCGGGATTGTGATAGATGACGATATCGATTGCGGCATTGCTCATGCACCCGGCACCTTTTCGCTTGGGAGGTCGGCGCGGCCCTGTTCCTTGCCGATCCGGTTCAGCCGGTTCTGTAGACTCATCTTGTCGAGGCCTTCGAACGGCAGGTTGGTGAACAGCGAGATGCGATTGAACAGCATCCTGTAAGTATCGAAGAAGGCCGCGTGCTGCACCGTTTCGCTGTCCTCGATAGCGGCCGGATCGGGCACCCCCCAATTGGCGATCAGCGGCTGCCCCGGCCAAACCGGGCAAAGCTCGTTGGCGGCATTGTCGCAGACCGTAAACACGAAATCCAAGGACGGCGCATCGGGGCCGGAAAACTCTTCCCAACTCTTCGAGCGGAACCGGCTTGCGTCGTAGTTCAGCTTCTCCAAGAGATGAATGGTGAACGGATGGACCTCGCCCTTGGGCTGGCTGCCGGCGCTGAACGATTTGAAACGGCCTAGCCCTTCACGGCTGAGGATCGCCTCGGCCATGATGGAACGGGCGGAATTGCCCGTGCAAAGAAACAGTACGTTCAACAGGCGATCCGTCATGTTGATGTCCTTTCAGGCAGCACGACAGGCAAGCAGTTCATCCGCAAGTGGATGGCAGAGCTCGGCCCGGCCACCACAGCAGTCCTTGACGAGGAACAGCATCACGGAGCGGAGCGCATCGAGATCGGCGCGGTAGTTGATGATCCGGCTACGCCGCTCGGATGTGACCAGGCCGGCACGCGCCAGGGTCGCCAAATGCACCGACATCGTGTTCTGCGGGACATCCAGCGCCTTGGCGACCTCGCCGGCGGGAAGGCCTTCGGGTTCGTGACGCACCAGAAGGCGGAAGGCGTCGAGGCGCGTGGCTTGGGCAAGCGCGCCCAACGCGACGATGACAGATTCGTTATCCATATATCCACGATAGCGGATATATGGATATGGTGCAATCGGCGACATGGAGAGATCAAGCAGCCGCCTGCTCGTCCAGATCATCCTCGCAAGCGAGATCGGTTGCCCGCAGCAGAAATCCGGCGGCTTCCTCCGCTCGCGCAGCCGCCGTCAGCAATGCGCGATTATCCTTGCGCAAAATGGCGAGCCAGGATCCGATATAAGCCGCGTGATCGTCGAGATGGGCGGTTGGGAGACCCACATCGGCGCCAACCAGCGCTGCTGTCAGTTCGGCGACCAACTCCTCGAAAGCGTAAGCGTGATCGCCGAAGCGCTTCCCAAACGATCGAGCGAGACGGGTTGGATGCCCTGTCCAGTGGCCGGCCTCATGCGCGATGGTGGCTGCCCAGGCGGCGCGCGTGTCGAACTGCTCGATCGGCGGCATGGTGATGACGTCCGCGCGCAGATCATAATAAGCACGATCGCCGCCGCTGCGCAGCCGCGCGGGCAGCCGATCGACGAAGCGCGCCGCCCGCGGACCGAGGCGGTCGCCCGGCGGGACGAGGGAGAGGGCTTCGGGATAGAAATCGCCCGGCAGTGTATCGATCTGATCGGCATTGAAGACCGCATAGGACCGCATGACCCGGCGCTGCTCATCGACGAGCTCACCCGGACGTTCGTATGAATCGACCTTCTTCGAATAGGCTTTGTAGAAGATCGCAAATTGCGACTGCTCACCGGCACGGACCTGCCCGCCGAGGCTTTGTGCTTGCCGATAGGTCATCCAGTAGCGAGACCGATAGCCGCACTGCTCGGCGGCCAGCCATAGCCAAAAGGTGTTCATGCCGCGATAGGGCTCGCCATTGGCGCGCAGCGGGCGCCCTTGCGCGGCGCATGATCGCCAGGGCCGTACCCAGGGACGCACACCGGCCTCGAGCCGGTCGATGATGGCGCGCGTGATGGTCTCGGCCGGCGAGGGCCGGCCCGATGATTGGGTCATGGTGGATACTCCGCGAAAGAGCGGCTGCCTCAGCGCCGCCAATGAAGGGCGGCGGGCGACACGAAAGCGCCGCCCGCCGTTAGGCGTTCGCCTCAGGCGGCCTGTTCGAAGTCGCCAGCATCGCCATCGGGGGCGATCTCCCCTGCCCCGCCGTCGCTGTCGTCTTCATCGCTGAGGAAAGCGGAATAGCTCCGGAAGCTTTCGGGCTTTTCGATCGCGTCGAACCGCATCTCGTCGGGCAGCCAGGAGAGCGCCTTTTCCCGGACTTCGGCCTCGACGATGCCCTGCCCCGAACAGAGCGCAGCGCAGGCATTGGCAAGGTCACCCTTCTTGGCGTCCTTGTATCGGCCGCGCAGCACCGGCCCGCCGATCTCGTCGAGCGCTTCGAGCATGACGTCCTTCTTCACCCGCCCGAAAAAGTTCTGGGCATCGGGCCGCCACCATTGCGCGACATCAATGTCGAGCAGCCGTCCGAGATGATCGTGGAAGCCGTTGCGGCGCCCGCCATCGTCGACGTTGAGTGTCGGCTCCAGCGTCTGCGCCATGACATGGGCGAGCCAATCGGCGCGCGCCTGTTCATCCAGTTGCCGGAAGGCATCGAAACGCGACGACAGCGTGTTCCCGCCTGCCCAGCTCACATCGAGCGCCTGGCGCTGTTCGGTCAGGACATTGCTCGCCGCGCTGCCTTCATCGCGGAAGCTGACGATCGGGAAGCTCGCGGCGGCCGCCTGCAGCGTCGCGTGGTCCCGGACATAGCTGCTGGCGAACACCGTCCGGTGCGCCATCAGGAATATCGTGAGATCGAGCGCGAACCCGGCATCCGAGGCGACATGGGCTGCCAGGATCTGCCGGCGCTGGGTCGCGAGTTCGTCAACCAGCGTCGCGCTGAGCCGGGAGGCCGCGACCTTGCCGGACGGTGCTTCGGGTTCTGCATCCTCGCCCGCCTGCCGGATGGCGCGCTCGCTGAACATGCGGCTGTGCACCCGCGGACTGCCATCGGGCGCCAGATAGATGAAGGTGCCCAGCTGGTCCTTGATCGCATCATCGACCATCGTGCGCGACGCCTCGATCGTATCGAGTTCCCGCTCGATGTCGGCGAGACGCGCCGAAGCCGCCTCGGCCTCGGGCGTGCCGTCCTCGAGTTCGGTCTCAAGTTCGCGGATGAGCGCGTCGCCCTCATCCGACAGACTATCGACGCGCTCCTGCTCGTCCCCGCTCAATTCGCGCAGCGGCGGATGATATTCGTGGAGCTGGCACTCCGTATCATAGGGCACATGCGTCGCGAGAACCGGCGTCACGAACGCCAGCTTCTGTTCGGCAGCGAGCGCTTCCGCGGCCGCTTCAAGCTTCTGGGCGGCCAGCTGCTCGATGAGCTCCACGTCGATCCAGCTCTCGTCCACATCTTCACCGAACAGGTCGCGCTCGATCCGGCCGCCCGCGCCGACATAGGCCTCGCGGCCGACGAACCGTGCCTTGGCGTCGGTCGCCTTGACCGTTCCGTTGAGGAGCGCACGGCGGATATTGTCGGGATTGTCGCCATAATAGGACCGGCTCATGCTCTCGAACACGCGCGCCTGGCGATCGACGTCGGGCGTGACGGCATAAGCCTGGGCGACCCCCAGCGTGATCTCGCCCGCCGCCAGCGCCGCGAAGACGAGAGGAGCCAGTTCGGCAAGCCGTACCCGCTGCTCAACGAAGCGGGTCGTGACGCCGAAACGTTTCGCCACATCCTCGGCGCTCGCGCCCTTGTCGAGGAAGTGCTTGAAGGCCGAGCACTCATCCGCCGGGTTCATCGCGACGCGGTGGAAATTCTCGGCAAGGCTCGCTTCGGCCGATCCGGCATCATCCTCGAGCACCAGCACCTGAACCTCATGGTCCCCGGCAAGCCGGCCTGAATCGATCAGGCGCTGGAGCGCCCGCAAGCGGCGGCCACCCGCCTTGACGGTGAAATGTCCTGCCTTTTTGAGCGGCGTGACCACGAGATTCTGCAACAGGCCATGCGCGGCGATATTATCGGCGAGGCTGTCGAGGTCGGCATCGCGATTGGATTTGCGGACATTGTCCTTCGAGAGCGAGAGGTTCTTGACCTTCACGGACTGGATCATCGGTTGTCTCCTTCGAGGGTTGCGCCGACCTCGTCGGCCGGCTTGAGCCACTCAGGCCCACCCGGCCGAAGGCCCCCTCCCCTCTCTTCGGTCGCTTGGCGCGGTCGCGGGTCAGTCCGTGATCCTGGCGAGGATCTCGAGGGCGCGGCTCGGGGGAACGAACAGCCGAGTGCGGTGCTGGATGATCTCGGTGAAGCAGCCCGCCGCCTTGAGATGCGGCAGCGCCTCGGGCTTCCAGTCCAGCAATTCGAGGCGTTGATCGCCGGCAACCAAGGCGCGCTTCAGTCGCAGCGCTCCGATTGGCATGATCTCGCCCGAGGTGCGGACGTGCTGGACCCGCGCGCCGAGGTCGATCTCGACATGGGCCGCGATGCCGAACGCGCTGGCAATCCGCTCCACCAGCGGCGCCGGAATAAGACGCCCGAGAAGCGACTGGCCGTCATCGCTCATCAGCCGCCAGACCTGGACATGATCGTCGGGCAGCTTGCCCCACACCGGAAGCAGCAGGCCGGTGACCAGATAGATGATCTGCGTGCGCGTCTGCGCCGCCATTGCGTCGCATTCGGCCTGCCAGGCTTCGTCGAAGCTCGCGCGGTCCACGTCGGTCCAATGGGTTTCGGCGAAGAGGTCCTGCCGGTGCCGTTCGGTGCGCGTTGGACGCACCAGCTCATAGCGGCGCACGGTCCGTCCCTCTTCGTCCGTTAGCGAGAAGGTCGGCCGGCAAATGGCGGCCTTGCCGGAACGCGGGTTGAACAACCGGCGCGCTTCCGGGTCGGCCAGAAGCCAATGCGCTCGCTCCAGGGTCAGCGGCCGATATCGCTCCTCGGTTTCTATACGCAGAATTTCGGTTTCGGCGCCGCTTACGGGATCGCGCCGGATCACCGTCCGGTCGAGGATCGAAATACGGTCGGCCGCGATCGTTTCGACACCAAGATCGAGGGTGCCGGCCTCGCGTGCCTTTTCCACCCGTGCTTCGATCAAGCCGAGATATTCGTCGAAGATCGCGTTCTGCAGGTCGATGCGCAGCGCCAGGATGCGGTTCAACCACCGCTGGATCGTGGGCAAGGTCTCGGTGAGCCCCCCGCCCTCCCCGGCCAGGTTCAAACCGGTGAGCGCCTGGAACTGATCGAAGTGGACCGATTGGAGTTTTGCCTGGAACAGCAGGCGAAACCACTGGTCGAGCGATTCCCGCGCGAAGTCGGACTCCAGATTGTCGCGGGGGTCGAAAAGTCCCTGCCCGCCGGTCTGGCGTTGGCCGCGGGTCAGCGCGCCCAGGCTGTCGAGGCGCCGGGCGATGGTCGAGATGAACCGCCGTTCGCCGCGGCAATCGGTGGAAACGGGCCGAAACAAGGGCGGGCAGGCTTGGTGGGTGCGGTGCGTGCGGCCCAGCCCCTGGATCGCCGCGTCCGCGCGCCAACCGGGCTCGAGCAGATAGTGGATGCGGCGGCTCTGATTGGGCGCGTCGAGGCTGGCGTGGTAGCTCCGCCCCGTGCCGCCGGCGTCGGAGAAGATCAGGATGCGCTTTTCGCCGCGCATGAAGATGTCGGTCTCCGCGAGGTTCGTGCGCGCGCTGCGCCGTTCGATCCGCTGACGGCCGTCGGCATCGACGATGATCCGCCGGCTGCGACCCGTCACCTCGGCCACGGCCTCCGTCCCGAAATGCCCTATGATGTGATCGAGCGCCGAGCCGACGACCGGCAGCGCACAGAGTTGCTCGAGGAGCTGATCGCGCATGGCGATCGCTTCCCGGCACAGCACCGGCTGCCCAGCTTCGTCGATCATCGGTTCCGAGCGCACCGTGCCGCTATCGTCGGTATAGGTGCGCATCTGGCGCACCGGAAAGGCTGCCGTCAGATAGTCGACCAGGAATTCGCGCGGGGACAGCTCGATGTCGAGCCAGGCGCGCTCCTCGGGGGACAGGTCGGCAAGGGCACGGTCGAGCATGGCTTCCGACGTCGACACGAGCTGGACGACGGCGCAGTCGCCGCGCGCGAGATCGGCGGCGATCGCCGGGATCAGCGACGGCAGCTTCATCGACAGCAGGATCTGGCCGAAGAAGCGTTGCTTGGTCGATTCGAAGATCGACAATGCCGCGGCCTTCGCGCCGCTATTATAGGTGGCACCGCTGAAGCCGTCGGTGACGCGCGTGGCGGCGAGCGCGGCCTGCAGATTGTTGTGAATGATCGCCCAGGCATCGGCATAGGCATTGTAGACGGCGATCTGTTCTTCGCTGAGCCGATGCTCGAGGATGTCATATTCGACGCCGGCGAAGCTGAGCGCCCGCGCGGCATAGAGGCCCTGCGCCTTGAGGTCGCGGGCGATCAACTCCATCGCTGCGATGCCGCCGCGGCGAAGCGATTCCACGAAGGCCCGCCGGTCGGCGAAGGCCGTCTGCGGTCCCCACAATCCGAGGCGTGTCGCATAAGCGAGGTTGTTGACGTCCGAGGCGCCCGTCGCCGAGGCGTAGAGAATCCGGGCGCGCGGAGCGAGATTTTGCAGGCGGACGCCGGCGATGCCCTGTTCCGACCCTTTCGTGGCGCCGAACCGGCCCTCGCCACCGGCCACCCCGGCCATCTCATGCGCCTCGTCGAAGACGATGACGCCGCTGAAATCCTCACCCATCCATTCGATCAGCTGGCGCAGCCGCGTGCCCCTGTCACCGCGGTTGGAGCGCAGGGTGGCATAGGTCAGGAAGAGGATCCCATCGCCCAGCGCGATCGGGGTGCCGAGCTTCCACTGGTTGAGATGCTGGATGTCGAGCGGCAAGCCGCCAAGCGCCGACCAGTCGCGGCGAGCGTCTTCGATCAGCGTCTCGCTCTTGGATATCCAGAGGTGGCGGCGGTTGCCGCGCAACCACTGGTCGAGGATGACGCCCGCCACCTGCCGCCCCTTGCCGGCGCCCGTGCCATCGCCAAGGAAAAAGCCGGTCCGATAGGCGTTACCGGCCTCTGCCGGCGACAGCGAAAGACCCTCCTCGCTAGATATGAACCGGCCGGGAAGATCGCGCTCGAACGCCGCGCCAGCGTAGATCAGCGTTTCGAGCTGCGCGTCCGAGAGCAGGCCGTCGTCCAAGATCCTGGCCGGCAGCACGGGTTCATAAGCGACCGGGGGTGCGGCAATCGATCCCATTGCCTGCGATTCGACCAGCGCGCTTGGGTGCTCACGGGCATCGGCAATTAGCAGACGGCTCGGCCGATAGGGCAGGTAAATCCCTTGCGGTTCGCCCGCGGGCGCCGGCGCGTCGAGACGGTGATAGACGACCGCGCGGGTCGTGGGCAGGGTCACCGCCACACGCGAGCTTACGGGGCGGGTCCGCCGCGTGAGGCTCCGGAACAATCCGCTGGGGCGGGAGATCGGTTGCGGCGTGGGGGCGCACGGGGTCGCCATCGCATCGATGGCCGCGAGCGCAGCGCCGAACGTCGTACAGGTCTGGCGTGGGACGCAATCCCCTGCCCCGCCCTTTTCGAGGAGAATGAGCTGAACCGCTTGCCCGGTGCCGTGCTTGGCATAAGCATGGGGCGGCAGGTCGAGATGCAGCCGGAGATGCGCGCCCGCGGTGGCGTGCAGCCAATCCGCGTCCCCTGTCTCGATGCGATCGGGAAGAATGACGGCGCAGCGCCCGCCTGGTGCGAGGCGCAAGAGCGCGGAGCGCAGGTGGCGAAGCGCAGCGTGGCGGTCGCGCCCCCGTCCCTGGCTCCGCGAGAAGGGCGGGTTGATGAGCACGACGCTCGGCACCAGTTGCGGATCGAGCATGTCGTCGATCAATTCGCCGTCATGCGTGCTCAATGTGCCCTCGGGAAGGGCATGACGCAGCAAACGCGCGCGCCAGGCATCGATCTCATTGAGGAGAAGGCGAGCGCCGGCAAAATGACCGTGTACGGCCAAGAGCCCGGTCCCGGCCGAGGGCTCGAGCACGATATCGCGTGCCGTGATCGCGGCTGCCCTGGCGGCAAGGAAGCCGATCGGTGCCGGTGTCGAGAATTGCTGGAACGCGACCTGCGTTTCGCTACGCACGCTGTGCGTCGGAAGCGCCGCCGTCATGGCGATCAGCTGGGCGAGCCGCACATTCGCATCTGCCGGGAGTGTTGTGTTCTTCAGATGGAGGATCTGCGCGAGTTCGAGCACATCATAGGCGTCGCGCAATGACCACAGGCCATCCGCGCTCGAGCCACCGAAGGCGGAGGTCATCCCGGCAAGGAGGTCGTTACGTGCAACCGAACGGCCTTCGGACAGCCGGTCGGCTATGCCTTGAGCAGCGGTCCGGGCGGGATCATCGAGCGGCAGCGTGACCGCGAGGGGTTGTGTGGCCATGGGGTATCTCCGGGTCTGACACCTGGCATCAGCGCCAGGTCATCAGCCTGAAGGCCCCCTCCCCTCTCAGGCCGCCTCGGCGGCCCGGCGGACACGCCAAGCATCATTCCAATCCGCGTGCCGTTCCGGGAGGCGGAGCACCAGTTCGCGTCCATTGGCTGTGAGATGCGGCCGAGCTTTTTTGAGCATGGCGGCAGCGGCGGCACCGCGATCACCATAGACGATGATGCGTTTGACCCGTTCGGGGATGGCGACGAGTCCAAGGCGTTCGACGCCGCCCAGCGCCCAGGTTGGCGTTCCGAACCAGGCCATTGCCGAAAGGGCGTCCTCGATGCCCTCAGCAAGGCCAAGCTCCTCTCCGGCCGGCGCCAGACGGATGGCCGCGTTGCCAAGCAGGCCAAGGGCAATCTTCGGCTTTGACAGGGGCTTGTGCAAGATGTCAGCGAGATCGAGGCAGGTCCGCTGGACGGCCACGACGCCCAGATCGTTCTCGACCGCAGCGATCATCGCCGGAAAGAACCGGCGCTGGTCACCTGCCCCGACAATGGTGCGGGGATTGTAGCGCAGACAACGCGGATAGGGAGGAGCAAGACCGCGTGCGGCAAGGTAATCGGCCGCTGGCGAGCCGACTATGGGCTGGCTTGCCTTCCATAGCCGAAGCGCGAGAGCACGATGGTCGGCCATCGCCTTCGGGCGCGGCATGGTGAGCGGCACCGCATCGTGAAGTTTGCGCCGGCGCAGGGCAGTCAGAACGTCGCGCGTATCGCAGCCAGCAAAGCAGTGGAACAAGATCGCCCGTTCGCCCAGGCGCACTGACAGGCTGGGACCATGATCGTCATGAGCCGGGCAACGGCATTCGCCGCGCGTCCCGCGCCACGTTCCGCCGAGGGCTTCGACAATGGCTTTGGCGCGATGGAAAGCAGCTAGGGGCATCAACTAATCCTTGCAAAGTGGTGGAGCGCTGCTGCCGGTTGCGCCCTCCCCTCCCCGCCAATTCAGCCAGGCATGCCCTTGGCTGCGAGGATACCGAATTCCTCGACGATGCGATCGGTTGTGTAATGGGTCACGCCGTCGCGTTCATAGGAGCTGTCCTTGAGCCGCCCGGCAATGCGCACCAGATCCCCGACTTGGGCTCGGTCGGCGATATGCTTGCGCTGGCCCTCGCTGAAGACGCTCACGCGGTTCCAGTGACTGTCTTCCTGCCATTCGTCATCGTCACCCTTGCGGCGGTAATTCGCGCAGACCGACAGCAGGGTGACTTTCGGTCGCGCATCGATTTCGCCGATCCGGCCGATGATCTCGAACTTGGCGAAGTTGATCATATCCTGCTCCGCGCCAATGGGATTGGCCGCAGGATAGCGACCGAAGGACTCCCCGCAGATCCCTCCAATCGGGGGGATACTCGCGGTCCATAGTTGCGCAAGTGGCCGTGTTTTTTGCAGACAGACCTGGTGACCGACACCTCTGCTTCACAGCCAGAATAGTGCTTCCAAAGGTAATTTGTGCGCTGGTTTGACTTTGACCGGCATTTTGGGCCATTAAACACGAACTGCGTCGAATTCTCGCGGCGCTACGGAGGCTTGCTGGAAATGTCATTCACCGTAAACACGCTGCGGACAATGACTCGCTCGTGCGAGATGATGCGTGATCGTGTGAAGTCGGTGGTGTTCAAGCCGGAGGACCGCAAGGTGCTCGATATCACTTTCGGCCCGACAGCAGCAGCAGAGCTGGTCGGTCGGACGCCTGAGGCACTGGCCAAGGCCGAAAAAGAAGGTCGGCTGCCGCAGCCAAAGCAGCTAGGCAATGGCCGCCGCTTCTACAATTTGGAGGATCTCACGCTGATCCGAGAAGCCTTGCACATTAACCCTGGTAAGTCGGCGGATGAGGATGCTGTCGTGGTCGCCGTCCAGAACTTCAAAGGCGGCGTCGGCAAGAGCACAATCACGAAACATTTTGCCGATTATCTCGCCCTACATGGTTACAGCGTGCTGGTGATCGATTGCGATCCCCAGGCATCAACGACTACAATGTTCGATATTCAGCCGGAAACGCTGATCGACGAAGAGAAGACACTTGGAAACTTCTTGTCGCCTCGCAGTACCTTTGATGATTTCCGACAGTCGATCCAAGATACTGCCTGGCCGACTATCAAGATCGTTCCCTCAAGTCTTGGGCTGCAAGACGCGGAGTGGGATTTGACCGCGACCCTACGTGAGGGCGGGCAGGCTGTTCGAGAGGGCCTCCAGCGTCTTCGTATCGGTATTGAGAGTGTCATAAAAGACTTCGATGTCATCGTTCTCGACCCACCCCCTGCCATGGGTTTTCTAGGACTCAATGTAATGGCTGCGGCCACAGGCCTGCTAATCCCTGTGCCTGCACGACAGCTCGATTATCTATCGACCATCCATTTCATGGAGACAATCGCTGATAATATCGAGATCCTCGAGGAGAACGGGACGCCAGTGGATTACGGATTTATTCGGGTGGTCTGCTCGGCCTACACGCCCAGCAAGCCTGGTGAGGCCGACATGTGGAAGATGATGCAGGCAACCTATGCGAATTTTCTTCTAAGCCAGCCCATCCTAGCTTCTGAAGAGATCAAAAACGCGACGCAGGCGTTCCGCTCGATCTACGAGAGTAAACCGTCGGCAGCGCACGCCACTTATCAGCGGTGTCGAGACAATCTTGACGCCGTGTTCGGAGAGGTGCTCCAGCAGATCCGTGAACAATGGCCTTCTCAAAGCATTTCAAAGCGCGCCAGTGACACTGTCGCGAGTGTCGCAGCGTGAGCCGGCGGTCCTTGATCAGCGAGGCACTGGCGGCTCCGGCGCCCGATCCGGCGCTCGAACCTTCCGAGTCCGCCGCCCCTGCCCCTACCAAAAATTTCACCGCACGCCGACTCGAAGGTTTCACCGAAGCTGCTCGTATGGTGAAGAGGCCGACAATTCGGCTCAAGCCGTCCGAATGCTCGATCTGGCCCGGAAATGCGCGTGACTACGCGCTGCTCACCGAAGACCGTGTGCGCAGCCTCATCGATTCTATTCAGGCCGAGAACGGTAACCGTATCCCGGTCGTCGTGCGACGGACGAAGAACGCCGACCTCGAATATGAGCTCGTTATCGGCACGCGGCGCCATTGGGCGATATCTTGGCTGAACGCGAACCATTATCCCGATATCGAACTTGTGGCGATCATCGAAGATCTCGATGATGAAGCGGCATTCCGTCTGGCGGATATCGAGAATCGGGAGCGTGAGGATATCTCAGATCTCGAGCGAGGCGCAAACTATAAGGCAGCGGTCGAGACCTATTATGACGGTGTCCAGGCGCGCCTTGCGGATCGAGTAAAGCTCTCCAAGTCCATGCTGTCGCGCTACATCGGCCTCACCGAGATACCGCAGTCGATCGTTAGTGCTTTCAATTCGCCGATGGATCTTCAGGTCAGCTACGGCGACAAGCTCCTACCTCCGCTTCGCACGCCTGCCTTACGTGAGCGCATGGAAGCGGCTGCCAAGGACATTGCGGCAGAGCAGAGCTTTCGCCAATCTGGAGATGAGGAGCCGATCAGTGGCACCGAAGTGGTGGCCCGTCTGATCAAGGCAACGGCGACACGCCCCGGGCGCGTCCAGAAGGCCGCTATCGAGGCCAGAGGCACCATCATTGGTCAAGTCGATCGGGATCGCGCGCGCGGGTTAACCATCACAATCAATCCTACCGAGTTGTCAGCCGATGACATCCTCGCTGCGCTGCGCCCATTGATCGAGAAAGCGAAAATCCTGAAGAGGTCGGCGCATTGAAGCGATCGCACGCCTCGATCAAGGGAACTGCTTTTGCTACTCTGAAAAACGACATTTTTATGTTTGTTTTCAGTTGTTTAATCAATATGTCCCGTGCATGGGACGGGCGGCTTTTGCTTAGGGAAATGGTATGACGAGTGCCCTATCGACGACGGGTGTTGGCGGCCGTCGAGTGCAGTTCGAGATGTTTTTCACGCTGCCCGATTTCAGCGACATCTCGCTGCGGGATTACCAGGAAACGATGCAGCGCCCCTTCTTTAGCTTATCGAAGAAGAAGCGGGTCAGGCCCATCGAATATGTGAGCCCGGACAGGTCTGTGACCGTCCATGTGTCTGCAAATCCTGAATATGGCATGGCGACCATCTGGGACGCGGACATCATGATTTATCTCGCCTCTCACCTCAACGAACTGCGCGAGCGTGGTGATAACGACCTGTCGCCGACCGTCCGGCTTCAACCAGGTGATCTTCTCAAGCGCATCTGCTGGGGCGTGAGCGGGCGCGCCTACGAGCGGTTGATCAGTGCCCTTGATCGTCTGCAGGCCACGACGATCAAGACAAATCTCCGGGCAAACTCGAAAACGCGCGAGACTACATTCTCATGGATCGACAGCTACACACATCTCGTTGACGAACGCACCCAGCGGTCGCTCGGCATGGAAATCACGCTGTCGAAGTGGTTTTTCGATGGCGTTATGGACAAGCGAAACGTTCTTGCGATTTCGCCGCTCTATTTCGAGATCACAAGTGGTCTTGGGAAATGGCTCTATCGGGCAAGCCGCAAACATGCGGGCGGTAACGGTGCCGAGGGTTTTACGATTGGCTTCGACACCCTGCATCAAAAAAGCGGCAGCGAAAGCTCCCTCCCCTCCTTCAAGAATAAAATTCTGGAACTCGCTCGGATGAACAACCTTCCTGAGATCAGCTTAGAGGTGATTGGTGGAGAGACGCCTCGCCCAAAGCTAAAAATGGTCATGCGCCGGTTTATGGACGGCCAGCATGAAGTAAGCTCTCGGCAGCGTGCAACACCCCCCTCCTCCGCTCGCGCCGCAAAGGCCCCTAGGCCTGCCGCTCCGAACCGGCAAATGCCTGCACCTGTCGATACAGGCGCAGAGGAAATGGTCGATGCGCGGCTAGCTCGAAGCCTTGTCCAGCGAGCCATCTCCGGGCTCAAATCTACAGAGCCGCAGTCGAGCACCGACCCTCATGATCCGATCTATGCCCAGGTGGCAGCCGCGACGCCGCGTCGACGTGGCGGTCGAGCGCAAGACGTGCTCGACCCTGAGACCTATCATACGATCAAGACCGAGTGCCCAGGCTGGGATCTCGACGTGCTCATTAAGCAGTTCGACGCCTTCCTGAACAGCAATCCAGATGAGATGCCCCGCAACTATTCGAAACGCTTCCTCGGTTTCATGCGGAAGCACCACGAACGCAATAAATACAGCCTGCCAGGTTTCTAGACTTCCGCGGCGGCGCCGAGCTGCTGACTGGCACCGTCTTCGGAAATCAACATCGTGAACTAATCCGATGCTGTCCGTACCCAAGCGCGCGCACTCGGCTGATACCCCGAATTTGACCGACCGTCTGAGGCCATCGAAACCAAACGACGTCCCCCCTGCAGCATGTTATCGGTCGCTAGGCCTTCATGGCTACCCCACTGCTGCATGGAGTGTCGTTTTCCTTCCTAGTCGCTGACCGCAGACGCTAAGCAGATTCGTGACCGAGATCTAGCCGAGCGCCGAATGACAGCATGATAAACAAGCCGTCAGCGCGGGAAGGGGAGTCACCGCTGTCGTGGCGTCCGCACGGCGCTGCTCTCGCTCATCTCACCATCGTGTTTTCAGGAATCTGCCGGGAGCCGCTTTGCTATCGCCTGATTCGGATGAACCTTGGCGATCTGAAAGGACGCAGCTTCATTTAGCTCCTGTCGACATGTTTCCGAAAACACGACAGCTGTAACGCCATAGGGCCAAAGAAACCTAGGGCTTTCAGCACTTATTGCTGGGAGCCTGTCTGCCGATTGGTTGCCATGGCTGAACGTAATCACCCGCTCCTTGAGAGACGGCGCCGGTAGAACCTAACGCGAGGGGAGGGGTGCGGATTCGTGTTCCCAATAACACGACGCTTGCGGAGGTCGCATTCCTGATAACACGACCGATCCTTACTTCTCTCGGCGAGCGCGCTCTCCGGTTCGGGGTCGACAGCGGGTTTTTGGATCGAAACGCTAACTGCCGACTTCGCACACAGCACGCCACGCACCGTTTCGTGATTATCCACACCTCCCGGCGGGGCCATCGTGCTATCGGGTGGGGATCATCGTGTTATTAGAATCCGGCTGTCGTGCTATCGGAGATCAGACGTCGTGTTATCAGATTTTATCCACAAGGGGGGAATCGCCAGATTCCCGTGAGTCGCTTGGCACGTTGGCCTCAGTAACCTTTTAACTCTAAGATATAACCCATTAACGCTTACGCCTACGGCGGATTTATGATTTTGATTTTTCAGAACAGAAAGGGGAAGGAATAGGTCTCACTCCGCTGCTCACCGTCGATCCGACATCCCGGTCTTTGTCCTTCAGGCCTGTCTCGCCAACCTAGCCGCACTATGGATGATGATCCCGAATAGCTGGGCAATCTCAGCAGACAAATCCCCCAAGAAGTCAGGAAAGCAGAAAACGATCGGTTAGGGCGGAGAGTGCTCTGAAAATACTGCTTGATCGGCATTGGGCCTGATTTTCTTCGGCGTGCTGAAACTGTGAGCGACTGCAGAGGCGTTGCGATCTGCACAGGCCGATTGATTCATTGAAGCGATTTGAATTTGGGTGCATATAGGAGGCAAGGAGTGCACTCATGCTTGCCGCATTTTTGGACGATATTCGTGAGGGGGACATGATCGCGCCGCGCCGCATGGCGGAACGCCTGCGCCTACCGATGACGCGTCTATCGCGACTTGCGCACCTCAATCGCAACACCATGACCACACACCCCGGTAGCCCGGCTGTGCAGGCCAAGCTTGGGGAAATTGCCCGGATCATCGCGCGTGCCGCCGATCTGGCCGGTGATGAAGGCAAGGCGATCATCTGGTTCAAGCATCAGCCGCTTCCTGGATTTGGCAAGACGGCCGAAGAATTGGTCGAGGATGGGCATGCCGACATGGTGATCGAGGATCTCGATCGCATGGCTGCCGGTGTCTATTCCTGACATGGTTCACTTTGGTTCATGGAAATTGACCGTGACCATGTCTCTCTCTCGCCGGTAGAGCGGTGCCATGACCTATGTGCTTGCGTCCATGTCGCTTCCGCTCTGGCGGATGATCGGGATCCGCCATCAATTTAGTCCGACGTCGGGGGAGGGCGCGCGGCTCTATGGCGGTCGCTGGAATCGAAAGGGCGTTCCGGCGCTTTACCTGGCTGCAGATGCGGTCACCGCGGTGGCGGAATATTATCAAGGACTGCCGAAACCCGGAACGCTTGTTCCTTATTATCTCGACGCTGCGGCTATCGCGGATCTCACTACCAGTACGGCGGCGCCTTGCAATACGCGGGTCGGGGAGGCCCTGGAAGCAAACTGGAAAGCCATGGCGTTTCTTGATCGCCAGACACCGCCGAGCTGGGCGGTGACGGACGAACTGATCGCGGAGGGTGCGCAAGGCGCGTTGGTGCCATCGGTCCAGAATCCGGGTGGCCGGAACCTGGTGCTGTGGCAATGGCATGAGAAGGATATGCAAGGGGAGGGAGCCGCGCTGACTGTCCTTGATCCTGACGATGCCTTGATGCCTCCGGGCTAGACGAATCTAGCCACACACACGCGTTTGTCCGCTGCGCTGTGTGTCGATATATTGGCGCACCACATAGAGATCGGCGACATTGCCCGACGCCATCCGCTCGATCGCCGGGCGTCCGGCGAACAGCGGCGCCTCATTGGGTTTGCGTACCCATTCATCGGCGGTACGGGGCAGGAGCATCTTCAGCCCCTTGTAGATCCCCATGACATAGGAGATGCGCTCCAGCGCATCCTTGGGAATCGCCGCGACGGCGCCGCGCTTCCAGGTCTGCAAGGTCGAGCGGCTGTCGAGCCCGAGAAGCTTCATCTGCTCGGCTTCCTTAAGGCCCCAGGCGTCGGCAATGCGGAAAAAGGTGCGCAGCGCCGGATGAACCGCGCCGGGTTTGCCGGAGGCTCCAACTCCTGAGAAGGTGGAGCCTGTATGAGCAAGACGACGAACAAGTTTGCACCCGAGGTGCGCGAGCGTGCGGTGCGGATGGTGGCCGATCATGAGCGCGATTATCCGTCCCGCTGGGCGGCGGTGGTGTCGATCGCTGAGAAGATCGGCTGCGTTCCGCAGACGCTGCATGAGTGGGTGAAGAAGGCCGAGGTCGATAGCGGCAAGCGTGCCGGTGTCCCGACCGAGGTTGCCGACAAGGTGAAGGCGCTGGAGCGCGAGGTCCGTGAGCTGCGCCAGGCCAACGAGATTCTCCGCAAGGCGTCGGCATATTTTGCGCAGGCGGAGCTCGACCGCCCGTTCCGGCGATGATCGCCTTCATTGACGATCACCGCGATGCCTATGGGGTCGAGCCGATCTGCCGCGTCCTGCCGATCGCCCCATCCACTTACCACGAGCGCGTCGCGCAGCGACAGGATCCGACACGCCTATCGGCGCGGGCTCGGCAGGATGTGGCCCTCAAGCCGGAGATCGCGCGCGTGTTCGCCGAGAACTTCGCGGTCTACGGCGTGCGCAAGGTCTGGCGACAGATGATGAGGGAAGGCTTTCCGGTCGCCCGCTGTACGGTCGCACGGCTGATGCGTGAGATGGGCTTGGCAGGCGTGATCCGTGGCAAGCCAGTGCGCACCACGATCAGCGACAAAGCGGCGCCGTGTCCTCTGGACCACGTCAACCGCCGGTTCTACGCGCCAGCGCCGAACATGCTGTGGGTGTCGGACTTTACCTACGTCGCGACCTGGGCGGGGTTCGTCTACGTCGCCTTCGTCATCGACACCTATGCGCGGCGGATCGTTGGCTGGCGAGCAAGCCGTACGGCGCATGCCAGCTTTGTCCTAGATGCCTTGGAGCAGGCGCTTCATGACCGCCGGCCGGCCCATCGGGGCGGCCTCATCCATCATAGCGACCGCGGGTCGCAGTACGTGTCCGTCAAGTACACCGAGCGACTCGCCGAAGCCGGGATCGAGCCATCGGTGGGCAGTGTCGGCGATAGCTACGACAACGCTTTAGCCGAGACGATCAACGGCCTCTACAAAGCCGAGGTGATCCACAGGCGTGGGCCGTGGCGCAGCTTCGAAGCTGTCGAATATGCCACGCTCGAATGGGTCGACTGGTTCAACCATCGTCGGCTGCTCGAGCCCATTGGAAACATCCCGCCTGCCGAAGCCGAAGATCAATATAATGCTGCCGCAAGCAACCTCGATATGGCAGCGTGACTCACAACCCAATGCCTCCGGCAGACCCGGCGCGGTTCAGGACCCGTCAGATCCTTGCGGCTCAGCGTGTCAGCATCGGTTGATTTGACCATCGGCGGTCTTGCCTTTCTCCGTCCAACTGTATCGCATTCGCCCAAAAAGGGAATCCCGAAACATCAACTCTCGCGCGCGGCTTGGTCAACCTGGGCCAGAAGTGCGCGCCAGCAGTTGGTCGATATCGGTCATCGCCGCGTCGAATTCGGCAAGCGCCGCACGGGGGAGGGCGGTAGCCTGGTCCAGAGACGCCGGCTGCCAATCCCTTCGCGGTTCTTCGGCGACCAGCAGGACCTTCCCCTTGACCGTCTCCCTCCGTGCCATGCGCGCCGCCACAAGGGCGTCGCCGATCGCATAGGTGCCGCGCCGGCTGATCCCGCACGCCGAGGTCATCTGATCGAGCCCGAGCGGCGCAAAACCAGCGAGCAGGATCCACACCTGCGGTGCCCGCGCGCTCGAGCGCAGGTGCCCCAGCTGCTCGCGCATCAGCGCCGCGCGCTTTCGCGCTTTCGCGACCAGCTCTGCAAGCCGGGTAGTGGTCGCGTGGAGAGTCCGCGCTGAGACAAGGGCGCGTTCGCCCGGCCAGAGCTGCGGCTGAAGCGTTTCGGCGGTCATCACGCCGGGACAGGGAAGGTCAAGCTGCCACGCGCCGCACGCGGTCAGCAGCCGCCCCAGCGAGGCATCGGCCGCCCAGAGCGGTGTGCGCGGGGCGGCCTGCTCGATCGCCACCGCGCGGTTCCCAAGCGAACGGATTTGCACCGCGCGCTCCAGCGGCGCGAACAGGGGATCGGCCCGCAGCAGGGCGTTGAGACGGGCCAGACCCGCGAAGGGCAGGGGGGGCTCGTCATCCGCGCCGGCCTGTTCCATCAGCGTGAGCGCCCTGCCGATCGCGTCGTCCGCCAGCGCATCTTCGGCTTGCATTGGGCGGTCAGCCCCGAAGCGCGCGGCCAGAGCGATGGTCTGTGCGGCGTCGGCGAGCGGTTCCCACGGATGATGGCTGAGTCCGCCCAGCAGGGCGCGGACCACGGCATAGGCGGAGCAGGCGGTGAGGGGCGTCTCTTGGGGGCCGCGATCGAGCCCGGCGAACCAGGCGTTGAACTGGTGTTCGGCGTCAGCAAATCCCGCCTGCGCCAAGGCCGAGAGGAGCACCTCGCGCAGCAGTCCTACGCAGAACAGCCGCTTTTCGGTATCGGTGAGGCCGGCGAGGAGCCCGTCGAGGCGGCCGAGCGCCAGTGCGCATTCGCCTTGCGCGAGCGCCAGCTCTTCGGGTGGGGCGTCGGTGTCGGCGGCGAGGGGATGGAAGCGCTCCATGCCGAATGTGTAGTGAATGCCAAAACACTGCACAACTGCTCGGATGGTTGGTGAATCAACATGTGATAATTGCACTTATCACATAAGCAGATTTGACCGTTCTTTATAAGGTGGGCTACAAGCGCGGCTGAGGAGCTGTCGGTTTCAGGATACGACCGGACTCCCCGCCACCGCTGAATTTTCGCTACCAGCCCCGCAAGAATACGGCCGGATTCAGGGAAGAATACCGCCGGACGCCAATGTGCTGCGCGGCAGAGTCCCGGCATTTTCAGGGGCACTTTCTGGCGGTATCCGCAGGCTACGGCCGGCCGGGGCAGGGGCCTCTCTCAAGTTCCGTACACTCGGCTCAAATGAACGGGGCGGTAGACGCCTGTCCTACTGAGGGGTGATGGTCAAAGGCAGCTTAGGCGTCTACCTTACGGGGGCAACCGACCGGTTGACCTCGTTAGATGGATTGTGACCAATGCCCCTTATTGGCTACGCCCGCGTATCGACGGACGAACAGGACACGTTCGCGCAGCTCGGGGAGCTTCAGCGCGTGGGCTGCGCAACCATATTTGAGGACCGGGCCAGCGGTGCTAGCCGGAGCCGACCTAAACTAGCCAGCGCGTTCGCAGCGGTAGGGCAGGGGGACACCCTTGTGGTTGTGCGGATTGATCGCCTCGCACGATCGTTGTCGCATTTGCTGGAAATGGTTGAAGGGCTTCGTGCGAAGGGGGCGTATTTTCGCTCGATCGAGGATCCGATCGACACCAGCAGCCCGCAAGGCATGCTGATGACACAGATGCTTGGTGCTTTTGCAGAGTTCGAACGTGCGCTTATTCGCGAGCGTACGCGCGCTGGCCTCAAAGCGGCGGTCGCCCGCGGCGCTAAGCCGGGAAATCCGAAAATGCGCGCACGAGATCCCTCAGCAATCGATGACTTACGTCACATCCTGAAGGAAAAGCATCTCCACGATCTGATCGATGGCCGGCGGGGTTGGCTGCCGCTCGTTGAGCGCCTGCGGCCGCAGTTGCCCTGGGCGTTGGTGTTGCGGCACATTCAGGCGCTCAAGCCCCCGGTGCGCTCGTTTTCTGAACGCACGCTGGTGAAGGCATGCAGGACGCTTGTTGATGCAGGCTACGCAAATCCTGTCATCCTTGAGACGGCGCCGCGCCTTTCACGTGATACTCGCGTTGCTCTACTTGTTGCCGACAAGCTTAGGAGCGAACCCGACGCGACGCTGCGTGGCATTGCGGCTTGGTTGGGTAAGGATCTGCGAGAGCCAACCCCGCGAGGGGGGATGCAATGGTCACCTGAGGGTGTGAGGCGGGTCATTGTCCAAGCCCGGGATCTAGGTATTCTCCCTAATAGATCGGCGGCCCCGGAAGTCTGTGAATGATCGTAGGACAGCCAGCACGAGATGAGAATTCTGTTAGCGGTCCGGTGCCGGCCTAAGGCGGATCAAACAGTCTGATCCTGGCGTAATTTGGGATATCGCCGCCATTCGCGAGCCTTCCAGGGATCGCAGGTCCCCATTCAACACCCGCCATTCCAGAAACCTTGCCCAACCTTCCAGGAATGCATGACACGGGCCGGTAGGAGACCATCTGGTTCTGCTGGAAGGTGGCAATATCGGTCTCAACGCGCGCTTCTGAGCCCGCAGCATGATCGGTCTGGATCGATGATCCACGTCGCTAAACTGTCGCCGATCGAGAAACTGGCGATCGACCTGATCCGGGGCTGCCGACCGGCACGCCTCGGGTCGGACGACTGCCGGGATTTCGTCCGGCTTGCGCGTGCGGCGAAGGGGGCGGGGATGGTCATCTCCGCCCTCGACTGCCCTTATCTGGGCGATGACGAGGCGACGCTGCTCGGTTGTCTGGCGCTGCTCCAGCGCCAGCGCGCGATCCTTGCGCTGGAGCTTGATCCGCAACTGCTGCGCCATCTTGCGCGCGGGGCGGAGCGTCTTGCCGGATATGGCGGCAGGCTCGAATATCGCAACGTCGCGCGGATATCTCCCGGGGGATCGACGCGCCGAAAGCGTGCGTGGCGAAGCAGGAGCGCGCCCGCGCCCACAGTGCGCAGGATCATCTGCATTGAGAATGCGGGCTGGCTGCGACCAGCCTTGATCATTGGCCCTTGATCATTGGCCCTTGATCATTGGCCCGTGATCATGACTCTTTCGAACATTGGGATTTTGTATGGTTGCCTCCAGAATCGCCCAATGTGCGTCTGCTAGCGCCCTGGGCATGCGCCATCTTGTTCTCCTGATCCTGCCGCTCGCCGTGTCCGCCTGCGGTCAAACGGCATCCAAGCCGTCCACGCCGCCCGCCCATGCGGAGCTGATTGCGAACGAAGCCGAACTCCTGAAACTCACCCTGACGCCCAAGGCCCAGCAGCGCCTCGGCATCGAGACGGTGAAGGTCGGCGGCGGCTCGGCGGCCCAGACGCGGCAGGTGACCGGCGAGATCGTGGTGCCGCCGACGAGCGCGGGCGGCGTGCCCGTCAACTCGCTCACCAACCTGCAGCAGGTCGGATCGCAGCAGGCGGTGGCCGACGGCGAAGTGGCTCGCACCGAGGCGCAGGCCCGGCTCGCCCGCATTGCCCTGACCCGCGCCGAGGCCCTCGTGCGCGAGGAGGCCGGAAGCGTGCGCGCCCGTGACGAGGCCGCTGCCGCCCATGCCGCCGCGCAGGCTGCCCTCGGCGCCGCGCGCCAGCAGCGCAGGCTGCTCGGCCCGGCGGTCGCGACGCTCGGCACCCAATCGACGCTCTGGGTTCGCGCATCGGTCTTCGCCAGTGACGTCGGCGCGGTGCTGCGCGGGAGCGAGGCCATGATCCACCCGCTCGGCGGGAACGGAGAAGGCAGGAGTGCACGCCCGGTCCAGGCGCCGCCCTCCGCCGACAGCGTGGCGGGCACCGTCGATCTCTATTATGCCGTGAACAACGGCGACCGCGCCTTGCGCGTCGGCCAGCGCGTCGCGGTCGAACTGCCTCTGGCCGGGCGCACGCAGGGCCTTTCGGTCCCGTCCTCGGCCATCGTGCGCGACATCTACGGCGGCGAATGGGTCTACCGGAAGACCGGCGCCGATACTTTCGTGCGCCAGCGCGTGGAGGTCGCCTCGGAAAGCGGCGGCCAGGCGCTGCTCGCGCGCGGGCTCAAGGCCGGGGCGCTGGTCGTGACCGTCGGCACCGCGGAACTCTTCGGCACCGAGTTCGGGGCGGCGCACTGATGCTGGCCGGTCTTGTTCGCTTCGCGCTGGTCCAGCGCGTCCTCGTGCTCGCCCTTGCGGCGCTGCTGGTGGTCCTGGGCATCCGCGCCGGGCGCGATGTCCCGCTCGACGTGTTCCCCGAGTTCGCTCCGCCCATGGTCGAGATCCAGACCGAGGCGCCCGGCCTGTCCACCGAGGAAGTCGAAAGCCTCGTCACCGTGCCGATCGAGACGGCGGTGAACGGGGTGCCGGACCTGATGACGCTGCGCTCCAAATCTGTGCTCGGCCTGTCGTCCGTCCAGATCCTGTTCGATCGCGGCACCGACGTCATGCGCGCAAGGCAGATCGTCGGCGAGCGTATCGCACAAGTGCAGGCGCGCCTCCCGCTGGCGGCCCGACAGCCGGTGCTGATGCCGCCGCTGTCCTCGACCAGCCGCGCGATGAAGATCGGGCTGACCTCCACCAAACTCGACCAGATGAAGCTGTCCGAACTGGTGCGCTGGACGATCCGCCCCCGGCTGATGGCCGTGCCCGGCGTCGCCAACGTGGCGGTCTGGGGCCAGCGCGACCGGCAGTTGCAGGTGCTCGTCGATCCCGACCGCCTGCGCGCCTCGGGCGTGACCCTTGCCGAAGTGCGCGCCGCTGCGGGCGATGCGGTGCTGGTGGGCGGGGGCGGCTTCGTCGATACCCCGAACCAGCGCATCGCCGTGCAACAGGCGGGCATGGTGCAGGACGCCGCCCAGCTGGGTCAGGCGATCGTCAGGCAGTCCGGCAACGCGCCGGTCCGCCTGTCCGACGTCGCCCGCGTGATCGACGGCCATGCGCCGCCGATCGGCAACGCGATCATCGACGACATGCCCGGCATCATGCTGATCGTCGAGAAGCAGCCGACCGCCAACACGCTCGAGATGACCCGCGCGGTCGAGGCCGCCATCGCCGAGCTGAAGCCGGGCCTGACCGACGTGAAGATCGATACCACGATCTTCCGCCCGGCCACCTTCATCGAACGCTCGATCGACAACCTGACCCGCGCCCTGCTGATCGGCTGCGCGCTGGTGGCGGCGGTGCTGTTCCTGTTCACGCGCGACTGGCGGCAGGCGGTCATCAGCCTGACGGCGATTCCCCTGTCGCTGGTCGGTGCCGGTCTGGTGCTGCTGTGGAGCGGGGCGACGATCAACGTCATGGTGATCGCGGGCCTTGTCATCGCGCTGGGCGAAGTGGTGGACGATGCCATCATCGACGTCGAGAACATCGCCCGCCGCCTGCGCCTCAACCGCGAGGCGGAGCATCGGAAATCGGCTTTCGAAGTGGTCCTCGCCGCCTCGCTGGAGGTGCGCTCGGCGGTGGTCTTCGCCTCGCTGATCGTGATGCTGGTGTTCCTGCCGATCTTCTTCCTCGGCGGGCTGGCGGGGACGTTCTTCCAGCCGCTGGCGATCGCCTACGTGCTGGCGATCGGTGCCTCGCTGCTGGTGGCGCTGACGGTGACCCCCGCGATGTGCCTGCTGCTGCTGTCCCGCGCGCCGCTGACCGAGGAGCGCGACACGCGCTTCGTCGGCTGGCTCAAGGGCCGCTATGCCCGCGTCCTGCCGCGCGCGGTGGTGCGCCCCAGGGCGGCGATCGGCGTGGTGGCTGGCGGCCTGCTGCTCTCCGGCCTCGGCTACATGACCTTCAAGGACCAGTTCCTGCCCGACTTTCGCGAAACCGATTTCTTGATGCACTTCGTCGAGAAGCCCGGCACCTCGATCGAGGCGATGGAGCGCATAACCATCCGCGCGTCGAAGGAACTGCGTTCCATCCCCGGCGTGCGCAATTTTGGCGCGCATATCGGCCGCGCCGAGCAGGCGGACGAGGTCGTCGGCCCGAACTTCACCGAACTGTGGATCAGCCTCGACGAAAAGGCCGACTACGACGGCTCGGTCGCGAAGATCAAGGAAGTGGTCGACGGCTACCCCGGCCTGTTCCGCGATGTGCTGACGTACTTGCGCGAACGCATCAAGGAAGTGCTGACCGGCGCCGGTGCCACCGTGGTGGTGCGCATCTACGGCCCCGAGCAGGAGGAACTGCGCGCCGCCGGGCAGCGCGTGCGCGATGCGGTTTCGGGTATTCCCGGCGTGGCGGATCTCAAGCTGGAAAGCCAGGTGCTGGTCGCCCAGCTGCGCATCCGCCCGCGTCCCGAGGATCTGGGGCGGTTCGGCCTGACGGCGGGCGAAGTGCGCCGTCAGGCGCAGACGCTGGTGGCGCAGCAGAAGGTCGGCGAGATTTACCGCGACCAGCGCGCCTTCGACGTCGCGCTATGGGGCGAGCCCGCAGTGCGCGGCAATATCCACGCCCTGCGCGATCTGATGATCCAGTCGCCGGCCGGTGCCCCGGTACGCCTCGCCGACATCGCCGATGTCGAAGTGGTGCCCGCGCCCAACGAAGTGAAGCGTGAGAACGGCCAGCGCCGCCTCGACGTGACGCTCAACGTCTCGGGTGCGGACCTCGGCACGGTGGCGCGCGGGGTCGAGGCGGCCGTCGCCAAGGTGCGCTTCGCCAGCGGCTATCACCCCGAAGTGCTGGGTGAATACGCCGCGCTAAAGGAGTCGCGCCAGCGGCTCTGGACCACCGGGGCGCTGTGCCTGATCGGCGTGCTGCTGTTGGTGTGGATCGAGTTCCGCTCGCGCCGGATCACCGCGCTGGTCGGGGTAAGCCTGCCGTTCGCGCTGGTCGGCGGGGTCGTTGCGGTGGCGCTGACGGGCGGGGTGCTATCGCTCGGCTCGCTGGTGGGCTTCGTCACTGTGATCGGCATCGCCGCGCGCAACGGGATCATGCTGCTCTCGCACTACCGCCATCTCGAACGCGAAGAGGGGATGGCGTTCGGCCGCGACCTCGTCCTGCGCGGGGCGGAGGAGCGGCTGGTGCCCATCCTGATGACGGCGGCCTGCGCTGGGCTGGCGCTGGTGCCGCTGATCGTCGCGGGGAATGCCCCGGGGCACGAGATCGAGCACCCGATGGCCATCGTCATCCTCGGCGGGCTGCTGTCCTCCACCGTGCTCAACCTGTTCCTGATGCCCGCGCTCTATGCGCGCTACGGCGAGGAAAAGCGCACGCCGCCCGCTCAGGCTTCGGAGGTCCTGGCATGACGCGCCGCATTTCGCTCGCCGCGCCGCTGCTGGCGCTTGCCCTGTCGGCCTGCATGGGTGCGGGGACGCCGCCGAAGACCGTGGTTCCGCCGAGCGCAGGCGGTGTTTTCGCGCAGGTTCCGGTCGCCTCGATAGAGCCGGTGCCGGAAGACTGGTGGCGGCTCTACGACGACCCGCAACTCGATGCGCTCGTCATGGCCAGCCTTGCCGCCAACGCCGACTTGCGCGTGGCCTACGCCAACCTCGACGGCGCCCGCGCGGCCTTGCGGCAGGCCCAGGCCGCGCGCCTGCCGACGACCACGGTGGAAAGCGCGCTGACGCTGGACAACCCCAGCAACCAGCCGAGCGCCGCCTCGGTCTCGGCCAGCGACTGGGACATCGCCGCGACGGCAAGCTGGGACATCGACCTGTTCGGCCGCCTGCGCTCGGGCGCTTTCGCCGCGCGTGCGGATGCCGAAGCGCAAGCCGCTGCGCTCGACGGCGTGCGGGTGGCGGTGGTTGCCGACACTGTGCAGGCCTATGTCGAATTCTGTGCTGCCTCCCGCGCCATTACCGAGGCCAAGTCGGTCGCCGCCGCGCAGGATCGCTCGGTGGCGCTGGTGAAGGAGCAGCTGGCCGCAGGCGAGGTCTCTCCGCTGGAAGTCTCGCAGGTCGCGGCGCTGTCGGCATCGACGCGCGCGGCTATCGCGCCGTTCGAGGCGCAGCGGATGAACGCGCTCTACCGCATCGTCACGTTGCAGGGGCGTCCCCCGGCGGAGGCGCGCGGGTTCGCGCTGGCCTGCGAGGCTGCGCCGCGCCTCAAGGGTGCACTGCCCGTGGGCGATGGCACCGCGCTGCTGCTGCGCCGCCCCGACGTGCGCGAGGCAGAGCGCAAGCTGGCCGCCGCCAGCGCCCGCGTCGGCGTGGCGCGGGCGGACTTCTATCCCAAAGTCAATCTCGGCGGCGCGCTCGGCCTGCTGGCGGGCGGGTTCGATGCGGTCGCCTCGCCGCTGATCAGCTGGGCTTTCCCCAACATTGCCCCGGCGCGCGCGAAGATGGCGCAGGCCCGCGCGTCCGAACAGGCGGCGCTGGCCGGTTGGGACGTCGCTATGCTCAAGGCGCTGCGCGAAGTCGAGACCGGGCTTGCCAGCTACGATGCGGAGATGCGCCGCAACCGCGATCTTGCCGAGGCAGCGAACCAGGCGCAGGCCTATGCGCGGCGCACTGCCGCACGTGTGCGCTATGGCGATGCTGCAGGATTGCTGCAGGTCGATGCGGAGCGCACCCTCGCCACCGCCCGGCTCGCCCGGGTGCAAAGCGACATGGCGCTCGCGCAGGCGGAGGTAACACTGTTCCGCGCGCTCGGAGGTGGCTGGCGCGGCGGGGCGCAGGCGCGCTAGGCTGGCCTCATGCGAATCCTGATCGTCGAAGATGACCAAGACACCCTGCGCTTCATCGCCAAGGGGCTGGAGGAGGCGGGCCACGCCGTCATGCTCGCTTCGGACGGGACAGAGGGGTTGTACCATGCCGCCGGTGGCGGGTTCGACGTCGTCGTCGTGGACCGGATGCTGCCGGGTCTCGACGGGCTCTCGCTGCTCAAGGCGCTGCGGGCGACCGGCGATGCGACGCCGGTGCTGATGCTTACCGCGCTCGGTAGCATTGCCGACCGGGTGAACGGGCTGGAGGCGGGCGCGGACGACTACCTCGTCAAGCCTTTCGCATTCTCCGAACTTAGCGCGCGGATCAATGCGCTGGGGCGGCGCACCCACGCCCGGATCGAGGCGCGGCGGCTCAGCGTCGGCGACATCGTGCTGGACCTCGATAGCCGCACGGTCGAGCGGGGCGGCAGGCGCGTGGCCCTGCAGCCGCGCGAATTCAGCCTGCTGGCCGAGCTGATGCGCAACCCGCGCCGGGTGGTGACGCGCACGATGCTACTGGAGCGGGTGTGGGATTTCGACTTCGATCCGAAGACCAACATCGTCGAGACGCATATGAGCCGGTTGCGCTCCAAGCTGAACGCCGGGTTTGCGGACAACGCGATCGAGACCGTTCGCGGCTCGGGCTACATGATGCGGGCCGGATGACATGGACGCTGTGACGTGGGCGCGATGATGCTGGGCAAGGCGTGGAAGACGACGACCGGGCTTGTCGCCATCGTCGGCCTTGTCTTCGCGCTGGCCATCGTGGGGATTGGGGCGATCTCGTATGAAGTCACGCACGAGGCGCTGGAGCAACAGCTCGACCACCGCATCTCCGCCGAGACCGCGGGGTTGCTGGCCGAGGCGCACAGGCACGGACTGCCCGCGATCGCCTCCGCCATCGAGCGGCGCGAGGCATCCCGGTCCACTGCCAGCCTCGACTACCTGCTTATGGACGAGGCCGGGAACCGGGTCGCGGGAAAGCTGCAGGCGCAAGTGCCTTCGAAAGTCGGGTTCGAAGAGTTCCTGCATTATCGCAAGCCCGGCGAGCCGGACCCCGGCATTGCGCAGGCGCTGACGACGAAAGTGGCGGGCGGCATGCTGGTGGTTGCAGCCGACCGTTCCGGCCTCGACGAGATCGACCGCACGCTTGCTGCCCTTTTCGCGGCGGCCCTTGCGGCCTTGCTGGTGGTCGGCGCGGTCGCCGCCGGAATCATCGGCTGGCTGACGCAGCACCGGCTGGAGCGCATCGACGCGACCGCGCGGGCGATCATCGGCGGCGACTTTGCCCGGCGCGTCCCGCGTGACGGATCGGGCAGTGAATTCGACCGGCTCGCGGGCACTCTCAATGCGATGCTGGATCGTATCGAGGGGCTGATGGAGAACCTGCGGCAAGTCTCCAGCGACGTCGCGCACGACTTGCGCACGCCCCTGACCCGGCTGTGTTCCAGCCTCGACCAGGCCTCGCAGGAAAGCGACGACCAAGCCCGATCGGAGCGGCTCGAAAGCGCCCGCGCGCAGGCAGCCGAACTGCTGGAGATCTTCTCCGCCCTGCTGCGCATCGCCGAGATCGAGGGCATGAGCGAGCGGCTTCCGCGCGAACGCCTTGACCTCTCCACGTTGCTCGAAAGGATGGCGGAGAGCTATCGCCCCGATTTCGAGGACAGCGGGCGATCGCTGCACGTTGTCCTGGTGCAGGAGATGCAGGTAGAGGGCGACCGGCGCCTGCTCAATCAGGCCCTTGCGAACCTGCTCGACAACGCCTTGCGGCATACGCCTGCGGGCACCGGCGTCACGATCAGCGGTGAACGGGTGAAGGGCGGGGTGAAGGTGACCGTCGCCGACGACGGGCCGGGGGTTCCGGCGCAGCACAGGGCTCGCCTGTTCGACCGCTTCGCCCGCGCGGAAGCGGCGCGCTCGACGCCGGGCCATGGGCTTGGGCTGGCGATGGTGCGGGCGATCGCCCTGGCCCATGGCGGCCACGCCCGGATCCTCGACGATCGGCATGGCTTCGCGGTCGAGATCAGGGTCCGGGGGTGATCGGTCAATACCGCAGCTTCGGGCTCAGCGAGTTGGTCTGCCCGAAGTAGCTGGTCTACACTGCGTTATAGGCGATCGGCGTGCAGTGCTCCATTTTCGGTAGTGAGGATCAGCGGACCGCGTAGCTGGCGATAAAGCCCAGGTGATCCGACAACTCGGAGCCGCCGTTGCCGATCCCGAACGGCACTTCCAGATCGCGCAAGGCCAGCCGGTCGTCGGCTCCCGCGCGAAAGTACTGCTTGTCCTTGGCGCGGGAAAGAATTGCGCTGCGGTCGCGCGGGGCCATCCCCGTGGTATCGATCGCGTTTGCCAGCGAGGTCGCCTCGCGCGCGCCGGGAACGATGCCGCCTTCGGCTTCCTCGTCCGCGATACGGCGGGGGTCATGGCCGAGATTGAAATCACCGCCGAAGATGATGTCGGCGTCGGTGGGCACGTTGGCACGGATGAAGGTCCGCGCGGCGGCGACTTGCAGCCCGTAGGCCGTGTTGGCCCGGCCCACGTCGACACCGGACGCCTTGCGCGAGTTGAGGTGCGTATCGGCGATGGCGACGGGGGCATCGCGCCCCGGCACCTTGATCCACGCGAGCAGCACGCCCTTGGCGGCAAGGCAGTCGAAACCGGCGCACATGTCGGCCGGGAACGCCATCTTGCGCGTATCGACGATGGGATAGTCGGACAGGATCACCAGCCCGCTGTCCACCCATTTGCCGAGGCTTTCCCCCTTGAGCCAGGAAGCGCCCCCGGCGAGTTCCACTGGTGCGCTCCCGACGTCCGCGATCTGCGGCCCCAGCGCCACGTGGGCATAGCCGGCTGCCCGGGCGATCGCCTTGGCCTCCGGAATAAAGGCTTCCTGAAGCAGGACGACGTGCGGCTGCACTCCGACACGGCGCAGGTATCCGAGCCGCTGTCCGATCTCGCCAAGTTTGTCCGCGCGGCCGTAAGCAGCGGGGAAGGGCATTCCCTTCACGTTGTAGGTCATGACCGAAAGCGTGTCGGCGCTGCGGGGACGGGCATGCACCGGTTCGGGCGAGACGGCGGCGGGAGAAGGCAGGGACAAGTTCAGGGCGAGGATTCCCGCCAGGGTGGCGACGGTCAACATGCGCAGGCGCTTCACGCGAGATACTCCCACAGGTTCACGCAATAGACCCCGCGGGTCTGCGTGACCCGCACCTTCGAAATTCAATGTGCGGTTCCTTGCGGGCGACGGAGTCCCAGCATTGTCCCGGGTTTGCCGGGGGGGCAACGGAAGGGAAGCGGTGCGGATGCGCGGAACCGGAACCTTGAGTCTATTTTGCGTGCTGGCGGCGGCCGCGCCGGCCGGCGCGGCAACACGCGCTGCAAAGATGCACGGTGCCCGCGCGGTTTCGTTCCTGCCCGAGCAGGTGCGCTGGAGCGGGCAAGATCGCGGCGTCGTGGATCGCGGCAAGGCCGCCAGCCTGGTGGTCGACGGCGGAAATGCGGGATGGAGCCTCGACTGGCTCTCGCTGCGATCCTCGCGCGACGGTGACGTCGATTGTTGCGCGTCGGGCGATGGTTTCACCAATCATCAGGCAGGGATGCGTGCCTGGCATGCCGTGGGCCACGGGGACACCGTCGGACTTGCCATCGACATAGGGAAGGCTAGCCGCCGCAGTGTTTCGCCGCTCGTGTTTCCGGCCAAATCGACGGCGGGTTATGCCTCTGCGCAACTGACTTGGGATCATCGGGGCAGGTGGTCCGTCTCAACCGGATGGTTCCGGCAGGGCGGCTGGGGTGGCCGGCAGATGGACCTCGACGTGATACGGCTGGGCAACGGCGAACCGGCGGCAGCACGCGGCGTGCGCACCGCCTTGCGGATGAACCTGAGCGACGGGGGCGACGACGCGCGCACCTGGCTGATGCTGGAGGCTCGCGAGGGCCGCCGCGCGGTCGGTGCCGGGGCAGGAATGCGCCATGCGAGCGACGCCGGGCTTACCCTGACGTCGATGTTCTGAATGGGCGCGCTGATGACACCGGGGCCGCGTTCGCGTAAGGGTTTTCTCCGTCCCGGAGGGGAGACTGCTTTTGCCGAGGCTGGACGGGCGATGACATCCGATGGCCATGAAGTTCCGGTCGATTCCGGACTGCGCCAGTTGTGTCTGACGCTGCGCCCCGAACTGCGGCGGTTTCTGCTCGCGCGCCGGGTGAGCGAGGCCGACGTCGACGACCTGCTGCAGGACCTGTTCCTTCGGGTGGAGACGAGCGTGACTGGACCGGTTCGCTCGCCGAGGGCCTATCTCTACCAGATGCTCAACAACATGGCGCATACCCGCCGCCGTACCGAAGCGCGCCAGCAGGCCCGCGATGCCGACTGGCTTGGCGCGCCTTCCGGCGTGGTCGCGGCAGACGTCGAGATGATGGACCTTGCTCCCGATCAGGAGGCGACGGTGCTCGCCCGCGATCACCTAGCCCGCGTGGAGGCGCGGCTGGCGAAGCTGCCCGAGCGCACGGCTCACGTATTCCGGCAGTACCGCATCGAAGGGTTGTCGCAGAAGGAGATCGCGCGCGACCTTGGCATCAGCCTGAGTGCGGTCGAAAAACACCTCCAGCGTGCCTATGGCGCCGTACTGGAAATCCGCAATCGCCTGGACCCGGAAGGGGCGCCCGCTACAGGCGCAGGCCCGGCAGCCCATGACAATGCAGGAGGCATCGATGCAACAGCTCGCTGAGCAATCCATGCGCGAGGCAGCGATCGCCTGGCACCTGCGCCTGACCGATGGTTCGGACGCGGACTGGGACGGTTTCGCCGACTGGCTCGAAGCCGATCCGCGCCACAATGACATTTACGAAGCCGTCTGCGATGCCGACCTGGCGCTGGAGCCGGCGGTGGAGATCGCTCGCGAGGCGCCCGTCGAAGTTCCCGGCGTAATTAAAGCCGAACCATTCCCGGAGATGGCGCCAGTGCGCTCGGCACGCCGCTGGATTTGGCCGGCGATGGCCGCTTCGGTCGCCTTCGTCGCTCTGGGCACCTGGGCCGGCTCGGGTCTTCTGACGAGCGATTACGCGGTGCGTACCGCCCCCGGAGAGACCCGGACTTTCGCGCTGGCCGACGGTACGCGTATCGTCCTCAACGGCGGGACCGAGATCGTACTGGACAAGGCGGATCCCCGGGTAGCCACGCTCAAGGGCGGTGAGGCCCAGTTCGCGGTCCATCATGACGCCGTGCGGCCATTCACCTTGTCGGTCGGCGACCAGCGCATCGTCGATGTGGGCACGGTGTTCAACGTGCGCAGCGGCAAGGACGCGCTCCGGGTCGAGGTGGCCGAAGGTGCGGTGCGTTTCGAGGACGGCATGACGCATGTGCGCCTGAACGCCGGGGACACGCTCGATGCGGGTAGCGGCACCATCGTCGAGGGTTCCAGGCCGACGGCGGAGATCGGGGGCTGGACGCGCGGGCGACTGGTCTACCACGATGCGCCGCTGGTCGAGGTCGTGGCGGATATCACCCGTGCGCGAGGCATTGCCGTCGAACTGGGTTCGGATATTTCGCAACGTCGGTTTTCCGGCGTCATTCAGCTTGATGGCGATGACGTCTCCCTCCAAAAGCGCGTCGGCACTCTGCTCGGTTTGAAGGTGACGGCAACTGCCGATGGTTGGTCGATTACGCGGTAACGGGTGGGCGTGCGCAAGTCTGGCGGCAGCCGTCGCCCTGGCCACTCCGACATTGGCGCAGGCGCGCACCGCGCAGCAGTTCTCGGTTCCGGCCGGGCGGCTGTCGGATGCGCTTATCGTCCTGTCGGAGCAGGCGGGGATCTCGATCGCCATCGGGGACAGCCGGCTTGATACGCTGCGCACGCGCGGGATCAGGGGGCGTTACGACACGGCGCAGGCGCTGGCCGCGCTGCTTGCGGGCAGTGGCTACGGCTTTGTCTTCGTCGATGCCCGGACGGTGAAGCTCGTCAGGCAGGTCCCGGCGCCGCGCAAAAGCACTCCCCGCCCGCCGCGCCTGTCCCTGCCTGCGGAGGGTTCCGGCCCCGACATCGTCGTCACCGCGACCAAGCAGCGCCTTGGGCTGCTCGACTACCCGGCCAGTATCTCGGTGGTCGAGCCCGAGCGGACCGAGCTTGCGCGCGCCGGTGGCAAGGGCACCGGCTTCATCCTCGGCAAGCTGCCCCAGCTTTCCTCCACGAACCTGGGGCCGGGCCGCAACAAGGTGTTCATTCGCGGGATCGCCGACAGCAGCTTCAACGGTTCCAGTCAGGCGACGATCAGCCAGTACCTGGGCGAAACGCGTCTGATCTACAGCGCGCCCGATCCCGATCTGGCGCTTTACGACATCGCCCGCGTCGAAGTGCTCGAAGGGCCGCAGGGCACCCTTTACGGTGCGGGGACGCTGGGCGGCATCATCCGGCTGGTGCCCAACGCGCCCGACCTGCAATCCGATACCTTCGACGTGTCCGCAGGCGTTCGCCTGACGCAGGACGGTGCGCCGGGCGGCGACGGGGCGGTGACCGGCAATCTCGTCCTCGCGCGGGGCAAGCTGGCGCTGCGCGCAGTTGCCTACGAAACCGTTGACGGCGGCTATATCGACGATGTCGAGCGGGGCTTGCGCGACATCAATCGCAACAAGACTACGGGCTTCCGCTCCGGTTTGCGCTGGCAGCCGGACATGGCGTGGACCGTCGACCTGTCGGTCCTCAGCCAGGACATCGCCTCTCGCGACGGGCAATACACCTTGCGGGGCGAGCCGGACCTGACCCGCCGGTCCGCGATCGCGCAACCGTTCGACAACGACTATCGACTGGCCGACCTCACAGTGCGGCGGGACTGGGGCGCGGTGCAGTTGGTGTCCTCCACCGGTTACGCCGATCACACGATCGATTCCACGTTCGACGCGACGCCTGGCGGAGCCGCATTGCCGGTCGAGTTCACCGAGGAGATCACGGTGCACCTCCTGTCCCACGAGACGCGATTGTCCGGCAGTTGGGGCGGATCGGGGACCTGGCTGGCCGGGTTCGGCGTCGTGCACAACGACGACCGGGTCGTGCGCAGCATGGGCACGCCCGGCTCACCGGACCTGCTCACCAGCCTGTCGAACACGACGCTCGACCTGGCCGGGTTCGGGGAAGTCGGGGTGCCGATCACGAAAACGCTCGTGCTGACCGCGGGCGGGCGACTGAGCTACGTGCGGCAGACGAGCCAGTTCATCGGGCAGATGGCCTCCGAGGACTTCGAGCCCGTACGCACCCAGAAGCGGTTCCTTCCCTCTGCCGCGATTTCGTGGACGGCGCGGCCCGGACTGCTCGTCTATGGCCGTTTTCAGCAGGGCTATCGTCCCGGCGGGCTGCAAGTGACGGGTTCCTCCAACTCGCAGAGCGCCGAGCGTTTCGGGGCCGACCGTATCCGCACCGTAGAGGCGGGGATCCGTTTCGGGATGGAGAAGGATGCCTGCCTCTCGGGAAGCCTCGCGGTCTCGCTGGCGCAGTGGCGGGACGTGCAGGCCGATCTCGTGGGCCTGGACGGGCTACCCTATATCGCCAACATCGGTTCCGGCCGTGTGAAGAACGTGGCGTTTTCGTTGGCATGGCGCGCTCAGGACCATCTGTCGTTCGAAGCCGCGGGCTTCCTCAATTCCAGCGACTTGTCCAAACCGGCGGCCGCCTTTGCCGACGCCACCGATCGTGACTTGCCCAACATCGCCGACGAAGGCTGGCGCGTGGCGGCCAAGTACGATCGGGAATTGTCATGGGCGCGGGTCACGCTCGATGCCGCAGTGCGCTACGTCGGACATTCCAAGCTCGCGATCCGGGCGCCTTTCGCGCTGGGGCAGGGGCGCTACTACGACGTATCGACGGGCGCGCGACTGGGCTTCAGCAAATGGGGCTTGGCGCTGGACCTCGACAACCTGCTCAATACCCGTGCGAATACATTCGCCTTTGGCAATCCCTTCTCCGTCGCGGACGGACTGCAGCAGACGCCGATGCGTCCGCGCTCGATCAGGATAGGTTTCGATGCAAGTTTCTGAGAAGCGCCTGCTGGCCTCGATCCACGACGTCGCGCCCTGCCTCGAAAGCCAGGTTGACCGGCTGGCCGATCTGATCGAGGCGCGGCTCGGCCCGGCGCGGTATGCCATGCTGGTGGTGCCCGACCACTGGGGCCGCGCTCCGCTTGCCGAGGCGCGCGCGTTCCAGGCCAGACTGCGCGCCTGGGCGGACAACGGGGTCGAGATGTTCGTGCACGGCTGGTTCCACCGCGACACCGCCGAGCACAAGGGCGCCGCCGCCAGCCTGAAGGCCCGGCACATGACGGCGGGCGAGGGCGAATTCCTCGGCCTTTCGCATGCCGAGGCGCTGCGTCGCATGCGAGACGGCAAGGCGCTGGTCGAGGACATCATCGGCAGGCCCGCTGCGGGCTTCATCGCGCCTGCATGGCTCTACGGCCCGGGCGCGATGCAGGCGCTCGGCGAATGCGGCTTCGCCCTCGCCGAGGACCACATGCGGGTGTGGCGACCGGGGCACGAGGAGCAGCCGCTGGCGCGCGGGCCGGTGGTCACCTGGGCTTCGCGCAGCACGATGCGCACCGCGTCCTCGCTCGCCTTTGCAGCTCTGGCGCGCCCTGCACTGCAGCCGCTGCGCACCCTGCGGCTGGCGGTCCATCCCGGCGACGTGACCAAGGGCTCGATCATCGCCAGCATCGATGCAACCTTGCGCGCCTTCTCCCGGCGCCACGTTCCGGGACGCTACGCCGACCTCCTGAAATAATTTCCGCAACGCCGCATCGCGGGTGGTGCGGGTCCTGCCGGGACGCGGAGTCCCATGGGCATGACGGAGCCCTTGCGGATCGCAATACCCATTCACAGCTTCGAACCCGGTGGGGTCGAGCGTGTGGCCTTCAATCTGGCTGAACGCTGGCAGCAGACCGGCCACCAGGTTTCCATCGTCCTGGGAAGGGACGAAGGCCCGGATCGCGGCCGCGTCAGCGCGGACCTCGATTACCGGATCGTCTCGAGCCGCGTACCGACCGCGCGGTTCGAGACGATCTGGATGATCTGGTGCTTCTTCCTGCACTTGTCCCGCGAGCGGGTGGACGTGATCTTCTGCCCCGGCAACACTTACGCGATCGTCTGCGTCGCTGCGCGGTTCCTGCTTGGCGAGCGTTGCCCGCCTGTCGTGAGCAAGGTGAGCAACGATCTGGTGCGCCGCGACAAGTCGATCTTCCGGCGCCGCATCTACCAGTTGTGGCTGCGAGTGCAGGGGATGACCCTGGACCGTTTCGTGGCGCTGGCCGAACCCATGCACGGCGAGATCGTCAAAGGCATGTCGGTGGGCGGGCATCGTGTCACCACCATCCATGATCCGGCCCTGACCCAGGCGCGTTACGATCGTCTTGTCGCGATCCCCCGGCTTCAACGCAGTCGCCATCGCTATCGCTTCCTGGCGCTTTCGCGTCTCGTGCCCCAGAAGAACCTCGAAGTCATGCTGCGCGCGTTCGCGGCCGGCTTCAGGCCCGGGGACGAACTCACCATCGTGGGCGATGGGCCGGAACGGGGCCGATTGGAAGCGCTCGTGCGCAGTCTGGCGATCGAGGAGAAGGTGCGCTTCCGCGGCCACGTGACAGATCCGGACCCCTACTTGCGCGATGCGGACTGCCTCCTGCTTTCCTCGAATTACGAGGGCGTGCCCGCGGTCGTCCTGGAGGCGATTGCGGCAGGCCTGCAGATCGTCGCCACCGACTGTTCCTCCAACATGCAGGAACTGGCCGGACGAGGGGTGCGGGCAACACTGGTCCCGGTCGGCGACATCGATGCGCTGGCGCGGGAAATAGCGCACGCGGACGAGCTTCCGCGACCCGGGCCGATGCAGCGCGAGTATGCGCACCGCTTCACCGTCGAGATCGCCGCCGGTGCCTACGTGACGACGATGCGACGGGCTATCGCTTCTGCCAGGCGGATGCGGGTCCTGATGGCATCCCCGACTTTGCGGTAATCGCGCGCTTTCCTGCGGATATCCTGTTCACTCTCAAGGAATTCCTTTTGCTTCAGCCACCCTCCCTTTCCATGGCGGAACGACCGAACATCCTGCTTCGTGCCCAGGACACGCTTTCGTGGAAGCGCCGTACCGCGCTGCTGCCGGTGCTGTTCTCGATCCTGATCGCGCTGGGGGTAGTCCTCGAACTGCGCGGCATGGACACGGCCAGGATCCTGTCGATGGTCCCTCGCGATCCGGGGTTCTGGATCGTCTTCGCGCTCAGCTATCTGGCCGGCCCCGGCAGCGAGTGGTTCATCTATCGCCGCTTGTGGCAACTCCCCGTCGAGGGTTTCGCGGCGCTGCTGCGCAAGCTGGTGTGCAACGAACTTCTGCTCGGATATCTGGGCGAGGCCTATTTCTATGCCTGGGCGCGTCAGCGCAGCACCATGACCGCGGCGCCGTTCGGAGCGATCAAGGACGTGTCGATCCTGTCCGCCATGGCGGGGAACGGCGTCACGCTCATCCTGCTGGTGGTGCTGTGGCCATTCCTGGGTTCGTCCACGATCGGTTTCGAGAACCGTGCGGTCATGCTTTCGCTGTCGGTGGTTCTGGCGACGTCGATCCTGGCAATGGCGTTCCGGCGCCGGATATTCTCGCTGGACCGGGATGCGCTGCGGTACATCATCATCATGCATCTGTGGCGCATCGTCATCACGACGATCCTGTCGGCGGTGCTGTGGCACATGGTGCTCCCCTCGGTCCCGGCGATGTGGTGGTTGCTGCTGGCGACGATGCGTCTGCTGATCTCGCGCCTGCCGTTCATCCCCAACAAGGACGTGGTCTTCGCAGGGCTTGCCGTCTTCACGCTCGGCCACGAGACCGACATCGCCGCACTCATGACGATGATGGCTTCGGCGATCCTGCTGGTGCACCTCGTGTTGGGACTGGGGCTGGTGATGGCGGACCTGTTGCGCCGGGCGGTCGATGCATGGTGATCCGCCCGGCCCTGATTTCCATGACGCTCGCCATGACCGGCCTGCTGCTTTGCGGGGCGGGGCTGCGGTCTTCGCCTGACCTGGGCAAAAAGGAAGGGCAGTGCCGTCCCGACGAACACGGGCCGTCGCTGATGGTCGATGTGGAAGGGCTGAAGGACCGGCAGGGCCTGCTCAAGCTGGAAGTCTACCCGGCCGACGACGAGGACTTCCTCGCGGACGACAATGTGCTGCTCAACGCGGGCAAGGTGTTCCGCCGGGTCGAGGGCCAGGTCCCGCAGACGGGTGAGGTGCACTTGTGCATCCGCGTGCCCGGCCCGGGCATCTATGCGGTGTCGTTGCTGCACGACCGGGATGGCAATCGCAAGTTCGGATGGACGGTCGACGGGATCGGCTTTTCGGGCAACCCCAGATTGGGCTGGAGCAAGCCGAAGGCGGCGAAGGTCGCGATCTCCGTCGGGGCGGGACCGACGCCGCTCTCCATCGTGATGAACTACCGCAGCGGCCTGGGCGTCGCGCCGCTCAAGCGAAAGGGCTGACCCTTGAAAATCGTCGATGTCTGCGCGTTCTACAGCCCTCAGGGCGGCGGGGTGCGCACTTATATCGAGCAGAAACTGCGCATCGGGCCGCAACTCGGGCACGAGATCGTCGTCATCGTGCCGGGGGAGGAGCACGCCGTCGTCCGGCGTGCTCCCGGCGCATCGATCGTGACCCTGCCCTCGCCCCGGTTTCCGCTTGACCGCAAGTACGGCTACTTCGCCGACGAGCCCGCCCTGCATGCCGCGCTGGATGCGCAAAAGCCCGATGTGGTGGAAGTGTCGTCGCCATGGCGCAGCCCGGCCATGGTCGCCCGCTGGCGGGGCGATGCGCGCCGTAGCCTGGTGATGCATGCCGATCCGCTGTCCGCTTACGCCTATCGTTGGTTCGAGCCTTTCCTTGCGCGTTCCCGCATCGATCGCGGGTTCGAGCGATACTGGGATCACTTGCGCGACCTTGGCCATGCGTTCGACATGACCGTTTGTGCCAACCACGACCTTGCGAGCCGACTTCGCGAGGGCGGGGTGTCCGGCGTCCGGGTTCATCCGCTGGGCGTCGAAACCGGCGTCTTCACGCCCGGGCGGCGTGATCCGCAGTTGAGGGCACAGCTGCTGGCCTTGTGCGGTCTCGATCCCAGTGCCCGTCTGCTGGTGGCGGCGGGCAGGCTGGCGCCCGAAAAGCGCTGGCCGATGGTGGTCGATGCCGTCGCCGCCGCCAGCGCGCAAGTGCCCGTGGGGCTGGTCCTGTTCGGCCAGGGCCGCGAGAAACGCGCGATCCGCAGCGCCATCGCCGGGAATCCTCACGTCCGCCTGTTCGAACCCGAGCGCGATCGCTCCGCCTTCGCGGCGATCCTCGCGAGCGCCGATGCGGTCGTGCATGGCTGCGAGGCCGAAACCTTCTGCATGGTTGGCGCCGAAGCGCGGGCCAGCGGAACCACCGTGATCGTGCCCGACGCAGGCGGCGCCGCCGATCATGCGCTGCACGGCGGCGGGCTGACCTTCAAGGCCGGTAACCGTTTTTCGCTGGCGAACGCGATCGTGAAATTCTGCGAGAGCGCGCATGTCCCCCAAGGGCAGCGCCGGGTCGTCAGCAACGTCGAGCACTTCGAAGGGCTTTTCACCGCTTACGGCGAACTGGGCCGCGGCGTCAGGGCCGCCTGATAAAAAGAAAAAATGCGATGTACGGGGTGCGGGTCTTCGCGGGTCGCGGAGTCAAGCGACCATGCGCATCGGATTCCTGTTCAATCACGACCAGATACACCAGGTCGCCCATAGTCTCCCGATCGCAATGGCCCTCGCCGACATCGGCTTCGGGGGGCAGATCGTGGTCGCGACCACGAACGCGGCTTTGGCGGCCGAAGTGCGCCGCATTGGCGGCGCGCATATCGGCTCTACGATCGAACATGTGGAACTGGAACCGTCCCCGCTGTCGCGCCGCGTGGACGCGCTGCTCGGCAAAATGGTGCCTGCCGGAAAGCTGCTGATCTACCGCGACAATCTGGCGTTCTTTCGCAGCCTCGACGTGCTGGTCGTGGCCGAGAAGACCTCGCTGATCCTCAAGACGCGCTACGGTCTCACCAATCTGGGCATCGTCCATACCCGGCACGGAGCCGGGGACAGGGCGATCGGCTTCAACAAGGCAAGCGCCTGTTTCGATCATGTCCTGTGCTCCGGCCCCAAGATTCGCGACCGGCTGGTTCGGGAAGCGGGCATGGCACCGGAGGCGATAACCATCGTCGGCTATCCCAAATTCGATCTCGTTCGCGAGACCCGGCAGGTCCGTTTCCTTCCCACCGTGGAGCAGGTCGTGCTCTACAACCCGCATCCGTCGCCGCATCTTTCGTCATGGTATCGCCACGGTCACGGCGTCTTCGAGCAGTTCGTGGGACGCGCGGACCAGGGGTTGCTCTTCGCGCCGCACGTTATGCTGTTCCAGCGGCAGTACGTGGTCACCATCGACAGGCTGACGGTCGACAGGGCGGGAGAGATACCCCCGCGCTTCCTGCGCGGCGACAACATCAAGGTCGATCTCGGGAGCCGGGCTTCGACCGACATGAGCTATACCCTCTCGGCCGACATCTATCTGGGCGACGCGAGCAGCCAGGTCTACGAGTTCCTGCTGAGGCCGCGGCCCTGCATCTTCCTCAACAGCCATGGCCACGAATGGCGCGGTGATCCCAACTTCCGGCACTGGACGGCGGGCGAGGTGATTACCCGGCCCGAAGAGCTTCCGCAGGCGCTGGACCGTGCCGAGGAGCTTCACCTGGCCCGCTACCGCGCGGTGCAGCAGGATCTGTTCGCGCAGAGCTTCGATCTTCAGGATACGCCGTCGTCCGTCCGTGCGGCGAATGCCGTTGCGGCTTTCGCGGAGCGCCGCCGCCGGGACAATCGCCATCTCAAGCTCGTTCCGGCATGAGCACGAAGACTGGTCATGTCCGATAGCAAGCCGCTAGAAGCGCACCATGAATGGGCAACACCACGTCGCGCCGAACATCCTGATGCGCGAAGGATGACCGATCGACCGGCGGGCAGGGTCCGCCGCATCTTCGCAAGCCTCGGCCTGGTACTGGGAGGCAAGGCGGGCGCGGGCATCATGAGCCTGGGCTATCTGCTGCTGGCGACGCGTTACCTGGGGCCGAAGGACTACGGCGTGCTGGTCCTCGTTCATGCCTATGTGACCACGGTGTGCGGGGTGATCGAATTCCCCTCGTGGCAGGCGATCGTGCGCTATGGCGCCGAGGCCGACCGCGACGGGGAAGTCCACCGCCTTTCGCGATTGCTGCATTTCGGGGCAAAGGTCGAACTGGCGGGAGGCGCCCTGGCGGTGATCTCGGCGATGGCGCTGGTTCCGTTCGTCGGGCCTCATCTGGGATGGTCGCCCAAGGCGATGGCCTTCGCACCGTATTATGCCTTCGCCGTGCTCGGGTCGGTGCGCTCGACGCCTTCGGGCTACCTGCAGTTGTGCGGCCGCTTCGATCTTCTGGGCCTGCACAATCTGGTGCAGCCGACCGTGCGCCTGATCGGGACGCTGGTGGTCATCGCCTGCGGCTGGGGGGTGAAGTCCTTCCTCTTCGCATGGTTGCTGGCGGCGCTGGCGGAATTCGCCGCGATGTGGGGCCTCGGCCTGTGGATGGCGGTGCGGCGTCTCGGGAGCGCGATACTGCGCCCCGAACCCGGCCGGGTAACCGCCGACAACACCGGCATCTGGCGCTTCATGCTGGCAAGCAACGCCGACGTGACGCTCGGAGATCTGACGGGCCGCGTTGCGCCGCTGGTCATCGGGTGGGTGATGGGACCGGCCATGGCGGGGCTCTTTGCGGTCGCGCAGCGCGCCACCGTCATCCTTGCGCAGCCTGCGCAGATCCTCGGCAATGCCTCCTACGCCGAACTGGCTCACATCGTTGCGGGCGGATACGGAGGGCGAGCGCTGCGCCAGACGCTTCTGAAGGTCGTCGGCATTGCCGTGCTAGCGGCGGTTCCCGTGGTGCTCATCGTCGGGATATTTCCGGCCCAGATCATCCGGCTGATGGCAGGGCCGGCCTTCGGAGCCGCAGCCAGCGTGATGATCGCGCTGGTCGCCGCGCGCGCTGTAGCGCTGATCGGACCGCCGTGCACGTCCGCGCTGACGGCACTTGGCCACCCGGCGCGCTCGATGTGGGCCAACTTGTTGTCGAGCTTCGCTTTTCTGCCGCTTCTTCCCTGGCTCCTGACGACGTTCGGGTTGATGGGCGCGGGCATTCAGGCGGTAGCGCAGGCGCTGGTCGCCAACGGATTGCTCGCCCTTCTGGTATGGCGCACCAGCGGCCGGTGATGACGGTTCCCCGGATCGCCTATGTCATCAATTCGTTGGAAGGCGGCGGCGCGGCGCTTCCGGTGCCTGCCATCCTCGCGGTGCTGCGCGGCACCGGTGCACAAGTCCGCGTCCTTGCCCTGACGCGCCGCGACGGCAGGGCTCTGCCGGCGATGGAGGCGGCGGGCCTCGATGTCGTGGTGCGCGAGGGAGGAGAGACCGACCATCTCGCCGCCGCGCGGTGGCTGATCCGCGAACTGCGCGGGTGGGGAGCGACCCATCTGTGGACCTCGCTCAGCCGCGCGACGATCCTCGGGCTGGCGCTGGGGCCGCGCCTGGGCATCCCGGTGATCGCGTGGCAGCATAATGCGTTTCTGGAGCCCTGGAACGAGCGCCTTCTGCGCCTCCTTCAGGCCCGTGCGGCGATGTGGGTGGCGGATTCGCGCGTGGTCGAGGACCTCACCGCCGAGCGGCTGCGGGTGCCTCCTGCCCGATTGGCGACCTGGCCGATCTATGCCGCCGATCCCGCGATGCCGCAAGCGCGACCCTGGCGAGCGGGTGAGGTCCTGCGCCTCGGCAGCCTCGGCAGGCTCCATCCCGCGAAAGGCTACGATGTTCTGATCGCGGCGCTGGCAGGATTGCGCGCGCAGGGTTTTCGTCCCCCGGTCCCGTTCGAGATCGCCATCGCCGGAGACGGCGGGCAAGGTCTCAGGCTGGCGGCGCTGGCTGCCGAAGCGGGTATCGATGAACTGCGTCTTGCGGGCTACGCGACGGATTCGCGGGCCTTCCTCGAGACGCTGCACCTCTACCTCCAGCCTTCGCGGCGGGAAGGGTTCTGCATAGCCGCCCACGAAGCGCTGACCGCCGGCCTGCCGGTGATCGCATCGCGCGTGGGCGAACTCGCTTTCTCGGTCAGGCCGCAAGTCAACGGCTGGCTTGCCGAGCCGGACGATCCGGTTTCGCTTGCCGCTGCGCTGCGTGACGCCCTGTCCGCTCCCGATGCGCTGGCGGCGCTGGGACGTCGGGCGCGGGTGCAGATGCTGGACGAATATTCCCAGGCGCGCTTCGAACGGACCGGAAGGGCCATCTGGTCGCGCCTGGGCTGACGGTCATGCGGTCTTCGGCAGGGTCAGCCGCACCAGCACCGGCATTGCGAGCAGCACGAGCGGATACTGCAGTAGCAGCCCGGCGATGATCGCGATGGCGAGCGGCTGCTGGATGCCCGATCCCTGCCCGATCGCGAAGGCCAGCGGCAGCAGCGTCAGGATCGCCGCGAGCGTGGTCATCGTGATGGGGCGCAGGCGGTTGCGGCTGGCCTCGCGCGTGGCCTGCTCGGGAGGTATGGTGTGGGCCAGTTCCTCGAACTCCGAGACGTAGAAGATCGCCATCTCGGTGCCGATGCCGATGATCATCGTCATGCCCATCAGCGCAGTGATGTTGAGATCGACGCCTGCCAGCCACAGCGCCGTGAACACCGATGTCGTCGAAAGCAGCGAACAGCCGATGATGATGACCGGCAGCCAGAAGCGGCGGTACAGCACCAGCAGCAACACCAGCTCGGCGATGAGCGCGGCGGCGAACACCTTGATGAGACCGGAGAACGCGATCTGCTGCTGCTGGTAGAGGCCGCCCAGCTCGTATCGCACCCCGGGGCTCAGGGCGCCGGGCTTGTCGAGCGCGGTGGTGACGTCGGCGACTGCGGCGCCGATCCCGCGACCCTGGATACGGCCGGTGACGGCGATCATCGGCTCCAGGTTCTCGCGGCCGATCTGCGGCTGCCCGGTGACCGGCTCGACCGTCGCCACGCGGGACAGCGGGAAGACGTGGCCATCGGTGGCCCGGATCGGAAGCTGGGCAAGGCCCGCTTCGCTCATGGTCATGGCGTCGGGCAGGCGAACCCGGACATCGACGGCCTTGTTGGGCTGCGCCAGCGTCGTCGCGACGGAGCCGGTCAGCGCGGTCGACAGCTGGCTCTCGACATCGGCGGGAACGACCCCTTCCATCCCGGCGCGAACCGGATCGACATGGACGTTGAGCGCGTCGCCTGCCAGCTGGACACCGTCATTCACTTCGACCACGCCGGAAATCCTGCTGATCGTCGCGGCGACCTTCTGCGCTTCTCCTTCGAGGATCGACGGGTCCGAGGCGTAGAGCTTGACCTCGATCGGCTGCGGCACGGCGGTGAGATCGCCGATGAGGTCCTCGATCAGCTGCGCGACTTCAACCTGTACGCCGGGCACCTTGACGGCGATCTCGTCGGCCGCGGCGGCGGCGATTTCCTCGGTGGGGCGGCTGTGGTCCGGTTTCAGGCGCACGAAATAGTCGCCGTGGTAGCTCTGGCCAAGGTCTCCGCCAAGGCCGGTGCCGAGGCGGCGGGAGAACGTCGCGACTTCGGGATTGGCGCGCAGCATGGCGTCGATCTGGCCGACCTGCCTGCCGGTCTCGTCCAGCGAGGTGCCCGGCGGCGTCCGGTAATCCATGACGAAGCCGCCTTCGTCGACCTTGGGCATGAAGCCGGTGGGCACATTGGAGTAACCCACGTAGCCGATGACGAGCAGCGGCACCGCGATCGCCGCGAGCAGCCAGGGCCGCGCTGACAGGCGATCGAGCGCGCCGTCGTGGACGCGCGCGAGACGGCCCTCTCCGGCGGCGCCGGGGTCGTGCCACTTGTTGAAGTCTACCAGCCGGCGAGCGAGGATGGGCACGACGAAGGCGGTCATCGCCCAGGAGATCGCCAGAGCCGCCGCCATCGTCACCGATAGCGCCTTGGAGAAGGCGCCGGTCACGCCGGTCAGGAACGAGAGCGGCAGGAAGACGATCAGCGTGGCCATGCTCGATCCGGTCAGTGGCGTCATGAATTCCCGCGCGGCGGGCATGACGGCGGCGTCTCCCGCCAGATTGCCGTCGGCGTCCTTTGCCCCTGCGCGGCGGGCGATGTGTTCGACCATGACGATGACGTCGTCGATCAGCAGGCCGACCGCCGCGGCGATGCCGCCCAGGGTCATGATGTTGAAGCTCATCCCCAGCATGCTCAGCACCAGCACGGTGATGGCCAGCGTCGCGGGCACGACGATCACCGCCACCAGCGTGACCCGCCAACTGCGCAGGAACCACAGCAGGACAAGCCCGGCGAGGACGAGGCCGATCAGGACCGCATCGCGAACGCTGGAGACGGATTGCGTGACCAGCTGACTCTGGTCGTACCAGTTCACCAGCTTGACGCCCGGCGGCAGCTTGAGCCCGGCGAGCTTCTGCTCGACTTCCTGCGCGATCTTCACCGCGTTGCCGTCCGGCTGCTCGTAGATGTTGAAGAGGACGGCCGGTTTGCCGTCCTCGACGATGCGCTGCCAGACCGGAAGGGCGCCGTCCTGTACTCGCGCGACATCGCGCACGCGCACGACGCCGGTGGGCGATGCCTTGACCACGATGTCGCCGATCTGGGCCGCGCTGCTGACGCTGCGGTCGGCGATCACCAGCGAGAGGCGGCCGCGATCCTGCACCTGCCCCACCGCGCTCAGGACGTTGCCGTTCTTGATGGCGGTGGAGAGGTCGGTCATCGAAAGGTTGTAGTCGGCAAGACGGTGCGGGTCGGCGAGGACCTGCACTTCTGCGGTGTCGCCGCCCTGCACGCCGATGCGCGCCAGCCCGCTGATCGACGAGAGCAGGGGGGTGATCTGATACCTGGCGAAATCCTGAAGGGTGACCGGATCGACCTTGTCGGAAACCAGCGCGTAGGAAATGATCGGGAAGACCGTGGGGTCCATGCGGCGCACGTCGTACTGCGTGCCCGCGGGCAGCGTGGGCACGACCCGGCCGACGGCGGTATCGACCAGCAGGGCGCTGGCGATCATGTCGCGGCCCCAGCCGAAATCGACCGAGATTTGCGCTGAGCCACGGCTCGTTTCCGAACGCACGTTCTGCACGCCGGGAATGGCGCGGATGGCCTCTTCCACCGGGCGTGTGACGGTCAGTGCGGTCTGATCGGCGGGGCGGCTGCCGGAATCGAGGTCGATCACGACGCGGGGGAAGGAGACTTGCGGGAAAAGCCCGATCGGCAGCGCAAGGGCGGCGACGATCCCGGCCAGCGCCATTGCCAGCGCGACCAGGACGATGGCCCGCGATTGCGAGCCCAGCAATTTCTCGATCATCGGTTGCTCCGGCGTACGGCACCGCCGTCATCGACCTGATAGGCGCCATCGACGATCAGCGGGCGGCCGGCGTCGAGCTTGCCCTGGACCACATCGCCCTTGTCGGAGGAAAGCAGGACCTGAACCGGCACCGACCTGGCCTTGCCGTTGAAGTCCTGGAACACGCGGGGCGGACCTCCGGCGGTGACGACGGCCTTGTGCGGCACGACCCAGCCCTGGACCGCGCCGGTCTCTATCGCGACCTGCATCGATTCGCCCGGCAGCAGCGTACCGGCGGGGAAGCTGAGATCGACGTCGATGAGGCGGCTCGTCGCATTGAGCGCGCTATCCACGCGGATCACCTTGCCGCGCAGCTCGCCGCCGCCGGAAAGGCGCTTGAGGCTGGCGGCCTGGCCGACGGCGACCCCGGCTCGCGCCGCAGGATCGACACCCACGGTCACGACGATCCCGCCTGCCTTGGCGACGGTGAGGATCGGGGCGCCCGCCTGCGTGCGGTCCCCCTGCGCGACGGCGACGGCCGTGACCACCCCGTCGAACGGAGCGACGATGGTGTGGCTGGCTCGTCCCGCCCCGTCCGCCTGCAGGGCGGCGAGCGCGGTCTGCGCATCGGTGACGGCCTTGGTCGCCTGGGTCAGCTGGTCGCGCGTGGCGAGTTGCTGGGACAGCAACTGCGCGGTGCTGGCCTCCTGCTTGCGCGCCGACGCAAGCGCGGTCACGGCCTGCAGGTAGCCGCTGCGCGATGCGGGTGCGGTGGCGAAAGTCGCGAGCGTCTGGCCCGCGTGCACGGCCATGCCCGGCGCTACGGCCAGCGCGGTCACTTGTCCGGGCTGGGCCTCGCTGAAGGTCATGGTGCCGTTGAGGGCCGGGCCGACCGATCCGTAGGCCACGACCGTTGCCGGCAGGGAACCCTGCCGGGCCGGGATGGTCGTGACGAGCACGCAGGGCGTGGGGGCGGGGGCCGGTGCATTCGAGCCGCAGCCCGCGAGCAGCGCCACGGCCGAGAAAGCGAAAAGCCTTTTCATCGGGCGTCCACCGGGGTCGTCGATTCAAGATCGACGGTCGGCAGCCCGGCGCCAACAAGCGTCTGGATCGCGATCTGGCGATCGAGCAGGGCAAGCTCCAGCGTCATGATTTCCTGTTCCTTGGTGAAGCGGTTCAGGACGAGGTCGACATAGCCGCGCTCGTCCAGATTCGATGCGCCGAACGCGGCTTGGGCGCGAGCGGCGGCGGCGCGTGCGTTCGGCACGTCGCGCCTGGCGACCTCCAGTTGCGCCGACAACTGCTCGTACTCTCGCAGCAGCGAACCGATCGTGCCGATGGCCGCGGAGAGGCGGGCATCGTAATCGGCATGCAACTGTGCGCGGGTCGCGCGGGCAGTCGCGACGGCGGCCTGGCCCTGATCGAAGATCGGCAGGCCGATCTGCAGGTTCGGGCCGCCATTGATGACCTTGGCATTGTCGCTGGCGACGCTGCCACCGAGGATGAGGTCGGGGAACTGCGACTGGATCGCCTGACGCAGTTGCTCGTCAGATGCGGCATATCCCATGCGCAGGGCCAGCAGGTCCGGTCGCCGATCGGGCAGGGTGGCGATCTCGCCGCGCACTTGCGCGGGATCGAACGGCGGCAGATCAGGCTCGGCGGCGAGGGGGACAACCACTTCCGGGGACAGGCCCAGCAGAGCATTGAGCTGGTGTCGCAGGTTCAACTGCTGCTGGTCGAGCGCGTCCAGCGCGGAGCGGGCGGATTGCAGAGCGACACGATCGGGAGCGACGGTCACCAGCGTGACGGTCTGGCTGGCAAGGGCCTTGTCCAGCTTGGCGCTGCGTTCGGCGAGGAGCTGCCAGGCTGCGAGATAGCTCTGGTGGTTGCGGGCGCCGATGATCAGGTCGGTGGCGATCTGCCGGGCTTGGCCTGCGACCTGCCATTCCTGCCAGACGACGCTGGCGTCCACTTGCCGCTCGCTGGCACGGGCCGCGCGCTGGCGCGACTTGTACGTCAGGATGATCTTGATGTCCTGCGCGAGGCCGAGGTTCCAGGCGGGAACCGTTCCGGCACCCGACAGCAGCGGCAGGAACGCAGCAGTCAGCGAGGGGTTGGCAAGCAGCCCGGCCTGCTCCGTCTGTCCGGCGGCGATGCCGCGTTGCAGGCGCGCTGCCTTGAGGTCGGGGTTGTTGGCGAGCGCCAGCGTTATCACCTGCGCGACGGTCAGGGGAGCTTGCGGCGTCGATGCATCGAGGGCGCCGAGGCTCGGCGCAAGCGGGGCGGCGGTCGAGAGCGGCAGGGGGGTGTAGCGCGCGCAACCGGCGACGGCCACGGCAAGCAAGATCGCTACGGAGTGCCTGAAACGATGCCTGTCCATACCGGTAGGGTGTCTTTGCGAAAAGGCGGGGCGGCCAAGCAACCGCCCCGTCGTAGATGTGTCAGTCCGGGTTCTTGCCTTCAGCGGCATTCTCGAGGATCGCGCCGGTCCTGGCGTCGACGCCCACTTCGAATGGCTTGCCGTGGCTGGTAATGGCGAAGGAATAGCGCAGGCCACTGCCGCCCTTCTCCTTCTCCAGTTCCTGGTCGGTGATCGTGCCGGGCCGCGCCTTCAGTGCGGTGATGCGCGCCGATGCGAGGGTGACCTTGGCCTGGGCCGCATATTCCGCGCCTTTCAGCGCGGCGGGCCTGGCCGATGCTACCGAAGATCCGGCGCCGATCAGGGCAAGTGCGACGATGATGCTGGAAGTTTTCATCATGGCATCCTTCAGAGCGGGACTGCTCTATCACGTGACCATAAGAGACCGAACCTTTGCTCAAGGTGATTGAAACATTGTTTTTTGCCAACTTGCAGATGCATCCGATGCGAGCGAAAAAGGGCATGGCATGAAGATCCTGCTTCTCGAGGACGACGACGCGACCAAGGCGCATCTCGATCGCGTGCTGAGCGCGGCGGGGCATGTCGTGGATCTTTGTTCCACCGGACAGGATGCGATTTTCCTGGGTTCGACCGGCGACCACGCCGTGCTGATCCTCGACCGCATGGTGCCGGGGCTCGACGGGCTGGGTGCGCTCAAGGCTCTGCGCGCCATGGGCGTGCGCAGCCCGGCGCTGTTCCTGACCGCGATGAACGGCGTGGAGGACCGGGTTGAGGGACTGGAGGCCGGGGCCGACGACTACCTCGCGAAACCCTTCGCGGCCAGCGAGTTGCTTGCCCGGGTGAATGCGCTGGCGCGGCGGCCGCCGATCGTCGAGATGCAGACCCTGCTGCGGATAGACGACCTTGAGCTTGACCGGGTGAAGCGGACGGTGATGCGCGGTGGCCAGCGCGTCGATCTGCAGCAGCAGGAACTCAAGTTGCTGGAATACCTTATGCTCCACGCGGGCGAAGTGGTCACGCGGGCGATGCTGCTGGAAAACGTCTGGTCGTTCCACTTCGATCCCAAGACCAACGTGATCGAAAGCCACATGAGCCGGTTGCGCGCGAAAGTGGATCGCGGGTTCGGCAAGGAGTTGATCCAGACCGTGCGCGGTGCGGGGTATCGCATCGATGACGCCTGAACGCCGGGCCAAGCGCCGGGCTTACGGGCCGATCCGCAGCGCGGCCTTTCGCTTTGCGCTGCTTCTCGCCGGGGTCTTTGCCATCGGCGCGTCGGCGCTGCTGATCGTCGTCGAGGCGCAGATCGGGCGATACGCCACCGAAGCGACGAATGGCGGACTTCAGGCAGAGATGAGCGTGCTTGAGGGCGAATATGCGCAGCTCGGGCAATCCGGGCTGACCGATGCGATGGCGCGGCACGCAGGCGTGCGTCCCGAGGCGCCCTATCGTTACCTGTTGTTCGATGCCGAAGGCCGCCGCCTGTTCGGCGATCTCCCCGACACGGCGATGACGGACGGCTGGAGCACGGTCAACGTAACGGAGCCCGAGCCGGGCCGGCGAGGCACGCGGCGAGAAAGCATGACGACGCTTGGCGCGCGCCTGCCTGACGGACTGAGGCTGGTCGTGGCCAGCGACAATTACGATGTCCAGATGCTGCGCCACCGGCTTGGCCGCTTTACGCTGCTCAGCGGGGTCGGCATCACGCTTTTCGCTTTGCTTGGCGGATACCTGACCGGCAGGCTGTTCCTGCGCCGTCTCGACCGGGTGAACCGGGCGGTCGATCGCATCGTCGAAGGCGACCGTGCCGAACGCCTGCCGATGATCGGCCTCGGCCCGGAGTTCGACGATCTGGCGCAGAACCTGAACCGGATGCTCGATCGCAATGCCGCAGCGATGGAGGCGCTGCGGCAGGTTTCAACCGACATCGCGCACGACTTGCGCACGCCGCTCAGTCGCCTTCACCAGCGGCTGGAACAGATGCAGGAAAGTGCCGAGGTCGAACCGGCGATGATCGACGACGCCCTTGAGCAGACCTCGGGCATCCTCGAGACCTTCCAAGCGCTGCTGAGGATCGGCGCCCTGGAAGGCGGAGTCGGACGCAGGCGCTTCACGCGGGTCGATCTCAGCGAACTGATGGACCGCGTCCAGCAGGCTTACGCCCCCGTGGCCGAGGATGCGGCGCATAACTACCTTGCTGACCATGAACCCGGCATCGTCGTAAACGGCGACGGCGAACTGCTGGCGCAGCTCTTCACCAACCTTGTGGAGAACGCCATCGTCCACACGCCTGCGGGAACGACGATCACGTCGCGGATTTTCGTGGACGATGGCGGCATAGTGGCCGAGGTGTCCGATACCGGGCAGGGCATCCCGGCATCGGAGCGCGCCAATGTCTTCCGGCGGTTCTATCGCCTCGATGCCAGCCGCCATACCGAGGGCTCGGGCCTTGGCCTGGCGCTGGTCGCAGCGATCGCGGCCCTGCACGACGCGGCCTGGACCATACCGGAGCATCCTTCCGGCCTTACAGTACAGATTATCTTTCCACCTTGCCCTTCCTGACGGCAGATAGTGTCGACTATCTCGGGAAGAGATTAGGGCTTGGCGAAAATTTACTCACAGGTCGCAAACCATGACCCACGCCCCTGCACCAGTGCGAATTGTCGTGTCACGTTGAGACTTGATCACTGCAAAGATCACGCCGGTCTCGGTCTTGCAGCTGCCCCGAGATGGTACTCGGCAGAGTGCACCTTCGTGTTGAATGGTCTCCTGCGTCGCAGTGGCCTCATATTCGGCACTCTCGATGGTTATTTCGGTGAGAACTCAGCGGTATTCGAACCTCCGGTTTCAGGTACTGGAAAATCGCTGTCGAATGGCCACAATGGGCGCGTCAACGACCGGCACCTGTCAAAATTCCGAGGGACCGGTTTCAGCGCAAGCCGTCATTCCAGCGCCCGCACCGGAATGCCTTGAGTTGGCCGCACTCGCCTTCCTGATTTAAATCCGTCTCCCAAAAAGTATGTATCACACGAAATAAACTTAGGCGGAGTCTTGAAAAAGAGTTTCATAGGTGTGCGAGGCGTCTCGTAAATAAGACATCCGTTCAAATTGTTCATTCCGATGGAGGGCTGCTTCCAACTTTCTTTTTAGTGTTGACGAGCAAGTGAGGCGATCTTGAATAAAGTGCTTGAGCGCCATGCTACCGATCGTCCGCGACCATATGTCGACAACCAACTTGCCCTGACAGAGTCCCGTTGCGCCATAATCTGCATCGAGCATTGCGGCGCATATTGCAATCAGACAACGGCGCAGGGACGGGCTAGCAAGTGCGAGTGGCATTTCACAGGACGGTTCGTCTGGGCAACCGTGTTCGAGTGTGAGCGCGGGCGTGGCAAAGCGATCGAAAAGTTCATCACGTAGCCCTGCGCGCCTGCGAGCCCTCGCTAGGAGAAGGCAGATTGTGGAGGTTTCGTCGAGCAGCTGAGAGGCTGAGGTGTCGTTGAAGCGGAATTGGTCCGGCACTTTTCCTGTGAGGGCATCGCGCAGCGCGGCTTCGAAACCTGCGATCATTTTCCAAAGCGAATGCGCCGCTGGCTCCAGTTCAAGCGCCCCAGGATTTGCCCGTTCGAGACCCCGACGGCAGCGGGCGCAGCACATCCTCGGCGGCCCTTGCGGTGACCGCTTCATCGCCCAATCGACACTCCCGCAAGTGACGCATCGGTCGACGAGCGGCCAGTTGTGTCGGGAACAAAAGCCTCCCGCAGCCATAGCCCAGTCGGCGCGGACATAGGCGGCGCGGCCCCCAGCATAGTCCTCGGCGAGGCAACGGCTGCACCAGGTAATCCGCAGGGAAAGAGCGGGCTCGCAGTCCCGACCAAGATAATCGGATGGAACGTAGCGCCAGGCCACAAAGTCTGGGTTGATCCTGGGATACCGATAGCAGAGGCCGAGTTTGGCAATCTGGGTCGGCGCAATGCCGGTGTTTGAGGCAAGTTCAGTGATCATCGATTTGGTCGGGTGGACGTCCGGATGACGCCAGTGGCCGGCGCTATTTCGAGAGGCGCGAAGAGAAGGCTCGTTCATAGCATTCCGATTGGGTCGCATGCGCGTCAGCCACGAACTGAGAAGCTCATCCGGGAATGGCTCCACGAAAGTCATAGGATCGCTCGGCCGATTGTCTTTCGCTTGCCCGCCGAGGCATACATGGAGACGAGAGGCAGTGTTACGTCCTTGGCGTCGAAGCTTGCTGCGTCGAGCATTTCCTGGCCATCGCGGATCGCCGCGACGGCAGCCGCCTCAATGAGCCTGAATATTCGGCCGGTCACACCTTGGGTGAGGGCTAGCAAACGTTGCCGCGCTTCGACGGTGTCGAGCCGCGAAGGTCGTCTGAGGGGCAGCAGACCAGAAAAGCTCGCAAGGAGCTGGCGCAGGGCGTGATCGTTACACCATGGCATCAACTCGAACGCTCCGAACCGATCAGCAAGGTTCGGATCGGTCAGGACGGCCATGCGCGCGTCCTCGGTGCCTGCGCAGACAATCGGAATTTTGAGGTCATTCGTCAGAAAGCGAATTGTATTGAGGAACACCCGCTGCTGGCGCGGCGTGCCTGCGAGCATCTTGTCGATTTCGTCCAGGACAAGCACCTTGGTTTCGACTTCGGCAAGCAAGTGTCTCGCTTCCGCCCGCATCGATCGCACGGACAGGGAGCTAAGCTCGACGCAATTGAGCGCGGTCAGCAGTTCGGTGTAAAATTGATCCTCCGTCGGCTCCGGCGGCATCTGCACCAGCAGCACTGGCATCCTGCTAAGCCCCGTCCTTATATCGAACTGGGGCGCATGCAGTTTGGAGAAGCGGCTGACGATCTCGGTCTTGCCCATCCCGGTGGAACCAAACAATAACAGGCAGGGCATTCGCCCTCGAGGTGGATAGATCACCAGGTCCTCGAGGTGACAGAGCGCGGCTTCAGCCTGTGGCAACGAAATCCAACGGTCGCGCCGAAGCCAGTCCACCCGGGCCTCATCAGTCAGTTCGGCATACTCGCGGTAAGCCGGGAAGAGATGACCGTAGAGCGTGCTCATGACCGTTCCTCGATGGCGAGCGGGACGACTGGCCCGTCGAGATTTGGTGCTGCGAGTTGTTCGTTAGCTTCTCGAGCCTCGAGGTGAACCGTAGGCGGCTCGCCGCGGATGAGCGCATCGACGAGGCGTTGGGTCGTTCGTCGAGCCCCTCGGGTTTTCGTCACGGCGGCGAGTACGATACTACGCTGTGTGCTCACCATCTCGAACAGCATCTGCTCGTCGACCGCGCCGCGCCCGCGCTCTCGAAGCGCTCTCAGGGCATAGTCGTGTTCGAACTTCGTGATCGCTGGGCGGCGCTTATCGCGGAGGGGGACAATCACATGCTCGCCGCCGGGCAGTTCGAGATAAACCGTCGAAAGGTTGAGCGGATTGTATTTGATGGGGAATTTATGGACGCTGTTCGCCACCAATGTGGTCAAAGCGCCATGCCAGTAGACCAGATGGAAGAGCTTGATGCCGTCGCGCCGAACCCGGCGCATTTCGAATGGAAGGAAGTCGAACAAAAAGCGTTGTTGGTCAGCCGGTAGCCTAAGTGGCTCAGTGCGCTTTGTCTGGTCGTCGCGCCACGCGGTCATCGGCGGAACGCCGAGAGCTCGGTGGATAGTACCATGATAGATGCCCACTTGGAGCGCAAACCACCGCTCGAATTCCTTGAGGGTCATACAGGCCTCGCCCTCGGCGTCGTAGTCCCCCTTATTTTGAATGTTCGAGAAGGTGGTCCCCGGAAGTAGATGCACTTCGCCGATGGTAGTGCCTATCAGGCGCTCAATGTGCCCGCCAAAGTGCGGCGTACGCGGAGGACGATAATGAAGGTCTATTCCGAATTGCTGGCAGCCGCGCGTGAGCGCGCGTGAATGAAATTCCGAGGCGTTATCAAGATGGAGGATGTCGGGCAGGCCGAAAACGGGCCATGCGAACGCAAGGTCCCGGTCGGCCAGCCAAGCATCTTTGGGTAGAACCGCATGGCGGATCGCCATGCCGACCGATGTCGCCGATGGTTTCTCCAAAGAGATGTAGAAGCCGGGAATTACCCGCGTGGCAACATCGATCTGCAGAGTCAGCGTTGGCCGACCCAGAGGCTTCCGGAAATACTCATCGACGATGATGATATCGACGAGAGTGTGATCCATCTGCACGACCTGAAGCGGATATTCCGCCTCATAGGAGGCCCTGACTGGACGAAAGCGATCTGCTGCAGCCTTTGCGCCATCTCGGGCTTCAATAAGGTGTTCGCGCTCCAAGGCATCGACCCTAAGGTGAACCGTTTGCCGGGCCGGAGGTCGAAGGTTCTGCTCCAGGCACGAATAGCGTATCTGCCGAACCAACTGAGCGAGAGTGGGCCTTGGACGGCGGAGATAGAATTTCTCTATCTCGGCATCGATCAGGCGGTCGATCTCGGAATGTAGGCGGGACCGGCCTTTGGGAAATCCGTCGTGCTGGTCGACCAGTGAGCTGGTTACTGGATTTTCCCGGTATCTCGCCAGAAGCTCGTAGATGCGGGACCGGCTGAGGCCCAGCGTCGAGCCAGCTTCTGCAATCGCTTTGTGGCCAAGCCGAGGTTCCGCGGCAAGAGCGCGAATTACCGGCTCGCGCTCGCAAGCTGTACGCCATTGTGAAGGGTCAACCGTCGTGAGGGCAGTGCCAGCTTCGGCCATGACCTATCCCCGATTTTTGCCAGGGACTCGTGTTGCCGGGTCCGGTCGTTTTGTAGCAGAACCGCGCCTTCAGGTCGAACGTCCGGAGGTATTCTTACACGTGACCCAAGCTTTTCTGCCATTTTCTCGTCCGCCCGTATTCTTTAACTGACAGGAGCGAGGCGCGTCGTGAGCACCGAAACCGCCCGGGAAGGGCCAGAAATCCCCGTAGCGCCGCCTGAGGCTGTCCTGCCGGCCGTCAGGGCGCCGGCCGACCTTGCGTGGACGATCGTGCAGATGCGCGCCGGCGAGCGCATCACCGTCAACGAGGGCCTGATCGCCGCCTATCAGGCCGCTTCATCGCCCCATAGCATCCGTGCGCTCAAGTCCGACGTCGAGGCGTTCGATGCGTGGTGTAGGCGCAACAACCGGATCGCGCTGCCGGCCACGCCCGAGACCGTGGCCGATTATCTCGACGCGCGGGCCGGGAAGGGGAGCCGGCCGGCCTCGCTATCCCGCTACAAGGCGTCGATCGCCAAGATCCACCAGCTGCTCGAGCTCAAGGATCCGACGCCGGCGCCGCTGGTGAAGCTGCGGCTCCAGACGGTGCGCCGCGAGAAGGGGGCTGCGCAGAAGCAGGCGCGGCCGCTGCGGTTCAAGGGCCCGGTGCGCGACGTCGAGCGCGACAAGGCGCGGGGGCTCAACATCCGCGCGCTGCTCGAGAGTTGTGGCGAGGATCTGCCGGGGCTGCGTGATCGGGCGCTGCTATCAGCCGCTTATGACACCGGGCTGCGCGCCTCCGAACTGGTGGCGGTCGCCATTGAGCATATTGAGGAGGCGATCGATCCCGAAGCGCGGCTGCTGCAGATTCTGCGTCATAAGGGCGATCAAGACGGGGAGGGGGCGACCGCCTACCTCAGCCCGCGCACCGTCGCGGCGATCGCGGCGTGGACCGAAGCGGCGGGGATCACGACAGGGCCGCTGTTCCGGCGGGTGCAGGTGCGGCGCTACAAGGCGCGGGCAGCCGTGCGCGGTCGGCCGATCGACAGCATCTCGGGCCGGGAGACGTGGGATCTGCGCAAGACGCTGTCCAAGCCGGCGGTGAAGGCGCGCGTCGAATATGACATCGGCACCGTGGCGCTGCACCCGGGCTCGATCGGACCAATCTTTCGGTCGATCATCGGCCGCGCGTTCGACCGTGGCGCGCTGCCCGATTTGACGGCGGACGATCTGGCGCGGTTGCTGAAGGGGATCAGTGCGCACTCGACGCGGATCGGGCTCAATCAGGACCTGTTCGCCAGCGGGGAGGATTTGGCCGGCATCATGGACGCGCTGCGGTGGAAGTCGCCGCGGATGCCGCTCGCTTATAATCGCAATCTCGCGGCAGAGCAGGGGGCGGCGGGGCGCCTTATGGCGAAGATTGGCTAGTCATGACGGCCTAAATAGGTCTTTGGATGATGCCGTGCGACCACACGACGGCGGCAGGTAGATCGAGGGATTTGCGCAGCGGCAAGAACCGGAGAAGGGAGGCTGAGCCCCCGGGGTCTTGAGCTACAACGTTAAGCCTAAGAAACGGGCAGGGGCCTGGTAGCGCGTAGTGTATGAGCGAAGCCACCATCGCTCAAACTCATCAGCACAGTCCAATTTCGAAGAGGAAACAAGAAAGTGGTTCCGGAAACGGTATGGATCTTATCCTGTGTAAACGCTCGCGCTAAATGGCGGCGTTCTGATCGCGCTATTTGTCAGTTGCCGGGTCCGATGACGAGGCAATCGCGCGCGGCCTGAACGATGTCAGCGGTGACCTCCTCGACGCGGTTGAGGGTCATGATCCGCCGCATCTGCGCGAACAGGCGCTCCATGAGCCGGAAGTTGCCGCGCGTGATGCGGATCACGGCTGCCTGCGCTTCGATCGCGTCGAGTTGGGCCGGGTCGAAGCTGATCCCGAAATCGCCGGCGTGGGTCGCGAGCAGCAGCCGCATTTCGGTCTCGGTAAGCGGTTTGAACTCGTGGACGAAGCCGATCCGCGAGTAGAGCTGGGCATAGCGGGCGAGGCGCTTCTCCAAGCCCGGCATACCCATCAGGATCAGCCCGAAGCCGTGGCGATCGGCCATGTCGCGGAGATGTTCGAGCGACTTTATGGTCAGGCGGTCGGCCTCGTCGACGATGACGAGGGGGCAGGCGATGCGGGCGGCGTCATGGGTGATTTCGTCCTGCGAGCCGCCCGCGACCGTCAGCCGGGCATAGCCCAGCTTAATGAGGTTGAGGCCCAACACCGCGTCGATCGTCTTGGGCGTGTTGCTGACCGACACGGTGTAGAAGACGGCGCGGCAGCGAGCGACCTTTTCGCCAAGGAGCGCGGCAATGGGACGGAGCGCGGCATATTCCCCCAGGTCGGGGAAGCTGGAAAACTCGCGCGCCGATCGCGTCTTTCCGACGCCCGGCCGGCCATGACACACGCCGATATAGCGGTAGTGCGCGCAGGCTTCGGCAAACTCGACGAACCGGGCATGGTCGCGGGTCGCCAGGAACGGCTGCTCGACCAGGAACTCAATCGTCAGCGGCGTAGAGCCGGAGCCCTCGGTAGGTGGTGGGCCGGGAAGCCGTATCCTCTTGGTCGCCATCGAAGGTCTCCGTGGGGGCAGGCACCTGCTTGTCGCGCTCCTTCGCGCCGCGCCGGGCGCGCTGGATCGCGCGCAACGACGGGTGCCCAGCGTGCTCGGAGCTGAGCGCACGGCAGACGAACCGGCCCTGGTCGTAGACGTGGATCTCGGTCAGGTCGCGGGGGTCATAGACCGCCTCGACCTGCTCGCCGACGAAGGCCGCGAGCGTGGGTTCGACATAGCGCCTGCCCATCAGACGGATGCCGTCGCGCAGCACTTTACGGGGCTTGGGCACGTGCACGAGCAGCATGTCGAGCTGTTCAAGGCTGTCGGGCATTGCGGGCAGGAACCCGCCCTTCTGCCAGCGCGTGATCGGCGGTTCGCCGGTGCTGCCATGCGGGCGACGATGATAGACGCCGCACACGAACGCCTCGAAGCGGGCGCGCAGCTCGTCGAGCGTGAGCACTGGCGCCGACAGCGGCTTGCCCGCGATCAGGTGGCCGGGCAGGTCGGGCAGGAACATGTCGTTGATGGTGCGGAACAGCCGCTCGATCTTGCCGCGCCCGCGAGGACGCCCCGGCAGCGAATGGATGAGGCGGATTTTGAGGGCGATGCACGCCTGCTCGATATGCTCGGAGATGAAATCCGAGCCGTTGTCGACGTAAAGCTGTTCGGGAATGCCGCTGACGATCCATTCGGGATTGGGCTTGCGCCAGATCGCCTGCCGCAAGGCGAGCGCCGTGTTGAGGGCACTGGGGGCATCGAGGCTGAGGAAGTAACCGGCGATGGCTCGGCTGTGATCGTCAACGATGACGGTCAGCCAAGGACGCACCGGGGTTCCGGCATCATCGAGCACGAGAATGTCGAGAACGGTATGATCGGCCTGCCACATCTCGTTCGAGGTCGCGGCTTCGCGCCGATGCACTAGCTCGTGCTGGTCGCGGTAGACGGCCGGATCGGAGGCTGCGGCGATCTGGCTTGCCGGTATCGCCCTGACGACACGCGCGACGGCCGCATAGCTGGGGGTTCGGTGTCCATGCGCGATGGCGAGTTCCTGCACCTTTCGGTGAATGGCGGCGACCGGGGGTCGCGGGCGCTTGGTGGCGAGAGTGCGGGTCAGTTCGACCAGATGTTCCGGCAGGTGCAGCCTGCCCCGATCGTTGCGCGGCAGACGCGCGAGACCGGCAAGTCCTTCGGCACGGTAGCGCCCGAGCCAGCGCTGCAACGTCCGCTCGCTCAGCGTGCCGGTGCGGGCGAGGTCCGCGAGCGGGATGCCATCGGCGAGGTGCGGTTCAAGGACGCGGTAGCGCTCGATCGCCAGCGGCGGGACAAGCGCCGGATGCGTCACCGCCGACGGTCCGTGTCGCAGGTAAGGAAAACGGAGATTTGCCTGCCCATCGCCATGCGAGTCCGCTCGCGTTGCCAAACCGGCCTGTTCGACGTAAATCTACCCGGTAAAGAAAACTAGGGCAACATAGACCTGCCGATGACGACTTTCTTCCCAAACCGCGCCCGATCGGGGCGCCACCGGCCCTACGCATGAAAATCGGTTACGCCCGCGTATCGACCGCCGAGCAGAACCTGGACCTCCAGCGTGATGCGCTGAAGGCTGCCGGCTGCGAGAAGGTCATCACCGACAAGGCCTCCGGGGCGACTGCCGCTCGCCCTGGATTGGAAAAGGTGAAGGAGCTGCTTCGCGCCGGCGACACACTGGTGGTCTGGCGCCTCGACAGGCTCGGCCGCTCGCTCCGTGATCTGATCGGATGGATGACCTACCTCGACGAGGAAAAGGTCGGGCTGCTGAGCCTGCACGAGGCGATCGACACGACCACCACGTCGGGCAAGCTTACCTTCCACCTGTTCGGGGCATTGGCGGAGTTCGAGCGCAACCTGATCCGCGAGCGGACCCAGGCCGGTCTCACCGCAGCCCGCGCTCGCGGCAAGAAGGGTGGCCGGCCGGCCGCACTCGGCAAGGACAAGCGCGACCTGCCCGTCAGGCTCTACCACGAGAACACGATGCCGATCGCCAAGATTTGCTCGATGCTCGGCATCTCCAAGCCAAAACTCTACGCCTATGTGCGATCGGCCGAGACCAAGCCGGTAGCCGCGTAGCGACGCTCGCCGACAAATAGCGCGATCAGAATGCCGCCACTTAGCGCGAGCGTTTACACCGTTCGCGGTCCCGATCGGCCCAGCGTCCCCCGGAACCGTTCGTTATCGGGAAGGCATCTAAGCGGTCTGCACCATCCTTCATCTAAAGTTCTCCAAGCGCTTCTGAGGATTTTCGGGCGCACCAAAAGCACTTGCTCCTCCAGTGGCTGGAGCATGTAACCGCAATTTGCTCTCCTGCGGACGGGGGGCTGGAGGTGGCTTTTTGACGGCCCGTGTTGAAGCAATCGGTATGTCTCGACGCTCATTAGTGGCGCGGCTGGTGGCCTGTGGAACCGGCTTGGTGCTCGGTTCTCCAACGCTCGCGCGACAGACTTCCCGGTCTGCGGGCTCGTGGAACTTCGGTGCGGCTCACCTCGAATGGGAGCCGCTGGAAGTCGGCACGGGTGATACCCTCCTTGTTTCGGCACAAGTGCGCGGAGTGCCGGTGCGGGCGGTGCTCGACAGTGGCAGCGGCGCGTCGATCATGAGCACGGCGCTCGCGGCGAAGCTCGGCTTGAACGATGGTGAGCGGCGCATGATTAGCGGGCTGAGCGCCAAGGCCCCGGTGCTGCTGGTCCGCGACATCGACGTACAGCTCGCCCGCGAAACCCGTCGCTTACCCTTTGCCGTCGTTGGTGATCTGAGTTCAGTGTCGGCGGCCTTCGGACGACCGATCGATATCCTCCTCGGTGCCGATATGTTCACGGGTAGCTGCATCGCGCTCGATTTCGCGAAAAGGCGTATGGCGGTCGTCAAGTCAGGCACGTTTCTCGCCGGTCCCGACTGGCGCGCTGTCGCGCTCGGGCGCGGTGCCAAGCAGGAGCTGTTCATTCGAGCTTCCGTCTCGGGTTTGCCTCCCGTGCCCTTGATGATCGATCTTGGCAGCTCGGCCGCGCTGATGCTCTCGTCGGCCTATGCCCGCGATCAAGGGCTGTTGAACGGGAAGCTCGTCTCGACCGCGGCGATCGGCGGCGTCGATGGTGTGCGTATCAACGATGCTTTCACGATCCAGAACATCAACATCGAAGGGCTTGGCGTCTCGAACGTCCCCACACTCGGGATGAGAGCTTGGCTCTCCACCAGCACGGTTGGCAATGTCGGCCTACCGCTGATCGCTCAATTCGACGTGGTGTTCGACGTGACCGCCGGATTCGTGTGGCTCCGGCCACTCGGTCCTCGTCGTCGCCTGCCGATGCTGAAGGACCGTAGCGGCCTTGGCCTCGCAGCCTCACCAACGGCGCTCACCGTTGTTCATGTGGCGGCGAACAGTCCCGCGGAAAAGGCTGGCTGGGCGGTCGGCGACCGGATCGTGGCGGTGAACGGCCATTCGATCGATGCGAACTATACGCGTGGGGAGCTCTGGCAAGTGCGCTCCCGGCCTGCTGGCACCCTCGTAAAGCTGACGATGGCCTCGGGTGATGTGCGCGAGCTCAGGCTGGCCGATTATTATTGATCGGCTTGAGGGTGGCCTTTGCCGATCGCCTTCATGATCCGACAATCGGCCATGCGCGCCTTGGTGCAGCTCTGGCTGAGCATTGCCAACTCATCCCGCAACACCGCGAGTTGCGCCAGTCTCTCCTCCACATCCTTGAGGTGCTGAGCAGCGATAGCTGAGGCGGCACCACAATCCTGGTCCGGGTTCTGCGCCAGCCCCATCAACGAACGGATCTCGTCGACGGAGAAGCCAAGCCGGCGACCGTTGCGGATGAAGTGCAAACGCTCAATGTCACTGGCATCGTAGGTTCTGCGACCCGACGCCGTGCGAGGGGCGGATCGGAGCAACCCGATCGACTCATAAAAGCGGATCGTCGTCACCTTCGTCGAGGTCTCGCTGGCGAGCTGCCCAATCATCACCGGCTTCATCATGCCATCCTTGCTTATGCGAACGTGTCGCACATTTCGCTTGCTTCTACAGCGACTGGAGGTGGTAAGGAAGGCCGCATGAATGCTTCTACCGAAAGCTGCGGGTGCCACGGGGAGCCCGCGCGCGCGCAAACCGATCCGGCCTATCGCCGTGCGCTGCTGACCGTCGTGGTGCTCAACCTCGGCTTCGGAGTCGCCGAGCTGTTCGGCGGGTTCATCGCCGATAGCCAAGCGCTGAAAGCGGATTCCCTCGATTTTCTCGGGGACGGGTCGATCAGCCTTATCGGTCTTCTCGCGCTTGCCTGGTCCGCACGGGCGAGGGCAAAGGTCGCGCTGACGCAGGGGTTGTTTCTCGGTGCGCTTGGCGTGGGCGTAATCGGTTTCGCGATTTGGCGCGCCCTGAACGCAACCGCGCCCGATGCCGAACTGATGGGCACAATCGGCGTTGTCGCGCTCGCGATCAATGTCGTGTCCGCCTTGGTGCTTGCGCGTTTCCGGGAAGGGGACGCCAATGTTCGCGCGATCTGGCTGTTCAGCCGCAACGACGCGCTCGCCAACGTGGCGGTGATCGCCGCGGCCGGTCTGGTGGCGTGGACAGGAAGCGCCTGGCCGGACCTCGCCGTCGCCGGCCTCATCGCCCTCCTGTTCCTCCACTCCGCTTATGAAATCGTCACTGGCGCTCGGCGCGAATTGGGAGAGCGGTAGTGCGTCTGCTCGCGTTGATCCGGGCAATGCTCTCGTTGCGGCTGCTCTCCGCGCTCGCGGCGCTGCTGATCCCTGCTGCGGCAATCGCCGAACCCGGCGACGTGCAAACCGCATGGCGGCTGCTCGACTATATGGCCGTCGATTATGGCGGCGCGGTCGCCAACGGTCGGATCAAGAGCACGTCGGAATATGCCGAGATGACGGAGTTCGCCGCGTCGGTCTCGACACGGCTTCAGGGCCTGCCGGCGAAGCCGGAGCGTCAAGCCCTCATCCAGCGGGCTGCCAACCTCCAGGCGGTGATCGCGGAAAAGGGACCGACTGAACAGGTGGCAACATTGGCGCACGGGCTCGCGGCCGATCTGTTGCGCGCCTACCCGGTGCCGCTCGCGCCCGATAAGGCTCCGAACCTCGTCTCCAGCGATGCACTGTTCCGACAATCCTGCGCGTCCTGCCACGGGATGACGGGCAACGGCCGTGGCCCTGACGCCGCCAAGCTCGCTACGCCCCCGATTGCTTTCACCGATGCCGAGCGCGCGCGCCAGCGCAGCGTGTTCGCGCTCTATCAGGTGGTGACGCAAGGCATCGACGGGACCGCGATGCAGAGCTTCGCCGATCTGCCCAACGATCAGCGCTGGGCGTTAGCATTCCGAGCTGGGAGCTTCGCCTTCACGGATGCGCAGGCGCGCGAAGGCGAGCGGCTTTGGAAATCCGACCCGACCCTTCGCCGGCGCATTCCGGACCTGAAAACCCTGGTCGCGCTCACCCCGGCCGCGCTCGGCGCGGCGATCGGCGACGCCAAGGCTGACCCAGTGCTCGCGTTCCTGCGTCGTCATCCCGAACAGGTGATACAACAGGCTCCCGGCTCGCTCGCGGTCGCCCGCGCCAAACTCGCCGAAAGCGTGGCGGCTGCGCGGCGCGGCGATGCGCGCATGGCGAAAGAGCTGGCGCTGTCGGCCTATCTCGATGGGTTCGAGCCGATCGAGCCAACACTCACCGCGCGCGACGCGACGCTGATGGGTCGAATCGAGGGCGCGATGGGGGAGTTCCGCGCCTCGATCGACCGGGGCGCGTCGCCCGATGATCTCGCGGAGAAGGTCGCAGTACTGGGCGGCCTTTTCGACGATGCGGAAGCGGCGCTCGCGCCTGATGCCGCCACCGAAGCGTCCACGTTCCTGGGCGCGTTCACGATCCTGCTGCGTGAAGGGCTCGAAGCCCTGCTCATCGTTGTCGCCATGATCGCGTTCCTGCGTAAAGCCGAGCGCGGCGAGGCGCTGCGGTACGTGCATGGCGGCTGGGTCAGCGCGATCATCGCGGGCGGGATCACCTGGGCGGTCGCCACCTATGCGATCGGGATCAGCGGTGCGAGCCGGGAGCTGACGGAAGGGTTTGGCTCGCTGTTCGCCGCGGTCGTGCTGCTCTCGGTCGGGATTTGGATGCACGGCAAGGCGCAGGCCGATCAGTGGCAGCGCTATATTCGCGAGAAGATGTCGCGGGCGCTCTCGGGCGGGTCGGGCTGGTTCCTGTTCGGGCTGGCGTTCGTCGTAGTTTATCGCGAGGTCTTCGAGACGATCCTGTTCTATGCCGCGCTTTCGGCGCAAGGTGACAACGGGATGCTTCTCGCGGGGGCCGGGTCGGCGATTGGACTGCTCAGCCTGATCGCTTGGGCCATGCTTCGCTACAGTCGCAAGCTGCCGATCGCGCAGTTCTTCCGCTATAGCTCCTGGCTCATGGCGGTCCTGACCGTCGTGCTGGCGGGTAAAGGCGTCGCCGCGCTCCAGGAAGCCGGCCTTATCAACATCGCACCGCTCGCGGACGTGCCACGGCTGTCGATGCTCGGCGTGTTTCCCACTTGGCAATCGGTGCTGGCGCAACTCCTGATGGCGGTCGCCATTGCGGTCGGGTTCGCCTGGAACGGGCGCGACCGATCCCGCTCGGGTTCCGGCTCAGTGACCCTTGGTTCGAATTAGTGCAATGACATGAAAACCCTTCCGTGATAGAGGCAAGCTAGTGCGAGCCTTTTTGCCTTTCCTGACATGCCTGATGCTGGTCCTGACCAGCTTCTCCGGCATGGCCCATGCCGCCGATCTGGCGGGGGGAAGCATCGCGGGCGTTGAGTTCACGGTCCATACCGCCGGTGACATCGATCAGGTGCCATCGGACTCGGACAAGAATGTCCCGCATCATCACAATTATTGTCACGGACACGACGTCGGCGTGCCTGCGCGCACGACGATGGAATATACCCCCGTCCTCACAGTGCCCAAGCCGACAATCTCCGCCTCTGCGTCGCTCGACGGCCGCACCGGCATGGTCCATTTGAGGCCCCCCCAAGCCTGACGTCCGATTTGGGCGTGCGTTGGCGCGCCCCTGTCGATCATCGTCAGGAGTCCTATTTTCATGAATCGTATCCTCGCGGCCATGCTGGCCGCAGCGTCTTGCGCCACGATGGCGCAGGCGCAGGTCGGACCGTCCGCGCCTGTTGCGCAGGATGCGCCGGTCTACACGCTTGACCAAGCGGTCAGTGCAGCGGGCGGTTCGGCCCCTGCTGCGGAAGCGGCGACAGCTGGAATCGACGCGGCCCGTGCAGGTCGCACAGTCGCCGGCTTGCGGCCCAATCCGGTGGTTCAAGGCCAAGTCGAGAATGTCATCGGCTCCGGGCCGTATCGGGGGGTCCGCAGCGCGGAAACCACGGTCGGCTTTGCGATCCCGATCGAGCTAGGCGGCAAGCGCGGCGCCCGCGTCGCGGTCGCCAATGCGCAATTGTCCCGGGCCGAGATCCAGGCCGCGATCATCGCGGCGGATGTCCGGCTTCAGGTAACGCAGCTCTATGTCGAAGCGGTCGCGGCCGATCGCCGGGTAATGACAGCCCGCGATCAGGCCCGGATCGCCAGCGATGCGCTGCGGGCCGCGAGCGTTCGCGTGCAGGCAGGGCGGGCATCGCCACTCGAGCAACAGCGCGCGGATGTCGCGCGTATCAATGCCGACGCCAATGTGGAGCGGCAGCTTCGCTTGGCCGAGGCGGCCCGCGCCAATCTGGCGCGTCGGATCGGACGGCCGATCGACGGCCTGCTCGATGACACGCTGCTCGATCGCCTTCCCGATGTGAACGTCTATGGGCCGTTGGCACCGGTCAACACGACCGGCACACTCGCGCTGGCGGCAGCCAACGCGGATTTCTCCATTGCCGAAGCCGGCGTGCGGCTCGCGCGCGCCAATCGCGTGCCTGACCTGAACGTCGGGCCGTCGATCCGCCGCCTGGAAGCGACCAACGACATGGCGGCGGTGTTCAGCGTGTCGATCCCGATCCCGGTGTTCAACAATGGTCGCGCCGCGATTGCGCAGGCGACCGCGCAGCGGACCCAGGCGGATGCGCAGCGCCGCGTGACCGCGCTCGACATCGAACAGGCGATCACGGACGCGCAGGCGCAGGCGGCCAATGCCGCAACGACGGCTCGTGCGGCGTCGGGGCCGGCGCTGGCGGCTGCACAGGAGGCCGCCCGCATCGCGCGGATCGGCTATCGCGAGGGCAAGTTCGGCCAGCTCGAATTGCTCGATGCTGAACGCACGCTCGCCGAAACGCGGGTCGCCGCGATCGACGCGCTTGCCAATTACCAGAATGCCCGCGCGCAAGTGGAGCGACTGACCGCTCGTGCGCCCAATGGGGGGAATCAGTGATGAAGAGCTTTTATCTCGCGGGCGCGGCGTCGCTCGCCCTGCTCTTGGCTGCCTGCGGCGGCAAGGATGGCGGAAACGAGGCAACTGCCGAAGGCGCAGCTGCCAATGAGACGGCAGCGGGCACGGAAAAGGGCGGTGCTGAAGGCGGTCATGCCGGTGAAGGCGTCGTCACATTGGGTGCCGACCAGATCGCCACAGCGGGCGTCCAGGTCGGACGGCCGATCATCGGCGGGGCCGGGACGATCGAGCTGCCCGCGATCATCGAGGGCGACCCACAGGGAACGCAGGTCGTCTCGGCCGCAATTGCGGGACGCGTGGTCGCGCTCACCCGTAACCTCGGCCAATCGGTCGGACGCGGCCAGACCATTGCGGTCATCGAAAGCCGCGAGGCGGCGCAGATCAAGGGCGAGGTCGAGGCGGCGCGGGCGCGGCTTCAGCTCGCTAATTCGAACCTCGCGCGCGAACAGCGGCTGTTCGCGCAGAGAGTCTCCCCTGAACAGGATCTGATCGCCGCCCGCACAGCGGCGACGGAGGCGCGGATCGCCCTGACGCAGGCGCAGAGCATGGTTTCGGCGGCGGGTGTCGGCGGCGGCGGGCTCAACCGGCTCGGCATTGCCGCGCCGATCTCGGGCCAGATCATTGCGCGCCCCGTGACGCTGGGACAAACGGTCGCGGCGGATGCCGAACTCTATCGCATCGCCAACCTGAGCCAGGTGTCGATCGCGCTTAATCTCAAGCCCGAGGATGCGGGCCGGGTGCGTCCCGGCAATACGGTGCTGGTGAAGGCGGCAGGCCGTCAGGCGACCGCCCGCGTGACCTTCGTGTCGCCGGCGCTTGATCCGCAGACGCGGCTCGTGCCTGCGCTCGCCACCCTCGACAATCGCGGTGGCGAATGGCGGGTCGGCGAGCCTGTGACGGCAGCCGTGCAGCTCACGGGCAGCGGCGGGAGCGGGGCGGTCCGCGTGCCGACGACGGCGGTCCAGAGTTTCGAGGGCAAGTCGGTCGTGTTCGTGCGCACGCCCACCGGCTTCAAGGCGACCCCGGTCCAGCTCGGCGATGCGTCGGGCGACACGGTGATCGTCCGGTCGGGCCTGACCGGCAACGAACAGATCGCCACCACCGGAAGTTTCACGCTCAAGGCCGAGATCGGCAAGGGCGAAGCGAGCCACGAGGATTAAGCCATGATCGCCCGTATCGTAACCTGGGCGGTCGAGAAGCGCTGGCTAGTCCTGCTCCTCACCGTCATCGTCGCCGCCATCGGCGCCTTTTCCCTCTACCGGCTACCGATCGACGCGGTGCCGGACATCACCAACAATCAGGTCCAGATCAACGTCCGCGCGCCTGCCCTCTCGCCCGAGCTGGTCGAGAAGCAGGTGTCGTTTCCAATCGAAACCGCGCTCGCCGGCACCCCCGGCCTGGAATATACGCGCTCGTTGAGCCGCAACGGCTTCGCGCAGATCACGGCGGTCTTTTCGGACGCGACGGACATCTATTTCGCCCGCCAGCAGGTGGGCGAGCGTCTGCGGGGCGTGCAAGAGAATCTGCCCGACGGCGTGAACCCTGAAATGGGTCCGATCGCGACAGGCCTGGGCGAGGTGTACATGTACACCGTTCGTCTCGATCATCGCGAGGACGACAAGCACAAGCCCGGTGAACCGGGCCAACAGCCCGATGGCAGCTACATCACGCCAGAGGGCGAGCGACTGACGACCGAAGAGGACAAGGCGACCTACCTGCGCACCGCGCAGGACTGGATCGTGACGCCGCTTCTGAAGACCACACCGGGCCTCGCCGGTGTCGACTCGATTGGCGGTTACGCCAAGCAGTTCCTCGTCGTGCCCGACGTGCAGAAGCTGGCCTCGCTCGGCATCACGCTGACGGACCTGGGAAATGCGCTGGAGCGCAATAACACCAGCGTCGGCGGTGGCTTCGTCAATCGCAATGGCGAAGGTCTGGCTGTTCGCTCGGATGCGCTCGTTCGCAATGCCAGCGAGTTGGCCAGGACCGTGATCGCGACACGTAACGGCGTGCCGATCACGGTCGAACAAGTTGCGACTGTGAAGACGGGTCAGGCGATCCGCATGGGTTCGGCATCGGAGAACGGTACCGAAGTCGTCGTCGGCACGGCGATCATGCGGATCGGCGAGAACAGCCGCATCGTGTCGACCGCGGTCGCTGAGAAACTGAAGACGATCAACGCTTCGCTGCCTCCTGACGTCGTAATTCAGCCGGTGCTGAACCGCACCGAGCTGGTCAATTCGACGATCAAGACGGTCGCGAAAAACCTGTCCGAAGGCGCGGTGCTGGTCATCGTCGTGCTCTTCCTGCTGCTCGGCAACTTCCGTGCGGCCCTGATCGCGGCGTTGGTCATCCCGATCACCATGATGCTGACAGGCTTTGGTATGCTGCGCGCTGGGGTCTCGGCCAATCTGATGAGCCTTGGGGCTTTGGACTTCGGTCTGATCGTCGACGGCGCCGTCATCATTGTCGAAAACGCGCTGCGCCGGCTTGCCGAGCAACAGCATCATGAAGGCCGATTGCTCAGCGTCAAGGAACGGCTCGCGACCGTGGCAGCCGCTGCGCGTGAGATGATCCGTCCCTCTGTGTACGGGCAGGCAATCATCATCCTCGTCTACGTACCGCTGCTCACGCTGACCGGCGTGGAGGGTAAAACGTTCGGACCGATGGCGCTGACCGTCATCATCGCGCTCGCCTTCGCCTTCATCCTCTCTCTCACCTTCGTGCCGGCGATGATTGCGATCTGGCTGTCGAAGAAGGTCGAGGAGAAGGACGGCCGCATCATCACGTGGCTGAAGAAGCGCTACGAACCCGGTCTCGACCGGGCCATGAAGCGCCCGACGCTGACGATCGGTGCGGGTGTGGGAAGCCTTGTGGTGGCGGCGCTTGCTTTCACTACGCTCGGCTCGGTGTTCCTGCCGCAGCTCGACGAAGGCGATTTGCTGATCCAGTCGCTCCGCATTCCGGCAACGTCGGTCCAGCAGAGCCAGGCGATGCAGGTGCCGATCGAGCGGATGATGTCGAAGCAGCCGGAGGTGCAATTCGTCTATTCCAAGACGGGCACCGCCGAGCTGGCGGCCGACCCGATGCCGCCGAACGCGACCGACATGTTCGTCATCCTGAAGCCGCGCAAGGATTGGCCGGATCCTGAGCTTCCCAAGGAGGAGCTGGTCAGCCGGATCGAGGGTAATCTCGCGAAGATTCCGGGAAATGCCTACGAGATCACCCAGCCCATCCAGATGCGCTTCAACGAGCTGATCGCCGGCGTGCGCGGCGACATCGCGGTGAAGGTGTTCGGGGACGACTTCAACCAGATGAACCGGACGGCCGAGCAAATCGCGGCGGTGCTGCGCAGAACGCAAGGCGCAGCGGACGTGAAGGTGGAGCAGACGACCGGTCTTCCCATGCTCGACATTCGCGTCAACCGCGACGCGATGGCGCGGTTGGGCGTTACGGCTCAGGATGTGCAGGACACCGTGACTGCGACGATCGGCGGGCGAACATCGGGCCAGATCTTCGAGGGCGACCGTCGCTTCCCCGTGGTGATCCGCCTGTCGGAGGCGCAGCGTGCCGACATCGGCCTGCTCCAACAGGTGCAGGTGCCGGTGGCAGGCGGCGGCTATGTACCGCTGTCCAGCGTCGCCGAGATCAAGGTGGTCGATGGTCCGAACCAGATCAGCCGCGAGAACGGCAAGCGGCGCGTGGTGGTGCAAGCCAACGTGCGTGGCCGCGACGTCGGATCCGTCGTGGCGGATGCGCAGGCGGCGATCGGCAGCCAACTCCGGCTGCCTGCCGGCACCTATCTCGAATGGGGCGGCCAGTTCGAGAACCTCCAATCGGCAAGCGAACGGCTGAAGCTGGTCATTCCGGCTTGCTTCATTTTGATCCTGCTGCTCCTCTACGGGGCGTTGGGATCGGTCCGCGACGCCGCGATCGTGTTCACCGGCGTGCCTTTCGCGCTGGTGGGCGGCGTCCTGTTGCTGTTCCTGCGGGGCATGGACTTCTCGATCTCGGCGGCAGTGGGCTTCATCGCCCTCTCGGGCATCGCGGTCCTCAACGGCCTCGTCATGGTCAGCTCGATCCAAGATCTGATCCGATCAGGGATGAGCCGCGAGGAAGCCGCGCATGTTGGCGCGATGCAGCGTCTGCGACCCGTCATCATGACCGCGCTAGTCGCCAGCCTCGGCTTCGTGCCGATGGCGCTGGGCGAAGGCGCCGGCGCAGAGGTTCAAAAGCCTTTGGCGACGGTCGTCATCGGCGGTCTGATCTCGGCGACGCTTCTTACGCTGTTCGTGCTGCCGACACTCTATGCCCGGTTCGGGCAGAAAGTGATCGAGAAACCCGAGCACTACAATGAGGAGCATGAAGGGGACGACCACGGTCAGACCTTCGTGAACAACTTGGCCTGATGGATGGGCGGGGCGATCCGCGATCGCCCCGCCCATCTCTGGGAGATGGGGATATGCCTCGCACCATAACCAGCTCGATGCTTCACGGCGGGCCACTGCGCATCTGGTCGGCACTCACCGATCCGGATCATCGCCGGGCGTGGAGTCCGCTCGTATTTCTCGATGATCCGTCCCGGCTCGGCGACACAGAATGCACCTTTGCGATCCAGGGCATCACCCGGCCAATTCGGACGCCAGCACGGATTGATCGATTCGATAAACCGCACGCCTTCGCTTGGTCCTGCGGCATCCCCTATCTGTTCACGCTCGAAGAGCGGTACGAGCTGGCGGGGGACGATGGCGGCACCAGGCTAACGCATAGCTGCACGCTGCGCGGGGCGCTCTCCCTGCCGTTCGCGGCGATGATGTTGCGCCGCCTGCGATCCCTGATGGTCGAATCTGACGATCGCCTCGCAACCTATCTCCGCTGGCGGGTAGGTCAGCCTGCCCGGGCTATCAATCGTCAGCGCGTCCCCTTCCGCTGCAGGAGGAAGGCGCGATGATGATGCACTGTAAGCGGGTGCTGCCCGCCGTCATCCTCGTTGTCGGGCTCGCGGCGTGCTCGGAAAGAAAGCCGCCAGCCCCGCCAACGGAGCAGCAGATCCATTCGTCCGACAGCGCCGTGGCGACCGGGGAAATGGGGCGGCATAGATATCGCTGTTCCGACGGGGAACCGCTGTTCGTCGATTACAAGGACAACGGCCTGCAGATCGATTTGCGGCGCTCCAACGGGGGACCGCCGATGATGCTGACCGCGCCAGCGCAGGGCCTGCAATATGTCGGCGAAACAGCCACCGCGACCTTCAAGGGGTCGCAGCTCACCATCGTGGAAGGCGATGGCCGTACCCGGATCTGCGAGCAGGAAGGCACGCGATGAACTGCCCTGCCTTCGAACGCCACAGGGCGCTTCGTCGGAAGAGACCGATGTCTGACACGTCGATTTCAAATGTGACAACCTTGTGCGGCCTGAATCGGGCCGGTCTGGCGATCGCGCGCCTCGGCGTCGTTCTCGTCTCCGGGGCGGTTATAGGGGCGTGTAATCCAGCGCCGACCCAGCCTACCGAGCCGGCGCATGAAAAGCATCTGACGTCGAAACTAATCGCGCAGCGCATCATGTACTGCGACGACGGCACACGCGCCGATGTCGACTTCATCGATGACGGCTTGAAAATGGCCGTCACCTGGCTGCCGAAGGGCAGGACCGAGATCCTGCGCGCGCAGCGAACCGGTGACGAGTTTCGCGGCGACCATTCGCGGGCTGTCGTGGCGGGCGGATCGATCGCGTTCACGCGACGCGGGAAGATCCGCGTCTGCCACCGAACCCCGGAGGAGTCCTAGGAAATGCAGGCACTGCTCTATACGCTTGCGCCTGTGCTGGCGGTCGTGCTCGGCGCGATTGTCGCGAGCCGCACCAAGTTGAAACCTGGCCTCGTGGCGGGCCTACAGCATCTCGCTGCCGGCGTCGTGTTCGCGGCGGCAGCGACCGAAATCCTGCCGCAGGTCAAGCATGAGGCATCGCCCAGCGCGACGTTGATCGGCGGGGCGGCGGGCGTCGCGACCATGCTGGGGCTCAAGGCTCTTGAGGCCCGCTTCAAGGGGCCGATGGCGCTACTCGCCGCGATCGGCATCGACATTCTGGTCGACGGCCTGGTGCTCGGCCTCGCTTTCGTGGCGGGCGAGAAGGCAGGTCTCCTGCTGACGATCGCGCTCACTCTGGAAGTGTTATTTCTGGGACTGACGCTGACCGACGAGCTGGCGGAAACCTATCGCTCGCGCTTGCGCATCATCGTGATCGTCTCGGCATTGGCCCTGCTGCTGCCGATCGGCGCGCTCGCTGCCGTGCCGGTCGCCGCGCTGTCGCCGGTGATGATCGCCGGCTTCCTCAGCTTCGGGCTGATGGCGCTGCTCTACCTCGTCACGGAGGAGTTGCTGGTCGAGGCGCACGAGAAACCCGACACCCCGCTCATCAGCTCGATGTTTTTCGTCGGCTTCCTGGCCCTGCTGACACTTGAGGAGATGATGGGATGATCCCGGGCAACGACAACAATGGCGGGCAGGAGCGCCGCACACTGTGGATCGTCCTGCTGCTGAACGCGGCGATCGCTGCGGGCTTCTTCGTTTCCGGCTTCTTCGCGGACTCGAGCGCGCTGATCGCCAACGGCGTCGACAACCTGTCCGATACGGCTGTGTATGCGCTGAGCCTTGTGGCGCTCACCCGGGGCCAGACATGGAAGACACGCGCCGCGGTCGCTTCGGGCGTCATGCTGCTGATCTTCGCGGGCGGCATCTTGATCGATGTCGGACGGCGCTACGTGCAGGGCAGCGAGCCCATCGGACCTACCATGATGGTCATGTCCGCGATCGCCGGCGTCGTGAATTACCTCTGCCTGCGGCTGCTCCAGCGCCTCAAGGATCCGGACGTCAATCTCCGGGCCGCAACCACCTTCAGCTTCAACGACTTCATTTCCAACGGCGGCATCCTGATCGCCGGCGTGCTGGTGCTGTGGTTGGGTACCAATTGGCCGGACCTGCTGGTCGGCTTCGCCACCGCCATCATCGCCATCAAGGGCGGTGTCGAAATCCTGCGCGACGCGCGCGCCGAAACCAAGAAAAGCGAAAGGAGGTCGTCATGAACGACAAGCTCGAACTCGACATTCCAGTGTTGTTGCCGGACCTTCCTGACGCGGCCGATGCCTGCCTGGACCGTCTCGTATCAACCCTGTCAAAGCGCGAAGGTGTCGAGCGGGCGCATGTGATCTGTCTCGACGGCAACACGCCAGCGGCGCTGTGCATCCATTTCGATGCCGCCAAGCTGCCGCTGCCACGGTTGCGCGAAATGGTGCGCGCCGCAGGTGCCGAAATCACCGAGCGCTACGGCCATGCGATCTGGCAGGTGACGGGGATCAACCACGAACGTCGGGCGCGCACGGTCAGCGATGCGCTGTGCGCCTTGCCCGGCGTGGTCCAGGCAAGCGCCAGCACCAGCGGGTCTGTCCGGGTCGAATATGATCGCCGCGAAACCACCGAAGAGGAGGTGCGCGCTGCGCTTCGCAAGCTGAAGGTGAGGGTGGGCAAGCGGGTCGCTGCCGATGAACATGCCGGCCACGACCACGGCCCCGGGGGCCACGGCGCGGGCGAAGAGAAGCACGGCCCCGGCGATGGCCACGACCATAGCCACGCCGAATTTCTCGGCCCCAATACCGAGCTGATCTTCGCGCTCGCCTGTGGCGCGCTGCTGGGGATCGGCTACGCGATCGAGAGGCTGGTCGCTGGCGCGCCCGAATGGCTGCCGACCGCCTGCTATATCGCAGCCTATTTCTTCGGCGGATTCTTCACGCTGCGCGAGGCGATCGACAACCTCCGGATGAAGAAGTTCGAGATCGACACGCTGATGTTGGTCGCTGCGGCCGGCGCCGCTGCGCTGGGCGCATGGGCCGAAGGTGCGCTGCTGCTGTTCCTGTTCAGCCTCGGCCATGCGCTTGAGCATTATGCAATGGGCCGCGCCAAGAAGGCGATCGAGGCGCTGGCGAAGCTCGCGCCCGAAACCGCGACCGTGCGACGCGGCGGGCAGACCAGCGAAATCCCGGTCGAGCAGATGGTCGTCGGGGACATTGCCATCGTCCGCCCGAACGAGCGCCTGCCTGCCGACGGCTTCGTCATCAAGGGCACCAGCGCGATCAACCAGGCCCCGGTCACGGGTGAAAGCATCCCGGTCGACAAGGTGCCGGTCGCAGATGCCGCAGCGGCACGCGCCAAGCCCGATGCAGTCGACGCGGAAAGCCGGGTTTTTGCTGGTACGATCAACGGCGGCGGCGCGATCGAGATCGAGGTGACACGCCGTTCCAATGAAAGCGCGCTTGCCAAGGTCGTGAAGATGGTGAGCGAAGCGGAGACGCAGAAGTCGCCGACGCAGCGCTTCACCGACCGGTTCGAACGGATCTTCGTGCCCGCCGTCCTGGTCCTGTCAGTGCTCCTGCTGTTCGCATGGGTGGTCGTCGACGAGCCGTTCCGCGACAGCTTCTATCGCGCGATGGCGGTGCTGGTGGCGGCAAGCCCGTGCGCGCTCGCGATCGCAACGCCGAGCGCGGTCCTGTCGGGCGTTGCCCGTGCAGCGCGGGGCGGCGTGCTCGTGAAGGGCGGTGCACCGCTCGAAAACCTCGGGTCGCTCAAAGCGATCGCTTTCGACAAGACGGGCACGCTGACCGAAGGTCGTCCGCGCATCACTGATGTCGTGCCCGTCGATGGCGCCGATGAAGGCGAGTTGCTGGCGCTGGCTGTCGCCGTCGAAGCGTTGAGCGACCATCCCCTGGCCCAAGCGATCGTCAAGGACGGCCGCGAACGTCTGAACGATCGTGCCGTGCCGACTGCCGGCGACCTCAAGAGCCTGACCGGTCGGGGCGTCACCGCGAGCGTGGATGGCGAGACGGTGTGGATCGGCAAGGCCGAGATGTTCGGAAGTGAGGGCATTCCGGCGCTGGGGCAGGGCGCGCAGGACGCAATCGCGAAGCTGCGCGAGAACGGCCGCACGACAATGGTGGTCCGCAAGGGGGACCGCGACCTGGGCGCGATCGGCCTGATGGACACGCCTCGCGAAGCTGCCAAGACCGCGTTGCGTCGGCTGCACGAGATGGGCGTGTCGCGGATGATAATGATCTCCGGCGATCACCAGAAAGTCGCCGAAGCGATCGCCGACGAAGTCGGGATCGACGAAGCGTGGGGCGACCTCATGCCCGAAGACAAGGTTGCCGCGATCAAGAAGCTCGCCGGCGAAGACAAGGTCGCGATGGTGGGCGACGGCGTGAACGATGCGCCGGCGATGGCAAGCGCCACGGTCGGCATCGCGATGGGCGCGGCGGGGTCGGACGTTGCGCTGGAGACAGCCGACGTGGCGCTGATGGCCGACGATCTGGCGCACCTGCCATTCGCAGTCGGTCTTAGCCGCCATACCCGTGGAATCATCCGGCAGAACGTCTTCGTCAGCCTGGGTGTCGTCGCCTTCCTGGTGCCTGCTACCATCCTCGGCCTCGGCATTGGGCCAGCGGTGGCGGTTCATGAGGGATCGACGCTGCTCGTCGTCATCAATGCGCTCAGGCTGCTCGCCTACCGCGATCCGGCAGGGAAGGCGGCATGAAGTGGCTGATCGCCTTCGACCTCGACGGCACGCTTGCCGAGAGCAAGCGGCCGTGGCTGTTGAAAAAGTCCTACTGAAGGCTGCCGATCGTCTGTCGAAATCGCCTTTTTAGATTATGCGAGAGGTTTGCTTATCCGGTTCCACCTGAGACATCAGGAGCCACCTTGGGGTCGGGATCCTGTGCCTTGCCGGTTGCGGGTGCCGCTTTCTGGCTCGGCATAGCGGTGAGATAAGCAACGATCGCGTCAACGTCCTTCTCGGCCACCGGCGCCTTGTACACCTCACGCATCTTGGTGACGGTCGCCTTCCACTGGTCCGCCGATAGCGCAGGCTGAGTTAGCGCCATGCTGGCCGAGTGGCACGAAGTGCAGTTGGCGTTGATGACGTCGGCGTGCGGACCATCGGGGTAGGTAGCGTCATCGACCGGCAGGTCGACGCTGGTCGAGGCGAGCGAAAAGCCGCGGGCTGAGACGCTGGTGGGCGGTGCCGGCTCGGATGTCTCGGAGATCGGGGCAGGCGCCTTGCGGCTGCTCGGCGCCCCGATCGAGACGAGGATAATGCCGGTCAGGCCGATCAGGCCAGCGGCCATGATGCCGGGAGACGGGGTCTTCATGCTACTCGCTCCTCAGGCCGCGATGATGGTGGTGGTCTCGATATTGCCGCGCATGAACCCGCCCGGGTTCCAGATCGGCTTCATCGGCTGGGCGACACCGTTGGTGTTCCAGCAGCGCACCATGATCGGGTTGGCACCGCGTCGCAGCGGCACGCGACCATCCCACCGACGGAAGCTGTACCTGCCCTCGTCCGCTCCGAGCGTCGTCCTGTACCAGGTGCGGCCTCCGTCCGACGATACATCGACCTTGGCGACGCCGCAGTCGCCGCCCATCGCGATGCCGCCGACCGGGATCGATGCCTCATAGGCTATCGTCTGGCCATCGGGCAGGCTGGTCATCCAGCTGCGCGGGATCATGCGGTTGATGGGGACAGTCGGGAAGTCTCTGGCGCCGGGCGCGACATTCGCGCCCGGCGTCGCGGGGATCTTGTAGGCCTTGGCCATCCAATACTGGTCGTCGGGGCCGGGCAGTACCTCGATCGAGTTCAGCATCTTGACCCAATAGGTCGAGTACCAGCCCGGCACGATCAGCCGGCAGGGAAAGCCATTGAGGAGCGGCAGCTGCTCGCCGTTCATGCCGAAGGCGATCATCACTTCGCCGTCGCGGGCATGGTCGATGTCGAGCGCCTTCTCAAAGTCAGGGGCGCCCGCCACGACCGGTTGATCGAGCGCACCGAAGCGCACCTGCACCGCGCCTGTCTTGACCCCGGCGAGGTCGAGCACGTCGCGCAGGCGCACACCGAGCCATTTGGCATTGCCCATCGCGCCGTTGCCCCATTGCGCGCCGGCAACACGTGGCTGGAACAGCCCACGGCTGTTTCCCGAGCATTGGTTGACCGCCGCCATCTCGACCCGCGGCAGGCGCAGCAGCTGGGCGAGGCTGATCGACAGCGGTCGGTTGACGTGGCCGAAGACGTTGAGGCGGAAAGTCTCGACATCGATCGAGGTCGGGATGTCGGCCCAGTGCCAGCGGACGAAGAACTGGTCGTTGGGCGTGAACACCGACTTGTCGAACACGTCCATCGGCGTTTCCAGCAAGGGCGGATGGACACGCTGGAGGATCATGCTGCCCTTGCCGGGAAAGGCGCTGGTCATCGGCCGTTCGGCATTGCCGCCAGGCAGCTTCAGGTCGACGAGCTGCTGCGCCAGTGCCGGCGCGGCGGCAAGGCCGGCGGTACCGAGCGCGGCATGCCTGAGAAAGCGGCGACGGCTGGTCTCACTCGCCAGTTCGGCGTCGAAATTGTCCATGACAAGGCTCTCCTGTGGCCAGCCACGCTGGCGGATCGAAGGGGCGTTTCGCAAGTGATCGGACCGACTGATCCGATCATCATGGCGGATCAGTTCGGGGTGGCGATGCAGGGTGAGACGAACAGGTTGCCGCGCCATGCGCCGGCCAGCGTCTTGGCGCCGACGAGCAGCCACATCGCCGCAAGCGCGACTGTCAGCACCGTGCCGACGAAACCGAAGAAACCGAGGTTCAGCGTCGTGCCTAGGCGTAAGGTGGCGACGGTGTAGACGCCGAGCGGAAAGGTATAGCCCCACCAGCCCAGGTTGAACGGGACGCCGGCGCGCCAGTAGCGGATGGTGATGAGCGTCGCGAGCGCCAGCCACCACAGGCCGAAGCCCCACAGGCAGAGTCCGGCCACAACGCCGATCCCTTGCGCGACGGCACCGATACCGGCCAGCCCGTGCGCCGCGAGGATAGCCGGCGCGTCCGCCCCGAGCACCAGCATGCCCAGAGCACCCGTGCCGATCGGTCCCAGCGCCAGCCAGGAGGACGCCGCCATGCTCTCCTGCGGCAGTTTGTGGAGCGCCATGCGCAGGATGAGGATGGCGAGGATGCCGAACGCGACCGGCACCGAATAGGCCCACAGCACATAGGAGGTCGCAAGCGTGACGAGCTGCGCGTGAGGATCGGCCAGATGCGGCGCGAGCAGCCCGCCGCTGGCGCCCGCCACTTCGGCAGCGACGACCGGCAGCAACCATACCGCGGTCATGCCGTCCAGGCTGTGCTCGTGACGGGTGAACATCATGTACGGGATCAGCACGCCACAGGCGAGCGACATGGCGGCGTCGATCCACCACAGGACGTGTGCGACCGGTACGATGCCATTCCCGAACCGTGCGATGCCGAAGGCGAGGCAGCCGTTGATGATCGTCGCGAGGCCCATCGGGATGGTGCCGATGAACATCGACACGGTGTTATGCCCGAAGATGCGCCGCGCCTCGTGCCCGAACATCACCCAGCGCGCGCCATAAAGGCCGGCGAACAGCGCGAAGAGTGCGATATTGAAGAACCACAACACCTCGCCGACGGGTTTAAGCGAAGGCCCGATGCCGGGCACCTGCGGCAGCGCGAGCGCGAGGATACCGGTGCCCATCGTCGCGGCGAACCAGTTGGGCGTGAACTGACGAATCATCTCGCGGGGATGATCGAGCCGGCTGAGCGGCTTGAGGCCGCTGAGAACGGAGTGCGTGTCGGCAGTCATGCGACCTGCTCCTTGATGAGGTCCGTCAGCGCGTCGGCCGCGCGGGTGCGATAGCGTTCCTTGTGGCGCAGCGCGTGAAAGGCGCGGTCGGGCAGCCCGAGCGGCAGCTCGACAAGGTCACCGGCCTTGAGCGCGCGCGCGACGACCAATCGCGACAAGACGGCAACGCCGGCACCCGCCTCGACGGCGGTGCGCACCGCCTCGTTGGACGGCAGCGTCATCGCTATCGTCAGCTGGGCCGGATCAAACCCGCGCGTTCGCAGCACGTCCTCGAAGGTCGAGCGCGTACCCGATCCCAGCTCACGGACGATCCAGCGTTCAGTGCGCAGCCAGTCCTCGTCGACGCGCCCGGTGTCCTCGCGGCCGACCAGCACCATCGGATCACGCCCGACATGCCAGTGGGCGAGCGCCGGTTCGTCCACCTCGCCCTCGACGAAACCGAGCTCCGCCGCGCCGCTCAGGACCTGCGCTGCCGCACCTTCGGTGTTGTCGATCGCCAGTTCGACCGCGATCTGCGGGTGGCGTTCGTGGAAGGCGGCTAGCTTTGCCGGCAACCAGTAGCTCGCGATCGTCTGGCTGGCGACGATCCGCAATGAACCACGGGCAAGCCCGGCATAGTCCGCCAGCATCGTCTCGGCATGCGCTGCCCGCCCCAGCACCGCGCGCGCTTCCTCCAGAAAGCCGCGGCCTGCTTCGGTCAGCTGGATGCCACGCCCGACGCGGTGAAACAGAGGAACCCCGTAGCGCGCTTCGAGGGCAGCAATCGCGCCGGAGGCAGCGGACTGCGTGACGTTCAGCACCTCCGCTGCCTTGGTGACGTGTTCGCGCTCCGCGACACCGACGAAGATTCTGAGCTGCTCCAGGGTCATGCAGCATATATCGCGTACTTAGATCGATACGACCAACCGTTTGATATGGTCATTCCAATCTGGATATCGGAATGATCGGCAGCCTTTCGTCTGCGATGGTCTCGAAGACTTGGAGCGTTAGGCGGGCCTGCGACGTTTGATCGTCCATGACCGCTCATCACTGGCGGGGTGATCCTTGCGATGCTCGTCCTGTTCGTCGGCGCGCCGCTGGAACGCCACATCCGCGAGCGAGCCCGCCTGACGCCGGCCGAGGCCGCCAGGAAGGATGCCGAGCGCAAGCCCTGATCGCGCTGGCCCGCCCGGTGCCTGTCGGCGCTGAGGAGCAGCAAGGGCGCTATCAGGACACCAGCGCCGCATCGGCCTGCCGCCGGACTTCATCGGCAATCGGATGCAGCTCGGCCGCAGGCCGCTCGCCCACCACACTATAGCCGATCCCGTCGACTGCCCATGTGACCCGGCCCATGGTCCCGCTGGACGTGCTGGTCATGCTCGCAGTCTTGTCGATCTGCATAGGCCTCGTCAGCACCGCGAGTTTCGACGCTTGCGGTCCGTCGTAGAGGAGCAGTGCCGCAGGGCCGTGAGGCGTCGCGACCAGTCGCCCCCCACCATAGCGATAGCCGGCTGTGCTGAGGTCCGGGATGGTGACGCGCTCACCCAAACGGGCGGAGGTCCATCGGATCAGCATGGCGCGCTGATCCGGACCGATCTCCGCCGGTCGTATCCGGTCGGCGGCATAGACACGGAAATTGTCACTCGCCTCGTTGGCCAGCGCCGCGATGCCTGCGCGGGGTTCACCGCTCCACTTCGCGCTCGACCAACCACCGCCAAACCCGACCGCCAGCAGAAGTGACGCGGCGATGGCGAATTGCCATCGCGGCTGACGTTGCCGCCCCCTGATGGCTGCGACGCGCATCGTCGCCGGGATCGGTTCATCCGCGATCGGGGCAAACAGGGATGCAAGGGCTCGCGCCTGCTCCGCCTGTTCCCGCAAACGGGCATGCAGGTCCGGCTGGCCTTCAAGATAGGCGTCGACCAGGCGCTGCCGCTCGGGCGACAGCCTGCCATCGATCCATGCGGCCAGATCGTCCTCGCCGATCGGGCTGGTCATTGCACGCTCCTCAATCGCGGCCGTTCACCCTCCCGGAGGAGGGTCGCCAGTCGGTCGCGCGCCCGGGATATGCGCGACATCACCGTGCCCAGCGGCACGCCGACAACGGCAGCGACCTCCGCATAGGGCAGGCCCTCGACCGATACGAGGAGCAGCACCGTTCGCTGCTCCTCGGGCAACGCATCAAGGGCGCGCAGCAGGTCGCGGTGGTGTAGGCCTGTTTCCTGATCGGCCGGACGGCCGAGCGTGGCGTCGTCCACGAGGTGGAGCGGAACCGCTGTGCCTCGCCGGCTATGCTGCCGCTGATGGTCGACCAACAGATTGTGCAGGATCGTATAGACCCATGGGCGCACCTCCGCCCCGCGTCGTTGTCGCCAGCGCCCGACCGCGCGCTCGAGACAATCCTGCACCACGTCATCTGCCATTGCCCGATCGCGCAACCACGACCGGGCATAGCGGCGCAGACCGGGGATCAGGGGCTCGATCGCGGCGGCAAGCGGGTCCATGTCAGTCGCGCTGTACCTGCACGATGCGTCCCGGCGCGCCGTTCACCACCTCAGCGACCGCCAGAAAACGGCGGGGCGTCGCGGTGCTGCCTTGAACGATCTGCCGGATCGGACCCGACGCGTTGACGATCGCCGCACCCGCCGGGTTGCTCATGAAGTTGGCAAGCGGCTCTACAGCGCCGCTACCATCCGCGTTGGCGGTCAGCACGAGCATGTAGGGCTTCTTGGGCTGCAAACCGGTAACGGCACTCTGCACGACCTGAATGATGCCTTGGTCGAAGAGGGTGATGCTGCTTGCCGCACCCTTGCCGCCGATCGGCCCCATAGTCAGATGCAACGCCTTGCCGGCCGTGCCGAGCGGCTGGAGATTGTCGGTGCCGGGGCCTGTCGGAACAGCGTTCGGCACATAGGCGATCGCCTGCGGTGCCTGTCCGACCGGCACGGTAGCGACGACCGTGTTGCCAGCGGTGTCGATCGCGGCCAGCTCATCGGCATTCTCCAGCCCGACATAGATGCGCCGACCGTCGCCGGACGGCCAGACACCGTGCGGCATCTTGCCGACTGGAATGGTTGCCACCAGCGTGAAGTCGGACGTGCGGAACACCTTCACCGCATTCTCCCCGCCGACCGTCACATAGGCGAACTGCCCCTTGGCCGTGCGGGCGAAGTTGACGTGATTGGTGATCGGCCCGGTATCCAGCACCTTGAGGATTGTGAAGGGTGGCCTGGCATCGAATGCGACCGTCTTGCCGATGTCCTTTAGCGTAAACCACGCCTGCTTGCCGTCCGGCGTCGCGGCGATGTTGGGGCAGAATGGGCTCGGCTGCGCCACCTGTCCGACCTGTGCGTGGGTTGCGACATCGAACACGGCCAGCACCGGATTGAACGAGGAACAGACATAGCCGTATCGCCCATCGGGCGAGAAGATCGTCATACCCGGACCACCGGGCGTCTTGATGCGGCCGGTTTCCTTGTACGTCGCGGGATCGAGCACGGCGATATAGTCCTCGCCGCGAACGGTGACCCAGACCTCCTTTCCGTCCGGCGTGAAGAACGCCTCGTGCGGACTGCGCCCGACATAGGTCGTGTGTTTGACCGTGTTGGTGGCGGTGTCGATCCACGACACGGCATTCGATCCGATCGACACGACCGCCAAGGTCTTCCCGTCCGGCGAGAAGCCCAGGCCGTGGACCAGCACTTGTCCCTTGTAGAGCGGGGAGAAGTTCATCGGCTGCGGATCGCCGAGCTTGATGACGCCGAGCAGCCGGTTGTCGGCAGGGTCCGTCACCGACACCGTGTTGGAGAATTGTTCGGACGCATAGACGCGGTCGCGGTGGCTGACGGGCATGTCCTTGGCGTTCCACGGCGCCTGCTGCGCCATGGCGAGGCCCGGTGCGGCGCTCATCAGCAAGGCGGCCGAGCGCAGGATGGTCCGGATCATGTCAGTGCTCCATAGGGCTGTGGTGGTCGCCGCCCTGCGTCGGGGCCGGCGTCGAAGGCGGTAGCGGCTGACCGATCGCCAACTTCATAGCGGCAATCTCCTGCTGCTGATCGATGATGATCTCCTGCGCGATGCGCTTGAGCTGCTCGTTATGGCCGTAGCGCAGCTCCGCCACTGCCATATCGATCGCACCCTGATGATGCGGGAGCATCATCGTGACGAAGTCGCGGTCGACGTTGCCGGACGGCTTGACCATCATGCCCGCCATCATCCGGTCCATCGCGGCAGCCACCATGCTGGCGTAACCACCGGCAGGGGCGGCCGCGACTGCGCCTGTGAGCAGGGCCGAAGCAGTCAGACCGAGCATCCAATATCGTCTACGCATAAGCCTCCGGCGCATCAGTCCTGAAAGCATAGACGACGCTCGTCCGGGTTTATTCCATGGGTGAGCCGGTTATCAGCCTTCCCGATTGGGAACCTCCAACGGGACGACCGTGACCGACACAAAAATCCGCTGTATGCCCGCCGGGGCTTTCCCAAAATATGTTCCCGAAATATGAGTCCCGAAATTCGCTGTTTGAGATGGGATAACGGGACTCATGCTGGTTGGTTATGCGCGTGTCTCGACCTCCGACCAGGACCTGACGCTACAAACCGATGCGCTGACCAAGGCTGGCTGTGAAAAGCTGTTCACCGACAAGGTGAGCGGCGCGAAGCTGAACCGTCCCGGTCTGACCGAAGCTCTCAATTTCGTGCGGGCCGGTGACACGCTGGTGATATGGAAGCTCGATCGCCTTGGCCGATCGATCGGGGGCCTGATCGAACTGGCGGCGGACTTGTCCGCTCGGAAGATTGATTTCCGGTCCCTGACGGACGGGTTCGACACGGCAACCCCATCGGGCCGTCTGCTGTTCCATATCCTCGCTTCTGTCGCGGAGATGGAGCGCGAACTGATAAAGGAACGGACGATTGCCGGTTTGGCAGCGGCACGGGCCAAGGGCGGCACGGGCGGAGGCCGCAAGTCGGTCATGACGCCTGACATGCTCGATACCGCCCGCAAGCTGCTCAAGGCTGGCGACAAACCGGCGAAGGTCGCGAAGCTGCTCCAGGTCGGCCGTTCTACCTTCTATCGCCACTTCCCTGCGGCCGAGCGCGAACCCGGCTAACCGGCGTCAGAAGATCGTCGCGTAGTAGGATTGCTCGAACCGGCCACGGCTGATCCGGGCCATGCGCTCGATGCGTTCCGGCACCGGGGGCGGGCGACGGTTCCGGGCCGGTCTTGCGTCGGTGCGGGCTAACAGCACGAGATTGGCAATGGCCGCGCCCAACAGAAACTCTTCTTCGGCACCGCGCAGTCCGCGAAGGTGCAGGCGGGTCAGCCCTCGCTTGCCTTTGGCATCGGCGAACACCCGCTCGACACCCCGGCGCAGCCGCATCGACCGCTTGAATAGCGGCGTCTGCATCTCGCCGCGCACCATCTCACGCACGTCCTCATATTCGCTGTGCGTGACCGACCTGTTGCTGCCTGCGGTGCATTTCCGTTTGAGGTGACAGGCGCGGCAATCGGCAGGACTGGCGCTGTATCGGAGAAAGCCCGCCCGACGATCGGCACCGCGAAAGGGCAGTATCTTCCCAGCGGGGCAGACATAGCGGTCCTGCTCCCGCTCATAGCGGAAGGCTTCGCGGGGGAATTTGCCCTTGGTCTGTTCGGATCGTTCCAGCACCGGGATATGCGGGATGGTGCCGCGATCGGTGACGAACGCCAGGAACGCAGCGCTGCCATAGGCGGTGTCGGCCGCGACACGCTTTGGCCGATAGCCGAACCGATTGTCGGCCCGTGCCAGCATGGTCCGCCCCGCATCGACTTCCGCGGCGAAGCGGGCGGGACTGGCCTCCACGTCGATCGCCACCCCTCCCGGCGTGTCAATCAGGACATTGAAGGCATAGCCGAACCGGCCCCGCGCCGTGCGCGCCGACCATGCCGACGCCGGATCGGTGCGTGACACCTCGGCCGGTTTGCCACGCGGTACGCCATGTTCCTGCGGTGGAGCATTGGCCTGATCCGCCAGCCATTCACAAACCGGGCGGGGAAGCCGGGGCGCGGCCATGTCGGCGTCCCGCATCTTGCGCTGCCAGCTTGCATCGGCCGCGACGAACGATGCATCGATTGCGGCATCCTTGTGGGCGATCAGCCCCGCATCGGCGCAGCGCCGCACCGTCTGCTCGAACAGGATGCGGAAGATGCTAGCATCGCGGAAGCGGCCATGCCGGTTCTTGCTAAACGTCGAGTGGTGCGGCACCGGCGCGTTGAGCGGCAATCGGCAGAACCAGCGATAGGCGAGGTTGAAGCGGACTTCCTCACACAGACGGCGCTCCGACGTGATGCCATAGAGGCGAGCGATCAGCGCCATGCGGACCAGCAATTCAGGCGCGATCGAGGGACGCCCACGGCAACTGTAGTGCGGCGCGAGCGCATCGCGCAGTTCACCCAGGTCGATCAGCCCGTCTATCCTGTGCAGCATATGATCGGCGGGGATCATCGCTCCCAGCGCCCGCCAGCTTGCGCCCTTGCCGCCTCGCTGTTGCTCACCCATCATGGCCGCTGCTCCCGATGTGTCGAAGCAGGGAACCCGTTAGGAACGCGATCGGATCACCCGGCCTTTTTTCAACAGCCCCGAGCGATAGCCGTAGATTCGGCGAAGGTCCGCCAGATGCTCGTGCCGGGTCTCCTCGCGCGCGGCATAGAGGAGTAGATCGTCGCTGGTCAGGCCGAGCTGGGCCGCGATGAAATCCGATACCTGCGCCGGGATCAACTCGCCAGGAGCGAGCACCCGGCCCGGGTAGCGCAGGACGCACAGTTGCAGCGCGAAGCCAAAACGATTGTGGGCGCGCCGGCGCTGGCGGATATGCCCGAGATCCTCATCGCTGAGGGTATAGTGCCGCAGCAGCTCACCTTGATCGACCGGCAAGTGAAGCAGCGCCTCGCGCTGTCGATCGGTCAGGGTCACGCGACGCGGCATACATGCTCCTTATTCTTTCCGAGCTACGGTTTGAGATAGCTTGATTGAGATGCTGGTTAAGATACACAATAGCCCAATCTTATGTGCTCATGTTCGTCACCGCCTCAAACCTTCGTTTGTGATCCATGCTGATCGGCTACGCCCGCGTGTCCAAAGCCGACGGCTCGCAGTCGCTCGACCTGCAGCACGATGCCCTTCGCGCTGCCGGTGTCGAGCCAGGCAATATCTATGATGATCGTGCATCCGGTAGCCGTGATGATCGCCCCGGTCTTGCCGCCTGCCTGAAATCGTTGCGCGACGGCGATGTCCTCATCGTTTGGAAGCTCGACCGGCTCGGCCGAACGCTCACCCACCTGGTCAGCACGGTGCAGAATCTGTCGGATCGCGGTATCGGTCTGCGGGTGCTCACCGGCAAGGGCGCGCAGATCGACACCACGACGCCATCGGGCCGGATGGTGTTCGGCATTTTTGCCACACTGGCGGAGTTTGAGCGGGATATGATCCGCGAGCGCACCATGGCTGGCCTGGCCGCTGCCCGCGCGCGGGGACGCAAGGGTGGCCGCAAGTTCGCCCTCTCCAAGGCCCAGGTGCGGCTCGCTCAGGCTGCTATGGCCCAACGCGACACGTCCGTTTCCGACCTCTGCAAGGAACTCGGGATCGAGCGCGTCACTCTCTACCGCTATGTCGGTCCCAACGGGGAACTCCGGGATTACGGTCAGCGCGTGCTTGCTGCCAAAACGCGATGATGATGACGGGAGCCCCGATCAAACTTACCCAAGCGGACGCCGCAGACGTTGCAGACCTGTACAACCGTTGCAGCGACTATTTCCTGTTGCAGGACGGGGCCGCGCCCACGCTGGACGATGCTCGCGAGCTTTTCTCCGATGTGCCGCCCGAAAAGAGCGCCCACAATCAAGCTGTCCTGGGATGGAAGGGGCCTGGCGGCCTATATGCAATCGCGGCCATCCTCCGCGATTATCCGCGTGATGGCACATGGTATCTCGGCTTCATGATCGTAGATGCCGCACAGCGTGGTCGTGGCGTCGGACGCTCAATTTACTCGACGGTCGAAAGCTGGGCCGCTGCGAGAGGTGCCACAGAGATTCGGTTGGCCGTGCTGGAAGCGAATGAAGCGGCAGAGCGATTTTGGCGTTCTCTCGGCTTCATTGAGTATCGGCGCGTTGGGCCAGACACCTTCAAAATGCGTAGCCATCGCCGGATAGAACTGAGCCGTCGCCTTTCTGGCGCGACCGTAGAAGGCAGCAACAAGTAAGATCTCGCGCCGGCTATCTGGGCGAGCTTGGCGTAGGATTCCGCCCCCTCCCGCAAACGCCCCCTTTCAGGGAAGGGGGCTTGAGATCGCCTTGATGGCCTTCAATCCCGTTCCAAAACGAGCGATCGCGTCCCTGTTTCTCTCCAGCTCGCCATAGGGCAGATAGGCGAAGTCGAGATCGGCAATACGGCTGAAAGCCGGGCGACGGAGTTGCGCGCGAACGTCCTGCTCGCGCGCATTCGGTGCGACCAGGAATAGCCCGGCGGCAGCGTGCAGATCGCTCCCCGACAGCGCCAGATCGAGCATGCGCACGATCCCCGAGTAGATCGAGGTCGAATGTTCAACCTCGAACGCGGCGGCGACGCCGTCGCCACCCTTCGCCAGCCACAACACGTCGATGAGGCGGATCGAGTCCGCTCCGGGAGAGGTCGCAATGGCGTCTGGAAGGCGCTCGAGGCATCCCTGTCCAAGCGGGCAGCCAGCGTGAAGTCGACCGCGGTCATTGGCGGCGATCCACACATCGTAACCGAGGGCATGGCCGAGGTCGCGCAGCCAGGCCTGGATTTCGGCGTGCGTGCGATCGGTTTCGCCCTGCGCGGCGGCTGTCTTGTCGAGCCGGCTTGCCTCCGCTCTGGCATGTTCCAATCTGCCGAGCCAGTCGTCGGCCGCCGTTGCGTCATCCTCCAGCGGTGGCGCGGGATAGCGGCCCGAGCCAATGTCGAACAACAGTCCGCCGATCGCGCCGAGATCGTTGGAGAGCAACTCGCGGTAACGGTCGTTGAGGTCGAGGATGCCGGCGCGCATGGCGAGAAAATGATCCCATGACCCGAGCTTCACCTTGGCGCCGGTGACGGCATTGTAGCCCTTGACGATCGCGGTATTGAAGGGCGGCACCAGCGTCGGGTGAAGGAAATAGAGCAGGTTGGCCGCCGCCGGCCCCAGCCCCTTGATCTTGAGCGCGTCTATGCTGCGGATGTGGCTGATGATCTCCTCGGCGGTATCGCAGCACGAGCAATTGTCGAGCAGGCGACCGAACGCCCGCTGGTTGTCCGGGCTTTCGTAGATGTCTGGAATGCGCAGCTTGGGCTTCCACAGCCAGGCATGGTCGGCGCCCTTGAAGATCTGCCGCTGTTCGGCGATCGAGTGGACAACCGTTTCCAGTGACGAGCCGCGATAGGCGACGCCGAACCGCCCACTTTCGATTTCTGCGACCACCTGCTGCAGCCCGCGACGGATGGAGCGGAAGTTTTTCAGCCGTTCGTCCCACAGAAACCAGGAGCGATAGGTGGCGCCGGGATCGTCTCGCCAACGACGGACAAGCTCGCTCACGAGATCATGATGTGTCGCGGGTAACAAGGTCATACTGGCTGGGTCATCTAAACTGGGCTCCTTGCCGTTCAGGCTATCGCGAGCAAGGGCGGCTTGCACGTTCAATGTGCGATCCGCGAAGCGTGCTCAAATTGTCGGTGATCGCGCAGGGAAACGCCGCTGGCATTGGGCGTTGCCGGTCGCAACCGTCGACCGGGCGCACAGCCAGGCAGACGGCCGGCACGGGCGTCGCCGCCCGGGAGCGGCGCCGCAACCAGCTTTTTCCGGTCGAACTTAGCGGATCACTGCTTTGCGATCGCGGTGACCTCGCCATCGCTGCCCTTGAGCGAGAGGTCGAAATCGACCTTGTCGCCGACCTTGACCGCATCGGTGATCGACGGCGCGGCCTTGAACGCCATCGTCATCGCGGGCCACTTGGCCTCCGGGATCGGACCATGATCGAGCGTGATCGTGCCTGCCGCCTTGTCGATCGCGGTGACGGTGCCATGGCCCTTGGCCTTGATCGCGGCGTTCGCGTCAGGCGCCATCGACATGTTGCCCATGTCGCCGCTCATGGTCGCGGCGGGCGCCGCCTCGTTGGTCTCAGTCGCAACGGGGGCCTCCGCCTTCTTGCCGCACGCGGCAGTCAGGGCGGCGAGGCCGAGGGCAATGGTCAGTCGTGCATGGTTCATCGTCTTCTCCTTCATGATGAAACGGGTTGAGGGATGGGATCGGTCTTGGGCCGGCGCAACAGCAGGTAGGCGGCGGGCAGGACGAACATTGAGAGCAAGGGCGCGGTCAGCATGCCGCCGATCATCGGCGCGGCAATCCGGCTCATGACCTCCGAACCCGCGCCTGATCCCAGCAGGATCGGCAGCAGGCCGGCCAGGATCACCGCCACCGTCATCGCCTTGGGACGGACGCGCAGCAGCGCGCCTTCGCGCACGGCGGCCTCGACCTCGGCAGCGTCCGGATGTGCGCCGCGCTCGGCCAGCGCGTTCTTGAGATAGATCAGCATCACCACCCCGAACTCGGCGGAGACGCCGGCGAGCGCGATGAACCCGACCCCGGTGGCGATCGACTGGTTGAACCCCAGCAGATAAAGCGTCCAGATGCCGCCGGTCAGCGCAAACGGCAGCGTCCCCATGATCAGCGCCGCCTCGTCGAAGCGGCCGAAGATGAGGTAGAGCAGCACGAAGATGATCAGCAGCGTCGCGGGCACGACCAGCTTCAAGCGGTCGACCGCGCGCTCGAGATATTCGAACTGGCCAGAGTAAGCGATGCTGACCCCAGGCGAGAGCCTGACCTGTTTCGCCACCGCACGCTGCAGATCGCCGACCACCGAGGCAAGATCGCGCCCGCGCACATCGACGTAGACCCAGGTCGAAGGCCGGGCATTCTCGGTCTTGAGCATCGGCGGTCCCTCGGCGATCGAGACGTTTGCCACGGTGCCCAAGGTGATCTGCTGGCCCGCGGGCGTCAGGATCGGTAGCGCCCGCAGCCTTTCGAGGCTGTCGCGCAATTCGCGCGGATAGCGCACGCTGATCGGATAGCGGGCGAGGCCCTCGACCGTCTCGCCGATCGTCTCGCCGCCGATCGCGCCGGAGACGATGGCCTGGACGTCGGCGATGTTGAGCCCGAACCGCGCGGCGGCGGCGCGGTCTATGTCGACATCGACATAGCGTCCGCCGGTCAGCCGCTCGGCGAGCGCCGAGCTGACGCCGGGCACGCTCCTGGCCACGGTCTCGACATCATGCGCGATGCGGTCGAGCTCGGCGAGGTCACTGCCCGACACCTTGACCCCGATCGGGCTCTTGATGCCCGTCGCGAGCATGTCGATGCGGTTGCGGATCGGCGGCACCCAGATATTGGCGAGACCCGGAAGCTTCACCCGGCGATCGAGCTCGTCGACAAGGCGTTCGGGCGTCATGCCCGACCGCCACTGGTCGCGGGGCTTGAATTGGATCGTCGTCTCGAACATTTCGAGCGGCGCGGGATCGGTCGCGGTCTCGGCGCGGCCGGCCTTGCCGAACACGCTTTCGACTTCGGGCACGGTCTTGATCAGGCGGTCGGTCTGCTGGAGCAGCTCACTCGCCTTGGCGGCCGAGAGGCCCGGCAGCGCCGAGGGCATGTAGAGCAGGTCGCCCTCGTCGAGATTGGGCATGAACTCGCCGCCGAGCCGGCTGAGCGGCCAGGCCGTGGTGGCGAACACCAGAGCCGCGATCAGCAGCACTGCCTTGGGCCGCTTCATCGTCCAGTCGATCGCGGGCCGGTAGATATTGGTGAGCCAGCGATTGACCGGATTGGCCTGCTCGGCCGGAATGCGGCCCCGGATCAGCCAGCCCATCAGGATCGGCACCAGGGTCACCGACAGGATCGCGGCCGCGCCCATCGCATAGGTCTTGGTGAAGGCGAGCGGCGCGAACAGCCGGCCTTCCTGCGCCTCCAGGGTGAAGACCGGAATGAACGACAGCGTGATGATCAGCAGGCTGAAGAACAGCGCCGGCCCGACCTCGGCCGCCGCCTCGGTGACGACGATCCAGCGCATCTCGCCATCGAGATGTCTGTCCGGGTGATCCTGCTCCCAGCGTTCGATCCTCTTGTGGGCGTTCTCGATCATGACGACCGCCGCATCCACCATCGCGCCGATGGCGATGGCGATGCCGCCCAGCGACATGATGTTGGCGTTCACCCCCTGGAACCGCATTACGACGAACGCGGCCAGCACACCGAGCGGCAAGGTCAGGATCGCGACCAGCGCCGAGCGGACGTGCCAGAGGAACAGGGCGCAGACCAATGCGACGACGATCAACTCCTCGACCAGCTTGCGGGTGAGGTTCTCGACCGCGCGATCGATCAGCTGCGAGCGGTCATAGACCGTGACCACCTCGACGCCCGGCGGCAGGCTTTTCCTGAGATCGGCGAGCTTGTCCTTGACCGCCGCGATGGTCTCACGGGCGTTCTTGCCTGACCGAAGAATAACGACGCCGCCGGCGACCTCGCCTTCGCCGTTCAGTTCGGCGATGCCGCGCCGCATCTCGGGGCCGACCTGGATCGTGGCGACATCGCCGAGCCGGACGGGCACGCCGCCCGCCGCAGTCTTGAGCGGGATTGCCCGGAAATCGTCGAGCGTTTTCAGATAGCCCGAGGCGCGGACCATATATTCGGCCTCGGCCATTTCCAGCACCGAGCCGCCGGCTTCCTGATTGGCTTGGCTGATCGCCTGCACTGCCTGGGCGTGGGTTACGCCGTAGGCCGCGAGCTTCACCGGATCGAGCAGCACCTGGTACTGCTTGACCATGCCGCCGATGCTGGCGACTTCGGCCACGCCGGTCACGGTCTTCAGCTCGTAGCGCAGGAACCAGTCCTGCAACCCGCGAAGCTGCGAGAGATCGTGCCGGCCGGTGCGGTCGACCAGCGCATATTCATAGACCCAGCCGACCCCGGTCGCGTCCGGCCCGAGCGCGCTGCGGGCGCTGGCCGGCAACCGACCCTGGACCTGGTTGAGATATTCGAGCACGCGGCTGCGCGCCCAGTAGAGATCGGTGCCGTCCTCGAAGATCACATAGACGAAGCTGTCGCCGAAGAAGCTATAGCCGCGCACCGTCTTGGCGCCGGGCACCGACAGCATGGTGGTGGTGAGCGGATAGGTGATCTGGTTCTCGACGATCTGCGGCGCCTGACCCGGATAGGAAGTGCGGATCACGACCTGCACGTCGGAAAGATCGGGCAGCGCGTCGATCGGGGTCGAGCGCACCGCCCACAGGCCCGCGCCGACCAGCGCGAGCATGCCGAGCACGACGAAGAAGCGGTTCCTCACCGACCAGCGGATGAGATGGGCGATCACTGGCCCGCCACCTTCGCCATATGCCGCAGCGTCGGTCCCGCCGGGGGCCGGTCGAACCCGAACCGGACCCGGTCACCCGCCTTGAAGCCGCGCGCGATGCCCGGATTGGCGAGCGCGAAGGTCATCGTCATCGCCGGCCAGTCGAGCGCGGGAACGGGCTCGTGGCTGAGCGTCACCGAATTGGCCGTGATCCGCTCGATCTTGCCCGTCGTCTCGTACAGCGTGGCTTTCGACGCCGGCGCGGCGATGGTCGCCGATGCCGCACCGCCGCCGATCGGCCGCGCCTCGATTCCCGACAGGCTCGCCTCGGAATCGATCAGGAACTGCCCCGAGACGACGACGTTCTTGCCGGGCGACAGGCCGGCAAGGATCTCGGTCTCGCCGCCTGCCTCGCGGCCGATGCGGACCTCGGCGGGATGATAGCGCCCGTCGCCTGCGGCCAGCATGACGAGCGTGCGCCTGCCCGTGCGGATCACCGCTTCGCTCGGCACCAGCAGCGCCGGCTTGGCATCGCCGCCAAGCGCGACGCTGGCGAACATGCCCGGCCGCAACCGGCCGTCCCGGTTGGGCAGCTCGATCCGCACGGTGAGCGTGCGGCTGTCGGCCTGCGTGGTCGGCAGGATCGCGATCACCCGGCCGGCGAAGCGCTCGCCGGGGAAGCCCGCCAGCGTGGTGCTGGCATTCTGGCCGACCCGGACATCGCCCGCGCGCGCTTCGGGCACCGCGGCATTGAGCCAGACGGTGCCGAGCCCGCTTACCTGGGCGAGCGTCTGGCCCATGGCGAGCGTCACGCCGGCACGGGCGTCGAGCGTCTGGATCGTGCCCGAGATCGGCGTCGTGATCGTCACCACGCCGTTCGGGCGTCCGCTCCGCTCGACGCTGGCGATGAGGCCGTCGGACATGCCCATCAGCCGCAGTCGCTGGCGCGCGGCCGCGGTGAGGTCGGGCTTGCCGAGCCGCCTGACGCTCAGATATTCGGTCTGCGCGCCGCCCCATTCGGGCAGGAGCAGGTCCGCGATCGGCGCGCCGGCGCGGACCACGTCCCCGGGCGCTCGCGCATAGACGCGGCTCACGAACCCGCCCGAACGCGCCTGGATGACGGCGACGTCGCGCTGGTTGAAGTCGATCGTGCCGGTGACCTCGAGGGCCGAGGCAAGGCTGCCCATCTTCGCCGCGACGACCCGCAATCCCAGGCTCTGCCGCGCGGCGGGATCGACGGCGACCGTGGGGGCCGCGCCGGCGCTTCCTCCGTCCGCGTATCGCGGCACGAGCTGCATATCCATGAAGGGCGACTTGCCGGGCTTGTCGAACTTCTGGTTGGGGAACATCGGATCGTACCAGTAAAGGACTTTGCCTGCCCCGGCGGGCGTGGTCGCCTCCGATTGCGGTGCCTGGCGATGGCCAGCCCAATAGCCTGTGCCGCCGGCCAGCAGCGCGACAGCCAGGATCGATGCGCCCCAGCGCAGCGCGGATTTATCGAGCGTCATGGCCGCTCCTCCCCATAGGTGATAGTGATGCGGACCGCGTCGCGCGCGACGTCGGCTTCGCGGTTGAGCGCCTCGACCTCGGCCTCCGCGAGCCCGAGCGTCGTGAGCAGCGCGGCGCCAAGGTCGAGCTTGCCGGCGCCATAGCTGTCGCGGTCGAGCTCGGCGCGGTGCCTGGCGAGTGGCACCAGCGTCTCGCGGGCATTGCGCAACCGGGAGAGATGCATGGCATGGTCTGCGAGATCGGCGTCGAGCTGCGCCACCAGCTCGCGGCGGATCGCCTCGCGGTCGAACCGACCCCCTTGCGCAAGGCTCTCGCTTGCAGCGATCCTGGGGTTCTGGCGCTTGCCGGCGAACAGCGGCAGGTCGATCGACACGCCGACCGAGGCCATGTCGCCGTACATGGGATCGCGCCGGCCATAGGTGACGCCGACCTTCCAGTCGGGGCGCTTGTCGGCGCGCGCGAGACGCACGTCCGCTTCGGCGACTGCGATCCGCGCGTCCTGCGCGCGCAGGGCGGGAAGCGCATCGATCCCGGCCCGCAGCCGGATCGGATCGACATCGAGCATCGGCGGGTCGCCCGTCGCCTGCGGGTCGGGGTCGCCGGTATAGCGCGCGAGCCGGGCCCGCGCCTGCGCCACCACCGCAGCCATCTCGGCGCGGCGATCGGCGATGGCGGCGCGGAGCTGGTCGGGCTCGAGCGCCTGGCTCGGGCGCGCGCTGCCCGACGCCAGGCGTGCGGTCACGGTCTTCTGCAGGTCGTCGAGGCTGGCATCGAGCAGGTCGAGCTGCCGGAGCCGGCGTTCTCCATAATAGAGATCGACCCAGGCGAGGGCGGTCTCGAGCCGCACGTTGCGGCCTTCGACCAGCTCGCCCGCCTCGGCGATACCGATATCGGCCGCGGCGCGCGCGGCGCGTGCATGGCGCTTGGCGAGATTGGGGAAGGTCTGGCTGAACCCGATCGTCGCCATAGTGAAATCGTCGCGCGTGAAGCTGCCGGCATTGGGGCCGCTCACCGGGAAGTTCTGCAGGCCCAGGTCGAGCGTCGGATCGGGCAGGCGATCGGCCGCGACCGCCGAAGAGCGGGCGCCGGCTGTCGCCGCCGCGCGCGCCTTGAGGCTTGGCGCGTTGGCGGCAGCGAGCCTCACTGCCTGCTCGTAGGTGAGCGGGCCGGCCGACACCGGCACGGCCCAGGCGCTCGCAAGCGTCGCACCGATAGAGAGCAACAGGCGTCGCACAGCGCGCCTCGGCATCATGATCATGGATATCATCCCCTCATGACAGAGGCGGCGCGCCAAGATGTGACGCGCCGCTCCGGAGCGGGTTTAGCCCTTGTCCGACCTGACTGCGCCGCGCATGCAGTCGGCGGCGCTTGCCTGCATCATCGCGCAATCGCAGCTGGCCATGTCCCGGCTGTCGGGCACCCATATGCGGACACGCGCAGGGCCAGTCGCCCGCGGACCATATTGCGGCGCCGACCGCCATTCCCAATGGCCTTGCGGCGTGCGGCTCGCGTCGGTTGCAAGCGCAGGCGCGGCGAGACTGAGGGCCGCCACAAGGGCGGCCGGAAGCAGTTTGATCATCACGAAAACCTTTGACTGAAAAGAAGGAAACCGGGCGCGCACGCATCGATCGATGCGCGCAGCCCGTGCTCGTTCAATCAGGCAAGGCTGGTGGGAGGATCCGGCTCGGGCGCAACCGCCTTGCCGGTCAATATCGTGTCGGTCGTCCAGAAGCTGGGCGCGTCGTAGAGACGCGCAGGCGCAATGCCGCCTGTCAGGTCAGCTGCGACCAGCGGGATCACGCACCCCATCGCGGCGATGCAATCGAGCGTCAGGCCCTTGCAAGGCTTTTCGCTGGGCGCAGGATGCTGCTTGGCCATCATCGCCATGCAGTCCGCATCCATGCCCTTGGCCAGCGGCGCGCCTGCCGCCTCAGGCACGCTGTGCGCGGCCGCCATCTCGGCTCCGAAGAGACCGGACAGCGCTCCGATGACGAGCAGAAGCGCGAGCAGGCGTTTCACGAACGACTATTCTAGCGCGCTGGAACCGAAGTTACAAATGGAGCTTTCCCCTCAGTGCCTTGCGAACACGCGCTGGCCAGACGGGCCGAATGCTACCACCTGATAGGACTGTGCCGGCTGACTGGGGATCTCCATGCCCGGTGATCCCAAAGGCATTCCCGCAACGGCAAGGCCAGCCACCCCGCGCGGGCGCACTGCCAGAACCCGCTTGATGTCATTGATGGGCACATGCCCCTCGAACACCATGCCGTCGATCACGGCGGTGTGGCAGGAGGCGAGACGCAGCGGCACACCATGCGAGCGCTGGAAGGAAGATCGCGAGCGGTCGTCGACGATCGTGACGGAACGCTTGAACTGTGCGCGGATCTGCGCGGCCCACTTTTCGCAGCAGCCACAGCCGGGATCGCGATGCACGAGGATCGGCGTCGCAGAGCTGGCCGCTGTCGCCATGAAGATGGCGGCCAGCGCCGCGATCGCCTGCTTCTTCATCTTTCGAATCTCAAGTTCCTGCTTCGGTCACTGTGTCCGCTTGCCATGCTCACGCAGCCAGGCTTGCAGTTCGTCGATTTCGCGTCGCTGTTCGGCAGAGCTCTTGGTGGCCATGTCGCGAACCTTGGCGTCGCGCGTTTCGCGGAGCACGATCTGTGACATGGCGATCGCGCCGCGGTGATGCTCGATCATCTTGCGGGCCCAGGTCTCGGTCGCATCGGTGCCAACGGCCGACATCATCTTACGATGCATCTCCATTTCGGCACGCGGGTATGGATTGGCGGGTGTCGGTTTCATCATGCCCGTGTCGGAGTGGCCCATCTTGCCATGATCCATGCCGTGCATGGCCTCCTGGGCGAGGACCGGGCCGGCGGCCAGCAGTAAGAGGGGAGCGAACGCCATTCCTGATCTTTTCATCATCGTCTCCTTTGTTGCCCCTAGGTAATACGCACCGTGAAGGCGGAGCCCTCACGGTTGGGGGGAAACGGCGTAACCCACCACATCTGCAAAAGGTGCCCGGAACCAAGTGGGCGCACCCGGACAGATCAGTTGCAACCAATGCTGGACGACGCCCACCGAGGAGGCGGCAGGTGCCATCCGTTTGGCGAGGTACGGACAAATCAACGACGGTCCCGGGGGATCTACTCAAACCGACAGTCGCTGCGAACAATACGTATACCGAGCTTGGACCAGGGACCATACTCCTGAAGGCGAAGAAACAAAGTCTTCCCCTCGAGAGATCGAGCGGCAGTGTTCAACACTTCTCAGAGGAGTCCAAGATGATCAAGAACTCCATCATGGTTGCGCTCGCCGGCATCTCGATGCTCGCAGCGGTCCCTTCATTCGCTCAGGGTATCGGACATACCTTCTTCATGCGCGGCTCGATCGTTGACACGGGCAGCAACGGCACGGTCGTCTGCATCGGCAAGGCCGATGGCGCCGAGGTCGGCCAGAAGCTCGAGGTCTATCGCGTTGTGACCCATCCGGGTCCGTCCAAAGGCGTGGCGCCGACTTATCACCGCCAGCTCATCGGCCATGTGACGATCGATCATATCTTCGATGATCACTTCGCGCACGTGTCCGTCGCCGACGGCACGCCTGCCAAGCACGACATCGTCGAGCTTCGCAAGAACTGACGAGCCGGTGGCCCGGCGGCACAAGCTGCCCTGACGCGAGACGTCGGGGCAGCGGGCTGGCGGCGGCAACGGACCGTTCGGGGTCAAAGCGAACCGCTTGACCCTGGACCATGGTCCAACCGGCATGATGATCGAGCGGATGACATGGGCAATTTCAAGATCGGCGAACTGGCCGCCGCTGCGGGCGTGGGCCGCGACACGATCCGCTATTATGAGCGGATGGGTTTGCTGCGCGAACCCGCGCGCACGGCGGCGGGCTACAGGCTCTACGACGCGACCGACCTCGAGCGCGTCAATTTCATCCGCTCGGCGCAGGAGCTTGGCTTCACACTCGAACAGGCCCGGCAGTTGCTGGCGCTCAGGGCGTCGGACATCGCGCATGCCCAGGCCGTGCTCGATATCACGCTCGCCAAGATCGCTGACGCCGAAGCCCGGCTCGAGCGCCTGTCCGATATCCGCGACATGCTGCGGATGCTCGCCGACGAATGCCCGGGCGAAGTGCCCGTCTCCGATTGCCCGATCCTCGCCTTCCTGACGGCGCGGCGGAAAGACCAGCAGCATAACAAGAAACATCAGGCAGCGCAGGACGAACGATCACCACGAGCGAAAGGGGTTTTGTTATGAAGAAAATGCGTTTGATCGGCGTCCTCACGCCGGCGCTGCTTCTGGGCGCCTGTGTAACCACGCGGCCGACCTCGGCGCAGGTCGAGAGTTGCCGGGCGATGGAGGGCAATATGGGTCTCCAGACGCCGCATGATCATGGCGAGATGAAGGGGCAGGGGCGCAACCCGATGAACCTCTCGCACGACCGGTGCCTTCAGATCCTGCGCAACGCGCAATGATCCGGTCCGGGCGCCAGCCCTGGCGCCCGGACACAGTTTTCAAGCCAAGGAGCAAGCTATGATCGACCATGCGAAAAAAGCCCTTCCGCTTGTCGGCGGAAGCCTGTTGCTGGCGCTCGCGCTTTCGGGCTGCGACCGCCAGGCCGACCAGACGGTGCCGCCCGCGGCGAACAGCGTCGCCGCCACCCCGGTCCTGACCGACAGCGGCAACGCTGCAGACGCGGCGCCGATGGACGCGATGAGCAACCAGGCCGAGATGGAGCGGCATCACCGTCAGGCGATGGACCATGACGCGATGCGCGCCGGGGCCGGCAACCAGACCGCGCCGGCACCCGATCCCGCGCCGGGCAATGCGGCGATGCCGATGAAGGATATGTAAGCGCGCTGAAAAAGGGGATGAGGATGTCCAGGCGGATCAGCCTTCGACGCTTGAGCCTCGGCTGCGCAATCGCTCTCAGCCTGTCCGCGGGCGCGGGCGCGCAGGAGGGCGAGGATCATGCCGCGCATCATGGCGCAGGCATGCCGGCCGGCGGGGGCATGTCCGCACCGGCATCGTCGGGGTCGTCGGACATGGCGAAGATGATGAACCCCATGATGGATCGCATGATCAATGGGGAAGGGGAGAATGAGCACGGCCACGAATCGCGCCGGACCGGCTTCATCTCGCAGCTGCTCGCCTTTCCCGCGCTCGACGAAGCGGCGAGGCAGCGGGTCGCTGCGCAGGCTGGCGAACGGGTAAGCACGGGCCTAGCGATGATCAACGCCGCCTCGGCCGACGGCGCGCGTGCAACCACGGTCTCGGCCCGGCTCGATGCGGCGCGCCGCCTGCGCGAGGGAACCGACCTGTTCCGGTCCGGCACCGCCGCGCAGGGCGCGATCGGCGGCTTGCAGCCGCCCCGGGAGGTCGGGCTTGCCTGGCTGCGCGATCAGCTCGACATCGACCAGGCCGCGCCCGGCCATGCCGATCACTGGTTCGGCATCTCGCCCTCGCACCTGCTTCTCATGCTCTTCCTGGGGCTGGTGAGCGCCACGCTGATCGCGCTGCAGATCTTCCGCCTCCGGCGGATCGGGGCGATCGCCGGTGGTGTCCCCACCGGCAAGACATTGACAAAGCCGGAGCCGAAGGCTGCCCAGCCCGCTACCAGGGTTGCGCCCGCGCCTGCCCCCGTTGCCGACAGCGCCGGGCTCGCGCCGAGCAATGCGGCCGCGCCCGCTGGGGCTTCGCTGCGCAAGCCCAAAAGCTGGGCGGGGCAGCTGCGCGTGGTCCAGATCGTGCGAGAGACGCCGAGCGTGCTGACCTTCCGGCTCGCGGACCCGGCCGCCGACCGGCTGCCGTTCGACTTCCTGCCGGGCCAGTTCCTGCAGGTCGAGGTAGAGCCCGAAGCGGGCAAGACCGCGCGCCGTTCCTACACGATCGCCTCTTCGCCGACCCAGCGGGCCTATGTCGAACTGACGGTCAAGCGCGAGGAGCAGGGCGTGGTCTCGCGATACCTGCACGACAAGGTCGTCGCCGACGATCTGCTGAAGGTCAGCGGACCGTTCGGCGCCTTCACCTTCACGGGAACGGATGCCCAGAGCATCGTGCTGATCGCGGGCGGGGTCGGCATCACCCCGATGATGTCGGTGCTGCGCTATCTCACCGACACCGCGTGGAAGGGTGATATCTTCTTCTTCTACGGCGCACGGTCGACCGAGGAATTCGTGTTCCGCGACGAGCTCGAGCGGCTCGAACGCCGTTTTCCCAACCTCCATGTCGTCGCCGCGATGCAGCGCGCGCCCGGCACCGTCTGGATGGGCCCCGAAGGGCCGATCACGCGCGAGATGATCCTGGCCGCGGTGCCGGAGATCGCGAGCCGGCGCATCCATATGTGCGGCCCGCCGGCGATGATGGGCGCGATGCGCGGCGTGCTGGCCGAACTCGGCGTCCCCGAAGCGCAGCTGCACACCGAGGCGTTCGGTCCGGCCTCGCTGCCGGCCGACCACGAGGATCTCGAGGTCAAGCCCGCGCCCCCGCCAGCGGATAAGCCGGCCCCGAGCGCCGAGGTGGCGCCGAGCACGGTGACCTTCTCCGTGTCGGGGGTGTCGGCGGCCTTGCCCGCGGACGAGACCGTGCTGGAGGCGGCCGAGGGCGCGGGCGTCGAGATCCCCTATGCATGCCGTGCGGGCACATGCGGCGCCTGCGTGGTCAAGCTGCTGCAGGGCGAAGTGACGATGGAGGTCGAATCCGGCCTTGCGCCCGCCGACAAGGCGCAAGGCTATGTGCTCGCGTGCCAGGCGAAGGGGACGGGCACGCCGCTCGTGGTCGAAGCCTGATGCGCGAACGCAGCGACATTGCCGTGGGCCTGCTGGTCGCGTTCCTGCTGCTGTTCCCGTTCGGCTATCTCGTGCATGTGTCGCCCCGCTTTCCGGGTAGCCTCGCTGGCGGGATCATCGGGATCGCAGCGCTCGTGCTGATGCTGCTGACGCTTCCCTATGTCGCGGCCAAGCACATCGCCTGGGTCGACAAGGCGCTCTCCCGGCTCGTCAGCAAGCCGACCCTGCTCGCCATCCACATCTATGCCGGCGTGCTGGCGCCGATCCTGGGTCTGGTCCACGCCGCGCACAAGCTCGAAAGCCCGGTCGGACTGCTTCTGACCGTCCTCCTGCTGATGACGGTCATCACCGGCTTCATCGGCCGTTACCTGCTTGCCCAGCTTGGTCGGGCGCTGCGCGGACGCAGGTCGGAACTGGCCTCGCTTCGCGCCGCCTTCCTCGAGGAGCCGGCGGCGCCGACGCAGGCCGATACCGCAGCCGCGCCGCTGTCGGGCTGGAAGCGCTATCTGTTCGTCGCCGGGGATGCGCCCGCGGGCCAGCACCCCCAGGACAAGGCGGGGATCGCCGCGGCGCTGGCCGATACCGAATTCGCGATCCGCGCCGAAGAGGCGACCAACACCCTGTTCGCGCGATGGCGGTTCCTGCACATCCTGCTGGGCTGTCTCATCTTCGCGCTGCTCGCGCTCCACGTCGGCGCGGCGATCTATTACGGGCTGCGCTGGCTATGAGCTGGCAGCGTCTTTCCTACGCCGTCTTCATCGCAGCCCTGCTGGTGATGGTCGCCGCGGTCGCGATCCGGATGCGATCGGACGCGCCTAGGGATGCCGGCCTGGTGGCGCAGCTCGTCTCGCCCGGCCCGCTCTCGAGCGCGCACCAGTCCTTCGCCGGCCAATGCACGGCCTGTCACACGCCGGGCAAGGGCGTCGAAACCCGGACCTGTCTCACCTGCCATGCAGGCACGGATTTCGGGACGAAGCAGTCGACTCAGTTCCACGCGAAAGCGACGCAGTGCACCTCCTGCCACGTCGAACATGAGGGAGAGCGCGGCATCATCCGCATGGATCACGCCGCCTTGCTCGACATGGCGAAGTGGCGGCAGCCGTTGGCGGGCATGTCGACAAACATTCGAAGCCTGACCCCCGAGACCGCGCTCAATTGCGCGAGCTGCCATGCGTTCCGCGATCCGCACCAGGGCCTGTTCGGCACCGACTGCGCGAGCTGCCACAAGACCGACAGCTGGAAGATCGCCAATTATCGCCATCCGTCGGTCAATTCGACGCAGTGCGCCGAGTGCCACAAGGCGCCGCCCAGTCACTTCATGGAGCATTTCAGCATGGTCTCGCAGCGCGCAGCCGGATCGAAAGCGCGCGTCGACCAATGCTATGCCTGTCACGCCACCGACAGCTTCAACAATATCCGCAAGCGAGGCTGGTATGATCACCATTGAGGCCGACTGGCTGAGCGCCTTCTTCCGGCTTGCGGTGATCGGCCTGGAACTGGCGGGCACGCTGACCATCCTCGTCGGCGCGGGGCTCGCAACCTTTCTGTTTGCGCGGCGGGCGAGGGCGGGCGACCGGACCGAGGCCTATAGCGCGTTCCGCTCGGCGCTCGGCCGCAGCATCCTGCTCGGTTTGGAATTTCTGGTCGCCGGCGACATCGTCAAGTCGCTGGTGATCAACCCGACGCTCGACGATCTCATCGTGCTGGCCGGGCTTGTGCTGGTGCGGACCTTCCTGAGCATCTCGCTTGGGGTCGAGATCAACGGCCACTGGCCTTGGGAGGAAACCCGGATGGCGCGGGAGAAGGCGCGTGCTGCGGCGTTGGATGGGTCGCCTATGACGGCTGAGGCCGCCGGACGCGGCGCAGCGCTCAAGGGATAGCAGATGGGAGGTGCATGATGATCGAGAGACGCGAATTGCTGATGGCCGGCGCCGGCCTTGCCGCCGCTGGAACGCTGGCTGGGCCGGCGGCGGCGCAGCAGCATCGAATGGAAGGGATGGCGATGTCGATGACGGACTGCATCGACGATTGCGTGGCTTCGCACCGCATGTGCCTGGAGACCGCCGCCTGGCTGACGAAGCAAGGCGGCGCGTCAGCCACGGCGTCGCTGATCGCCATGCTGAACGACTGTGCGGAACTGTGCCAGGCGACCGCCAACTCGATGCTGCGCGAATCCTCCCTCCATACCATCCTGTGTCGCGCCTGCGCTGACGGCTGCGAACGATGTGCGCGGGAATGCCTGAGCCACGTCGTGGGCGAGCGGATCAAGCGTTGCTCGGCTACCTGCAAGGATTGCGCCGCCAGCTGTCGGATGATGGCGGACATGGCCAGCTGAGTGTCCTAGAACGCGCCCAGGCGTAGTGGGGTCAAGCAGCTCCGGCACGATTGAAGCGATCCGTCGGCTCCACAATGTGGGACCGCTGCGAAGCTGGGTCGTACGGGCGCGAAAGCGGGACTGGTTAGGTATCGGCGGTAGCGCTTTTAGACTAGCCAGGCAGCGATCGCGCCAACCACCGACTTGGTTTCGGCAACGTCGCGGACTCGAACGGTATCCAGCCCGAGGTGCTTGGCCGGATAATCATTTCCGCCCGGGAAGATCGCGTCACCGAAGAAGATCATCTCGTCGAGCGCGACGCCGGTCTGCTCGGAAAGGCGCTTAAGGCCATAGGCCTTGTCTATCCCTTCGCGCGTGATGTCGATCGATGTCGCCCCGCCGATATTGATGGCAAAGCCTGGCAGCAACGGCTGGAGCAGGGCCTGCAATTTCTTGCGCTTGGCGTGATCGGGATCCCACGTGTCCTTGGCCTCGAGCGGCGCCTCCTGACCGAGCGCGGAGAATGTGATCTGGCTGCCGCGATCCTCGATCTGCTCGCCCCAGATGTTCTCGTTTGGATAGCCCGCCTGCTCGACCGCCTTGGTCAGTGCTTCGCGGATGCGCTGGCTTTCGTCGCCGGTGAACAGATCGGCATAGATACGCGTCCATTGGCCGTCGGCGTGACGATAGAGCTTGGTGCCCGTGGTCGGCTGGATGATGAAATTGTCGAGCCGCGCCCGGGCGGGCATGCGCGACACCACCTGTTTCTCGAATTGCGGCCAGTCGCCTCCGGAGATGATCGCTACCATCGTCACGTCGAGCAGGCGGGTAAGCAGATCCGCCATTTCATCGTCGAGCGGCTGCTTGCTGAGCGCGAGCGTTCCGTCGAGGTCGAAAGCGGCCAGTCGCTTCATGATGATCCTCCCACAAGCGGCAGCAGAAATGCGTCGATGGCATCGGCGATGCCATCTTTGTCGTTGCTGGTTGAAATGTAATGCGCTGCGCTACGGATCTCCTCAGGCGCCTTGCCCATGGCGTTCGTTAGTGCAACGTATGGCCCGCCCCGTCGGCAAGCGGTTTGTGTTGGATGTACTGAGCAGTCTGCGAAAACGTATCCGGCCTTTCGATGCGAGATCGTTGGCCAAGATGGAGATCCGCGCGTCCTGGTCCTCATAAAGGGGCCGGCATCGAGTGCCATTTTGCGCCATAGGGTTCCAAGACACCGGTCGACTGTCAGGCCATCTGTCACTTACCTCCCGCAGACGTCATCCAGTCGGTGCGAGGTGCATCGACCGAACTCATTCAGGCCGCTTGCGCAACCGGATTGAAGGTGCGCTCGTGGCGGAGCAGCGCCCAGACTATACGTGCCATCTTGGCAGCCAGGGCGACCACGACGGTGTTGGCGTGGGAGCGCGCAAGCAGACCGCGCAGCCAGGCGCCAAGGCGTGTGTCACTCTTGCTCATCGTTGGTAACGACGAACGCGCTCCCTGGATAAGGATCTTGCGAAGATAACGGCTACCGCGCTTGCTGATTCCCAGCAGTCGCGGCTTGCCCCCCGTTGTCGCTTGTCGTGGTACCAAGCCCAGCCACGCGGCAAGATCACGGCCACGCCCGAAAGTGCGGGCATCGCCAACTGCGGCCACAAGCGCGGTCGCATTAAGCGCCCCGATGCCGGGTATGGTCAGCAGGCGCCGCGTGCGCTCGTCCTCCTGCGCCGCTTGGGTGAACTCGGCATCGAGATCGCCGATCCGCTCGTCGAGTGCGGTCCAGCGCTGCCGCATATCACTTACAAGCCGGTGGATGCGGCAGCCAAGCACTGGCTCGTCTGCGTCAAGCAACTCGGCAAGCCGGACGGCGAGCTTTGCACGGCCTTGGGGTACGATGTGGCCACGTTCCAGAAGCAGGCTCCGAATCTGGTTCATTAGCGAAGTGCGTTCACCGACGAGCTGATCACGAATGCGATGCAGCGTCTGCATGTCCAGCTGTTCTTCGGACTTCAGCTCGACAAATCGCATAGTCGGCCGTGTCGCAGCTTCCGCGATCGCCTCGGCATCGCGGTCGTCATTCTTCTGGGCCTTGACGTAGGGGCGGACATACTCAGGTTGTGAATCGGCGTGCAAAAAGGACCCCGTTAGCGGGGTGATCGGCGTCTAAAAGGGACCCCTCATTTCGATAGCTTACACAGCCGCGTGGAAGTTCATGCGGCGAGATCGGGATGTTGGTTTTGGAGACAGTGGTTCGTATCCGGCGTGAGTATGCCGGCGGGAAGGCGATCAAGGCGATCGCGCGTGATCTGCATGTGTCGCGGAAGGTAATCCGCAAGGCGATCCGGGCGCCGGAAGGCGCATTTGATTATCGACGCAAGGTTCAGCCGCTGCCGCGGATCGGTCCGTTTCAGGATCGGCTGGATGTGCTGCTGGAAGAGAACGAGGTACGGGGCCGACGTGACCGGCTTCGGATGACCCGTATCCACGACCTTCTGGTGCGTGAGGGTTTCGAGGGCTCTTACGATGCCGTGCGCCGCTATGCGGCGCGGTGGAAGATCGAGCGGCGCAGGGATGTCGGCGACGGGACGACGGCCTTCATTCCGATGCTGTTCCAGCCCGGCGAGGCCTACCAGTTCGATTGGAGCCACGAGGATGTCGAGATCGCCGGCAAGCCGATGCGGGTAAAGGTCGCGCACATGAGGCTGTGCGCATCGCGGGCTGTGTATGTCCGGGCCTATCCACGCGAGACCCAGGAGATGCTGTTCGACGCGCATGCGCGCGGCTTTGCCTTCTTCGGCGGCGTGCCCCGGCGCGGCATCTACGATAATATGAAGACGGCGGTGACGAGCGTGTTCACCGGCAAGGACCGGGTGTTCAACCGGCGGTTCCTGATCATGGCCGACCATTATATGGTCGAGCCCACGGCCTGCTCGCCGGCGGCGGGATGGGAGAAGGGTCAGGTCGAGAACCAGGTGCAGACGATCCGGGGACGCTTCTTCCAGCCCCGTCTGCGGTTCGCCAGCCTCGAGGAGCTCAATGGCTGGCTGGAAGCTGAGTGCCGACGCTGGGCCGAACGGCAGGCCCATCCTGAGCAGGGCGACCAGACCGTGGCGCAGATGCTGGAGATGGAACGTCCTGCATTACAGTCGATGCTTGGGCCGTTCGACGGCTTCAACGAGAGCGAGCACGGCGTGTCGGGCACCTGCCTGATCAGCTACGATCGCAACCGTTACTCGGTCCTCTCGACGGTGGCGCGGCGCACGGTGCAGGTTCGGGCCTATGCCGACCGCATTGTCGTGCGATGCGGCGATGAGGTCGTCGCTGAGCATCCCCGCTTCTTCGGGCGGAACCGCACCATCTATGATCCCTGGCACTATCTGCCGGTGCTGGCCCGCAAGCCCGGCGCTTTACGCAACGGCGCACCCTTCCAGGACTGGGAACTGCCGCCGGCGCTCGCCCGGTTGCGACGCAAGCTGGGCAACGGCGATGATGCCGACCGGCGGTTCGTGCGCGTGCTGGCGGCCGTGCTGACCGATGGCCTGGAACTCGTCGAAGCCGCCGTGCGGGAGGCACTGGCAACCGGCACGGCGAGCGACGACTTGATCCTCAATATCCTGGCACGGCGCCGCGAACCGCCGCGACCGCTGACGATCGTCACGTCGGAGGACCATGCCCTGCGGCATCCGCCGATCGCCGACTGTGCCCGTTACGACCAACTGAGGAACTTCCATGCAGCGGCATGACATGATCGACGCGATGCGCGGGCTCGGACTCAAAGGGATGGCCGGCGCGTTCGATGAGGCCGTCACCACAGGGCTTCAGCGCCAGCGCACGACGATGGAGATACTGACCGATCTGCTGCGTGCGGAGGCAACGCACCGCCACGCCGCCTCGATCCGATACCGGATGGCGGCCGCCAAGCTGCCGGTGGTGAAGGACATTGATGCTTTCCACTTCGAGGGGACGCCGATCAACGAGGGGCTGGTCCGTTCGCTGCACGGCGGGGCGTTCCTGCCCGCACGGCGCAATGTCGTCCTGGTCGGTGGCACCGGCACCGGCAAAACCCATCTGGCCATCGCCATCACCGCCAATGTCGTCCGCACTGGAGCGCGGGGGCGTTACTTCAACACCGTGGATCTGGTGACCCGCCTCGAAGAGGAAGCCCGGATCGGAAAAAGCGGCGCGCTTGCCGCCCAGCTCTCTCGCCTCGACCTCGTCGTGCTCGATGAGCTTGGCTATCTTCCCTTCGCCCGTTCAGGCGGGCAGTTGCTGTTCCATCTGGTCAGCAAACTTTACGAGCAAACCAGCGTCATCATCACGACCAACCTGGCGTTCGGGGATTGGCCGACGGTGTTCGGCGACCCCAAGATGACCACCGCTCTCCTCGATCGCGTCACCCACCATTGCGACATCATCGAGACCGGCAATGACAGCTGGCGCTTCAAGAACCGAAACTGATCCCCGCCGCACGCCGGGATTAAGATGCTTTGCGCTGCGCGCGCCTCCGGTCGGGCTCCGCCCTCCCTACGCCGCGCGCAGCGCAAGGCGCGTTCCTCGACCGTCGTGGCATCCTTGAAAGGGGGTCCCTTTTGCGCGCCGATCGGGGGTCCCGTTTGCACGCCGATTGACACCCCAGGCGAGCGAAAGCGGCACGTTCGAGGCATGGCTGAAGATGCCGCCGCCGACGATGAAATCATCGGGCGCATGGAGCTTGAACAAGAATAGTTCGCCGACTGACACCGCGCCGAAATTGCGATTGCCGCTTGGCTGCCAGAAATTGACCTCGTCGGGCCACTCTTGGCTTAGCAGCTCGAACCAGCTGCGATCGGTGATGGCGACGAAAAGGTTGACCACGAGTGGCAGCTTCACCTCTCATCGGGTCGAGAGCAAGCCCGCTAAGCAGGCGTCGTCACTGCAGCATCTTCATGCATGGGCAGCCCGTCCCGCCGACATAGCTGCCGTTACAGGGCAACACGCAGCGCCCTAATTTCTGCCGTCCATTCGCAGTGCCGACCGGCGCCAGCTTTGCGCCCCATTTCGGCCGTTCCACTCCTTCCATGGGTGATCCACAAGCGGACAGCCATTGAGATCTTGCACAACGCTATGGTGCCCGAGGCATCCGATGACCTTGCATTCACCGATCTTGTCCGACTCGCAGGACCGTAACATCTGTCCCAGCTCGTCTCGTAAAGCCATTAGATCGGAGATTTTGCGCTCCACCTCGGCTAGTTGCTGCTGAACCAGTTGATCAACTTCCTATCGCGCGGGTCCGGTTCCCATTCGCCGCGCGAACCACAAAGTCGCTGAAGGGACCACAATCCACATCAGCATGGGGACTAGGCCAATGTCGGTCCCCGGCAGCAGAGGCATGCTCTCGCTGTACGTCCATCCCCAATCGGCGCCGACCGCCAGGATTTCGACGAAAGCCGTTATTACGAGGCCGGTCGCAAGGTAGACGGCGAAGCGCCAAGCCTCAAAACGGGTCAACCACGGACATTGTCGATTGCCGATCGAGGCGACGAGATAAGCCGCAACCATTATGCCAGCGTCGCCGAACGAGGCTAGGCCACAGCGGCGAGCAGCCTCGGCGGGCGACAGACCAGCTGACTGGTAGAAGGGAAGCTGGAGCATCTCCCAGGCGAAAGCGATGAAAATTCCGAACAGGGCGATCCAGAGCGCTGGATGAGCACCGCGCCATTCGCGCGATTTCTCAGAGATTGGGTTTTGATCCTGCATCGTCTTATCCGTTACTCGCGCCATCTCCGTCCCGCCCTCACCGCTCAGGTATCGAATTTGGGAAGAGCGAGGCCGCGCAGGCGCAGGGCGTTGCCGATCACCGATACCGAAGACAGGCTCATCGCTGCGGCCGCGATCATCGGGTTCAAAAGCAACCCGGTCCATGGATAGAGGACACCTGCAGCGACCGGAATTCCGAGCGCATTATAGGCAAAGGCAAAGAACAGGTTCTGCCTGATGTTGCGCATAGTGGCCCGAGACAGGACGAGCGCCTGAACAACGCCGACGAGGTCGCCGCGCACCAATGTCACGCCCGCGCTTTCGATCGCGACATCGGTACCCGTTCCCATCGCGATGCCGACATGCGAAGCGGCAAGCGCGGGTGCGTCGTTTATGCCGTCGCCGGCCATAGCGACCCGGCGACCCTCGCTCTTCAACTGCTCGATCTTGCGATGTTTGTCCTCGGGCGAGACATTCGCTTCGACTTCGTCGATACCGACCTGGCTTGCTACCGCACGCGCGGTGGCTTCGCTGTCGCCGGTAAGCATCACGATCTTGATGCCGCGCTCATGCAGCGCGGCAATAGCGGTGCGGCTGGTTTCCTTGATCGGATCGGCGACAGCGATAAGGCCTGCCGGTGCCCCGTCCACGGCCACGAACATCACCGTCTGTCCGAGGCTTCGGCCTTCGTCCGCCGTTGACCGCCAGCCTTCTTCGAGCGCCCCTATACGCTCCATCATCTTTTCATTCCCGATCGCGACCCTGCGCTTGTCGACATTTGCCTGGATGCCTTCGCCGGTCACGGACTCGATATCGGAAGCGTCGAGGATGGCAGCGCCCCTGTTTTGAGCCCCTTCCACGATCGCGTGGGCGAGCGGATGCTCGCTTCCTCTCTCAACGGCAGCGACAAGGCTCAGCAACTCCTGCTCGTCGAAATCTGACTGCGGTTTTACGTCGACAAGATCGGGCTTGCCCCGGGTCAGTGTGCCGGTCTTGTCGACAACCAGCGTATCGATCTTTTCCAGCGTTTCGAGCGCTTCGGCGTTCTTGATCAGGATGCCGTGCTGGGCTCCCTTGCCGGTGCCGGTCATGATCGACATTGGCGTCGCCAGTCCGAGCGCGCAGGGACAGGCGATGATCAGAACGGCGACCGCGTTGACGAGCGCGTAGGCAAGGGCCGGTGCCGGTCCCCAGATGGCCCAGACGACAAAACTCACGATAGCGACAAGGACGACGATGGGCACGAACCATCCGGTGACTTGGTCGGCGAGCCGCTGGATCGGTGCCCGGCTGCGCTGCGCCTCCGCCACCATCTGCACGATCTTCGAGAGCATGGTGTCCGCGCCGACCTGCGTCGCGCGCATGGTGAAGCTGCCGGTCTGGTTGACAGTGCCTCCGATCACGGGATCGCCAGCGCTTTTCTTGACGGGAATGGGCTCGCCGCTGATCATGGACTCGTCGATGGCGCTGCTTCCATCCTCGAGCGTGCCATCGACGGGGACCTTGTCGCCCGGACGCACGCGCAGCAGGTCCCCCGACGTCAATTCATCGAGCGGTACTTCGCGCTCATCGCCGCGACCGAAGATCTTCATCGCGGTCGGGGGCGCGAGTTCGAGAAGCGCTCGCAAGGCGCTCGATGTCGATCCGCGCGCCTTGAGCTCGAGCACCTGCCCGAGCAGCACGAGGGTCGTGATAACCGCTGCGGCCTCGTAATAGACGCCGACCCGGCCCGCATGATCGCGGAAAGCCTCGGGGAAGATGTCCGGGGCGAGGGTTGCCACAAGGCTGAACAGATAAGCGATGGCAACGCCGAAGCCGATCAGGGTGAACATGTTGAGGTTCATGGTTCGGACTGATTGCAGCGCGCGGGTGAAGAAGGGCCAGCCGCCCCAAAGCACCACCGGAGTGGCCAGCAGAAGCTGCAGCCACTGCGCGAAAGCGGGTTCGATGACCTGATCGAACGGTCGCGACGGGATCATGTCGCCCATCGCATAGGCGAAGAGCGGCAGGGTGAAGAGCGCGCTCCACCAGAACCTTCGCCGCATGTCGACGAGTTCGGGATCGGGGCCCTCGTTCAAGGTGACCGTTTCGGGTTCGAGGGCCATCCCGCATATCGGGCAGGAGCCCGGCCCCGGCTGCCGGATCTCCGGATGCATCGGACAGGTGTATATCGTACCTTCCGGGACATCCTCGACAGCATCGAGGTGCGCCTTCGAAAGATACATCTCCGGATCCGCGCGGAACTTGTCGAGGCAGCGCGAGGAGCAGAAGTAATGGTCGCCACCCTCGTGTCGATCGATGAAGCGGGCGCCGTCCATCTTCACGCTCATTCCGCAAACGGGGTCGGTCGCCGTACCCTCGATTGCATTGTGCCCATCGCTCATCTGTCGTTCTCCCCTAATTGGCCGTGACCACGAATTGCCCCATCATGCCTGCGTCCTCGTGCTCGAGGATATGACAGTGATACATGTAGGGATTGTCGGGATCGGTATTCTCTTCGAACCGCAACAGCAGCCTGACCTGTTCACGTGGCTTGACGATAACGGTGTCCTTGAAGCCCGCCTCTTCCGCCTGCGGAGGCCGACCGTCCCGGTCGAGCAAGCGGAACTGCACGTTATGAATATGAAAGGGATGGGCCATCATCGATGCGTTGGCGATTTCCCATATTTCCCACTGACCCACCGGTACGCGCTGATTGATGACATCCATGTCCATGGTCTCGCCGTTGATCGCCATGCCCCGACCCATCATGCCCATATCGAGTACGAAACGGCGGCTGCGAACGGCGAGCGAGGGGTCTGGCGCGGCTAGCGCGGCCAGGGTGGGCGGGAGCATCACTGGAGTCGATGATCCGGAGGGACGCATATCGAGGATCGAAAAGGTGCGGCCCTGCCTCTCGCGACCGGTCCGGTTTCCCATCATTCCGCCGTCCATCATACCCCCGCCTTCTCCGGCCATCATGCCCATGGCGTTATCAGGACTGCTGGCATTCAGGCGCAGCGGGCGCCCTTCGGAAAGGTCGACGATCACTTGTGCGCGTTCGCCTGGGGCAAGGGTAAGACTGCGAATCTCGCGGGGTGCGGCAAGCAGGCCGCCATCGCTTGCGATGAGTTGCATCGGACGATCACCTTCGAGCGAGAAGGTGTAGAACCGCGCATTCGATCCATTGAGAAGCCGCAGGCGCAGCGGGCCGGCGGCGCCGTCGAAAACGGCATTGGCCGTTCCGTTCACATAGATGCGCTCACCTATCACCCCCATCATCCGCGAGTGCATGTTGAGCCGGTAAACGAGGCGGCCCGAGCTGTCGATCACGCGATCCTGCACGATGAGCGGTATGTCATCCACACCGTACCGGCTCGGCAGATCGAGGCGATCCTCTTCCTCGTCGCGCACGTAGATCGGGGCAGCAAGTCCGGCATAGACCTGTGGTCCGGCCCGGCGATGCAGATGCGAATGATACCAGTATAACGAAGCGCGCTGGCGTAGTTCGAAGGACGGGCTCCAGCGCTCACCGGGCCGTATGAGCTGGTGCGGCCCGCCATCCGCTGTGGCGGGAAGTTCGAAACCATGCCAGTGGACGGTCGCATCTTCGGCAAGCTTGTTGTCGATGTGAAAGCGAACCTGTTCGCCGCGGCGCATTTCGAGGGTCGGGCCGAGATAGGATGCGTCGATACCGATCGTCGGAGACGGAGTGCCGGGCACGAATTCTTTCTCGCCCGGTGTCAGGGACAGGCGAAAGACACGCTCGCCCCGTTCGATCGTTCCTGCTTGTAGCGGAGGAATAGCAAGGGGACTGCTTGCGCCTGATCGATCGAGCGACATCTTGCCTTGCGTGTCGCAACCCAGCAGCGGCAGCGCCGCGAAACCCGTCGCCGCGAGGCCGGCGCTTTTCATGAAGTCGCGGCGATCCTGAAAGTTGGGCCTGTCGATACCTGGCATATTCACCTGTTTTCGCGTGGGAGGCACCGGCGCAACCGAGCGCCTCCCACCCACCGTCCTATCGCGGCGTTACCGAGGTAACGACGCTGCCTTCGGTTCCAGTACGAAATTCAAAGGCTATCCCCTCACCGACACTGACCTGTTCGAGGATTGGTTCGTCGGCTTCGAAGGCCATGGTCATCGCGGGCCATCCGATACTTTCGACCGGACCATGCTCGATGGTCACGGTGCCCGCCTCGGAATCGATGGCTGTTACCGTTCCCTCCGCGCTGGCGCTCTGCTCGCCGCCGGTCTCTTCCGCCATCGGCATTTCGCCTGACATGGGCATGCTGTCCGAGTTCGCCATGTCGTCAGACATCATGGTCTCTGAGCTGTCGTCTGCAGCGTCGCAGGCTGCAAGCGCCAGCGGTGCCGCGAGCAGGATCATGTAGGTTGGGGTACGCATTCTTCTTCTCCTTGAGAATTGGCCGATTTTTCCGGACGGGGGCGCCGCAACAACAGATAAGCGGCGGGAAGCAGGAACATGGACAGGAGCGGCGCGGTAATCATGCCGCCGACCATCGGCGCGGCGATGCGGCTCATGACTTCCGAGCCCGCGCCGGTGCCGATCAGGATCGGAAAGAGACCGGCAAGGATGACTGCGACGGTCATCGCCTTGGGCCGCACGCGCAGGAGCGCGCCCTCCCGGATGGCCTCGTCCACTTCTTCGGCGCTCAGGTCAGCTTGTCGCCGTTCCAGTGCGGCTTTCAGGTAGATCAGCATCACGACGCCGAATTCGGCGGAGACGCCGGCGAGCGCGATGAAGCCTACCGCAGTCGCCACCGACTGGTTGTAGCCCATCAGATAGAGCAACCAGTATCCGCCCGTCAGCGCAAAGGGCAGCGTGCCCATGATCAGCAAGGCTTCGTCCCAGCGTCGGAAAATGAGATAAAGCAACAGGAAGATGATCGCGAGCGTCGCGGGAACCACGATCTTTAGTCGCTCATAGCCGCGCGTCAGATATTCGAATTGGCCCGCATAGGACAGACTGACGCCGGCAGGCAGATCGACGCCCGCGGCGACGGCCTCCTGAAGATCGGCGACCACCGAAGTAAGATCGCGGCCCCGGACATCGACATAGATGTAGCTGGTCAGACGACCCTGCTCGCTCTTGAGCATCGGCGGACCGTCGCTGACGGCGATACGGGCGACAGTGCCGAGCGTAATCTGTTGGCCGGACGGCGTCAGAACCGGCAGGGCCCTGAGTTCATCGACGCTGTCCCTGATTTCGCGGGGATAGCGCACATTGATCGGATAGCGCGCCAGCCCCTCGACGGTCCGTGCGACATTGGCGCCGCCTATTGCACCAGAGACGATCTGCTGGATGTCGGCAATGTTGAGTCCGTATCGCGCGGCCGCCATCCGGTCGATATCGACATCGACATAGCGACCGCCCGACAGCCGCTCGGCCAGCGCGGAACTCACGCCAGGCACGGTCTTGGCGATACGCTCCACATCGAGTGCAACGCGTTCCAGTTGATCGAGATCGTCGCCTGACACCTTGACCCCGATCGGGCTCTTGATTCCGGTCGCGAGCATGTCGATCCGGTTGCGGATCGGCGGCACCCAGACATTGGCGAGGCCCGGCACCTGGACGACCCGGTCGAGTTCCTCGACCAGCAGATCGGGCGTCATTCCCTCGCGCCATTCTTCGCGGGGCTTGAAGCGGATCGTCGTTTCGAACATCGTCAGGGGAGCCGGATCCGTCGCCGTATCGGCGCGCCCCGCTTTACCGAACACCGTTTCCACTTCCGGGACCGACTTGATCAGGCGATCGGTGCGCTGCAGCAGCGCCGACGCCTCGCCGGGGGAAAGGCCGGGCAATGCACTCGGCATATAAAGCAAATCGCCTTCATCGAGCGGCGGGAGGAACTCGCCGCCAAGCCGGGTGAAGGGGATCGCGGTGGTCAGAAAGATCAGCGCCGCGATCGCCAGCGTTGCCTTGGGGCGCCGCATGACCCAGTCGAGCCCCGGACGATAGATTTTCGTCAGCCAGCGGTTTAGAAAATTGGAATCTTCCGAAGGGATCTTCCCACGGATCAGCCAACCCATCATCACCGGCACCAGCGTTACCGAAAGAATGGCCGCGGCAGCCATCGCATAGGTCTTGGTGAAAGCAAGCGGTGCAAATAACCGCCCTTCCTGCGCCTGCAGGGTAAAGACCGGTAGGAACGACAGCGTAATGATCAGCAGGCTGAAGAACAGCGCCGGTCCCACTTCCTTCGATGCATCGGCGATGATCCGCCAGCGTTCCTTCACCGCGAGCACGGTATCGGGATTCTCGTGTTCCCATCGCTCGAGATGCTTGTGCGCGTTCTCGATCATCACAACGGCGGCATCTACCATCGCACCGATCGCGATGGCTATTCCACCCAGCGACATGATGTTGGCATTGACGCCCTGGAAGCGCATCACGATGAAGGCTGCGAGCACGCCCAAAGGCAGGGTGATAATGGCGACGAGTGCCGAACGCGCGTGCCAGAGGAACAGTGCGCATACGAGCGCCACGACAATAAACTCTTCGATAAGCTTCGTGGTGAGGTTCTCGATCGACGCATCGATGAGCTGGGATCGGTCGTAGGTCGTGACGATCTCGACGCCTTCGGGAAGGCTTGCCTGCAACTCATCGAGTTTGAGTTCCACGGCCTGTATTGCGCTTCGCGCATCCGCCCCCTGGCGCAGGACGATGATGCCGCCGGCAACCTCGCCTTCGCCATTGAGCTCGGCGATGCCTCGGCGCAGTTCGGGGCCGACCTGGATCGTCGCTACGTCGCCCAGCGTGACCGGAACGCCGCCGCTCACCGCGCGCAGCGGGATCGCCCTGAAATCGTCGAGGTCGCCGAGATAGCCCGAGGCACGCACCATATATTCGGCTTCGCCCATCTCGACGATCGAGCCGCCCGCTTCCTGGTTGGCGGCCTGGATTGCGCTCACGATCTCGGCGTGAGTCACGCCGAGCGATGCCATCCGGTAAGGTTCCAGCACGACCTGGTATTGCTTGACCATTCCGCCGACGCTGGCGACCTCGGCAATGCCGGGAATCGTCTTGAGCTCGTAGCGCAGGAACCAGTCCTGCAGGCTGCGCAGTCCGGCAAGGTCGTGCCCGCCGGTCCGGTCGACGAGCGCATATTCGTAGATCCACCCCACACCGGTTGCATCGGGCCCAAGCGTGCTCGTGACGCCATCGGGCAGGCGGTTCTGCACCTGGTTGAGATATTCGAGCACGCGCGAGCGTGCCCAGTAGAGGTCGGTACCGTCCTCGAAGATGATATAGACATAGCTGTCACCGAACATCGAATAGCCACGGACGGTTTTCGCCCCCGGCACCGAGAGCATGGTCGTTGCCAGGGGATAGGTGACCTGTTCCTCGACGATCCGGGGGGCCTGACCCGGATAGTTTGACCGGACCACAACCTGCACATCGGACAGATCGGGCAACGCGTCGACCGGCGTCGTGCGCACCGCCCAGAAACCGGCCAGCGTTACCGCGACGGCGGCGAGAACGATAAACAGGCGGTTGGCGATCGAGGCATCGATTATCCGAGCAATCATTGTCCGGCCCTCGTGATAGACTCGATCCGGGGGCCGGCATCCTGCTGGGTGAAGGTGAAGCGCACCCTGTCTCCCGTCTCGAGCCCGCGCATTTGCGCCGCGCTCTTCGTGCGGAAGGTCATGGTCATCGCGGGCCAATCGAGCCGGGGCACAGGACCATGCCGCAGCGTCACCGAACCATTGGCGATCGACTGGATCGTGCCGGTGGCACCGAAGGTCGCTGGTGCGTCCTCGCCGCCGGTGGAAGCGTCATCTGCCTGATCTATCGGACGGACGTCCAGTCCGGTGAGGCTTGCTTCGGAATCGAGCAGGAACTGACCCGATGTCACGACCTGGTCGCCTGCCGACAGACCGGCCAGCACTTCGGTCCTTCCACCCGCTTCGCGGCCGATCCGGACCTCGGCGGGCATGAAACCGCCCTCGTCCTGCTTCACCATCACGATGGTTCGACGTCCGGTCCTGATAACCGCTTCGGACGGTACCAGCAGCGCGCGGCGTGTGTCCGGGGTCAGCGAGACCTGTGCGAACATGCCCGGCTTGAGGCGCCCGGATGCATTGGGCAGTTGCGCACGAACGGTGATCGTACGGCTTGCATCCTGCGCGCTCGGCAGGATAGCGATGATGGGCCCGGAGAAGCGTTCCTCGGGGAATGCGGTCAGCGTCGCGCTGACAGGTTGCCCGACGCGGACAGTCGCCGCCTGCCTTTCAGGCACCGCGGCTTCGAGCCAGATCGGTGAGAAACCGGTTATCTCGGCGAGCGTCTGTCCGGCCATGACTGTCATTCCCGGACGCACGCCGAGCATTCCTCGTCGCGCGCGCCGCGCAACTGATTACGGCTTTCGAAGAGGTAGCACCGGTTGGCAACGCCGTCGCTGAAGCTGCGCCTGCATGTGCTCGGCAGCAAGATCCACAAATGGCTGGCGATTTTCGTCGGTGTCCAGGTTCTCTTGTGGATGGGAACCGGCGCCCTCATGTCGTTTCTCGACCTGGAAGAAGTTCGCTCCGAACATGTCGTTTCGCGTGAACAAGAGGCGCTGCCCGCCGATGCCCCGCTCCCGGCCTGGGTCGCAAACGACGGTACTCTTGCAGCGGTAACGACACGTTCGCTCGACGGCGATGCCGTGACCGAGGTCCGCAAGGTTGACGGTAGCGTGAGCCTCCACGATCCGGTGACTGGGCGTAAACTCTCCCCCATCTCGGCGGCAACGGCAAAATCCATCGCCTTGCGCGCATGGACCGGGCCGCGCACGACCATCGAGGCCGCACGGATCGTCGATGACCCCATCGGAACCGAGTTTCGCGGCCCTTTTCCGGCCTGGCAGGTCACCTATGCTGACGAGGCTTCGACGCGCATCTACATCGATGCCGCCAGCGGCACGCTCGGGGCGGCGCGCAGCGATACATGGCGCCTGTTCGATTTCATCTGGGGCCTCCACATCATGGACTGGACCGAGCGCGACCGCATCAACAGTTGGTGGCTGCTGCTGTTCGGCATTGGCGGCACGATCATAGCCCTGTCGGGTTTCGTCCTGCTGGCGAACCGGATGCCGAGGCTGCGCCGCCGCGCAAAGAAGAGCAAGCTCGCCTGAGCCCATGGGGCTTATTCGCGTGGGCGAACGCTTTACCCTCGTTCGCCAGGCCGAACGCGGCCAGGAGCCGAATGCGTTCGACGATCGCGATGATGCCGCCAGCAAGCGTGACCACCCGGGCGCAATTCAGTCGCGCTGAACTATCAAATTAATGCGAGGGGCACGCGGCTGCCGTGCGTATCAGGCACATAGGTCGCACTTTAACTGCAGGGTCGGGAGACATACGAGACATGAAAGCCCCCTCATTTCTGGCGCTGCTCGCCGCAAGCCTGCTCTTCGTCGGACCCGTTCAGGCTCATGGCGACGAAAAGCACGGCGAAGAGGCGAGCGCCGCGCCTGCTGCCACCAATGGCGATGTGCACGACCAGGCGGCCATGGCGCAGATGGGCGAGACTGCGGATGCTGGCGAGTCCTCCGGCGCGCACGATGAAGCGGGCGCAGCCCATGACGAGGCCGGTGGCCATGCGGATGAGAGCGAAACCGGCGTCATGGCCGTACTGAAAAAGCTGCATCCGGCAACGATCCACTTCCCGATCGCCTTGTTTTTCATGGCTGCGGCCACCGAATTGTTCGTGATGCGCCGGAAAGGAGCGGGCCTGGAAAGTGCGGTGCGCGTACTCGTCTACGGCGGAGCAATCGGCGCAGTCGTCGCAGTTCTGTTCGGATGGATTCACACCGGTCTGTGGTTCGGCGGCGATACTGTCATGCAAGTCCATCGATGGACCGGTATGCTGATCGCGGTTCTCGGTATTGCGATGGCATACCTCGCGAGCAGGCCGAGCCAGAGCCGCGCATGGTTGCGCGCGTCGATCTTCTCCATGGCGGCACTCGTTCTCATCCAGGGGTTCCTTGGCGGCGAGCTCGCGCACGGACCGGACCATCTTGGCGTTTCGTGGCTCTGAAGGAGTTGAATAACATGCGAATTCTGAAATCGAACACCGCGATAGCATTTCTCGCGACCGCGCCATTGACGTTCGCTCTCGCCGCTTGTGACCAAGCGCAGGAGAGCACACCGGCTGCTGAGGTTTCGCCTATGGGCGGAACTGCGGTGATGCCTGGCACGGCACCCGAGGCGGGTCTTGCAGACCCGGCAACCTCTCCCTCCGAAAATGAGGCAGCGGCCGCACGTCAGGACGCTCTTTCGACAATTGGCGCCGCCACGCCTGCGTCACGGCGCGCTGTCCCGCCCGCATCACGCGCAACTGCCACACCCGCAGCGCCAGCAACGCGCACGCAACCCGCGAGCGAGGCGACCCCGCCCGCCGATCCCCATGCGGGCCATGACATGTCCTCGATGGCCGATCACGACATGGACAGCATGTGATCGGGCGCGTTCCCCGGTGACACGGCTATTCAGGAGATACCCTGGGCAGGAAACCGCAACGAACATCGCAAGATCAGGAAAGGACGGCCCCGCCTCCCCCCGAAGCCCTGCGGGTCGCAGGTGCCCCCAAGGGGCCGTCCAGGAACCCCGCGTGAAGCCCAACCCGACTCGCGGGGTTCCGCTTGCCCGGCTTTGCTGTCCCGGTGCCAGGCGCTTGCCGGCATGGCATTGTGCTATGTGAGCAGCGCGCAGAAAATCGCCTCGATGATTATGAAAGCAACCGCATCTGGTAACCGTGGCGCCGAGGCCGCCTTGCGCGGTTGCTGGATGAAGGGCTGATTGCCGCTCGGATAGGGGGCGGCGATGGATAGCGAGATCGAAGGTGGACCAGCGAGC
>NZ_MSQB01000089.1 GCF_002149965.1 Novosphingobium panipatense | reverse complement strand
TCGATCGCCGCCATGACCTTGAGTTGGGCCAGGCTCAGGTGCCCTGCATGGGCCGTTCTGTAGGCGGGCCCGGCGCTACGGAAGATATCGGCGACCTCGAGCGAGGTGCGCAAGGCGTTCAGCCGTCGGGCGCCACCGGCGCAGGAGCGACGATCCCGAGCTTGTCCAGCGGGCTGACCACGGCATGGACGGTGCGCGTCGCCACCTTGGTGTAGAAGGCGGTGTTCTCGAGCTTGGCATGACCGAGCAAGGTCTGGATGATCCGGATATCGATCCCGTCCTCCAGCAGATGCGTGGCAAAGCTGTGCCGCAGCGTATGTGGGCTCACATGCTTGGCGATCCCGGCGGACTGGGCGGCCTCGACGACAACGCGGTGAAGTTGCTTGGTGCTGATCGGCTTGAGGGGATGCTGGCCGGGGAACAGCCATCCGTCGCGGTGCAGCACGCCTTCGCGATGGCCCATCTTCCACCATTCGCGCAGCAGNTTGAGGGGATGCTGGCCGGGGAACAGCCATCCGTCGCGGTGCAGCACGCCTTCGCGATGGCCCATCTTCCACCATTCGCGCAGCAGTGTGAGCAGGTCGTTGGAAAGCATGGCGTTACGGAATCGGCCGCCCTTGCCGCGTTCGACCCGCAGCAGCATGCGCTCGCTGTCAACGTCGCCCACCTTAAGCATCGACACCTCAGCGACGCGCAGGCCCGCGCCATAGGCAACCGCTAGGGCGGCATGGTGCTTGAGACAGGTCGTCGCCTGCAG
>NZ_MSQB01000088.1 GCF_002149965.1 Novosphingobium panipatense | reverse complement strand
TACCGCCCGCGACGCTCAATCCCCGGACGACCCACGATCCGTGCAGGAACCTCACCGATTACACCCTCCGCGAAGCGGTTCGTGCATCGGCCCGATATCGGTCGCTTGCCCGACCGGAGCGACAGAGTCGCAGTAACGACCGGCACTGGGCCGCTAGCGGTCAGTCGGCTATTATTGTTGTTCTCAAGCAGACAAGCCGTTCGGCCAAACTCTCAATCCACGGCAAAAAGCGATNGGCCGCTAGCGGTCAGTCGGCTATTATTGTTGTTCTCAAGCAGACAAGCCGTTCGGCCAAACTCTCAATCCACGGCAAAAAGCGATCAATCACCAATCGCTAGCAGTTTAGGTCTCCGCCTACGGATCTGCGATTGGCAGCGACTAGCAGCCCTTTTTGGCGGATATCCGTCTATTTCCGCGCTGGTTTTGCGTCTGAGATCGAATGAAATACTCTGCTCGTCGATTGGACGAATGCGGCCGTTCTACTTCGGGCTCAATCCATAGACGCTAAGTGAACCGCTTACCTTCGTCCTCCCAAGCCGACAACGCTCCGGCTTTTCCCGATTCCGACAGATGCGGTAAGCGTGGCCTGAGTACCGTTATGCGGCTTGAGCGACGTGCTGCTGGGTTGGCTGCCAGTTCCAGGGCATGAGCTCGTCCCAGCGAGAAGCGGGCCAGTCGCCAGCGATCTTCTCGATGACATCGGCGATGTAGGCCTGCGGTTCGATGCCGTTGAGCTTGGCGGTCTCGATGANCCAGCGATCTTCTCGATGACATCGGCGATGTAGGCCTGCGGTTCGATGCCGTTGAGCTTGGCGGTCTCGATGACGGAATAGATGGCGGCAGCCCGTTCGCCGCCAGCCTTCGATCCGGCAAAGATCCAGTTCTTGCGGCCGATCGCCACGGGGCGGATCGCACGCTCGGCGATGTTGTTGTCGATCTCGGCAACGCCCTCGTCGATGTAGCGGGTGAGCGCATCCCAGCGCTTGCGGCCATAGCTGAGCGCCTTGGCCATGTTGGACTTGGGCGACAGGCGGCGCAGCGCATCGTCGATGAT
>NZ_MSQB01000087.1 GCF_002149965.1 Novosphingobium panipatense | reverse complement strand
TCCTGTGCGCATGCGCCAGACTCGCATGCGAACGCAACAAAGGGAATCCCGAACCGGACTCTTATGTCAGGCGGAAACCACTAGGTTTGGGGCAGTGATGAGCATGCACGTCTATGAAATGATTCCGTCGATCTCCGCAACGAGGACGACGCTGCTCTCGCTCTTTAAGGACGTCATGGGCGCGTATCCTTTAGCGGAGTTCGGGCCATGCGGCGACATCACACACATCTCAGCTAATGCTTGGCTTGATGTCAAGCGCCGCGACCCACACGGCTTCGCTCAAGCGCACGCCCTGCTCGCCGAAAGTCCCGGACAGAACGACGATCATGGCATGAGTGATGTCCTTTGCGTCTTGGCGACCGCGGGATGCGACCGCCGGATCGGTTCAAAAAGAACTCCTGGGCATTCGGCGGGTTCTGAAGTTGAAGGAGATGGCTGATGAGCGACACCGCCCGAATGATCCACGAGGATGCCCTGCCTGGTCATGAGAGCACGCTCTCGCCAAAGCCCGACTGGCGG
>NZ_MSQB01000086.1 GCF_002149965.1 Novosphingobium panipatense | reverse complement strand
CTTGAAGGCATTGACTGGCGACGCCCGGAGCGGACAGCCGCGCCGCTGCTGGCGGGCTAAAAAGTACGGATTCCTGTGGGTTTATCTGGCATCGATGGTGCCGCTTTGATACTATTCCAAGGTGTCGGATCGAGGCTCTTCCCCCGTCGATAAGGACGCCCGCATTGCCGAGCTGGAGGCAGCTCTGGCGGCCCGCGACACGCTGATCGATACCTTGCGTTTCCAACTGGCCCAGCTCCNCCTTTGGTCAGTCTTCGGAGAAGCTGTCCCTCCAGATCGAACAACTCGAACTCACCCTTGAGGAGTTGGAAGGCGAAGCCGAGCTTACCGACATCCGCAAGGTCCAGGCGGATCAGAAGGAGCGACCGGCGCCGGTCCGTGCCTTGCCGGCGCATCTGCCGCGGGCCGAACGCCGGATTGAGCCGGAAGCAGGCACCTGCACCTGTCCTTCCTGCGGAGGCGCCCTGCGTCCGCTCGGGCAAGACAGCGACGAGATGCTCGATGTCGCGCCGGTGCAATGGCGCGTCATCCGCACTGTCCGTCCTAAATATAGCTGCCGATCCTGCGAGCAGATCGTGCAAGCCCCGGCACCCGTAAAGGCGATTGCCCGGGGCAAGGCCAGCTTCGCCACACTCGCCCATGTCATCGTCGCCAAGTTCGATCATCATCTCCCCCTCTATCGCCAGGCCGAGATGATGGCGGCACAGGGCCTCGATATAGACCGATCGACGCTGGCAGGCTGGGCAGCACAGGCCGCACATCTGCTCGACCCGATCGTCAGTCGCATCCGGGAAGAAGGGATCAAGGCCGGCAAGATCCATGTCGATGACACGCCCGTGCCGATGCTGATGCCCGGTAAGGGCAAGACGGTGCAGGCAAGGCTCTGGGCCTATGTCGTCGATGATCGTGCCGCTGGCGCATCCACGCCCGCGCTGGCCTGGTATCGCTTCACCCCTGACCGCAGCGGCGTCCACCCGCAAAGCGAGCTCAAGGACTTTACCGGGCTGCTACAGGCTGATGCCTATGCAGGCTTCGACAAGCTCTACAGGGGCAA
>NZ_MSQB01000085.1 GCF_002149965.1 Novosphingobium panipatense | reverse complement strand
TCCTAAATATAGCTGCCGATCCTGCGAGCAGATCGTGCAAGCCCCGGCACCCGTGAAGGCGATTGCCCGGGGCAAGGCCAGCTTCGCCACACTCGCCCATGTCGTCGTCGCCAAGTTTGATCATCATCTCCCCCTCTATCGCCAGGCCGAGATGATGGCGGCACAGGGCCTCGATATCGACCGATCGACGCTGGCAGGCTGGGCAGCACAGGCCGCACATCTGCTCGACCCGATCGTCAGTCGCATCCGGGAAGAAGGGATCAAAGCCGGCAAAATCCATGTCGATGACACGCCCGTGCCGATGCTGATGCCCGGCCCGCGCGCGGATGCGCGCAGATCCAGTGGGCAGCCTGACTGTGTCAGGCGGGGCAAGACAGTGCAGGCGAGGCTCTGGCCTATATCGTCGATGATCGTGCCGCTGGCGCATCCACGCCGGCGCTGGCCTGGTATCGCTTCACCCCTGACCGCAGCGGAGTCCACCCGCAAAGCGAGCTCAAGGACTTTACCGGGCTGCTACAGGCTGATGCCTATGCAGGCTTCGACAAGCTCTACAGGGGCAANGACTTTACCGGGCTGCTACAGGCTGATGCCTATGCAGGCTTCGACAAGCTCTACAGGGGCAACCGCATTCGGGAGGTCGCCTGCTGCGCGCATTTCCGGCGCAAGATATTCGAGAACCATGCTACCAGCCCGACGCCGTTGACGAGCAACCTGCTGGATCGGATCGCCGCTCTCTACCGGATCGAGGAAGAGATACGCGGGCAGCCGCCTGACCAGCGCCGCCGGCATCGGCAGGACAAAAGCAGGCCTCAGGTGAACGAACTGCGCTCGATCATCGACGATGCGCTGCGCCGCCTGTCGCCCAAGTCCAACATGGCCAAGGCGCTCAGNAGGCCTCAGGTGAACGAACTGCGCTCGATCATCGACGATGCGCTGCGCCGCCTGTCGCCCAAGTCCAACATGGCCAAGGCGCTCAGATATGGCCGCAAGCGCTGGGATGCGCTCACCCGCTACATCGACGAGGGCGTTGCCGAGATCGACAACAACATCGCCGAGCGCGCGATCCGTCCCGTGGCGATCGGCCGCAAGAACTGGATCTTTGCCGGATCGAAGGCTGGCGGCGAACGGGCTGCGGCCATCTATTCCGTCATCGAGACCGCCAAGCTCAACGGCATCGAACCGCAGGCCTACATCGCCGATGTCATCGAGAAGATCGCTGG
>NZ_MSQB01000084.1 GCF_002149965.1 Novosphingobium panipatense | reverse complement strand
TTGAGGGGATGCTGGCCGGGGAACAGCCATCCGTCGCGGTGCAGCACGCCTTCGCGATGGCCCATCTTCCACCATTCGCGCAGCAGGGTGAGCAGGTCGTTGGAAAGCATGGCGTTACGGAACCGGCCGCCCTTGCCGCGTTCGACCCGCAGCAGCATGCGCTCGCTGTCAACGTCGCCCACCTTGAGCATCGACACCTCAGCGACGCGCAGGCCCGCGCCATAGGCAACCGCTAGGGCGGCATGGTGCTTGAGACAGGTCGTCGCCTGCAGNAGCATCGACACCTCAGCGACGCGCAGGCCCGCGCCATAGGCAACCGCTAGGGCGGCATGGTGCTTGAGACAGGTCGTCGCCTGCAGCAGGCGCGCCACTTCCTCGCGGCTGAGCACGACCGGCAACTTGCGCACCTGCTTCTCGCGGTAGAGCCGGCGCGAGAGATCCGGCCGATCCAACGTCTGCGTGAAGAAGAAGCGCAGCGCGGAAACGATGCTGTTCATCGTCGGGGGCGCCATCCCTTCTTCGCGTTGTTCGACCTGGAAACGGCGCAGATCTTCCGCCGTGGCCTTGTCGGGAGGGCGCCCCAGCCAGGCGGAGAAACGCGCAACGTCGCGAATGTAGTTGCGCTTCGTCTCGATGGAGAAGCGGCGCAAGTCCATGTCTTCGATCAGGCGCTGGCGCAGCGGGCTCACGGGGGTGGTGGAAAGGGACTCGGTCATCGTATGGCTCCTTGACTGAAAGGAGCCAGCAAGGTCTGCCTAAGGCCAGCGACGCTCAACCCCAGCGCAACGTCCGATCCATGCAGGTACCGCGCCGATTACACCCTCCGCGAAGCGGTTCGTGCA
>NZ_MSQB01000083.1 GCF_002149965.1 Novosphingobium panipatense | reverse complement strand
GTGATCGGCTGACCGATAGCCTGGCCTGCGGTGTAACCGAAGAGCTTTTCAGCGCCGGTATTCCAGCTCGTTATGACACCGTCGAGCGTCTTGCTGAGGATAGCATCGCTCGAACTCTCGACGACGGCCTTGAGCCATGCCCCGGCATCAGGATCGGCACCAAACACCCCGCCTCCAGTATCTGCAAACCGGTACGGGCTGCTGTTCGCATCATCCCTTCGGTTCTCCAATGCCGATCATCGTAGGCAAGCGAACAAAAGTGGACAATGGCTGGTCAGGCGCTGACTTTATAACATTTATCAATCTCGCGGCGTCGAACCGCCGCTTTTATGTTCCGATGCTTCTCGCCCTGCCCTGACCAGGCTTTCGCCAGTCGCGATCGCGGCTTCGGGCGTAAGGGTAATGGCGATGCCGTTAGGACCGTCCAGCAGGACGTGGCCGTCCTCCACACTGGCAATACCAGGTTCGTCATATGGCTGCATTGGCGGGTACGGCATCATGATCCAGCTCCTGTATTACGTCGGCGCGACCGGGTCCAGATAGAGATACCGCGGATCGAAGTCCGCCCGCCTGATGAGC
>NZ_MSQB01000082.1 GCF_002149965.1 Novosphingobium panipatense | reverse complement strand
TCCATGACCTTCTCCTTCCTCAAACGATCCGATGTCGGTTAAGCAACAACGGTTCGGTTAAGGGGCGGGCCATCCATAAAGGGGGATCGAGATCATTGCCTCGGTCGCTCCCGAGGCGGGCTTACGACCAAAATCCACGCGGTCGTCGATGCGCAAGGGCTCCCGATCCGGCTTGGCCTAACGGCGGGACAGGCGCATGACGGGCAGGTCGCGGACACGCTGCTCGACCATCTCGGGCCGCGCACCATCGTGCTCGCTGATAAAGCCTACGATGCCGACCGCATTCGCGCACTGATCGAAGAGCAAGGAGCTACGCCTAATATTCCGGCCAAATCCAATCGAAAATGGAAACCCTGCTTCAGCAAGCGCCTCTACCGCGAGCGCAACCTGATCGAACGGTTCTTCTCGAAGCTGAAGCACTTCCGTCGCGTCGCAACCCGCTATGATAAACTCGCCGACAACTTCCTCGCCATGGTGCAACTCGCTTCAATGCGCCTCTGGCTCCGTGCTTATGAGTCATCGTGTAATTGCGGCTGCTTCCTCGGACCCCGGTGGAGGCGCACACTTCTGGTTGTCGAATCCTG
>NZ_MSQB01000081.1 GCF_002149965.1 Novosphingobium panipatense | reverse complement strand
AAACACCCATAGATCGGTAATCGGGGCCCGCGGGTTCGTGCCTCGGAGACTTTCGTACGCCTGCCGGCGCCCGAAACTCTTCACGGTAGGCGACTGTCGCCTTTGGAGCGCAGATATAGAGATAGTTGCCGCTCAGGTGCGTCGCTTACCGACCAACTTAAGCCGTTCCCCTCGGATTGCCGGAATGGCGGCTCCCGACAAAAAATAGGACAAATTGCGGTTTTATGAGATTTAACTCGCACTGGCCATTCCGGAACCGCCAACAAAGTGGCCCTTTACTCCGACGGACTCGTAACAACGTACCCGACGCGCAAACCCGGTTTGAACCCGATCTGCTGATGGAACCTATGTGCCCTGGGATCAGGGCGAGGGCTCTGCATGAGGACATGATGGCAATAAGCCGCCCACGCATGATTACCGCCCACGCATGATTAATCGCGTTCGACACGACAGCTCTACCCAAGCCCCGTCCCTGATAATTGGCGTGTGTCATTAAGTCTTCCAGGAAGCCGTGCGAACGCCCTTGCCTTACTAGTGGATGGAATCTAACGCTTGGTGCCCGCGCTTGACGGCGGCGATGATTTTGTCGGGATCGGCGGCCCAGGTGAAGGGCTTG
>NZ_MSQB01000080.1 GCF_002149965.1 Novosphingobium panipatense | reverse complement strand
CCCGAGGGTTCGGTTGGGGACGCCTGCAAGCGACACGCGATCGGCAGCGGGTCGATCTACACTTGGCGGCGGCAGGCGATGTCGGGTGAGCTTGGCGGTGCCAGACCAGCAGCATTGCCCACATTCGCGGAGGTCGAGCTTTCTACCCCGGTTCCGGCACTGTCGGCGCCCGGCGGTCATATCGGGATCGAACTGCCCTCGGGCGTGAAGCTGACCGTGGACGCCGGTGTCGATGCCGAGGCCCTGGCACGGGTCATTGCCGTTCTCACGCGATGATACCGCTGCCACCTTCCACCCGGATCTATTTGGCCTGCGGCGCGACCGACATGCGCAAGGGCTTTGACGGCCTGGCAGTGCTGGCCCAGCAAGTGCTGGAGCAGAGTCCACATTCTGGGGCGCTATTTGCCTTCCGGGGCAAGCGTGGCGATCTGGTCAAACTGCTCTGGTATGATGGCCAGGGCCTATGCCTGTTCTCCAAGCGGATGGACCGTGGTCGGTTCGTCTGGCCGGTGACGAAGACGGGCAAGGTCGGCCTGACCTCTGCACAACTTTCCATGCTGCTTGAAGGCATTGACTGGCGACGCCCGGAGCGGACAGCCGCGCCGCTGCTGGCGGGCTAAAAAGTACGGATTCCTGTGGGTTTATC
>NZ_MSQB01000008.1:53353-206085 GCF_002149965.1 Novosphingobium panipatense | reverse complement strand
CGCTTCTCATGATGAGATGAAGGGGGTCAATTTTAGACGCCGATCACCCCGCTAAGGGGGTCAATTTTGCACGCCGCTCCACAGCGTGGGTTCCAGTTGCGGCGATTCCTACTGCGCCAAGCACCCGCTGCCACGCCCTTTGATACGATCCGTAGAGGATCGAGCGGCCAGATTTGTCCGGTCGAGATACGACGAACCGCGAACCATTCGCACGGTCCTCAGCCAACTTCAGAAGCACGGCAGCCTCATCAGAAATTGGCTTCCACATCGGTCCAGTCTTGCTGTCAGGCCAAGCGATCTTTCTGGCCTCGATATCCACCCAACTCCATTCAAGATTGAGAATTTCGGAGGCACGCGCAGCGAAAGCCAATTGCAACCGGATCGCAAGCGTATATGCATCGATTTCGCCACCCTCGGCGCGAGGCAGCTCCAAATATTCAATCAACCTTACCATCTCTGGCTGTGTGATGAGGGGCGAAGACTTCTTGCGGATAGGCACCGCGACCCCCTTACAAGGGTGAGTATCCTCGGGTCGATATCCCCACTTCATGGACCAAGTAAACATTCCGCTCAGAAAATTCATGGACACGAAGGCCATAGATGGCGTGGCAGATAAACTATCTACGAACAGTGTTATTTCTTTTTTGGAGATCGAGTCGCTTTTGCGGTCGCCAATCCGTTTTAGAATGTAGTTATCCAGCAAATATCGGTGAAGTTACTGCGCTCTCGGCTTTGTCTTTTTGACGGTGTGGCGATCATAATAAATCTGAGAGAATGCAGCGATCGTCAAGCTGCGGAGCTTTTTAATCCGGGCCAGGGACGGATCCTTGCCCTCCCTAACTTCTGCCATCCATCGTTGGGCTATTGAGCGAGCCTGCTCGACCGTCAGCTCCCCAAAGAGACCAATCGCCGGTTTGCGCTTCCTCCCATCGAAATTCCGATATTGCAGCATGAAGGTATTGCGCCCGGAGGGCGATACCTTGGAGCCACGCGGCGCCAAACTCGAGCGAGCTTGTTCTCAGGCCGGAGTAGCTTATGCGAGATAAATTCTCTGAAAAACAAATATTTATCCAACAACAGCGCACTCCAGCTGGACTGAGCGTACACGCAAAAAGGCTCGTTAACCCAAGCTTCACGCTGCATATCCAGGGCCTGTCCGAGGAAAATTCGCGCGACCTGCTGGATGAAATCTACACCCATTGCCGCAAACCGGAGTTCCAGCAGGACTTCCACTGGCAGAACGGCTCCATCGCCTTCTCGGACAACCGCGCCACTTGGCACTATGCCTATAACGATTATCACGGCCATCGCCGCGAGATGCACCGCATCACCATAGAAGGCACTGCGCTGTCCTGAGCCCGCGAGAGCGGACCTTGGGGATTCGCCCGCTTGAACCCGGCAGGGCTTTGGGCGAGAATTCCACGCTCCTTCGGGCTATCGTTCTCGTCCGGCGGCAGCCATTACCCCTTTGAAAATGAGGGGTGAATGAGAAAATCGCCATGGCCCGGCCGGAGCTTCACCCCCCGAAAGGCGAAGTAAACCGCGACTTCGGCACTGGCCAAAAGGTATGCTTGCCACCCTGAAAATTCATATTTAATGTCAACCAAATCGATTGAGTTTAGGCCTGAGCCAACCCGACGGGAGACATGACACGATGAATGCCGGAACCCTCAATCGCCGCCTGTTTCTTTCCGTGGCCGCTGCCGGCGCCCTTGCAGTCTCGCTTGCGGGCTGTTCCGGCGGAAAGTCGGGCAATTCTGTCGAGATCACCAATGTCTCCTACGACCCCACCCGCGAACTCTACCAGGCCGTGAACCCGGCCTTCGCCGCCTACTGGAAGAAGAAGACCGGGCAGGACGTGACCTTCCGCATGAGCCACGGCGGATCGGGCAAGCAGAGCCGGGCCGTGATCGACGGGCTGGAGGCGGACGTCGCCACCCTGGCGCTGGCCTATGACATCGACGTGATCGCCGAAAAGGCCAAGCTGCTCCCGGCCGACTGGCAGAAAGCCCTGCCGGACAACAGCTCGCCCTACACCTCGACGATCGTGTTCCTTGTCCGCAAGGGCAATCCCAAGGCGATCCGCGACTGGAACGATCTGGTGAAGCCGGGCGTACAGGTGATCACGCCCAATCCCAAGACCAGCGGCGGCGCGCGCTGGAACTTCCTGGCCGCCTGGGCCTATGGCCGCAAGGCGGGCGGGTCGGACGCTGCGGCCGAGGCCTACGTGAAGCGCCTCTTCGCCCAAGTGCCGGTGCTCGACAGCGGCGCGCGCGGCGCGACCACCACTTTCGTGGAACGCGGCATCGGCGACGTCCTGCTGGCCTGGGAAAACGAGGCCTTGCTGGCCGAGAAGAAACTGGGCGCGGGCAAGTTCGAGATCGTGGTTCCCTCGATCTCCGTGCTGGCGGAACCGCCGGTGGCGGTGATCGCGAACAATGCGAAGAAACACGGCACCGAGGCGGTTTCCAAGGCCTACCTCGAATATCTCTACACGCCCGAGGCGCAAGTCGCGATCGCCCGCAATTTCTATCGCCCCAGCGACCCGAAGATCGCCGAGCAGTTCGCAGGCCAGTTCCCCAAGCTGAACCTGACCACGATCGACAAGGACTTTGGCGGCTGGACCAAGGCGCAGAAGACCTTCTTCGATGACGGCGGCGTCTTCGACCGCATCTACGCCAAGAAATAAACCGCGCCACTTGCGCCAGAATCGAGCAGGCCACTGCAGATGCCATCCATGACGACGCGCAAGGCCCGATGGCGTGCGCCCTCCGTGCTGCCGGGCTTCGGGCTGACCTTCGGGTTCAGCCTGGCCTGGCTCTCCCTGATCGTGCTGATCCCGCTATCCACCCTGTTCCTGAAATCCGCCGGCATGGGCTGGCAGGCTTTCGTGGACGTGGGCTTTTCCGAGCGCGCCCTCACCGCCTATCGCCTGAGCTTCGGTACGGCCATCGCCGCCGCCTTCGTCAACGCGGTATTCGGCCTGCTGGTGGCCTGGGTCCTGGTCCGCTACGAATTTCCCGGAAAGCGGGTGATTTCGGCCTTGGTCGACTTGCCTTTCGCCCTGCCTACCGCCGTCGCGGGCATTGCGCTCACCGCGCTCTACGCGCCGAGCGGCTGGGTCGGGCAATACCTTGATCCGCTGGGTATCAAGGTCGCCTTCACGCCGATCGGCATTACCGTGGCCCTGGTCTTCATCGGCCTGCCTTTCGTGGTCCGCTCGGTCGAGCCGGTTCTCGCCGATCTGGGCAAGGACGTGGAGGAAGCCGCCGCCACGCTCGGCGCAAGCCGGGCGCAGACATTCGCGCGGGTGATCTTCCCGGCGATCCTTCCCGCGCTGTTCACCGGCTTCGCACTGGCTTTCGCCCGGGGCGTGGGCGAATACGGTTCGGTGATCTTCATCTCCGGCAACATGCCCGGCCGCACGGAGATCGCGCCGCTGCTGATCGTCACCCAGCTCGAACAGTACAACTACAACGGCGCCACCGCGATCGCGATGGTGATGATGCTGGTTTCCTTCGCGGTGCTCTTCACCCTGAACGCGCTCCAGTCCATCCGGCGCAGGAGGCTCGGCGCATGAAACGGCAATCCCCCAGCACCGAGAGCAGCACCGAGAGCCGCACCGCGCAAATCCTGCTCATCGCGCTTGCCCTCGCCTTCCTGGCCTTCTTCCTGATGCTGCCGTTGATCGCGGTATTCAGCGAGGCCTTGAAGCAGGGGCTGGCCCCCTTCCTCGACGCAGTGTCCAACCCGGACGCGCTTTCCGCCATCCGCCTGACCCTGATCATCGCCGCGATCAGCGTGCCGCTGAACATGGTGTTCGGCCTGGCCGCCAGCTGGGCGATCACCAAGTTCAGCTTCCCCGGCAAGAACCTGCTGCTGACCCTTATCGACCTGCCCTTCTCGGTCTCGCCCGTCGTCTCGGGCCTGATCTTCGTGCTGCTGTTCGGCGCGCAGGGGCTGCTGGGACCGTGGCTTTCCGCGCATGGGTTGAAGATCATCTTTGCCGTGCCGGGCATCATCCTGGCCACCGTCTTCATCACCTTCCCCTTCGTCGCGCGCGAACTGATCCCGCTGATGATGGAACAGGGCAAGGACGACGAGGAAGCCGCGCTCTCGCTTGGCGCAAGCGGCTGGCAGACCTTCTGGCACGTCACCCTGCCCAACATCCGCTGGGGCCTGCTCTACGGCGTGCTGCTGTGCAACGCCCGCGCCATGGGCGAGTTCGGCGCCGTCTCGGTCGTGTCCGGGCACATTCGCGGCGAGACCAACACCATGCCGCTGCATGTCGAGATCCTCTACAACGAATATGATTTCGTCGGCGCCTTCGCGGTGGCCTCGCTGCTGGCTGCCCTCGCCCTCGTCACGCTTGTCCTCAAGACCGTGCTCGAATGGCGCTTCGACCTTCACTCGGGAGCAAGGCATTGATCCGCGTCCAGAACATCACCAAGCGCTTCGGCAACTATCCAGCGCTCCACGGCATCGACCTGGAAATCCAGCCCGGCGAATTCATCGCCCTGCTCGGCCCGTCGGGCTCGGGAAAGACGACGCTGCTGCGCATCATCGCCGGCCTCGAATTCCAGGATGAGGGCCAGGTCTATTTCAACGGCGACGACGTGTCCGACATCCCGGTGGGCAAGCGCAACGTCGGCTTCGTGTTCCAGCAATACGCCCTGTTCCGGCACATGACCGTGGCCGACAACATCGCTTTCGGCCTGACCGTGCGCAAGGCGCGCCGCCGCCCCGCCAAGGCCGAGATCAAGGCGCGCGCGGAGGAACTGCTGCGCGTGGTCCAGCTGGAGGGCCTCGGACAGCGCTATCCCGGCCAGCTTTCGGGCGGCCAGCGCCAGCGCGTGGCACTGGCCCGCGCGCTGGCCATCGAGCCCGGCCTGCTGCTGCTGGACGAGCCTTTCGGCGCGCTCGACGCCAAAGTCCGCAAGGATCTTCGCCGCTGGCTGCGCGACCTGCACAAGCAGATGGGTCTGACCTCCATCTTCGTCACCCACGATCAGGAAGAGGCCCTCGAACTGGCCGACCGCGTGGTGGTGATGGACCACGGCCGGATCGACCAGATCGGCACGCCCGAGCAGGTCTACATGGAACCCGCCACGGCCTTCGTCTCGCACTTCGTCGGCGAGACCAACCGCCTGCCCGACGGCCGCCACATCCGCCCCCACGACTTCGAGATCACCGCCACTGGCAGCGACCGGGTGATCGTCGACAACGTCTTCCGCAAGGGCGGCTCCTGGCGCGTGGAAGGCCGCCTCACCGAAACCGACACGATCGTCGAGATCGACGTCGATGCCCACGAAGCGCCGCCGACCATCGGCGAAACCGTAACCATCGCCGCAAGGCGAGCCCGCACATTCTCCAGCGCCGGAGACCGATGATGAGCCAGGACGAAACCCCGCAACTGCGCAATCTTGAGGAAAGCCTCGCCAAAGTGCGCGAGGCCCTTCAGGACCTTCGCTACGGTCAGGTATCGCTGACCGTCCACGACGGCCGCGTCGTGCAGATCGACGTGACCGAGAAGAAGCGGTTCTAAGCGTCTGTTTGAAATTCGCCGCAGGCGAATTTGGCGGCACCGGCCCCCAGTTTGATTCAGGCGCCCCCACCCTACCACCCGCAGGATACTACCGTTGGGTGGTAGGGTGGGGGCGTGGGCCGGTGCCGCACAAAAATGCCCTTTTGGGCATTTTTCAAACGGGCTCTAAGCGCCCGCGATACGTCGTCCCGGATCAAGTCCGGGACGACGACATTCTTCCACCGCCCCAACATGAAACTTTTGTAACCTTGCCTCCACGCCGGCGCCATGCCCGCACGGTTAGAACGGCCGTGCGGTCCGGGAACCGAAGTGACATTCGCACCCTCGTCATTGCCTCTGGTTCCCGGGCCGTACCTTCCGAATGACCAATGAGTCTCCGGGCGGCGTTCCCCCACGCCGCCCGGAAACTTCGTGAGGCACGCCGTGGCTGCACCCGTTTTCTTCGACCCCACCGGAAACCGGCGCATTCGCGTGCGCCGCCTCTCGCTGCTGGCGCTGCTGCTGGCCATTGCCGCCTGCGTGGTCTTCGCCACGACCGTGGCCAGCGTGCCGGCGCCGCCGCCGCTACCGATCGCCTACGAGCACGCCTCGCCCCTGCCCTTCCGCGCGCAGATCGGGCACCTGACCCGTCGCGCCCGCAAGTTCCTTTTCGGAAAGCCCGTCGTCCCCGCCCCCACCCCCGGCGCGAAGCCGATCACGGTGGGCTTCTACACGCCCTGGAGCGACGACAGCGCCACTTCGCTGGAACGCCACATCGACCGGCTGGACTGGGTCGCTCCGGCAACGCTTTCGGTGGATGGTACCGGCGCGCTCAAGATCGAGGACGACGCGCGGCTCGATCACCTGCTCGCTACCTCGCTGCACCGCCCGCTGGTCGTGCCGGTGCTCCAGAACACCGTCGAGGGCGACTGGCAGGGCGATGCCACCGCGCGGCAGCTTGCCAGTCCCGCTCGGCGCCATGCGCTGGAAACCCAAGTCGGCGCCTATCTCGACAGGACCGGCTATGCAGGCGTCATGGTCGATTTCGAGACCATGCCCGCCGCCAGCCTGCCCAACCTGCGCCTTTTCCTGAGCGAACTGCGCGGGCAGCTTGCCCCCAGGCACCGCGTGGTCGCGGTGACCATGCCCATCGACAATCCCGACTGGTCCACCCACGCCTTTGCATCCGTGGCCGACCGGCTGGTGCTGATGGCCTACGACGAACACTGGCAGGGCGGCACCCCCGGCCCGATCGCCTCCAATCCGTGGTTCGCGCAGAAGCTTTCCCATGCGCTGACGGGCCTGCCCCGCGGCAAGGCGATCGTCGCGCTGGGCGAGTACGCCTACAACTGGCACGGCGGCAAGGCCGACAGCATGACCGTCGAGGAAGCCTGGCTCGACGCGCACGACAGCGGCGCCGCACCGCAGTACGATCCGGCGAGCGGCAACGCCGGTTACTCCTACGACGATGCGTCGGATGGGCAGAGCCAGAGCCAGCGTCACGACGTCTGGATGCTGGACGCCGCCGCCACTTGGAACCAGATGCAGATCCTCTCGCGCCTGGGCGTAGGCGACATCGCGCTCTGGCGGCTGGGCTCGGAAGATCCCGGATTCTGGAGCACGGTCAAGGCCTGGCGCACCGGAACGCGGCCGAACCTCGCCCCCCCTGAAGCAGGCGGCCAATGTCGACGTGGAAGGACAAGGCGAGATCCTCGACGTGACCGCGACGCCGCAGGACGGCAGCCGCAGGATCGCGTTCGACCCGACCACCGGCATGGTCTCCGCGGAAAGCTATACGCGCCTGCCGACGCCCTATGTCGTCCATCGCACCGGCGCATTGCCGAAGAAGCTGGCCCTGACGTTCGACGACGGTCCCGATCCGACCTGGACGCCGCGCATCCTCTCGATCCTGGAGCAGTACCACGTTCCCGGAACCTTCTTCATGGTCGGCGAGAACGCCCTGACCAATCGCGATCTCGTCAAGCGCATCGCCGCCGACGGCGACGAGATCGGCAATCACAGCTACACCCACCCCAACATGGCCGAGGAAGCCGCCACCGGCATCGGCCTGGAACTGAATGCCACCCAGCGGCTGATCGAGGCGACGACCGGCCATTCGATCCGCCTGTTCCGCGCGCCCTATTTCGGAGACGCCGAGCCGACCACGGCGGACGAACTCGTCCCCGCCGCGATCGCCCGCCAGCATGGCTATACCGTGGTCGGCCTCCACGTCGATCCCGACGACTGGAAGCGCCCCGGCGTCCAGCACATCATCGACAGCACGATCGCGCAGGTCGAATCCGCCAGCCCCGACCGTTCGGAGAACGTGATCCTGCTGCACGACGGCGGCGGCGACCGTTCGCAGACCGTGGCCGCGCTTCCCGTCATCATCGAGCGCCTGAAGCAGGACGGCTACAGCTTCGTTCCCGTCTCGACCCTCGCGGGCCTGTCTCACGACGCGGTCATGCCCAAGGTGGACGGCGTGGATCTCGCCGCCGTGCGCGCCGACGTCGCGCTATTCGGCGTTCTCGCCGCGATCCTCGTCGCGCTCAACTGGACCTTCTTCTTCGCGATCTCGCTCGGCGTACTGCGCTCGATCGGCCTCGCCTCACTGGCGAGCCTGCTGCGCCGTCCGCAACCGATGGCCGCCCCGGAAGATACGTGCGATCCGCTCGTCACCGTCATCATCCCCGCCTACAACGAGGAGCGCGTGATCGAGGCCTCGGTGCGGCGCGTGCTCGAAAGCGACTATCGCCAGCTCCAGATCATCGTTGCCGACGACGGATCGAAGGACCGCACCAGCGCCATCGTTTCCGAGGCTTTCGCAGGCAATTCGCGCGTGGAACTGCTCACGCTGGTCAACGGCGGCAAGGCCGCCGCGCTCAACCGTGCGCTCAAGGACGCCCGCGGCAGCGTGATCGTGGCGCTCGATGCCGATACCCAGTTCGAGCGCGAGACGATCTCGCGGCTGGTGCGCTGGTTCGCCGATCCCCGCATCGGCGCGGTGGCGGGCAATGCGAAAGTCGGCAACCGCGTGAACCTCGTCACCCGCTGGCAGGGCGTGGAATATGTCACCGCGCAGAACCTCGAACGCCGCGCATTGACGAAGCTCGACGCGATCATGGTGGTGCCCGGCGCGGTCGGCGCCTGGCGGCGCGAGGCGCTGGACGATGTCGGCGGCTATCCCGAAGACACGCTGGCCGAAGACCAGGATCTCACCATCGCCATCCAGCGCAAGGGCTGGAAGATCGCCTACGACGAGGACGCCGTCGCCTGGACCGAGGCGCCCGAAAGCTTCGCCGCCCTGTCCAAGCAGCGGTTCCGCTGGTCGTTCGGTACGCTCCAGTGCCTCTGGAAGCATCGCGGCACCCTGGCGAAGGGGCGTCCTTCCGGCCTTGCCTTCATCGGCATGCCGCAGGCCTGGCTGTTCCAGATCGTCTTCGCGGTGATCTCCCCCGCCATCGACCTCGCCCTGCTGATCTCGATCGGCGGCACGGGCCTGCGCGTCTCGCAGCACGGCTGGGCGCAGACCCAGACCGACGTGCTGCGCATGGGGGCCTACTGGCTGGCTTTCACGGCGGTGGACCTGGCCTGCGGCTGGATCGCCTATCGCCTGGACACCCGCCGCGAACGCTTCCGTCCCCTGCTGCTGCTGGCCCAGCGCTTCGTTTACCGCCAGCTCATGTACAGCGTGGTGATCCGCGCGGTAGGCGCCGCCTTCGCAGGCAAGGGCATCGGCTGGGGCAAGCTCGAACGCACCGGCCGGGTCGCTGCTGTGCCTGCGAACGCAGCGCTTCCGGTTGGCGCGCGGGCGCTGGAGACGGTCTAGGCACCACGTCGTCCCGGACTTGATCCGGGACCGCTGGCCATGAACAGCTCGCCCCTCGGCAAGGCGCCCTGACACACCGCCGCGCCTAAAGAATTGCCAGCGGTCCCGGATCAAGTCCGGGAAGACGGGAGGTTCAGCCGCACTTCCAGTCCGCCGCCCGGCGCTTCCGCCAGTTCGACGCGGCCGCCATGCAGTTTCGCCACCGCTTCGACCAGTGCCAACCCCAGCCCGGAACCGGCCACCGCCCGACTGGGATCGAGCCGGCCGAAGCGTTGCAAGGCGGCCTCGCGGCGATCCTCCGCGATCCCCGGCCCATCGTCCCGCACGCCCAACACGATCTGCCCTTCCTGCCTGAGCGCGAAAAGTGCGATCGCACTGCCGCCCTCGGCATATTTGACGGCATTGTCGACCAGATTGCCCAGCGCCTGGCTCATCAGTTCACGGTGCAGCGACACGGCGAGGCCAGCAGGTGCCTCTGCGCGGAGCACGAAGCCCGCATCCTCGGCATAGGGCTCGTAGAGCGCCGCGAGATCACCGAGAAAATCGTCCAGCCGGGTTTCCTCGAAGCGTTCCCGCCCTATTCCCGCTTCCGCACGGCCGATCTGGAGCGCGGTGGTGAGGATGCGGGTGAGCGTATCCGCCTCGGTCAGGGCGCGCTGCATCGCCGCCTCGGCGGCGGGATCGGCGGCCTCGCGCGCCGCCTGCTCCAAGGCCGCGCGCAGCCGTGTGACCGGCGAGCGCAAGTCGTGCGCCAGCCCTTCCGCCACCACCCGAAGCTCGCCCACCAGCGTCTCGATCCGCGCCAGCATGGCATTGATCTCGCCCGCAAGCTCGTCGAAGGCATCGCCGGAACCGTCGAGTGCGACGCGCGCATCGAAAGCCCCGCTGCCGACGCGGTGCACGGTCTGCGCCATGTCATGGACACGCTGGCCGACAAGACGGGACGTCAGCACCGCCACCAGCATGGCCAGCGGCAGGGCCAGGAACAGCGCGGCAAGCAATGCCTGCTCGAAACTGCGCTGGAGCTTCAGGTCGCGCCCGATCTCGATCCCGGCGAGCAATGTGGTCCCGTCGCCCAGCCGGGTTTGCGAAAGGACCATGTTCTGCGGCTGCATGCCGTCGCTGCGATAGAGCACCGTCTCGAACAATCCACCGGTCGCGCCGTCCGCCTCCAGCCCGGGCGGCAAGGCGGAAAGATTGCCGATCAGGGTACGTCCCGCGCGGTCGGCCAGAAGCAGTACCGGCGCACGGCGTCCCTCGCTGCGCAGGCGCCGTTCGATATTGGCTTGCAGCGCCTCCGAACCACCGTCCTGCCAGGTGTCGAGCAGTTCCTCGCGCAGTTCGCCGACAAGCGCGCGCTGCTCGTCACGCACGCTCTGCTGGCCGGCGATCCAGACGAAAGTCAGCACGCCCCCGGTGGCGACAAGCTGGAACAGGACCACCGGAACGAAGATGCGCAGGGTGGTCGAACGGAGAAAACGCGGCACGCGCGTTCTCGGCTTCAAGCCGCCAGTCCCAGCCGGTAACCCGCGCCGCGCACCGTGTGCAGAAGCGGCCCCGCGCCGTCCTCGTCAAGCTTGCGGCGCAGGCGGCTGACGTGGACGTCGATGACGTTGGTGCCGGGATCGAAGTGATAGTCCCACACCGCCTCCAGCAGCATCGTGCGCGTCACGACCTCATCGACATGGCGCAGGAAATATTCCAGCAGGCGGAACTCGCGCGGCTGGAGGTCGATGGCGCGGCTGCCGCGCCGGACCTTGCGGGCAAGGAGGTCCATTTCCAGATCGCCGCAGGCGAGCCGGGTCTCGACCGCAGCCTGGCCGCCGCCGCGCTTCACCAGCAGGCGCACGCGGGCCAGCAGCTCGGCAAAGGCGAACGGCTTGGTGAGGTAGTCGTCCGCCCCCGATGTCAGGCCGGTGACGCGGTCGTCCGTGGATCCCAGCGCAGAAAGCACGATGACCGGGGTTTCGATACCCCCGGCTCTCAGCGCACCGAGCACCGACATGCCGTCCATCTGCGGGATCATGCGATCGAGCACGATCGCGTCGTAAGTGCCGTCGCTGGCCAGGAACAGCGCATCGCGCCCGTTCGCCGCGCGATCGACCACGAAGCCTTCCTCGGCCATGCCCTTGGCGATGTACGTGGCCGTGGCGTCGTCGTCCTCGACGACCAGCAGCTTGTGACCCATCTTTCCGTCCGGCCCCTTCACATCGCGTTAGAGCATTCCAATAACCTAGAGTGGCCGAACCGATGCAATCGGATCGAAAGCCGCTCTAGCGGGCCATGAGCCCCGGTTCACGGGCGAGTTCGACCATGCGGACCGCGCCCCGATGCACCACGCGAAGATGGATAGGCTGTTGTCCGCGCGCAGACAACTCTTCCGCCAGTGCCTGAAGCGTCGGCGGCTCTCGTCCATCGGCGCTTTCTATCCAGTCGCCCACTGCAAGCCCGGCTTTCTCGGCATAGCCGCGCGAACGCACGCTGGTGATGACCAGCCCCGGCTGCGGGCCGGGCACGGGGTCGGCGGTGAAATCGAGCACCTGCCGCCAGCTCTCGCCCTGAACGACGCCGTGCGGACGCGGCAGGGTCTGTCCGATCAGGCCGAAGTGGCGCTGCGCCCAGATATCTCCCCAGGTCAGCGCGCCCGTCACCGCGAGCAGCGCGCCCAGCATCGGCAGCAGGCCCAGAAGCCGGCCCTTGCGGTCGCTGACCTCGCTCATGCGCAGGCCGCTTCCGCGGCGGAGTTGAAGAGAAGAAAGGGCGAAACGGACATGAAGCGGCAAGATCCCCGGCGCCAGCATGAGACTGGACGCAAGCTGCACCCTCGCCCTGCCTTATCGCACTGCCGACCGCGCAAGTCACATTAAGGAAAGTCCATGTTGGCTCCACCCTGCGGCAAGATCGCCGGGCGCAGACCCGTGGCATGACAGGGACAGCTCCACACAAGCCTCGGCACGCACTGGTGCGCTCGATCGCAGCCGTCATCGTCGTCGTAGCGGCGCTGGCAGCAGTGCTGGCTGCAGTGCTGGGGGGGCTGGGCGCGTGGGATGCCAGCCCCTTCGCGGACCTGCCTGCCCAGGGCGCCTCGAAAGAGCACCGCTATGCCGCCGTGCTGCTTTCCGGCGACATGGGCACCAGAACCGGACTCGGCGGAGAGATCGCAGCCCGCCTCGCCCGGCACGGCGTGGCCACGGTCTCGGTCAACTCGCTCAACTACTTCAAGATCCGCCGCAGCCCGGAGGAAGTCTCGGCGATGCTGGCCGAGGCCATGCAGCGCGCGATGGCGCTGGGCCATACCGATCGCGTCGTGGTGCTGGGGCAGTCCTTCGGCTCGGACATGGTCCATGTCGGGCTGGAGCATTTGCCCCAGGACTTGCGCCGCCATGTCTCGCTGGTGGTGCTGACCGTCCCCACGCGCACCGTTTTCCTGCGCGTCTCCCCGCTCGAATGGCTGGACGAGACCACGCCCGATGCCCCGGCGCTTGCCAGTGCCCGCAAGCTGGACTGGGTGCCCGTGGTCTGCATCCATGGCCGCGACGAACCGGAAAGCCTCTGCCCGCTGCTCCACCTGCCGCGCCTGACCCAGATCGTGCTGCCCGGCGACCACTACCTGAACAAGGATGCCGACAGACTGTTCGGCGCGGTGCGCGATGCCATCGCCGCTCATGCCCTTACGGATACCACCCGATGACCAACATTCCCCACCGCCTCCGTCTCGGCGCGATCATTCCGATCCTCGGCTTGCTTTGCGCCGCCGCGCCCGCCCAGCCCGCCAATGCCCCCAATCCCTTCGGCCGCTGGCTCAATCCGCGCGGGGACGTTGAAGTGGCCGTCGCGCCTTGCGGTGCGATGCTCTGCGGCACCGTGACCTGGGTCGGCGGGCAGGCCGTGGCGGATGCCGCCGATGCCGGGGTCGGCCATCTCGTCGGTACCCAGCTCCTGCGCGACTACCACCGCGAGGGCGACGGCGGCTGGCAGGGAGAGGTCTATGTGCCCGACATGGGCGGGAGCTTCTTCTCCCGCATTCACCAGCCCGATCCGGCGCATCTCAGGATCAGCGGCTGCATCCTCCACGGGCTGATCTGCAAGTCGCAGATATGGAGCAAACGGTCATGACCGCGCTTCTCCCGTCCCGCGCGGTTGACCTTACCGCCCTGAAGCCGCTGGCGCGCAGACTGGCCGTCCCCGCGCAACTGGCGGCCGCCGCGTTGATGCTGACGCTGGCGGGGCTTTGCCTGCACCGGCTGGCCCTCTCGCTGGATGCCCACACGCTGATCCGCACCCTTCGCGCTATCCCCGCATGGCGCCTCGCCGCCGCGCTTGGCCTGACTGCGGCGAGCTACCTCCTGCTCACCCTCTACGACGTCATGGCCCTGCGCACGATCGGACGGCCCCTGCCCTATCGCACCGCCGCGCTCGCTTCCTTCACCAGCTATACGCTGAGCCATAACCTCGGCTTCGGCATCCTGACCGGCGCTGCCGCGCGGCTGCGCATCTATGGCGCCAGGGGCCTGAGCACCGGAGAAGTGGCGCGCGTCACCGCCATCGCCGGGGTTACTTTCTGGAGCGGCGTCTTCACCTCAGTTGCCCTTGCCCTCCTGCTCCATCATCGTCCACTGCTTGCCGCAGGCCACAGGTTTTCGCTCGAATTCCAGCATGTGGCGGGCGCCGGGCTGCTGGCCTTGCTGGCAGGCGGAGCGCTCCTTGCCCGGCGCCGGAACCTGCCCGGCCCGGAAACGACCGCACGCATGGGGCTGGTGGCGCTGGCAGACATCGCCACGGCTTGCGGGACGCTGTTCATCCTGCTGCCCCATGCCCCGGCCGGACTCTATCCGCCGCTGCTGCTCGCCTACGTCCTTGCCATCGTGGTGGCACTGGTCAGCCACGTTCCCGGCGGCCTCGGCGTGTTCGAGGCCACCGTCATCGCGCTCTGCCCGCAGATCCCTGCCGGAGAACTCCTGGCCGCGCTGCTCGTGTACCGTATCGTCTACTACATCCTGCCGCTTGCCCTCGCGCTCGTCCTGCTTGTCCGTCACGAGCACGCGCGCTGGCGGCGGCCTGCCGTCCTCGCACTCAAGGCGGGCGAGACGATGATGGTCAGCCTGGCGCCCCGCGCCGTCGCGCTGCTCGTCTTCCTGGGCGGCGCGATCCTGCTCCTCTCCGGCGCGACGCCCGCCCTGCCCGAGCGCATGGCCGACATCCGCGGCATCGTGCCGCTGCCCTTCGTCGAAGCTTCCCAGATCGCCGCCAGCCTGGTCGGCACCCTGCTGCTGCTGCTGGCGCCCGCGCTCTATCGCCGTCTCGACGCCGCGTTCCTGCTCACCCGCGCCCTGCTGCTGGCCGGGGCCGCCTTCTCGCTGATCAAGGGGCTCGACTGGGAGGAAGCGCTGACCCTGCTGGCAGTGGCCGCCATGTTGCAGGTCGCGCGCAAGGGCTTCTGGCGCCGCACCGCGCTGACCGCCGACGTGATGAGCGCAAACTGGATCCTCGCCATGGTCGCGACGATCGCGCTCGTCATCGTGATCGGCTATTTCGCCCAGAGTTTTCCGGCCTATCGCAGCAGCCTCTGGTGGAAATTCGCTTGGTCGGGCGACGCCTCGCGCTACTTGCGGACCAGTTTCGCCGTTGCCGTGGTGACGGGCGCATCCATCCTGCTCGCCTTGCTGCGTCCCTCGCGGCGGGCCGTGCGCCCCGACGAAAGCCCGCTCGATGTCGAGGCCGCCCTTGCGCATGCGACACGCTCGGAATCGATGCTGGCGCTTACCGGCGACAAGCTGTTCCTGGCCGGGCCGGACAACCGCGCGATGCTGATGTACCAGATCCAGGGACATTCCTGGATCGTCATGGGCGATCCGGTGGGAGAACGCTCCGACTGGCCCGAACTGCTCTGGCGCCTGCGCGAGCGGGCCGATGCCAACCAGGGCCGCGTCCTGCTCTATCAGGTCACGCCCGAGGTCCTGCCGGTCGCCATCGACATGGGCCTGCAGCTGATGAAGTACGGCGAAGAGGCGCGCGTGGACCTTTCCCGCTTCGGCCTCGAAGGGTCCGGCGCCCGCCCCCTGCGCCACGCCATGCGCCGCGCCGAGCGTGAAGGCGCGGAGTTCGCGATCGTTCCTGCCGCGCGCGTGTCGGCGCTCATGGGCGAGCTGCGTGACGTCTCGGACGAATGGCTCCGCGCCAAGGGCCAGCGCGAGAAGGCCTTCAGCGTCGGGCGCTTCGACGAGGCCTATATCGCCCGCTGCGACATCGCCGTGATACGCTGCGAGGGGCGGATCGTCGCTTTCGCCAATCTCTGGAAGACGGCGGGCCGGGAGGAACTTTCGGTGGACCTCATGCGCCACCGTGCCGAAGTGCCCTACGGCTGCATGGACTTCCTGTTCACCCGCCTGATGCTCTGGGGACGGCAGGAGGGTTATGCCTGGTTCAACCTGGGTCTGGCCCCGCTTTCCGGCATCGAGGCGCGCCGCCTTGCGCCGACCTGGGCACGGGCGGCGGGCATGCTGTTCCGCCACGGCGAAGCCTTCTACGGCTTCGAAGGGCTGCGCAATTACAAGGAAAAGTTCTCCCCGGTCTGGGAACCGCGCTACATCGCCTGCAACGGCGGAATGGCCACGGGACGCGCCCTGCTCGATCTCCAGACGCTGATCTCCGACGGAAAGGGCAGTGCAGCGCGGCAGCATGGCCGTCACAATGCCCGGCAGGACCGCCGCGCGATACGCTGAAGCCGAAACAGCGAGACATCGCCGCCCACGGCGCTATCCTTGCCTGCCCGAACGACATGAAACCCGGAAAACAGCAGCCTAGATGACCGTCATTGCCGCCCGCCTCTATCGCCAGGGCCAACCCGCCGAGCCGGTATCCCTCGACAGCTGCCCCCCGCTGCTGGACCATCCCGCCGATCGGGGCGAGGATTTCGTGTGGATCGGCCTGCACGAGCCGACCGAGACCGAACTGCGCGCCGTGCAGAAGACGTATGGCCTGCACCCGCTGGCCGTGGAAGACGCGCTGAAGGCGCACCAGTTGCCCAAGGTCGATATCTACGGCGACCAGCTTTTCGTCGTTGCCCGCACCGCGCATCTGGAAGGCGACGAGATCGTCTACGGGGAAACCTCGGTCTTCGTCGGCAAGCATCACGTCATCTCGGTCCGCCACGGCTCCGCCCGTGCCCATACCGAACTGCGCGCCCAGTTGGAGGCGGCGCCGACGCTGCTCTCCAACGGCGTCGATTATGTACTCCACGCCATTCTCGACTTCATCGTCGACGGCTACCTGCCGATCGTGGAGACGATCGAGGAGAACGTACTGGAAATCGAGAAGCGCGCACTCGATGCCTTCCTCGATCGCGGCGACGTGATGCGTCTTTTCGCCTTGCGCCGTGAACTGATCCGCTTCCAGCGCGTGCTGGCCCCGATGGCGGAAGTGAGCAGCAAGCTCGTCCATCTGGACGTGCCCTATCTCGACGCGGCGGTGCGGCCGTATTTCAAGGACGTGTACGACCATGTCCGGCGCGTCGATTCCATGGTTGCCAGCTTGCGCGAGGTGCTGACCACGGTGTTCGAGGTCAGCCACCTGCTGGAATCCCAGCGTCAGGGCACGATCACCCGCCAGCTGGCCGCCTGGGCCGCGATCCTGGCGGTTCCCACCGCGATCGCCGGGATCTACGGCATGAATTTCGAGAATATGCCGGAGCTGCACATGCGCTACGGCTATTTCGCCGTACTGGGCGTGATCGCCCTGCTCTGCACCGCGCTATACGCGTGGTTCCGGCATACTCGCTGGCTCTGAGGATTAGAACGCGGCGGTAAGTGAAACCACCACGCCGCCATCGGCGATCGAGCCGGTTCCGTCCTGGCCCTTGCTGAAGTTCGGCTGGAGACGCGCGGCCTCGGCACCCCCGATATCGGTATCGACGTAAGAGACGTTGAAGGTCAGGTTACGCCAGGCCGCGTCGAGGCCGAGCGACCAGTCCCAGTACGTACCGGTGGGCGCCACGCTGGTGCCGTTGGGGCCAAGGCCCGGATTGCCGTCCGAGTAGCCGATATGCGCCTTGGCGGTCAGCGGCGTTCCGGCTATCGCCAGCGCGCCGTCACCCCAGAGGTAGAGGTTGTCCTGCTTCTGCCCCCGGCTGTTCGGCGCGTTCGAGACATTGGCCAGCGCATACTGCTTGGGCGCATAGGCGACGCCCGCCGTCGGCGTGGCCGGGCCGGTGGTGCCCGAAAGCTTCACGTAGGGCTCGGCGAAATCGGTATCGTCCGCGCCGCCCGGATACATGTACCAGGTCAGGCCGACGTCCAGCGTGGCATTGTCGCTGAGCTTCGCCTTGTAGCCGCCGATCAGGTCCAGTTCCATGTTGGCGCCGCCGAACGTGCCCCAGCCCGAAAGGTTGGAGGCCCAGGTCCCAACGTAGACGCCGCTTTCATGCGCGATGGTGAGGCCGCCCTGCACGGCCATTTCCTTGTCCGACTGCGAAACGCCGCGGAAGCGGTAATCCGAAGTCAGGGTGGCGGAACCGGAGACGGTCACGGCACTCGGCGCGGCTTCTTCCTGGGCCTGTGCGGCCAGGGGAACGAAACCTGCGAAAAGGGCGGCAAGGGTAGCGATGGATTTCATGATGTCCTCTTGAGTTCTCTGCCTGCGGGCGGAGCGATTCGAGGACGCCCAAGTAGGGCAGGACCACATTTGATATCGAGAGCGGGGAAACGGCTAACGCATAGTGTTTTCATTACTTTGACGCGGGGTGTCCCGATCAGGCAGCCGTGCGCTCGTGAAGATAGAGTACGGCGTTTTTCTTCCGGTCCGGCACCCTGTCCTCTTCCGGGAAAAGCTGCGGATCGTGGAAGATCTCGAACTCGCGCGGGCCGGTCAGCACGGCGCTCCTCCGCGCCGGAATCTCGACCTGCTTCCAGAGGCCGGGCCCCACGAACAGCAGGGCATTGCCGGTCACAAGCAGCAGCACCAGCAGCGCGCAGAGCGCCAGTTCGGCGGGACTGGCCGGAGCGGGGGGATGCATGTGGACGCGCGCATAGAGCGCCGATCCGGTCAACCAGGCCACCGACAGTATCGCTACGCCGCCCAGGCGCAGGCCGATCCCGGCCGCGAGAGTTTCATGCCATCTGGACATCGTGAACCTCCTTCAGGAGGCACTCCAGTTACGCCTGAACGCATAGCAATTCGAGAGCGGGAAACGCCCCGAGGCATTGAGATTTCCTAATGCCGAGTACCGGTGCGAACGGGCCCTTCAGTACGAGATCCGCGCCAGCACCGCCGCCAGCGCCGTGACGATGGCGCACATGTAGATCGTCAGATTGCCCGCGCCCTGCGATCCCAGCCAGTCGGCAATGCGCCCGGCCTTCCCGGCCGAAGACCGGCTTCCGCGCGCCGCATCATCCTCATTGTCCATGCCCCGGACCATAAGTCCGATGGCCGTTTGAAAACGAGAGCGGGAACGGCCGAAGGCCGTAGTAATCGCATTACGCCGGTACGGCCGGGCCTGTCACCCGGCATCCTCGGGAAGGCGCAGGCGATAGCCTATGCCGACCTCGTTGCTGATGATCTGCGGGCGCTGCGGATCGTCTTCCAGCTTCTGGCGCAGAGACCGCACCAGAACGCGCAGATATTCTACGTGGCGCTCCGATTCGTTGGGCCAGACATTCACCATGATCTGCTCATGGGTGATTACCCGCCCCGGAAACTTGGCGAGCTGGGCCAGCACTGCATATTCCTTGGGCGTAAGGTGAATTTCCTTGCCCGCCTTGACGATCGTGCGGTTCATCAGGTCGATGGACAGATCGCCGGCGGTGACTGCCGGAACACCGCCGCCGCGGGTCATGCGGTTGCGCAGCGCCACCCGCACGCGGGCCAGAAGTTCGTCGGTATCGAAAGGCTTGGTCAGGTAATCGTCCGCGCCGAGATCGAGCGCGACGACCTTCTCATCGGTTGCCTCCCGCGCCGAGACGATGATCAGCGTGGCGTCGCTCTCCTGCTTGATCAGGGGGACCAGTTCCAGTCCGTCGCGGTCGGGCAGGCCGAGGTCGAGCAGCACAATGTCCGGCCGCTCCTGCCGCAGCCGCGTCAGCGCCTCGCGCCCGTTCACGGCCTCGATCGTCGCATAGTCGGCGCGGCCGAGCGCGGCCAGGATCAACCGGCGGATTTGCGGCTCGTCATCGACGATGAGGACCTTGTGGCGAATGGTCATGATACGTCCCCGTTATTGAAATTGGCCCCGTTATTGAAATTGGCCCCATCATCGAAATTGGCATCGAAGTTCCTGAGAATTAGGTCGTTCGGAATACGGATGGTGAAGCAGGCGCCGAAGGGATCCTCGTTGTTGGAGGCATCGACCGAGAGGCCCATGGCCTCCGCGAACCCCTTGACGATGGCGAGACCGAGGCCCGTCCCGTGGCGCACGCGGTCCGATCCTTCCAGGCGGGTGAACGTTTCGAACACCCGCTTTTCCTGCCCGGGCGGGATACCCGGCCCCTGGTCGATCACCGAAAGCAGCAGGGCGTCGGGCGCGCGGCGGCAGCGGATCACGATCGGCGTACCGGGATCGGCATAGCGCCCGGCATTGTCGAGCAGATTGATCAGGCAGTGATGGAGCAGCACCGGATCCACCCGCACCAGCGGCACGTCCGGCGGGATATCAAGCTGGACGGCATGGCCATGCAAGGCCGTGCGCGTATCGTGCGCGGCGCCCGCGACGGCATCGAACAGATCGGTCGGCTCCGCCTTCATCGGCAGGGCACCGGCTTCCACGCGCGCCATGTCGAGCAGGTTGGCGACGAAGCGGTTGAGCCGCAGCGCCTCGGTCTCGATGGTCTCGGCCAGTTCGCCGGAGGGATGCTGGCGCATTTCCTGCGCGGCGGTGAGAATGGTGGTGAGCGGCGTGCGCAGATCGTGACTGACCGACGAGAGCAGCGCCGAGCGCAGCCGGTCTCGCTCGCCCACGGCCTGCGCCTTGAGGTTCTCCTCTTCCAGCAGCAGGCGGTCGAAAGCGATAGATGCCTGATCGAGCAGGCTCATCAGCAAGGGCAACTGGTCGGAGCGCAAGGGATCGGCGGCATCCGTCCGCGCAATCCCCAGAGCACCCAGCACGCCGCGCGTCGTGCGCAAGGGGTTGAACAGCCAGTCCGAAGCGGTGAGCGTGGCCGAGCCGCGCCCTGCGGGCTGGTCGTTCTCCATGGCCCACTGCGCGGCGGCCCGCTCGATCTGTTCGAGCCGGTCCTCCGGCGGCAGCGCGGCGGCCAGCACCGGGCCGTCTTCCGAAGGCAGCAGCAGCACCGCCCGCACATCGAGCAGGCGCGCGACTTCCGCGCAGATCGCCTGCATCAGCTCCTCGCGCGTCACCGCGGCAGTAAGCTGGCGCGAGAAACTTGCCAGCGCGGCGTTCTGGCGCGCGCTCGATCCCGCCAGATCGGCCTGTGCCCGCACGCGCGCGGCGAACTGGCTGGTGACGACGGCGACACCCAGCAAGACCAGGATCGAGATCACGTTCTCCGGGTTGCTGACGGTCAGCGTGCCGGTCGGCGGCAGGAAGAAGAAGTTGTAGGCCAGGCTGGAGGCCAGTCCCGCGAAAAGTCCCGCGCGCAGGCTGAAACTGGCTGCGGCGAACATGACCGGGATCAGGAACAGCAGGGCGATATTGCCGAGGTCGAGCGCTTCCAGCAGCAGGCGCCCGAGCACCGCCATTGCCGCCACCATCAGCAGCGACCACAAGTAATCGGCCGGTCGCCCCCAGTGCCCGCGGCGCCTGCGGCGCACCGCGCCGCCGGGAACGCTCTCGCCGGAGGGCAGGACATGGACCGCGACGTCGCCCACCGAGCGCACCAGCCGGTCCACCACCGAGCCGTGGCGCAGCTCGAACCACCAAGGGCGGCTCGATTTGCCGATGACGATCTGGGTAGCCCGCGCCTCGCGCGCGAAGCTGCGCAGGCCCTCGACCACGTCGGTCGCCGGAATGCTGGCGGTAGAAGCGCCAAGACGCGAGGCCAGCGCCAGGGTATCGGCCAGCTGGCGGCGCTCGTCGTCGGTGAACTGCCGGTGCCGCTGGGTCTCGATATGAACGGCGGTCCAGGGCGCTCTCAGGGCGTCGGCCATGCGCTTGCCCGCGCGCACCAGCCCGGCCGCATGGGGCAGTTCGCTGACGGCGACGACGATCCGCTCGCCCACCGCGAAGCTGCCCGCTAGCGCATTGGCGCGCACATGCTCCAGCATCTGCGCGTCCACTGCCTGCGCCGCACGGCGCAACGCCAGTTCGCGCAGGGCCGTGAGATTGGTCTTTGAGAAGAAATGGCCGAGCGCCCGCGTCGCCTCGTGCGGGATATAGACCTTGCCGTCCTTCAGCCGCTCGATCAGTTCGTCGGGCGGAATGTCGACGACTTCGATTTCCGCCTGTTCGAGAACGGAATCGGGCACCGTCTCGCGCACCCGCACCCGGGTGAACGAGGCGACGACGTCGTTGAGGCTCTCGACATGCTGGATATTGATCGTCGAATAGACGTCGATCCCGGCGTCCAGCAGTTCCTCCACGTCCTGATAGCGCTTGGGATGGCGGCTACCGGGTGCGTTCGTGTGCGCCAGTTCGTCCACCAGCACCAGTTGCGGCGCGCGGGCCAGGATGGCGTCGATATCCATCTCGCCCAGGCTGTGGCCCATATGCTCCACCTCCCGGCGGGGGACCACTTCGTGCCCGAGGACCAGCGCCTCGGTTTCCCGGCGGCCATGGGTCTCGACCACGCCCACCACCACGTCCACCCCGGCTTCCCGCCGCTGGTGGCCTTCGGTCAGCATTTCCCACGTCTTGCCGACACCCGGCGCAGCGCCGAGGAAGACCTTGAGACGGCCGCGGCCCTCCTGCGCCGCCTGGCGCAGGAGGGCCTCTGGAGAGGGTCTGTCGTTTTCAGTCACGCGATCGTTCACGGAACCTGCTTAGCGCCAAGACCATCCAGCCGTCGATTGAGTTCGAACACATTGACGTGCGGTTCGCCGATGAAGCCGAGCAGCGGCGTTTCGACGCTCTCGTCCACCAGCCGGCGAACGGCGGCGGCATCGATGTTGCGAACCCGTGCCACGCGGTCGACCTGATAGTAGGCCGCCTCCGGCGTGATGTCGGGGTCGAGGCCCGAGCCCGAAGTCGTCACCAGGTCGGCAGGGACCGCCTTGCCCGGTTCGGCAGCCTTCATGGCCGTGACCTGCTCCTTCACGCGGTCGTGCAGGACCTGCGAAGCCGGGCCGAGGTTCGAACCGGACGAGGCAAGGCCTCTGTATCCGTCGCCCGCCGCCGAAGGCCGGGTGTTGAAGTAGCGCTGCGAGGTGAAGGCCTGCCCGATCACGGTCGAGCCGATCACCTTGCCGTTTTCGGTGACAAGGCTGCCGTTCGCCTGGGACGGGAACAGTGCCTGCCCGATCCCGGTCATCGCCAGCGGATAGGCCACGCCCAGAAGGGCCGCGAACAGTCCGGTCATGACGATCGCCGGGCGCAGCGAGGTTGAGAAGTTGTTGTTCATGATGCCGCCTCCTCAGGCGAGACCCAGGCCGCCGACGGCCAGGTCGATGAGCTTGATGCCGACGAACGGCGCGATCAGGCCGCCAAGGCCGTAGATCGCCAGGTTGCGCGCCAGCAGCGGCCCCGCGCCCATCGGCTTGTAGGTCACGCCGCGAAGCGCGAGCGGCACCAGGCACGGGATGATCAGCGCGTTGAAGATGATCGCGGAAAGGATCGCGCTCTGCGGGCTGGTAAGTCCCATCACGTTGAGCACGCCGAGCCCCGGATAGAGCGCCACGAACATGGCCGGGATGATCGCGAAGTACTTCGCCACGTCGTTGGCGACCGAGAAGGTTGTCAGCGCGCCGCGCGTCATGAGCAGCTGCTTGCCGAGGCCGACGACCTCGATCAGCTTGGTCGGATCGCTATCGAGATCGACCATGTTGCCCGCTTCGCGCGCGGCCTGGGTGCCGGTGTTCATGGCGACGCCGACGTCGGCCTGGGCCAGTGCCGGGGCATCGTTGGTGCCGTCGCCGCACATGGCGACGAGCTTGCCGCCCTGCTGTTCCTTGCGGATCAGCGCCAGCTTGTCCTCGGGGGTGGCTTCGGCAAGGAAGTCGTCCACGCCCGATTCCGCCGCGATCGAGGCTGCGGTCAGCGGGTTGTCGCCGGTGATCATCACCGTGCGGATGCCCATTGCACGCAGTTCGCCGAAGCGCTCGCGAATACCGGCCTTGACGATGTCCTTGAGGAAGATCGCGCCCAGCAGGCGGCCATCGACGGCAACGGCCAGCGGCGTACCGCCCGCGCGGCCGATCTCGTCGGTGACGCGCCGCAGTTCGGTGGCGGATGCGGTCGTGCCCGCGCCCGGATTGGCCTTGAGGATCGCCTGCACGGCGCCCTTCTGGATCACGCGGCCACCGGTATTGACGCCCGAAATGCGCGTCTGCGCAGTGAACGGGATGATCTCGGCACCGTAAGGCAGGTCCGTCGCGGTCTGGCCGTACTTCTCGCGGGCCAGGACGACGATGGAACGACCTTCGGGCGTCTCGTCGGCGAGGCTGGCGATGAGTGCGGCTTCGGCGAGTTCGCTGACGTCTACGCCGCCTACGGCACGGAACTCGGTGGCCTGGCGGTCGCCGATGGTGATCGTGCCGGTCTTGTCGAGCAGCAGCACGTCAACGTCGCCAGCCGCCTCGACCGCACGGCCCGACTTCGCCAGCACGTTGAAGCGCACCAGACGATCCATGCCGGCAATGCCGATGGCCGAAAGCAGCGCCGCGATCGTCGTCGGGATCAGCGTGATGAGCAGCGCGGCGAGGATCGAGACCGGCACCGAACCGCCCGCATAGCTGGCGAAGCCCGGAATGGTCGCGACGGCGATCAGGAAGATGATCGTCAGGCCGACGAGCAGCAGGGTGAGCGCGATCTCGTTGGGGGTCTTCTGGCGTTCCGCGCCTTCGACCAGGGCGATCATCCGGTCGAGGAAGCCCTGACCCGGGTTGACGGTGACGCGGACGCGGATCTCGTCGGAGATGACGCGGGTGCCCGCCGTCACCGCCGAACGGTCGCCGCCAGCCTCGCGGATGACGGGAGCCGATTCGCCGGTGATCGCGGCCTCGTTGACCGAGGCGACACCGGCGACGACTTCGCCGTCCGAGGGGATCAGGTCGCCGGACTGGACCAGAACGATGTCGTTCTTCTTCAGCTGGCTGGCGGGAACGTCGTCGTAACGCTCCCCATCACCTTTCAGACGCTTGGCGGTCAGTTCCGCCTTGGTGGCGCGCAGCGAGGCGGCCTGCGCCTTGCCGCGTCCTTCGGCCAAAGCCTCTGCGAACGTGCCGAACAGCACCGTCAGCCAGAGCCACAGCACGAGCTGGATCTTGAAGCCGGCGGCAAGGCCGTCCTGCCCGACGATCAGCAGTACCGTCAGCAGCACCGCGACGACGGCGGTGGTGAACATCACCGGGTTGCGGATCAGTTCCCTGGGATTGAGTTTGCGGAAGGCATCCCCGATCGCCGGAACGATCAGGTCTGCCGTGAAGAGAGATTTATTCTCGGAAGTCTTTGCAGGCCGGACCATGTGCAAGGTTCCTCAGAAAAGCTGGCCACGGATCATCGCGAGATGATCGGCGATGGGGCCAAGGGCGAGGCTGGGCAGGAAGGTCAGGCCGCCGACGATCAGCACGATGCCGATCAGCAGGCCGGTCCACAGCAGACCCGTGGTGGGGAAGCTGCCTGCGGTCTCGGGGGTGTACTTCTTGGCGGCAAGGCTGCCCGCGATCGCCAGCATCGGGATGATGACGAAGAAGCGGCCGAGCCACATGGCGACGCCCAGCATGCCGTTGTAATACGGCGTGCCCGCGGTCAGACCCGCGAAGGCCGAACCGTTGTTGCCGACGGCGCTGGTGAAGCCGTAGAGGATCTCGGAGAAGCCATGCGGCCCCTTGTTGAGCGGACCTGCCAGACCGGCTTCCAGCACCGAGGAGATCGCCGTTCCGCCCAGGATGATCAACGGCAGCACCGCGATCGCCAGGACGGCCAGCTTGACCTCGCGGCTCTCGATCTTCTTGCCCACGTACTCGGGGGTACGGCCGACCATCAGGCCCGCCACGAAGACGGCGAGGATGGCGAACAGCAGGAAGCCGTAGATGCCTGCGCCGACGCCGCCGATGACGACTTCGCCCAGCTGGATGTTGAACAGCGGGATCATGCCGCCCAGCGCGGTGAAGCTGTCATGCATGGCATTGACCGCGCCGCACGAAGCTGCCGTGGTGACGACTGCGAACAGCGAGGAAGCGACGATGCCGAAGCGGACTTCCTTGCCCTCCATGTTGCCACCGGCGATACCAAGGCTGTGGAGGATCGGGTTGCCGACGGATTCCTGCCAGTAGACCACGGTCACGCCGACGAGGAAGATCGCCATCATCGCGGCCAGGATCGCCCAGCCCTGACGGGTATTGCCCACGGCCTTGCCGAAGCACCAGGTCAGGCCGGTGCCGATCACGAAGATCGACAGCATCTGCACCAGGTTGGTCAGCGCGGTCGGGTTCTCGAAAGGATGGGCCGAGTTGGCATTGAAGAAGCCGCCACCGTTGGTGCCCAGCATCTTGATCGCTTCCTGCGAAGCCACCGGACCAAGCGCCAGCGTCTGCTTCACGCCTTCCAGCGTCGAGACGTCGACCGAGGCGGCCAGGGTCTGCGGCACGCCGCTGGCGATCAGGTAGACGGTGTAGACGACGCAGATCGGCAGCAGCAGATAGAGCGTCACGCGGGTCATGTCGGCCCAGAAATTGCCGATGCCTGTAGCGCTCTTGCGGGCAAAACCGCGGAAGAACGCGAAGGCCAGCGCAATGCCGGTAGCGGCCGAGAGGAAGTTGTGAATGGTCAGGCCGAGCATCTGCGAGAGATTGCTCATCGCCGCCTCACCCGAATACCACTGCCAGTTGGTATTGGTGGTGAAGCTGACGGCGGTGTTGAACGCGCCGTCGGCGCCGATGCCCGCATAGCCGAGGCCATTGAGCGGCAGCAGGCCCTGCGCGCGCAGGATCACATAAGTCAGCAGCAACAGCGCGGCGTTGAACACCAGCATATGCACGGCATAGCGATGCCAGGGCTGGTCCTCGTCCGGGTTCACCCCTGCGAGCTTGTAGAAGCCGCGCTCGACCGGGCCGAGCACCGCGTGAAGCGGCGTGCGGCGTCCCTCGTAGAGCGCATGAAGCCAGAGACCCATGGGCTTGGTAAGAGCCAGCAGGATGACGACGAAGGCTGCAATGAACAGCCATCCTTGAACGGTCATGGAAACGCTCCTTCTAGAAGCGTTCGGGCCGTGCGAGCACGGCGACGAGATAGACGAGAAGGGCCAGCGCGGTGAAACCCGCCAGCCAGAGATCGATGGTCATGTCCGGCTGCCCCTCATGCCTTGTTGCACAGGCCGACATAGCCGAGGCTAGCCGCCAGCAACGCGAGGGTCAGGCCGATCCAGAGGATGTCCTGCATGGGTAGTGCTCCTGCAAGCCCACATCGCGGGAGATGCGATATGAGTCGAATGCAGCAGACCCATTAGGATAATGCGCCGTTGGAATTCGAGACGAGCGCCCGGTCAAACGCATAGTATTTGCATATGATTCCGGCGCGGGAACCGCACCGGTGGACCACAGCGCACCCCATTCACACCGCAATGCGGCGCGGTTTCTCCATCTCCAGGCGATTACGCCCTTTCGCCTTGGCACAGAACAATGCGAGCTCGGCGCGCTCGATCGTGCCATCCATCGTCTCCGCTATCCGCGCGATGCTTCCGCTGGTGGTGATCGCCAGCCGGTTGTCGCCCACGTTCTGGCGCAAGTTCGCCATGGTCGTGACGACGCGGGTGCAGATTGCCTGTGCCTGCTCCGGTGTAGTGCGCGGTAGAAGCACGGCAAAGCGCTCCGAGCCGATCCGTGAGATAATGTCGTCGGACCGGAGCATTTCTCGCAGCAGGTCGGCAAAGACGCGCAGCACGTCGTCGCCCGCCGTCTGTCCGTACTTCATGTTTATCGTACGGAAGAAGTCGATACTGAACATCGCCAGGCAGCCTTCCATGCCCTGTGCGATCATGTGTTCCAGCATGGAGATGAACGCGGCGCGGTTGGTCAGCTGGGTCAGCGGATCGGTGTAGGTGGCTGCGAAAAGCTGGTCGCGCAGGCTCCGCCGCTCGTCGATCGTGCGCATGACCGCCAGCGCGCCGTAAACCGCGCCGCTTTCCTCGACCAGCGGGCGAATGCGGATCTCGAACCAGGTTTCACGAGCATCGGCGGTCACCGCGGGAAATTCGACCCACTGGGCGCCCTGCTCGCCCGCGATCGCGAGATCGAGCGCACGCGAAACGGCCGCCCTCCCCTGTTCGGCCACCAGATCGAGCAGGTGCGGCCCGACTTCGGCCAATCGCTCGACACCCAGCCTGCGAATACCGGGCGAGGCATGAACGATCCGGCCCTGAAGATCAGTCTTCAGGATAATGTCGGAAGAGGTTTCCGCCAGCAGCCCGTACAGCGCGGAACTCTCCCGAACGGTGAAATTCATGCCCATCTTGGTAACGCCCCGGATCGAAGGGACCGCAGGAAGGCCCCAGGAGAATAGGGCCCGTGATTCGGAACAAGTTAGCAGACGTTCGACCGCTCAAGAGACGACAGCCCAGCATGACAACTTCCGATTTCCGGCGACCCAGACAATAACCTCCACCCAAGAAGCATTAGCCCTGTTATCTAACACTCTTGAACGCAAATTATTGTTATTAATGTATTTACCATCGCTGAATTGAGTCGTGAAGCGGATTTGCCCGGACTATCCGCAGGAACGCAGATTGTCCGAATATTCTAGAGCTCGATCATGATCCTGATCTTGTCGGGGCTCGTTTCGACCGCGGCGGCGATCTGGTCGCGGCAACGGGCGATGAGTTCCGGCAGGCCTGCCACGGTGCGTCCGGGACGCAGTTCCGCAGCCGTGACGCCGAGTTCCTCGGCAATGGCATCGAGACGCTCCTCGATCGGACGGGCGCGCCCCTGCTCCCAGGCCCAGACCGTAGGCTTGCTGACGCCCAGGCGCGAAGCGAGTTCGCCTTGGGTGAAGCCGCGCAGCTTGCGAAGACGATGGAGGCGTTCGCCGAAGCTCTCGCCGCCGATCGCGGCCGGCGCGGCAACCGCTGGCGGCGGTGCCAGATCGACATCCTGCATTGCGCTGCGCAACTGGGCGGCACTGAGCACTGCGGGATGAAGCGGTATGTCGAATGCACAGCCGTAGAGCCGTCCGCTCGCCCAGACCACGCGCGCCCGCGTCGGCCCCGCCTCGGGAAGCTCGATATCGAGCGCTTCGCCGATCTCCATGTCTTCCGCCGTTTCGAGCAGGAGGCCGGTTTCGGAAAAATTGTGGATCGTCACCGGCGCTTCGACACCGGAAGGCAGCGAACCCTGCGTCTCGATCATCAGCCGCTTGCGCGCCGCGCGCGGCTTATCGGCCTTCTGGCCGTTTTCGGCAGACTTGCCCCCGATCTGGCTATCGCCCGAACTATTGGCAGTCTGATCTTCAAAGTGTGCCGCAATGGGCATGGCGCATTCTCCAGGAGAATCGCAACCTGTCTTGCAGGGATTAATATTCGGTTAGCATCTTGGCTAATTTTTCACAGAGTTCCATGCGCAAAAACCCGCATAGGGTTTTCGCACATTCAACGATTTTGCATCGGATAATATCGTTATTAATCGATTGCTAACCGGCATATCCCTAGATTTCCCGAGATCAAATCGGGGTTCCAGTGTTCGACATCTATCTCTGCATTCGTGACGGCCATGACTTGACCTTCGTCCTCCTGGCGGCCTTGATCTGTCTGTTGTCCTCGCTGACGGCACTGGCGCTGCTGCGCCAGGCGGCCGGTTGCCGGGTGAAACACGGCCCCGCCATGGCGCGGCGCTGGTGGTGCGTCGGCGGTGCAAGTGCGGGCTTCGGCATCTGGGCCACCCACTTCGTGGCCATGCTCGGCTATGCGCCCGACATGGTCACCGGGTTCGAGCCCGCGCTGACTTTCACCTCGCTCGCCATCCTCATAGCCGCATTCGCAGCGGCTTTCGGGCTCGCGATCGAAGGCGGAAAGCGCTGGACCCTGCCGCTGTCCGCCGCGATCGCGACGCTGGGAATCGCCGCCATGCACTATACCGGCATGCTGGCCCTCGAAGCCCCGGCCTCCATGCATTGGAAATCCGGCTACATCGTCGCCTCGGTGATCCTTGGCTACCTGCCGCTCTACCCCGCCCTGGCCCTGGCACTCGGCGACCGCCGCCTGCGCGGCCTGATCGCGTCGACCGGCCTGCTCACCGCCGCGGTGGTCCTGCTGCACTTCACCGGCATGACCGGCCTCACCCTCATACCCGCGCGCCTCGACGCGCCGGAACAGCTCATTTCCCCGCGCGAAATGGCCGCCGCGGTCACTGCGGTAACTTTCCTGCTTGTCACGCTTTCGGCAATCTCGCTGGCCATCAGCCGCCGGACTGCCGCAGCCGTGGCCGTCAGCGAACGCGCCTTCTCTTTCCTCGTGCGCGGTATTTCCGACTGCGCGATCTACATGCTGGATCTCGACGGCCGGGTCGTGAACTGGAACGCCGGTGCCCAGCGCCTGAAGGGCTACCCCGAAAGCGAAGCGCTCGGCCTGCATGTCTCCAGCTTCTACACCCCGGAAGATCGCGATGCCGAGCGCGACCGGATCGCCCTGGAAACGGCCATGAGCGAAGGACGCTATTATGGCGAAGGCTGGCGCGTTCGCCGCGACGGGACCCGCTTCTGGGCGCACGTCACCATCGAAACGATGCTGGACGAACTCGACCAGCCGATCGGTTTCGCCAAGATCACCCGCGACATGTCGCGCTTCAAGGAGGCGCAGGACCGCATCACCGAGGCCAGCCGCCAGCGTGACGCCGCGCTCGGCCATATGCACCAGGGCCTGTGCCTGTTCGACGCCGACGAGAAATTGGTGCTTTGCAACTCGCGCTATCTGGAAATGTACGGGCTTGTGCCTGGAGCGCTGACACCGGGAATGTCGCTCTGCGAAGTGATCCGCATCAGCAGTGCAGCACGTTATGCGCCCGAAGAGGTGGAAGAGCGCGTCAGGATCGCGAAGCGGGCGATTCGCGACAATCTCGCGACCGAGACGCACCCGCCGATCCTTTCGGAATATCCCGACGGCACGGTGGTTTCCATCGCCAGCAGGCCCATGCAGGACGGCGGCTGGGTATCGACATTCGACGACATTACCCGGCAGCACGAATCCGAGGCACAGATCGCCCACATGGCGATGCACGACGGACTGACCGGCCTGCCCAATCGCACGCGCTTCAATCTCTGGATCGACGAGAAGCTCGGTCAGGCAGAGCGCCAGGGCAAGCGCCTGGGCGTGGCAGCGATCGATCTCGACCGTTTCAAGGAGATCAACGACACTTACGGGCATTCCTGGGGTGACGTGGTCCTGGCCGAACTGGCGGAACGAATCTCCGCCGCGATCGGCGAGGACGAGATTGCATCCCGGCTGGGCGGCGACGAGTTCGGGATCGCCAAGCTCTTCACCACCGATGCCCAGCTTGCGGACTTCCTGTCGCGGGTCGAGGCCTGCTTCGCGATGCCGGTCATCCATGAAGGGCAGGACCTCAGCTTCGGCGCCAGCCTCGGCGTCGCGGCCTTCCCGCACGACGGCGGCGACCGGGAGAGCCTGCTCAACAACGCCGACCTCGCGATGTACCGCGCCAAGACCCAGATCGGCGAGCGCATCTGCTACTACGAGCCCGGCATGGACGAAACGGCGCGCGCGCGGCGCCAGCTTGCCGGAGACTTGCGCCAGGCGATCGAGCGGCAGGAACTGGTGCTGCTCTACCAGCCGCAGCGCCACCTGCGCAGCGGCGAGCTTTCGGGCTACGAGGCACTGGTGCGCTGGCACCATCCGGTACAGGGGCTGGTCTCGCCGGACCAGTTCATCCCGATCGCGGAGGAATCGGGCGCGATCCTGACCATCGGCGAATGGGTGCTGGAACAGGCCTGCCGCGAAGCCGTGAACTGGCAGACCAACCAGCGCATCGCCGTGAACGTATCGCCGATCCAGCTCGTCCAGCAGGACCTCGCGCCCATGGTGGCACGCGTGCTGATCGAAACCGGCCTGCCCGCCAGCCGGCTCGAACTGGAAATCACCGAAAGCGCCATCATCAGCGACAAGGGCCGTGCCCTGCACAACCTCCGCCAGCTCAAGGAACTGGGCGTGGCCATCGCCATGGACGATTTCGGTACCGGCTATTCCTCGCTCGACACACTGCACTCGTTCCCGTTCGACAAGATCAAGATCGACAAGTCGTTCCTGCTGGAATCGGACGGCAACGAACAGGCGCGCGCCATTATCCGCGCGGTTCTGGCGCTTGGCCAGTCGCTGCGCATCCCGGTGCTGGCCGAGGGCGTCGAGACCGAGAGCCAGTTCGATTTACTCATCAGGGAAGGCTGCGAGGAAGCGCAAGGCTATTTCCTGGGACGCCCCGATCGCGCACCGAGCATGAAAGCGCCCCAGGAAGTCGTTACGGCAACGGCCGAAACCCGGCCCTCCACCCCGGCAGGCAGCAATGATGAACTGCTGGAGGACGAAGTCGCCTGAGCTTTCGAGCGGGGCATTATCGGGAGGCCGCTAAAGCCTCCCTTGCCCCGGACAAAGCCATTATCGCTGGCAATCGGGAGCGCGGAGGATCATCTGCGCCCCATGCAAGCGAATCCCGCCTCCGCAGGCCGAGTCTTTCTGGTCGGTGCCGGTCCCGGCGACCCCGACCTCCTGACCCTGCGCGCTGCACGTCTGCTCATGAATGCCGGGCTTATCGTGCATGACGGGCTGGTCGATCCGGCGATCCTGTCGATGGCGAAGCCCACGGCACGGCTGGTTTCCGTCGCCAAGAGCCGCGCCCGGCACACCATGAAGCAGGAAGAGATCAACGCCTTGCTCGTCCGCGAGGCGCTGGCGGGGCATGATGTCGTGCGCCTCAAGGGCGGCGATCCCTTCGTGTTCGGCCGGGGCGGCGAAGAGGCCGAGGCCTGCCGCGCGGCCGGAGTGCCGGTGGAAGTGGTTCCCGGCATCTCCTCGGCACTCGGTGCCTCCGCCGCGGCGCAGATCCCCCTTACCCACCGCGACCATGCCTCGATCGTCACCTTCGTGGCAGGCCAGTGCAAGGGCTTGGCGGATCAGGACTGGTCGGGCCTGGCCGGCAAGGGCCGCACCCTCGTGATCTTCATGGGCATCGCCACGTCCGCCCAGATCGCCGAGAAGCTCATGGCCGACGGCCTGGCGCCCGATGTGCCGGTGGCCGTCATAGAAAACGCCACCCGCTCGGCCATGCGGGTGCTGCGCGGGCCGCTCGCCGGACTTGCCGACCTGATCGCGGATGCGAAGGTGCAAAGTCCCGCGCTTATCGTTATCGGGCATGTCACCGCAGAACCCGACAACACCATTCGCGCCCTGGCGCTGGAGGCAACAAAGTGAAGATCCTGACGGGCAACGACCTGAAGACCGGTGCGGTCATCTGGTGGACCGGCGTGGGCTGGTCGCTCGACGTCAACGAATCCGCCGATGTCGGCGAACATGGCGCCGCCCTGGTGGCGCGTGAGGAAGGCGCGCAGAAGGTCGTGGCGGCCTATGTCGTCGACGGTGAGAAGACCGGGGAAGGCATCCGGCCCGCTCATATCAAGGAGCGCATCCGCGCCCTCGGACCGACCGTGCGCCTCGACCTGACGCTGAAGCCGTCCGACCCCGCAGCCGCAGACTGGGTGATCTGATGTACAAATACGACGAATACGACCAGCAGATGGTCGATACCCGCGTCGCGGAATTCCGCGACCAGGTCCGCCGCCGCCTGGCGGGCGACCTTACCGAGGACCAGTTCAAGCCGCTGCGCCTGCAGAACGGCCTCTACCTCCAATTGCATGCCTACATGCTGCGCGTCGCGGTGCCCTATGGCACGCTGAATTCCGCGCAGATGACGCTACTGGGCGATATCGCGGACAAGTACGACCGCGGCTACGGCCACTTCACCACCCGCCAGAACATCCAGTACAATTGGATCAAGCTGGAAGACACGCCCGACATCCTGGCCGAACTGGCCAAGGTGGAAATGCATGCCATCCAGACCAGCGGCAACTGCATCCGCAACATCTCGTCCGACCAGTTCGCGGGCGCCGCCGCCGAGGAAATCGTCGACCCGCGCCCTTATGCCGAACTGCTGCGCCAGTGGTCGAGCTTCCACCCGGAATTCCTGGTGCTGCCGCGCAAGTTCAAGATCGCCGTCATCGCGTCGGAAACCGACCGCGCGGCGATGCGCCTGCACGATATCGGCATCAAGATGGTGAAGAATGACGCCGGCGAGATCGGCGCCCAGTTCTACGCCGGTGGCGGCATGGGCCGCACCCCGATGATCGCCCCGCTGATCCGCGAATTCGTACCGCTGGACCAGCTGATCACGTTCTCGGAAGCGTGCCTGCGCGTCTACAACCGCTATGGCCGCCGCGACAACAAGTACAAAGCGCGCATCAAGATCCTCGTTCACGAACTCGGCCGGGACGAATATGTCCGCCAGGTCGAGGAAGAGTTCGCCCACCTGCTGACCCAGCCGATCGAGCCGCCGCTGGCCGAGCTGGAGCGGATCAAGGCGCATTTCGTCGATCCCGGCTTCGATGCGAACGCCTCGGACGATCTGGACCTCACCGATCCCGACTTCCGCCTCTGGGTGGAACGCAATACGCATGCCCACAAGCAGGCGGGCTATGTTATCGCCACGGTTTCGCTGAAGCCCATCGGCGGCATTCCCGGTGACGCCACGGCAGACCAGATCCGCCTCATGGCCAAGCTGGCCAAGGACTACAGCTTCGACGAACTGCGCGTCACCCACGCCCAGAACATCGTCTTCCCGCATGTGAAGAAGGCCGACCTCTACACCGTCTGGAAGGCGCTGGACGAGGCAGGCCTATCGACCGCCAATCTCGACACCGTGGGCGACATCATCGCCTGCCCCGGGCTCGACTACTGCAGCCTTGCAAATGCCCGTTCGATCCCGGTCGCGCAGAAGATCTCCGAACGCTTCGGCAGCGCCGAGCGCCAGGCCGAGATCGGCGAACTGAAGCTGAAGATCTCGGGCTGCATCAACGCCTGCGGCCACCACCACGCGGGCCACATCGGCATCCTTGGCGTCGACAAGAAGGGCCTGGAAAACTACCAGCTCCTGCTCGGCGGCAGCGAAGGCGCGGACACCTCGCTCGGCCAGATCACCGGTCCCGGCTTCACCGAGGACGGCGTGGTCGATGCCATCGAGAAGGCCACCGAAGTCTACCTCGCCAACAAGGAAGGCGAGGAACGCTTCCTCGACACCTATCGCCGTATCGGCATGGCCCCGTTCAAGGAAGCGATCTATGGTTGATGTGCAATTCCGCTTCCGTGAAGACGAAGCGGTGAACGATCCGGCCGTCACGGTCGATGCCTTCTCGCAGCAGACCAATGCCACCGCCGTCCGCATCGAGCCGGGCGACGATGCACGCGACCTGCTGCCGCATCTCGATCGCCTAGCGCTCGTGGAAGTCAGCTTCCCGGCCTGGACCGACGGGCGCGGCTATTCCTCGGCGCGGATCCTGCGCGAGGCGGGCTACGCTGGCGAGATGCGCGCGGTAGGCGATCTGGTGATCGACATGCTCTCGCACCTGCGGCGCTGCGGCTTCGATGCCTTCGCGCCCGAAAAGGCCCTCAACGAGGAGGACGCCCGAAACGCGTTCGATCGCTGGGACAACGTCTACCAAGCCACTGTCGTCGACGGTCGCCAGGCAATCTGGGCGAAGCGCCACCCGGCCTGATGTCCAGCCCAAGGAAGTAACCGATGCACCACACCGAAGCTGCACGTATCCGCGATCTGATCGACACCGGCCCCCGTTTCGACGAGGCCGATGCCGTTCGCCTGAACCGCCTCTTCCGCGGCACCGACACGAGCGAGATGCTCGAAACGGTGCTCAAGGAAGGCATGGCGGGCGATATCGCGGTCGTCTCCAGCTTCGGTGCGGAATCGGCCGCTCTCCTGCACCTGATCGCGCAAGTCGATCCTGCGGTGCCGGTGCTGTTCCTCGAAACCGGCAAGCACTTCCCCGAGACCCTGGAGTACCGCGATCTCCTGGTGGAGCGGCTGGGCCTGACCAACCTCATCAACCTTCTTCCCGATGCCGAGGCGCTGGCGAAGAAGGACGAAAACGGCCTGCGCTGGTCCTACGATCCAGACGGCTGCTGCGAAATCCGCAAGGTGAAGCCGCTGGAAAAGGCCCTGCTCGGCTACGATGCCTCGTTCAGCGGTCGCAAGGCCTTCCAGGCCTCGACCCGCGCCACCCTGCCCCGCTTCGAGGTCGACACCACCGACGCGCAGGGCCGGCTCAAGGTCAATCCGCTGATCGACTGGTCGCCCGAACGCATCGCCGCCTATATCGCCGAGCATGAGTTGCCGCCGCACCCGCTGGTCGCCCAGGGCTACCCGTCGATCGGCTGCATGCCCTGCACCAGCAAGGTCGCGGATGGCGAAGACCCCCGTTCCGGCCGCTGGCGCGGTTGGGACAAGACCGAATGCGGCATCCATGTCGCCACGCATTCGGACTATACCACCAAGAATGCGCCGGAGTTCGATCCGGGGCTTTAAGCAGACATCGTCCCGGACTTGATCCGGGACCGCCTTGCTCTCAGACGAGCGCCTAAAGATCGCCAGCGGTCCCGGATCAAGTCCGGGACGACGGGAATTAATCAGCCACACATTGCAACAAACAAGACCGAGAGTGCAATTATTGCACCTCCCGACGGGTTGGCATGGCGCTGCCGTCCACTAGATCGCAAATGCCCCCAATATTGCAGTGCAACATGACCGATCAGCAAAAAGCCCATACCCACCTCGTCATCCTCGCCTTGGCGATGGGTGCCTTCGCCATCGGCACCACCGAATTCGCCGCGATGAGCCTTGTGCCCTATTTCGCGCGCGATCTCGGCCTGACGGAGCCGGAAGCGGGTCATGCGATCAGCACGTATGCGCTGGGCGTGGTCGTCGGCGCGCCGGTAATCGCGGTGCTGGCGGCCAAGCTGCCGCGCCGGGCGCTGCTGATCGGTCTCATGGGACTGTTCGCAGTGGGTAACGGCCTTTCGGCAATGGCGCCGACGTATCCGCTGCTCCTGCTGTTCCGCTTCATCAGCGGCCTGCCCCACGGTGCCTACTTCGGTATTGCCGCGCTGGTTGCCGCCTCGATGGTCCCCGCCAACAAGCGCGCACAATCCGTTGCGCTGGTCATGTCGGGGCTGACCGTCGCCACGATCATCGGTGTGCCGCTGGCCAACTGGCTGGGACAGGCCTTCGGCTGGCGCACCGGTTTCGCCATCGTCTCGGTGCTGGCCATCATCACCATGGCGCTCGTCGCGCTCTATGCCCCGCACCAGAAAGCAGCCGAAGGCGCCAGCCCGATGCGCGAACTGGGCGCACTGCGCCGTCCGCAAGTGCTGCTGACACTGCTCACCGGCGCGATCGGCTTCGGCGGCCTCTTTGCCGTCTACACTTACATCGCCTCGACCATGATCGAGGTCACCAAAGTCTCCGAGCACCTCGTTCCGGTCGTCCTCGCAGTCTTCGGCGTCGGCATGACGGTGGGCAATCTGTTCTGGGCCTGGGCGGCCGACCGCTCGCTGAACAAGGCCGCGATCGGCGCGCTGCTGTTCAGCGCCTTCGCTCTCGCCCTGTTCCCCATGGCCGCCAGCAACGTCTGGACGCTGAGCGTGGTGGTGGTGATGATCGGGTTTGCGGGCGGTCTCGGCACGATCCTCCAGACCCGCCTCATGGACGTGGCGGGCGACGCCCAGGCGCTTGCCGCCGCCGCGCACCACAGCGCTTTCAACATGGCCAACGCGCTGGGCCCCTGGCTGGGCGGCCTGGCGATCTCGGCAGGCTACGGCCTCACCTCGACCGGCTGGATCGGCATGGGCCTGTCGCTGGGGGGCCTCGCGATCTTCCTGGTGACGCTCGCGTTGCACAAGCGCGAAGGCGAGATGGACGGACAGCCGGTCCCGGCCTGCTGATCGCCCTCCCAGCCCCATGAAAAAAGGCCCGCGAGTGTCGAACTCGCGGGCCTTTTTCGTATCAGCCGATCATCATCAGGCTGGCATTGCCACCAGCGGCGGTAGTGTTGATGGAAGTCGAAACTTCCTCCAGCAGCCATACCAGATTGGGGCCCGGCGTGACGTGGACCGGAACGATCGGCCCCGGCAGGTCCGCCACCGCCTTGCAGGCGGCCCGCACCGCATCCCCGTCGCCTTCCACCAGGCAGGCCGCGAAGTGCTCACCCGCATTCGGTGCGAAACGCGCGGCCACGGCTTCCGGTAGCCCGGCGGGAAGCGCCATGCCTTCCACGGTCGCCGTATTGCCGCTGGCGAGCACGGCCGCCATCTGGCCATAGAGCCCCTCGCGCGTGGCCGGACGCAGCAGTACCCGACCACGCGGGTGAAGCGCATAGAGGTTGGTCTCGCCCACCGGCCCCGGCAGGACCTGTTCGATGCCCAGCCCCGACGACGCGCCCAGCGTGCGCGCCGCAGCAGCGGAAGCGGCATCGCCCTGAGCGCTCAGCCAGGTCGCGAAAGCCTCTACCAGCGGTGCTGCTTGCGCAGGCGCGGCCAGTACTTCCGGCGCCTTCCGCGCCAGACGGCCCAGATAGAGCGGTCCGCCCGCCTTCGGTCCGGTGCCCGAAAGCCCGCGCCCGCCGAAAGGCTGGACGCCGACGATGGCACCGATCGTATTGCGGTTGACGTAGAGATTGCCCGCGCGGATCGCCGAAGTGACCTGCTCCACGGTGGCATCGAGGCGGGTGTGGAGACCGAAAGTCAGTCCATAGCCGGTGGCATTGATCGCCTCGACAAGATCGGGAAGCGCGTCGCGCTTGAACCGCACGACATGCAGCACCGGGCCGAATACCTCGCGTTCGAGCTGGGCGATGGACGCGATCTCGATGATCGTCGGCGCCACGAAAGTGCCCGCCTCGCAGGCGCCCGGGATCGCCACCTGCTCGACCTTGCAGCCGCGCGACTTCATGCGCGCGACGTGGCCGTCGATCATGCCCTTGGCCTCGGCCGTGATGACCGGACCGATGTCGACCGCCAGTTCCTGCGTATTGCCGACGCGCAGCTGCGCCAGCGCGCCCTTGAGCATCGTCAGCGTGCGGTCGGCCACGTCTTCCTGAAGGCAGAGCACGCGCAGTGCCGAACAGCGCTGCCCGGCAGAGTCGAAAGCGGAAGCGATGACGTCCGCCACCACCTGCTCCGCCAGCGCCGAGGAATCGACGATCATGGCATTCTGCCCGCCGGTTTCGGCGATGAAGGGGATCGCCTGGCCATCGGCAGCGACGCGGCCCGCAAGCTGCTTCTGGATCAGACGCGCCACTTCGGTCGAGCCGGTGAACATCACGGCGGCAACCTGCGGCGCAGCCACGAGCGCGGCGCCGAGCTTCCCGTCACCCGGCAGAAGCTGCAACGCATCCTTCGGGACGCCCGCCTCGTGCAAAAGGCGCACTGCCTCCGCCGCGATCAACGGGGTTTCCTCGGCAGGCTTGGCCAGCACCGGGTTGCCTGCGACCAGCGCGGCGGCAACTTGTCCGGCGAAGATCGCGAGCGGGAAGTTCCAGGGGCTGATGCAGACGACCGGCCCCAGCGGGACCTGCTCTGCGCCGAAAGTCTCGCGCGCCTGCTTGGCGTAATAGCGCAAGAAGTCGATCGCCTCGCGCACTTCGGCAATGGCGTTCGCGGCCGACTTGCCGGCCTCGCGGATGACGAGGCCCATGAGCAGGCCGATCCGCGCCTGCATGGCATCGGCGGCGGCATCGAGCATGGCCGCGCGCTCGGCGACCGGCACCTGGCCCCAGCGGCTTATCGCCGCGCGGGCCACGGCAACCGCTGCCGCTTCCGGTGCCACTTCGATCACCCGGCCGACCACGTCCCCGTGGTCCGCGGGGTTGAGCACGGCACGCGCCTCGCCCTGGGCATTGGCGGTCATGGCGAACCATTCGCGTGCCGCCGAACGGCGCAGATCTTCCGAAAGCGCCGCAAGCGCGGTTTCGTCGGCCAGGTCTACACCGTCCGAATTGCGGCGGCCGGGGTAGAGATCGGCCGCAACCGGGATCAGATCGTGCCGGGCGCCCTGGTTCGGCATGGCGCGGACCACGTCAACGGGATCGGCCACCATCTCTTCCACGGGCACGGCGGGATCGGCAATGCGGTTCACGAACGAGGAGTTCGCACCGTTTTCCAGCAGACGGCGCACCAGATAGGCCAGCAGCGTCTCATGCGTGCCGACCGGCGCGTAGATGCGGCAGGGTCGGTCGAGATTTTCCTTCCCCACGACCTGCGAATAGAGTGGCTCGCCCATGCCGTGAAGGCACTGGAACTCGTAGCGGCCCACCACGAAGTCCGGTCCGGCAAGGTGGTAGATCGTCGCCAGCGTCTGCGCATTGTGCGTCGCGAACTGCGGGAAGACAGCATCCGGCGCCGCCAGCAGCTTGCGGGCGCAGGCGACGTAGGAAACGTCGGTATGGACCTTGCGGGTATAGACCGGGAAGTCGGCAAGGCCGTCCACCTGGGCACGCTTGATCTCGGCATCCCAATAGGCACCCTTGACCAGGCGCACCATCATCCGTCGGCCCGAGCGACGGGCGAGGTCGATGATCCAGTCGAGCACGAAGGGGCAGCGCTTGCCATATGCCTGCACCACGAAGCCCAGACCATCCCAGCCCTTGAGGTCGGGATCGAGCGCCAGGGCTTCGAGCAGGTCGAGCGAAAGTTCGAGCCGGTCGGCTTCCTCGGCATCGATGTTGAGGCCGATGTCGTAGCCCTTGGCAAGCACCGCCAGCGCCTTCACGCGCGGCAGCAGTTCGTCCATCACCCGCTTCGCCTGCGCCCGGCTGTAACGCGGATGCAGTGCCGAAAGCTTGATCGAGATGCCCGGGCCTTCGTAGATCCCGCGCCCGGCGCTCGCCTTGCCGATAGCGTGGATGGCGTTGACGTAGTCGGCGTTGTAGCGGTCGGCATCGGCCGCCGTGGTCGCCGCTTCGCCCAGCATGTCGTAACTGTAGCGAAAGCCCTTCTCTTCCAGTTCCCTGGCGCGCTTCACGGCCTCGCCGATGGTTTCACCGGTCACGAACTGCTCACCCATCAGGCGCATGGCCAGATCGACGCCGCGCCGGATCACCGGCTCGCCCGCACGCGCGACCAGACGGGTCAGGGCCGCACCCAGGCCCCGGTCGTCGACCGAACCGACCAGCTTGCCGGTCACCACCAGACCCCAGGTCGCGGCATTGACGAAGAGCGACTTGCCGCCGCCGAGATGCGCGCTCCAGTCGCCGTCGGAGATCTTGTCGCGGATCAGGGCGTCGCGGGTGGCGTTGTCGGGAATGCGCAGCAGCGCCTCGGCCAGGCACATCAGCGCCACGCCTTCCTGGCTGGAGAGCGAGTATTCCTGAACGAGACCCTCGACGCCGGTGCCCTTGTGATTGGCCCGCAGCGTGGTCACGAGATGGCTCGCCGTCTCGCGAACGTCCCGGCGCTGCGTATCCGGCAAAGTCGCGGCGTCGAGCAGCGGCGCCATGCAGGCGGCCTCGTCACGGCGGAAGGCATCGGTGATCGCGCGGCGGAGCGGCGTGGGCTCGCTGACGGCGGGGGCGAAGGCGGCGAATGGCGCGTGGGCGGGCGGGGTGTGGGTCATGAATCGCCAATATCGCAAGCCGGCTTGGCAATCCGACTTTTCACAGGCACAAGACGATCCATTCGGACTTATCTTGCTCTCATCGGCAGTTCAATCGCATGGCAAAACGCACCGAACCAGTCATTCTGGACGACCACGACCGCAAGATCGTCGCCGCGCTGCGCGAAGACGGCCGCATGAGCGTGACCAAGCTGGCCAAAGTCGTGGGCCTGTCCAAGACGCCCTGCCAGGTGCGCCTGCGCCGCCTGACTCAATCAGGCGTGATCCGGGGTTTCCGCGCCGTGATCGATCCGGTCGCGCTGGGGCTCGACCATGTCGCCTTTACCGAGGTCAAGCTGTCCGACACGCGCGAGCAGGCCCTTCGCGAATTCAACGCCGCCATCCAGCGCATTCCCGAAGTGGAGGAGTGCCATATGCTTGCCAGCCATTTCGACTACCTTCTCAAGGTCCGCACCCGCGACATCCATCGCTACCGGGCCGTGCTGGGAGAGAAACTCTCCAGCCTGCCGCATGTATCCAGCACGTCTACTTACGTGGCGATGGAAACGGTGAAGGACGCCAGCAGCTAGGGCGCGCGCTTGCCCGTGACTTTCGCCGAGCCGAACATACCCATCTTGCACTTGCCCGCGATGGCGTCTCCGCTGACCTCCAGATCATACTTCAAGGTAATCTTCATTGGCTTCTCGACCTTGAGATCGAAACGCAGGCGATTGCCCTCCACGATGCCGCCCCTGAATTCCTGCCGTCCCTCGGGCGCGGCCAGATAGCCGCGAAGCGCACTGCCTTCGACATCGAAATGCGCCTGCATCGCCTGCGGCCCCATCGGCGTCTTGAGTACCATGTCCCAATCCCCTGCAGGTCCGGCGGCGGAAACGCCCTGTACCACGTCCTCTGCCGGAACAGGCTCCGGCGACAGCGTCACGGGCGTTTCCGCGACCGGCGAGTTCGCCTTGCTGGTGCCCGAAACATCCCGCTGCTCGATCACATCCAGAATGCGGGCGGGGGTGAGCGGCAGGACAAGCTCCTCGATCTCACCGAACGGCGAAAGCGCATCCGCAATCGCGTTCACCAGCGTGGGCGGGCCGATGATCGCACCGCCCTCTCCCACGCCCCGCATTCCGCCGATAGTGCGGGACGGCGTATTCGCATGGACGAACTCGAATACCGGCACGTCGCCGATTCCGGGCAGCAGATAGTCCTTAAACGTAGCCGCCAACGGATTTCCATGCGCGTCGTAGGGCATGTCTTCCAGCAGGACCATGCCGATAGCCTGAGCCAGGCCGCCTGAAATCTGCCCCTCCACTACGGCAGGGTTGATGACCGTTCCGCAATCCTCGCTGGATATCCAGCGCAGGATCGTCACGAACCCGGTCTCCGCATCGACCTCGACGATGGCCAGATGGGCCGCGCTGGTAAAGGTCATCGGAGGCGGCTGGTAGCGGAACTGCATTTCCAGTCCGGTTTCCAGATCCGGTGGCAGGCGATCGGGCTCGCCATAGGCGATGGCGGCAATCTCCGAGAGCGGACGCGTCATTTCCGGCGCGCCCTCGACATGGACCATGCCGTCGCTCAGCACGACGCTGTCTGGAGAGGCATTGAGCAGATGGGCCGCAACCGTGCGCACTTTGTCGGCCAAAAGCTCCGAGCAGCGGATCGCCGCGCCGCCCGCGATCACACCCTGACGGCTTCCGGCGGCGCCGGGACCGAAACCGCCGCGCGAACTGTCGCCTTCGAACACGGTCACGTCCTCGTAGCGCACGCCCAGCCGGTCGGCGATGCACTGGGCCATCGTCGTTGCCGTACCGTGCCCCTGCGAATGGGTGGACATCGTCGCCGTAACCTTGCCCGTCGGCTCGATCCGCACTTGCGCCAGTTCGCCGGTCATCGGCGCCATCGATCCCGCCGAGCCTGTCGGCTCCACGTAAGCGGCAATGCCGACGCCGAGATAACGCCCCTCGCTTCGCGCCTTGGCCTGTTCGCGCCGGAACTGGGCCATGTCGAAGTGCTGGAGCAGCTTTTCCAGGCATTCGCCCGGCGTTATGTCCTCAAGCGGAATGCCCATGCTGGACGTGGCCGGCTGGTCGGCAAGGTAGACGAGGTTGCGGCGGCGGATCTCCACCGGGTCGATGCCGAGCCGCCGCCCGGCCTTGTCCAGCAACGTCTCCCGCACCAGCGATTCCATGGCCCAAGGGCCGCGATAGGCGGCAAGGCCGTTGGTATTGGTATACCAGCCGCGCGAGACAAAGGCGTAAGCCGGCTGTCTGTAGGCTGCCCAGACGAACATGTGTACGGCAATGTTGCTGTCCGCGCCCTGCGGAAAGGCGCCGTTGTTGCAATCGTATATCCCGTGCGATCCGGTGAGGCGGCCTTCCGCGTCGAACCCGGCCTCCAGGGTCATCTCGGCCTCGCGCGCCTGGTTGGAGGCGGTAAGCGCCTCGTATCGGTCCTCGATCCACTTGAGCGGCTTCCCGAGCAGGAGCGCCGCGACGATGACGGCGCACTCCTCCTTCCAGGGGTGGTTCTTCAACCCGAAGGCCCCGCCCACGTCCTTGGCGATGACGCGGATCGCGCTATCCGGCAGATCGAGCGCCAGGCTCACCCAGCGAGCAACGAGATGGGGGCTCTGGCAGGTGATCCACAGCGTCAGTTCTTCCGGCCCGTCGCGGGAAGCGATCACCCCGCGCGTTTCCATCGGCGCCTGGGAAATGCGCTGGTGGACCACTTTCTGACGGATCCGCAAAGCCGACGCTGCCAGTCTTTGCTCCAGTTCTTCGTCGATTTCCTCATCGCCGATCTCGGCGGCGATGTTGCTGTCCATGCCGGGATGGATCGGCGCGCCCGTCCTGGCCTGTGCGATGGAGACTATCGGCTGCCCTTCCTCACACGCGATCTCCACGAGCGCGGCAGCATCCTCGGCCATGGCACGGCTTTCCGCGACCACCAGGGCTACCGGCTCGCCCAGATAGGAAACATGGCCGTCCGCCAGCGGCGCGATCGCGATCTCGGCCTCGGTAAAGAAGAACGAGAGCATGCGGATGGGCCGCGCGGCAATATCCGCCGCCGTCAGTACGGCGTGGACCCCCGGCATCTGCTGGGCGGCTTCTCGATCGATCGAGATGATCCGGCCGCATGCGACAGGGCTGCGCGCAAACGCCACATGAAGCATGCCCGGAAGCACCACGTCATCCACGAACTGACCGCGCCCGGTCAGCAGGCGCGGGTCCTCCTTGCGGGGCACGCGCTTGCCGATCCAGCGACTGGCACCCAGACCATGGCCGGAGATCTCGGCGTTCATGCTTACGTCCCTTGCCCGGAACCCACGGCTTTATCCGCCAGGGCCTTCGCCGCCCGGCGGATCCCCTGATATCCGGTACAGCGACATATATGCCCGGACATGGCAGCGATCATCGCCTGCTCGTCCGCCTTTGCCGCGTCGGACGAGAGGGCAGCGAAAGTCATCAGCACCCCCGGCGTACAGAACCCGCACTGCACGCCGTGCGCCTCTCGCATGGCCTGTTGAACGGTGTGAAGGGTACCGTCCGGCGCCGCGAGACCTTCCACCGTGGTAACGCATGCGCCGTCTGCTTGAACGGCCAGCATGAGGCATGAGCGCACGGCCCTGCCATCGACGATCACCGTGCAGGCTCCGCATACGCCGTGCTCGCAACCGAGGTGGACGCCGGTGCAGCCAACCTCCAGCCTGAGGTGATCGGCCAGACTGGTTCGCGCCTCGACCCGGTCTCGGCGCGGGTGGGCGTTGACGGTCCATGCGATGGCATGTTCGCTCATGCCGCCTCCTTCAGGCCGAAAGCCTCACGCAAGGTGCGGCGGAAAATGCGGTGACCGACCGTACGGCGATATTCGGCGCTGACATGATGGTCATTGAATGGCGCAGCGTCTGCCACCGCCAGCCGGGCGACGACGTCTGGATCGATATCGGTCAATGCTTGGCCCAGAAGCGCATTCTCGGCCTGCACCATGCGGATCGGCGTCGGCCCCATTCCGAACCAGGCCAGGCCGATCCGCGCCACGGCTCCGTTCTCCAAAACCGCCGCACCGGTCATCCCCAGCAGCGCGAAGTCCCCCGGCCGCCGCGCGACCTCACGGAACAGGATCAGATGCCCCTCGGGCCAGTGCGGATAGATCACACCGGTCAGAAGCTCATCCGGTTCGAGTGCCGTCATGTAAGGGCCGAGATAGAAATCGGCTGCCGCAACCTGACGGATCCCGCGCAGGGAGGCGATTTCCATCGTTGCTCCCAAGGCGACTGCGGTGGCCGGCATTTCGGCAGCGGGTTCTCCCAGCGCGATGGAGCCGCCCACGGTCCCGCGATTGCGCGTCTGATGGTGGCCGACATGCTCCAGCGCCATGACCATCGCTGGAAGCCGGGCCGCAAGCAAGGCGTCGGTCAAGCCGTCGGCCTGCCGCGTCATCGCGCCGACCCGCAGCCCACCCGGCACGGCCGAAACGCCTTGGATGTCCTCAATTCCTGCAATGTCCACCAGAATGAACGGCTGGCTCATCCGCAAGTTCAGCAAGGGCATCAGCGTCTGCCCCCCGGCGATAACCGTAGCGCCACCGCCCGCTTCGGCCAGAATGCCGCACGCTTCCCGCACGCTGGCAGGACGAACATAATCGAAAGGCGCGGGCTTCAACGCGATGCTCCGTCTCGAAGGCCCCGCGCGCCAAGACATTGCCGTCTTCCTGCCTCGAATGCCGCCCCTGCCGTCACGATCAGGAGGACCCCAACCGCAAGCATTTCCGTCTGCAACCCGCGCGCGCCGAGCAGGAAACCCGCTATCAACGCCATGACCAACGCGGCCACCCAACCCCAGATACCTTGCGTTGATGCGACCTTGGGCAAGGCCGGCGCAACCGGTGCTGCGGAAGCGGCATGACCGGCGCCGGCTGCGTGCTCCCCCGCAACAACCGGCGCCGGGCCGTCCCCCGTGACGACCTCTCCGAACCGCATGAAGAACTTGCCGGCCAGATTTCGGGCCGTGGCATCGATGATCGGCCCGCCAAGCTGCGCCATGCGGCCGCCCACTTCCGCTTCGACCTCGTAGGCGACGAGCGTGCCGCCCTCGCTGTCTTTGAGGCGCACTTTCGCACCGCCCTTGGCATTGCCGGCAATACCGCCATTGCCGGAACCGATGATGGTGTAACCGTTGGGCGCGTCCAGTTCGGACAGTTGCACCTGCCCTTTGAAACGCGCGCCGATCGGGCCAATCCTGACCTCGGCCACGGCAACGAAACGATCGTCTGCGGCCCTGTCGAGGCTCTGGCAGCCGGGAATGCACTGCGCGAGAACCGCCGGATCGTTCAGGGCATCCCACACCTTTCGGCGCGGCGCCGCGACATGCTGCTCTCCCGTCATCAGCATTCCCGTTCTCCCGCTGCCCGCCATCGTGATCACGGCTGACACTGGGAAGATGGAACGACGACGAGGCGCAATGCAAGTACTATGAGCGACACTGTATCTTATTCCCCCGGGCGATGAGTCCGCTCAAGGGTAGCGGCTGGGCGGCGCCCCGGTTACCAACTCGCGGAATGCCGGATCACGGCACCTGAAGGAGAGGTCATGAGCGCCACCGTCATCGTCACGGGAGCGGCCGGAGGCATGGGCCGACCCGTCGCCGCCCGCTTCGCCGCGCAGGATCGCCCGCTGCTGCTTTGCGACGTGAATGCCGAGAGGCTGGAGGACATGGCCGCCGAACTACGCGAAGGCGGCGCGCGGGTCTCCACCCTCGCAGGCGATATTGCTGCACCCGAGTTTCCCGGGCAACTGCTTGATTCGCTGGGCGACGCCCCGCTCTTCGCGCTGATCCACACCGCCGGTCTCTCGCCCACGATGGCCGAGGCACAGCGCATTCTCGAGGTCAATTATTTCGCCACCGAACGGCTGGTTGCGGCCTTGTTGCCCCGGTTCGAGGAGGGCGGCTGCGCGGTGCTGGTTTCGTCCATGTCGGCCTATCTCATTCCCGACCCGGCGATGATTGCCGCCGTCGGCGATCTCGTCGCTGGCAAGGGCCGCGACGGAATTGACCGGTTCGCGACCGATCCAGGCATGGGCTATACCCTGTCGAAGCGCGCCGTGATCGGGCTGGTCGGCCGTGAAGCCGCTGCATTCGGTGCGCGGGGTCTGCGCATCGTCTCGATTGCTCCCGGCTTCATCGACACCGAAATGAGCCGCGCCGAAGCCAAGGCAAGCGAGCAGATGGTGCGAATGATGGGCATGACGCCGCTAGGACGTCAGGGCACGGGCGACGAGATCGCCTCAGTCGCCGAATTCCTCTGCTCCCCGGGGGCATCCTATGTCAGCGGCTGCGACATCAAGGTGGATGGGGGAATTTTAGGGCGTCTCGCGCTCGGCTAAGTTCGCCGCGAGCCTGCTTGAAACCCGGCGCCCCGACACGCCGAAAAGGCGGGTGCCGGGGCGGTAAGGTCGCGAAACGGCAGGCTACCGTTCCACCGATGATGCAGGCTTGATTACTCCGCTTCGCTGAACTTGGCGGCGCTGGCGTCATTCGCCGGTGCATGCACTGGCGCGGCCACAGGTCCGGGCACTTGCACCGCACCCTGGACAAGACTGGCGAGCGAGGCGCCGTCCAGGCCAAGTTCCTTCATCAGCCCGTCGATCACCGGCGCCTGCGCGCGGTAAGCCAGTGCCGCGCTGACGGCGTCGTTGGCGAGATTGCCCGAACCGCCCCCGGAACCGCCCACCGACGCCGAAGCGGCCGAGCCGCCTTTCTGGGTAAGGCCGTCCACCTGCACGATCTTGATCGAGTCGATCGCTTCGAGCGGCCGAACGCTTTCGCGCACGACTTCCGGCAGCACCTTGAGCAGCGCCATCTTCATCTGGAGCGAGATCTGGTCGGACGAAAGCAGGTTCGCCGCTTCGTTGATCGCGCGCTGACCGGCGGCTTCCACCTCGAAGCGGACGCGCGCGGCTTCGGCGCGCAGCTTCTCTGCCTCGGCCTCGCCTTCGGCCTCCAGACGGGCGGCCTCGGCGCGGTTCGATGCCGCTTCCTTTTCCGCTTCGGCCTGCACCTTGACCGAAATGGCCTGCCGCTCGGCTTCCTTGGTCGCCTCAATCAGTTCGATACGCTTGGCGCGTTCGGCAATCTCGGTTTCGCGGCTGGTGACGACCTGCTCCTCGGCGGCGACGGCCTTGGCGCGGGCCTCGTCCGCCTCGGCCTTGGCCTGGCTTTCCTCGCGGCTCTTGTTCTGGATCGCGATCTGCTGGCCCTGACGGGCCAGTTCGACCGCCTGCGCCTGCGCAATCTTGGCCTGCTGGATAGTGCGGTCCGCCTCGATCTGCTGGGAATCGACCTGCTGCTTGGCGACGATCCGCGCTTCCTCCGCCTCGCGGCCGCGCAGCGCCTGTTCCCGCGCGACTTCGGCGGCCTGCTCGGCGCGGCGCATTTCCACTTCGCGCTCCTGGTCGAGGCGGGCGAACTCGTTCTCGCGCTGGATCGAAAGCGATTGGCGATCCGCTTCGAGGTTCTTCTGCTCGATCTGGACGCGGGTATCCTGCTCGATGTCATTGCGCGCCTTCTTGCGCAATTCGATCTGCTCGGTCAGCTTGGTAAGGCCTTCGGCGTCGAAGGCGTTATTGGCGTTGAAGTGCTCGATAGACGTCTGGTCGAGGCCGGTCAGCGAAACCGATTCCAGCTCAAGCCCGTTCATCGCAAGGTCGGACGAGGAAACCTGCTGCACCTTCTGCACGAAATCCGCGCGCTGTTCGTGAAGCTGGTTCATGGTCATGCCCGCCGCGACCGAGCGCAGCGCGTCCACGAACTTGCCTTCGACCAGTTCCTTGAGCGCTTCCGGGTGCATGGTGCGCGCGCCGAGCGTCTGGGCCGCCATGGCGATGGCACCGGCATCGGGCCGGACGCGGACGTAGAATTCAGCCTTCACGTCGATCCGCAGACGGTCGAGCGTGATCAGCGCGTCCTGGTTCTTGCGCTCCACGGCAAGGCGCACGGTATTCATGTTCACCGGCATCGTTTCATGGAACACCGGCAGGACCAGCGCACCGCCGTTCATCACCACCTTTTCGCCCCCGAATCCGGTACGGACGAAGCCAATTTCCTTGGATGCCCGCTTGTAGAGACGCGCCAGCATGAGCCCGAGCGCCAGAAACAGAACGAGTGCAATGCCGGCCAGTGTCGCAATACCGACGAGGTCTTGCATGTAGAAATACTCCCCCTTGCGCCGCGCGGTTTCCGCCGCTCGCAGACGCGTTCAAACCTGCCGGGGACGCTATCAGAACCGGCCGCATTCTCCCACAAAAACCGGCTCCAACCGCACCGATTTCAGAGCTTTAACCGCCTTTGTCACATGCCGATGGCGCCGGTTCTCAATCGAGCCGCGGCAGATAATGGTCGCCCCTTGCGATCGCCTTGAAAAGCTCGCCCTCGCGCCGCACCAGCAGGACCCTTTCGCCTTGCACGAAGCGCTGATCGGCCATGTCTGGCTCCACCATGACGTTATGGGGCTGCCCGTAATGGTCGAAGACGCGTCCCCGCGCCGGATTGCCTGCCGTCGCCGTGCCGACGAGGATTTCCGCCTCGCGCCCGACCAGGATCGCCACGTCGATGGCGCTCGTCTCGTCCTGCGGGATGATCCGACCGAGCCCACGTGAAAGCGCGCCCGTGATCGGCAATGCCGCGAAACCGACGACAGGCGCCACCAGCCAGGCACTCCAGGTCTGTCCGGTCAGGGCCAGCAGCAGTTCCTGGACGGAAATGCCCAGAAGGCCGAACACGGTGAGCAGCACCATCAGCCACATCAGGAAGGGTACGCGGCCTATGCCCAGGATCGAAAGCAAACCGGCATCGACACTGGCACCGGCATGAACCCCGCCATGCACGTCCACATCGGCATCGCCGCCGAGGAAATCCCCCGCGCCCACGATCTGGAGCAGCGCGAACATCAGCATCAGCGCCAGAGCGACCGAAAAAGGCAGGCTTCCCGCCCGCGTCAGCAGCTCAAGCATCGTCGCGGGAATCGACGTACTTGGTTTCGAGGAAGCGCCCGCGCGTTGCCAGGGCATCGAGGTCGCCGCGCGAAAGGTCGTGGCTCATCGCCTCGATCTGCCCGGCGATCACGTCCAGTCCCTCGACCAGTTGCTGCGAAGGCGTGGTGCCGCCCGCGTGGGGCCGGTTGCGCAGTTCGGCGGGAATGCGGGTATAGCTGTCCACCAGCGAAGGGAGGTGCTCCGATAACAGCTTGCGCACCTCGCGCGCGGCGGGGCCGGTTTCTTGCAGGGCGGCGAGTTGCGGCGCGATCTGCTCCAGCCGCACCCCGATCATGTCCACCGCATCGACGGCCGCGCTGGGCAGCGCGCGGCGGCGGCTTTCAAGCCAGAGCTCGGTCGATCCCGCCAGTTCCGGCAGAGTGGCATCGCCGAGCTGCTCGGCGCGCAGCTTCGGTGTGGAAGGGTAGATCGAAAGCACGATGAATACCGCGAAGGCGAGCAGCGTGGTCAATACCGTCGTGGTGAATGACAGGCCGCCCAGGACCAGTCCGGCGGTCAGCGCCGCGATGAAGATGCCGAACAGCGCCAGGAACGCCCGGCGCAGACGCCGCCAACGGAAGCTCCAGCGCTCCTTGCGGGCGTTGTAGAGCCGTGCCGCGCGCTGTCGCCGTGCGGCACGAATGATCTCCTGGTTCACGGCACTACGATTCCGGGGCGTGACGGGATTGGCCATCGGTCAGTCGAGCGCCTCCAGAAGCGCCTTGGCCGCCTTTCCATCGCCGGACGACGCGCCTTCGGCCTGCCCCTGCGCGCGGGCGATATAGGCCTTGGACTTTGTGACTTCGCCTTCCAGCGACTGCACCGTCTGCTTCATCGAATCGAGCGCCTGCATCTTGAAGGTGTCGATCGAATCCATCGTATCGTAGATGTTCTGGAACGCGCGGCTGAGCGTTTCGAGCGGGATCGTGGAGTTCGCCGCCTGCTCGTGGATGCGCGCGGTATTGTCCTTCAGCATCTGGCCGGTGCCGTCGATGATCCGCGCGGTGGTGGTGTTGAGCGCGGTGATCTGGTCCAGCACCAGCTTCTGGTTGGCCATCGCCTGCGCCACCGTCACCGCCGTGCGCAGCGCGCCGACGGTGGTGGTGGAGGCGCGATCGACGCCCTTGATCAGTTCGACGTTGTTCTTCTTGACCAGATCGAGCGCAAGGTAGCCCTGCACCGAAACCGCCATCTGCGTCAGCAGGTCCTGCGTGCGCTGGCGCACGTAGAACAGCGCGGATTCGCGCACGGCCTTGGCCTTGGCCGGGTCGGTATGGTCAAGGTCGTTGGCCTTCTGCTCCAGCGTCTCGTCCAGCGCCTTCGACATGAAGATCATCTGTTCGAGCTTGCCCATGGCCGCCCAGAGGTTCTGGCGTTCCACGTCGATGGCGGCATTGTCCATCAGCAGCTCGTCCTTGCCGCCCTGCAGGCGGGCGAGGATCGCGCTGATGTGGCCCTGCGCGCTGGAGTAGCTGTCGAAGTAGTTGCGCAGCTTGCTGCCCATCGGGATGATCCCGAAGATCTTGCGGCGCGAGAGCAGGTCGCCCTTGGTCGAGGGGTCGAGGTCCTCCACCGTGCGGCGCAGTTCGGCAAGGTCGGCACCGACGCCGGCGTCCTTGTCCATGGCGCGCACCGGGCGGTCGAGGAAGCGGTTGGACTGGCCGGACGCCTCGGCGATTTCCTTGCGGCCCATGTTGGTGATCTGGTCGACACGGCGGCCGAATTCGGGCGAGTTCACGTCCTGCGTAACCAGATCGTCGACGAATTCATCGACGCGAACCTGTAGCTTCGACTTCTGCTCATCTCCCACCGGCACGAGACCGGCGGCCCTTTCAGGCTGCACCACCGGCACCGGATCGGGAGGCGTCAGCTTCAGTTCGCCTGAGGTCGCCTGATCGGTCATCGTAGCCATCTAGGAAAATCCCGTCCTTCGAATGTAGTCGTCTCAGCCAAATCTAGGTCAGGCCGAAAAAACTACAAGCGAAACAGGAATGGCCGGGTTTACGGTTCGACGAGCGGCGTGGCTCTTTCGTCGGAAGGCTGGGTATCGCCCACCACCAACATGGCATCGTCGCGCGCCACGACGCAGAGCGAGAGGCCCGCCGCCCGCGCGCGCCTCACGGCAAGATCGGTGGGGGCGGAGATCGTCACCAATAGCGGAATACCCGCCCGCACGGTCTTCTCGACCAATTCGTAGGAACAGCGCGAGGTCATGACGACGAAGCCCTGCGCCGGGTCGATGCCGCCCCGAGCCCCACTGCGCGCCAGGGCGCCGATCAGCTTGTCGAGCGCGTTGTGGCGGCCGACATCCTCACGGATCGCCAGCAATTCCCCGTCCTCGTTGCAGAAAGCGGCGGCGTGAGTCGCGCGGGTTTCGCGGCCCAATCGCTGCATGCCGCCCATGATGTCGAGGCCGCGCCGGATCGCCTCGGGGCTGGCCGCGCTTCGGCGTGAGAGGGGCGGCAGGGGGCGCAAGGCGGCTTCCACACCCTCGATGCCGCAGATGCCGCAGGAACTGTCGCCCGTGCGCCTGCGCGCGCGTTCGACGATCAGCGAGAGGCGTTCCGGCGGAAGGTTGACGCGGGCGACATAGCCCCTGCCCCATTCGCCATTCTCGACCGGATGGACGGCCACTTCTCCGACCTCGTCCACCGCCGCCAGCCCTTCGGACATGAGGAAGCCGGTTACGAAATCCTCGATCTCGACGGGCGTGGCCATCATTACGGCATAAGCGATACCGTTGGTCTCTATGGCCACGGGAGCCTCGACCGGCACGGCGAGTGCTTCGCCAGCGTCCGGGCCCATGCCGTAATGGCTGCGGGAAACGGGGATGAGTTCGGCGCCGTCCATGCTTCCGATCTAGCCTAGGCCGTCCCCCAGGTCATTCAGATTTCGCCCTTGATCTGCGCATAGGCCAATAGCGCGAAAAGGCCGGTCCCGCCCACCACATTGCCGACAAGCGTGGGCAGTAGATGCGTCCCGAAGACCTCGCCCATCGCCATTTCGCCGTGGAACGCCAACAGGAACATCTCGGTGGACCCGGCCACGACATGGGTGAAGCCACCCGCCGCGATCAGCCAGGTGAATAGCGCGACGACGAAGATCTCGAAGCCTTTCGAACTGGGCAACATCCAGACGAAGGCGGCAATGAAGAAGCCCGCCGGAATGCCGTCCAGCAGGGCCGCCGTACCGCTCGCCTCCGCCGCTTTGCGCGACACGGCGAGCATCCCGGCCAGCGTGGGATGCGCGGGATCGACCAGAACGTCAATCAGCAGTGCCGTCAGGAACGTGCCGAAGAGATTGGCCGCCAGCACCACCGCCCATAACCGTGCCGTGCGCCATAGCCGCTCTCCGTTCGGCCCGGCGAGCAGCGGCAGTACCGCCGTCAGCGTATTCTCGGTGAAGAGTTGCAGGCGGGAAAGCACCACCAGCACGAAGCCCATGGCATAACCGAAGGCGGCGATCAGTTCGCGGTGCGGGTGGGTTTCGAAGGCGTTATGGAGCAGCCCCTGCGCAAAGACCGAGGTGGAAATGCCAATCCCGGCGGCCATGCCCGACCACCAGAGCGACATCGCCGGGCGGTGCAGTTCCTCCTCGCCCTCCCGCCGGATGACCGAGAAGACGGTGCGGGCGGAGAGCCGCAGGTTGTCCTTGATCTGCCCGCGTTCGTGGCGGGTAAGACCGGCCTCGTCCCGCTCGATCTCGCGGTCGCTTTCCTGGCGCTCGGGATCGTCGTGGGCCAGTTCCTCGGAAGGCTCGGGGTCGGTTCGGGCATCGTCCATGCCCTCAGAACCGACCCCGCACCCCTTGGTTCCGTCACCGCCTCAGACGTAGTCCTCAGTGTCGATGGTCGGCTTGATTGTGTCCGGGTAGCGATGACCGGCGATGGTCTGCTGGTTCATCAGTTCGCCCGCCTGCTCCAGAATGCCCGCGTCGATTTCCAGCGCGGCAGCGACGTGGTTGTCGTCGAAGTGGGCAATCGAGCGGGTACCGGGGATGGCATGGACATGCTCGGCCTGCCCGAGAACCCAGGCCAGCGCCAACTGCGCCGGGGTGACGCGGATCGACGAGGCGAGTACGTTGAACTCCTCGATCAGCGCGAGGTTGTGCGCCCAGTTCTCGCCGATGAAGCGCGGGAAGTTGCGGCGCAGGTCCTTTTCGGTAAGCGTGTTCACATCGGTCAGCTCACCGCCCAGCGCCCCGCGCGCGACCGGCGAGAAGGCGACGAGCGCGATCCCGAGTTCGCGCGTGGCGTCCATCACGCCGAGTTCGACGTTGCGGGTCCAGAGAGAATATTCGGTCTGCACCGCCGCCACCGGATGCACCGCATGCGCCTCACGGATATGTGCGGTGGACCATTCGGACACGCCATAGGCGCCGATCTTGCCCGCCTCGATCGCGCGCACCATGGCGCCCACCGAGTCGGCAATCGGCACCTTCGGATCGAAGCGGTGCATGTAGAACAGATCGATGTGATCGGTACCCAGCCGCTTCAGGCTGGCGTCGAGCGAGGCGGTGATGCTCTCCGGCGCGCAGTCGATCCCGCGGCGGGCGCCGTCGATCAGGATGCCGGTCTTGGAGGCCAGCAGGAACTCGCCCCGGCGGTCCATGATGGCTTCGCCGAGGATCTCTTCGCTCACGCCCATGCCGTAGATATTGGCGGTGTCGAAGTGATCGCAGCCTGCATCCAAGGCATGGCGGAACAGGCGGGCCGCCTCCTCGCGAGACGGAGGATTGCCGTAGGCCCAGGCCACATTCATGCAGCCGAGACCGACCGAGTGGACCGGACGGCCCGCGAGGAGGCGCTTTTCCATGATCAGGACCAGCCGTCCTGCGCTTCGAGGCTCTGCGCCAGTTCGCCGATCACGCGGTAGCAATCGAGCACCTTGCCGACCGACGAGTTGGGTTCACGCCCTTCGCGGATGGCGGCGACGAATTCGCGGTCCTGCAGCTCGATGCCGTTGTTCGACACGGTGACGCCGGTGAGGTCGATTGCTTCCTCGCGGCCGTTCACCAGATCGTCGTAACGCGCGATGTAGGTCTCGCTGTCGCCGATGTAGCGGAAGAAGGTACCGAGCGGGCCGTTGTTGTTGAACGAGAGCGAGAGCGTGCAGATCGCGCCGGTCTCTGCCTTCAGCTGGATCGACATGTCCATGGCGATGCCCAGTTCCGGGTGCTTCGGGCCCTGCAGCACATTGGCGGCGACGATCTTGCCCGACTGGTAGGCGAAGAGGTCGATCGTGTGCGCGGCGTGATGCCACAGCAGGTGGTCCGTCCACGAGCGCGGCTGGCCCTTGGCGTTCATGTTCTTGCGGCGGAAGAAGTAGGTCTGCACGTCCATCTGCTGGACGTTGAACTCACCCGCGGTGATCTTGTTGTGCACGTACTGGTGCGAAGGATTGAAGCGGCGGGTGTGGCCGACCATGCAGACCAGGCCCGTTTCCTGCTGCTTCGCCACCACGGCTTCGGCATCGGCCCAGCTGTCCGACAGCGGAATCTCGACCTGAACGTGCTTGCCGGCGTTCATGCAGGCGATGGCCTGTTCTGCATGCATCTGCGTGGGGGTGCAGAGGATCACGGCATCGACATCGGGCATGGCCAGCACTTCGGCCAGATCGGTGCCGGAGTGCGGCGCACCATACTTGGCGGCGACTTCGGCAGCCTGCTCGGCATTGCGCGAAATGACCGAGGCGATCTCTACGCCGTCGATGTTCTTGAGGCCGTCGAGGTGCTTTTCACCGAAAGCGCCGGCGCCGACGAGGGCAATACGCATGGGAATCTCCTTGGGGTGTCTGTCAAAGACAAAGGGCGTGCCGGCGTCAACCACCGGCACGCGGAATCGATCAGTCGATCTGTTCTTGAGTGGCCGCGCCTTCGACCGTGGCCGAGGGCGGCACGTCACCGTTCACCGGCTCCAGCACGATATGGCCGACCGCCGTGTTGCTGGCGGGCACGTGGTAGAAACGCAGCAGTTCGCGCGTTTCCTTGCCCAGCGCGCCGCGCATGATCAGCCACATGACCATCTCGATGCCTTCGCTGCCGGTTTCGCGCGGGTATTCGATATGCGGAATGCACCGCAGTTCCTGCGTGTCGCCCGAAAGCTTGTCGAGGAACATGTTGTCCCACTCGGCATTGATCAGGCCCGCGCGCGGACCCTGAAGCTGGTGGCTCATGCCGCCCGTGCCCCAGACCTGCACGTTGAGATCCTCGTCGAAGCTTTCGACGGCGCGCGCGATCGCCTCGCCCAGCGCCCAGCAGCGGTTGCCCGACGGCGGCGGATAGGTGACGACGTTGACCGCCAGCGGGATCACCTTCACCGGCCACTTGGCCGGCTTGCCGAACATCATCGACAGCGGAACGGTGAGGCCGTGATCGACATCCATCTCGTTGATGATGGTCATGTCGAACTCGTCGAGGATCAGGCTCTGCGCGATGTGCCAGGCAAGGTCCGGGTGGCCTTCCACGTCGGGCACCTCGCGCGGCCCCCAGCCCTCGTCCGCCGGCTTGTAGCTTTCGCCGCAGCCGATCGCGAAAGTGGGGATGATCTTCATGTCGAAGGCCGAGGCGTGGTCGTTGTAGACCAGGATCACGACGTCCGGCAGGTTCTCGGCTTCCCACTTCTGGGTGGGCGCGAAGCCTTCCTGGATCGGCTTCCAGTAGGGATCTTCCCACTTGTCGAAATCGGACGCGACGCCCAGCGCCGGTATGTGGCTGCAGGCGATGCCGTGCGTAATGCGGGCCATCTTAGCGGTGCTCCTTGATGGAGCGCTGGCCCTCGGGCGAGCGGCCCCCGGCGATCATCATCGCCTGATAGTCTTCCAGTTTCATGCCGGTCATCGTCGAGACGGCCTGAAGGAAGCTCAGGCCATCGGTCGAGAAGACCTTGGCGAGGAAGTAGATGTTGCCGCCCAGATCGAGCAGGCGGTTGTAGTCGCGGGCGAGGACGCCCAGCTTCTGCTCCTCGGTCATCGGCCATTCGTCGAGATAGGCACGCTCGTCCGCCTTCCAGCGCTCGCGGTTTTCCGCCTTCATCAGGCTCATCGCGAACTGGTTCAGGTGATAGCCCTGCCGCGCGCGCTTCGCGGTGTAGACTCGCGTGCCCGGAATATCGTCGAACTCACCGAGATAGGCGTGGATGTCGATGGGACCGCCCGCGTTCTCGCAAGGGTTCTTGTCGTTCACAGGCCGCGTTCCTTGAGCTTGGCGTCAAGGCGCGGGAAGACCTTGCGCACGTTGCCTTCGAAGATCGCGTGGCGCTCCTCATCGGAAATGTCGAGCGCGTCGACATAGCGCTTGGTATCGTCGAAGTAGAAGCCGGTCTGCGGGTCGATCCCGCGCACCGCGCCGACCATTTCGGAGCCGAACAGGATGTTCTTGTTGTCGATCACGTCGGCCAGCAGGTTCACGCCCGGCTGGTGGTAGACGCAAGTGTCGAAGAACACGTTGTTCATGATGTATTCGTCAAGCGAAGGCTTCTTCAGCATGTCCGCCAGACCGCGATAGCGGCCCCAGTGGTACGGCACCGCGCCGCCGCCGTGCGGGATGATGAAGCGCAGCTTGGGGAACTTCGCGAAGAGATCGCCCTGCATCAACTGCATGAAGGCCACGGTGTCCGCCGCGATATAGAAGCCGCCGGTGGCATGCATCGCCGGGTTGCACGAACCCGAGACGTGGATCATCGCCGGAACGTCCAGCTCGCTCATCGCCTCGTAGATCGGGAACCAGTATTCGTCGGTCAGCGGCGGATGCTCGAAGTGGCCGCCGCCCGGATCGGGGTTGAGATTGCAGCCGATGAAGCCCAGTTCCTCGACGCAGCGGCGCAGTTCCTTCACGGAGGCGGAAAGATCCGCCTTGGGGCTCTGCGGCAGCATGCATACGCCCACGAACGTCTCGGGGAACATGTTCACCACGCGGGCGATAAGATTGTTGCAGTGGACCGCCCAGGCCTCGGAAACCGCCTGGTCGCCGACATGGTGCGCCATCGCGCTGGCGCGCGGGCTGAACACGGTAAGATCGGCGCCGCGCTCCTTGATGAGGCGAAGCTGGTTGTCCTCGATGGTCTGGCGGATCTCCGCATCGGAAATCTCGGGGTACGGCGGCGCTTCCTCACCGGCCTTGAAAGCGGCGATCTGCGCCTCGCGCCAGGCGTCATGCGCCTTGGGCAGGACGGTATAATGTCCGTGACAGTCGATGATGAGCGACATGCTCAATTCTCTCCCTTGAGTACGCCCGCCGCGACGGCTGCCGTCAGCTTGGCTTCGAATCCTTCGGGCGGCGGCGCAATGCCCAGCGCGCCCAGCGCCTGCTGCCAGGCGACGGTATTTTCGGTCATGAGCGGGGGAATGCCGAGCGAACGCAGCATTTCCGCAGCCTCGTCCATCTCGGCGGCGCGGCGGCGGCCGTGGACCAGCATGCGGTCGAGATTGTAGTCCGCTCGCTCCGTCCAGGGAATGGCCTTCTCGCTGGCGTCGAGCGAGGCGAGCACTTCGTCCGCCACGCCTTCGGCATGGGCGGCCATCATCATCTCGGCCGTCAGCGCCTCAAGCCCCTTGACCATAACCGAGCGCACCAGCTTGATCGCCGAAGCCCGGCCGACATCGGCGCCCACGGTGCGAACATTGGTAAAGCCCACTGCCTCCAGCGCGGTTTGCGCCTCGGCGGCATCGGGGCCGGCAACCAGCAGCGGAACCTTCATCCGCGCGGGGTTCACCGGCGCGAGCACGGCGACATCGACGTAACGCCCCTTGCCGGTGGCGATGGCCTTGGCGGCGGCGCGCTTGGTGCCCGGCGCGACCGAGTTCATATCGCAGAACAGCGCGCCCTCGCCCAGGAGCGGCGCGACCTCTTCCGCAACCAGCGGCGCGGCATCTGCGGTAACGAGCGAAAGCACCAGCGAGGCGCCCGCAAGCGCTTGTTCCGCGCTGTCGCAGACGGTGATGCCGAGTTCGGCCATGACCTCGCGGCGCGCGGGAAGAATGTCGAAGGCGCGAGCCTGCCCGGCCCAGTCTCCAACTCCCGCGCCGCCAGATCCTGCAAACGTCGACCCGGCCTCTCCGAACCCGATAAGGGCGATCGATCTATCCATGCGGGCATCCTGCCCGCATCGCCGGGAATGCGCCAATCGGAACCGGCTTTTGGCTATAAGCTGAAGGTAATCGAGCAGAACGTCCGCGCCCCCGGCATCGATGGCCGGAGGCGCGGAAGACGCAGGCTCAAAGCGTGGCGTTATCGATCACGAAGCGATACTTTACGTCGCTGTTCTGCATGCGATCGTAGGCCTCGTTGATGTCCTTGATGTCGATCATCTCGATATCCGCAACAACGCCCTTCTCCGCGCAGAAGTCGAGCATTTCCTGCGTTTCGGCGATCCCGCCGATCAGCGAACCGGCGATCGACCGGCGACGGAAGATCAGCGCCCCGACATTGGGCGAGGGATGCGGGTGCTCGGGCACACCCACCAGGGTCATGGTCCCGTCCCGCTTCAGCAGCGCAGTGAAGGCGTCGAGATCGTGGCTTGCGGCCACGGTATTCAGGATGAAATCGAAGCTGTTGGCATGTGCCGCCATCTCGTCCGCGCTGCGCGACACGACCACTTCGTCGGCGCCCAGTGCCAGCGCGGCTTCGCGCTTGCTTTCCGAAGTCGTGAAGGCAACGACATGCGCGCCCAGCGCGTGCGCCAGCTTGACGCCCATGTGGCCGAGACCGCCGATGCCGACGATGCCGACCTTCTTGCCCGGACCGGCATTCCAGTGGCGCAGCGGCGACCAGGTGGTGATGCCCGCGCAGAGCAGCGGCGCCACCGCGGCAAGCTGATCGGCCGAATGGTTGATCTTCAGCACGAACTTGTCGTTGACGACGATGCTCTGGGAATAGCCGCCCAGCGTGTGGCCCGGCGCATCGGCGGTGGTGCCGTTGTAGGTGCCGACGAAGCCATTGTCGCAATATTGCTCAAGCCCCTCGTCGCAGGCTGCGCAGTGCTGGCAGCTATCGACCATGCAGCCGACGCCGACGGTGTCACCCACCTTGAAGGCCGTGACGTCGCTGCCGACCGCGCTGACGTGGCCGACGATCTCGTGCCCGGGAACACAGGGATAGAGCGTACCGGCCCACTCGCCGCGCGCCTGGTGCAAGTCGGAGTGGCAAACGCCGCAGAACGCGATGTCGATCGCCACGTCGTGCGCACCGGGCGCCCGGCGTTCGATGTCGAGCGCCACCAGCGGTGTCTTCTCGGTGACGGCACCGAAAGCTTTGGTCATGGTTGCTAATTCCCAAATTCTGAAAGGAGATGGCGAAAGTTCGCCACGGACCACAAATTAGGTGGCAATCGAATGCATATCACCCCCGCACGCGTCGAACGCAGCGATGAGTGGAATTCATCATCGACCACAGGCTCTATAGCCCGAGCGGCCGAATCTCGCGAATGAGGTCCACCAGCAGGCGAAGGCCGGAGGGTACTTGTCGGCGGCTCGAATAATAGACATGAAACGCACCGCCCATGGAACCCCATTCGGGAAGCACGACCCGAAGTTCCCCCGTTTCGACTTGGGCCGCGATCGACGGCTCCGCGGCATAGATCAGCGCCGCGCCGCTGAGCGCCATGTGCAGGCCGATCCGCGAATTGCCGATCGTGACGGGGCCGGGAACCGCGATCACGGCGGATTCCTCGCCCTTCTCGAATTCCCAGTGATAGATGCGGTCGTTGCCAAGCCTGATTTTCATGCAACGATGGCGCATCAGGTCCTCCGGCCTTTCCGGCACGCCGAAGCGTTCGAAATAGGCAGGCGAACCGGCCACGACCCAGCGCATCGGGGGGGACAGACGCTGGACGATCATGTCTTCCGGCACCGTACCACCATATCGGATCCCGGCATCGAAGCCCTGCTCGATCACGTCGACCATGCGGTTGTCGATGGAGAGGTCGATCTCGATATCGGGATAACGCTCGATGAAGGTCGGCAGGACCGGCGCCAGCAGGAGTTCGGCAGCGTCCTCGGGAACGTTCAGGCGGATCCTGCCGGTCGGTGCGTCCCGAAAGCGGTTGAGCACTTCGGCGGCGTGATCGATGGCGTCGAAATGCTCGGAGATCGCGTCCCGGAACGCCTCACCGGCTGCCGTCAGCGTGACGCTGCGGTTCGTGCGGTTGAGCAAGCGAACGCCGTGACGGTCCTCCAGCCCCTTGATCGCATGGCTGAGCGCCGAAGCGCTTATGCCCAGTTCCAGACTGGCGCGGCGGAAACTGCGATTGCGCGCGATCGCCAGGAAATAGGCAAAATCCGCGAGATCGGATCGGCTGAATTTCATGATGTACGTCTTTGGCGCCGGTTTCCGGCATGTCCAGCCCCTTCACCGGGGAGCGGTGCACCCAAGGACGGGAAAAATGCCATGCCGGGCCTGCGGCGAACCGGAGTTCGCCGCAGGCCCGGCATCGGCTTCAGTTCTGCGGCGAAGGAGCCGCTGCCGCGCTTTGCGGATCGCCAAGCCCACCGCCCAGCGAACGGTAGAGCTCCACCAGATTGCTCGACTGCGAGAGACGCGTGGTGACGAGCTGCTGTTCTGCGGCATAGGCCGTGCGCTGGGCATCGAGCGAGGTCAGGAACGAATCCACCCCGGCCTTGAAACGCGCATCGGAAAGCCGCGCGGCGACTTGCGCCGACTCCGCCCGGTTGGTCTGCGCGCGGATCTGGTCGCCGATCTTGCCGCGCTGGGCCAGAGCGTCCGACACTTCGCGGAAGGCCGTCTGGATGGCCTTTTCGTAAGTGGCCACCGCCGCCGCCTGCGATGCCTTGGCATAGGCCAGGTTACCCGAGCGCTGGCCGCCGTCGAACAGCGGAAGCGTGGCACCGGGCGAGCCGGTGTAAGTGAACGTGCCGCTCTTGAAGAGGCCCGACAGCGCCGTGCTGATCGTGCCGATCGTGCCGGTAAGCGAGATCGCCGGGAAGAACGCGGCGCGCGCGGCGCCGATGTTCGCGTTTTCGGCGATCAGCTTGTGCTCGGCCTCCAGCACGTCGGGACGGCGCAGCAGGACATTGGAAGAGACGTCCGACGGCAGCGCATCGCGCGTGACCGGATCGGCGGACAGCCCGGCGGGAAGCTGCTCCTGCGGCACGGTGGTGCCGACCAGCAGGTTGAGCGCGTTCTGGTCCAGCGCGACACTGGCTTCCAGCGCGGCGATGTCGTTCACGGCGGCCTGATAGTTGGTGTCGGCCTGCCGCACCTCAAGCTCCGAACCCACGCCGATGCGGAACTGCTCACGAGTGAGCCGCAGGGTTTCCTCGAAGGTCTTCAGCGTTTCGCGCGAAAGCCGAAGCTGCTCGTTGTCCGAAGCCATGGTCAGCCAGGCCGTCGCGATTTCCGCGATCAGGCTGATCCTGGTGGAACGCTGCGCTTCCTCGCTGGCGAAGAACTGTTCCTGCGCCGCGCGGGTCAGGTTGCGGATACGACCGAAGAGATCGAGTTCGAAAGCCGAGACGCCGGCCGTCACCGAGTAGATCTCGACGTCCTGCCCACCGACCACGCCAGCTCCGGTTCCGCCCGTGCCGCCGGTGGCGCCGGCGATATTGTTGGTGAAGGTCCCCGTCCCCCCCGCATTCACGGTGGGGAAGAGCGACGAACGCTGGACCTTCAGCTGCGCACGGGCCTGGAGCACATTGGCCGCCGCGATCCGAAGATCGCGGTTGTTGGCAAGGCCGGTCTCGATCACCTGACGCAGGCGCGGATCGAGGAAGAAGTCTTGCCAGCCGATACGGCTGACGTCGACCGCGTCGGTGGCGGCCGCCGGGTAGACCCCGCCTTGCGGCAGGGCCACCGGGACGGCGCCGACGGGCCGCTCATAACGCGGCGCGAGGTTGCACCCTGCCAGCATCGTCGTGCCGGCGATCAGGGCGATAAGGGACTTTTTCATGTTCAGATTCCCTGCGGCTCGGTGCCGTCGGAGGAGCGGGGACCGGCTTCGGTCTCGACATGGGCTTCTTCTTCCTCATGCCGGTCGGTCTGGCCGTGCTTGAACAGGCGGCTGATCACCACGAAGAACATCGGGACCAGGAAGATCGCGAAGACCGTGGCGGAGAGCATGCCGCCCACGACCGCGCGGCCGATGGCGTTCTGCCCGCCCGCGCCCGCGCCGGTCGATACCGCCAGCGGCAGCACGCCGAACACGAAGGCCAGCGAGGTCATGAGGATCGGGCGAAGGCGCAGCTTCGCCGCCTCGATGGCCGCACTGAAGGCATTCATGCCGGACTGCACGCGTTCCTCGGCGAATTCGACGATGAGGATCGCGTTCTTGGCGGAGACACCGATCGTCGTGATCAGGCCGACCTGGAGGTAGATGTCGTTATTGAGGCCCGTCAGCTTGGCGGCCAGCACCGCGCCGATGACGCCGAGCGGAACCACCAGAAGAACTGCGATCGGAACCGACCAGCTTTCGTAGAGTGCCGCAAGGCACAAGAACACCACGAAGAGCGAGAGGGCATAGAGCGCAGGCGCCTGGCCGCCCGAGAGGCGTTCCTCATAGGACAGACCGGTCCATTCCAGCGCGGTTCCCGGCGGCAGTTTCTGTTGCATCTCGGTAATGGCTTCCATTGCCGCACCGGTGCTGACGCCCTGGCCCGGCGCACCCTGAAGCTGCACGGCGGGACGGCCGTTGTAGCGGGTGAGGATCACCGGAGCCGTCTTCCACGACAGGGTCGAGAAAGCACCGAAGGGCGCCATCTGGCCGTCGCTGCCACGCACGAAGAAGTTCTCGATCCCCTCGGGCGAGGAACGATAGGGCTCGTCCGCCTGGATGTAGACGCGCTTGGTGCGTCCGCGATCGAGGAAGTCGTTGACGTAGGCACTGCCCCAGGCGGTCGAGATCTCGCTGTTCACCGAACTGAGGTCGAGACCCAGCGCGCCGGCCTTGTCCTGATCGATCTGGACGTCGAGCTGAGGCGCATCGTCCAAGCTGACCGGACGGACCTGCGCCACGCGCTGGTCCTGCGCGGCAAGGCCCAGGAGCTGGTTGCGCGCGGCAATCAGCTTGTCGTGGCCGATATTGTTCTGGTCCACCAGCCACAAGTCGAAGCCGGTGGCATTGCCCAGTTCCTGCACGGCCGGGGGAACCAGCGCGAAGATCGTGGCATCGCGATATTGCGAGAACTTCGCCATCGCCCGCCCGACCAGCGCCGGAGCCCGGTTTTCGGCGCCGCTGCGGTCCTTCCAGTCCTTGAGCTTGACGAAGGCCATGCCCGCGTTCTGGCCCTGGCCGTTGAACGAGAAACCGCTGATGGTGAAGACGGACGCGACGTTCGCCTTTTCATCCTTGAGGAAGTGATCGCGCACGACATCAAGTCCGCGCTGGGTGCGCGGCAGCGTGGCACCCGGAGGCGCCTGGACCAGCGCGATCATCGTGCCCTGATCTTCGTCAGGAAGGAAGCCGCTGGGGAGACGCCAGAAGATCAGCGCCATGGCCCCCACGATCAGCAGGTAGACCAGGCCCGAACGCTTCCAGTTGCGCGCCGAACTGCGCACGCCCTTCTCGTACTTCTCCGTTCCGAGGTCGAACTTTTCGTTGAACCAGCGGAAGAAGCGGGCGAGCAGGCCCTTGCCTTCGTTCTTGCTGGGATCGTGCGGCTTGAGGATCGTGGCGCAGAGCGCCGGGGTCAGGATCAGCGCGACCATCACCGAGAGGGCCATCGACGACACGATCGTGATCGAGAACTGGCGGTAGATGACGCCGGTGGAGCCGCCGAAGAAAGCCATCGGCAGGAACACCGCGGAGAGCACCATGCCGATGCCGATCAGCGCGCCGCTGATCTCGTCCATCGACTTGCGCGCCGCTTCCTTGGGTTTCAGGTGCTCCGTCTGGATCAATCGTTCGACGTTTTCGACCACGACGATGGCGTCATCGACCAGCAGGCCGATCGCCAGCACCATGCCGAACAGGGTTAGCGTGTTGATGGAGTATCCAAGCGCCTGCATGACCCCGAAGGTGCCGAGCAGAACGACCGGAACCGCGATCGTCGGGATGATCGTCGCGCGCCAGTTCTGGAGGAACAGGAACATGACGAGGAAGACGAGCACGACCGCTTCGAACAGGGTGTGGACCACCTGCTCGACCGAGAGGCGAACGAAGGGCGTGGAATCGTAAGGGTACGAAACCTTCACGTCCTGCGGGAAGTTCTTGGCGATCCGTTCGACTTCGGCCTTCACGAGATCGACGGTATCGAGCGCGTTCGCACCCGAAGCCAGCTTGACGCCGAAGCCGGATGCCGGCTTGCCGTTATACTGGGTGTCGAAGCCGTAGATTTCCGCGCCGAGTTCGACCCGCGCAACGTCGCGCAGGCGCACGACGGCACCGTTCTGACCCTGGCGCAGGCGGATATTGCCGAACTGCTCGGGCGTCTGGAGGCGCGACTGTACGGAGACGGTGGCGTTGAGCTGCTGCTCCTTGGAGGCGGGAAGCTGGCCGATCTGACCGGCCGAAACCTGAGCGTTCTGCGCCTGGATGGCGGTGCTCACGTCGGAAATGGTCAGGTTGTAGCTGCGCAGCTTGAGCGGATCGACCCACACGCGCATGGCGTACTGGGTGCCGAAGATCTGCAGTTCGCCCACGCCGTTGATGCGGCTGACCGGGTCCTGGACCTGGCTGACGATATAGTCCGAGAGGTCGTTGGCGTTATGGCTGCCGTCCTCGGAATAGATCGCCGCGACCAGCAGGAAGCTGGCCGCCGACTTGGCGACGGTAACGCCCTGGCGCTGCACTTCCTGCGGCAGAAGCGCGGTAGCGGCCTGCAGCTTGTTCTGCACCTGGACCTGGGCGATGTCGGGATCGGTGCCCTGCTCGAAGGTCAGGGTGATCGTGACGCGGCCCGCCGAGGAGGACTGCGCCGAGAAGTAGCGCAAGTGGTCGATGCCCTTGAGCTGCTGCTCGATGATCTGCGTGGTCGTGCGTTCCAGCGTTTCCGCATCGGCGCCGGGGTAAGTGGCGGCGATCGTCACGGTGGGCGGCGCGATCTCCGGGAACTGGGAGACCGGCAGGCTGCGGATCGCCAGCGCACCGAACATCATCAGCACGATGGCGATGACCCATGCGAAGATGGGCCTGTCGATAAAATAGCGTGCCATGATCTGTTACTGACCCTGTTCCGCGTTTTGGCCCTGTTCCGCGGCTTGGCCTGCGGCGGGCGCAGCGCCGCCTGCGGGCTTGACCGCCTGCGGTGCCACCGGCTTCACCGGCATGCCGGGGCGCAACATCTGCGCACCGTCGACCACGACCTTGTCGCCCGCCTTGAGGCCGGACGTCACCAGCCAGTTCGTCCCCACCGTGCGGGGCGCGGCGATCTTGCGGGTTTCCAGCTTGTTGCCGGCACCGACCACCAGAGTTGTCGGATTGCCCTTTTCATCGCGGCTGACGGCCGACTGGGGAACGAGAATGCCGTTATTCCTGGTGCCTTCGACCAGTTCCGCCCGGACATACATGCCGGGCAGCAGCAGGCCGCGCGCATTGCCGAACTGGACGCGGACGATCTGGCTGCCGGTCGAGGGATCGACGGTCACGTCGGTAAACTTGAGCGTGCCCTCTTCGGAATAGGTCGTGCCGTCTTCCAGCTTCAGACGCACGCGGGCCGCAGCGGCGCCGCCTTGCGAGAGATCGCCCGAAAGCAGCTGCTGGCGCAGGCGAAGCACATCGGCACTCGACTGCTGGATGTCGACAAAGATGGGATCGAGGCGCTGGATGGTGGTGAGCGCATCGGCCTGCGAAGCCGAGACGAGCGCGCCGACCGTGTAGGTCGAACGACCGATGCGGCCCGAGATCGGCGCGCGGATGGTCGTGCGGCCAAGATCGATCTGGGCGCTGCGCAGCGCGGCTTCCTGAGCGGCCACATCCGCCTTCGCCTGCGCGGCGCTGGCGACGGCGTTTTCGGCTTCCTGCCGCGAGATCGCGTTGATCTTGACCAATTCGCCGTAACGACGCGCCAGCGCAGCGGTATTCGCGATATTGGCGCGGGCACGCACGAGCGCGGCGCGCGCGCTGGCGACTTGCGCTTCATAAGGCGAGGGATCGATGCGGTAGAGCGGCTGACCGGCGCGCACCATGTCGCCTTCCTGGAACAGGCGCTGCAGGATCAGGCCGTTCACCTGCGGGCGGACATCGGCGCTTTCATAGGCCGTGGTCCGGCCCGGAAGCTCCGAGCTGAGCGTAACGGCGCCCTCCTTGACAGCGATGACCCCAACTTCCGGGGGACCGGCAGGAGCCTGCTGCTCACCTCCGCCGCCACAGGCGGACAGGAGCAAGGCAAAAGCCGGGGTGATCTTTTTCATGGAGCAAGCCCGCAATGAGAGTTAAAACGTGAGTGAATGTTCACTCATTGATTCGCGCGATGTGTATTGGGTCGCTACAACGTTTGCAAGGTGAGGAGGATGCAGTGAAAGATGACACAATTATGGATGGCTCGCGAGCGGCGCGTTCCGTCGCACGGCGCGAACACCTTCTGGACACGGCCAGAAAGCTGTTCGTGGAACAGGGCTTCCATCGGACTGGCATGGCGCAGATCGCTCTCGCTTCCGGCATCAAGGTAGGCCAGATTTACCGAGACTTCGCGAACAAGGAAGCCATCATTGCCGCCATTTGCGAAGGTAATCTTGTCGCATGGCTGGAAGAGGATAAGCTGGAAAGGGCTGTGGCAGCGCGCGATACCGCTGCGATCAGCGCCTGGATCGAGCGCTTTTGCGCCGAAGAGCCGCCTCATGAGGATCGCCGCATGATGGCGGAACTCCTCGCGGAAGTGGGCCGCAATCCCATCATCGCCGCCCTCAGCAAGCAGACCGACTGCCGCGTCCGTCGCCGCCTGGATGAAGCGCTCGAATCCCTGTCCCCGAACGCCCCTCGAGACAAGCGATCTTCGGTGGTCGATCTAGTGTTTCTGCTGTCTTGGGGCATGATGGCGATGATGGAAATGTCTCCAGATGAGAACTTCGCGCCCATCCGGGATCACATTGTTTCCGTGCTGCGCAAGGAAGTGGCAGCACTAAATGCTTGATCAATATGCGATATTGTTCCCGGAAAATCGCCTCACTGAGGGTTTCGCAAGACGGATCGCCTGATGGTCAATTCTCGCGCAATTCTGCCGTCTTTAGCTGGACATCATGCCGATTTCGTATCATTCTGGCTCTGACGCAGCGGATAAAAGTTGCGCGGAGGATGCCACCCATGATCGAAAAGAATGAAGTGGACTCGGGCGAAAAGGCGATGATCCTGTTGCAGAGCCTGATCTGCTACTTGCGCGAGAAGAACGTTCTCAGCCGCGCCGATATTGAAGAACTGCGTGAACGTGTCGAAGGCCGCATAGCCGATGCGGAAACCCACCTTCCTTGCGCCAGCTCGCTAGCGACAGCGGCGGCATCAGAGATGCGTCAGCTGGAACAGTTTTGCGGCAAGAAGTATGGCAGCAAGCACCGTCACCGGGTGAATTAATCACGCCGCTTTGCTGGTTCGAGGACGCCAAATCTCGACGGGCCGTGCATTTTTTGCAATCTTGCGTGCATTAATTGCCGGGAATTTTACCCCGGTTTGATGCCGCAAGACGGTCGTTCGATGTCCCAACCGGCGCTTGAACGGTTCAGGGCTACGTCTGCTTGTGGGATACGGCACGCCGATTCACCAGTGGACGGTGGTAGGATGGATCGCTCTCATTTCGGCAGGACTGCCCGTTCACGCCGATATCCTGAACGTCGGCGAAGGGAAGTGCCATCGGCGGAGGCAGGCAGCTCCATTCTATGACGTTGATGCGTAGGGCGATTCGCCAGCGCCGTTCTCGCCGCTCGAAGCGATCCAGATAACGGCCGCCCGCCATCCAGAGGCTTTCGTCCCGATTTCTGCCGATGAACTGGTAATATGTTTCGACGTGGGCGCTATCGCCCGTCAGGTCGATGGTGCTTTGAAGCAGGGCGTGCTGCGTCAGTATCTGCCCGCTTTCATGCATCGGAACAGCCCAATCCCAGCAATCGGCTGCGCTGCCCACAAAAGGCCCTGCCGCGATCTGCGCATCCTCATGGAAAGCCGACAAATAAGCAGCTCTGTCGAAGCGATCCATTCCGCGCGAAAAGCGGGCCAGGCACTCCTGGATATCCTGCTTGTCGAGCAGTGCGGACAGCCGGGCGTCGCGATCACTTTCCACGGTAGTCCACCTCGCGGATTGGCTTCCAGATCGGCGCCCCCCGTCGCGCCCGCGCGGATGCGATCACGGACCCATCCACATCCGTGATGCCGTATTCCTGTGCGAGTTCCGCGGTCACGAACTCGCCGCCCGACCGTTTCATGATGTCGGGATCGACTGCCAAGGCGGCGATCACCCGCCCTGGATGCTCCACCGAACTGCCCTGCATCGATGTGATCGAACTGGTCATCCGGTCCCCCATCCGTGCGAGATTGTCCTGCGCCTTTTCCGTCAGCGTCAGCCCCTGCCAGAGCGTGAGCGAGGCCACGCCATGCGGTTCCAGTTCTATGGCCATGTCGCGTGCCATACGGTCGGCTGCGGACTTCGACGTCCCGAACACCACGCCGTAAGTGTATGTAACGGCAGCAAAGCCCGAAATGGCCACGATCAGCCCGCCCCCCTGCGGCACCATCATGCGCGCCGCATGCCACGCCGCGACGTAATTGGAACGAACGCCGACGTCCCACATCTCCAGGTTGGACAGCGGCTTCTCCCAGAAGCCTTTCGGTTCGAGCAGATCCTCGGAGATGGTGAAGGCATTGTTGACCAGGATATCGAGCCGGCCCTGCTCCCGCCGGATCCGATCGAACAGTGCGGCGACTTCCTCGTCCCTGCCATGATCGCAGGCGGCGGCAACGCCCCGTCCTCCGCTGCCACGCCCCCTTTCATCGCATTCGGCAGCCGTACCGCCCACGGTTCCAGGCAGGTAATAGTCACCCTCTCCAACGGTTCGGCCCGTGACGTAAACGGTAGCTCCCTGCTCCGCCAGAACCAGGGCGATGCCTTTGCCGATGCCGCGACTGGCACCCGTGACGAGTGCGATCTTTCCTTTCAAAGGCGCGCTCATGCCATCTCTCCCGCAAACCAGTCTTCGCTGAAATCCCGATGGGCGCTTCCGGTAAAATGCGCGCCGGCAAAGGGATAGCCCATTACGCCTTTCGACCAATCCGCGGCATCGCCCCAATCCTGCTCCCAGTCATAGAGCATCACGCGATCGGCAATGCGCCACTCCGCGCCGCGTTTTTCGAACCGGTCGAGATAGCGACCACCGATGCAGGTATCCCTGTCGCCCGCGCCCAGATCGATACGATGGTAGGAAAGCACATGGGTTTCCGCGCGCGCATGGCTTTCGGATAGCGCAATGACCGACTGGCCGATGAAATGCTGGGTGTTCCTGATCGTCGGGGATCCCGGAACCACCCAGCCGAGATAGGTTTCGAAATCGCCGCGATGGACACCGTAGTCGAAACGCGCCTCAGGCCACCAGCACCCCTGGATGATCTGCGCGCTTCGTCGGTCCTCACCTCTCGCGAGACGCGCGATGCAGTCCCGGATCGCCTCGCGATCGAGCATGTCACGAACGGCCACCGCCTCCGTCATCGTCCTCTCCGCTTCTGTTATCGCGAAAAGGTCTATCGCACTTTGGCGCAAGCGGGAGCGCTGATTGCCATGGCGCCGCTCTCATCGCAGGGACGAAGGCAGTGCGCGCTCCCGATATCTCTATATCATGGGTTGCCGATCAAGCGGTCCCATCGAACGAAGGGCAGGATCGACGCGTGGTCGTCCGTCCAGGGGTGTTCGGCGCGGTCGTCCAGCAGCGTCCAGGGCATATCGGAACTGCGCGCGACGAGCGCTTCGAGCACATCGGCATGCCAGGAAAGCGCGATCCAGCGGGAGGGTGTATAGCGTTCGGTGTCCGCCGGACTATCCAGTCGCGAAATGGCCGACAGCCCGGTCGCTTCCGCATTCCTGCCGACGACCGGCGCCAGATCGATATAGCGGTTGGATATGTGGAGCAGCAGCAGCCCTCGCGGCGTCAGCGCGCGCGCATAGACCTGCAAGGCTTCCTTCGTGAGGAGATGCACCGGGATCGCGTCGCTGGAGAAGGCATCGATCACCAGAACGTCGAAGGAATTTTCAGGCAGCCTGGCCAGTTCCAGACGCGCATCGCCCAGCACGACGCGGGCATCGGGCGTGCAGTCTCGAAGGAACGTGAAGCGGCCGCTGGTTGAGAAGCGCAGGATCTCGGGATCGATTTCGAAGAAGGTCCACCTTTGCCCCGGCTGCGACCGGCAGGCCAGCGAACCCGTTCCCAATCCCACGACGCCCACTCTGGCGCGCGCGCCTTCCAGCTGCGGCACTGCCGCCAGAGCAAGCGCCACGCCCGAGGTCGGCCCATAATAGGTCAGTGCATCGCGCGACCGCCCCGGCTCCAGCGATTGTTCGCCGTGAAGCGTGGTGCCATGGGCCAGTGTGCGCAGCGTTCCGCCTGCCGCATCGCGCACGGTATAGATGCCGAAGTAGCTGCGCGTCCGCTCGTTCTTCAGCGTGGCGCGAATGGTCCAGATCCCGCCCTGCGCCACCATGGCGATGGCCAGGACCGCCATGAAAGCCCCGCGCCAGGCCATGACCATGACCCCGGTGCCGACCAGGAATACGGTGAGAAGCACGGCGGTCAGCCCTTCCTCGGGACGCAGGGCATGCTGGTCGAGTTGCCAGCCGAGGAATGCCGCCAGCCCGAGCAGCAAAGCCAGCGCGATCCTGGCCATGCCGGGTTCGATCCCCTCTCCGCTGCGCCAGCGCAGCAGCGGATCGAGCGGCATGAGCAAGGCTCCCACCAGAACCAGCAGCGGATGCTCCCAGGCCCAGTCGAACACCAGCGGCGCGATCAGCGCCGTAAACATCCCGCCCAGGGCGCCGCCTGCCGACATCACCAGATAGAAGTGCGTCAGTTGCGCCGGGCCGGGCCGAAGGTCGTAGAGCCGACCATGCAGGGCCACGGCGATGCAGAACAGCATGAGGCAGGCGCCGCCCGCCACCCATAGTGTTCCCGATCCGTTGGACAGCATCGCATAGCTGCCCGCAAAGAGCACAACGACCGGAGCGACCAGCGTGATCGCCCTGGCCGGTGCCCGGCGGTCCGCAAAAGCGACGACGAAGCTCAGGAGATAGAGCCCGAGGGGAATGACCCAAAGCAGCGGCATCGCGAAGATGTCTGTCGTGAGGTGCGTCGTCGTCGAGAGCATCAGCCCGGACGGCACCGCCGAGAGCGCAAGCCAGAGAGCCACCCTTCGCCAACCGACCCTCGCTGCTGCATCGGGATGCACTTCAGACCTGGGCGTGGAAGGCAGGTTTCGGCGGCTCGCCGCAGCCAGAACGACCAGCAGGACGAGCAGGCCAAAGCCGATCGAGCATGCCAGGCTCTGACGATGCAAGGTCAGCAAAGGCTCTGCCAGCAGCGGATAGGCGAGCAATCCGGCAAAGCTGCCGAGGTTGGAAGCGGCGTAGAGCGCCCAGGGCTGACCGGCCGAAGGGTCGGCGGCAAACCAGCGCTGCATCAGCGGAGCCTGCGCGGAAACGGCAAAGAAAACGGGGCCGATGCTCAGGCCCAGCAGGAGGGGCACCCAGAGAACTTCCGAAAGGCCTTGGGGCTGTGTCAGACCTGCAAGGCCGACCGGCAGCGTCAGCCCCGCCAGCAGCAGGACACCAATGTGAACGAGAGCCTGCCTGCGCAGCGGCAAGCGGCCCAGCATGTGCGCGTAGGCATAGCCCGCAAGCAGCAGCGCCTGATAGACCAGCATCGCGCTGTTCCAGACGTTCGGCGCCCCTCCCAGCCGGGGCAAGGCCATGCGCGCGACCATGGGCTGGACAAGGAACAGGAGGAAACTGCCCACCAGCACGGTCGCGATGAACAGCCCGCGTGCAGCTGGGCGATTTCCACTGCCATTCAACTCGGTGATCACCCGTAATCCAATGTCAAAACTTCAAGCGCGAGGCTCTATCCCACGGAAGGAGCGGGATAAAGATAGCTCATGCCTTCGGTCATAGCCGCATGCGATCACAGCCAGAGGATTTTCCCGATCTTCCGCATGCGCTCCGCAGGTTAGACAAGCGCATGGCAAAACTGGAACAAGATCTCGCCTTGCCGCTTCGGCAAATGATCAACCCCGTGCAACTGGGCCTGGGCACCGCCGTCGCGTGCCTTGGTACCGCACTAGCCCTGGGCCACCTAGCGGCTCTTCTCTAGCTGGCATCCAGAGCCTGAGCCAGATCCGCAACGATGTCATCCGGGTGCTCAATGCCGATCGACAGGCGGATGGTCGATTCCAGAACGCCGATCCGGTCGCGCACGTCGATCGGTACACCGGAATGGGTGGTCGTTGCCGGGTGGCTGGCCAGCGATTCAGTGCCGCCAAGGCTGACTGCCAGCTTGAATATCTGCAACGCGTTGAGAAACCGGAATGCGGCAGGCTGGCCGCCGACGATGTCGAAGGCGAAGGTAGAACCCGCACCTGTGCATTGCGAGGCGAAGACTTCCGCCTGCTTGCTGCCCTCGGAATAGAACGGCGGATAGGCCACGCCTGCCACCTTGGCGTGAGACCGCAGGAAACCGGCGGCAGCGGCGGCATTGGCGTTCGCGCGCTCCATGCGCAGGCCCAGCGTTTCGAGCGAGCGACCGAGCATCCAGCAACTGTGCGGATCGAGCTGCGTGCCGATAGCGCTGCGCAGCAACCGCACCTCGCGCATCAGGCTTGCCGAGCCCAGCGCCGCACCGGCCACGAGGTCGGAATGGCCGCCGACATACTTGGTGAGCGAGTAAAGCGAGATATCGGCGCCCATGCGCAGCGGATGCTGGAACACCGGGCCGAGCAGCGTATTGTCGCAGACTAGCAGCGGACGATGCCCCTGCTCCTGTCCGATCTCGTCGCAGAGCCGCTTGAGAAGCGCGATATCGACCAGGCTGTTGGTCGGGTTGGCGGGCGTTTCGACCAGTACCACAGAGATCCGGCCAAGCGTTGCCGCATGTCTGGCGGCGCGGGCGATGGCTTCCTCGTCCAGGCCATCGCTGAACCCCACCGCCTTGATGCCGAGGTTCGCAAAAGTCCTGGCGAGCAAGGTTTCCGTCCCGCCGTAAAGCGGCTGCGAATGGAGGATGACGTCTCCCGGCCGCGCGAAAGTCAGCACCGTCGTGGTGATCGCGCCCATTCCAGAGGAGAACAGCACCCCCGCCTCGGCGCCCTCGTAGACCGCCATGCGGTCTTCCACGATCTCGCTATTGGGGTGATTGAAGCGCGAATAGACCAGCCCCCGGCCCTGCCCCGGCGGCGGTTCCTTGCGACCGGCGACATAGTCGAAGAAGTCACGCCCTTCTTCGGCGCTCGGGAAAACGAAAGTGGAAGTGAGAAAGACCGGCGGCTTGACCGCACCTTCCGAAAGAAGGGGGTCGTAGCCGTAGTTCAGCATCAGGGTGTCCGGGTGGAGCCTGTGTTCGCCGATCGTCGTCTTGCTTTCGCGCGGAGCCGTCATATGCCTCTCCCTGCTATGGGCTCTGCAACGTAACGCACCTCATAAAGGTTGCAATTACCGTGCGTTCAGGCCGGGTTCCGGGTCCCAGGCGAACTGCGATCGGTGTTCGGGGTGAAACCCATCTGCTTCAGAAGATCGGCCAGCCGCTGTCCGTCGGACTTCACCCGGTCCAGCCAGTTCTCATGATCCATGTGTCCCAGCGCAGACCGCTGGAACTGCCCGGCAGCGCGTACTGCCTCCGCCAGAAGACGGACCTGAAGCACCGATCCCTCGCCCTTCTCGCGCCTTGCCGCGATTCTTTCTTCGGGCAACGCGACGCTTCGGATCTGAACTGCCGGTCTTGCGTAAATGCTCACTTTAGCCGCTCCCAACTGAAACGCGGGACGTCCGGTCTCTGAAACCCGGCGCCCCGAACTCTTCCATCACCTTGCGACAACGCAGCCGCGCGGTTCGAGTTTCGCGAAACCGCTGCATCAGACATCAAATATCGGCTTCGTTTCTACATTTGCGCTGCCGCCTGCAGGCCATTCGCTTCACCGCAGGTTCATGGTCACTCATCGCCGGGGCGCCCATATTCGTGATCCACCGGCTTGACGAACAATTCTCAATTAAATAGGTTGAGAATGAAAGCCGATCACGAGCTTTCCGCAATACCAGCGCCGCGCCATGCGGCAGATCGGGATTAATCGGCGGGCTCGCGCGGATTTCCATCCAGCGGCCTCGCCTCATGAACGGGAAAGGAAAAGCGACCCATGCCCCAGAGCGATTTTCACGTCGTCCGCAAAGGCCTCGACTGGGCAGTGAGCCTCCACGGCGTATTCCTTGCCGCCTTCGAAAACCAGCGGGCCGCCATCAACCGCGCGATCGATGCAGCCCATCAGGTCGGCATGAAAGGCCACCGCGCCCAGGTCCTGCTCTTCGGCGAAGATACCCGTCCGCAGACACAGTGGGTCTTCGGCCATCATCCTTATCCGCCCACCGCTTGATCCAGTTGCGGGCGCGCGCCTAACTGCGCGCTCGCGTCAAGCAACAAGGATGCCTGCATGTTCAAGCAACTCTTCGTCGAACATCCCCACGCGGTGAATGAAAGCTATGCCGAGCACTGGGTCGTGGCCAATCGCTTCGGCCTGAGGATGGTCGTCGCCGGGCTGGGGACGATGCTGCACGGGTTCGTGCCCGGCCTGCTCACCCATGCGGGCAGCAACATGATTCGCAAGTTGCACGCGGAAATGACAAGCCGCCGTTCCGGCGCAGCGAACGCCGCCCGCGAACCGTCAAATGCCTGGCAGCTCGAATACGAAATCTGACGCGAGGACATGTCCCGGAAACGGCGACCATGAACCTGGAAGCGAATCTTCGCGAAACGCTGCGTGAAGTGGCGCAAGCCATGGCAGACGCGAAGGGAGACTGGTGGATCATCGGCAGTGCCGCTGCCGCCCTTCACGGCGCGGGGCCGATCGTGGTCAAGGACGTGGATGTGCTGCTCGGCCTCGACGATGCGCGCCGTGTGCTTGCCCGCCTGGACCTTCCTGCATCGCCCGGCCTCCCTGACGGAAAGTTTCATTCGGCACTGTTTGCAACCTGGCGCGACAATCCGCTGGACGTCGAATTCATGGCAGACCTGAAATTGTGTCATGACGGCAAGTGGTTGCCGGTAAGCCTGCGCACCCGGCAAGCCTTCGGGATCGCCGGGGAAGTGCTCCATGCCCCCGACCGTGAGGAACTGATGGCGCTGTTCGCAAGCTTCGGTCGCCCCAAGGATATCGCGCGCCTGCGCCTGCTGCACGCCCTCCCTTAGTGTCAGGACCCTAGCGACTAACCCGTATTACCCCCCAATAGCCCTGCACCCGGGCCCCGGTTCGAGCGACTATGCGGCAGATGTCGGGAGAAGGCCGATGCTGGAGGGTGCCGATACCGAGCTGTTTTCCGAACTGATCGCCACTTGCGACGGCATGCTGTCGGCGCGCGTCTATCAGCGCATCTACCAGACCGCGCAGCGCGGCGGACTGATCGTCGAAGTCGGCACCGCGCTCGGCGCCGCGACGGTCGCCCTCGCGCTGGGCCTGAAATCGTCGGGCAAGGCGGGTCATGTCTATACTTTCGATCCCATGACCGGAGGCCCCAGACGCTCCATCAAGTCCGTGGAACAACGCATTGCCTGGATTGAGAAAAATCTCTTGCGTTACGGCGTTGCGGACCTCGTCACGATCATGCCCTGCGATCTTGCGGGCGGCCTGGCCGAATTGCCGAGCGGAGAGCCGGTTGAGGTGCTTATGCTGGATGCCGATGGTCGAATCGATCGCGATCTCGAAGCGCTTCATGGCCACTGCGCGGCCGACTGCGCGCTGATCATCGACGATGTCGCGGATCTGGTGCGGGTGAGGCGGAAAGGCGCAACCTACCGCATCGACAGCAAGATGCGGCTGTCCTGGCTCCTCACCAACATGCTGGTCTCGACCGGCCGGATCAGCCCCGGTGAACGGCTGGTGAATACCTATTTCGGCGACCTGACCTGCGACCCGACGCGAATCGTCGATCATGCCGAAGTTCTGGCCATCTACCGGCAACTGGTATTCCAGTCCGCCTCGGCCAATCGCCTGCAAAGGATCCGCTCGCGCCTCATGGAATGGGGCCAGGAAGTCGCGCCGGATTTCGCGGCGCAATGTCGGCGCGTCTACAGGCGCGCGAAGTATCGCACGATCGGCACCGATACGGCCGGAGACAAGGCCGCCGCCTGACAGGATCTGCCCTCACCTCAGTCTTGTTTGACAGATCATTTTATGTAGCATACTACATATATCGAATGACGCGCACCCGCCTGCGCGCCAAGGAGAGGATCGAAGCATGCAATTTCACCTGAACGGTTTCCGCACCGGCGACCCCGCCCTTGCCGAATCAATCGACGCAGAATCCACGGATACCGAACCTGGCTCGAAGGCCGACGTCGATGTCCTGATCGTCGGCTGCGGCCCCGCCGGTCTTACCCTCGCCGCGCAGCTTGCCCGGTTCCCCTCCATCCGCACCCGGATCGTGGAACGCAAGGAAGGTCCGCTGGCGCTTGGCCAGGCAGACGGCATCGCCTGCCGGACGATGGAAATGTTCAATGCCTTCGGCTTCGCCGATCGCGTCGCCCGCGAAGCCTATTGGGTCAATGAAACCACCTTCTGGAAGCCGGACGAGACCGATTCCCGCCTGATCGCCCGCCACGGCCGCATTCCCGACACGGAAGACGGTCTCTCCGAATTTCCCCACGTCATCCTCAACCAGGCGCGGGTCCACGACTTCTATCTCGATGCCATGCGCAATGCGCCGCGCCGCCTCGTGCCGGACTACGGTATGGAGGTCGTTGACCTGAGCATTCCGAACGACCCGGCCGAGCCGGTCACCGTCAGGCTCCGGCCAGTCGGCACCGAGGGGTACGAGCACATCGAAGTCGTACGCGCCCGTTATGTCGTCGGCTGCGACGGCGCGCGCAGCCAGGTCCGCAGGGCCATGGGGCGCGAGCTTCGGGGCGAATCCGCCAATCAGGCCTGGGGCGTCATGGACGTGCTGGCCTATAGCGATTTCCCCGATATCCGCCTCAAGACCGCGATCCATTCCGCCGGTGAGGGCAATATCCTGATCATCCCGCGCGAAGGCGGCTATCTCGTGCGGCTCTACATCGAGCTGGACAAGCTCGGGCAAAACGAGCGCGTCGCGGCGAAGAACATCACGCAGGACCAGCTGATCGCCGCGGCCCGACGCATCCTCCATCCTTACGTGCTCGACGTGAAGGAAGTGGCCTGGTGGTCGGTCTACGAGATCGGCCAGCGCCTTTGCGACAAGTTCGACGATGTCCCCGCAGGCGAGGAATCGAACCGCGATCCCCGCGTGTTCATCGCTGGCGATGCCTGCCACACCCATAGTCCTAAGGCGGGCCAGGGCATGAACGTATCGATGCAGGATACTTTCAACCTCGGCTGGAAACTCGCCGCCGTGCTTCAGGGACAGGCCGAACCGGCATTGCTGCACACCTACTCGGCCGAGCGACAGGCGATCGCCGGGGTACTCATCGATTTCGACCGCGAATTCGCCAAGATGTTCAGCGCCAAGCCTAAAAGCTCCGAGGAAGAGGACGGCGTCGATCCCGCCGAGTTCCAGCGCTATTTCATCAAGCAGGGCCGCTTCACGGCCGGCACCGCTACGCGCTATTGCCCCTCGGCGCTGACCGGCAATGGGGCGCACCAGCATCTGGCACCCGGCCTGCCTGTCGGGATGCGTTTCCATTCCGCGCCGGTCGTGCGGCTCGCAGACGCCAGACCGATGCAACTGGGTCATGTGGCGGAAGCTGACGGACGCTGGCGGATCTATCTGTTCGCCGGGAAAGACGGGTTGGCTTCGGGCGGATCCATCGGCGCGCTGTGCCGCTTCCTTGAGACGGACCCTGCCTCGCCACTGCGCCGCCACACGCCCGCAGGCGCCGACAGCGACGCCGTGTTCGACTTGCGCGCGGTGTTCCAGCAATCGCACCAATCCTTGTCGATGGACGAGCTTCCCGGCCTGCTCTGGCCGCGCAAGGGCAAGTTCGGCCTGCGCGACTACGAGAAGGCCTTCTGCGCGGATCCGAAGGCGGGCGACATTTACGCCATGCGCGGGATTGACCGCGAAGAGGGCTGCATGGTGATCGTCCGTCCCGATCAGTATATCGCGCAGGTCCTGCCGCTTGGTGCCCATGGCGAACTGGCCGCCTTCTTCGGCGCCATTCTCAACGATCAGGCCCCGCGGATTGCCACCGAAACCCGCGAGCAGGCCGTTCCCGCATAAGAGCATCTTGAGCAGGCGGCGGTTCTCGCGCTAGGTGGCTCCATGAGCGACCTAGAGACTATGCCCGGACACCTGATCCGCCGCCTGCAACAGATTTCCGTTGCCCGTTTCACGTCGCGCATGACCGAGGCCGGAATAGACCTCACCGCCGTCCAATATGCCGCCCTGCTGACCCTGCGCGACCATCCCGGACTGGACCAGCAGACCCTGGCGGGCATGATCGCCTATGATCGTGTGACGATCGGCGGAGTAATCGACAGGCTGGTGCAGAAAGGCCTGGTCGATCGCGAGGTCAGCCCGGCCGACCGGCGCGCGCGCGTGCTCATGCTGAGCGATCAGGGGCGCAACGTCCTGGACGCGGCAAGCCCCTGGGTGGACAAGGTGCAGGACGATCTGATCTGCCATCTCACCGCAGAAGAGCGCGATATCTTCCTGACGATCCTTCAGAAAACCACGCAGGCGGGGAACGAGATGAGCCGCGCCCCGCTACGCCGGACCGTCAAGGCCTGATCCTTCCAAGACCTCGGAAGTTCAGGCCGCAACCTTTTATTTCAACGCGATTTCGATCGTCTGAGAACGCGCTCAGCCCAGAGCCCGAAGGCCAGCCCGATCGTCGTCCAGAGCACCAGCTGCGTCCCGATCGAGGCCACGCGGAACTTCCAGAGGAGCACGGCCGGGAAATCGGCGGGGACTTCGTTGATCGTTGGCAGCAGGAACTGACCCAGGCCGACCAGCCCCAGATAGATCACGATACCCAGCAGCGTTGCATCGAAACCGCGACCGGGACGCGCCATGACGCTGCGGATGCGGGCCGCGACCACGGCCGCGCCAAGCGACAGCGCGATCATGCCGAAGTAGGCGGCCGTACGCAGCGCCACGGTCTCGTGCTTGCCTACCGCAGGCGGCGTCTGCGGATACTTGATGGCCGGCACCACGACTACGAGCACGAATGTGAGCGCCGCGAGAAGCAGCGCGAAACTGCGCGGCCCGAGATGGCCCATCCGGCCATAGCCATAGGCGAAGACGAGCGAGAAGATACCGCCGACAGCAGCGCCATAGAGCGCCAGCGCCGTCACCAGCCCCGCGCCCTTCTGGGTATCGCGGCTGACGAGTTCCTCTTCCTTGGGCTCACCATGCGCCATTCCGGCATGCTCGGGAGCGGCCTGGGGAGCGGGCGCGGAATGGCTCTCCTCATAACCAATCGCAAGGTCGATCTGGGGTTCGGCAAAACCGCGCGCGAACAGCGTGGCCAGAAGGGCGCCCAGGATGCCGGCAAGCATCCCGCGCCACAGCAGATCTCTGGTCATGGGTTATCTCAGTGGCAGGGAAAACCGAGGAGATGGCGTCCATCATGCACGAATTCGTGGACGTACATGCCCTGGAACAGCGAAAAGGCGCCCTGTTCGGTGCTGACGAAATAGATGAAGATCACCGCCAGCAGCGTGCCGAGCACGGCCCAGGGCGCGATATCCTCCAGCGGGATGGCGCCTGCGCCTTCGACCGGAATGAAGGTATCATCGAAAACTGCGGCGGAAACAGCCATTGTCATGCTCCTTGGCGGGATTGCGCGTCCCCGGAAAACCTGTTGCCGACAAGGAAGGTCTGGCTCTCGACGGGATGGTTCCCGTGCGATTACAGTGGCGCGACCGCGCCGGATTCTCACCGGCTTCTTCGATACTCGACACTGCTTCCTTAGGACTGCGCGGGGCGCGGCGTCAACGATCTCACGGAATTTACGCTTGGCGACGACCCTCCTGCTGATCTCCATCGCCGCCACGGCATCGAACCGCGAGGGTCGCTTCCCGAACCCTGCGGAGCCGCTCGATCCCACCGGTGCCCGCGACGCCGCGCGCGCGGCTTTGCCGGACCGCTTTCGCATCGCAGTGCATCGCAGCCCCGCCCGCGCAGCTGCCGAGACCGCTGCCGCGATGGGGCTGGCGACGCAGGAACAGGCCGCCCTCGCCGATCTCTCTCACGGTGCATGGACCGGCCGCAGTTTCGCGGACATCGAAAGCGCCGAACCGGGATCGATGGAACGCTGGCTGGCAGATCCGACCCAGGGCGTGCCCGGCGGCGAGGCCATGGAACAGGCGCGCAGGCGCGTCGGCGCATGGTTGGACGAGGTTGCCGCCTTCGACGGGCCGGTCTGCGCCATCACCCATCCGATGATCGTCCGCGCCGCCCTCTCCCACGCGCTCGGCTTGCCCTTGCGCGCGACGCTTGCCGTCGATGTGGCGCCGCTCTCGCGCGCGGTGCTCTCCTTCAACCGCACCTGGCGATTGCAGTCGCTGGGGCTTGCGAGCGAAAGCATGCCCAGCTAATCGCCGGTGGTCGGAACGCGAAGGCGTTTCGGCAAAGATCGCGCCGGTGCCCCGCAAGGGGCTTAATACGGGAACACGGTAGAGCTTCTCCCTTCAGAGTTTGCTCGAATCCGGGGCTGTCCCTGCAACTGTAAGCGGCGAGCGCGATGCACATCGCGGCGGGACAAGGATCTCCGCTGCAGCCACTGGGCCGGACGCTAAGTCATGCGAGGCCTGGGAAGGCCGTGCATCGTGCCGTGACCCGCGAGCCAGGAAACCTGCCTGCGTCGATGTCGCTCTTGCCCGGGTCCAGGGGATGGCCAAGGCACGGTAACTCTTCCGTCTGAGCGACGTGATGCATGCGGCCGGGGCCGCAGCGGCATGCCGTGTCGGGCGCCCGTGCGCCGGTCCGATCCGGCGCGCCGCCATCGCCGCATTCGCGGCGGAAAGCCCCGCCGTTTCAGGTCGCTGGCGCGCGGGAGACGATACATGAGCAAAGTTCCCACCACCGTCATCACCGGCTTCCTTGGCGCCGGCAAGACCACGCTGATCCGCCACCTGCTGCAGAACGCCAAGGGCCGCCGCCTTGCCCTGATCATCAACGAGTTCGGCGATGTCGGCGTCGACGGCGAACTGGTGAAGGGCTGTAACGACGAAGCCTGCCCGGAAGACGATATCGTCGAACTGGCCAACGGCTGCATCTGCTGCACCGTCGCCGACGACTTCCTGCCGACCATGCAGAAGCTGCTGGACCGCGAGAACAAGCCCGATCACATCGTCATCGAAACCAGCGGCCTTGCCCTGCCCAAGCCGCTGGTGAAGGCCTTCCAGTGGCCCGACATCCGCACCCGCGCCACCGTTGACGGCGTGGTCGCGCTGATCGACGCCGATGCGGTTGCCGCGGGCCGCTTTGCCACCGACGAAGCCGCGCTGGCAGCGGCCCGCGCGGCGGATCCGATGCTCGACCACGAAAGCCCGCTGGAAGAACTGTTCGAGGAACAGCTGGGCTGCGCCGATATGGTAGTGCTCAACAAGACCGACCTCGTCGACGCCGATGCCCTCGCCCATGTCGAGACGCTGGTGCTAGCCGAGACGCGCCCCGGCGTGAAGATCGTGCGCGCCGATCACGGCGCGGTCGATATCGCCGCGCTGCTGGGCATCACTGCCGCGGCGGAGGACGATCTCGATTCCCGCCCCTCGCACATCGACGGGCTGGACGAGGATCACGACCATGACGATTTCGACAGCTTCGTCGTCTCTGGTGGCGATGTGGTCGATCTCGACGCGCTTCTCGCCCGTTTGAACGACCTTATCGCAGAGCACGACATTCTGCGCGTGAAGGGCATGGTCGCCGTCGGCGGCAAGCCCAGCCGCCTTGTCGTGCAGGCCGTGGGCCCGCGCATCCAGCACTTCTACGACCGCGCATGGCTGCCGCAGGAAGTGCGCCGCACCCAGTTGATCGTCATCGGCCAGAAGGGGCTGGACCGCGCTGCCATCGAGGCGGGGCTTGTCGGGGTTCTCGGTACTGTAGACGCCTGATGCACCTGCTCTCCGCCACGCCGGGGACGATCTCCAACGGCGAGGAGGCGATCGACCTCGACCAGTCTCCCGGCGACATGGTGATCCTCACCGTGGCGGACAGCGAACTCGCCTGCTTCGCGGGCGCGGCGGCGCGCATGCCCGAAGGCGCACCCAGCATTCGCCTCGCCAACCTGCTGCAACTGTGCCACCCCTATTCGATCGACCTCTATGTCGAAAAGGTGATCGCCAAGGCCAAGTTCGTCTGCGTGATCCTGCTCGGCGGCAAGAGCTACTGGGGCTACGGCATCGACGAGATCGCCCGCGTCGCGCGCGAGAACGGCATTGCCTTCGCCGCCATTGCCGACGGGCGAGAGGCCGATCCCGCTCTCGACCGCGCCTCCACCCTGCCCGCCGAACTGCGCGAGCGGATGCGCGACTATCTGCGGCAGGGCGGCATGGCCAATGCCCTGTCGTTCCTGCGCACTGCCGCGCGGACCATCGGCCACGATGCAGGCGAGCCAGACGATCCGGTGCCCGTGGCAGATGCCGGGCTCTACCTTGCGGGCACCGAGCGCGCCGGGCTTGCCGAAGTGCAGGCAGGCTGGACCCAAGGCCGCCCGCTCGCCCTGCTGGTGTTCTACCGCGCGCTCATGATCGCGGGCACGCTGGACGCCGTCGACGCCATGATCGCCGCGCTGCAGGAGCGCGGCTTCAACGTCGCCGCCGTCCACGTCCGCGCCTTGCGAGAGCCTTTCGCGGTGGACTGGCTGGGCGGATTGCTGGGCGAGATAGCGCCCGACGTGATCGTCAATGCCACCAGCTTCGCGTCCTCCTCGGCGGGCGACGATCGCAAGCCGGGCATGCTGGAGAAGGCGGACTGCCCGATCCTGCAAGTCGCCTTCGCGGGCGTCGAGGAAAGCGAGTGGCAAGGCGCCGCACGCGGCCTTGGCCCGCGCGATCTCGCCATGAATGTGGCGCTGCCCGAAGTGGACGGCCGCCTGTTCACCCGCGCCGTCGCCTTCAAGGCCGCCGAACGCTTCGACGAAGTGACCCAGTGCGGCATCGTCGTCCCGCGCGTCGCGCCGGACCGGGTGGCCTTCGTCACCGATCTGGCCGCCAACTGGGCGATTCTGCGCCGCACTGCATCCGCCGAGCGCCGCGTCGCACTGGTGCTGGCGAACTACCCCAACCGCGACGGGCGCATCGGCAACGGCGTCGGCCTCGACACCCCCGCCAGCACCGCCGCGATCATCGCCGCGCTGGCCGAGGCGGGCTATGACACCGGCGAAGCACCAAAGGACGGCGCCGCGCTGATGCGCGTCATGACCGGCGGGGTGACCAACGACCTCACATCGTTGGACCGTGCGGGTGAAGTTTCGCTGCCGCTTTCGGCCTACGAAACCGCCTTTGCAATGGTGCCCGAAAGCGCGCGGGAGGCCATGAGTGAGCGCTGGGGCGAGCCATCCGCCGATCCCTTCGTGCGGGACGGCGCATTCCGCCTGCCGGTACACCGCTTCGGCAATCTCGCCGTCGCCGTGCAGCCCGCGCGCGGCTACAACATCGATCCCAAGGCCAGCTATCACGACCCGGCCCTGCCGCCGCCGCACGCCTATCTCGCCTTCCACGTCTGGCTGGCGCAGGATTTCGGCGCGCAGGCGGTGGTCCATGTCGGCAAGCACGGCAATCTGGAATGGCTGCCCGGCAAGGCCATCTCGCTCTCGCGCGCGTGCTTCCCGGAGATTTGCGCCGGGCCGCTGCCGCAGCTTTACCCCTTCATCGTCAACGACCCCGGCGAAGGCACGCAGGCCAAGCGCCGCATCGGCGCGGTGGTCGTCGATCACCTCACCCCGCCGCTGACCCGCGCCGAGACTTACGGCCCGCTAAAGCAGCTTGAGGCGCTGGTGGACGAATACTACCTCGCCGCCGGAATGGACCCGCGCCGTCTCGACCGGCTGCGGCGCGACATTCTCGATCTGGCGCGCAGCCATGGTCTCGACCGTGACGCCGGAACCAGTGGTGACGATGACGATGCGCTTTCGGTCATCGACAACTACCTCTGCGAGTTGAAGGAATTGCAGATCCGCGACGGGCTGCATGTCTTCACGCAGTCGCCCGAGGGCCGCTTGCGGCGCGACTTGCTGGTGGCGCTGGCCCGCACGCCGCGTGGCTATGACCATGCCGGACAGGCCTCGCTGCTGCGGGCAATAGCAGAGGACTTCGGGCTGGATTTCGATCCGCTCGACTGCCGGATGGGTGATCGCTGGGATGGTGCGCGGCCAGAAGCGCTGGCGGCGGTGTCGGATGAACCCTGGCGCACGCACGGCGACACCGTCGAACGGCTCGAACTCCTGGCAGCGGAATGGGTCAGCGAAACAACCCAAACCCCGCTCGTCCTGAGCTTGTCGAAGGACCACAGCGCCGCGCCAGCATCCTTCGACAAGCTCAGGATGAGCGGAGCGGGAGACAAGAGCCTCGCCGTCCTCGACGCTATCCGCACCGATCTCGCCCCCCGCATCGATTTGTGCGGCCCGCGCGAGGCCGAAGCCTTGCTGGCCGGACTCGACGGTCGCTTCGTGCTGCCCGGCCCCTCCGGCGCGCCTACACGCGGGCGGCCGGATGTGCTCCCCACAGGCCGCAATTTCTACTCGGTCGACACCCGCGCCGTGCCCACCGCCGTCGCCTGGGAACTCGGCCGCAAATCCGCCGACCTGCTGGTGGAGGACTATCTCCAGCGCGAGGGCGAGTACCCCAAGGCCGTGGCCCTTTCCGCATGGGGCACCGCCAATATGCGTACCGGCGGCGATGACATCGCGCAGGCCCTTGCGCTGATGGGCGTGCGCCCCCGCTGGGACTGGACTTCGGGCCGCGTGGTCGGCTTCGAGGTGATGACCGTGGCCGAACTCGGCCGCCCGCGCGTGGACGTGACCTTGCGCGTCTCCGGCTTCTTCCGCGATGCCTTCCCCGAACAGATCGACCTGATCGACAGCGCCGCGCGCGCGGTGATGGCGCTCGACGAACCGCTGGGCGACAACCCCGCCGCCGAGCGCCACCGCGCCGAGACCGCGAAATTGGTCGAAGATGGCGAGGCCGAAATACAGGCCACCCGCCGCGCCGGCGCCCGCGTGTTCGGATCGAAACCGGGGGCCTACGGCGCCGGGCTTCAGGCCATGATCGACGAAAAGATTTGGCACGAGCGCGGCGATCTCGCCGATGTCTATCTCGATTGGGGCAGTTACGCCTATGGCGGCGGCGTGGAGGGCGATGCCGAGCGCGGCCTTTTCGCCGCACGGCTCGCCTCGGTCGATGCCGTGGTCCAGAACCAGGACAACCGCGAGCACGACTTGCTCGACAGCGACGACTACTACCAGTTCGAAGGCGGCATCGCCGCCGCCGTCGAACATCTGAAGGGCCGCGCGCCGATCAGCTATCATAACGATCACAGCCGCCCGGAACGCCCGGTGGTCCGCACGCTGGAGGATGAGATCGGCCGCATCGTGCGCGGGCGGGTCACCAATCCCAAGTGGATCGCTGGCGTCATGCGCCACGGCTACAAGGGCGCGTTCGAGATCGCTGCCTCGGTCGATTACCTCTTTGCCTTCGCCGCCACGACCCATGCGGTGAAGGACCACCACTTCGACGCCGTCCACGCCGCGTTTATCGAAGACGAGGCGGTGCGAGACTTCATGGCGGAGGCCAACCCCGCCGCTTTGCGCGAAACCGCCGCGCGCCTTGCCGAGGCGCTGGAGCGCGGGCTTTGGAAACCCCGATCGAACAGTGCGGGCCTGACGCTCGCGGCCCTCTCAGGAGCATGACCATGGTGCAGCGTACCGACGAACAGCACGCCGAGAAGATGAAGAAGAAACAGGCCGCGCATGACAAGATCATGGCCGGAAAAACGGTCGAAAAGGGCCTGCTGATCGTCCACACCGGCAAGGGCAAGGGCAAGACCACCGCCGCGCTGGGCATGGTGGTGCGCGCCATCGGCCACGGCAAGAAAGTGGGCGTCGTCCAGTTTGTAAAAGGCGCGATGACCACCGGCGAGAAGGTGGTCTTCGATGCCTTCCCGGATCAGGTCGAATTCAAGCCGATGGGCGAAGGCTTCACCTGGAACACGCAGGACCGTGCGCGAGACATCGAACTCTCGCGCGAGGCGTGGGAGGAAGTGAAGCGCATGGTCGCCGATCCGGCCTATGACATGGTGCTGGCGGACGAACTCAACATCGTGCTGCGCTACGATTACCTGCCGCTTGACGAAGTGCTGGAAGTGCTGACTGCGCGCGGCGAGATGAAGCATGTGCTCGTCACCGGCCGTAATGCCCCGGAAGCGCTGATGGAAGCTGCTGACCTCGTCACCGAAATGACGCTGGTGAAGCACCCGTTCCGCTCCGGCGTGAAGGCGCAGGCGGGCATCGAATTCTAGGCATGGCGCCGCAGTTCGGTCCCGACTTTCAGCACGAACTGGCCGAGCTGCTGGCCTGGCGCCGCGACGTGCGCCATTTCCGCCGCGATCCGCTGGGCGAAGAGCTGGTGGCCGAACTGCTGGAGGCAGCGCAGCTGGCGCCCTCGGTCGGCAATTCGCAGCCCTGGCGCTTCGTGCGCGTGCGCTCGCCGGACTTGCGCGAAAAGTTGGCAGGCCATGCCGATAGCGAAATCGCGCGCGCCGGAGCGGCCATGCCTGCCGACCGCCGCGCCGCCTATGCCGCGCTGAAGCTCCACGGCATGCGCGAAGCCCCGGAAGTGATCGCGGTATTCTGCGACGATGCCGCCAGTGCGGGAAGCGGCCTCGGCGCCGCGACGATGCCGGAAACGCGGGGCTTTTCGGTGGTACTGGCGATCCATACGCTGTGGCTGGCCGCTCGTGCGCGCGGCCTCGGCCTCGGCTGGGTTTCGGTGGTCGATCCCGCCCATGTTACCCGGCTGTTGGAAGTGCCTCGCAACTGGCGCCTGATCGCGCTGCTCTGCATCGGCCACCCGGAAGAGCCGGACGTGAGGCCGGAGCTGGAGCGAAAGGGATGGCAGGCCCGGCTGGACTGGCGCGCGCAGGTCAGCGAGCGTTGACTTGCGCCGCCATGGCCCTTGCCGCCTTCACATAGGCGGGGCCGCCGCAGACCGTCCACGCCTGGGGAATGGCGATACGCGGAATGCCGCGCAGGATCGGGTGGTGCAGCATCTCTGTCCCCTGGTCGGTCACTTTCTGCGTCGCGCTGTCGATGACGATGAAGTCCGGCTGCGCCGCCACCATTTCCTCCAGGCTCATTTGCGAGAGCGAAGGCTTTCCGAGCTTTCCGGCCAGATTGACGAGCCCGACGCGGGTCATCAGATCGTCGATCAGCGTGCCTGTGCCGGTGAGATAGCCGCGCCGCTGGTAATAGGCCGCCACTTTGCCGCTACTGCCCTTCGGCAGGCGGGCAAGCTGCGCATTCATGCGCGCGATCAGCGCCTCGCCCCGCTCTGGATGGCCCACCGCACGGGCGACGTCGCGGATCGATTTCAGGATGCCCTCATAGTCATGCGCGGACTTGAGATCGAGGGAGCGATACTGCTGCTTCTTGAGAACGGCTATGGCCGGATTGCGGCGCGCGGGCATGCCGATCACCAGATCGGGATCGGCCGCCAGCACTTCTTCCGCCGCTCCGCCGAAGACGGGAAGGCTTGCCGCCGCCCCGGCCACGTCCGACATGTTCGGATCGGAGGCATAGCGGGTCAGGCCCGCGATCTGGCTGCGATCCGCCAGAGCCACCAGCAGCTGGTCCGCACAAAGATTGAGCGAGACGATCCTGCGCGGCGGGGCGACGTTCCCTGTCTCGGCCCCTGTCCCGGCAGGCAAGGTATCCGCGGACGAAATGGGACCGCCCATGGCCGCTAGCGCGATGCACGCCGCGAGACAGGGGACAAGACGAACATATCGATGGATTTTTCCGGTGCCCATGGCATGGGCTTTTTAACAACACGGACCCGGGACACAAGCGTGACGGGGCAACTGATCCCATGCGAGGTTTTCGTGCAGAGCCCCAATCCTGCTCCATCCCGCCATCCGGCGCTCGTCCCCCTTCTGCTTCTGGGTCTCGTGCTGGTGACGCTGGCCTCGTTCGGGCTCGGCCCGGTGGCGCTGGGGCCGGAGCGGATCGTCGCGGCGCTGTTCGGCTACGGAGGCGGAGGCGAAGACCGGGTCGCCCGCGCCATCCTGTTCGACTTGCGCCTGCCGCGCACCGTGATCGGACTGATGGTCGGCGCCATGCTGGGCCTTTCGGGCGCCGTCCTGCAAGGCTACTTGCGCAATCCGCTGGCCGAACCCTCGGTGCTGGGTGCGTCGAACGCCTCTGCACTAGGCGCGGTGATCGCGCTCTATTTCGGGATTTCCGAATGGAGCCCGGTCATGCTGCCGATCCTGTCGATCCTCATGGGCCTTGTCGCCATCGGCCTGCTCTTCGCCCTGGCCGGACGTTCGGAAAGCCCGCTGAGCCTTATCCTTGCGGGCATCGCGGTCTCCACTCTGGCGGGCGCGGGAATCAGCCTGGCGCTCAATCTCTCGCCCAATCCCTTCGCGGCCATGGAGATCATGTCCTGGCTTCTCGGCTCGATCGAGAACCGCACGATAGACCACGTCTGGATCGCCCTGCCCTGCATCGTCGTCGGTGCGGCACTGCTGCTGGCCCATCCGCGCGCGCTGGACGCGCTTTCGCTGGGTGAGGACGGCGCGCGCTCGTTGGGCGTGGACCTGCGCCGCACCCGGCGCCGCCTGATGCTGGGCGTGGCGATCGGCGTGGGCGGCGCGGTGGCGGTATCGGGTGCGATCGGGTTCGTCGGCCTGATCGTTCCGCATCTGGTGCGTCCCATGACCGACCGCAGCCCTTCCGCGCTGCTGCTGCCCTCCATGCTGGGCGGCGCGGTCCTGCTGACCGGCGCGGATATCCTGGTGCGCCTCATTCCCAGCGATGCGGAACTCAAGCTGGGCGTCGTCACCGCCTTCCTCGGCGTTCCGGTCTTCCTCTTCCACCTGCTTCGGGAGCGCCGCCTGTGGTGACCATCGCCATCGAGAACCTTGAGGTCCGCCTGGCCCGCCGCGAAGTCTTGCGTCAGGTCACCGCCACGCTCAGGCCCGGAGAACTGGTGGGCGTGATCGGCCCCAACGGCGCCGGAAAATCCACGCTGGTTCGTGCCATGCTGGGTTTCGTCCCGGCATCGGGCGGCCATGTCACTATCGACGGCAACGCGCTGACAGGGCTTCAGCCGCATGACCTTGCCCGCAAGGTCGCCTATCTGCCGCAAGGCCAGACCCTGCATTGGCCGCTCACGGTCGAGCGTCTGGTCGCGCTCGGGCGGCTGCCGCACCTTGGCCCGATGTCCCGAATTTCGGAAGCGGACCGGCTGGCCGTGCAGGAGGCCATGGCCCGCGCCGACGTGACCGGGCTTGCCGCGCGCGTGGCCACCGAACTTTCCGGCGGCGAGCGCGCGCGCGCCATGCTGGCCCGCGCGCTGGCGGTAGGCGCCCCGGCACTGGTGGTCGACGAGCCATTGGCTTCGCTCGATCCGGGACACCAGCTCGACGTCATGGACCTGCTCGCGCGCGAGGCGCATGACGGCAAGCTGGTGGTCGCCGTGCTGCACGATCTGACGATGGCCGCGCGCTACTGCGACCGGCTGCTGCTGGTGGATGACGGCAAGCTCGTTGCCGATGGCGCGCCTCGGGACGTGCTCACGGCGGAGCGCCTTCGCGCGGTCTACGGCGTGACCAGCCATGTCGACATGGCCGGACCGCTGCCTTTCGTGGTGCCGCTGGAGCGGGCGAAAGGCTGAAGGCGGGAGAGGATCGCGCGGGGGTCCCCTCTCCCGCCCGGCTTCAGGTAACCTGGAAACCGGCCCAGAAGGGGTCGGCCCGGTCGATCCAGATTGTGTTGAAGCCGGTGGCAATGGCGGAACCCTCGATCGAGGGAATGATCGCCAGCTTGTCGCCAAGCATGACTTCCTGCTCGACGCGGCCGATGAAGCGGCTGCAGATGTAGCTTTCGTGGACGAAGCTCTCGCCCTGCTTCAGGCGGCCGGTGGCGTGAAGATGCGCGATACGCGCCGAGGTGCCGGTGCCGCAGGGACTGCGATCGATCGCCTTGTCGCCGTAGAACACCGCATTGCGGCCATCGGCGCCCTGATGCTTGGGCTTGTCGGCCCAGAGCACGTGGCTGACGCCGCGGATGGTCGAATCGAGCGGATGAACCGGCTCGTACTTCGCGCGCACAGCTTCGCGGATACGCCCCGAAAGCTCGATGATGCGCGAGGCACCGAGGTCGTCCAGACCCGTATAATTGCCCTGGGGCTCGACGATGGCGTAGTAGTTGCCGCCGTAGGACACGTCGATCGTGAGCGGGCCGATGCCTTCCACGTCCACCTCGATGCCGCGCTCGGCGACATAGGCGGGGACGTTGGTGATACGCACTGAAGTGACCTTCTGCCCCTCGGTCTCGTAGGCGATCTCGATCACGCCCGCCGGAACCTCGACGCGCAGCCTGCCCGGCGTCGCGGGCTGGATCAGGCCGTGTTCGAGCCCGAACGTCACCATGCCGATGGTGCCATGGCCGCACATCGGCAGGCAGCCGGAAGTCTCGATGAACAGGATGCCGATATCGTTGGCAGGATCGCAGGGCGGATAGAGGAACCCACCCGACATCATGTCGTGCCCACGCGGCTCGAAGCAGAGACCGGTACGGATCCAGTCGAAGCGCGACAGGAAATCCTGCCGCCGCTCTGACATCGTGGAGCCCTTCAACAGCGGAGCCCCGCCCGCCACGAGGCGGACGGGGTTACCTGCTGTATGACCGTCGATGCAGAAGAATGTGTGCCGCATCGACGCTCCCTCAGGCTGCTGCCGCGACCGTCAGGTCGGGACGGGTGGCGGCGGCCTTCTCGACCATCGCGATCACTTCCGCACGGCGCGCGCCTTCGAGCACGTAGCGCGGAGGCAGGACGCGTTCCGAACCGCGGCCCATGACCTGCTCGGCCAGCTTGATCGACTGGACGAGGTCATGCTCGGCATCGAGGTGGAGCAGCGGCATGAACCAGCGATAGATTTCCATGGCCTTGGCATGGTCGCCGCGCTCGAAGGCGCGGACCAGTTCCACCGATTCCTTCGGGAAGGCGTTGGTGAGGCCCGAAACCCAGCCCTGCGCACCGAGGTAGAGACCTTCGAGCGCCACGTCGTCGAGGCCCGCGAACAGGGTGTAGCGATCGCCGAACTCGTTGCGGAAATCGGTGAAGCGGCGGGTATCAGGCGCCGATTCCTTGACCGCGACGATGTTCTTCACATCGACCAGAGCGGCAAGGACGTCCTTGTCGATCACGGTGCGGTAGGCGGGCGGGTTGTTGTAAAGCATGATCGGCAGGCCGGTCTGCTCGGCAACGCCCTTGAAGTGGGCGACGAGTTCATGCGCCTTGGTCACGTAGACCATCGGCGGCAGCAGCATGAGGCCGTCGGCACCGGCCTTCTCGGCAGCCTGCGCGTAGCGCACGGCGCGGCGCGTATCGAACTCGGAAACGCCGGTGACGACGGGAACGCGGCCGTTCACGGCTTCGACGATGGCCGAGAGAACCTGGACCTTCTCGTCATATTCGAGCGAGTTGTTTTCACCCACGGTGCCGAGCGCGATGACGCCGGTGACGCCGTCGTTGATCAGATCGTCGACGACGCGCTGGGTGTCGGCGAGATCGATCGACAGATCCTCACGGAGCTGCGTGGTGACTGCCGGGAATACACCCTTCCAACCAATTGCCATGTAAATTTCTTCCTACTCTCTCTGAATTGAGATATCGTATACGATATTACGAAGTGTGCGACAATTGCAAAATTCGCATAGGTTCGATTTTTTGCGCATCCGTTCCTGGTGCACACAAGCGGCCGAATGAAAATACAGGTCTATCGCTTCAAAATGGCGCAGCACCGGCTTCAGGTCGCCAAGGCCATGCACCACTACCCGTTTCAGACTCAGGCGGATTGGCCGGTCAGGAAACCTTTATGCTCCAGCCGTGATACCGAGTCTCTCGCGATCGGCGCAACCGCGCCATTGATCAGGGTCACGCTCCGGCTCCGTCCATCGGCTTCCACCGAAGCGATTCCGCCATCCGCAATCCACCAGCTGCGATGCACCTGTTCGCCCGGCCGGCCTTCCATCTCGGCGATGGCGTCTCGCAGTCTCATCAGCACGAGTTCGCTGCCCGATGCCCCATGGACGCGGACGTAGTGATCTTCGCTCTGCAACGCGACGACGGGCCCATGAAATCCCGGCGCGAGGCGGCGCAAGAGACGCGGAGAGTCCTCCTGCTCCGGCAGGGGCAGCGCTTCGGCATTGGGCTGGCGGGCAAGATTTTCGATCGGGTGGTGCGATGCGCCTTCGGCGTCCTTTCTGACGAAGGCATGGCCAAGCTGGTCATCCACCCGCTGCGCCCAGACCGTCACGATCAGCACCCCGATCGCACTCAGGATGGCAAAGGGCAGGATGCCGGCGAAACCGTTCAGGCTGTGAAAGAAGGCATCCGCGCTCCAGCTCCACAAGAGGGCAAGGGGGAAACTGGATAGGAATACGCCCGAACAGACCATCGGCCGCAGCGGCAGTGCGGTGGCGATGGCAACGGTTCGCCAAAGCAGGATGGAGGGGCGGACGAGCACATAGGCCCCCATCAGCTGCATCCACCAGCGCCCGGTCCGGGCCGCGAAATCGCCGTCCATGTAGGTCCCGAAAGGCCCAAGGAAACCGATGATCGCCGCAAACACGACCATCGCCCACATTTCGATCAGGATGCGGCGCAACCAGATCACGCAAAGCCTCCCTGTTCACGGTGCGCGAGCGGGCAATTTCCTGTTTTTCTGCCGATCTGGACCATTGCGCGAAAAGCGTAACGTAAAACAGTTTGCCCGCCAATCGCGGCGCGTCACCTGAACGAGATCAGCGCCGGGGCGACGGATTACCTGCCCGGTGAACTTCAGGAGACCGCCATGGACACCATTCGCCTAAACCCCGTGGCCTGCGCAGCGGCCCTTGCGATTCTTGCGCACGTTGCCGCCTTCACCGTCGCCCTGGTGTGATCAGAACCGATGGCAGGAACGTTTCTCAATGCTGATCACGCCCTCACCCTATGGATATGGGCGCTTGTCGCCAGCGGTGTGATCGCCGGGATCCTCAGCGGCTTTTTCAGGGCAAGAAAGATTCAACCGCGCGGATTCAAATGGAAGATCCTCCGTAACGAAGCCCTGATCGCCATCGTGACCCTTGCCATTTCAGGCAAGATCATCGGCTCCGCGACGGGCTGGCTCAAGGCCGGAGCCTGGATTTCCTTCCAGCACGGGCCTGCGGCATGGTGGGTCGTCGCGCTGGAGTTCGCCGCCTATTTCTTCCTGTTCGACACCTACTTCTACTGGCTGCACCGATGGATGCACAAGGAGCCCGTCTATGGCTGGGTTCACAAGCTCCATCACAAATCGACTTCGCCGAACCTGCTGACCACGCTTTCGGTCAACCCCCTGGAATCGATCATCAACGGCGGGTTCGTTCCGCTGTTCCTGACCGTTTTCACGGTCCACGAAGCCACCCTGGCGCTGATCCTGCCGACCAACATCATAATGGGTCTCTACGTGCATTCGGGTTACGAATTCCTGCCGCGCTGGTGGAACCGCACATGGGCGACGAAATGGTTCATCACGGCGACCTTTCACGACCAGCACCACCGCTACTTCACCGGCAACTACGGCGGCTACACCACGATATGGGACCGGCTCTGCGGCACCATGCGCAACAAGTACGAAGCGGATTTCGATGCCGTGAAGGCGCGCGCCGCAGCACGCCCTCCTGAGGCGCCGCCGGCAGGAAAAGGCCTTTTCCGCCGGCGGCTCCCGATCAGAAATGCCAGCGCAAATTGGCCAGAACCCGCCGAGGCTGGCCATACCAGCCCGAATTGAAGAAGCCCACGTTGCGATAATAAGTCTTGTCGAACAGGTTCGTCGCATTGACGCCCAGGCTGACGTTCGGCGAAAGGTCGTAGCGTGCCAGCACGTCGATCAGGATATAGCTTCCCTGTCCGACGTTGCCGGTCGCGGTGACGGGCTGGCCGTTCGCCTGGAACGCCCCGGTCGGGATCGGCATGGCGCGATATATGCGGCTCTGCCAGGTCCCGCCGCCGCCGATCGTGAGAGCGCCGATCTTGTAGGTCGTGTTGAGCTTGGCCAAGTGCTGCGGCGTATCGGGCGAGAAGCGGCTACCGTCGGCGTTTTCGCTGTGCACATACGTGTAGCCCCCGGCGATCCGCCAGTCCGGTGTCACCGAACCGGCGATCTCCATTTCGGCGCCCCAGGTCTTTACCCCGCTGACCGCGCGATAGGGCGTGCTTCCGTCCGGCAGCGGCGCGGCACCCGAAAGCAGTTCCGCGACATTATCCTGCTGCATGTGGAAACCGCTGATCGCCGCATAGAGCCGCTTGTCGAAGAATTCGCCCTTGAAGCCGAATTCGTAGTTCGTGCCGGTAAGCGGCGCGAGCTGCTGGTTGTCGATGTCGCGCTGGGTCTGAACGGTGAAGACTTGCGCATAGCTCGCGAAGGCGGAAATCGATCGGGTCAGATCCCAGACGATACCGGCATAAGGCGAGAACTTGTTGTCTCCGCTCTTGGCCGTCCGGGCCAGGTCCCCGGCATTGGCCGCCAATGTGCTGTAGGTTCTGGTGGTAGTGTCCACATCCGTATAGCGGCCGCCCAGAATGACCTTCAGTCCGTCGAACGGGTTGAGGCGTACCGCACCGTAAAGGCTGGTCTGCCGGGTACGATCAGTGCTCGATGGGAAGCCGCGATCGATGGTCGTCGGCCGCGGTACGTCCCCGTCCCAGGAGAAGATGCTGGGAAAGGCGGTGTAGCGCGTGGTGCCCACGGTAAAGCTGGGCAGGCCATAGGCGGGCGTCAGCGTGGTCGCGACATTTTCCAGCTCGCGGTCGTAATGGTTCACGCCCAGGACCAGATCATGATCGCGTCCGAACAGCCGCAAGGGGCCGGTTGCATAGCCGTCGAAGGAATCCTCACGGGTATGGGATATTCCGTATGTATTGACGACATTGAGCCCAAGCCCCGTTTCGCGATCGGGAAAGAACGTGCTGTTCGAACCTGCCAGCAGCAGACTTTCGGTGTCGGTCCATCGGCGGTTGTAGGCAAGGCGCGCCACCCATCGGCCGATTTCCTGCTCGAACACGGCGAAGGCATTGGTATTCTCGCGCTGCCAGCGGTTCCAGCGGGCGGCGGCGCTGTAGGATCGCGGCAGGTCCGTCCGCGAACCGTCGCTGAAGAACAGCGGCACCGCGCTCCAGGAGCCGCCCTTGCTGTCGGTGCTCAGATAATCGACCCCGGCCCGCAGACGGGTCGTGTCGGTGATGTCCGCTTCCACGACGCCGTATAGACTGGGCGAGCTGTCGTGCTGGAAATCGATGTAGCTGTCGCGGCTGGTATAGGCTGCGACCGCGCGGGCACGAATCCGGCCGCTGGCGATGAGGGGGCCGCCTACGTCCGCTTCGGCGCGGATATAGTCCCAGGAACCGTAGTTGAGGCTGACATTGGCCTTCAGGTCCTGCGTCGGGCGCTTGCGGACGAGGTTGATCGTCGCGGAAGGATCTCCCGTGCCCGTAACCAGCCCGGCCGCGCCGCGCACGACCTCGATACGCTCGAAAATCGAGGTGTCCGGCATCACGCTGTTGCCGCTGGCACCGACGTTGAAATTGGACGGTACGCCGTCCAGCTGGAAATTGGTGATCGTGAAGCCGCGCGCCTGAAAGCGGGTGCGATTGCTGTCATAGGACTGAACCGAGACGCCCGGCGTCTGTTCCAGCACGTCCTGCACGGTGATCAGGTTGAAGTCTTCGATCCGCTGGCGGGTAATGACCGTGACCGACTGCGGGGTTTCGCGCAGATTGAGCGGCAGCTTGGTGGCCGTATTGGTGTCGCCGGTCTGGTAACCGTCGGTTTGGCCGGTGACGAGGATCTCGTCGATATAACCGTCCTGCGGCTTTTCCGCGCGATCGGCGGCCTGGGCGCTTGCCGCAGCGAGCGCCATCCACGCGCAACCCGGCGCGATGACGCGCCTCATCGTTCTGGTCATTGGTCCTCCGCTGGAATTTCTTTAAGTTTACGGCGCCGCCGGGACCGCGAGAGGCTCGGAAGCTGTGAAGGCGCCCTTATTTGTCTTGCGAGGCATTCGCAATAATGTAACGGAGGTTTGGCCCGCTCGGCACCTCTTTGGCCCGTTCGGCAATTTCGAAATCATCGAGACGGCCCGTCATGACCCCCACTGCCATCGCCGAACCAAACATGCCGCCGGTGGAAGTCCGAAGCCGCGATCTGCCGCAGCACGGCATGATCGTCCCCTTCCATGGCCGCCAGGCCAACGGTTATTACGACCCGCCCCACGTCCACGACCGCGCGCAGTTCTCTTATCGGATCGAGGGCTATTCGGTCGTGCAGGCGGATGGCCGCAGGATATTCCTGCCACCGGGACGCGGTGTCTGGATCCCCGCAGGCGTCGAACATGAAGTGACCTGCCGGGGGCCGGCCGCCTACAATGCCTTCTACGTCGATACCGGCGTCCGGCCCCAGCCCGAAACGGTGCGGGTCATATCGATATCGCCCCTGCTCCATGCCCTGGTCGAGACCCTGCTCGAAGAAGCGGACAGCCCGGACGTGCCGCGGCGGCAGCGGCTTTCGGACCTGGTTCTGGAGGAGATCCTGCGCGCGCGGGATGTGGGCGCGATCGCACCGCTGATGCCGCGTTCGGCACGCCTGAGGATCATTTGCGATCGCCTCTACCGGGATCCGGCCAGCCCGGTCGATCTCGATGGCTGGGCTGCACTTGCCAGCATGAGCCGAAGGACGTTTACCTGCGCCTTTCGGGAGGAGACAGGCCTCTCACCGGCTGCATGGCATCAGCAGCTGCGCATACATCATATCGACGGCTGGCTGGAGCAGGGCATGCCCTTGCAGAAAGTGGCCTTCCGCCTCGGCTATGCCAGTGCCGCGAGCCTGACCCGCGCCTATGCGCGCATCTTCGGAACCCCGCCGCCGCGCCCCAATGCGGCCTGAACGAGAAGGCTGGAGGGCGGGGGCTGAAAGGCAGGAGCTGGAGGGCAGGACCGAAATCCCGCCCTCCAGCGAGTACTATCAGTGCCGGTCGAGGCCGGCCGCCGCGATCGCGCTCAGGTTCAGGATGCCGCGCGCGGTCACGCCGGGCGTCAGGACGTGGATTGGCTGGGCAAGGCCCATCAGGATCGGCCCGACCGTAGGCGAGCTGGACGAAGCTGACAGCGCCGTCAGCGTGATGTTCGCTGCATCGAGGTTCGGCATGACCAGCAGGTTCGCCGGTCCCTCGAACCGGGCATCCGGCACCAGCCGGTCGCGCAGGGCTTGGCTCAGCGCGGCGTCGGCGTGCATTTCGCCGTCCACCTGAAGGTCCGGGGCGGCAGCCTTCACGATATCCAGCGCGGTGCGCATCTTGCGCGCGCTGGGGCTGTGCGAGGCGCCGAAATTGGAGTGCGAGAGCAGGGCCACGCGCGGACGCAGACCGAAGTGCTTCAGCTGGGTCGCACCCAGCTGTGCCATTTCGGCAAGCTGCTCCGGCGTGGGATCGGGCACCATGTGCGTATCGGTGATGAACAGCGCACCGGCATCGAGGATCAGGCCCGAAAGCGCAAAGACGCGGCTGCTGCCCGGCGCGCGGTCGATCACGCGCAGGACATGTTCGATCTGGCCCCAGTACTCGGATCGGCCGCCGACCAGCGCCGCATCGACCCGTCCGGTACGCAGCATGAGCGCCGCCGTCAGGGTCGGCCGCCGGTAGACGTGACGCAGGATCTCGTCAGAAGGCACACCCTTGCGCGAGGCGACTGCACGGTAGGCTTCCACGAGATCGCGCATCACTTCGTGGTCGGTCTCGGGGTCGATCACCTCGACGTCGCGGTCCAGTTCGAAGCCCAGGCCGAGGTTCGGCAGCTTGTCCTGCAGGATGCGTCGGCGGGCGACGATGGTCGGGCGCGCGATCCCTTCGTCAAGCACGTCCTGGATGGCGCGCAGCACGCGCTCGTCCTCACCCTCGCCATAGACGATACGGCTGCCCGACCCGCGCGCCGCCTCGAACACGGGCAGCATGAGCTGGCCGGAACGAGTGTTCTGGCGGGTGAGCTTACGCTTGTACTCGTCAAGGTCGATCGTCTTGCGGGCGACACCGCTGGCCATCGCCGCCTTGGCCACGGCCGTGGCGATCTCGCCGATGAGGCGCGGATCGAAGGGGGTGGGAATGATGTATTCCGGCCCGAATACCAGCTTGCGGCCGCCATAGGCCTGCGCGACGCTGTCGTGCGCGGGAAGCCGTGCCAGCGCGGCGATGGCTTCGGCTGCGGCCGCCTTCATCTCCTCGTTGATGGCGGTGGCGCCCACGTCGAGCGCGCCGCGGAAGATATAGGGGAAGCACAGGACATTGTTGACCTGGTTGGGATAGTCCGAGCGTCCCGTGGCGATGATCGCGTCCGGGCGCACTTCGCGCGCCAGTTCGGGGCGGATTTCCGGTTCGGGATTGGCCAGCGCGAAGATCAGCGGATTGGGCGCCATCAGCGGCAGCCACTCCTGCTTGAGCACGCCGGGCGCCGAAAGGCCGAGGAACAGGTTCGCGCCGGGAAGCACTTCGGGAAGCGAGCGCGCATTGGTCTCGCGGGCATAGCGCGCCATGTTCGGCAGCATGCCTTCGCGCCCCGAGTGAATGACGCCGTCCTTGTCGGTCAGCGTGACGTTCTCGACCGGAAGGCCCATCGAAACCAGCAGGTCCACGCAGGCCAGCGCCGCGGCACCCGCGCCCGAGGTGACCAGCTTGGCTTCCGCCAGCGTCTTGCCCTGGAGGACAAGGGCATTGCGCACGGCGGCGGCAACGACGATGGCGGTGCCGTGCTGGTCGTCATGGAACACCGGGATGTTCATGCGCTCTTTCAGCCGCGCCTCGATGGCGAAGCATTCGGGAGCCTTGATGTCTTCCAGGTTGATGCCGCCGAACGTCGGTTCGAGCAGGGCTACGGCTTCCACGAACTTGTCGGGATCGGTGGTGTCCACCTCGATGTCGAACACGTCGATATCGGCGAACTTCTTGAACAGGACGGCCTTGCCTTCCATCACCGGCTTCGAGGCCAGCGCGCCGATCGCGCCGAGGCCGAGCACGGCGGTACCGTTCGAGATCACGGCGACCAGATTGCCGCGCGCGGTATAGTCCAGCGCCTTGTCGGGATCGGCGGCGATCTCCATGCAGGGCGCGGCGACCCCCGGCGAATAGGCCAGCGCCAGGTCGCGCTGGTTGACCATGCGCTTGGTAGGCTCGATGCGGAGCTTACCCGGCTGCGGATGGAGGTGGTAGTCGAGGGCGGCGCGGCGGAGATTGTCGTCCATGGCGGCCCTCATAGGCAAAGGATGCGCGCTTGCCTATGCCTTGTGCGCCAGCATCTTTTCCTCTTCGTTCAGAAGCATCCTTTCACAATGCCGGGCGACCGCCTTACCCTTGCGACGCGCCGGGGCGCACATGCCTGCGGATCCGGCGGAAAAGCGCGATCCTTGAGTCTTTTGCCCGGCACTCCACCGTTAATGCCGGTGTTTTGCCGATTTTATCCACAGCCCATTTCTGACCATTCGCGCGCCTTCTCGTTCGCCGGAAAATGCCGAAAACCCGCATGGATCGGGGCTTCGGCAGGCGATCCTAGCGCTACCCTGTCCCAATTCTGACTGTCATCAGAATGACTTGTTCACTTCGGTGCAAGGCCGCCCCGTCCAATCGGTCGCTGCCCGGTGAGGGCCGGGGAAGAAAGTACTGGAGTTAGAATATGCGTATTGCACTTGTTTCGCTCGCCGCTGTTGCCGCCGTCGCTGCCGCCTCGCCCGCTTTCGCGAACGAGACCCGCGTCGAAGCGCGCACCGGCGTGATCTGGGACGGTAGCGACAGCGACGCCGTTGCCGGCGCGGCCATCGGCTACGACTACGATCTCGGCGACAAGCTGTTCGTGGGCGTCGAAGGTTCGGCCGACAAGGTCCTGACCGACAACACCCGCGTTTCCTGGGGCGTCGGCGGCCGTGCAGGCGTCAAGCTCACCCCGGCAACCAAGCTCTATGCCGCGTCGACCTGGCAGTCGAAATTCACCAAGTACGGCAACAGCGCCGTCGGCGTCGGTGGCGGCATCCAGCAGGACCTCGGCAACAAGTTCTACGGCAAGGTCGAATACAAGCACCTGATCGTCGGCGACAACACGCCGGACGCGGACCTCGGCCTCGTCGGCGTCGGCATGAAGTTCTGATCGAACTATCTTCGCTCCGGCCGGGACAACGGCCAGCCACCGGGACGGCGGAGCGAGGAATCAAAGGAGGGCGGCTCGCAGGAGCCGCCCTTTTTTGCGCTGCGGCTCATGAACGATCCAGCCGGAACAATTCTTTCCAGCCCCATTCCGCAAGCCTTCGGTTTTCTATAACAATCATGCTCGCGGGTGGGATTTCGGATTACCAATCGGGATTACGGACATGACGGATTTTGCCTTGGGACTGGCGATCCTTGCTGCATCTGGCCTTGCTGCATCAGGCCTTGCTCCATCGGGCCTTGCTGCAAACCTGCCCGCCACCACGGAAAACGAGGAACTGGCCGCCCTCACCGGCCGCGCCGCAGTTGAAAGACTGGCCGGAAACACGCTCGAAGAAGACGATTCCGAGGCTCCTGGCGCGCATATCATCTATCTCAAGCCGGGCGGTGTCGCCCGCATGCGGGAACACGGCAAGCACGGAAACGGCAAGCCGGTGATCAAGCAGCGCTGGACCATCAGCCCCGACGGGTTGCTCTGCGTGTCCGACGGCCGGGGACCGGAAGACCGCGACACCGAATGCGCCAGCATCTCGATCAACGGCGACAGGGTGGAAATGAGCGTCCCGGACCTCGACGAACCACTGACGGCGCGGTTGCTATCAGGAAATCCCTACAAGCTCTGAGAGTCTGTTTGAAAAATCCGCCGCGGGCATTTTTCAAACCCTGCGCATTCAGGCCGCGCGCAAATCGAAGGCCCGGCGCGCCTCTTCCACTTCGCCGAGGTTGTCGAGCGTCCACCGATAGAGCGCCTTGAAGGGCACATGCAGCGACCGCCCGAGAGCGGTCATCTCGTATTCCACGCCCACCGGCGAAGTCGGAATCACCCGGCGAGACAGCAGCCCGTTGCGCTCCAGCTTGCGCAGGCACTGGGTCAGCGCCTTCTGCGTCACCCCTTCCATGTGGCGCTTGATGGCATTGAAACGCATCGGGCCGGGATGGAGCACGGTGAGGACCATCATCGACCATTTGTCGGCGATCTGGTCGAACAGGAGCCGGCTCGGGCAGCCGACGTCGAAATGCTGGCATTCGGGCAAGCGGTATCCTCCAGTATACCTAGGCGATTGAAGGTGCCTCATTGACGCTAGGTTTCCAGTTTATACCTAAGGACCACCCCTGTTTCAACGGAGACCTGCCCGCATGTCGGCACCCGATACCGAAGTCCTGTTCCGTCCCTTCAGCATCCGCTCGCTCGATCTTCCCAACCGGATCGTGATGGCGCCCATGACCCGAGGCTTCGCGCCGCAGGGCATTCCCGGCACCCCGCAGGCCGCCTATTACCAGCGCCGCGCCGAAGGCGGCGTGGGCCTAATCCTCTCCGAAGGCACCGTGATCGACCGTCCGGCCTCGCGCAACATGGCCGGCATCCCGCTGTTCCACGGCGAGGCGGCACTGGCGGGCTGGAAGGACGTGATCGACGCCGTTCACGCGGCCGGCGGCAAGATGGGACCGCAGATCTGGCACACCGGGTCGACCATGGGGCCCGATGGCTGGGATCCGGGCGTTCCCGTCGAAAGTCCCTCCGGCCTGCTCGCCCCCGGCCAGCCGCGCGGTGAGGCCATGAGCGAGGAAGACATCGCCGATGCCGTCTCGGCCTTCGCCAGAGCCGCCGCCGATGCCGCTCGCCTCGGCTTCGACACCGTCGAGATCCACGGCGCCCACGGCTATCTGATCGACCAGTTCTTCTGGTCCGGCACCAACGCGCGCGCCGATCGCTATGGCGGCGCCACGATCCGCGAACGTTCGCGCTTTGCCGGAGAAATCGTCGCCGCCGTGCGCGCGGCGGTCGGACCCGATTTTCCGATCATCCTGCGCCTCAGCCAGTGGAAGCAGCAGGACTACCTTGCGCGTCTGGCAGAGACGCCCGATCTCATGGCGGACTGGTTGCAGCCGCTGGTCGATGCCGGGGTGGACGTGCTCCACTGCTCGCAGCGCCGTTTCTGGGAGCCGGAATTCCCGGAAATCGATGGCGAACGCGGCCTGAACTTCGCGGGCTGGGCCAAGAAGCTCACCGGCGCGGCAACGATCAGCGTCGGCTCGGTCGGGCTTTCCGGCGATTTCATGGCCGCTTTCGGCGGCGAAAGCTCCACTTCGACCGCACTGGACGGCCTCGTCGAACGCATGGAACGTGACGAATTCGATCTGATCGCGGTCGGCCGGGCGCTCATCGCCGACCCGAACTGGGTCGCCGAGATCGGCAAGGGCGAAACCGCGAAGCTCAAGGGCTTCGATGCGGCCACGCTCGGCGAACTGGTCTGATGCTGTCTCGCGGAGCGTCCTTTACCGGGCGCTCCGCGTTACGCTGCGGCGCCGGGTCGCAGGAACCGAAAGCCAATGAAGGCCACTACCAGCGAGGCCAGGCCCAGCGCGCCCAGAACGCCCGGCACATCGATGCCCAACGCGAGAAGCCCGGCAACCGCCAGCACCACGATGACCGTCATGGCGGCATTGACGATATTGTTGGCCGCAATGGTCCGGGACCGCTCCTCCGGCAGGCTGTGCATTTGCAGAACCGCGTAGAGCGGCACGACAAACATGCCGCCGGAAAAGGCGATGAGCACGAGATCGGCCAGGATTCGCCAGGCGCCCGGCTCCGCCACGAACTGCACGAAGGATGCCGCTTCCATACGCGGTGAAAAGGCGCCGGTCGATAGCCACAGGTCGATCAGCCCCAGCGACAGCCCCAGCGCGGAAACAGGCACGTAGCGGGTCGATACCTGACCGCCGAGCAGGCGGTTCACCGCCAGCGAGCCCAACGCGATGGCAACCGAGAAGATCACGAGAAACACGGTCGCAACGTCCTGCGCCGCGCCTAGCACGCCGCTGACCAGCGGCGCGAATTCCGATACCAGCACCGCGCCTGCCGCGAAGAACCAGCTGATGCCCAGGATCGCCAGCCAGACGCCCTTGTCGCGCCGCGCGGAGGCGACGATCTGCATCGTGCTGCGCCACAAGTTCCAATCGACCGGATGTTTGCCGCGATCCGGCCCCGAAGCGGGTGGGGCCGGAGGCACGGCGCGGGCCATGAGGTAGCCCAGGACGGCAATGGCCATGGCGCAAAGTCCCGCCTCCCATGCCGGGACCAGCCCGGCCAGAAGCTGCCCGCCCAGGATCGCGAGGAAAGTGCCTGCCTCGAACAGGCCGGTGCCGCCCATGATCTCATGCTCCCGCAGATGCTGCGGCAGGATCGAAAACTTGACCGGGCCGAAGATCGTGGAATGGAGCCCCATGAGAAAAAGCGCCACCAGCAGCGCCGGGATCGCATGAAACCAGAGGCCCGCAAGCCCCAGGGTCATGATCGCGACTTCCGCCAGCTTGACCCAGCGCACCAGCCGCGCCTTGTCGATCCGGTCGGCCAATTGCCCGGCCAGGGCGGAGAACAGGAAGTAGGGCGCGATGAAGATGCCACTGGCCGCGGCCGCCAGCATCTCTGCCTTTTCCGGCTGCTCCGCATAGATCGTGAAGTTCGCCAGGAACAGCATCGCGAACTTCAGCAGGTTGTCGTTGAAGGCGCCCAGAAACTGGACGCCGAACATCGGCGCGAACCGCCTTTTGGTCAGCAGCGAAAGGTCAGGCGCGGACATGATGGACAGACATGAGAAAAGGACCCGGTAATTCCCCCGATCCGCCGACCGTTAGCCGCTTTTTCGCAGAATGCCCGAGGATTTTCTGCCGGCGGCTGCGCGCAGGCAGGTTTTCTCAACCGCCGCAGCGCACCGCGTAATCGGAAACCGAAGGATCTGCGCCGTCGCCAACGGTGGTGACCGCCAGAGCCGCTTCGGGCCGCTTGTAATCGTAGGAGCAGAACCCGAAGCCGGTGCCCGAACAGCTTGCCACTTCCTTCACGCCGGCTTCGGCAAGCGCCGCTTCGCGGGGATCTTCACGATCGGCACCGTCTCCGTTGCCTACCGGATCCCATCCCGATTTCTCCAGCAACTTGCGCGCCTTGGTGATCGGCATGCCGTAGATATTGGGAACCGGCGTCCCGCCGCCGCAGGCCATTTCCCGCGCAGCGGGTTTTTCGATGGTCAGCCCCCTGCCCTCCGCCACACGAATGTCCGCAAGGGGCGCCGACAGGAGATCGCCGTCCCAGATGCGCAAGGCGTCCTCCTCGAAGGGTACGATGCCAGCGATGGTCCGTTTGCCGGTTGCAGGCACATAGGCAATGGCCACGATCTTCTCGCCCTCGAAGATGGCGACGTTGCCCTTGCCTACCGCGCAGGAGCCGCTGGTTCCCGGTTCGAAGGAACCGGCGAAGCTGACCGCCCGATACTTGCCGATCCGCCCTTCCCCGGTCAGACCCCACCCCGCCTTGGCGACCTGCCGCGCTGCGGGAGACTGCGGCGCCTTGATCAGGTTCGCGCATTCCGATTGGCTTGCGGCGCTAGCGGGTGCCTTGGGAAGGCGATCGGCGGCCTCGAAGGCCACGGCGGGAATGCTCGAGGTGAACGCCCCGCCAATTTCCTGCACGGCATCGTCACCGGCCGCCCCCGTTTCCGGCGCAGCGCTCGCCTCCTCGTGCTTGCCGTCCTCTTTCGGAGAAGAGCAGGCCGCCGCCAGCGAGGCCAGGGCTATAGGCAGGATCAAGTGCTTCACCGGGTCGATCTCCTGATACGGCGCCTGATACGAAATAGAGCGCCGCCGCAGGCGCAACCCTGTCACCTGCAAGGTCGCCGCTCAACCGTCTTGCGAACCGCGATCAATTACAAATTCCGTCAGATCGCCTCCGCCTTGTGCAATCGCGAGGCTCTCCCTGACGCGGTCCAACGCCATCTCGACCGGTGCCTGCTCTCCCATGAGCCTGAAACTGCCGTTGAGGTCGAAGACGCAGTGGCCATGGACGGTCGCTACCAGCGAACGGGCCAGCCTCGGCGCCGCTTCACGGCACGCGTCCGGCAGGAGCGCCGCCACTTTGGCCACCACGAGATCGGTCAGCCTGCCCCGGACCGCCTCATGCTCTTCGGGCAGCGCGAAGTCCGGCGGCAGGTGATGGTCGTAGATCGCCGTCCAGGCATTCCGGTTGGCGTGCGCGAACCCGAAGTACCCTTCCACCAGCGCGCGGATCGGGTCCTTTTCCGCACCGTCCAGCCTCACCTGCATATAGGCGGTCCACAAGACGAATGTCCGCGTGTTGATGGCCATGACCAGATGGTCGTAACTGCCCATCACATTGTACAAGGTACCGATCGAATAGCCGATCCGCTTAGCCACCTCGCGCGCGGAAAACCGCGAGAATCCCACCTCTGCCATATGCTTGTGCCCTTCGACGACAAGCATCTGCGCCAGTTCCTGACGGCTGTGGTCGGATCGTCTTCCCATGACCGCGAAATCTAACGATGGCCGTTAAAAATGTACAGTGTACAATTTTTTATTGAACATCGCTAAATTGACCGATAGCGATAGTCGGGAGTTGGCAGGTAGAGGAATTCCCATGCCCCGTTCGATGCGCCGCCTTGCTGGACTGCTGGCCCTGGCAGCTTCGGTTCCTGCCAGCGCACAGCCCGCGCGCGACCCGTCCGCGCCGGACCGCGAAGAGCTGATGACCGCGCTTTGCGAAACACCTGCCACCGACGGAACCTGCATGCGGGGCGGCAGGGAACTGACCTATTGGCTGGCTTTCGACACGACCGTCGCGGGCCAAAAATGGCACACCGCTATCGCCACCGCGCAGGCGCAGCCTTCTTCCGAGAGCGGCGGCGCCCGGTATTTCGCGCCGGGCGAGATGCTCTCCCTTTCCCAGGTCACTTACGTGCTCGAAAAAGGGCGTTGGACGTTCAAGGCACGCCAGATCGATTTCGGCAGCATCGAGAGCAGCGGCGCGGCAGGCAATCCGCCCATGGTGGACGAAGCCGCCGCGCCTTTCCGGCAGAACCTCGGGGACGGCACACTGGTCGGCTACCCCACGCGCACACTCGCCAATGAAGGCATCGGTATGAGCGCCTACAGCATGTTCCGCTCCCAGCCGGACATGTCCGGCCGCTGGATCTACGCCGGGGACATCGCATCGGGTAGCGACAACGGCGCAGGCTGCAACCAAGATGAAGCGCCGGAAACCTGCTATGCCTCCACCGGCGTGCTGGATCTCACCGGCAAGACGGTCGCAGGCTGGCCGGAAGTGAAAGTCTCGGTGTCCGGCCGCGTTCCGGGCGCAAACGGGAAAGTGCGAAACGCAAGCAAGGCAGATGGAGCGCTCTGGCGCTTCGACGTCGCAAAGGCCGCCTACAGCAACGCCAAGGCGCGATAGGGGAACAGCACATGGACAAATTCCAGCCATCCGCTTCCGAAGAAGCCGCTGCCGAATGGCCGCTGCGCGCCTGGGGGCTGGCGCTGCTCGGGGCCTTGGCGGGCCTTGCCATCTACGCGATCGTGCGCCCTGATCGCTGGCAGAGCGATCTTCCTGCAATGCAGGCGCGCATGGCGCTGGCCACCTTTCTGGGCGTCGGCGCGCTGATCTTCGGCTTTCTCGTCGAGCGTACCCGCTTTCACTGGAGCGCTGCAGGCGCGGCGATCGGCGCGGCAGTCGTGGCGCTGACGATCTACTGGAACGGGCCGTTCGGAGGCAACCACCGCGAGGAACCCTGGCGGATCGTCTGCGCGGTCCTGGCCGTGGCCGTGGCCGCGCCGCTGTTCCAGGCCTGGCGCGATGCGCAAGGTGCGGGCGATGCCCGAAAATTCGCCATTCCCTATCCCGAGGCCCATGGTCATGCCTGGACCAACGTCGTGCTCTGGTGCGCGGCCTGGGTCTTCGTCGGCGTCACCTGGGCCATGGCCCTGCTACTGGGCCAGCTGTTTCGCCTGATCGGCATAGACCTGCTCAGCGACCTGCTGGAAAAGGAGTGGGCGATCCTGCTGCTCACCGGCGGCGCCCTTGGCGCCGGCATCGGGCTCCTGCGCGACCGCGACGGCATCCTGCGGCTCTTGCAACGCGTGGTGACGACGATCCTTTCCGTCCTCGCCCCGGTGCTGGCGCTGGGCCTGGTCGTCTTTCTTGCGGCTATCCCCTTCACCGGCCTCACCCCGCTATGGGACGCGACCCGTTCGACCAGCCCGATCCTGTTGGGATGCGTGATCGGCGCGCTGACGCTCACGAATGCGGTGATCGGCGACGAAGCCTCGCACGAAGCGCGCAGCCCCCTGCTGCGCGGCAGCGTCGCTGCGCTTGGCCTCGCAATGCTGCCGCTCGGCATTATCGCCGCCGTTTCGACGGGCCTGCGCATCCAGCAATACGGGCTCACGCCCGACCGGCTCTGGGCGGTCGTATTCACTGCCGTAGCCTGTGCCTATGGACTGGCCTATCTGGTGGTTCTGGCACGCTGGAGGATCGGTGCCGCGCCGCATCTGCGCACCGCGAACCTGCACCTTGCCGCTGCGCTCTGCATTCTTGCGCTCGTGCTCTCGACACCGCTGGTGAACTTCGGCAGCCTGTCCGCACGCGATCAGGTCGCCCGCCTCAACAGCGGACGCACGCCGCTCGACCGGTTCGACTGGCGCGCCTTGCGCTTCGACTTCGGCAAGGCGGGTGAAACCGCCGTGCGCCGCCTTGCCGAGAGCGGCCACACCCCGCAGATCCGCGCCGCCGCGCGCAAGGCGCGGGACGCCGCGAAACGCTGGGACCTCGATCCGGTCACCCCTCAGTTCAGGCGCCCGCCGATGGATCCGTCACGCCTGCTCGTCCTGCCGCGCGGCACGCAGCTTCCCGCAGCGCTCCTTGACCGGCTCACGAACTATAACGCCTGCTCCCTGGACGGCGCCTGCACGGTGCTGCACCAGCCCGGCAGCGCCGAGGCGATCGTCGTCACCACCGCGCAATCCAACCTCTGGATCGCAAAGGACGGATCCTGGAGCGCCGCGCCGGGCCGCCCCTTCGTCAACGGAAAGGAAGCGCGCGATCGCCGCGAAGCAGCGCTCAAGGAAGGCAAAGTGGAACTGCGCGAAGTGAAGCGCCGCCAGATCTATGTCGACGGGCAGCCCGTTGGCGACGACTTCGAATGATGGAGCCGGGGTGAGCCCCCCAACCGCCCCGATCAGGCCGCGCTGCGCTGAAGCCAGCCGCGCAGCAGGAAGTTCACCTGCTCGGGGTGTTCCAGCGCGGCCATGTGGCCGCAGGCCCCGATCGTGTGGAAGCTCGACCCGGCGATGCGCTCGTGAATCTCGCGCGCGTGGTCGGGCGGGGTGATGCGGTCCCCGTCACCCACGACGACCATCGTCGGCACGCGGATCGCATGGAGGCTATCCAGCGAATCGGGCCGGGTCATGATCGCGTGCTGCTGGCGGATGAAGGCGTCGCCGCCGACCCGCGAGGCCATGCCGCGCATTTCGTCCGCCACCGGGCCGACAGTATTGTCGGCATGGACCAGTTCACCGAGCAGGCGGTGGGTGATGCCCACGAACTTGCCCCGGCGCAGCGATTCGATCCCGGCCTGACGCTGGCGGCTGCGCTCCGGCGTATCGCTCCGCGCGCTCGAGTTGATCAGCGCAAGGCGGGAAACGCGCTCGGGCGCGCGGCGCATGATCTCAAGCGCAACGTAGCCGCCCATGGACAGCCCCGCGAGCGAGAAGCGGCGCGGCGCTGCGGCCAGGGTACGCTCGGCCATGGCCCCGATGGTATCGTCCAGTGTAAGGTCCGCGATCATCGGCGCGGCCACGTCCGAAAGGGCATGGACCTGTTGCCGCCAGAGCGACTGATCGCACAGCAGGCCGGGCAGGAACACGACGGGTTCGAGCGCAGGCGCGGCATTCACGCCCTTGCGATTCCATTTCGCCGGAGCCGGACGCGAGCCCAGTGTTTCCGCCGTGAATTCAGCCGTGTCGATTGCCAAACTTGCCATGATCAAATCTCCTGCCGCCGAAATGGGCTTGTGCAGGCCATCTGTCCAATTCATGATGAGAGCGATCTTGATATCTTCGAGGTATGACGTGGAACTCAGGCACATCCGTTATTTTCTTGCCGTTGCAGAGGAACGGCACTTCACGCGCGCGGCCCATCGCCTGGGTATCGGGCAGCCCCCGCTCAGTCATCAGATCAAGGACCTGGAACGGGAGATCGGCACGCCGCTGTTCCACCGCATTCCGCAAGGCGCGGAACTGACCGAAGCGGGACAGGCATTCGAGGAACGCGTCCGCCAGATTCCCGGACTGGTTACGGAGGCGGTCAATGCCGCAAGGCGCGCCGCAACCGGCGAAACCGGGCGTATCCGCGTCGGCTTCACCGGATCCGCCGCGTTCAACCCGTGCGTGCCGCAGGCGATCCGCGTCTACCGCCGCCGGTTTCCCGACGTGGAACTGAGTCTGGCGGAACACAATTCCATCGGTCTGGTCGAAGGGCTTCGGGGCGGAACGCTCGATGCGGCTTTCCTGCGACCGGACGCCGTGGACAAGCAGGGACTTCGCCTGTTCCATCTGGCGGACGAACCGCTGATCGCTGCCCTCGCCTCCGCGCGCATGCCGCATGGCGAGCCGATCCGCCTGGACCAGCTTGCCCATGACCCTTTCATCCTGACCCCGCGCGCGTTGGGCCCGACGCTGTTCGACGCGACTCTGGAAGCATGTCGCAGGGCCGGATTCGAACCCGTTCTCGGCCAATCCGCGCCGCAGGTGGCCTCGGTCCTGGCCCTCGTCGCCGCCGAACTGGGCGTTGCCCTCGTCCCGGAATCGATGCGCGACGCCTCCTTCAAGGGCGTGACCTATCACGACCTGCGCGGCAACGCCCCCAAGGTCGCCCTCGCCCTGGCCACCCGCAGCGACGAACGCGCCGCCACCGTCGCCGCCTTCGTCGCAGAAGCGCGCTTTCCGTCCGAAACCGACCCGACGTAAGAAGCCTTTTGCACATTTACAGGATGCTAACCATATTCCAGTAGCGGAAAATCATGTTCCGCTCGTTTTCAAAACGACTTCGCCTGCCGCTGCGCGGGGCCGTTCTGACGGCCACGGCTTATTTCGTCTGCGCCGCCATCGCCTTGCAACTCACCCGGTTCGACGGCGGGATCGCAATCGTGTGGCTGGCGGGTCCGATGCTGTTCGCGCGCCTGTGCAGTGCGCCTCGCAGGTGCTGGACAGCCCTGACGCTGACCTGCATCCCGGCCGGGTTCTGCGCATCCATCCTTTTCGGTTTTCACGGCCTCGTTGCGCTGCCGCTATCGCTGATCTGCATTGCCGAGGCCTGGTCAGCTGCCTGGCTGATACGGCGGATCTACCCGCGCTTCGGCCGGTTCCAATCGCTCCCTGAAGTAGGCTCGTTCCTGCTCGTGGCGGGGCTGCTGGTTCCGGTAACCACCTCGTTCGCCGCCGCGCTCTGCGCCCACCTCGCCAGTGGCATTCCCTACTGGACGGCCTGGCGCGACTGGTACGCCGGTCATGCCCTGGGACTGGTGACCTTCGCGCCGCCATTGCTGCTGCTCCTGCGTGGAGAAACGCGCCAATGGATCGCCTCGGCCGATCGCAGGCGCACGGGCGAGGCCATGCTGCTGCTCGGCCTTGTCGCAGCCACTTCGCTCATGACCTTCGGGCAGAACGAAATCCCCCTGGTGATCATCCCCTTCGCACCGATGGTGGCCGCCACGCTGAGACTCGGACGGTTCGGCGCCATTTCCTCGATCGTCATCCTGGTGACGATGGGGCTCTCGTTCTCCCTTGCAGGCTACGGCCCCACGACCCTGCTTCATGTCTCAATGAGCCTGAAGCTGAAAGTCCTGCAGATCTATTTCGCCACCATCGTCCTGATCCTGCTTCCCCTCGCCGCCGAACTGCGCTCGCGCAGGCGCCTCGTGGAACGCCTGCATACCGCCGAGGCACTGCACCGCGCCGTGCTGGACCGGATGAGCGACATCGTCGTGAGGCTGAACAGCGACGGCACGGTGCGCTATGCATCGCCCTCGGCATCGCGGGTTTCCGGCTATCAACCCGGCGAACTGGTCGGACGCTCGATATTCCACCTTATCCTTCCCGAGGATCTGCCGATCGTGCTCGACGCCCGCCGCAGGGCGCTTGCCAATCCCGATGAACCGGCGATCGTCGAATACCGCGTCAGCCGCAAGGACGGCACGGTGGTCTGGGTAGAAAGCCATATCCGCAGCATCGTCGACAGTGAGGGCCGTTCCACCGGAACCGTCAGCATCATTCGCGAAGTGACGCAGCGGCGGCAGATGGTGGAAGACCTGACCATGCAGGCAATGACCGACCATCTGACCGGCGCCTGCAACCGGCGCGCCTTCGACGAGGCGCTGCTGGCGATCCTCACTTCGATGCCGGAAGATTCCGAAGCCGGGTGCCTGGCGCTGTTCGATCTCGACCACTTCAAGCAGATCAACGACCGCTACGGCCATGCCACGGGCGACGACGTGCTGGTGCGTTTCGTCACCATCCTGCGGGGTGCGGTTCGCGACGGCGATCTCGTGGCGCGGCTGGGGGGCGAGGAGTTCGCGGTCCTGCTCGGCGGGCTGTCGCTGGACCAGGCCCATCTGGTCTGCGAGCGCATCCGTACCCGCCTTGAGGACACCGCAATCCAGGATTCGCTGGGCAACATCGTGAAGGCCACCGTCAGCGTGGGACTTGCGCCGCTCCTGCCCGGTGAGGAAAACCGCGTCGTCATGACCGTCGCAGACAATGCGCTCTACCGCGCCAAGCAGGAGGGCCGCAACCGCACCGGCCTGCCCGTAGCAGGCGATTTCGAGGATCGCCGCATTGCCTGAACTTGATGGCTGTCATCTGGGTCTAATCGGTCGGTTACGCTTGGCTCTTGCGCCGGGGCGCCGACGGCTCCACAATGCTGCAATGCAAAATCAACCTCATTTCGAAACGGCTTTCCTGCGCGCATGATCGATACCCGCCTGTCTCTCATGGAAGCGATCTCGTTTCGTCGTACCGTCAATGCCCGCTACAATGGCGGCATCATCAAGCTTGCCCCGCACCTGATGTTCGAGCGCCACGGCGACCTCTTCGTCAGCGCGCTCAATCTCACCAAGGCCTGGCGCTCGCCCGAGGAACGCCGCCTCGGCCAGTTCAAGCTCGCCGGCCTGGAAGTGACCGAACTGCTCGAAGAAGTCTTCGAACCCTTGCCCGACTTCGAAGCAGCCGCGCCGCGCGAAGACGACACGCTGCTGCTGACGGTCTGATCTTTCCTTCGGCAGACCGATGCCAGATCTTTTCGCCGGTTCCGCTCCGGCCCAGAGAATGCCGCTTGCCGCCCTGCTTCGCCCGGCCTCGCTGGACGATGTTATCGGCCAGGCCCACGTGGTGGGTGATGGCTCGATCCTGCGCCGCCGCGTCAAGGCGGGGGCGCTCGGCAGCGTCATACTCTATGGCCCGCCGGGCATCGGCAAGACCTCGATCGCGCGGGCGGTGGGCACCACGCTGGGCAAGACCTTCCGGCCGCTCAACGCCACCCGCGCCGGGGTCGCGGAAATCCGCAAGCTGGCGGATGAAGCGCGGGTCCATCCCCTGTTGATCTTCGTGGACGAAGTGCAGCGCTTCACCGCTACCCAGACCGACGACCTGCTGGCGATCTGCGAAGACGGCATTGCCGACTTCATCGGCGCGACGACCGGCAATCCCTACCACGTCCTCACCCCGGCGCTGGTTTCGCGCTCGACCATCCTCAAGCTGGAGCCGCTTTCCATCGAGGACATGGAAAAGGTGGTACGGCGGGGGATCGAACGCCTCGGGGCGGACGGCATAGCCTTGACGATGGCGCCCGAGCAAGTCCGGCTGCTTGCAGGCCGATCGGGGGGAGATGCCCGGCGCGCCCTGACCACTCTGGAAAGCCTGGCGCTGGGACACGCCGGAGAGTCCGTCACGGTAAGCGATGCCATGATCGAGGAGGCCTATGCGGCGGCCCCGGTCAACCATGATCGCTCGGGCGATGCGCACTACGACGTGGTTTCCGCCTTCGTGAAATCGATGCGCGGCTCGGATGCCGATGCCACGCTATACTGGCTCGCGCGCCTCATCCACGGCGGCGAGGATCCGCGCTATATCGCGCGGCGGATCATGATCCATGCCTCGGAAGATGTCGGACTGGCCGACAATACCGCCCTGCAAACAGCCGTCGCCGCGCTCCATGCCGTGGAGAAGATCGGCTACCCCGAAGCGCAGATCGTGCTGGCCCATGCCGCCCTGCACGTAGCCCGCGCGCCGAAATCCGCCTCCTCGTCACGGGGCATTTCCGCCGCGCTCCAGTTCGTGGCGGGCCAGCCGCCCGCTCCCGTACCGCTGCACTTGCGCGACGCGCACTACAGCGGCGCGGCACAGCTTGGCCATGTCGGCTATATCTGGCCGCATGACGACCCGCGCGGCTGGGTGGAGCAGGTCTATTCGCCAATGCCCAAGGGCTCGCTCTACCGAAGCGAAGCGCGCGAATCCGGCACTTTCGAACGCCGCGCCGATGAGCACTGGCGCCGCGTTACCGGCGCAGAGCAGCCTCGGCGCGGCGCTGAATAGGGCCGTCAACCGCGCCGGAACACCGGCGGGCGCTTCTCGAAAAAGGCGGCGAAGGCCTCACGCGCTTCGGGAGATTGCACGGCCTGGCGGAAGACCCGCGCCTCTTCGGCTATCCGCAGCGACACCTGCTCTGCATCGCCCTTCATCAGGCGGCGCGTGGCGAGCAGCGCTTCGGGCGGCTTGGCCATGAGCACCGCCGCCTTCGCCCGCGCATGATCGAGCAGCCGTTCGGAAGGTACGACGGCCGTGACGAAGCCTGCGCGATCCGCGCTTTCGGCATTCATCGGCTCGCCCAGCAGCAGCATGGCCGCCGCCTTGGCATGGCCGAGGATCGCAGGCGCGAGCAGGCTGGAAGCGGCTTCCGGCACGATCCCCAGGTTGACGAAAGGCATGACGAAAGCCGCATCCGGCGCGGCGTAGACGAGATCGCAGTGGAACAGCATCGTCGTCCCGACACCTACCGCCATGCCCTGCACCGCCGCGACGATCGGCTTTTCGAATGCCGCGATCGCGCGAATGAAATCGAACGCCGCTTCCGCGCCTTCCGGCCCCGACATGAAGTCGGCCAGATCGTTGCCCGCGCAAAAGGTTCCGCCGCGCCCTGCCAGCAGCACGGCGCCGATATCCCGCCGCTCAGAAGCGGAAGCTAGCGCCGCCGTGATCGCGCGGTACATCGCCGAGGTCAGTGCATTCTTCTTTTCGGGCCGATCGATGAGGATTTCGAGAACACCGTCGTTCTCTGAAATCGCGATGCCTTCGCTCACTTGTCTCTCCATTTATCGTTCGCAGCCTGCCTGCCGGGCAATCGACTTTTCGTCAATCGTCGCGGCCGTTCTTCAACATCGGCGGCGCGGCTGCGATCCTTCCTGTTCATTGAGATAGTGTTTGCAACTTGCGGATAGACCTGAACTTGATTGCAGGGGCGGGGCGCTCTAGCCTGCTCATCTCTATACGGGGGACATGACGTCGATGCCTTCAGCCAGTGCCATTCTTGCCGCGCCCCTGGCGCTGCTTCTCGCCTCGATCGCGCCCGCTGCAGCAGTGGCACAAGTCGGCCCGGTGGCCGCGGCGCCCTCGGAAATCCCGGAAGGCTTCACACTGGCCGCCGACGGCACCACGCTGGTCCATACCGCCAGCGGCCTGCACTTCCCCGCAGAGTTCGAAGGCTTCAAACGCCTCAACGAAAAGACGTTCGATCCCAGCGGCGAATATGTCGCGATCGGCTATGACCGGCCGCTCGGCACCGGCAAGGACCACATCGTGGTGCGCATGGCGATCGTCCATATCGACCAGATGTCGGCGCGCGATCACTACATGATCATGCGCCAGGCCGCGATGGCCCATTTCGCCGCCCCCTCGATCGCCTCGGAAGGCCCTGCCAAGATCCCAACCAATCGCAAGCTGGATGCCTATCGCGGCACTTTCAGCGGCTATCGCGACAATCAGCCCTGGCTGTTCAGCCTGACCACGGTGAACTACGGCTACTGGAGCGGGCGCATGACTGCGGCATTCCCGCAAGCCCAGGCCGCCGAGGCGGAAAAGTACCTCGGCCTTCTGCTGGGCGAAGTGCGCGCGCAGAAGCCGAAGGCGCCCAAGCGCTGAACTATCTTGCCTGCATAATATGTTGATAGTGCTTGATATTGTTCCCATAGAGCCAGGATGACACGTCCCGCCCTCCTCATCGCCTGCGCCATGGCGGCCGTCGCGCCGTCTATGGCGACCGCAGCCGCGCCCGATTTCTTCGCCGCGGCCCTTTGCCAGCCGCCCTACTCCACGGCCTCGGCAACGGAGCTTTACGAGGCTGCGGAAAAGCTGGCCGAACCGGACACCTCCTCGCTCGGTGCGGCGATCTATCGCCTTCCCGCTCCCGTCGAGCGGGACGGCTTCACCGCGCAGGACGTGGTTTTCGCGGGCATGTCCGTGGGCGTGCTGCTGGAGGGGCAGGTCGCCGCAAAAGTCGCGGAACGTTACGGTCTTTCGCCCGAAACCAGCCACCTGTTCGGTTCATCCACCGCAGGCTTCGCGCGCCTGCTGCCCGACGAGCAGCAGGGCATGAAGGATCTGGGCCTGATTTCCATCGTCGCGCGCGAGGGGCCCGCCATGCCCGGCAAGACCCTACTCACCTGCGAATTCGTATCGAACGAAGACCGCGCCGCGCTGGAAGCCTACGAAAAAACCAGCCCGTGAGGCCGCTTCATCGGAAGGTATACTCCAGCCCCAGCGCGCCGCTCCACTGGTTGCGGCTGCCGACGTCGGCAACGATGGGCGAGCGGGCATAGGCGCCCAGCAGACGCTGATAGCCGCCCGTCACGAACAGGCCGACGCCGTGGAGGAGATTGCCGGAAATGGAATGGACCGCCATCGTGCTGAGGTTCCAGTCCTTCCAACCCGCCTTGTCGGCATCATCGTAGACGGGAAGCCCGCTCGCCCGGCTGCCTGCTTCATCGATGCCGTAGTAATATCGCCCGAAGCCCTGCCCGACGTAATCGGCGGAGGCGGAAAACGAGACGAAGGCATGCTCGGACAGCGGGGTGTCGTAGTCGATTTCCGGGCTGGCCACATAGCTGCCATGCGCGCCGGCGATGTCATGCTGGTAGGAAAGGCTGATCGACAGCGTATCGTAAGGGCTGGTCACGACCCCGGTGCGCTGGATACCCACCGAACCGCCAAGTTCCAACGCCGTGTCGCGTTTTCCCAGCGCGTTGACGGCCAGGTTTCCGATACCGCCCGTCCGGTCGAGTCGCAGCGCCGCCAGCGGCCCCAGTTCCAGTTTCCACCCAGGCTTGCCCTTCGAAGGCACGGCATCGACATAGAGCGCCGTGCCCGAGGTATTGAACGATACGCCCGAGACCTCCCCCTGGACGGCTGCGGTCGGCAAGACCCGGGAAGAGGCCGAACCGATGTAGGTGGGGGTGGAGGCAGCCCCCACGCCTATGGAAATCCGGTCGCCGCCGATCTTCAGATCGTCCGGCCGACCGGAAACGTCCTGAGCCTGCGCCGTGCCGCCGATCAGCGCGGCGACGGCGCATGAGATCGCCAATGCAGGCCGGAGCGCGTCCGGCCAGGAAATCGTCGATAAGTACACTGCAATCGTCCCGAACCTGCACCGCCCGGCCCTTCCTGTGGCACATGAGACCAGCAGGAGGCATGGCGATCCGATGAACTCTGCGTAATCCGCAGATGCCATCCGTCTTGGGCCAAACGCCGCGCGGCTCGCCCCGTTCGGCGCAAGAGGGAAAAGACCTGCCAATGACCTCGGGACAGCAGGCACAGGCGCTGCTAGAGCACGCCCATGCGCGCCATACATCACATCGCCATCATCGCTTCCGACTATGCCCGCTCCCGCCGCTTCTACAGCGAGACGCTGGAAATGCCGGTCATCCGCGAAGTCTATCGGGAGGAACGCGCCTCCTGGAAATGCGACCTCGACGCCGGCAATGCGCAGATCGAACTGTTTTCCTTCCCCACGCCGCCGCCGCGCCCTTCCCGGCCAGAGGCTTGCGGCCTGCGCCACCTCTCCTTCGCCGTCGCCGACCTCGATGCCGAGATCGCCCGCCTCGAAGCTGCTGGCGTGGAATGCGAACCCATCCGCATCGATCCCTATACCGACAAGCGCTTCACGTTCTTTGCCGACCCCGACGGCCTTCCCCTGGAACTCTACGAAGAGGTCAGCGCGCCCTGAGCAGAGTACGCAGGCGATTGAATTGCCAGCTACAACTGGCAAGACCGTTCGGTTGCTGTATGAGAGCGCCATGCGCTTTTCGACTCTCGCCCTATCGCTCACCGTCCTGCTCGGCACCGCCTCCCCCGTCATGGCCTGGGGGCCGATCGGCCATCGCATCACCGGCGCCATTGCCGATGAGAACCTGAGCGGCGTCGCCCGCGCGCAAGTCCGCCTGCTTCTCGGCACCGAGGATCTTGCCGAAGCGGCAACCTGGCCGGATGACATGAAGTCGAACCCCGCGGAATTCTGGCAGAAGCAGGCCAGCCCCTGGCACTATGTCACGGTGCGCGAGGGCGATGCCTACAAGCCTTCGGACGCTCCGCCCGAGGGCGACGCCCTGACCGCACTGCCGCGCTTCACCGCGACGCTGCGCGATCCCAAGGCCTCGCAGGAAGACAAGCGCCTTGCGCTGCGCTTCATCGTCCACATCATCGGCGATCTCCATCAACCGCTTCATGTCGGCGGCGGCAACGATCGCGGCGGCAACGATTTCAAGGTGACCTGGTTCGGCAAGGAGACCAACCTCCATTCGGTCTGGGATTCCGGCCTGATCGAACAGCGCGCCCTGTCCTATTCCGAATATGCCCACTGGCTTTCGCGCCGCATCACGCCCGAGCAGGTCGTCGCGTGGAACGTGCGCGATCCGCAGGTCTGGACCTCGGAGAGCATTGCCCTGCGCAAGACGATCTATCCCACCAATACCAATATCTCGTGGGACTATGCCTATCAGCACCGCACGGAAATCGACGACCGGCTCGAACGCGCGGGCGTGCGGATCGCGGCCTATCTGAACTGGATCTTCGACCAGGAGGCTCCCGCCTCCAGTCCCTCGAAGCGCTGAAGGGAACAGGCGTGAGCTTTTGCGACACGATCTGGGAAGAGATCGCCCCGCTTCGCCAGTCGATCCTGGCCCATCCCTTCCTCAGCGAACTCGCGGAAGGAACGCTGGAGCCGGAGAGTTTCCGCCACTACATCGTGCAGGATAGCCTCTATCTTGCCGAATATGCCCGCGCGCTTGCCATCGCCGCCGCCCGCGCGCCGACGGCGGCAGGCAGGCTGGAGTTTTCGGACGGCGCGAAAGTGGCCGTCCAGGTCGAGGAAGCCCTGCACCAGGCCTTTTTCGCGCAGTTCGGCGTGACGCCGCAAACCGCCGTGCAGAACGAGGCGACCCCCGCCTGCCTCGGCTATACCAGCTACCTCTCCAGTCTTGCCGCCACGCGCAGCTATGAGGAACTGATCGCCGGAATCCTGCCGTGCTTCTGGGTCTATTGGGAAGTCGGCTGCGCCATCAAGCCGCGCGCGGTCTCGCCCAATCCCTATGCCGCCTGGATCGAGACGTATGCGGCGCCGTCCTTTGGCGAGGCTACCGACCGCGTTCGCGCCCTGGTAGACGAAGCCGCCGCCAATGCCAGCGAGACAACCCGCGCGGCCATGGCAAGCGCCTTCCGCAAGGCCGCGCGCTACGAATGGATGTTCTGGGATTCCGCCTATCGCCGCGAGGAATGGCCGATCTGATCGGGCGCTCAGGTCCGCTCCGTAGCCACCCATTCGGCAAGGTCCGGCGACTGCCCGATCAGCGCAAGACCATGCGCGATGGAGGTCAGTTCGTTACCCGCCGCGATGCGCTCCTCTCCGAAGCGCTGTTCGAACAGCGCGCGCACGGCGGGGATCAGGGAGGAGCCGCCCGTCAGGAAGACATGGTCGATCTCGCCTGCCCCCAGCCCGGCCTGCGCCAGCGCGCCGTCCACGGTTTCGCCGATGCGCTGAAGGTCGGGTGCGATCCAGCTTTCGAACTCCTTGCGCGAAACATCGGCCTCGATGGTGAGGGCTTCGCTTTCGAAACGGAACGATCCGTGCTCCGCGCCGGATAGCATGCGCTTGAGGCGGCCGACGGCCTCGTAGAGGCCGAAGCCCAGTTCATGTTCCACCACCGCGATCATGCGGTCGATGGCGGCCGGATCGGTGGCGCCGTGCTTCAGCTTCGCCAGTTGTTCCAGGGTACGGCGATTGCGCATCATGGCCAGGCGAGACCAGTCCCCGAAATCGGCGAAGTGACCGGCGGGAATTTCCAGGACTTTGTCGAAAGAGCGATAGGTGCCGCCCTTGCCCAGCAGCGGCAGCACCAGATGGTCCATGATGCGGTAATCGAAACGGTCGCCCGCGATGCCGATACCTGCGGAGCCCAGCGGCACGCAGCGCCGCGCGGCGCCCGGCGCTTCCACCCGCACGATCGAGAAATCGCTGGTGCCGCCGCCGAAGTCCGCCACCAGCAGCGTCGCCGGCTCGGTGAGGCGCGAGGCGAAGCTGAAAGCGGCGCCGATCGGTTCGTAGACATAGTGGACCGGCCGCCCGAGCAGTGCGAACATCGCATCGTAGCGTGACCGCGCCAGCGCCTCGTCCGGGCGGGCACCGACGTAGCGCACCGGCCGCCCGACCACCACGCATTCGGGCAAGTCGCGCAGGGCATCCCCCGCATGCGCGACGAGGTGCTGGAGGAAGACCTGCCCCAGTTCCTCGAACCGCATGCGCTTCTCGAACAGCGTTGCCTGTTCGAACGCCGCGTTCGCTGCTACCGACTTGAACGATTGCAGGAACCGCGAACCTTGCGGAAACTCCAGGAATTCGGAGATCGCCCAGGGTCCCGCCTCATGCGCAAGGCCGCCGCGTACGCCTTCGTCCTGCCAGAAGCACAAGGCGGATCGGAACACCGAACCCGGGCCGCCGGGCGCCTTGAATTCCACGAGGTCAGCCTGACCTTCCTCACCCGTCAGCGCGATGACCGAGTTCGTGGTGCCGAAATCGATGCCGATGGAGCGGCGCGCGGCTTCGGAATGGGCCGGATTGGTCGGCATGGGAATGTCTTTGCCTCGGATAGATCGTGAGCGGGGAGCGGCCGGATCCTATTGCAGTGCAACATGGATCGCGCAAGCCATGACCCGCGAAGCCGGGGCGATCCTGCGCTACATGCTCTCCCCGATGGCTTCGAGTGAGCGGCGCTTGGTTTCGGGGAAGAAGGCCAGCACGACCACGAACTGAAGCGCCATCATGCCCGCGAACAGCCAGAACGGCATGGCCCGGGCCTGTGCAGCCATCAGCGGGAAACCGAAGGCGATGATCGCGTCCATGAACCAGTGGACCGACGAGCCGAGACTCTGGCCACGCGCGCGCACATCGGTGGGGAAGATCTCGCTGATATAGACCCAGATCACTGCACCCTGCGAAAACGCGAAGAAGGCGATGAAGCCGATCAGCAGATAGAGCAGCCAGCCCTGATGAGTGCCACTGCCGAAGATCGTCGCAACGCCGGCCAGCGCCGCGGTGAGGCCGACCGAGCCGATCAGCAGCAGGGTCTTGCGGCCGATCCGGTCGATCACGGTCAGCGCCAGGGCCGTGAACAGCAGGTTGCAGGCGCCGATGACGATCGCCTGCCTGTCGGCCGAAACGCCGGAGAAACCCGCCGCCGCGAAAATATCGTTGAGATAATAGAGGATGGCATTGATGCCGGAGAGTTGGTTGAACGCGGCAATGGCTATGGCCAGCAGCATCGGGCGATGGTGGCGCCGCCAGCTGAGCCGGGGCGCATGGGTCTGCCGTTCCGCGTTGCGCCATGCGGCCAGCTCTCCCGCCACATCGGGATTGCCGAGCTTGCCCAGCACTGCCGCCGCTTCCGCCTCCCGGTCCCTGGCGAAAAGCCAGCGGGGGCTGTCGGGAATGGTGCGCATCATCACCAGCAGGACCACCGCCGGGATTGCCGTCACGCCGAACTTCACATGCCAGTCGAGCGGGCCGAGGTTCAGGCTCGATACGAAGTAGTTGCTGAGGTAGGCGACCAGAATGCCCAGCACGACGTTGAGCTGGAACGTCCCGACCATCATGCCCCGCCGCTCCGCAGGCGCGATCTCCGCAATGTAGACCGGCGCCAGCACCGAGGACGCGCCGACCGCAAAGCCTGCCAGAACGCGCATGACAAGCAGCATCGGCCAGTTCACCGCGAGAAGGCAGCCGATGCCGGAAACGAGATAGAGCAGCGCGATCGCCTCCAGCGAGGTCCGCGCGCCGTAGCGGTCCCCGGGTATCCCGGCCAGCAGCGCGCCGGCGAGCGTTCCCCAGAGCGCGCTCGAAACGGTAATTCCCACGCCGGTGGCATCGAGCCCAAACGCCGTGCGGATGCCTTCCGTGGTTCCGGCGATCACCGCCGTGTCGAAGCCGAACAGGAGACCGGCCAGCGCGCCTACCAGCACGCCCCGGAAAAGCGTTGCATTCATGATCCTGTCCCCTCTCATCCGGCCCGCGAAAACGGTTGCCGCTCCGGGAGATACCGCAGGATTCCTCGACCAGCCAGAGGTTTGTCAGCCCGTTGGCCCTGGCGGCGCCGGGATGACCGCCGGCGCCCTTACGCCTACTTGCTGAGCGTCCTGCGCACGGCATCATGCCAGCCGTCGATCAATTGCCTGCGCGTGTCCCCGGCCATTTGCGGCGTGAACAGGCTGCCCTGGGTCCAAGTCGCCGCCAAAGCGGCAAGATCGGGCCATACACCGGTCGCCAGTCCGGCATGGAACGCAGCGCCCAGCGCGGTCGTCTCCAGATGGACGGGGCGCTCGACGGGCGCTTCCAACATGTCCGCCAGAAACTGGCAGAGCCAGTCGTTGGCCGCCATGCCGCCGTCCACGCGCAGCTTTGCCAGTGGCGCGCCGCCGTCCGATACCATCGCGCGGGCCAGGTCCATGGTCTGGTAGGACACAGCCTCCAGCGCCGCGCGGGCAAGGTGCGCCTGCGTGGCGCCGAGCGTCAGGCCGAAGATCGCCCCGCGCGCATCGGGATCCCAATGCGGCGCGCCCAGTCCTACGAAAGCCGGGACCATGTAGACGCCGTGATTGTTCGGCACTTTCGTCGCCATGTCGTTGGTCTCCCGGGCATGGGTGATCACGCCGATGCCGTCGCGCAGCCATTTCACGGCCGCACCCGCCACGAAGATCGAGCCCTCCAGCGCATATGTCATCTTGCCGCCGAGACGATAGGCCGGCGTCGTCAGCAGCCGGTTCTCCGAAGCGAGCGCTTCCGATCCGGTGTTGAGCAGCATGAAGCAGCCGGTGCCGTAAGTGGACTTGGCCATGCCCGCATCGAAACAGGCCTGACCGAAGAGCGCGGCCTGCTGGTCTCCGGCCATGCCTGCGATCGGAATTTCCTTGCCGAACAGGTCCTTGCTCGTCATGCCGAAGACATGGGCATTATCGTGGACTTCGGGCAGCATCTGCATGGGCACCCGGAACAGGCGGCAGAGTTCCTCGTCCCAGCGCTGTTCGCGGATGTTGTAGAGCAGGGTGCGACCGGCATTGGTCACGTCGGTGGCATGAACCTTGCCGCCGGTCAGGCGCCAGAGCAGGAAACTGTCGATCGTGCCGAAAGCCAGTTCGCCGCGCTCGGCGCGGGCGCGGCCGTTGTTCACGTTGTCGAGGATCCAGGCGAGCTTGGTGGCCGAGAAATAAGGATCGATCAGCAGCCCGGTACGCGCCCGCACGTCCGGTTCGGCGCCGTCCGCCTTGAGATCGGCGCAGAGCCGCGCCGTCCGGCGATCCTGCCAGACGATCGCCCGGTGGATCGGCCTGCCGCTTTCACGCTCCCAGACCACCACGGTCTCGCGCTGATTGGTAATGCCGATCCCAGCAATGGCCGCGGCGCCCAGGCCGCTGCGCTCGATCGCCTCGCGCGCGACTTTCACGGTGTCGCGCCAGATATCCTCGACGTCGTGCTCCACCCAGCCCAGATCGGGATAGTGCTGCTCGAACTCGCACTGCGCCGTGGCGACCGGACGCGCGGCATCGTCGAAGAGGATCGCGCGTGTGGACGTGGTGCCCTGATCGATGGCGAGAACGTGGCGAGGTTGGGTCATATCGAGGACTCTCCGAGGATATCTTGTCGTTCTAGAGATCGTTTGAAAATTCGCTAAAGGCGAATTTTAGCGGCACCGGCCCTCTCCCCCACCCTGCCACCCAACGGTAGTATCCTGCGGGTGGCAGGGTGGGGGAGAGGGCCGGTGCTGCTCTTAAAAATGCCGTCCCGGCATTTTTCAAACGGCCTCTTCGGGTTGGGGCGGCGACTTCTGGCGAGAAGGCAGGTAGGGCTTGATCGCGATCTGGTAGACCCCGGCCCCGGCGACGCCGCCGACCAGCGGCCCGGCGATCGGCACCCACCAGTAATGACCCGGACTTGGAAAGGCGGAACTTCCCCAACCGGCGAAGTAGGCGAAGAGACGCGGGCCGAAGTCTCGCGAGGGATTGATCGCCCAGGCTTCGAGATAGCCGCCCGAGGCGCCGATCATGGCGACCAGCAGGCCGATCATCAGCGCACCGGAATTGGCGCGCGGGGCAATGTCGTTGAATTCGTCGGTAATGGCGAAAATGCCCAGAAGCAGGATGCCGGTCAGGATCACCTGATCCCAGAAGGCATGGATCGGCGTGATATGCTCTCCGGGATGCGTGAAGAACACGCCCGCCGCACCGCCACCGGCGCGGGTCATGCCGTGCGCGGCATTGTAGGCATCGATCACCGGGTGGTAGAGTTGCAGCACCAGCGCCGCGCCGATCACGCCGCCCAGCACTTGCGCGCCCCAGTAGGGCAGCACCTTGCGCTTGGGAAAGCCGCGAAACAGCATGAGCGCCAGCGTTACCGCCGGATTGGCATGGGTGCCCGATACCGATCCGGTCACATAGATCGCCATGGTGACGGCAAGACCCCAGGCGATGCACACGCCCCAATAGGCCTGCGCGTAAGGACTGGGATCGTAGAGCGTGATCATGGCCGCGGCGGAATCGCCGATCGTGATGATGATGATCACCGCCAGCATTTCGGAAATCAGTTCGCCGCGCAATGCGCGCAGGTCCTGTGCCACTTTCGATCCTCTCGCAAATCGGCCTTTCGCCCGGCAGGCCGCTTTCTGCGCATGCTTTCGAATGAACGTCAACAGTTTCGTTTGCATTTTTGTTTTTAGGAATGTATTTTCAATAACGAAAACACTTCACGAAAACCGCGAGAGCCGAAATGCCCCAGACCAAGGGAGAACACCCAGTGCAGCCCCCCGCCCCCGGTGCGCAGGACGAATCCTATGACCTGCTGATCGTCGGCGGTGGCGTAAACGGTGCGGGCATCGCCCGCGACGCGGCGGGGCGCGGACTCTCGGTGCTGCTCGTCGAGCAGGACGATCTTGCCAGCCACACCTCCTCGGCCTCGACCAAGCTGATCCACGGCGGTTTGCGCTATCTTGAGTACTACGAGTTCCGGCTCGTCCGCGAGGCGCTGATCGAACGCGAGCGGCTGCTGGGCATGGCGCCGCATATCATCTGGCCGCTGCGCTTCGTCCTGCCGCAGTCGCTATCGCCCCGCCCTGCCTGGATGGTGCGCCTCGGCCTGTTCCTCTATGACCACCTTGGCGGCCGTAAGAAGCTGCCCGGCACGGAGACGGTCGATCTCGATCGCGGGCCGAAGGGCGATGGATTGAAGGCCCACCATGCGAAAGGCGCTCACGCGAAAGTGAAAGGCGCTCATTCGAAAGAAAAAGGAAAGGCTTTCGTCTATTCTGACTGCTGGGTGGAAGACAGCCGCCTCGTGGTGCTGAACGCGATGGACGCTGCCGCGCGCGGCGCGCGGATCGAGACGCGCACCCGCCTCTCGGCCGCCGCCAGCGAGAACGGGGGCTGGCTGGCCACGATCGAAAGCCCGCAAGGTGCGCGCCAGGTCAGAGCGAAAATGCTGGTCAATGCCGCAGGTCCCTGGGTCGATGCGGTGCTGCGCAATCTCGGCAGGGCCAGGGACGATCGCGGCGTTCGCCTGGTCAAAGGCAGCCACATCGTCGTGCCCCGCCTCTACGAGGGCGACCATGCCTTCATGCTGCAGAACCCGGATCGTCGCATCGTCTTCGCCATTCCCTACGAACGCGACTTCACGCTGATCGGCACGACCGACGAACCCTGGACCGAAGCGCCCGGCAAGGCACAGATCAGCCCCGGCGAGATCGACTACTTGTGCGAGACCGCCAACCGCTACTTCGAGCGTTCGGTGAGCCCGCAGGACATCGTGTGGAGCTACGCCGGCATCCGCCCGCTCTATGACGATCATGCCGCCAATGCTTCCGCCGTCACGCGCGATTACGTGCTCGACTTCGAAAAGGGCGATGGCCGTCAGGCGCCGATGCTCTCGATCTTCGGCGGCAAGATCACCACCTTCCGCAAGCTCGCCGAGCACGCGATGGAGCATATCGCCGAACTGTTCCCCGAGGCCGCCACGCCGTGGACCGCAGGGGCGGTGCTTCCCGGCGGCGACATTGCGGAAGGCGACTTCGACGGCTTCCTCGCCACGCTGACCGGCCGCTATCCGGGTATGCCGCGCGATCTGCTGCGCCGCCTTGCCCGCGCTTACGGCACGAGGACTGCGGATGTGCTTGGTGATGCCCGAACGCCTGCCGATCTTGGGCGGGACTTCGGCGGCGGGCTTCATGCCCGCGAAATCGACTATCTCGTCGAAGCCGAATGGGCGCGCAGCGCCGAGGACATCCTGTTCCGCCGCAGCAAGCTGGGCCTGCATGTGCCGCCGGGCACGGCCGAGGCTGTCGACGCCTGGCTCGCGCACGATTGATCGATGCGCCCCGGCCGCGCTAAAGCCTGAATTCGGAACGGGGGAGAGCCATGATCGAGACCACGGCGGAGAGCAACGGCGATATCGTGGCCCAGCGCCGCGCCCATATCCTGGAAATCGCGCGCGGGGCAGGCAGCGTCAGCGTGGACGATCTCGCCGAGCGGCTCGGCGTGACACCGCAGACGATCCGCAAGGACCTGAACGTGCTTGCAGGCCAGTCGCTGCTCTCGCGCGTGCATGGCGGCGCGCTGATCACTTCGGGCGTGGACAACCTTGCCTACGACAAGCGCCGCGACGTCGCCTCGGATGCCAAAGCGCGGATCGGCGCCGCCGCCGCCGCGCTGATCCCGGACGGTGCCTCTCTGTTCATCAATATCGGCACCACGACGGAGGCGGTCGCGGCGAACTTCACGCACCATCGCAACCTCATGGTGATCTCCAACAACCTCAACGTCATCGACACCCTGTCCAGCCATCCCGCGCTGGAACTCGTCAGCGTCGGCGGCAAAGTTCGGACCGGCGACCGGGCCGTGGTCGGCGCGCTTGCCATGCGCTTCATCGAGAATTTCCGGGTCGATTACGCGCTGATCGGCATCTCCGCGCTCGATACCGACGGCAGCCTGCTCGATTTCGCGATCGACGAAGTGGAAGTTTCGCAAACCATCATCCGCAATGCGCGAAAAGTGATCCTCGTCGCGGATTCCTCGAAAGTCGGCCGCTCGGCGCCGGTGCGGGTCTGCGGCATGGAAGCGATCGACTTCCTGGTCTGCGACCGCATCGCCGATCCCGACTTGCGCAGCGCCTGCGAGCGCGCCGGCGTGAACATCATCGAGACGCAGCTGACCTGATTTTCACACCGGACGGTCAACTCCATGCAGCACTCCTGATAAGGCGCTTACGATAAGGCACTGGCGATAAGGCACTGGCCTTGCAGACGGCGATACGTCATGCTGCCGTTTCGAGGTGCTTGTCAGGAGAAAACGTGTTCCATTCGACGATGTTAGCCGTAAGCGCCATGGTCGCTGCGGTCATTGCGCCTGCAGCGCTCGCCGATACGCCGCGCGAACTTCTTACCACGGCCGCATTCCAGGCACCCGACAAGAAAAAGGCGCTGGCCCTGATCGGTCAGGCCATCGCGGAATCGGACCGCATCCTCGTGGCCCGGCCGGGCGATCATGAAGCCACGCTCCAGCGCGCCATCGCCGTGGGCTACCGCGCCAAGCTGACGCGCAGCCGCACCGATGCGCGGGCCTCGCTGGCGGTGTTCCAGCGGCTGGCGGCGCAGAACCCGCGCGACGCGGAAGCACAGATGGTCATTGCCGGCTGGCATCTCGACGCAATCGACCAGCTTGGCGGTCTCGTCGCCCGCACCGTGCTCGGCGCCAAGGCCGAAGCGGGCGAGGCGGCGCTGAGCCGCGCCCTGACGCTTGGTGGGAACCGGGCCTTCTATCCCGGTCTCGCCGCTCTGATGCGCATTCGCAAAGACGAGGGCGAGGTCGCGCAGGCGCGCCGCCTGGCGGAAACCGCCGCAGCCGCCCCCGCGCCGACCGCGCTGGATGCCCAGATGAAGCGCGCCGCCCTCAGCATCCTGCCCTCCCTGCGCGCCAACGACGGAAAGTCCGCCGCCCGCCTTTCGCGCAAGCTGCTGCCGTTCGGAAAGATTGCCGACTAGGGCGCCCTCATGCGGCGCCGCTCTCCCAAGCGAAAGTCTCGGGCGACCTTCTTCCGAAAGCGAAGGCGCCCTCTTCGGTGATCTCTCAGGCAATGCCGTCCGCTGCGGTGCCGCAGACCTCGATGGCGTTTCGCGCCATGTCCGGTGTCGTTTTTTCAAACGACGGCATGAAATCGCAGCCGCCCAGCGCCGGGATGCAAGCCATAAGGATCAGAAAACTGCGGGACATACGGCCGAAATAGCCTGCCCACGCTCTGTCGCATAGGCATACTAAGGCAGGATCCCCGGCACTCACGCGCCGTCAAGACGACGGGTTCCAATTCACGGTCAGTTGCCTATATGAATTCCATCGGCACGCCCGCGTGACAGATGGACGGCCTGCTGGGCGGAGGGGATCTTACAAGTCCGCGAATACGAAAGTTGCCCATGCCATTTCTCCCCCCAAGCACGCAGGCCCCATGTTGAGGCCGCGTCGTCGCGGCATTGCTTCGGTCAATGCGGAAGTGCGCGACGGCATCGTGCCCGCCGCCGGTTCGATCGCCAAGACGCGCGACGAAGGCCCTGCGGAATCGGGAGCGAACTACCGGCTGGTGGCGCTGATCATCGCCTCGGCCCTGTTCATGGAATTCGTGGACTCCACCGTCCTCGCCACGGCCCTGCCCACCATGGCGCGCGATTTCGGTGTGCGCCCGCAGGAAATGAGCGTCGCCCTGACGTCCTATCTTCTCGCGCTGGCGGTGTTCATCCCGGCGTCCGGCACGATCGCCGATCGCTTCGGATCGCGAACGGTATTCCGCGCCGCGATCTTCCTCTTCGTCCTCGGCAGCCTTGCCTGCGGCCAGTCGGTAACGCTGGAAATGATGGTGGCCTCGCGCTTCATCCAAGGCGTGGGCGGTGCGATGATGATCCCGGTCGGCAGGCTGGTGCTGCTGCGCTCCGTGGCCAAGCAGGACATGGTCAATGCCATGTCCTGGCTGCTGGTGCCCGCGCTGATCGGCCCGATCATCGGCCCGCCGCTGGGCGGGTTCATCGTGACGTATCTCGACTGGCGCTGGATCTTCTACATCAACCTGCCGATGGGCTTCCTTGGCTTCTATCTGGTTGGCCGGTTCATCGCCAATATCCGCGAGGACGAGCCCGCCCGCTTCGATACCCTGGGCTTTGTCCTGAGCGGTCTATCGCTCGGCTGCCTGCTGTTCGGCTTCGAGATGGTGAGCCGCCCCGGCGAAAGCACGATGGCCGCCGCGCTGATCGCGGTGGGGCTGGTCACCGGCCTGCTCTACGTGCTCCACGCCCGCAAGCGTGAGAACGCCATTCTGGACCTTTCGCTGCTGAAGGACGAGACGTTCCGCCTTTCGGTGATAGCGGGTTCGATCACGCGCATCACCCAGGGCGCGCAGCCATTCCTGCTGCCGCTGATGATGCAGGTCGGCTTCGGGTTCTCTGCCGCGCGTAGCGGCACGATCACCGTGGCCACCGCGATCGGCTCGCTGGCCATGAAGAGCTTCGCGCCGCGCGTGCTGCGCCGGTTCGGCTTCCGCCGCGCGCTCGTATGGAACGGCGTGATCGCCACCGCCGGTTACGCGGTCTGCGGTCTGTTCCAGCCGAGCTGGCCGGTCTGGGCGATGTTCTGCGTACTGGGGCTTTCGGGCTTCTTCATGTCCTTCCAGTTCACCGCCTACAACACCATCGCCTACGACGGCATCGACAAGAAGCAGATGAGCCGCGCGACGGCCTTCTATTCCACCTTCCAGCAGCTCATGCTGTCACTGGGGATCTGCGTGGCGGCCATGGCCCTGCACCTGGCCATGATGGCGAACGGCAATGCCGCCCCCTCGCTCACCGATTTCTCGATCGCGTTCTGGGTGGTGACGGCGATCTCGCTGACGGCGACGTTCTGGAACTTGCGCTTCGCCCCCGATGCCGGGGCGGAAATTTCCGGCCATGCGCCCGAAAAGGAACCGGAGCGGCAACAGGAAGCGGCGTGATTGACCTGAATCATGTCGCCCGCAATCAGGATCGCGCATGAGCGGGCCGGCAGCATGATGGAACGATCGAAGATGACGCATGACGTGGTGATAGTGGGCGCCGGCCCCGCCGGACTGGCCCTTGCAGCGGCGCTTGCAGGTTCGGGCCTGCGGATCGCCTTGGTCGAGCGCCAGCCGCTCGCAGCCATCGCCTCACCCACCGTGGACGGCCGCGAGATCGCGCTCACCCATCGCTCCGTCCGCGAACTGCGCGCTCTAGGCGCCTGGGAGCGCATCGCGGCGGACGGCATCGCGCCCTTGCGGGAAGCGCGCGTGCTGAACGGCGGGTCGCCATTCGCGCTCTCGTTCGGAAGCGGCGCCGAGGAGCGCCTCGGCCATCTCGTATCCAATCACCTCATCCGCCGCGCGCTGTTCGAAGTGGTGGAAGCCCTTCCCGGTGTCGATATCCTCCCGGAGCGCTCCATCGCCGCGATCGGCAGAGGGCCTCGCGCCGTCTCGATCCGCTGTGAAGATGGCGAGGAACTGCGCGCGCCGCTGCTGGTCGGCGCGGATTCGCGCTTCTCGTTCGTGCGCGACCAACTCGGCATCGGCGCGGAAGTGAACAGGCTGGAGCGCGCCATGCTCGTCTGCCGTGTCGCCCATGACGGCGATCACGGCGGCGTGGCCACCGAATGGTTCGACCATGGCCAGACGATCGCGATGCTGCCGCTAAACGGCCGCCAGTCCTCCGCGGTCCTGACTTTGCCCAGCGAAGAAATCGCGTACCTCGCCGCGCTCGATCCCGCAGCGCTGGGCGGGGAACTGACGCGGCGCTACGAGGGAAGGCTGGGCCGGATGGACCTTGTCGGCCCGGCGCATGTCTATCCGCTGGCGACGACTTATGCGCGCCACTTCGCCGCGCCCCGCGCCGCCCTGATCGGCGATGCGGCGGTAGGCATGCACCCGGTGACGGCCCATGGATTCAACCTGGGGCTGGCCAGCGCCTGCCTGCTCGGCACGCTCGTTGCGGATGCAGCGCGGCAGGGCAAGGATATCGGCAGTTCGCTGCTGCTGCGCCGCTACGAGGCCACCCACAGACTGGCGAGCCGCCCCATCTACACCGCCACGAACATGATCGTCGGGCTCTATACGGCAGAGCACCCGGCTGCGCGCGCGGTACGCCATGCCGGGCTGAGGGCAGCCGCCCGGCTGCCCCTGGTTTCACGCGGCGTCAGCCGATTGCTCATGCAACCCTGACGCACCCGTTTTTCAGCTTCAGCTATATTCCTGTTCGACCAGCGCATGGACGCGCCGGAACGCGGCATTGGCGCCGTCGATCACCCGGGCCTCTTCCGCTTCGTCCAGCACGACACCGTCGAGCGCACCCGTAAAGGAGCGCCAGTGCTGCGCCCGGCCGTCAGGGTGCCCGGCGAGATGGCGGGCGCCCCGGTTCTCGTCGAGGCCCAGCGCCCGCGCCATCTTGAAAAGAAAGGCCGCGCCGAGGTTCGATCCTTCCGCGACATAGAGCCAGCCGAGCGCCGTCGGCAGATCTGCCCCGTCCGGCCCGAAGCGCGGCGCTTCGCCATTTTCGGGAACTGCAAGCGTCAGATCCCCGAGATCCTGCGCGATCTGCTCGAACCGGCGGCGTTCGGCCAGGTCCGGCAGGAGGTCAGCCAGTTCGCGGTTGTCGTAAAGCGCGTCGATGTCGCGGTGGAACTGGTATTGCACGGCCAGGAAACGGCCGTAATTCCCGACGGAGGCAAACGGCTCTCCCGCCATGATCCGCTTGTCCAGCCGATCGTGGGTTTCCGTGGTGGCCGCCTTCAGACGCTTGGCGCGGCCGACCTCGGCCGGGGCCTGAAGTGTCGTATCCATGGGTTGTCCTTCTTCCATTGCTTCTCGCAGACCGGATCGTGGTCCGGGTATGAGCGGCGCCACTGCCCCCATACCCGGACCAGAGATCAGAACGCGAGTATCATCGACGCCTTGTAGGTCCGCCCAGGCTGGCTGTAATAGCTCTGGGAGACAGTGGCGCTGTCCGAAATGTCGAGCGCATTGTAATAGGTCTTGTCGAGCACGTTGTACACGCCGCCCTGGAAGCGCAGCCCTTCGAACAGGCCCGGCTTCACCCAGGCCGTGAAATCGACGATGCCATAGCCCGGCGTCTTGTTGATCGTGGAGCTGGGATCCTCGACCTTGTTGCGCTTCGCCGCGACGGTGGCGGAAAGATCAGCGCCGAAGCGGGTCTGGCTATAGCCGATCCCGGCAATCCCGCGCAGCGGCGGGATCGAATTGAGGTAGACGTCCTCATCCGTATCCTTGCCGTGGGAATAGGCGATCGAGCCCCAGACCCGCCAGTTGTCGGTCAGCGCCCACTGCGCGCTGGCCTCGATGCCGTAGATGCGGACATGGGCACGGTTCACGTACTTGAACACGCCGAAGGGATAGCTGCCGCTCAGGCCCGCTTCCGACGCGGTCGTGGTGATCGTGTCGATGAAGTTGCGGTAGTAGTTGTCGTAGAAGCTGACCTTGGCACCGCGCTTCGCATCGCCGAACTTCAGCCCGACTTCGTAGCCCTTGCTCGTCTCCGGCTTCAGATCGGGATTGCCGATACTGACGTAGGAACCGGTGCCGCCATAGGTCAGGTAAAGCTCCGTCGCGGAAGGTGCGCGAAAGGCCTGGGCATATTGCGCATAGGCCGTCAGGCTGGGCGTGATGTCGTACTCGGCCATGATCTTGGGCGAGAAGCGGGAATCGCTGGAACGGGCAGGAAGGCCTTCATAAGCGGCATTGACCGTGTAGCCCGGCGTTTCCTGCGGGGTGCGGCGATACCAGTCGAAACGAATGCCCGGCGTAAGGTGAAACGCGCCGAAGGTCATGCGATCCTGAAGGAACAGGCCCAGGTCGATCCCGTCGACATCGGGCATGTCCGACTGGTTGACGTGCAGGAACGAGCAGGAGCGGATCGCCGGCGTGCAATTGTCGACGCCCGAGGCGTACTGGCTGGTCTTGGTCGCATAGACTTCACCGCCCAGACTGATCGCGTGCTGCACCGCCCCCGTTGTCGCGCGGCCGATGATCGAACCGTTGGCGCCCCAGGATTCGTCCTGAAGATCGCTGTCGCGGTCGTACTGGCCGATCGGTGCGGTGGTCCGCATGGCCTGCGTGTAGGTGCGCAGGTTCAGGCGCTGCCAGTAGCCGACCAGATGCGCCTCCTGCACGAAGCCATCGCCTTCGGCCTGATAGTCGTAAGTCCCGGCGACGCGCTTGCGCTTGTTCTGGTCCAGCGTGCCGTAGGACGAATAGGTCGAGCCGATGCTGGTCAGCGTGTTCTCGTCATAGCTGCGCTTGAAGGTCTCGCCGGTCAGGCCGATACGGTGGCCGCCACCAAGATACTGGTGGACCTTCACCAGCAGGTTTTCCTGATCGTAGGAGGCCGGATTCTTCTCGGTGCGGCTGGTGCCGGTGCCGCCGATATTGCCCTGGTTCTCGATCTCGTGGCCGTTCTGATAGCCGCCCTGGATCAGGACCAGCGTATCGCCGGTACGGAACGCGGCGGCCTGGTTGAGATAGACGCTGTCGCTGGCGCTGTCATAGGTCGCCTTGCCCAGCGCGCCCTGCTTCTTTCCGTCCGTCAGCAGATCCTCGGGATCGAGTGTCCGCACCGCGAAGACGCCGCCCAGCGCGCCCGCGCCGAAATAGCTGGAATCCCCGCCCTTCACCACGTCGATCGCGCTGAGAGAGTTGAAGTCGAACGCCGCGACGCCGCCCTGCACCCCGCGCGCGCCGTCGTTCATCCAGGGCAGGCGGATGCCGTCCACCGTGGTCAGCACGCGGTTGGAATCGAGACCGCGAATGTTGATGCTCTGGTTGCTGCTGCTGAAATTGACCCCGGCATCCACGCGGCGCGCATATTCCGCGATATTGTCGACCATGCGGTCACGCAAGGTTTCCGCCGAAGTACTGGTGGTGAGCACGGCGGGCTTGCCTGCGGCATTGCGATCGACGCCCTGCTGCTGATCGCCGATCGCGGTATCTTCCACGCGAACCGAACCGAGCTTCACCGGGTCCTCGTTGGCGGCGGCCTCGTCGGCCGCATGTGCCTGCACGCCGACGCAGAAGAACGCCGCGGCGCCGAGTGCGGAAGTCTGTCTCAGCACGCGAAGGAGAGCGCGCCGTTGGGAAGAAGTCATTGATGTTCCGTTCTACTGCTAATGATTCGCAGGAGCGGTATGTGCCCAATGTCGCGTAAGGATTTCAATGCACAAATGATTGCTGGCGATCATTTTGTTCAGGCGCAGAAATCGGCGCGCTTCGGCGCCCGGCGTTGCCAAATCGGCACCGCCCATCTAGGATACCGGATGTCCATAATCGAGCCGATCCTGCGATGAACCTCAAGAACCAGGTGGAATGGGCTCTCCACTGCTGCGCCGTCCTGAGCAATCTGCCGGAAGGGCGCTATCTTTCCACGCGCAGCCTGTCCGAATTCCATGGGGTGCCGAAGGAATATCTCGGCAAGGCCCTGCAAGCGCTGTCGAAAGCCGGGCTGGTCCATACGACGCTGGGCCCGAGCGGCGGCTACCGGCTGGCGCGCACGGCAGGGCAGATAAGCTTTCTCGATGTGGTGGAGGCCGTGGAAGGCCGCAAATCCACGTTCCAGTGCAGCGAGATCCGGGCCAACAACCCGTGCCGACCCAAGGGCGCATGCGACGCCAGGCCCTGCGCCGTCGCCCGCATCATGTGGCGGGCCGACGAAGCCTGGCGCCAGTCGCTATCGGCCGTGACCTTGGCCGATCTGCAGGACATGCTTCAGGAGGAACTCTCGCCTGAACTGCTCGGCAAGAGCTTCGACTGGCTCATGGAGCGGGCAGGCTGAAGGCGGCCCGGTGAAGGGCCGCCCGCTTGACGAGAAGATCCGCAATCAGGCCAGATCGGCCTTTTCAAGGCCGTAGAGCTTGTCGGCGGAACCCGGCACGGCCTGGAAGGCGATCGAAAGGCGGTTCCAGGCATTGATGGTCATGACCGCGAAGGTCAGATCGACGATTTCCTTCTCGGAAAACTCCTCGCGAACCCGCGCGTAGATCTCGTCCGGCACGCCGCCGACGGGAAGCTGCGTCAAGGCTTCCGTCCAGGTCAGCGCTGCGCGTTCACGGGCGCTGAACAGCGGCGATTCTCGCCAAATCGCGACATGATGGACGCGCAGGTGCCGCTCGCCCTGAATCCTGGCTTCCTTGACGTGCATGTCGAGACAGAAGGCGCAGCCGTTGAGCTGCGAGGCGCGGATGTCGACGAGCGTGAGCGTGCTCTGCTCCACGACGCCGTGCTTCACCGCGACAGACAGGTCCATCATCTTGCGGACCAGTTCGGGGGACTGTTTCGCATAATCGATACGCTGGGACATTTCGCTTGATCCTTCATCGACTCTAATACGGATATTTTTTATCCGTATTAGAGTCGATGTAAAGGGGTTTCCGTTTTTCCCTACCGGACGTCTAAGGATGCGCGCGGCTCAGCTATTGAAGTCGCAGTGAAAAAAGGATCCTATTGTCGCAAGCCGGTAACCGCGAACGGGCACGATGGAGAAACGAACCGCCACACCGCGCGCGAACGATCGGGTTCCCCGCGCATTCATCCTTGCAGCGCACGAAGTGGAGATGACGACATGACGGCAGCGGCAAGCGAGGAAGCCGAACTGAAGCTGGAACTGGCGCCGGAGAGCGCGGCTTTCCTCGAAAGCTCCAGCCTCCTGCCGGGCGACCCGCAGATCGTGCAGCAATATGCGGTCTACTTCGACACGCCTGCCCACGACCTGTCCAAGGCCGGGCTATCGCTCCGCGTCCGCCGCAATGGCGAGGAGCGCATCCAGACCGTCAAGGCGGACGGTCCTGCCGCCGGCATGTTCATTCGCCCGGAGTGGGAACGCCCGGTGCCCGGCGACGAACCGATCATCGATCACACGACGCCGATCCTTGCCCTGCTCGGGACGAACCCGGCGGCGATCGGCCCGGTCTTCATTGTCGAGAACGAGCGGCGGCTATGGCGCGGCGAAGGCGTGGAGATCACGCTCGATCGAGGCAGGATCGTTGCCGGAAACCGCGAGACGTCGATCCTCGAGATGGAACTGGAACTCAAGGAAGGGAACGCCTCCACGCTTTTCGCCATGGCGCGGCGGATCGCCGAAGTCGCGCCCGTGCGGATCGGCGTGTCGAGCAAGGCGGAGCGCGGCTTTCGCCTGATGGGCCCGGCAGCCTCGGCCACCAAGGCGGGGCGCGTGCCGCTGGCGCGGGACATGACGGTTGCCGACAGCTTTCGCCTCATCGCCAACGCCTGCCTGCGCCATTTCCGCCTCAACGAAGCGCTGGTGCTCGAAAGCCGGGACGAGGCCGCGCTCCATCAGGCCCGCGTCGCGATACGCCGCCTGCGGTCCGCGCTGGTTCTGTTCAAGAAGCTCTTCAGCGACGAAACGCCGCGCCGCTTCAATGCGGAACTGCGCTGGCTCGCCGCCGAGCTGGGCAAGGCGCGGGATCTCGACGTGCTGGCCGGACATGCCGAGCCCGGCCCGTTCCTGGATCGCATCCTCACCGCGCGGGACGAGGCCTACGAGGCGGTGGGCGAAGTTCTCGACGACGCCCGAACGCGTAGGCTCATGCTGGACCTGGCCGAATGGATCGCGACCGGAGACTGGCTCTGCAGCGAAGAATGCCGGGATCTGCGCGAAATGCCCGCCCGCGAATTTGCCGCCGTGGTGCTGGAGCGTTTCCGCCGCAAGGTGAAGAAGGGCGGAAAGCGACTGAAGAAGCTCGACGATCACTCCCGTCACGAACTTCGCAAGACCGCCAAGAAGCTGCGCTACGCCGCCGACTTCTTCTCCGCCCTGTTTCCCGAAAAGCGCGAGCGCCGACGCCGTAAGCATTTCGTGTCCGCGCTGGAGGACCTGCAGGACCGGCTGGGCGCGCTCAACGACCTTGTCGGCGCGCCCGAACTGCTTGCCCGGCTTGGCCTCTCGGACGCGCCGGAGGCGGCTGGCATCGTCGCCGGAGGCCGCAAGGCCGATCTGGTAGACGCCGCCGACGAGGCTTACGAGACTTTCGTGGACGCCAAACGCTTCTGGCGCTGAGGCGCGGCCTTTCCGGTTCAGGCAGGCAGATGCAACCGGGCGAAGTCGCCTTCGATCGAACGGGCCAGCATCTCGCTACTGTTTTCGAAATGCGCCATGTCCGGGGTGATCAAGCCGAGTTGGGGCTCTTCACCCTCGGCCAGCTTGCGCAAGGCGATCGGGGCAGACGCCGGCACGAGCTGCGATCCGCTGCCCACTTCCAGCGTCGTCAGGATGCCGAAGAGTTGCCCGTCGATCGTGGGGCGCGAGAGAATGGCAAGGCGATATTGCCCCTGTTCGTTGGTCACCAGATAGATGTGCCCCGAAAGATTGGGCATCGAGACATGCCCGGCCTGCTCGAACCGGGAATCCGACCGCCCGGACTCCGCAAAGCCGAGACAGCCCTTCTCCGGCACCCAGCGCACGGTCGTGAGATAGGCGAAGAGGCCGCCGGGCGTACCGAAGCTGGGCCGCAGCGTCAGATAGCGCCCTTCGAGCCAGGTCACCGCCGAACGCGCATAGGCACCCATCGTATCGGGCGCCACGTCGCTGGCAGCAAGCGCGGCAGGCTGGCCCTGCCCGCCCGTGCGCAAGTTGACGCCCAGCGCCTCCTCGATCCGCAGGAGCGTTGCCAATGTGAAGGAACGCTTGCCGGCCAGCGCCTTTTCGAGCGTTGAGAGACTGATCCGCGCCATATCGGCCAGCGCCTGCCGGGATATGCGGCGGCGCGCGATTTCCTCACGCACGAGGCGGGCAAGTTCGGCGCTCTCGTCAGAGGGTGCGGCGGAATCGGTCGGGTCGGTTTCGGTCACTGTCATCTTGCGCCTATTTCCGCACAAATGCGCACATTCCGTCAATCATTTCGTGCCCTTGCGGATTTGCGCACATGCGATGACGGAAACGGCCAAAACTGCTCGTGGCTGTGCGGCATCGCCCGCGCATAGGGAAAGGGCTCCCGAACGAAGATGGAGCCCCGCCATGCCGCATACCGCCGTTTCTCGCTCTCACGCCATCCGCCGTGCGCTGATCCCGGCGATCGTCCTGACCCTCGGCGCGCCTGCGGCGATGGTCGTTCACGCGACGGTCGCTGCCGCCGATGAAAGTGCCGCGGACGATGCCGCTCCGCAGGACGGACCCGCGACCGGAACGCTGATGCTGCACGGACAAGGTACGGCTAAGAGCCTGCCCGCCGTACGCCTCGGCACCGACATGGACGTGACCGTGACCGGCCAGGTCGCCCGCGTGCGCGTCACGCAGGCCTTCCGCAACACGTCCGACACATGGATGGAGGCCAGCTATCTCTATCCCCTGCCGCAGGACGGCGCGGTGGATTCGCTGAAGATGGTGGTGGGCCAGCGCGTGATCGTGGGGCATATCCAACCGCGCGAAAAGGCCCGCGCGACTTACGAGGCGGCCAAGAGCAGCGGCCGCAAGGCAGGGCTGGTCGAACAGCAGCGCCCCAACATGTTCAGCACCTCGGTCGCCAATGTCGGCCCCGGCGAAACCGTGCTGATCTCGATCGAGTACCAGGCGCCGGTGGCCCAGGTGAACGGCACGTTCTCTCTGCGCCTGCCGCTCGTGGTCGGCCCGCGCTACACCCCGCCTCATAGCCTGACCTCGGAGGTTGCCGTCGCGGACGCCAATGCCGTCACCGCCGCGCCGGTGCTCGATCCCGCACTTACCGGCAAGGCCAACCCCACCTCGATCTCGGTCCACCTGGCGCCAGGATTCGACGTAGCCAACCTGATCAGCCGCTACCACCGGATCGATGTTGCCGGGCCTCTTGCCGATCGGCGCGTAACTTTGGCCGACAAGACGGTTCCGGCGAACCGCGACTTCGTGCTGGAATGGCGCTCCGCCTCGGCCGACCCGGACCTCGGCCTGTTCGCCCAGCATACGGCAAAGGGCGATTACGTCATGGCCGCGATCACCCCGCCCGCCAATCTCGACGGCGTTCCGCGCCCTCCGCGCGAAATGGTCTTCGTGATCGACAACAGCGGCTCGATGGGCGGAGATTCCATGGACGAGGCGAAAGCCAGCCTCATCCACGCCCTCGGCACCTTGCGGCCGCAGGACCATTTCAACGTGATCCGCTTCGACGACACCATGACCCGCCTGTTCGACCACAGCGTTTCCGCCACGCCGGACCAGGTCGCGCTGGCCACCCGTTTCGCGGAGTCGCTGGAGGCGCAGGGCGGTACGGAGATGCTTCCCGCCCTCAAGGCCGCGCTGGAGGATGCCGGGACCGGAGGCGGCAATGACCCCGATGTCCTGCGCCAGATCGTGTTCCTGACCGACGGCGAGATTTCCAACGAGCGCGAGATGATGGCCGCCATCGGCGCGGACGGCGGGCGCAGCCATGTCTTCATGGTCGGCATCGGTTCGGCGCCGAACGATTTCCTGATGGAGCGCATGTCGACGATCGGCGGCGGGGTCTACACCCATGTCGGTGCGCCCGGTGAGGTGGCCGCGAAGATGATGCCGCTGCTCGACGTGCTCAGCCATCCGGCCGTGCGCGACCTGTCTGTAAGGGTCGAAGGCGGTTCGCTGGACCTTACCCCCGCGCGCATGCCCGACGTCTATGCCGGTCGTCCGCTGGTTCTGGTCGGGCGATCCGACAAACTGGCGGGCACGCTGACCGTCAGCGGCAGGATCGGCGGCAAGCCCTGGGAACGGCGCGTCGATCTTGCCAGCGCCCTGCCCAGTCCGGCCATCGAGAAGCTCTGGGCCCATCGCCGGATCACCGATGTCGAGGCCGACCGGGCGCTCGGCAAGCTGGAAGACGCCGCCGCCGATACCGAAGTCGAACGGATCGGCATGGAGAGCGGCATCGTCACCAGGCGCACCAGCTTGGTCGCCGTGGACGAAACCCCCTCGCGCCCCGCAGGCGCGCGCCTGACCCGCGAGGAACTGCCGATCGAACTGCCCGCAGGGTGGGATTTCGGCAGCCTGTTCGGTCAGGACGCCATCAAGACAGTTCCCGCAACGGAGGGTTCCGGCGATCGGGCTGCCATGCAGGCACAGATGCTGGAACTGCCGCAGACCGCCACCGGCTTCCTCGGTACTGTCGGCAAGGGCCTTGCCCTGCTGCTGGCGGGCATGACCGGGCTTGCGCTGCTCCTGCGCCGGAGGCGGGCATGAATGCGGCGGTCCTGCGCGTGCCCGGTCGGATCGGCAAAGCGGCACGCGGGCACGGCCTTGCGGCCCTCCTGCTGCTCGCCCTCTGCTTATTCGGCGTGGTCGAAGTGGGACGCGGGCTCTACATTCCCGCAAAGGCCGCAGTGGCGCAGGTCCTGCTTGATCGCGCTTTCGAACGCAGCCGCATCGACCATGCTCCGCATAAGCCCTGGGCCTGGGCCGACATGACCCCGGTGGCCCGCCTTTCCGTCCCGGCCCTGGGCGTTTCCCGGATCGTGCTGGACAGCGGATCGGGCCAGGCCCTGGCTTTCGGCCCTACCCTGCTGCCGGGCGGCGCGGCGCTGGGACAGGCGGGAACCGCCGTTGTCGCCGCCCATCGCGACACCCACTTCCGGTTCCTGCGAGACTTGAAGAAGGGCGATGTCATTTTCGCCCAGACCCGCGAAGGCGTGGAGCGGCGCTACCGTGTGACCGGCGCGGAAGTGGTGCGATGGGATGGCTACGGCGTGGCGGACGCGCCCATCGGCGAACGGCTGGATCTGGTGACCTGCTACCCGTTCGACGCGGTTCGCAGCGGCCCCTGGCGCTATGTCGTCCATGCGCAGGCCGTTACGCAGTGATCCTGGGCGCCGGTCCCGCTACCCAGCGGAACCGGCGCCCGTTCGATCAGAAGTGGAACTTCACCTCGCCGCCGATGATGCGCGGCTCGTTGACCATGCTGGTCAGGTTGTTGAAGTCGATCGCACCGACGATGCGGATCTGGTTGGTGATGTTGCGGGCGAATGCCGCCACTTCCACGCCCATGTCGTTGTCGCGCCAACCGGCACGCAGGCCGCCTTCGAGCGACGGCTTGCCGGTGAACTCGATCGAATCGTAGAGGAACAGGTTCACCGAGCTGCGATAGGCCCAGTCGGTATAGGCGAAGACTTCCTGGTTCGCGCTGATCGGCACGGTGTAGCCCGCCGTCCAGTTGGCGATCCAGCGCGGTGCCTGCGGCAGGCGGTTGCCGTCGATCGAGACGTAGGAGGTCCCGGCCACGATGGGATCGAGCACGGTGCAACCGCCCGAGCACGGCGCGACCACCAGGTTGCGGTCCTTCAGCTTGGTGAAGTTGTAGCTGCCGCCCGCCGTCAGCACGAGGCCTTCGACCGGAGTGAGCGTGACTTCGCTCTCCACGCCCCAGCCGATCGCCTTGCGGGCATTGATCAGCGTGGTGGTGTTGGAAGCGCCGCCCACGGCGGTCAGCTGGATATTGCGGGTGTTCATGTAGAACACGTCGGCCGAATAGCTGACGAGGCCGCGCTCTTCCCCCTTGAAACCGACTTCGAACGACGTGGTCGTCTGCGGCTTGGCTTCGGTGGCGACACCGGCGACGACGTCGTTCTTCAGCGAAGCACCGAGATAGCCCGAAGCGGCGCGGGCATAGAGCGAGTGATCGTCGTCCAGCTTGTAGGTCGCGCTGGCATCCCACGAAACCTTCGAACCCTTGGCGCGGCCATCCGACAGCAGGGCGCCGTCGACATCGTTGAGGACGCTGTACTTGCGGTCATGCGACCAGCGCAGACCGCCGCGCAGGATCAGCTGCTCGATCGGGGTATATTCGACCGAGCCGAACACCGCGTAAGTCTCGTTGTCGAGATGCGCGGTATTGCCGTTGGTCTGGACGTTGGTCTCGCTCCAGCTGACCGCCTCGGTGTTGAGGTTCTGGTTGAAGTAATAGGCGCCGGCCTGGAAGCTCACGTCGCCGAACTTCTCCGAAGCGAAGCGCAGTTCCTGCGTGAATTCGCGCGGGCGGGCCTTGCTGCCGGTCTCGACCGAGAACGGTACGGCGGCGGGATAGCTGCCGTCCGTGTCGCCGCGCGAGAAGACGTTGACCTTTTCCCAGCCCGTCACCGAGAACAGGGTGCCGATGCCGTCGAAGTCGTAGCTGGCCTGAACATTGGCGCCCCAGCCGTCGAGGCGCTGGGGGTTCGAACCGTTCTGCGCGGTGTGCTCGACGTCGAAGCCGTCCACGAAGTCGTTGGTGCCCGGCTTGATCGAGTTGCCGCGGAACACGCGGGCCGAACCGCGCAAGCGGCGGGCATGGACATTGGCGAGAATGTTCAGCGGGCCGTTGTCGTATTCGAGCAGGGCGCGACCGGCGAAATCGTCATAGCCGTCGAAACGGCGTTCGTTGATCGTCTCGGCGTAGTCGTTCTTCACCCAGTCGTCGCGGTGCTGAAGGTTGCCGGCGACGCGGAAACGCAGGGTTTCGGTGATCGGGCCGCTAAGCGCCAGCTCGCTGTTGATAGTGTTGTAGGTGCCCCACGAGACGCTGCCGTGGCCGGTGTAGTGATCGGTCGGGCGGGCCGAGGTCAGCTTGATCACGCCTGCCGGGGTGTTGCGGCCGAACAGGGTGCCCTGCGGGCCCTTGAGCACTTCGATGTTCTCAAGGTCGAAGGCAGGAAAAGCCTTCAGGAACGGGCTTTCGAGCGCGATATTGTCGTAGACCACCGAAACCGGCTGGGCGGCGTCCGACGAGAAGTCGGTATTGCCGAGGCCGCGAATGTAGAAGCGCGGGAACGTGCGGCCGAACGAGGATTCCGCGAGGAGGCTGGGAACGCGGCCCGAAAGGAAGCGGATATCCTGGCCGCTGGAATTGATCGCGGCGAGCTTGTCTCCGCTCAGCGAGGAAACCGCAATCGGCACGTCGACGGCGCGTTCCTCGCGGCGGGTGGCGGTGACGACGATATCGGTGCTGCTGGCAGCATCGCCGCCCGGAGCGGCCGTGCTCTGGGCCTGCGCGGCAAGCGGGGTTGCACAGGCAATCGCGAAAAGCGAGGCGGCGGCGCTGTTGCGGATTCGGCGCTGATGCATGATTTTATGAAACCCTGATTACCCTGACCTTGTTGGCGCGGGCGCTTAAGGGTTCGGAGGCGCTCTCGCAAACGCAATGTTTTCCCTGCTGCGTTGCAAAAATCAGATAGGCCGCAACCTGTGTTGAATCGGCCACAATCCATCCGCCACGATCGGAAAGCCGCCGATATTGCACCGCAGCGTCGATCTCCTTGAGATAGACCGGCTTTTTCGGCGCGTCAGGCTGAAACGAAAAAGGGCGCCTCGGATGAGGCGCCCTTTTGCATGGGAGATGTCCCGCGAGGAATCAGAACGGGATGTCGTCGTCCAGATCGTCGCCGAATCCGCCGCTGCTGCTGGTACGGCCCCAGTCGCTGCCGCCGGAAGAGCTTCCGCCGGACGAGGAACCGCCAAACGATGCGCCGCCGCTGCGGCCCCAGTCGTCACCACCGCGCGAACCGCCGCCGGAGGAACGTCCGCCACCGAAGTCGCCGCCGCCCGAGGAACCACCCTCACCCCAGCCGCCGCCAGCACCACCGCGATTGCCGCCCTGGGCGCCGTCGAGCATGGTCAGCACGCCGCCGACGCCGCCCACCGAGACTTCGGTGGTGTAGCGATCGTTGCCGTTCTGGTCCTGCCACTTGCGGGTCCGCAGCTGGCCTTCGATGTAGATCTTCGAGCCCTTGCGCAGGAAGCGCTCGACCACGCCGACCAGGCCTTCGCTCTGGATCACGACCGAGTGCCACTCGGTGCGTTCCTTGCGCTCGCCGGTCTGGCGGTCCTTCCAGTTTTCCGAGGTGGCGATACGCAAGTTGGCGATGCGCCCGCCGTTCTGGAACGACTTCACTTCGGGATCGGCTCCGAGGTTGCCGATCAGAATGACCTTGTTGACGCTGCCTGCCATGAGGGAATCGCTTTCCTGTATAAATTCGGCGAACGGGGTAGCGAATGGGGAGCCACCACGCGAGTCTGCTGGACCAGGTTGTCTACAACCCCGCGCTCACCGCGATCCAGTAGGTCACCCCGGCCGCGATATAGGCAAGGCCGAACAGGTAGACGAGCATGAACGTCGGCCATTTCCAGCCATTGGTCTCGCGCCGGGTGACGGCGATGGTCGACATGCACTGCGGCGCGAAGACGAACCAGGCCAGGAAGGCCAGCGCCATCGGCAGGGTCCAGCGCCCCTTGAGGCGATCGCCGAGCTCCACCGCCTGCGCATCCTCGTCGTCTCCGGCATCGACGGCGTAAGTCGTCGCCAGTGAGGAGACCGCCACTTCGCGCGCGGCCATGGCCGGGATCAGTGCCAGCGCCATGTCGCGGTTGAAGCCGATCGGCTCGACGACGACGGCGAGGCCATTCGCCATCTTGCCCGCGATCGAGGCATCGACCTGGCTTTCGCCCGGCCTGGCCTGCGGGAAATTGAGCAGGATCCAGAGCACCACGGTGACCGTGAAGATGATCGTGCCCGCGCGGCGCAGGAAGATCCAGGCGCGCTGCCACAGGCCGATCGCCATGTCCTTGAGGCGGGGAAGCTGGTACTTCGGCATCTCCATGATGAAGCCCGAGGCCGCACCCTTGGTGATCGAACTGCGCAGCAGCAGCGCCACGACCATGGCGCCGACGATGCCCGCGACATAGAGGCCGAACAGCACCACGCCCTGAAGCCCGATCCCCCAGCCCAGATCGGTGTTCGGGATGAAGGCGCCGATGATCACGGCATAGACCGGCAGACGCGCCGAGCAGGTCATCAGCGGGGCGATCAGGATCGTCGTCAGCCGGTCCTTGGGATCGGTGATCGAGCGGGTGGCCATGATGCCGGGAATGGCGCATGCGAAGCTGGAGAGCAGCGGAATGAAGCTGCGTCCCGACAGCCCGACATAGGCCATCAGTCGATCCATCAGGAACGCCGCGCGGGCCATGTAGCCCGAGGCTTCCATCGCCAGGATGAAGGCGAAGAGGATGACGATCTGCGGCAGGAAGACCACGACCGAGCCGACGCCGGAAATCACGCCGTCGGTCAGCAGGTCCCTCACGAGGCCCGGCGCCATCGCGCCCTTGACGGTATCGTGCAGCCAGCCCGCGCCAGCATCCAGTCCGTCCATCAGCGGCGCGGCCCAGGCGAAGACCGCCTGGAACACGACGAAGAGGAATGCGAAGAGGACGATCGGCCCCAGCCAGGGATTGAGCAGGATCTGGTCCAGCCGCGCATGGAGGCGATGCTGCTTCGATTCCGAAAGGATCGCGGCATTGGCCATGGCATGGGCAGCGACCCGGCGCTCGGTCGGCCCGAGGTCGGTCAGGCCCGGCCCGGCATGGCGGCTTTCGGCAGAGGCGATCGCCTCGCCCAGTTCGACCAGGCCCCGGCGCCGCACGGCGACGGTCGGCACGACCTTTACGCCGAGTTCCTCTTCCAGCACGGCGGCGTCGAGCACCAGTCCGTCACGCTCGGCAAGGTCGACCATGTTGAGCGCGACCACCGAAGGCTTGCCCAGCGCCAGCAGTTCTTGCGCAAAGACGAGATGCTGTTCGAGATTGGAGGCGTCGAGCACGATGACGAGAACGTCCGGCTCGGCCTCTCCGGTGAATTTTCCGGCGATGACCTTGGACGTCACTTCCTCGTCCGGGCTGGTCGCGTCGAGACCGTAAGCGCCGGGAAGGTCGGTCATCTCCACCGGCTCGCCGGTCGGCAGGACCATGCGGCCCGACTTGCGCTCCACGGTGACGCCGGGATAGTTCGCGATCTTCTGGCGCGCGCCGGTCAGCGCATTGAACAGCGCGCTCTTGCCCGCATTGGGGTTGCCGACGAGGGCGATCTTGCGCTGGCGGCTCATAGCGGCGAGACCTCCATGGCAACCGCATGGGCGCGGCGCACGGCGATCGTCATGCGGCCGATGGCGATGGCGATGGGATCCCGCCCCCCGGCAACGCCCCGGTGCGACACGGAAACGGTCGCGCCTTCCTCCAGGCCCAGCGCACGCAGACGGCGCGCTTCTTCGGGAACCAGGGCATTCCAGTCCACCGCGACGATTCGAGCGCGCTGGTCGATAGGGAGAAGATCCAGAGTCATGCCGCCCCGCTGCCAGATTGGCGGATCGATTGCAACTTGTTCGCAATAACTAACAAAACATCTGCGAAAGTCGCCCTCGGCAAAGAGCGAAAACCTGCGTTACAAAACCTAAGCTACCGGGCCGGGTAACGCAGGCGGCCGAGCAGTCGCACCAGGCTGATGCGCTCTTCCGGGGCGCGAAGGAACTGCGCCTTGGTCTTTTCGAAGCGGATGATCCCCTCGATCCGGCGATCGAGGAAGGCGCGCGTCTCTGCCTTGTCCTCGCTCTTGTCGGAGGCGAAGACGCGCAACGTTGCGGCATAGATACCGCCCAGGATCGTGCGCTTCGTGTAGTGATTGTAGTCGGTCGCGGTATCGCCCGCGAGCCGCCACATGGCATCGGCGCTGTGCCAGCCCAGGCGCAGCGACGTTCGCAGGTTCTGCGGCATGGCCATGATCGTCAGCGCCCGGTTCAGCGCTTCCTCGCGGCCCGCCACGGCATCGAGACGCGCCATCACCAGACGGCGGATCCGCTCGCGGATGGAAACGCCCTGCAGCGAGGACGCCGGGGTGGTGCGCGCCATTTCCTCGTCGACATGGCTGACCCAGGCTGAGATCATCGCCATCTGACCGTCGCGAAATGCGAATTCGGCCAGGGCGGGATCGACATTCGCCATGCCCGCCGCCTGCCGCACCGCGTCCATCGTCCAGCCGTCGAACACGGCGGCATCGGCAATGGCAGGTGCGAGTTGGCGGCGCAGGGCCTCAAGGGTTTCTGGCTGTTCCATCATCGGTCTCAGAACGTCGGGCCGTAGATCGCCTTGGCCTTGCCCGCGTTCTTCTTCGCATATTCCTCGACGAGGTTGGCGAGCGAGCTGCCGCGCGCCTCCTGCGCCGCGTAGTCGCGCGCGTTGCGGCCGGAATTGTCGGCGCGGTTGGGGTTGGCGCCGGCTTCGAGAAGCGCCTTCACCATGTCCGCATCCTTGCGGTGGACCGCGAAGATCAACGGCGTTTCACCCGCGTCGTTGGAGGTATCCGGGTTGGCCTTGTGCTCCAGCAGCGTCGACACGCCTTCGCGCCAGCCCAGGCTGACCGCGACCGCGAGCGGCGTACGGCCGCGATCGTCGGAGGCATTGACGTTGGCGCCCTTGCCGATGAGGAAGCCCAGCCAGGTGATGTCGCGGCGATTGGTGACGATCAGCAGCGCGGTTTCGCCCGTCGTCACGTCCTTGGCATTGACGATCTGGCTGTTCTCGCTGAGCGCCTGTTCGACTTTCTCGCCTTCCTTCTTCTTCACCGATTCCAGGAACTTGTAGCCTTCGGAGAAATCGGCGTGCGCGGGGGAAGCAAACATCACGCCTGCCGCGATTGCGGCCAGCATGGCCTTGACAGGACCCGCTTTGAGGATTCCGCGCGAGCGCTGCGACATGGTCTTCGACACCTTACATTACCTCCAGACAGACAGAGGGGCCGTGAAAAACCGGCCTTCCCTTCCGGCATCGCACCCTTGCGCCGAAGGCTCTAGCAGAGCATGAAGCGCGGCGCCATGACATACCTGCTGCGCCGGATCGCCCCTTTCGCCTTCGCCCTTTCGCTGGGCGCAACGCTTGCCGCCTGCCAGCAGGGCGCGGTCGAAGCGCCGCCGCTGGAAGGGGCGCAGATCGGCGGGCCGTTCACCCTCAGCGACAAGGACGGCAAGACCGTCACCTGGGATAGCTTCAAGGGCAAGTGGCGGATCGTCTATTTCGGTTACACCTTCTGCCCGGATGCCTGCCCGATGGACGTTCAGGCGATGATGCGCGGCTTCTCGCTGTTCGAGAAGGCCCATGCCGCCGATGCCGCCAAAGTGCAGCCGATCTTCATCACCATCGATCCCGAGCGCGACACCCGCGAGATCGTCGGCCAGTGGACCGCCGCCTTCGGTCCGCGCCTCTACGGCCTCACCGGCAGCGACGCGCAAATCAAGCAGGCGGCGGCGGCATTTGCAGTCTATTACAAGAAAGGCGAGTCGACTCCGGGTGGCTATCTCATGGACCACAGCCGCATTGCCTATCTGATGGATCCCGAAGGCAAGCCGATCGCCATGCTGCCGGTCGACAAGGGACCGGAAGCCGTGTCCGCCGAACTGGCCCGATGGGTAAAGTGAGCAAGACAGCACCTTCCGGCGTCAGGCCTTTCTGGGAACGGGCGATCGAGACGCTGAACCGCGAGGAGTGGGAAGCGCTCTGCGACGGCTGCGGTCAGTGCTGCCTGCACAAAGTGGAAGACGCCGATACCGGCGAGATCTATCACACCAATGTCGCCTGCAAGCTGCTCAATCTCAAGACCGCGCAGTGCAGCGACTACCCACATCGGCACAAGTTCGTGCCCGATTGCATGAAGTTGACGCCGAAGTCTGCAGGCAATCTCTCGTGGTTGCCGCCAAGCTGCGCCTATCGCCTGCGCGCGGACGGCGAACCGCTGCCGGAATGGCACTATCTCGTCTGCGGAGACCGCGAGGCGGTCCACAAGGCGGGCATGTCGGTGGCGGGCAAGGCCATCAGCGAGACGGTGGCCGGGCCGCTCGAAAACCATATCGTCTGGCCCTATGGCGATGACGAGGACGAGTATCTGGAACCCGAAGGCCCTGCACCCTGGGACGTCGAGCACGAAAAAACCGGGCGGGAGACCGACTAGCCCGTGCTGGACTGGCTGCGCCGAGATCCCCGCGAAGAGCCGATGCTCGAACTGGCCGGGCGGCAGATCCCGGTCGTGATCCGCAGGTTGCCGCAGGCACGGCGCATGACCATGCGCCTTGCGCCGGACGGCAGCGAAATCCGCATCTCGGTTCCCAGTTGGACGCGCACGCAGGACGCACTGGAATTCGCCCGCTCCAAGCGGTCCTGGCTTGCCATCCAGGTCGAGGCCCTGCCGCAGGCGCACCCGATGGCCGACGGCGCCGCGCTGGACTTTCGCGGCCATCGCTTCACGATCCGCCACGACCCCGCCCTGCCCCGCCGCCCGGTGCCCGACGACGGCGCCTTGCTGGTGGGCGGCCCGGAAAGCTCCCTCGCGGCGCGGCTCAAACGCTGGCTCGAAAGCGAAGCGCGGGACGTGCTGGCCGCCGACCTGGCCGAATATTGCGCCCGCGCCGCGCAGCCCACCCCGTCGCTGGCGCTGTCGAGCGCCCGGCGGCGCTGGGGAAGCTGCGCCGCCGACGGATCGATTCGCATCAACTGGCGGCTGATCATGGCCCCGGATCCCGTGCGGCGTTCGGTCGTGGCCCATGAAGTGGCGCATCTCGTCCACTTTGACCACTCACCAGCATTCCATGATTTTCTGGGACAAATCTTCGAAGGCAGCGTCCCTTCCGCCAATCGCTGGCTGAAGGAGAACGGCCGCTCGCTCTATCTACCGTTCGGGTAGCGTTCGCGCGCTTTAGGCACTACATAGCGCGGCATGGCTCTGTTCAAGCGTTCAGGATACTGGAAAGACGTAAACCCGGTCGGCATGATCGCGGATTTCCGCGAGGTGTGGAAGCAGGCCGGCAGCAACCGCTGGCGGATCGCGGCGGTTTCGGCGGCATGCACGTTCTCCGTCTTCTATCTCATGTCCACCCAGGAAGCGCGCGGACCGCATCCGCCGCCGAAGATCACTTATATCTCGGTCCTTCCCGCGCATCGCACCGATGAGGAAATCCTGGCCTCGAACATCGAGAACCAGAAGCGCAAGGAAGCCTGGGCCGCCGAACAGGCCCGGCGCGACAAGGAAGTGCGCGACATCTACAAGACCATCGGCCGCTACTCGGGGATGGACGTGGACAAGATCGCCCGCGAAGCCGAGGTCGAGGAAGCCGCGCGCAAGAAGGCGGAGATGGAGCGTATTGGCCAGCCTCGCCTGCCCGAAGGCCGAAGCCTGCCGCAGATCGATCAGGTTCCTCCCGCGACTGCACAATGAATTTGGCCAGCTTGAGTTCGGCCGAATCCTGCTCCACGACCGCTGAGGACGCCCGCTGGCTTGCCGCCGCCGCCGCGCTGGCGGCGCGCGCGCGGCCCGCCAGTCGCCCCAATCCCAGCGTTGCCGCGATAGTGGTGAAAGACGGCAAGGTCCTCTCGCGCGGCTGGACCCAGCCCGGCGGGCGCCCCCACGCGGAAGCCGTGGCCCTTGCCGCTGCCGGAGAGGAAGCGCGCGGCGCGACGCTTTACGTCACGCTGGAGCCATGCGCGCACCAGTCGCAGCGCGGCCCGGCCTGCGCCGATCTTGTCTGCGCTTCCGGGCTGGTCCGCGTCGTCATCGGCTGCATGGATCCCGATCCGCGCACAGCGGGCGAGGGTCTCGCCCGCATTCGCGCCGCCGGGATCGAAGCCTGCTACCTGCCCTCGCCCGCATGTGCGCGAAGCCTTTCCGGCTACCTCGTCTCCCGGCGCCTCGGCCGCCCGGAAGTCACGCTCAAGCTGGCGCTGTCGCTCGACGGCTGCATCGCGCTTTCCAGCGGCGAGAGCCAGTGGATCACCGGATCCGAAGCCCGTGCCCATACCCATGCCATGCGCGCGCGGAGCGATGCCATTCTCGTGGGCGGCGGCACGCTGCGCGCAGACAAGCCTCGCCTCGACGTCCGCCTGCCCGGCCTCGAAACGCGCAGTCCCGAGCGCTGGGTGCTGACACGGGGCAACGTGCCAGAAGGCTGGAACGCACTGAGATCGCCCAGCGCCGTCAGCGAAATGGCAGGGATCCAGTATCTGTTCGTAGAGGGCGGCGCACAAACCGCATCCGCCTTCCTGCGTGCCGGGCTGGTGGATCGCCTGCTGATCTACCGCGCACCGATCCTGCTGGGCGGGCGCCCCGCCCTTCCCGACTTCGGCCTTGCCAGCCTCGCGCAGGCCCATGGTCGCTGGTATCTTGCCGAGCGGCGCCAGCTTGGCAGCGACACGCTCGAAGTCTACGAGACCGCCCAGTCATCTGAGCAATCGCTCGAAAGGTAGCCATGTTCACCGGAATTGTAACCGCCGTCGGCCAGATCCGCGAAGCCCGCCAGACCGGCGACTTGCGCGCGGTCATCACTTGCCCCTTCGACCCCGCAGGGATCGCCATGGGCGCCTCGATCGCCTGCTCGGGCGTGTGCCTGACCGTAGTGGACAAGGGTGGCATAGCAGGCGACGCATGGTTCGCGGTCGACATCTCCGCCGAATCCGTCTCCCGCACCGTGCAGGACCGCTGGGCCGAGGGCACGTCGCTCAATCTGGAACAGGCGCTGAAGCTGGGCGACGAACTGGGCGGGCACATCGTCACCGGCCATGTCGACGGCGTCGGCACCGTGGTCAGCGTGACCCCCGAAGGCGATTCGCTGCGCTTCGTGATCGCGGCGCCTGCGGAACTCGCACCCTATCTCGCACCCAAGGGCTCGATCACCGTGGACGGCGTCTCGCTGACCGTGAACGACGTGGCCGACCAGAGCGACCGCACTTGCCACTTCATGCTAAACATCATCCCCCACACCGCCGAAGTGACGACCATCGGCGCGCTCAAGGCCGGTGACGGGGTTAACCTCGAAATCGACGTGCTGG
>NZ_MSQB01000008.1:0-53217 GCF_002149965.1 Novosphingobium panipatense | reverse complement strand
CCCCCCCCCAATACCGTCTGGATCACCCGGACCAACCGCGTTGCGCACCCATGGCAGCGCTGGGCTACTTATTGGCTGCGCCGCAAGGGGCCCAGAACTTATCCCTTGTTCTTCAAAGGCCCCGCCGCGAAACTCTCGCGCGTGATTTCATAGATCACATGCACACCCACCACACCGCAGGTCTCGCGCTCGAACGAGCGGTCGGTCAGCCGCCCGCCGATATGCTCCATGGCCTTGCGTGAGATCACATTCTCCGCGCCGACCTTGAAGATCACCCGCTCGAAATGCGCCAGCGCGTGGGCCAGCATCAGGCGCTTCATTTCGGCGTTGAGGCCGCTGCCCCAATGGGCGCGGGCGAGAAAGGACCAGCCGATCTCGATCTCGTCGCCCTCAGGCGGGCCATAGCGGCTGGAGCCGATCACGGCACCGCTCTGCTTTTCGATAATGGCGAAAGCACCGCCGCCATCCAGAGCGTCGGCAAAGAACTGGCGGAACACCGGTTCCTGCCAACGATCATGGGCGGGATGAACCGCCCAGATCTCGCGGTCCGAAGCGACCGCAAAAAGCGCGTCCCAATCGTCCGCGCGAATGGGGCGGAGGACCAGCCGGTCCCCATCGAGGACCGGCTGGCGATCCATAATCAGGCAGTCACGTCCGCAACGGCGGCGATGAACTTGTCGATGTTGCCCATCGTCAGGCCCGCCACGTTGATGCGGCCCGAACCTGCCATGTAGATGCCGTGCTTGGTGCGCATGGCAAGGACCTGGTCCTTGTTCAGCGGCACGATCGAGAACAGGCCGTTCTGGCCGCCCATCGGCGTCAGATCGGCCGTACCGGCGGTACCCGCCTCGGCCAGCTTGGCGCGCACTTCGCGCATACGGTCGCGCATTTCATCCAGCTCGGCAAGCCAGTCGGCGGTCAGCTTCTCGTCTTCGAGGACGAGGCGGACAGCGGCACCGCCGTGGTCTGGCGGCTGCGACCAGTTGGCGCGGGCCAGATTGTGGCCGTTCGACATGACCTTGGCGAGATCGGCCGGATCGGCGACCATCGCGTATAGCGCGCCAACGCGGTCACGGTAGAGGCCGAAGTTCTTGTCGCACGAATAGCAGATCAGCGCTTCCGGCACGACGGCGAGCACGCGGCGCAGGCCGTAGGCGTCTTCCTCCATGCCCTTGCCCAGGCCCTGGTAGGCGAGGTCGAGGATGGGCAGGATCTTCGATGCGGCGATCAGGCCAGCGATCTCGTCCCACTGCTCGTTGCTGTAGTCGATGCCGGTGGGGTTGTGGCAGCAGCCGTGCAGCAGGATGGCGTCGCCTTCCCGGGCATCGGCGATGGCGCCGCGCAGCGCGTCCATATCCACAGTGCCCGAAGCGAGCGCGTGATTGAATTCAACGACTTCAAGGCCAAGGTCGGCGCAGATCTGGGCGTGGTTGGGCCAGCTGGGAACGCCGACGATGATGCGGTGGTAACCCGCGCGCTTCACCATGGCGAGCGCGAGGCGCAGCGAGCCGGTGCCGCCGGGGGTCTGCATGCCTTCGATGCGGCCACCCATCGAGGGGTCGGCCTTGCCGAAGACGTAGGGCATCAGCGCTTCGACGAAGCCCATGTCGCCCTCGGGGCCGAGGTAGGCTTTCGAATCCTGTTCCGCGACCAGTTTGGCCTCTGCGGCCTTGATCGAGCGGAACACAGGCGTGTCGCCCTCACCGGTGCGGTAGACGCCGACACCAAGGTCGATCTTGTCCGCGCGCGGATCGTCGTTGTGGAGCTTGATCAGCGCAAGAAGCGCGTCGGCGGGCTGTTGCTGAAGGTTCGTAAGCATGGCGGGCGGGCCTTAGACCGGGCGACCAAAGCGCGCAATGCCCGATCGACCGAGAATTGCCGAGAACCGCAAATTTATCGCGCGCCGAACGCGCAGAGCATGGACGCAAGGTAATTATGTTTGAAATCAGGGCAAGATTGCGATCGCGAAACAAGCCCGGCACGACGAGACAGTGCGGCACCGGTATGAGCCGGCGCCGCACTGTCTTTACGAAATCTCGCGAAGATACCTTAGAACGGCATCCAGCTCTGCTTGTGCGTGAACTTCATGTAGCCGATGTTCGCACCGAGGCGCAGACCCGCGCCCGCGCGCACGGGGATCAGGACGACATTGCCGCGCCGCAGGTAGCTGACGGTGAAACCACCCACTAGGTAGGCCTGCCCTTCGCCCGCACCGAACCGATGATAGAGATCTTCGGTGTCATAGAGGTTGTAGACGAGCACGAAGGCATTGCCTGCATTGGCACCGGCATCGAAACCAATCGACGGCCCGGTCCAGTAGACCGGCTGCTCGCCCTCCACCTTGTGATAGAGTGTGCCCGAGCCGTAGCGCAGCCCGACGGCAATCGCGCCGCCACCTTCGCGCCCGACGATATAGCCGTTAGGTTCACCCTGCTTCTTTAGCAGGTCCTCGATCACCCCGGCCAGGCCTTTCGCACCCTTGCCGAAAACGCCCTCGGCCGCGCCGATCAGGTCGTCCTGGCGGTAGGTCGTCGAGCCGTCGGCAGGCGGGCTGGTCGGCGTCGCGGGCGCAGGCGCGGGCGCGGGCGCGGGCGGCGATCCGTAAGGGGCGCCATTATCGACCGGCGTGCCGTTGCCCGGATAGGCAGGCGCATCGACAGGCGGCGGCGATTCGGCAGGCGGTGCATACGTGGTGCCTGCGGAATTGCCGTTAAGATCGCTGTCGATCGCCGCGTCCGGGTCTACTGTCGTCACTTGCGCGACTGCAGGCGCGATGGGCGCAAGCAGGACAAACATGGCCGCGACGGCGCCGCCGATCTTTCGCGACAAGCGAACCGACGCCCCCCTGGCGGCGATTTGCGTGGTGAATGACATCTGGTGGCCCTCCAATGGCGATCCCGAATTCCGTGTGACAGGCACGCTCCTAAGCGCACACTGCGGCATGTCACTAGAGAATCCAGAGCGCATGACCCCGCAATGAACGGGCGACGGGACGAGTCGGTTTTGCGGCAGATCGAATCCCGCGAAAACCTTGGGCCCAGGCGTAAGCCGAACAAACATTTCCACAGGTGCAAAAATCTAGCACATCACCCTCTTGCCGAGCTGAATGCCCCCCGTTATACGGCGCCTCCTAGGCCGCATGCGGAGACGTGGGTGAGTGGCTGAAACCAGCGGTTTGCTAAACCGTCGTACTCTTAAGGGGGTACCGAGGGTTCGAATCCCTCCGTCTCCGCCACGGCGGCGCAGTTTTCTGCGCTTCGTGAGCCTAGGTTTCAGCCCATTCCTCAATCATGCCTTGGAAAATATCCCCGCTACAGGGGAACGCACAGGAATCCGCGGGAAGCTCGGGCCACAAACCCTGATAAGCTCTTCATAAACGTACATTTTCTTGTCGCCAATCAGCCCTACGAATCGCAGTTCGGCGCTGCTGCTCGTTGATTGCTGCCGAGAAGCACCTCAAAATCACTTTTGCTGCTGAGGCATCCTTCACCGCTTAATTCGGAAGGTCTGCGATGCCCGCGCGCTTCAGCGCCTAAAGGCTTTGTTGTTCTGTCGCGTCTCGCCAAAACTGTATCTCAGCCCTTATACCGTTCGCCGGATGGCCTGTCCTATTCGCGCTGCGAGGGAGCAACCCGCCACAAAGTGTTGGAAAGGTCGTCTGCCACCAGCAGAGCGCCGCCGATCGGATCATACGTCACACCGACCGGTCGTCCGCGGGCATGACCTGCCTTGAGGAAACCTGTCAGAAAATCCTGAGGCTTGCCCGATGGCCGCCCCCCGGCGAACGGCACCCAAACCACCTTGTACCCCGAGAAATCCTGGCGGTTCCAACTGCCATGCTCGCCGACGAAGGCACCCTGCTGGTAACCACCCCCCAGTCCCGGTCCTGTAACGAATGACAACCCCAGCGCAGCGACATGAGACCCCAGCGCGTAGTCCGGCGTGATCGCCTTGCGCACCATGTCTGGCCGTTGGGGATGGACGCGCGGATCGACGTTCTTGCCCCAATAGCTGTAAGGCCAGCCGTAAAATCCGCCGTCGCGTATCGACGTGAGGTAATCGGGAACCAACTGCGGCCCCAGCTCGTCGCGCTCGTTGGCGACCGCCCAGAGCTGTCCTCCTGCCGGATCGACCGCAAGCGCAGTAGGATTGCGCACGCCCGAGGCATAAGTACGGCGCGCGCCTGTCTCGCGGTCGATTTCCCAGATCACGGCGCGGTCCTCTTCGACATCGAGCCCGCGCTCGCCGACATTGCTGTTCGACCCGATGCCCACATAGAGCTTCGATCCATCGGCAGAGGCGGTCGTCGCCTTGGTCCAATGGTGGTTGATCCGCGAAGGCAGCTTCACGAGTTCCTGCCTGGGACCGTCGGCCCGGGTCATGCCGTCGCGGTAAGGGAAACGGATGACCGCGTCCTGGTTCGCCACGTAGATGTTGCCGCCGACGTAAGCCAGACCATAGGGCGCGTTGAGGCCGGTCGCGAATTCCGTGCGCAGTTCTGCCTTCCCGTCGCCGTCGGCGTCTCTCAGGAGAGTCACGCGGTTGCCGCCTTTCACGGAAGTCTTGCCCATCGATTTGATATAGCCGGCGATGACATCCTTTGGCCGAAGGGTCGGCGCATCTTGTCCGCCCATGCCTTCGGCCACCAGAATGTCGCCGTTCGGCAGCACGAGGACCTGGCGCGGCACTGCGAGCCCGGTCGCCATGGCCGTCACGGTGAAACCGGCGGGCGCTTTGGGCGCCTCTCCGTTCCAGCCCTTGGGTGTCGCGATTTTCATGGGCGGCAGCAGCGTCTGGCGTTGCTCGGGCAAATCCGGCTTGGAACCTGTCTGGTCAAGACCCGGATCGCTTTGGCCGCAGGATGCTAGCATGAACGCGCAAATGCTTGTGGCGAGCAGACCTGTCTTCATCGGACTGCCCCCACTGCCGTATCACCTGACCGGGACCAGGCCGTCCAACCGGCCGCGAGCGCCAGCGCCGCGCTGACGGCGGACAATACCAGCCCCGGCATTCCCACCGAGGCCCAGCCGTCATGGCTATGCTGGAAGGCATTCAGCAAACCTGCGATCCACGCGGCGGCCAACAACAACGGGGAAGCCAAGCGGCGAGGGCGCCGTGCCGCCCTGCCGCGCCAGAGAGCCAACAGATCCCACAACAGCGCAAGACCGCCCGGGATCAGCGCTCCGACAATGAGCCAGGCCGAAAAGTTGGTCCACTGGATCTGCGAGGTCTTCAGGTAAGTTACGTCGGTCAGGAACGCACAGGGAAACAGAGCAACCGGAAAGGACAGCAGGAGAGAGTGCAGCGGCCGCAGAGGAGATCGTGCCGTCCGGGCGGTTATGGTTGCACTGGGCAATCGGGATCTCCTCGACGAGAAAAACGATGTCTCCGCAATGCCTGGCAATCCCGATTGTTTCCTGCCGACCGCACCGGGACTCAGGGAATCCTTTTGCCCCGGCCAAAGAAGAAGCCAAGAACCAGGATCACGACCGCGACGAGCAGGAACACCTTTGCAAAGCTCGCCGACAGGCCAGCAACGCCGCCAAAGCCGAGCAGCGCCGCGATAAGTGCAACAACAGCGAAAATGATGGCCCAGCGAAACATGGGTCTCTCCCTAGGTACCGACGCTGCGTCGACCTTTTCGAGCAGCTTGGGTCTAGAACATCCGTTCTGTCCCTATGTTCCGCAAATCCTGCAAAGACAGGTGGCAAGAACAGGCCTGCTCATCGAGAGGCAAACCGTCACGCCCCGGCGGGCGTACCCGCATCCTGATCGGGCGGGAGGGCGATGGGCGTAGCGGCGCAGATGGTGCGCAGCGCCTGTTTCAGCCCCTCCTCCACGGTCGGGTGGTAGAAAGGCATGTTCAGAAGCTGCGTCGCGGTGAGGCCGCCCTGCACCGCCCAGGCCAGCATATGCGCCAGATGCTCGCCCGCAGGCGCGATCAGGTCGGCACCGATCAGCCTGCCGTCGGGCGCTGCGGCATAGAGGGTCAGGATCCCGCGATTGAGCCCGTCAACGCGCGCTCGGCCCTGGTTGGAGAAGTCTGCTGAACCGGTTACGGCCCCCTCCTTTTCCGCCTTGCCGATCGTAGCCAGCACCGGCTCGGTAAACGTGATCGCAAAGGGCGTATTGCGCTCGACAGGGATCGGCGCGGGAAAGGCGGCTGCGTTGCGCCCGGCGATGGCGCCCTCGTGCGAGGCTTCGTGCAGAAGCGGCAGGTCCGCCGCCGCGTCTCCCGCCATGAAGACAGAACTTTCCCCGCAGCGCATCGTGGTGCGCTCGTAGCGGGGGACGCCATGATCGTCGAGGTCAAGCCCGGCCTTGTCGAGATCGAGCCCGCCCAGCTGCGGCTTTCGCCCGACCGCGACGAGGACCTTGTCGAACAATGCCTCGCCCTCGCTCGCTCCGTTCCAGCTCAGGCGCACGCCATGGTCCGACGCATGCGGTGTGACGTCAACACCGAGATGCAGGGCGAGATCGTCCTCCATGACTTCGCGCAGCGCACCGTGGACTTTGTCGCAGCGAACCTTGGCCATGCGCTCGCCCTTGTCGAACAGCGCCACTTCGACGCCGAGGTGGGCGAAGGCCTGTGCCAGTTCGAGGCCGATGGCGCCCGAGCCGACCACGGCAAGGCGCCGGGGCAGGTCCTCCAGATCGAAAACCGTGTCGCTGGTGAGCGCAGCCGCGCCCAGCGCCGCGAAAGGCTCCGGCAGGATCGGCGCAGAACCGGTCGCGATGACGATCGTGCGCGCTTCCACCTGCCGCCCGTCGTCAAGAAGGAGGCGTCCCGGCCCCTCGAAACGGGCGCGGGCACGGATCGCCACTTCCTTCGGCAGCCGCGCGATGGCCTCGCGCGTCAGGCGGGCGAACCTGTCGCGCTCGATCCGCACACGCCGCAGCACCGCAGGACCGTCTATCCGTACGCCCTCCACCTCGATCCCGAACAAGCCCGCCCGTTCGATGCGTGCGGCTTCCCGGCTTGCGGCGATCAGCAGCTTGGAGGGCATGCAGCCCACCCGCGCGCAGGTGGTCCCGTTGAAATCGGGATCGATCAGCAGCGTGGAAGCCCCGTTCTTGCGCGCGGCGCGCTCGGCCGCGAGACCGGCAGTACCCCCGCCGATCACCGCGACGTCGGTCTTCAGGACAAGTGCGCTGGCTGGATTGTCGTTCATGGTCTGGTGTTTCCGCTAGAATGGAGAGAGCGCGTCCGGCATCAGCCGTGGCGCGCGCGGTGACGGCCTAGTGTCCCCGCCGCAGCGGAGAGCGCATGCGTCACCTCGTTGCGCCAACCGCCGGGGCGGAGGCGGCGCACGGCCGAATGCGCGGCGCAGACGATCGGCGTTTCTGCCCAGTCGCGCGCAAGATCGCCGGCCCATGCGGCAAAATCGTCGGCGGCGCCGGGACGGTTCTGCAATGCCTTTCCCAGCATCGGATGAAAGCGCAGCCGCGACTGGGGCAGGACACGGCCGAGCAAGCCGGGCGCGGCCAGCACCATCAGCGTATCGTCGACATGGACGATGCCGCTCTCCTGGTGCCGGACAAGGACCGAAGCGGCATGGACGCTGTCATCTCCGGTCACCAGATCGAGCCCGGCAGGCACGGAGAAGTCGAGCCCCTCGAACCGGGCCTGCGTGGCTACGTCCTCTATCGCCGCGTCTTCCCAGGGAAGTTCGGGCGCCTGCTCGCGGTGCCGCCGGGTTCCGAACAGCCGCGCGCGGGGGGCCAGTTCGTGGGCTGCATTGCAATGCAGGGTGTGGAAGGGGTGGACGTTGACGATCGCGTCGATGGCTTCGCCGTTTCCGGTCAGCTTCAGCAGTGCATCGCGGTCGGCGCCGGCCACGCCGTAGCTGTCGATCAGGGTGAAGCGCCCATCGGGCCTGCGCACCAGCGACATGTGGGTGCCGAGATCGAGGATTCCTGCCACCTTGAACGAACCGCGGAAATTCCAGAAATTCTCGGCAAGCTGCTGCATGTTCGGCCTGGCTCCGCCGTTGAGAGCGGATGACGATCCGCCGGGGATGCGAGTGCAAACCGCCGGAGCTGCCAACGTTCCTGCCAAAAATCCCGCGGACGGGCAGAATTCGCAAGACGCGCGGCGAACTGCGATCGATCCGGGCCGGAACGCCGCGCCGAAGTGCAACTCGTACCGGATGCCGCCGTTGTCATTTCAAGACCTTCGAACCACAGGAGCTTTCATGGCCGACCGGCTCACGATGCAGGATCCCCGCAGCCAGTACCCCAAGCCCCCCTTCCCTGAGCAGCCGCAACCCCGCCCCGGCATTGCCGGCAAGCTGGAGCCAAGGCCCGATCACGGCGAGGAAAGCTATGTCGGCTCGGGCAAGCTCGTGGGGCGCAAGGCGCTCGTCACCGGAGGCGATTCCGGCATCGGACGCGCCGCCGCGATCGCCTATGCCCGCGAGGGCGCCGACGTTGCCATCGCCTATCTGCCGAGCGAGGAAGAGGATGCACGCGAAGTCATCGCCCTGATCGAGGCGGCGGGGCGCAAGGCGGTGGCATTGCCCGGAGACGTGAGCGAGGAAAGCTGGAGCCGCCAACTGGTCGAGGACGCGGTAAAGGGGCTTGGCGGTCTCGACATCCTCGTTATCAATGCGGGGCGCCAGCAATTCCGCGAGAATGTGAGCGAAGTCTCGTCCGAGGATTTCGACAAGACGCTCAAGACCAACCTCTATGCAATGCACTGGATCACCCAGGCGGCGGTGCCGCACCTGCCGGTAGGCGCCTCGGTCATCACCACGGCATCGGTGCAGGCTTACGAGCCTTCGGACATCCTGCTCGACTATGCCACGACCAAGGCGGGCATCGTCGCCTATACCAAGGCGCTCGCCAAGCAACTGATGGAGAAAGGCATTCGCGCCAATGTAGTGGCGCCGGGGCCGTTCTGGACGGTGCTTCAGGCCAGCGGCGGGCAGCCGCAGGAGAAAGTCGCCCATTTCGGCGAGCACAGCCGCTTCGGCCGCCCCGGCCAGCCCGTGGAGATCGCACCGGTCTATGTCCTGCTCGCCTCGCAGGAAGGCAGCTACATCACCGGCGAAGTCTACGGCGTTACCGGCGGAGCGGGCATCGCTTAGCCCGCAATCGCCCGGAGATGCGGGAATTTCAGAGCAACTTGTCGAGCGTAATCGGCAAGTCGCGAACCCGTTTCCCCGTGGCGTTATAGATGGCATTTGCGACCGCGGCTGCCGTGCCGGTAATACCGATCTCACCGATGCCGCGAGCGCCCATCGGCGTGTGCGGATCGGGGATGTCGGTCCAGATCACGTCGATCTCCGGCACGTCCATGTGAACCGGCACATGATATTCGGAAAGGCTGGGGTTCATCACCCGGCCATTGCGCTCGTCAACCTGGGTTTCCTCCATGAGTGCAAGGCCAAGGCCCATGATGATGCCGCCGCGGAACTGGCTTGCCGCGGTCTTGGGGTTGAGGATGCGCCCGCAGTCGAACGATCCGAGGAAGCGCGTGACCCTCGGTTCGCCGGTAATCGCATTGACTTTCACTTCGCAGAACATCGCGGCATGGCTGTGCATCGACCAGTGCATGAGTTCGAGCGGTAATGGACCTTCGCCTGTCACTTCGATGGAAGCGCGCCCGGCGCGGGCAAGGATGGAGGCATAAGTCTCATGTCGCTCCGGGTCGTCCCGTACGCACAGGCCTGCGTCACGACATGCGACATCATCGGGTTTGATCCCCGCGAGGGGAGAATCGTTGCCGACGATATCAAACAGTTCCTTGATGAGCAGGCGATGCGCGGCAATCACCGCGGCGCCGATGGCGGCGGTCTGCTGCGATCCTCCCGCAAGCACGGTGCCGGGAAGCCTGGAGTCCCCGTAGTGAAAATCAACCGCGTCGATCGGCAGGCCAAGACGTTCTGCGGTTACCTGCACTTGCGCGGTAGCCGTGCCCATGCCCATTTCATGCGCGGCAATCCCTACGCTGGCGCCGCGTGGTGTCAGGGTCAGCCGCGCAGCGCCGCCCGGCATGCGGTAATAGGGGTACGTGCCCGTAGCGCAGCCCATACCGACCAGCCATTCGCCCTCCCGCCTGCTGCCAGGGGTCGGACTGCGCCGCGACCACCCGAACGCTTCTGCGCCCGCGCGCCAGGCATCGACGATCCGGCGCGAGGAGAACGGCAACCCGCTCAGCGGATCGACATCGGGCTCGTTGCGAATGCGCAGTTCGATGGGATCGAGGGCCAACGCTTCGGCCAATTCGTCCATGGCGGATTCCAGGGCGAAAGTTCCCACGGATTCACCCGGCGCGCGCATGAAGGTGTTGGCCAGCAGGTCCAGCTCGACGCTATGCACATCGAGTTCGATCGCTTCGGCAGCATAAGTACTACGAGACGCGAGAATGAAAGGCTCCGGCATCACATTCGAGGGCGTCTTCGCCGTCAGGCCGCGATGGATCAGAGCCTTCAGCCTGCCATCCGCATCCGCGCCCAGGCTCACCTGCTGCTCGGTAAGCGAACGGCCTCCGACCAGCCGGTAGACGCCTTCGCGCGAGAGGACGAGCCTTACGGGGCGTCCGCAAAGCTTCGCCGCCGCAGCAGCCAGGACATGGTGTTGCCACATGCACTTGCCGCCGAAGCCGCCACCGACATATGGCGAAGTAACGAGGACCTTGTCCTCGGGGATGCCGAAGATCTGCCCAAGCGACCAGGCCGTATGGCTGACCAGCTGGGAGGCATCATGAAGGCGCAGGACACCGTCCTGCCATGCCACCGTCACGGCGTGCAGTTCGATGGCGTTGTGATTATGGCGCGGGGTTCGGTATGTGGCATCGATGCGGACGGCAGAAGTGCTCAAGGCGGTCTCGGCCTTGCCCTTCTCGTCATGCAGCGGTTCACCCATGAATTCCGCAGGCCGGGCATGGGAACGAGCTTCGTCGAAGGCGGTAATGGCGGGCTCGGTCTCGTATGTCGCTTCGATCAGGGACGCAGCGTGGTTGGCCTGTTCCTGCGTCTCCGCGAGCACGACGGCTACCGGCTGACCGTTCCAGTGGATCCGGTCGTCCTGCATCACCGGCAGATTGTCTCCGCCGGCTGCCTTGGGATTCGACATGAAGACGGGTGGCGGTGAAAGGCGGGGGGCATTGCGGTGCGTCATCACTTCAACCACGCCCTGAGCCGCCTGCGCACGCGCCGTTTCGAGAGTGACGATGCGCCCCTTGGCGATGGTACTGAAGAGGATGGCCGCGAAGACCATGTGCTCCATGGGAAACTCGGCGGCGAACCGGGCCGTGCCCGAGACTTTCAGCGGACCGTCGATCCGGGATACCGCGCGGCCGACATGGCCGTGCTGACGGCCGATCAGCGGATCGGGTACGCCCCCCGGCACCCAGGCGTCGGGCGCCAGCGCGACAGCCTTGGCCATCAGCCCCTGCGCGGCACCCTGGATGAGACCCTTGGGATCCTTGGCGATGCTCATGGCCGTTCTCCTGTGAGTTCCTCGAGCACCGCAATGATCGTGCGGCGTGCCAGTTCGATCTTGAAGCCGTTGTCGCTCAGCGCACATGCCTCCGCCAGTTCGGCGTCTGCGGCAGCCGCGAAAGCAGCCCTGTCGGCAGCGCCGCCGCGCAGGATGTCCTCGGCACGGCGCGCACGCCAGGGACGGTGGGCAACCCCGCCGAGCGCAAGACGCACGTCGAGAACCCGCCCGCCCTCGACCTGCACGGCGCCCGCCACGGAGACCAGGGCGAAAGCGTAGCTCGAACGGTCGCGAACCTTGCGATAAGTCGAGCGGGGCAATGCAGGGGGCAGCGCGATTGCGGTAATCAGTTCGTCCGGTTCGAGCATCGTCTCGATGTCGGGCCGATCGCCGGGCAGGCGGTGCAGATCCGTCACCGCTATCTGCCGTTCACCTTGCGAAGTGCGCGTGTGGACAACGGCATCAAGCGCCGCCAGCGCCACAGCCATGTCCGAAGGATGTACCGCGACGCAGGCGCTAGAGGCGCCGAGGATCGCGTGGTTGCGATTGAAGCCTTCGCGTGCATCGCAGCCTTGGCCCGGATGCCGTTTGTTGCAGCGCGAACCCTCCTCATCGTAGAAATAGGCACAGCGCGTGCGTTGAAGCAGGTTGCCGCCCGTGGTTGCCATGTTTCGGATCTGGGCGCTGGCGCCGGAGAGAATTGCGCGGGCGAGCACCGGATAGCGCTTTCGCACGACCGGATGCGCCGCGACGGCGGTGTTGCGCGTGGCGGCACCGATCAGCACGCCGCCGTCGCGGGATTCCTCGATCCCATTGGCAAGACCCGAGACGTCAACAAGCGCTTCCGGGCGTTCGATGGTCTCGCGCATCAGATCGACGAGATTGGTGCCGCCGCCAAGAAACCTTGCTCCGGCCTGAGCCTGAAGCACGGCGTCCTGCGCGTCGGCGGCACGGGCGTAACGCAGCGGGGTCATTCCGCAGCCTCCGCTTCAGGCAGAGCCGCGAAGGTTGCAGCGATAGCCTCGACGATCCCGTTGTGCGCGCCGCAGCGACACAAGTTGCCGCTCATCCTTTCGCGTATTTCCTCGGCGCAGAACGGCATTGTCGGCGCGTCGAGATCATCGGTGACATGGCTGGGCACGCCGCGGCGGATTTCTTCGGCCATGCCGATCGCCGAGCAGATCTGGCCGGGCGTACAATAGCCGCACTGAAAGCCGTCATGCTCGATGAAGGCCTGCTGCAACTGGTGCAATTCGGTGGCCGTGCCGACGCCCTCGATCGTGGTGACGGAACGTCCCTCGTACTGAACCGCCAGCGCGAGGCACGACAGGATGCGCTCTCCGTCAGCCAGCACCGTGCAGGCCCCGCAAGCGCCTTGATCGCAGCCTTTCTTCGTACCGTGAAGACGAAGGTCGTCACGCAGGAAATCCAGCAGGGAAACACGGGGATCCAAGGGAACTTCGGCAGGCAATCCGTTTATGATCATGCTCATTGCGCAGACCTCCCGGTACGGACGAATTCTTTCAATCGATGTTGCGGGTAACGCCAGGACCCACCCTGAGTGCCCGCTCCAAGCCACAGTGGTGCCGCCGTCAGCCGAAACGATGGAAAGGCCCGGATCACGGATGCCGAGGCGGCGGCAATCGCAGTTTCTAACAGAGCATAACGGGCATTTTTGCTCGCCCTTTGCCAAGTCGGCAGGCCACAGCCAACGCAGAAGCAAAGGCCATCCATGCGCAGGCCCTACCAAACCAATATTCTGAGTATTCTCGGGTTCGGCGCAGCCCTTTTGGTCGCGGCGACTGGCCTGCCACCCATCGCGCAGGCACGAACGTCCGCCTCCGATATTCCCGCGACTTTCGTTCCGCCTGCGATCGAGCGCGACTATCGGCGCCGTACTTACGAGATCCCTATGCGTGACGGCGTCCTGCTGCACACAGTCGTCATCGTCCCGAAAGGACTGACGTCGGCGCCGATGCTGCTCGACCGCACGCCTTATGGCGCCGACGCGATGACGACGCAGCAGGACGGCCCAAAACTCGGCGATATCCTGTTCCCCAGCTATGCCGACCTGGCGCGGCACGGCTACATCATTGTGGTGCAAGACGTTCGCGGCAAGTTCGCGTCCGGCGGCGATTACATAGTCAACCGGCCTTTGCGCGGCCCGCTGAACCCGACGCAAACCGACCATTCGACCGATGCCTGGGACACGATCGACTGGCTGGTGCGGCATATCTCCGAAACCAACGGACGGGTCGCCACGATCGGCGGCAGCTACGATGGTTTCACCGCACTGATGAGCCTCGTCGATCCGCATCCGGCACTCAGGGCTTCAGTGCCGATGAACCCGATGGTCAACACCTGGAAAGGCGACGACTGGTTCCACAACGGCGCTTTCCGTCAGGAGATGCTGAGCTACATCTACAACCAGACGGCAGACAAGCACTCGGCCGTGCGCTGGCCAGTCACAGCGCGGGACGATTACGACGCGGATCTGCGATACGGCTCGGCAGGGGCACTGGCCGGCGCCATGGGCATGGAGCAGCTGGCGTTCTGGAACCGGCTTGCGGCGCACCCGGACTACGACGCTTACTGGCAGGGTCAGGCGCTCGACCGCATTCTGGCGCGCAAGAGGCTGACAGTGCCGACCATGCTGGTGGATGGGCTCTGGGATCAGGAAGACAATTACGGCGCACCCGCCGTCTATCAGGCGGTAAAAGCCGAGGCCCGCGAAGTGCATCTGGTGCTGGGCCCGTGGTATCATGGGCAGCAGAACGGCTCGGGCGCCCGGCTTGGCCCGCTCGACTGGGGCCAGCGCACTGGCGAATGGTTTCGCGCGCATGTCCTGATTCCTTTCCTCGACGAACACCTCAAGGACGGTGCGCCGCCAGCCGATATCGCGCGGGTCGTCGCCTTCGCCAGCGGAGACAACCGTTGGGAGAACCTGCCCGACTGGCCCGTAGCGGGAGGCGGTTCGCTTCCGCTGTATCTCGATACCGGCGGCAGGCTGTCCATCGACGGGCAGGAGGTGTCGTCCGGCTACGACGAGTACGTCAGCGATCCCGCCAAGCCGGTGCCCTATCGCCCGCAGCCGGACCTTTCCATCTACGGACCGGATTCGAGCTGGGATACCTGGCTGGTGGACGACCAGCGGTTCGCTGCATCTCGTCCCGATGTCCTGACATACACGTCGCCCGTGCTCACGGCACCCGAGCATATTGCCGGTCAACCGGTCGCCCATCTCTATGCCTCTACCTCCGGCAGCGATGCGGATTGGGTGGTCAAGCTGATAGACGTCTACCCGGACGCCATGCCCGAGCAGCCTGCCATGGGCGGCTACCAGTTGCCGATCTCCATGAACATCCTGCGAGGACGCTATCGAAACGATCCCGCGCGTCCCCAACCGATCACCCCGGGCCGGGTCGAACGCTACGATATCGTCCTGCCCGATGCGAACCATGTCTTCCTGCCGGGGCACCGGATCATGGTGCAGATCCAGTCGAGCTGGTTCCCGCTCTACGACCGAAATCCGCAGAGCTACGTCGCCAACGTGTTCCGCGCCGCGCCCGAGGATTACGTCAAGGCCACGCAGCGCCTGTTCCATGCACCCGATGCACGCAGCGCGGTTCTGCTGCCACTCGCCGCGGGTTCCTGATGCTGTTCATCCCTTCCCTTTGAAAGGCCAACTTCCCATGAAACAGAACATTGCATTCGCGAGCGCCGGCATGACGATTGCGGCGTGTCTTTACACTCCGAAACTGCCGAACGGGCGCACGCTCATCCTCGGGCATCCCGGTAGCGCCACGAAAGAACAATCGCCGGCGCTATATGCCCGCAAGCTGTGCGAACAGGGCTTTCATGTGCTGACGTTCGATGCCGCTCATCAGGGCGCCAGCGGAGGAGAACCGCGCGGATTGGAAGACCCCGCCCAGCGTGTGGAGGATTTCAAGGCGGCCCTGTCATGGCTGCGGACCCGACCCGACCTGGCGCCGGAACGGATCGGCGTTCTCGGCATTTGCGCGTCGGGCGGATATGTCATTCAAGCCGCGGCCGGGGATCGGCGCATTGGCGCGGTGGCGACAGTCGCAGCAGTGGACGTTGGTAGACAAATTCGCGTAGGCGCCGATGGGCAACAGGATCCCGCCGCCCTCGACGCATTGCTCGCCAGCGCCGCGCAGGCCCGTTCCGAGGCGGCACGACACGGCGAAATCGGCGCATTCCCGATCTTCCCTGCCGACGAAGCCGCGGCACGCGCCGGCGGAGAACACGTCTTCGAAGGCTGGCACTATTACTGTACACCGCGCGGCGACCACCCGCGCGCGGCCAAGACGCTCACTTGGGACAGTATCGACAGGATGGCGACATTCGACGCCTTCCGTTTCATTGGCATGATCGCGCCGCGCCCGCTGCTTATGATCACCGCTGAAAGGGCGGTGACGGCGTGGATGACACACGAAGCCTTCGATCAGGCGAAGCAACCCAAGCGCCTTCACACGATCGAGGGCGCCACACATGTCGATCTCTATGACCAGAAGCGCCCGCTAGAAGAGGCAGTCTCCGTGATTTCAGACTTCTTCACGCGATGGCTTTAACCGTCAAACAACATGATGACGCAGTTCTAGGACTGACACATCTCCCAGGTTAATTCCAGCTTACTACAACTTCAGCCGTACCCCGGCAAGAAAAGCGCGGCCGATAGGGTCGTCGCTGAGTGCGAAACCGTCGCGCAGGCCTGCTCGTGTGCCGTTGCCTGAATAGGCGCCGGCCGGTGGTTTGGCGTCGAAGAGATTCGTGACGTTCACGTAGAATTCGGCCTTGCCGGTAGTGGCGCCGAAGTCGGCTCCGGTGTCGAAGGTCAGGGTCAGGTTGGTGGTGGCGAAGGAACGGATGTGGTTGCCTGCCCAGACCTGCGTGGGATCGCCGCCCAGCTTCATCGCGCTGCGCCACCGCTCCAGCACGTCCACGCTGAAGTGCTCGGCGGGTTGGAAATGTGCGAAACCGCTGATGCGCCAGGCCGGTCCGGCGGAAAGTCCCAGAGGGCCGAAGGCGACGCCGCCCTGATCGATCGTGGTCGTACCGGGCTGGCGATAATAGACATGTGGTTGCCATGCCGTCAGCACGCGGAAAGAGGCAGGCTGCTCGAACAGGCTGGTGGTATAGTTGCCCTCCACATCGACGCCCCAGGTCTCCACTTCGGCGAGGTTCATGTAGAGCGTGTACCAGGCCGTTACTGCATTGGCCGCGCTCGTGTCGGCAAAGCCGTTCGGGCGTTCCTGCAGCGCGCAATAGATCGAGGTGCCGCCACTGGCGTAGCAGGCCTGCTGGTAGGCCGTCGTGGACCCTGCGATCTGCGTCACCGCGTCACTGATGGTGATGTGATAGGCGTCTACCGCAATGCTGGCCCGCGAAGAAGGGCTCCAGACGATGCCGCCGGTCAGCGTATTGGCGATCTCCGCCTTCAGGTCGGGGTTGGACAGGTCCGTCTGCTGGACGCGCGGGCTCTGGCCGGTGAGCAGGTCGGTCGGGTTGACCGGGATCGAATTCGGCGGCGCGAAAAGTTCGTAAAGCGTGGGCGCGCGAATGTCCCTCGATCGCGTGCCGCGTATCCGCAGGGTATCGGTCAGGTGCCAGTCGAGCCCCAGCTTCCAAGTCCAATACGTGCCGCTGGTGTTGTAATGCGTGTAGCGCGCAGCGCTGTTGACGTTCAGCGATTGAACGAAGGGCACATCCTTGAGCAATGGTATGTCGGCCTCGACCGCGATCTCCCGCACGGTCTGGCTCACCGTGTCGGTGCTGGCCAGGCTGTTGGTCCAGAGTTTGGAACCGACGGCGCAATTGTATCGCAATCCGGTGCAGTCGGCGAGTGCCCCCGGTTCACCGTCGCTCGTTGCCGAGAAGCCGACCTTGCGCCATTCGGCGGAAAGCGCCACATTCAGCGGACCTGCCCAGGTATCGACGGGAGAACCCGCCACGCTGCCGGATATGTCGTTCATGCGAGTCTGCGCGCGGTAATGCGTGCTGGGCATGACATAGGCCAGCGCATCGGCGCTCGCGGCCCCGGCGCCGAAGGGGTTGAGCGGAACGCAGCCCGGATAGCGGCCCGGATCGGTCAGCCTGACGCGGCAGACCACATTGCCGGTGGCCGGGTCCGTAACGGCATCCAGCGCGGCGGCGAGGTTCTGCGAATTGACGTTGTTGTTCAGTGTGGTCTTGAGCGTGGTCACGCCCCAGACGTAATCGAGGTTCCAGTCGAAGCTGCCGAGCTTGCCGTTGAGGCCCGCGTTCGCGGTCCACTGCCCGGTATGCGAGACCGGATTGAGCCGCGGCGTATCGTTGCCGAACAGTTCGCTGAATGTGAAGGTCTGCTGTCCCGCCGCCAGCATCCGGTCGCGATAGATTTGCGGCAGGTAAGGGTTGCTGGCCGACATCGTCACGCCGGAAAGCCTTAGCGGATCCGCGTAGTTCTGGTTGGTCTTGATGTCACCGGCGACTTGCGCATGGAAATGCACGTTGTCGGTCACGTCGAAATCGAACCGGCCGAAGATCTGGTTGAATTCCAGCGGAGAAACCAGCGAGGAATCGTAATAACCGCCGTCCCCACCGATCTGGACGCCGCTGGTTCCGGTGGCCGTACCGTTCACGAACGGCCGCAGAGTGCCGTCCGGGTTGAAAATTTGTCCTCTGAGCACGCCGTTGGTGATGAGGCCGCCGAAAGGCGTCGTCGCCTGCCGGACGTCGTGTTGCAGGACATAGGGATTGGCGGCCGTGCCCGCCCCGGTCACGCCGATGCTGTCGAGGTAGGCACGCTTACTTCGGTAGTCGATGCCGCCTTCCTTGCGGTATTCGTAGCTTGCCTCGATATGGCCGCGTCCACCGAACAGGTTGGTGCTGGCGGCAATGCCGATGTCGTATTGCGAAGCGTCGCCGCGCTGCGAGATGCCAGAACTGGCCTGCATCTTGAGCCCTTCGAACTTCTTGTCGATGATGTAGTTCACCACGCCGCTGACGGCGTCCGACCCGTAGACGGCGGAGACGCCCCCGGTCACCGTATCGACGCGCTGCACCAGCATCTGCGGAATGATATCGACATCGACCACACCGTTGAGCAGCGTCGGCGGCACCCGCAGTCCGTCCATCAGCACCAGGGTGCGAGTTGGGCCGAGATTGCGCAAGTTGAGCTGGTTGGCCGAGCCGTTCCCCGCGCCGCCGCTGCCGGTGGAGGTGGGATTGCTGGTGCGCCCGCGTGCGCCTGCAAAGACCGGCAGCGTGTTGAGCGCATCGGCCAGCGTGCCGGGCTGGACCGCCAGCATCGTCGAAGGCTGGATCACGGTCACCGGAGAGGGCATGCTGTCGCCGTTGCGAACAGCGCGCGATCCGGTGACGATGATATCGGCCGCGCTGACCTCGTTCGGGCTGACCTCGTCCGGGCTGCCTTCGGTGCGGCCCGCCGTATCCTGCGCGAAGACTTGCGGCGCGATACACGCCAGACTAGCGCCGCACAGCCACGCGGAAATCCTGCCGACTTTCGACATCCTCGTTCTCTCCCAGTTTCTAGCGATGTTCTACGGCGGCCAACCGGGACCGCTTTACGGATACGTCGAAGTTCCGGGACGATGCCTAGATATGTTTATTTCAATTCTGTAATCGGATTGTTTCTAGAGGTGATAACAATAGGGTCGGCGGCACAATCGCGTCGCAAACCTATCGCCCGGCCCCCGGCTTCGATAGGCCTGAACGGATCGCTTGCCATAGGGAGGCCAGTCGCAGCCGAGCGACATGACGGACACCGAACGGCAAGAACTGGATGATATCATGAGCGATACCTCTCTCGGCCGCAGCGCCTTTTCCTATCGCAACTTCCGCCTGTTCTGGATCGCGCGCATGGCCTCCATGCTATCGCAGAGCAGCCTGGTCATCGCGCTGGGCTGGCTGGTCTACGATGTCGCGCGGCGATCGATGGACGTCCGGGAAGCGGCTCTCCAGCTTGGGCTGATCGGGCTCGTGCAGTTCGTGCCGATGTTCGTGCTGACGCCGCTGACCGGCTGGATGGCGGATCGTTACGACCGAAGGCTCATGGCCGGCTGGTCCTGTGTGGCACAGCTTGCGGGAGCGGCTTTCCTGGCATGGCTGGTCCATGACGGCCGGGGCACGCTGCTCCTCTACTTCCTGATCGCCACGCTCACCGGGATCACCCGCGCCGTCTATCGTCCCGCCATCACGGCCCTTGCCCCCAATACGGTGCCACGCGCCCTGCTGCCTCGCGCGGTCGCCGCCAACGCAGTCGCAGGTCGCATCGGTGCCATCCTCGGGCCGGTACTGGGCGGCTATGCCTATGCCGCGGCGCCCTATCTGGCCTTTGCGCTCAGCACCGCGCTCTTGCTGCTCTCGTCCTGCGCACTCTTCGCCATGCGGGGGATGGAACGCCAGCCTTTCGACCGCAATCGTCATCCACTCCGGCAGATGATGGACGGGCTCACGTTCGTCATCCGCCACAAGCTGGTGCTCGGTGCGATCAGCCTCGATCTCATCGCCGTGCTGCTGGGCGGCGCGACCGCGCTGCTCCCCGTCTATGCCCGCGACATTCTCCATGTCGGCCCGGCAGGTCTCGGCAATTTGCGGGCAGCGCCCGCCATCGGCGCGCTGGCCTCTGGTCTCTGGCTTTCGTGGCGGCCGCTCCAGGGACAAGTGGGCGTGAAGATGCTCGCCTCCGTCGCGATTTTCGGCATCGCCACGATCGCCTTCGGCCTGTCCCGGTCACTGCCGCTCTCGCTCGCCTGCATGGCGATCCTGGGCGCGGCCGACATGATCTCGGTCTATGTGCGCCAGTCGCTGATGCAGATTGCCACGCCGGACGAGATGCGCGGCAGGGTCGGGGCTATCTCCTCGCTGTTCGTTTCGGCCTCGAACGAACTGGGCGAAGCGGAAAGCGGCTTCCTCGCCGCCGCGATCGGACCGGTTATGGCAGTGGTGCTGGGCGGAGTGGGCACGCTGGCCGTGGTCGCCCTCTGGGCCCGGTGGTTCCCCGCCTTGCGCAAGGCCGACAGCTTCGACCACGAGCCCGCCCGCTGAACGAAAAAAGGGGCCGCGCTGTTCGCGCGGCCCCTTTTTGTGTCACACCCGACGGCATCAGGCGCCCAAGCTTGCCGTCACATCGTCGAAAAGTTCATCGACAGTGATCTTGTGGGGGATGATCTTCTGCTCGAAGGCCCAGTCGATGGCCAATTCGATCCCCTTGCGATTGGCCTCGAGGCCAACCGGCGGGAACGGATCGGGCAGGCCCCCTTCGGTAAGATCGCGGCTTTCCACCACCATGCGGTAGAGTTCGCGCACCACGTCGGGGCGGGCCTTCGTCAGGTCCTGATGCACCACGAACATGTGGTTGATCGGCACCACGCCCTCGCGCGCGAACCAGTCCTTGGCGGCGTTGAAGGGATCGGGGATCAGCCGTTCCACGCGCGGATCCTTGGGCAGATCGACGCCCTGAAGCGTGGCCGCCAGTTCACCGTCCAGCATCATCTGGCCGATGTCCGAACCCTTGGGCAGGCGCACGCAGTTTGCGGGGTCGCTGTATTCGAGGAGGTGGCCGTCGCCCACGGTCATCCACGTCACCTTGTCGAGATCGACGCCGTATTCATGCTGCAGCACACCGCGCACCCAGAGGCCGGTGGTCTGCGCGTAAGTCCGCACGCCGACCTGCTTGCCCTCGATATCCTTGGGATCGAGATGGCCCAGCTCGCGATTGAAGCCCGCGCAGTGGTGCTGGAAACGGCCCGAGATCGGCACCGGCAGCAGCACGAACGGCTTGCCGTAGATCTTCGCCTGCAGGCAGGTGACGATCGCCAGTTCGCCGCAATCGAAGGCGTTCTCGCGCAGCATGGCCTTGAAGCCGTTGTGCGCCTTTTCCGGCCCGCAGAAATCGAGGGCAACGATATCGGACGAGACGCGCCCGTCCTTCAGCGCCTTGGTCTGCGGATAGTCCTGTACGTTGGCCTTTAACGTCAGCACTTCGGTCATGGTCATGGTTTTCCTTCTCCCGATCAGTAGAGCTTGACTTCGATCAGGCAGGGGCCGTCCATCTCCGTGGAGCGGGCCATCGCCTTGTGGAAGTCCTCGGCATTGTCGACCTGCACGCCGGGCACGCCCATGGACTTCGCCATGGCGACCCAGTCGATGGTGGGACGGTCGATATCGATCATCGCCATGGCCTGCGGGCCGGGCTGCTGGCCCGCTCCCATATTCGTGTATTCGGCCTTGAGGATCGCGTACTGGTTGTTCGCGAAGATGATCGTGGTGATCGGCAGCCCTTCGCGCGCCTGCGTCCAGAGTGACTGGATCGTGTACATGGCCGAACCATCGCCCACCATGCAGAAGGTCCGCCGGTCCGGGCAGGCCATCGCGGCGCCGGTGGCGACGGGGGTGCCATAGCCGATCGAACCGCCCATGTTGTTGATCAGGTCGTGCGGACGCGCGCCCATCGTCAGGCCCATGGTCTGGCGGCCGGTGGTCAGCGATTCGTCGACGAGGATCGCGTTGTCCGGCAGCGCGGCGGAAAGGGCCTGCGCGATGCTTTCGGGATTGAGCGCGCCACTGGGCGCCGCAGCCTCGATCCGTTCCTGCACCAGCGGCGCGGCGCCCTTCAGGCCCAGCGCATCGATCAGCATTTCGAGGCCGAGGGCGCTGTCCTCATCATCCGCGACCAGCGAGTGGACCACCGTGCCCGGCGCCTTCAGCAGGCTGGGTTTGCCCGGATAGGCGAAGAACGCGACCGGCTCCTTGGTCTCCAGCGTGACGATGTGCTTGAAGTCCTTGAGGAAGGCCTGCCCCAGCGGCACCGCGTAGGGAATGCGCTCCAGCGGTGTGCGTCCCGCGCCGCGCTCGATCCGCGCGGTGAAGAACTGCGAGCCGAGGCGGCAACCCGTTCCGGCCGCAACCACGCCGGCGAGGTCCAGCGCACGGCCGCGCGTGGCCTTGTTGCCGAGGATCAGCAAGGTGGGTTCGCCCGAGCGGAGCACCTTGGCCACTTCATCCACGCGCGCCTGATCGGGCGCGGGACGGGCGCGGGTCAGGCCCTGCGGCACGACCGGGGTGCCCGCGTCCTTCCACGCAGTGTCGCCCGGCAGGATCAGCGTGGCGATCTGGCCGGGGTGCTCGCTGGCCTTGGCGCAGGCGGTGGCCGTATCCCAGGCGATGGTCGTCGCGGATTCGGCGCGGCGCACCCAGTGGCTGAGCGGACGGGCCAGCCCTTCGATGTCGGACGTCAGCGGCGGATCGTACTTCAGGTGCGATGCCGAATGCTCGCCGACGATGTTGACCATGCCGGACGAGGCGCGCTTGGCATTGTGGATGTTGGACAGGCCGTTGGCGAGGCCCGGCCCCAGATGCAGCAGGGTCGATGCCGGCACGTCCTTCATCCGATACCAGCCATCCGCCGCGCCGGTGCAGACGCCTTCGTAAAGGCATAGCACCGACTTCATGCGCGGATTGTCGAGCGCCGCCAGGAAGTGCATTTCCGAGGTGCCGGGGTTTGCAAAGCAAACCTCCACACCGTTGTCGACCAGCGTGTTGACGAGGGTTTCTGCGCCATTGGCCATGGTCAGTATCCCGCCAGTTCGCGGCCCTGACCGACCACGCCGTAGCTGCGCGTCGGCGCGGACATCAGGAAGCGGTAGCCTTCGCCAATCAGGCGCTCGACATTCTTGGCATTGGTGTGCGGGTTGCCGACGACGACATTGTGCTTCTTGCAGACCTCGACGATCCTGTTCATCGCGCTGACCACTTCGGGGTGGTCGTACTGGCGCGGGTAGCCAAGCGCCTGCGAAAGATCGCCCTCACCGATCAACACAAGGCCGATGCCGGGAACATTGGCGAGAATGTCGTCGAGGTTCTCGATCGCTTCGGGGCTCTCGCACATCATGCCCACCAGCAGTTCGCCATGCGGGGCCAGCGGCCAGACGTCGGCCTTGGCGTAGTATTCCGGCTGCGACAGGCCCCAGTAGCGCGCGGCCGTGGCCGGGCCGTCGCCGCGAATGCCCTTGGGCTCGTAGAGCGCGGCGCCGGTCGGCTTCGCATAGCGGGCGGAGGCAACCATGTTGTAGGCCTGCTCCACGGTCGAGACGTGCGGCGTGATCACGCCATAGACGCCGCGGTCCAGCACCTGCTTGGCCTGGAACTGGTTCATCTCGCCGCCATTGGCCGGGATGCGCGCGATGGGCGTGACCGACGGCGCGACCGAGCCGCTTTCGGCGATCTTCTTGCGATTGAGCATGTACTGCAGCGCGTCGCCCAGCGCGGCGACGTCGTAGGGGTTGTGCTCCATCTCGAAGACAATGCCGTCATAGGGGGCATCGGTCAGTTCCTGCGCGGTCAGCTTGTCGACCTTCGAGAAGCAGGTGAAAGCGGGCTTGCCGGCTTCGAGAGCGCGGATGATGCCGTTGAGGCGCGTCTGGGTCATTGCTTGGATCTTTCCTTTCGGGCTTGCTCTGCCCGTACCTCGTCCCGGACGGTCGCACCCGATTGATCCGGCGACCGTCGCCATAGAAAAAACCGGCCCGCCTAAGGAAAGACGGGCCGGTTTGAATTACTCTTCAGGCTGCCAGTACATGAAGCCCATGCCCTCGCCCGTGCCGGCCTCCGTGCGCCAGCAGGGCACGTAGTCCACCAAGGTCATCTTCGCGCCGGTGTGCTGAAGGGCCATCATCACGATCGAATAGATCTTCACCTCGCTCGTGCCCGACTGGTAATAGCCGTCCGGGATCGCCGCGAGGCCCTCGTAATCATAGCTCGCCAGCTTCTCCATCACGTCGCGGTCGAACGCCTCGTCGTTGACGAAGTGAGACAGGCCGCCGCTGGCGATCACTGCCACGCGGACGTCTTCCGGCCAGACCTCGATCGCCTCGCGCAGCACGCGGCCGAATTCGATGCAGCGCGCCATCGAAGGCTGCGTCGGCGGGTAGAACAGGTTGAACAGCACCGGCACATGGCGCGGCACATCGTCACCCATGATCTGGTGGTAGACGAAGCTATAGGCATGCGGGACCACCGGATAGTCCGGCGCATAGCCCTGCCGCGATTCCATCCAGCTGTTCTGCGGCCACTTCTGCAGATCGTTGAGATCGAAGTTCTGGTCCTGGAACGTCTTGATCAGATACGTCGCGAAGTCCGGATAGGCCTGATGCACGACATGATGGTCCGGCGCATAGACCGGGCGCTGCGGCGGGCCGTTGTGCACGTCCTCGCCGGTGTAGATGGTGATCGAGGGCGACTGGTCGGGCCAGATTTCCTTCTGATCCTTGCCCAGCACGATGGCGACATCGACATGCGCGCGCTTGTAGGCCTCCGCCATCTCGTCCAGCGCGGCGCGGCAGCGCGTGGCGCGTGTCGTGCGCTCCTCAAGCGTCAGGAACGGGGCGAAAGCGGCGCCGCGTTCGGCTTCCAGTTCCGGGTAGGTCCAGGTGCGGTTGCGGTACCAGAGTTCCGGGTTCTTGCGGTCGCGATCGCCGTTTTTCAGCCAGTCCTCGGGGGCCTGACCCAGCATCCCGCTGTGCGGAACGGCCATGCCGAATACGATCTGCGCCATTGCATCCTCTTTCAGTCAAAATCTGTTGCGAACCTGTCGCAGCACTAGGGAGCCGCCGCCCACGCGGCCAATCCAATCTACGCTCCGGGTGATGCAACCCGCCCCCACGGGTCGACATCACCCGGAGCGTAGCTCACTCGCCTGCTGCGAGCGAAATCTTCGGTGCCCATTCGGGGCGCAGCACCAGCCAGGTGGTCAGCGCCCCGATCACCAGGAAGACGAAGATCACCATCATCGGCAGATCGTAGCTGCCCGAGACATGAAGCAACCAGCCCGAAAGGCTCGCCGCGACGCCGCCGGCTAGGCTGGTCGCCACCTGCTGCACGCCGGTGACAAGGCCCACGGCAGGCGCCGGGATCAGAGTCAGGCGGCAAAGCGCAAGGTTGTTGGCCGTGGCAAGGCCCAGGAACGAGAGCGAGAACACGTTCCAGAACAGCGCCGCGTTCAGCGAGTCCGCCTTCGCGCCCAAAAGCACCGTGCAGGCGCCGATGAAGCCGGCAATGACGAAAGCCTTGCGCACGAACACCGGATCCCCGCCGCGCGCGATCATCTTGTCCGCCAACCATCCGGCAATGACCGCGACAATGGCGATGCCGGCAAAGCTGAAGAAAGTGAACAGGCCGGATTTCTCAAGGCTCAGCCCGCGCTCCTCGACCAGATAGCTGGGCATCCAGGTCATGCAGAAGAAGGTGAAGTAGCCGTAGCAGAAGTTCACCACCAGCGTGCCCCAGACCAGCGGGCTGGACAGGATGCTGGCGAAAGTTACGGACGAGGCCTTGCGCCTGATCGCCGCCATATCCTCGCGGCGCGGCAGGTCGTTCTTGACCAGGAACATCCACGGCAACAGCCAGACCAGGCCGACCACGCCGGTGGCGATGAACATCACCCGCCAGTCGTAGGCGGTGATCAGCCATGCGGCGATCGGCGCGCCGATGGCAGGGCCGAACTTGTTGCCCATCGCGAAGATACCGACGGCGGTGCCGCTCTGCCCTTCCTTGAAGTTGTTGCGGATCCAGCGATAGCTGGCGGGCATCACCACCGCCTCCGCCGCGCCGACGATCACGCGCATCAGCACCAGCGCAAACAGCGTCGAGATCAGGCCGGTCACCGCCGTTGCCAGACACCAGAGCACGAAGCAGATCGTGTAAGGCGTCTTCACGCCGTAACGGTCGACGATCCATCCGGCCGGAATCTGGATCAGGCCATAGGACCAGAAGAACGCCGCATTCACCCAGCCCCGGTCGATATCGGTCATGCCGAAGTGCTGGATGAACGGCGCATCCGCGAGAGCCGACGAGATGCTGGTGCGGTCGACGAAGGCGATCATCACGCCCAGCGCCAGCAGCAGCAGCACCGCCCAGGCGGCCGCGCTTGCCGGCGCGGCTGTACTCGCCGCCCTGCCTGCCCCGCCCCGTTCGAGTGCCTTGTCCATCTCGTCTCTCTCCACTTTATGTCACCTGTTTTCGCGAACGGTTTTTCAGTCGTCCAGAGCCGGGTAGAGTTTCTGCGCAGTCTTCGCGAAAATCCATTCGCGGTTGGCGTCGGTCAGGCAGGCAAGGCGGCTTTCGGCAGTCGCCTTGATCTCGGCCAGCGTGCCGGGCGAGGTCGGATAGTTCGAACCCCAGGCCATGCGCTGCGCGCCGAACACCTCCACCAGCTTCGGGAACAGCGTCTCGGGCGTGGCCTCGCCCTTCGTCGAATCGCCCATGATGCGCGGCGTCAGCTTCAGATAGATGCTCTCGATCGGCGCAAGGTCGAACAGGCTCTGTGCATTCGCGTAAGGCGCGCCATCGGTCACATCGGGACGCCCGAGATGGTCGAGGATGATCGGCACGTTCGGGAAGCGGCTGGCCAGCGCGGTTACGGCGGCAAGGCCGACCGGGCCGGTCTGGATGCACATGGTCAGGCCGAGGTCGCCCAGCAGTTCCCACGCCGGATAGGCGCGCGGATCGTCGAGTTCGCTGGGATCGAATTCCTTGGTCGACCCGCCGGTGAAGACGCGCAGGCCCTTGAGGCCCTTGTCCACCCACGAACGGATCGTCTCCACGGCATCGGGCGCCAGTACGTCCACCGAACCCACCGCGATCAGGCGGTCGGCATAGCGGTTGCAGGCATCGACCACGTAGCTGTTGTCGAAGCCGTAAGTGGTGGAGGAATGGACGACCGCGGCCTTGGCAACGCCGGCTTCATCCATCGAGGCGATAAGAGTCTCTACGGTGCTCGGCCGCTCCTGTGACCAGTCGGACCGCTTTCCGAACAGCGGCGCCGGGGGATAGGCTCCTTCGTCGTCGGAAATGACGTGGGGATGGATATCGACAAACTTGGACGTCATGCACCTGTCTCCGCTGCCGGAAGCGTGCATCGCGCTGCCGGGGCTCTGTTCTGGTTGCTGTCAATGTGCGGGGTGGGCGGCGGCGGCGGGAGTTGATTGTCAGCCGTGAGGCATAACTTCCGCCGCTGCCAAATTCGTCATCCCGGACTCGATCCGGGATCGCTGGCCGAACCGCGCCTTGCTCGCGAGCAAGCGCCTAAAGAATTGCCAGCGGTCCCGGATCAAGTCCGGAACGACGGTATTGTTAAAGCCCCTTGACCTTCAGCCGCGCGTCGAGGCGCGGATAGACCTTGCGGGCATTGCCTTCGTAGATCGCGAAACGGTCGTCATCCGACAGCGCCTCGCAGGCATCGACGTAGCGCTTGGTGTCGTCGAAATAGTGGCCGGTGTTGGGATCGGTGCCGCGCACCGCGCCGATCATTTCCGAACCGAACAGCACGTTCGAAGTCGGCACCACCTTGGTCAGCAGTTCGACGCCGGGATGGTGATAGACGCAGGTGTCAAAGTAGATGTTGTCCAGCAGCCCTTCCAGCGGACGGTCCATCATCTCCAGCGACATGCCGCGATAGCGGCCCCAGTGATACGGCACCGCGCCGCCGCCATGCGGAATCACAAGGCGCAGCGTCGGGAAGTCCTTGAACAGATTGCTCTGCAGGATCTGCATGAACACCGAGGTATCGGCGTTCAAGTAATGCGCGCCGGTGCCGTGGAAGTTCGGATTGCACGATGCGGCAACGTGGACCATGCCCGGCACGTCCAGATCGCACATCGCCTCGAACAGCGGATACCATTCCTTGTCGGTGAAGGGCTTGCCGGTCCAGTAGCCACCGGTGGGATCGGGGTTCACGTTGACGCCGACGAAGCCCAGTTCCTCCACCACGCGGCGAAGCTCTGGGATCGAGTTTTTCGGCGGGGCGCCCGGGCTCTGCGGCAGCATGGCAACCGGCACGAAGTTGTCCGGGTACATCTCGGTAACGCGGTAGACGAGGTCGTTGGAGACGCTCGCCCACTCAAGGCTCGTACGCTCGTTGCCGAGGTGGTGGCTCATCAGGCCGGCGATGGGCGAGAACAGCGTGAGGTCGCTGCCGCGCTCATGCTGGAGCTTGAGCTGGCCGCCCTCAATGCCTTCGCGGATCTGGTCGTCACTGACATGGGCGTCGGCAACGAGCGGCGCATTCGCCACATCATCCGCCGCCGCGACTTGCGCACTGCGCCATTCGCGGAAGTGCTTGGGGACCGTCGTGAAGTGACCGTGACAGTCGATAATCATCGGATTCTCCGTGGAATTTCCACCCGACCGACAAAGGCCCGTCAGGTCAAACTGGATTGCTTGCCAACCTCACCCCGTCGCCCCCGCGAAGGCGGGGGCCCCGCTTTCTTTCTGCGTCGTGGTGTGAGGCCAGAAGAACAAGCGGGGTCCCCGCCTTCGCGGGGACGACGAGGCGATTATTGCGACATCAGTTCAAACGCGCACCGGCGCCTTGGCGGGATCGACGAACAGTTCTTCCATCGTCATGCGGCGCGGCGTCAGGCCCTGCTTGAAGGCGGTCTGCTCCAGCGCCTCGATGGTCGCGCGGTTTTCCTCGATGCCATAGGGCAGCGGGTCGGCGCCGACGATGTCCTGCAGCGCGCGGTACTTTTCCGCACCCTTGCCGGTCGCCTCGCCCGAGTTGAGCTTGGCCAGCCACTCGTCCTTGGCGCGGGTGAAGGCATCGTTCAGCGAACGCGCGATCCACGGGTGCTGCTCAAGGATCTCGTCCTTGACGACGATGGTGCCGTGCATCGGATAGACGCCGGTGCGAGCATAGTATTCCGCCTCGGCCTCGGCCGCGTTGGGGATCAGGTCAACGTATTCGCTGGTGTCGACTTCCTGCCAGCCACCAGTCGGCGCGCCGGTGCGGCCGATGCCGGCAGCGGCTTCGACACCGGCCTGAATCTCGTCCGCCACCATCATGTCGGCCAGCGAGCGACCTTCGGGCGCGTGCTGCACATTGGCGGGCAGCTGCAGCTGCGTCACGTGTTCCTCGTCGTCGACGATCCAGGTGACCTTGTCGTTGTCCATGCCGTATTCGTCGATGAAGACCTGGCGGATCCACACGCCGGTGGTCACCGAATAGGCGCGCACGCCGACTTTCTTGCCTTCAAGGTCCTTGGGGTGGCGGATGCCCGAATCCGGCTTCACCAGCATGCCGCCGTGGTGGAAGCGGCGGACCACGAAGATCGGCAGCGCCTTGAACGGGCGGCCATAGGCGCGGGCGATGATGTAGGTGGTGGGCGCCAGTTCGCAGACGTCGAACTCAAGATCGCGGACCATGCGGCGGAACGCGCCGATCTGCGGCTTCACCGTCACGAATTCGGCATCGACGCCTTCGATCTCGATGCTGCCGTCGCGGATCGCGGCGGTGTGCGGATGGTCGGCAATCGCCAACTTCAGGCGGACTTTCTGGCTCAAGGTCGCTCTCCTCGGGAATGAGTAAAAACGGCTTTCGGCGTTTGCTGCAACGTCCGATGCCGGTTGACCCGCGAAAAGCGCCCTGCCCGGTTCCAAGTCAACGCGGCCCCCATCCGAACCGGTCGGCGCGAGCGCACAACTTATAGAGGTCCAGCCTCTTCACCGCCCGCCAAGCGATAGAATCTATGCCGCCAGCGCTATAAATCCAGCGCCGCGCGCAATAGGTTCGTAGGTAGGACTGTCGCAGGATGCCGCAACGCGGACTCCTCCATCGCGATGGCGGTTCACCAGGATAACGGCTGTATTCCCGCAACTTTTCGCAAAATCTGCAATCGGTCGATTGCCCAACCTCGCCGCATCATGTCGCAACCGCGAAGGCTGGGGTGATAGCCAAGCCCGTTGCAGACCCGATAAATTTCGCGCTAGGTCTGGACTGGAGAGAGGACCTGAACATGGCCGACGAAACGAGTCACAAGACCCCGGGTGCCGAGCGCGCCCAGAGCCTGAGCTTCCGCCAGCTTCGCCTGTTCGAAGCGATCGGCGATCTCAAGAGCGTGCGCCGCGCGTCGGAGGCATGCAGCCTGTCGCAGCCCGCCGTCACGCAGGCGCTGGCCAAGATGGAAGCGCAGCTTGGCGCCACGCTGGTCGACCGGCGCGCCAGCGGCAGTTACCTCAACGAATTCGGCATGGTCTTCCATGCCCGCGTGAAGCGCTTCTTCGAACAGACCGAGCGCGCCGTGATCGAAATCGGCGCCGCCGTGAATGCCGACGGCGCCCGCGCCATCGTCAACCGCCTCACCCGGTCGCAACTGCGCACCCTGGTCGGCGTGATGGAACACGGATCGTTCGAACTCGCGAGCGAGAGCTTCGACATTTCCGCCGCCTCGCTCCAGCGCGCCGCGCGCGATTTGCAGGGCAACCTGCGCGTCTCGCTGTTCTACCGAACGGCAGCGGGGATGCTGGTCAGCCCGCAAGGCATGAAGCTGGGCTCGATGGTCAAGCTTGCCCTGCAGGAGATCGAGTGGGGCGTGATGGAGATCGATTCCGCGCTGGACGGCACGGCCACACCGGTGGTGATCGGCGCCATGCCCTTCGGCGGCAGTGTGCTGCTCGCCTCGGTGCTCGACCGTTTCCTCGAACGCCATCCCAGCGCCGATATTCGGATCATGAACGAGAGCGCCGTGGAAATGACCAAGTGCCTCCGCGCGGGCGAGGTGGATTTCGTCGTCGGCCTGCTCCCGGCGGAAACACCGGCCGAACTCGTCTGCGAGCCGCTGATCGAAACGCCTTACGCCGTCGTCGCACGGCAGGGCCATCCCCTGACCCGTGCGGGCAAGGTCACGGTGGAGGAACTCATGGCCTATGACTGGATTACCGGCACGCCCGGCTCCAGCCGCCGTGCCTGCTTCGATCGTATCTTCGCGGGCACGAAAGGGCCGCAAACCCATGTCGCCACTTGCGCCCTGCCCGTCATTCGCCATCTGCTCAAGGGCAGTGACCGCCTGACGCTGATGACGTCCTACGAGATCAGCTTCGAGGACGGCCTGCGCGCCCTGCACTGCGGCCCGATCGATCCGGTGCCCGCCATCGGCATCACCACGCGTGCGGACTGGATGCCGACGCCTGTGCAATCCGCATTCATCGATGTGATCCGCACGCACGTTTGCGCGCCGCCGCCGCTGCTCCGGCAAGCGGGCTGAACCCAGCCCTGTTCAAAAAACGGGGAGGATACCGCTACGGCATCCTCCCCGAAGTCCGTCCCGTCAGGGGAGAGCTGTCAGAGCAGGGACTTGTCGATGTAGAGCGGCATCGAGTCCTCCCACTTGCTGTCGGTCAGCAGGCGCTGGTTTCCGCCATCGGCATCCATCACGTAGATCTGGCCGTACTGCTGGAAAGTATTGTCGTAGAGCGCTGCCTCGTCCCGGAAGCCATGCTCCGAACCCGACCACATGATGCGCCCGTCCGGCGACCAGACCGCATGGCCGTCGCTCGCCTTGCTGGTGGTAAGCTGGCGATAGTCCGAACCGTCGGGGCGGATCGTGCTGACCTGATAGTCCTTGTCGTCCACCTTGCGGGTGAAGACGATACGCTGGCCGTCGGGCGACCAGCCGGGCAGATTGTCGAGATCCTCGGTCAGCACGCGGACCTGCTTCGTTTCCAGGTTCATGATCCTGAGCCCGCGCTCCTCGCTCTGACCCCAGACGCGGTAGACGATCTCCTTGCCGTCATGGGAAATGCTCGGAAAGCCGGAATGGACGGTGCCGTCGGTCAGAACTTCCAGATCCGTGCCATCCTTGCGCACCCGTACCACCACGGCCTTGGCATAGCTGCGCTCGGCGAACCAGGTGCCGACACCGAAGGCCAGCCATTCCCCGTCCGGCGACCAGCAGGGCTGGAATGCACCCGCAAGGCCCTTCTTCACCATCTCGGGATTGAGACCGGACCTGCTGTTGTCGAATACGACCCGGCGCTGCGACCCATCAGGCTTGCATGTCACGATCGAGGACGTGCCGGTCTGCTTCTCGGTAAAGGCCAGCATGCCCTGGTTGGAGAGGATCGGGAACACATCCATGAAGCGATAGTCGTACTCCGGGTCCCAGCTATAGAGCGGCTTATCGAGCGCGCGCACCGGTCGGAATGCCTGGACTTCGTATATCAGCGACTTTCCGTCGGCAGTCCAGTGCGGCGAACGCAGGCCCGCGCGCTTGAAGCCGGGACGGTCTGACGTATAGGCCACGCCCTCGCCCGGGCCGCCCTTGACGACATAGCCGATCTCGTCCTGCGTGACATATTGCGGCGAGACCTTGAGCCCGGCGCCCTGCGTGTGCTCGATCCGCGTTCCGGTCTCGACATCGACAGAGACGATCTGCGATTCCACGCGGCCGATCCATTCGGGGCGGCGCGCGCCCCAAGTCGCCTCGGTGGTCAGCTCGTAGAAGACGATGCGCTTGCCGTCGGGCGACCAGGATGGGGAACCCTGGCACCAGTTCTTGCGCGAGCAGACTTTGGCGAAGCCGGTTCCGTCGGGCCGGATCTTGTAGATCGAGAGTTCCTGGGTGTGCTCCCAACCGCGATTCTCGTCGTGCCCGCGCCAGCTTGTGTCGCGGTCGCTGGAGAAAGCGATCCACTTGCCGTCGGGCGACCAGGCGGGGCGGAAATAGCAGTCCGGGCTGTCCGGGTCGCCCTTCACGTCGCCGATCCCGGTGAGCTGGCGCACTTTGCCGCTGGCCAGATCCATCACCCAGATATTGGCCTTGTAGCCGCCGCGCGTGGACACGAAAGCCAGCCACTTGCCGTCCGGGGAAATGGCGGCGGCATCGTCCACGCAGGAACCGTCGGCCACGGCCTTGATCCCCGTGCCGTCCCCCTTGGCGACGAACAGGCTGGAATTGCCGTCGCCCAGCCGTTCGGAAGTGAAGGCGATCCGCGAACCATCGCGCGAGAGGCGCGCGTTGTAGTCGTAAGCGCTCTCGGCCAGCACCTTGCGCTCGCCCGTGCCGTCCAGGGCGGCAACATGCAGTTCGGACACCGAAGGGGCGATGCGGTTCATCATCATCACGCCTTTCTTGACCGGCCCTGCCTTTGCCGATACCGGCCTGGCGATCCCGACCTGGCTGAGCAGCACCGATGCGGGAACGACCGCCAGGAAATCTCTACGCTTCACTCTTGTCTCTCCCTGCCAATCCCGGGCCCGCATTCATGGAAGCGCGTTTTCCCGGTACGGACTTTCCGGCCCGTTTCCCGTGCAGGCATTCTCATTAGAAGAGGCGCAGAGCCATTGCACGAGCGGCATCGCCGAAATTATCGGCCCGGTTCGAGTGCCTATATCCGCTGTCCCACCTTCCCGGACTACATCGAGGCCGTACCGCCCCTGCCGACGAAACGGCAGATGATCGGCGGTGGGGGAAATTCACCGGCTCGCCAAAAGGCCGGAACCTGGGAGGAAGACCGTGACGAACATTCCGACATCCGTGAGCCCGGCGCTGCGCCACGCGCTGCTGGCAGGCGCCGCCGCGATGGCCTGCACGCCGCAGTTCGCCCTCGCGCAATCGACGGACCGGGGCGGTGTCGAAGAGATCATCGTCACAGCCCAGAAGCGCGACGAATCCGCACAGGACGTGCCGATTGCCATTACCGCCCTGGGCAGCGATCAGTTGAAGAGCGCAGGCGTGACCAGCACGGTCGACCTCAAGGCGGCCGTCCCCGCGCTCAACATCACGACCGGTACCGGCGGCATCGGCCTGCCCCGCATTCGCGGCATCGGGGCCACCGGCCAGGGCCCGGGCATCGAGAACCCGGTCGCAGTCTATGTCGATGGCGTCTACTACGGCGCCTCCTTCGGCATTCTCCAGAACTTCTTCGACACCGACCAGGTGACCGTCCTCAAGGGACCGCAAGGCACGCTGTTCGGCCGCAATGCCACCGGCGGCCTGATCCAGATGTCCACGCGGGGGCCCGACTTCGACTGGAACGGCAAGGCGGAGATCGGCTACGGAAATTACGATACGGTCCATTCGGCAGCCTATGTTTCCGGCGGCCTGACCGATACCGTGGCGATCAGCCTTTCCGGGCAGTACGACAACCAGCAGGACGGCTTCGGCAAGAACCTGTTCACCGGCAACGACATCCAGACCAACACGTCCTGGGCCGGTCGTGCCAAGCTGCTGTGGAAGCCGAGCGCGCTTACCAAGGTCACGCTGGCTGGCGACTTCAACGGTCGCAACTCGGCGGCGCCCGCCTTCCGCAACTTCACCACGAACGCGCTCGGCCAGAACGTGCCCGCGCAGATCGAGGCGCTCGGCGGGGATCCGCACCGCGATATCCTGGCCGATGTCGATCCCTACATGACCACCCGGGCCTGGGGCACCAGCCTGACCGTCGAACAGGACTTCGGCAGCGTCTCGCTCAAGAGCATCACCGCCTACCGCCACTCGAAGTTCAACTACAATTTCGATCCCGACGGTACGACGGTCAAGCGCATCGAGGTGGACAACCACCTCTACGACAAGCAGTTCACCCAGGAAGTGAACCTCGTCTCCGAAGGCGAAGGCCCGTTCAAGTGGGTGCTCGGCGGCTTCTACATGCACGGCAATGCCGGTAACGACGGCTCGCGCACGACCGGCCTCTTCACCTTCGGCAACAACGGCTATGTCGAGGACTACAATTCGATCAAGCTCGACAGTTTCGCCGGTTTCGCGGAAGGAACCTACAGTTTCGGCGAGAACACGCACCTCATCGCCGGTATCCGCTACACCAGCGACAAGCGCAGCCTCTCCGCCTACGATGTCTCGTTCAATGGCAATGTCCCCCCGGCCGGGCTGACCACGATCAGCGACACCATCAACGAGGGCAAGACCTTCAACAAGGTCACCTGGCGGCTATCGCTCGACCACCGCTTCTCGCCGGAACTGCTGGCCTATGCCAGCTACAACCGCGGTTTCCGCTCGGGCACTTTCATTACCCAGTCGGACCCGATCGTGCTGCTTCAGCCGGAACTGGTGGACGCCTATGAAGTGGGCATCAAGTCCGACCTGTTCGGTCGCCGCGTGCGCTTCAATCTCTCAGGCTACTTCTACGACGAGAAGAACATCCAGGTGATGCAGGTGATTTCGGGCGCGCAGACCGTCTACAACGCTGACGGCGCCCACATCTACGGTATCGACGCCGACCTGACCTGGCGGGTGACCAGCGACTTGCGCCTGTTCGGCGGCTTCAACTGGACCCACGCCCGCTACACCGACTTCGATACGGCGATCATTACCACGCCCTATCCGCTGCCTGCCGGCTTCACGATCCCGACCGGCCAGACCTGCCTCGGCACCAACGGCAACCCCTATGCGCAGCTTGGCGGCAATTGCCTGCTGATCGGCGATGCCTCGGGCAACAAGCTCCAGAACACGCCCAGCTTCACGGCATCGATCGGCGGGGCCTACGATCTGGAAACCGGCATCGGCAAGTTCACCCTCGCGGGTAATTACTACTACAATTCGGGTTTCGTCGGTTCGCCGGATGAGCGGGTAAAGCAAGGCGCGTACAACACTGCAGACGCCTCGCTGAGCTGGCGCTCGGCCAGCGACAATCTCTTCATCCGGCTCTGGGGCAAGAACCTGACGAACGAATTCTACTGGAGCCAGATCGGCGCCTCGAACAGCGGCGACAACGGTACTTACGCAGCGCCGCGCACGTATGGCGTAACCGCTGGCTTCGACTTCTGACAGAAGGACCATCGATGAGAGGACCCCGCCCGGCGGACTTGCCGGGCGGGTTTGTTGCGTCCGGCAAGGGCACCTCGATCAGGTGTCCTGCTTCAGCGCATTCAGTTCCTTGCGAACTTCCATGTACTTGGGCAGCACGCTGCCAGCATAGGCCGCGAAGACCGGCAGGCGTGCGCTATCGAGCCCCGCTTCGGCGGCATAGTGGGCGATGATGGCGTCCGAATCCTTCATGAACCGGCCCGGCTCGTATTGCACGGTCGGGAAAGTGACCTTGTCGAAATGCGGCGCCAGTTCCGCGCGGATCGCGGCTTCCCCATCGTCACCTTGGGTGAAGATGCGCTGTTCGAAACGATCGAGAAGCCCAGCCTCCAGCAGGAATATCCGCAACTTCAGGCAATGCGGGCAAGTGGACTTGAGGTAAAGCACGGGACGGAAGGGGTCGGTCATGGGAACTGTCCTTTCAGCGATCCGTAAACGCTACCGAGGTCGGCTTGCCAAGGTCCAGTCGCTTGTCCGTGGCCGTCAGGAGACCGCTGGCGCTGTCCACAGCAAAGACGGAGAGGTTGTTTGATCCCTGGTTCGCCACGACCAGCCACCGGCCGCTTCCGTTCAGCGCAAAACTCCACGGCACCAGGCCGCCGCAATCGATGGCCTGCAACAAGCGCAACTCACCGTCAGATGCAACGGAATAAACCTGGATTCGGTTCGCCGCGCGGTTTCCCGCATAGAGAAACCGGCCGTCCCGAGACACCGCCAGTTCGGAGCCGCTGGGCGCTCCAGTGAAATCCGCCGCATCAAGAGCCGCATGCGCAAGTTCCGTCAGCGCTCCCTTCCTCGCGTCCCATGCGTAGCTGAAGACGGTGCCGCCCATCTCGGTCATCAGGAAAGCCTGCCGCCCATTCGGCGCGAAGACGATATGGCGCGGCCCGGAACCAGGAGGAAGCGCCACGAAAGGCGGGGTCGCCGGCGTCAGCATATCGCTACCCCGCCCGAGCTTATAGACATAGACGCGGTCGGTACCGAGATCGGGCGAGAGCAGATATTGCCCCGACGGATCGAGCGTTACGCCATGAGCATGAGGCCCCTTCTGGCGGCGATGCGGACCGGCGCCTTCATGGGCTGCAACGCTCCCGGTTTCGGTGGCGAGCCTGCCGCCCGCATCTACCGAAACCGCCGCGACCGTGCCGCTGCCATAATTGGCGACGAACACCGCTACGCCACCGGGCGCCAACGCGAGATGCGTCGGACCGCCTCCCCCGGAATCGGCGCGTTCACCCGGCGTCAAAGCGCCGCTGAACTCATCGTAGGTGAAGCTCAGAACCGAGCCGTGACCGGTTCCATCGTTGCCAACCTCGCTGACGGCGAAAAGGCGCTTGTGAACCTTGTCGGCAAGAACCCAGGTGGGTCTTTCGACCTGCGCAACCACACCTAACGATGTCAGCGCGCCGCTGGCCTCATCGAGCTTCACGGCCACAACGCCAGCGTCAGGCCCGCTACCCTGGTTGCCGACATAGGCCAGCCTCTGCACGCCGGTCGCGGGTGCCGTCTGGCATCCGGTCAAAGCCAGGGTAACGCTTGCCAACAACAGCCAGGACCTGGGGTACATCGCATCTCTCCGTCGGTTTCCCGATATCTAGGCCCATCCCTCCCCGCCGGACCATGGTGCGGGGCGGATCTGATAGGGCCTTGCGCACAATCTATAGACCTGCCGCCCCATCGACATAAGCGATTGCCCGTCAATCGATCGGATACACCTTCCTGCCTCGCGGCTTCCATCGCCTCCGCCAAACCCCGGCTCCTGGAATCCGCATATCGGCAAGGTTGTCGTCACGATCAAGAAAGGGCGAATTCGGATGGCTGCGCGTTGGAGTGAAGCAAGAAAGGTGTCGTCGGAACAGACGAAGGAGCCCAAACCCGCTACTTGTGAACGCTTCGCCGACTATAGCCGGTCCATCTTCAGCCACCTGCGATCACCGGACCAGGCACGCTGGAAAGCCGCATCGGCGGCAGCAGCCTCCGCCTTGCGGCCAAGCGCGCGCTCGGAAGCGGCAAGGCCGTATAGCGCCCAGCCATTCCCCGGCGACTGGACAAGCGCAGTGTTGAACGCGGTTCGGGCCTCCTCGAAGCGCCCCATCTGATAGAGCGCAGCACCCAGCGATTGCTGGACGGGATAATACCAGAAAGGAGGCTCCATGTACGGGATGCCTTCTTCTATCGCGATCGCCTCCCGGTAATGCGCCGCAGCTTCGGCAGGGCGCCCGCTCGCTTGTGCCCAGCGAGCATGCGCCACGCGTTCCGCGATCCGCAGCAGGTCAGGCGCCGGCACGCCCTGGTCGACCATGCCCTTCATCGCGCCGCTTTCGCCGAGTGCGCGCAAGGCCGCAAGCGCACCATCGAAGCCGGTCCGGTCATGCTGCCGCGCAAAGGCGATCGCGCGTGCATAATGGCGCATGGCGGTTGCATAGGGGAGCCGAGCATCCGGCTCCCGCATTGCCAGTACTTCCTCCGGCCGTGCGAACTGTGCGGCGGCGAAGTAAGGTGCGGCGCTGATTGCCTGGATCCACGCAATTCTGGCGCTGGTCTCTGGATCGAGTAGCTGCTCGAGTCGCTTCGCCTCACGCGTTGCCGTTTCCAGGTCGCCCGCCATCTGTGCGGAGGTGACGATGAAATGGACGTTATGAGGATAATATCCGTAGCGAACCAATCCCCTGTCGCCGCTAGTCCTGATCCATTCCTCGTCGGCACGCGCGGCAGCGACATTGACGCGTATGGAGTCCTTCCACCGTCCGACCCGATGATAGATGTGCGCCGGCATGTGGACGAGATGGCCGGATTTCGGCGCCAGCGGCGCGGCAAGCCTGTCTGCGGCGGACTCCGCGCGCTTCGGGTCGGGCCCGTTCTCCATCAGGTGAATATAGAGATGGGGCGCTTGCGGGTGATCCGGGCTGCGCGCGAGGACCGTCTCCACCAGGCTGACGGCCTCGCCGATCCGGGGGTTCGGCGTTCGCCGATCGGTCTGCCAGTAATCCCACGGCCGGGTATCCATCACGGCTTCGGCGGCGAGCAGCGCGATATCGTCATGGGCAGGAAAAGCCCTTGCCACGGCCAGCATGGCATCGGCGTAGGCAGCGTCGAGTGCCGCGCGTTCGACCTTGGAATCCGCAGAATAGCGCCGCAGCATTGCCGCTGTCAGCGCCTGTTCGAGCCCGGTGCTGCCGAAGGCCAGGCTGTCGGCACGACGTGCCAGTTCGACTGCACGCGCGTTCACGCCTTCATCCATCGGCGCGTTGATATTGGGGCCGTGGACCAGCGCCTCGCCCCAAAAACACAGGGCACAGGCGGGATCGAGCCGTTGCGCCTCCCGAAATGACGCGCCCGCCGCCGCGTGGTTGAAACCATAGGCGAACGACAGGCCCTGGTTGAAATAGCGCTGCGCCTGAGGACTCTTGGTCGTTATGCGAAAATGGACCTGGCCCAACTGATCGAATAGCGGGGGGACTGCCATAGGCATTGCCTGCACGACAGCCGCCGCGGTCATCAGCCTGGCTCGCATCGAGCCGCTTTCCGTATTCCCACCGCAAATGCTTGCAAGCCTCAGTGTCGGATCGAGAAAGGTCAGAAGCTTTGGCGGATAGCTTGCCGAAGACGCGGGGCCGACGCCCATCAGTATTCCCACGACGATCAGTTGCGCCAGGGAGCGTATCATCGTTCTCATCACCACCTCCATTTCAGAGCCGGTTGAGAATGCAACATAGCATGATCTGCTCACGGCGTCAGGGCGCTATCCCAGCTTTGAGCGAAGTAGATTAGCCGGAGCCGGCGCACGCGCTCGGTGACTTAGCCATCCGTCGACAAGGTCAGGCTCTCCCACTCATCGAGCTCTGCGGGAGCCCAAATCCAAGCTGAGCCGCCGCATCGCAGGGCTGGAGGAGCGTCTCGGTCTCCGTCTGATCGAGCGGTCGAGCCGACGTTTCCGCGTGACGGATATGGGGCTTGCCTTCTACGAGCGGTGTCAGGCCATATTGGCCGAAGCGGAACAGGCCGAGGCACTGGTCCTGCAGGCGCAGGCGGAACCCCATGGCCGTATCCGCTTCAGTTGTCCCACCGGCATGATCGAGCCGATATCGGACCTGATATCCTCTTTCCTCGCCCGCTATCCCAAGGTGCGATTGCAGCTTGTGGCAACCGACCGGCCAGTAGACCTGATCGAAGAGCGGATCGATGTGGCCCTGCGGGTGCGCGCCGCACTGACCAGTGATGCTGCCCTCACCATGCGGTCGCTCGGCAGATCAACCCGTATTCTCGTTGCCTGTCCTCAATTGGCGAGCCAGGTTACGGACGTCGCCCAACTCGCGACACTTCCCACACTTGCGACGCATGACGCCGCAGACGATCTCGAATGGCATCTGGAGACCGAGGACGGCCGCACACATGTCATTCGGGTCGAGCCTCGGATGGGATGCACCGATATGGCCGCAGTGCGCAACGCGGCTGTGGCCGGACTCGGCATCGCGATCCTGCCCGACCATGTCTGCCGCGACGCTCTACGCGCCGGCAAGCTTGTCCATGTGCTGCCTGCCTGGCGCGGGCTTCAGGGAATCGTGCATCTGGTCTTCACCACGCGTCGGGGGCTGCCTCCAGCCGTGCGTGCGTTGATCGATCATCTCGCGGCGGGGTTTCCCCGCGAAATCGTGGCACGGACATCCTGGGATTAGGTTCGGACGAACTGGGAGGCCATCGCCAGCCCTGAGCGACATTCGGCGGACTGGCGATATCGCTCACTCCCTATCCCCTGAAGTTTAAATCGACCATCTGCGACTGCAGTCGGGTGGCGAGCTTTCTGTCAGCACGCCAAGGTGAACATCTTCACGCGCCGATAAGCCGAAGGTCCGCTTACGCTACCTCGCTCCGACCGGCAGCCACCAGATAGGCGTGGCAGGCCTCCGGCAATTCGCGGCGCAATCGCGCGAAATTCTCCTCTGAAGGGGCCGCCTCCATGACGACCCTGACGGACCCGCCCAGCAGCGCCGCGAGCATGAAAGCCACGGACTGCCGATCGGCGAAGTGCGCATCGCAGGCGCTGGCGAGCAGCGCATCGATCGACGTCGTCATGGTCTGCGCCGCCCTGCTCATCAGTTCCGACAAGTCAAATTCGGCAGAGATGCCGTAGATCGCGCGCGAAGCGACCATGTCCGCCATCTTCGCGTCCAGCCAGGCCGTGGCAACGCCATGCGCGATCGTCCTGAGGTCTGTGCCCATCAATCGGGTTGTCGCGTCCCGCATCGCCGTTTCGATCAGGTTGAACTGACGCTCGACCAGAGCGAAGAGCAGCGCCTGCTTGTGCGGGTAATATTGGTACATCGTCCCCACGGAAACGCCGGCACGCTCGGCAACCCGCGTCGTAGTCAGGCGTCCGATACCCCCTGTCAGCAAAACCTGAATGGTCGCGCAGTGAATGGCCTCGATCGTCACGGCGGACCGCGTCTGCTGCGGCGTCTTGCGCGGTTTCAGAAGTGCAGGCGTTGGGCGGCTCATATGCGAATACCAAAGCTGAAGGATCATTCATATCTAAGGGAGACGAACGATCCCCTGCAAGGAGTTTTACGATGAAGACCGTCCTCATCACCGGTTGTTCGACCGGCTTCGGTCGCGAGACTGCCGTTCATTTCCTCGACCAGGGCTGGCGCGTCGTGGCGACCATGCGCAACCCGGCAGCCAGCACGCTGCCGATGTCGGAGCGGCTACACATCCTTCCCCTCGACGTCACGGATGCAGACAGCATTGCGGCTGCGATGGGGCAGGCCGGACCGATCGACGTGCTGGTGAACAACGCCGGTTTCGGATGGCTGAACGCCGTCGAGGGTTCGCCCCTCGAGACGGTGCGCGAGATATTCGAAACCAACCTGTTCGGGGCAATCGCCATGATGCAAGCCGTCCTTCCCGGAATGCGGGAACGGCGTTCGGGCGTGATCGTCAACGTCAGTTCCAGTTCGCTCTACAGGCCCCTGCCCTTGCTGTCGGTCTATCGCGCCAGCAAGGCGGCCATGAATGCACTCAGCGAATCCGCGGCGCACGAACTGGCGCCGTTCGGCATTCGCGTTCGCGTCGTCATGCCCGGCATGGCACCCTCGACCAGCTTCAGCAGCACCGCCCAGAGCCATGTAACCGGTTCCGGCGGCTTCCCTGAACCCTATGCGGATTATGCACAGCAGACACTGGCCGCGATGATGGCGGCGGCCAATGGCCCGGTTACGGTGGCCCAGGACGTTGCCGACGCAATCTTCCGTGCGGCGACCGACGCGGACTGTCCGGCAGTGCTGCCGGCGGGGGCGGACGCCGTCGCCTGGGCAAATGGAGAGTGATCCTTGTGAAACGACGCCCCATGTCATCTCTGAACCGTTATTACTCCGGCCCCGTCTCAGCTCACTTCGACGGGCACCGTTTCACGAACCCCGCAGGAGAACCGGAAACGGACCGGTCGCTGCGCGATATCCTGCGTTGGTATCGCACTGCTCCCCGGACCAGATGGCCGAAATCCATGCCGGTGTCGCCCACCGTTCCGCCGGAACGGGTAGAGGGATTGTCCATCACCATGGTCGGCCATGCCTCCCTGTTGATCCAGACGGGCAGGCTCAACATTCTGACCGATCCGGTATGGTCCGACCGTGCCAGCCCGATCGCCTTTGCTGGGCCCCGCCGCGTGACCGCGCCGGGTATCAGGATGCGCGACCTCCCGCCCATCGACGCGATCCTGCTGTCCCATAATCATTACGACCATCTCGACGTTGCGACCCTGCGGGATATTCAGGCGCGGCATGCCCCAAGGATCATCACCCCGTTGGGCAACGACAGCATAATTCGCCGCCACATTCCCGATGCTCGCGTCGAAACGGGGGACTGGTTCGACAGATTCGACATCGCCCCAGGTGCTGAGGCGCATATCGTACCGGCCTTGCACTGGTCATCCCGCGGCACCCGCGATCGCCGCATGGCCCTGTGGGGCGGCTTCATGCTGAAGGTCTTCGGCAGGACCGTCTATTTCGCCGGGGACACGGGCTATGGCACAGGTGCGATCTTTCGCGACTTGCGAGCACGCTTCGGGCCTGTCGATGTCGCGATCCTCCCGATCGGTGCCTATGCACCGCGCTGGTTCATGGCAGCCCAGCACACCGATCCAGACGATGCCATCCAGATCATGCTGGATCTCGAAGCCCGAGCGGCCGTCGGCATGCACTGGGGGACATTCAAGCTGACGGACGAACCCTGGGACGAACCCGCCCGGCGCCTGGCGGCAGGTCTGCACGCACGAGGCATCGATGCCGCGAGATTTATCGCCATGCGCCCCGGTGAAACAGCCGACTTCGAATAGCTGCATGCCGCGCTCGTCTCCACCGTTGCCCCTTCTCAGACGCTCAGCGACCCGCGCTTTTGCTGCGAAGAAGGATCGGATCGGTTTCGATGAGCTTCAGGGATCGCACCATTCCGGCGGTGCCGTTCTTGTATTTGAGAAAGTGCGGCGTTTTCAGATGCGCCTCATAAGCGGCTTGATCGGCGTAGATCTCCAGAATGCGGATCTGCGCCGGATTGTCCTTCACCGAAACGGCATTCAGTGAAAGCACGCCCGGCTCCGACCGAACAGACGCGCCGATCTCCTCGTGCAGAAGCGCTTTATAGGCATCGAGTTCGGCAGGATCGATGTCGAGTTCCGCAATGCGGACTATCGGTTGGGTCACCGGTGCTGCCATGCCATTGCCTCCCGACAAGACCAGCGCAGCCGCGCCCATGAATGCCGAGAACAGGCGTGGGGTCCAGGCGCCAGGCACTCAGACACCCGCTTCTGCGAAGACTTGCTTCAGGATCGGAAGCGCCGTCATCGCGGGAGGCCATCCGGCGTAGAAGGCTATCTGCGTGACCGCCTCGACGATCTCGTCCCTGGTCACGCCATTATCGAGGGCCTTCCTGATGTGGAACGGCATTTCGTTGATCCGGTACATCGCGATAAGGCAGGTGATCGTCACCAGGCTGCGATCGCGAGGTTTCAGCGCTGCATTCTCCCAAACGTCGCCGAACAACACTTTATCGGTGATCTCGGCAAGGTGCGGCGCGATGTCGCCGAAGGAATTGCGGGCGTTGGTCGGTTCGGTGGGCATCGTCTCTGCTCCTGCGGTGAGCGGCCACGGCATAGCGGCCATGGCGGCCATAAAGATCGCGCTTCGCCGGCTGAACTGGGCGTCCGGCGTCATCAGTGCGCGGTAAAGCCGCCGTCGACAGGCAGCGCGGCACCGATCACGAAGCTTGCCGCCGGACTGCACAGCCACAGCACTGCGGCGGCAATCTCGTCGGAATGTCCGAGACGGCCGATGGGCTGTTCTTTCATGATCTCGGCCATCGCCTCCGGTTGTCCTGCCAACATGTCCTGCACCATCGGCGTGTCGATCGTGCCGGGGCACACAGCGTTGATGCGGATGCCGCGCGGCGCATATTCGACCGCGGCGCTTCGCGTCATGCCGATCACCGCGTGCTTGGTGCCGTGATAGGCAGCGCGCTGCGGCAGGCCGACAAGACCGCCAAGCGACGAGCAATTGACGATCGCACCGGAGCCTTGAGCGCGCATCACCCGCAGTTCATGCTTCATGCAGGCCCAGACGCCGCGTTGGTTGACGCCGGTGACGCGCTCGAAGTTCTCAAGCGGTTCGTCGGCTGCGTCAGACGGCGGCACCTGGATGCCTGCGTTGTTGAAGGCCATGTCGAGCCGGCCGTAGCGGGCGATCGCAAGATCGATCATCGCCGCTACCTGGGCTTCGTCGGCGACATCGCAGGTCGTGCCGATCGCCAAGCCATGCTCGCTGACAATCCGCTGCGCCTCCTGCGCGGCCCGCTCGCCGTCGATATCCGCCAGCACTACCGCCGCACCATTTGCGGCAAAAGCGCGTGCCGCGGCCAGCCCCGTACCTTTGGCCCCATCCCTTTGGCGGCTCCGGTGACAAGCGCAACCTGCCCTTTGAAATCATAAACGGGGTTCATGGATCAGCCTTCTTTGTTCGCGATCTTCTGCCCCGGGCCATAGCCCGGCACTTTGGTCAGCGTCGCCCATCTGCCCTGGATGTCCGGCTCATAGACAAGCGAAGACCAGTCGCCTGGCTGGACTTCCTCGAACCCGACAGACACCGCCTCCTCGCCGTAATTCAGGACGCACATGACATCGCTGACGATCGCAGCGGACAGGTCCCGTTTCTGCGCCTCGGACTTGCCGGGATAGAGCTTCACCACGATGTGGGGCATGGCTCAATCGCTCTCCAGCGGGGCAAGATACTCCTCGTCGGTCACCTTCTCCATCCAGACGACATTCTTGCCATCGACCGTGTCCTGAATGGCAATGTGCGTCATGCCTTCGTGCGGTGTGGCGCCGTGCCAGTGCTTGTGATCGGCCGGGCACCAGAGGATGTCGCCGGCACGGAACTCGTACTTCCCGCCGCCCTCGATCTGGGTCCAGCCCACGCCTTCGGTAACGATCAGCGTCTGACCCGCCGGATGGGTGTGCCACGCGCTGCGCGCGCCCGGCTCGAAATGGACGATGGCGCCGCTGACACGCGACGGGGCCGGGCGCTGAAACTGCCCGGTTATCGTAACCTTGCCCGTGAAATATTCGGATGGCGCATCAACGGTCTTGAGGTCGGGCTTGCGTGCGATGTCCATGGTGGTCGGTCCTTCCTGAGCGGATGCGGCATCTGTGAGCGCCATGAGAACGGCAAGAATGATTGCGCGCTTGATCATGATGATAGGCATCCCGTTCGCGATCGCCCGTAATGGCTGCCCGTACTGGCTGATCCACGTGCCCCCTATCTAGGCCGCCTGGACCAGCGTGATTAGCGCCTTGGCATGCAATGAACTGATGAATGCGGCTCAACAGCGTGATAGGGAGAGCGGATGCAGATCAGTCGTGCCGACCTCGCGGATTTTCTCTATTTTCTCGCCATTGCACGCCATGCCAACTTCCGGCAGGCGGCTCTTGAAATGGGCGTTACAACCTCGGCACTGAGCCATGCCATGTCCGGTCTGGAAGCGCGGCGCGGCGTGCGATTATTGAACAGAACCACTAGAAGCGTGACGCTTACCGCTGCCGGAGAGGAGCTGCGGGCCTCGATCGAAGGGCCGTTGCAGACCGTCAGCGATGCGGCTGAAAATCTCAACCGGTTCCGCGATGCACCGACCGGCCGGGTCAGGATCAACGTCCTCGAAGATGCAGTGCCGCTTCTGCTCGGCCCCGTGATGCCCCTCTTCGTCGACCGCTATCCAGAGGTGGAAGTCGACATCAGCGTCAGCAACCGCCTGATCGATGTCATCGCCGGCGGGTTCGACGCGGGCATACGGTACGGCGGTACGGTGCCGGAAGACATGATAGCGCAGCGCCTCTCATTCGACATCCGCTGGGTCGCAGCCGCATCCCCCGCCTATCTCGAACGCTTCGGCACCCCGGTCTTGCCACAAGACCTCCAGGATCATCGCTGTATCCGCATCCGGCTCGGAAACGATCAAGTTTACGACTGGGAGTTCGAGCGTGGCGAGGAGACAGTCTCCGTCGCGATGCCCGGGCCTTTGACCGTCGATAGCAGCCTCCCTGCCATGAATTTCGGTCTTGGCGGCGCCGGCATCATCTACGGTGCGGAGCCGATACTCATGCCTTATTTGCGGAGCGGTGCGCTGCAGCTCGTGCTGAGCGACTGGGCATCTATGGGCGAGGGATTTCACGCATATTATTCCGGGCGACGCCAAGTGCCGACCGCTTTGCGTCTGCTCATTGATCTCATCCGAGAGGTAAATCCCCTTTCCGGCTCATAAACGGGTTACCATGCAGGACTGGCCGACACTCCGTCAGAACCCTACGCCCCGGAAAGGTAGATCGGGTTGGAATAGAACCACAGGTCGCGCCAGGGATCCTCTCCGGCGACGTCGGGTTCCGGCTCGCCCTGTCCCGTGTTCGTACCCCGGACACGCAGATAGGTTATCGCCTCCGAAACTTTCAGTTGATGCGAGACGACCAGACTGTCGCCATCCGGCCTAAAGTCGCGCGCTGTGAAGCGCCTAACAATCCGGGTACTGCGGTTGCCGTCCTCCTCGACGCCCGAAGCGCCGCCCACGATCAGGTCGACGTGATCGAGCTTCGGCCTGGCACCGTTCGGCGTGCGTGCGGGCCGGAAGCGGATAGTGACGGTTACCTTGTCACCACCGCCTACATCCAGCGTTTCCCCCATCGCCGCCGACCTAGAATCTGCCTGTCCGACCGCCGCCGTCACGTCCAACCGGTCGATCAGATTGCCGGTAGCGACAAAGACGCGCCCCTTTCGCAGACCATCGAGAATGTCCGAGGCATTCGGCGCGGCAAGAACCCATGTCCTGGAATATTCCCCCGGCCAGAAATCAGCGCCGCCCTCACGCCAGTGCCCGTGTGAATCCGAGTTCGCGGTGACGGTCCAGTGCAAGCCCTTCCCCAGAAGCGCGTCCCACGCGCCCCCCAGACGGGCGACCATCTGATCGAAACCGCCCATGGTCGGGAAGCCGCCATAGAGGCCGCGGGAGCCATGCGCCTTGTCCTTTCCCGCCTCCGGTCGTGCTGCTTGATGCCCCGGTGCGCCCTCCATGCCGATCACGACATTCGGAGCAGCCTCCTGCCAGGCCTGATACTCGGCAGGCGTATGCAGGCCCCATTCGCCATAGCCGGTCGCCGTCCGGGAAGGATGGTTGGCGATGAGCACCGGCGGAACCGGCAGTCCGGCCATGTATCGCAAAGCTTCGAGCATGTTCGGCTTCGTATTGCGCGAAGGATCCGCAGGGAACGCCTCGCGTTTTCCGAAACGGGATTCGATATCCCGCAAGGTGGCGCGCTCGCTCGCGTCGGTCGGCAGGATCAGACTGGCATGCTCGCCGCCCGGAACGTCGAATTCCATGCCGTAAAACAAGACGAGGTCCGGCACCGCCTTGCGTGCCGCCTCGACATCCGGCCAAGCATGGTCATGGTTGAGCGCGGAATGCCTGGGGCCGCCGTGGTCCGTGGTGACCATCCAGTCCAGACCGAAGCTGCGCGCCATCTGGGCGTTCTGTAGAATCGTATGGGAAGAATCGCCGCCTATCACGGGATCCGGTACGCGCTCGGGATGTTCGGAATCCGCTTCGTAGCGGGCGCTGTAGATACTGTGGACATGATGATCGCCCGCTAGCCAGCGCCGTTTGCCCGTTTCTTCAGCGTGCGCCAACGGGGCATGTGCAAGCACGATTGCCAAGGGAAGAAGCCGAACCGGAGACATCATCGATTGCATGGACCTTCAACGGGAATGCCGACACCGCGCCTGAACTTCGGCGCGGTGTCGGTGGATCAAGAGGGTAACGGGATCAGAACTTGGCGCGGACGCCGAAATTCACGGTCCGCCCGAAAGTGTGGATTTCGCTGACTTCGCTTTCGCTGCCCGCGAACGAGACCTGCCGCTCGTCAAGTACATTCACGGCCTGCATGAACATCTCGACATTCGGCCTGATCTTGTAGCTGGCGCCGAGATCGACGATGCCGAAGCCTTTCTGGTAGTATGCCACGACATCCTCGGGGCTGGGCAGCGAAGTCACGTTGGCACCGGAATCGGTCATGTAGTTGCTACGGTAGGTGTAGCTGACGTTGATCTCGAACGGCCCCGTCTCGAAGAAGGGCGTGATCGAGTAACTGACGTCCGAAACACCCTGTATACCCGCCGACTGGATGCCGACACCGGTGGTGTTCAGCTCAAGCTTGGAGGTCGCGAAAGTCGCGGTCGCCGTGACGCCAAGGCCGAACGGCAGCTTGTTTGTATAGCCGAACTCGACACCGGAGATCGCCGCGTCACCCACGTTGGTGGGGGTAGCGACCAGGATGTCCACCGGCAGCGTGGAACCGTCGTTGACGGCGAAGGCCAGCGTGCGCGTCTCGAAGTCGGATGCGATGTAGTTGCTGATATCCTTGTGGAAGGCGGCAACGGTGAACGCGCCGAACGTGTCGAAGTACCATTCGAACGAAGCGTCGAAGTTCCACGAGGTATAGGGACGCAGGTTGGGATTTCCGCCCGATCCCTGCAGATTGAGCGTCGGGTCCTCCAGCGCCGCAGCGCCCTGATTATAGATGCTCGTCACGGTGACGCTGTTGGTGTTGATCGAATTGCGCAACTCGGAGAGCGACGGGCGCGTCATCGTGCGGGCCACGCCCAGGCGCAGTTGCACATTGTCGGAGAACTTGAACATCGCATTGGCGCTGGGCAGGAACTCGGCATAAGTGGCGCGCGTGGTCGTAGGCAGGACTTCGGTGGTCACGCCTCCCGCACCATCCGCGACAGGCGCGATGGTGGTGCCGCGCACGTCGGTTTCGGTGCGCACATAGCGCAAGCCGAAATTGCCGGAGACCGGCACGTCTCCCACGTCGGATTCGAAATCGATGCGGCCATAGAGGGCCTGGATCTTTTCCCCGATGCGGTACGAGTTCTGCAGGTCCGCAGCCGTCGGCTCCAGGTCCGATGCGCCGGGGCTGACGCCATCGTATTCGCTGCCGAGCGTATAGGCCTGGTTGAACAGCCCCCAATCGACATTGGTCCACGGCTGTCGGTTCAGGATAGACTGGTCGAAAGCGTTGCCGGGCACCGGGTATTGAAGGAAGGCATCGGTGCGCGTGAAGCCGTCGCGCAAGGTTGCATTGTTGCGGTCACGGCGCTGATAGTCGCGATATCGATCCGAAACCTGCCCCCCGAACCGCAGCTTCGACAGGCGGATGCCGCCCACGTCGAAGTTCATCTGACGCGATACGTTGAGGATGAAGCTCTTGTCCTCGTCGATCGAATTGATCGGGCGGACGGCGAAGCTCTCGAACGGCATGAGCGAAGGATCGGTCAGGTCGAGATCGGTATAGAGCGATGTGACGCGGCCCTTGTTCAGGACATCACCGCTGAAATCGAACGTGAGATTACCGCCCCGTCCGTTTGCCGTGCGATACTGCACGCGCTGGATCGGCGTGTCGAGATCACTGCTGGCGCGCGCATAGCTGACGCGCGGTTCGATGTGCCAATCGCCCAGATCCAGCTTGAACGTGGTGTTGAGCTGGAGGTTCTGGTGCGACTGGTCCATGTATTCGCTGTAGTTACGGACCCGCGCACCGCGGATCGTGCCCGCGACAAGCCTGCCGTCCTCGACCACTGCGGTGGACAGGTCGAGCCGTGAAAGCTGGCTCGGGATATAATAGGTCAGGCGGCGCTCGGTCGTCTCGTTGTTGAACTGCGAGAACAGACCATCGACGTCGATCTCGAAGTTGGAGGACGGACGCCACTGCAAGCCGACGACGGCACTGATGCGCTCGCGATCCTCGGTTTCCAGATAGGGCTGCGCATCGCCGGGGACACGCAGCGTCCCGAGGCCTTCCACTTCGGCATCCTGCCATCCCATGCGCAGGCGGTCGAACTGGACCTTGCGGCGCGAATAGGACAGGCCCGCCAATACGCCGAAGGTCTTGTCCTCATTGCGCCAGCCGGCGGAAATCGTGCCGTTGGGATTGACCGTATCGGTGCGTTCCTCATAGCCCGCATAGGCATTGGCGGCGACGAAGGACTCGCGATCAAGCGGCTTGATGAGACGGATATCGACGGTCGAACCGATGCCGCTCTCGACCAGATCGGCTGTGGGCGACTTGATCACGACGACGCTGTCGATCAAGGTGGCCGGCAGCACCTGAAGGCGGAACTGGCGCCCGGACTGGCCGGAATTGCGGATGTTCTCGTTGTAGGCGAGCGGCATGCCGTCGAACGTCACCGCCTGGAAGTTCGGCCCAAGCCCGCGCACGCTGATGAATTGGCCTTCGCCGGCTTCTCGCACGATCGTGACGCCCGGCACGCGTTGCAGCGCTTCGGCGACATTGAAGGCCGGCAGCTTGCCGATATCGGCGGCGACGACTGCATCCGCGATCGAATCGGCGTTGCGCTTCACGCCCAGCGAACGCTCGACACCGTCTGAAAACGGCGCGGTTACGACGATTTCACTGGCCGGGGCCGGCTCGCCGGTCGTGATTTCGGGCGTTTTCGCGGCCGCCGCCGCCAGAGGGCGGACGATGAGAGCGCCCGAGCGGTCGCGCACGACCGTCAGCGACGTGCCCGCGATCAGCCGGCGAACGGCCGTCTCCGCATCGAACTCGCCCGAAAGCGCTGGTGTGTTGAGACGCGCCACTGCATCGCGCGTGAACAGGATGTCCTGTCCGCTCTGGCGCGCAAGCTGCTCCAGCGCCCGATCCATCGGCTGCGCGGCGATGGCAAGGTGTACCTGCCGTGACTGGGCATATGCAGAAGTCGCCAGAGACGCGCCTGAAAGAACCAGCGCAAGCGCCGCCGTCCGGCAAAGCTGCCGTTTGAAAGAAGTCATGTATGATACCCTGTCCAGACGCCCGTCGTGAGCGCCCCTTACTGCGTCGTCGTTCGGGGCGAGCTTTTCCTCACCCCCGGACGCAAATAAAATTCAGCGGGCGGTCGCGATGCGGATCACATCCGGCTCCACGGCGATCTTGACGGGCAACAGAACCGATAGCGAACGCGCGAAGGCTTCGGGATCACCGACGCGGTAGACGCCGCTCAGCCGCAGGGCGGCGGCATGGGAGTCTGCGACTACCAGTTCACGCGTGCTATAGCGGTTCATCTCCGTCACCGCCTGCACCACGGTTTCGTCGCGGAATGCCAGTCGCCCGCTCTGCCATGCGACCAAGTCCTCGATCTCCGGTCGGTCGAACTTGTCCTGCCGCCCCGGCTGCATGGCGATGCGATGTCCAGCTGCCAATTCGACACGAGCATCGGCCGATTGCACCTGGGCCTTGCCTTGGACTGCAGTGATGAGCACGACATCGCCGTCCCGGCGCAAGTCGAGCCGTCCCGATTGCGTGATCGCGCTTCTGTCACCCGCTTCGATGACGAAGGGCCGCAGATCTCTTGCGATCTCGACGTCGACGCGGCCCGATGCCAGCGTCAGCAGGCGCCGCGAGGGACTTGCCGTAAATCGCACGCGGGTGCTCGTATCGAGCATGACGCGCGTATGGTCGTCCAGCACGAAGCGGCGCTGTTCGCCGACACCGGTTTCGTACACACCCGCGCGGGCCTGCTGCCAGCCGAGACCCAGGCCGCAAGTCAGGACCAGACCGGCCCCGCCCGCCATCACCGCACGCCGGGACACGCCCTCCGCCTGCCGCGAGGGCACAGGCCGCGGATCGTCGCGAAGACCGCCGACGGCGTCCCAGATCGTGGACGCATTCTCGAATGCGCGGGCGTGTGACGGATCGGCCTTCAGCCACGCATGGAATGCCGCCTCATCCTGGGAGGATCGGTCATCCGCGTGCAGTCGAGCCAGCCAGTCCGCCGCCTGCCGGTTCATATTCTCCGGCTTGCTGCGGAAGATCACGTCACCATTTCTCCATCCACTCGGCCAGATGCGCCATCGCCTTGGCAATGTGCTTTTCGACGGCGCTTTGGCTGATGCCGAGTTCATCGGCAATCTCACGATATTTACGGCCGTCCAGCCGATACATCAAGAAAATCTGCCGTGTTCGAGGGCTTAACGCCTCGATCCCCACGCGCAGGCGGTCCAGCCGTTCGCGAGCGATCAGGACCTCGTCCTGCAGCGGGTGGTTATCCGCAACGGTAGCCACATCCGTATCCCAGACGAAGGTTTCTCCAGCCCGTCGCTCACGACGGTGGGCATCGATGCCGCGATTGGTCGCGGCACGCGCCAGAAGCGCATCGGCGTTCCGCGCAAGGGTCGAGCTGGTGGAGACCTTGACCCATGCATCATGCAGCAGATCCTCGGCATCGTCACGCCGCGTCATGCGTGCAACCTGATCCCGCAACCGAGCCCAACTGAATGCCGAACCCGGAGCGTATTTCGATGCGTTCGAGAACCCCATCGGGGCCGTTTAGAAGGGCGAGGATACGGTTTGATGACACATTCAAACCTGAGGCAAGATGCCCCGCGCAACTGCGCGGCCCCAATTACGGGTGCTCGCGCAGTTTACGCGTTGCAGCCGGACCCTGAGGTGCAGACCGCCCGCAATCCGTCCAGACGTCGGGCGGCCTGCGCTTAGAGTCCGTTTGAAAATCCGCCGCCGGCGGATTTAGCGGCACCGGCCCACGCCCCCACCCACCACCCGCAGGATACTACCGTT
>NZ_MSQB01000079.1 GCF_002149965.1 Novosphingobium panipatense | reverse complement strand
CGGGTCTGAGATGGCGCTGGAAGGCAGAGCGGTCCGAGAGATGGGCGATGGAGCCGAAGAAGGCGAGCTTGCCGGCATCATGCAGCACGTTCAGCCGGGTGAGGAACAGGCGCCGGAACAGTTTGCCCAGTACGCGCGCAGGCAGGAGGAAGGCGGGACGCGAGGAGATCCACTGCGTGCCGCGAGGGGCGATGCCGCCGCCCGGCACGATCATGTGCACGTGGGGATGATGCATCATTGCCGAACCCCAGGTGTGCAGCACCGCGGTGATGCCGATCCGGGCACCGAGATGCCGGGGATCGGCGGCGATGGTCAGCATCGTCTGCGCGGCCGCCTTGAACAAGAGGTCGTAGACCAGCGCCTTGTTCTGCCACGCGATGTCGGCGACCTCAGCGGGCAGCGTGAAGACGACGTGGAAGTAGCCAACCGGGAGCAGGTCTGCCTCGCGCTCCTCGAGCCAGGCGCGCGCCGCCGCCCCCTGGCACTTCGGGCAGTGCCGGTTGCGGCAGGGGTTGTAGGCGATCCGCCAATGACCGCAGTCCTGGCAGGCTTCGATGTGCCCGCCGAGGGCTGCGGTGCGACAGCTCTCGATCGCCGCCATGACCTTGAGTTGGGCCAGGCTCAGGTGCCCTGCATGGGCCGTTCTGTAGGCGGGCCCGGCGCTACGGAAGAT
>NZ_MSQB01000078.1 GCF_002149965.1 Novosphingobium panipatense | reverse complement strand
ATCTCACTCATCGTCCGTCTCCTCGCTCTTCAGCCGAGGCAGTCTGCCTCAGCCGGTGAGCGGGAGCCATCCACTCCATCGTTTACGATCGTGGTGCCGCCGAACCCGGTGAGGTAGCCCTCGCCGGTGATGGCATCGCGAACTATGGCCAAGCGAAATTGCAGCCCGCATTCCTCAAAGTCTTTCAAACGGTCTTGGGCGAAATTATCTACCCTCCGTTCGGCGCGCTTTCTGCGTTCAGCACTCTCCCCCTGACGCGTGACAACCGTCCCGTAGGCAATCTCGGTGATGTAGCCTCTGGTCCGGGTAGGATTGAAGTGGCGGTAGAAATCGCTGAGCGCGACGAGGCTGGGATAATGAAACCGGTGAAAGTACGTCATACCGAAGAAGCGCCGGTATTCGATCGGTTTCGGAATCCAGCGCTTGCCATCAATAAGCGGCACACCAACGAATTCGGCAAAGCGGTCGAGGCCGTCGTAGAAACGGTAGGCAGGATTGCTTGCTTGCGAACCTTCCCCAACGACCACAAATTCAGCGAAATCCAAAATCCAGGCACTTTCTGAGCTAAGGCGGCCCTCCTCGGATAGCCATAGCAACACATCGACCGCCTTCTTCACTGTGGTCGGGACGGGAATTTTGTCCATTTCATGGAGATTCTTCGAAATCCAAGTCTCTAGTGGATGGAATCTAACGCTTGGTGCCCGCGCTTGACGGCGGCGATGATTTTGTCGGGATCGGCGGCCCAGGTGAAGGGCTTGG
>NZ_MSQB01000077.1 GCF_002149965.1 Novosphingobium panipatense | reverse complement strand
GCATCATGATCCAGCTCCTGTATTACGTCGGCGCGACCGGGTCCAGATAGAGATACCGCGGATCGAAGTCCGCCCGCCTGATGAGCTGGGCGAGATCGATGATCTCTACCAGCGATGCGCGCATCTGGCATAACCCAGCTTCGCGCAACTGTCGCAGCACGCGATTGGTGTGGACGGTTGTAAGGCCGCAGATTTCAGCGATGTCAGCCTGGGTCAAGGACAGGGCGAAACGATGACCGTCGGAAAGGCCGACAGCCTGAAGCCTTGCGTTCATTTCGCACAAGAAATGGGCCACTCGGCCAACCGCATCGAGACGCCCTACGCGAAAAAGCCAAGCCCGGTGCATGGCTGCGTCAATGAGCGTCGAAAACCAGAGCTTGCGGGCCAGTTCGGGCCTCGGATCGATCACTTCCTTCAATGCCGCATGGGGAACTATGGCCACGGTCGCAGCCGTGAGCGTGCCGATGCTGTGGTCGAGCCGCTTCATGGGAAACGCATGAAGATCGACGAATTCACCGGGCACATGCACGGCAACCAACTGGCGAAGCCCCCTACGGTCATCGATGTAGCGCGACATGATCCCTTCGATCAGCATCGTGCTGACATCGACCTTCGTTTCGGCATGGATGAGGGTTTGACGCGCTTCGATCGTGCGCACCTCGCTGATGATTCCTTCGAGCAGCGCGCGCTCAGCGTCAGTCAGATTGACGCCGCGACGATTCGCAAGAAGGCGGTCCATGAACATTTCCGTACTGTCTCCAAAAGGCAGGTCGGACGCTCATAGAACCGCTTAGTCCCGGCGGTGATCCCAAGGACCCCACAAATCGTCATAATCAATGTTAATNCCAAAAGGCAGGTCGGACGCTCATAGAACCGCTTAGTCCCGGCGGTGATCCCAAGGACCCCACAAATCGTCATAATCAATGTTAATAACCGAAGCCAAATGGCCGTTTCAGCGGAGCGGTGAGAAATCGCTCTGGAACCTGCGGCCAGTCTCGCGCGCTTCATGATGCAGAAACAATTTGCAGCATGAAAGGAGAATGCCATGAGTATTGAAGGCAAGGCCAAGGAAGTTGCCGGCTACGTGAAGGAAGAAATGAACGAACACGGCAAGTCTCCAGAAAGCCAGAAGAAGGCGCAGGAAGGCCGAGATCTGCGCAACGAAGGTCGGATCGAGGACGGCAAGCCGCCCAAGACGTCCAAGCCGGGTACCGGCGCTGAATAATTCGCAAGATGCCCCCGCTTCGGCGGGGGCATTCTTTTGCGCTGTGCTGCTTCAACAAACGCCAAGCTTCTATCAACAGACGCATCCTCCCTGATGCATCCTCAAGGCCAAGCATTTGCCCTTTAGATCGGCTCTCATGCGCTTGTATCGGAGATGCAATTCCAGCTGGCTGTCAACCGGCGCGCAAAACTGACCCCCTATCGGCGCCCAATATTGACCCCACCTCTGGGTAGTGCGGCGGTTATCCCGGTAGT
>NZ_MSQB01000076.1 GCF_002149965.1 Novosphingobium panipatense | reverse complement strand
CTAGTGGTTTCCGCCTGACATAAGAGTCCGGTTCGGGATTCCCTTTGTTGCGTTCGCATGCGAGTCTGGCGCATGCGCACAGGAATATCGTTCACCGTTTCGCCGACCGATCGTGCCCGTCTGACGGCGCTGATTAGGGACCGCAATGCCCCACAGAAGCATGTCTGGCGCGCCGAGATCGTGCTTCTGTCCGCCGACGGCGTCGGCACCGTCGAGATCATGCGCCGGACCGGCAAGTCGAAGACCTGCGTGTGGCGCTGGCAGGAGCGCTTTGCCGCGGAAGGCTGCGACGGGCTGCTGCGCGACAAGACGCGGCCGTCGCGCATTCCGCCGCTCGGACCCGATGTCGCCGCGCACGTGGTGGCAATGACGCTTGCCGATCCGCCGGGCGAAACGACGCACTGGACGGCCGACATGATGGCGAAGGCGGCCGGCATCAGCGCCAGCGCGGTCCGGCGCATCTGGAAGGCACATGGCCTCGCGCCCCACCGCTGGCGGCAGTTCAAGCTCTCCAACGATCCGAAATTCGTCGACAAGCTGCGCGACGTCGTCGGCCTCTATGTCGATCCGCCGGCCCACGCCATCGTGCTGTCGGTCGACGAGAAGAGCCAGATCCAGGCGCTCGACCGCACCCAGCCCGGCCTGCCGATGAAGAAGGGCAGACTCGGCACCATGACGCATGACTACAAGCGCAACGGCACGACCACGCTGTTTGCCGCCCTCAACGTGCTCGACGGCACCGTCATCGGCAGGAACATGCAGCGCCATCGCCATCAGGAGTTCATCCGCTTTCTCAATGCCATCAACGCCGAGGTTCCCGCCAACAAGGCCGTGCACGTCATCCTCGACAACTATGCTCCCCATAAGCACCCCAAGGTGCGCCGTTGGCTCGACCGGCACAGCCGCTTCACCTTCCACTTCACCCCGACCTCATGCTCATGGCTCAACGCGGTGGAGGGCTTCTTCGCCAAGCTGTCGAAACGGCGCCTGAAACGCGGCGTCTTCCACTCCGTCATCGACCTCCAGGCCGCCATCAACCGCTTCCTCGCCGAGCACAACCAGCAGCCCAAGCCCTTCACCTGGGCCGCCGATCCCGACAAAATCATCGCCGCCGTCAAGCGCGGGCACCAAGCGTTAGATTCCATCCACTAG
>NZ_MSQB01000075.1 GCF_002149965.1 Novosphingobium panipatense | reverse complement strand
ACGATGGAGTGGATGGCTCCCGCTCACCGGCTGAGGCAGACTGCCTCGGCTGAAGAGCGAGGAGACGGACGATGAGTGAGATTGTCACGATTGGGCTGGATATCGCGAAGTCGGTGTTCCAGGTCCATGGTGTAGACGCTGCGGGTCAGGTGGTTGTGACCCGGCAATTGAAGCGCGGACAGATGTTGAAGTTTTTCGCGGCATTGCCTCCGGTTCTGATCGGGATCGAAGCCTGCGGAACGGCGCATCACTGGGGTCGGCAGCTCCAGAACCTGGGCCACGACGTAAAACTCATCCCGCCGATCTACGTGAAACCTTACGTCAAGCGGCAGAAGAACGATGCCGCCGATGCCGAAGCGATTTGCGAGGCGGTGACGCGGCCGACAATGCGGTTCGTCGAAATCAAGTCAGTTGACCAGCAGGCTGGCGGCGTGCTGCACAAAACGCGGGCACTGCTGATCAAGCAGCGGACGATGATGTTCAATGCCGTGCGCAGCCATCTGGCCGAATTCGGTCTTGTGACGGGTACCGGCGTGGCGCAGGTGGTGCGCATGGTCGATCGGCTTGCGAAAGGGGACGAACTCGATCTTCCGGAACTGGCGCGCGAGACACTCGGCGTCTTAGCGCGCCACATTCAGGAACTGCAGGACAAGCTCACCGGGATCGATAAGCAGTTGACCCGCTGGCATTATCGCAACGACGTCAGCAACATCCTTGAAACCATCCCCGGCGTTGGTGTGATTACCGCCTCGGCGCTCGCGTCGATGGTGACCAACGCGCAGAGCTTCAGGTCGGCCCGCCATTTCGCCGCCTGGCTTGGACTCGTGCCCCGGCAAAACTCGTCAGGTGGCAAGACCCGCCTGGGCAAGATTACCAAGGGCGGCAATCGCTACCTGCGACAATTGCTGGTCGTCGGTGCGACTTCAGTGCTGCGGCATGTCCGGGCGGGCAGCGTCAAAGGCTTTGAATGGGCCAAAGCCTTGCTTGATCGCCGTCCGCCCAAGGTCGTGGCCGTTGCTCTGGCCAACAAGATGGCGCGTATTGCATGGGTGGTGATGACGCGCGGCGTCGAGTATGAAAGAAAGGAATTGGCGATCGCAGCCTGATTGGCAGGCGATGGCAAAACAAGGTTGAGGTGTGAAGACCGACTGAAGGCAAGCCATTCGATCCACCGAGCTTCGGCAAACCTGCTTAGCGTACAGGACTTCGAGTCCGCGTAAACGATGAGGAGGCCAGGGCTGGCGGAATCCTTCAAGGCCAGCAGCCGTATAAAGGCTGCACATAAAGGCCGGACACGCGACTGCACTCGATATGGCATGTCAGAACGTCAGAAAATCGCACCGCAACGCGGGAGCCATCCACACG
>NZ_MSQB01000074.1 GCF_002149965.1 Novosphingobium panipatense | reverse complement strand
CTAGCCCGGCTTATTCATCGGGCTTGGTCAGAAGGGTTGGCGGGAGTGGTGTAAGCGATTGCTTTGGTGTAGGAAAATGGGTGTCTAGACCAGTCCTGCAGCGAGGCAATTTATGCCACGGGCCACACCCGCCGGGAGCGATGATAGCGCGCCGGGATTTTCGTTTCCAGCGATCGGGCGCAAGAAAATCACAGCCGCGTTCGACGGAGGTCGGCTCACCTCGGATGGCGGTGTTCTGCTGCTGGCACAGGCCGAGCGCGCGATGGGGCTTTGCCGGCGGCTTGCGGCTTGCATTGCCGATCCGCGGGACCCTGTGCGGGTGATCCATCGCCTTGATGACATTCTGCGTGCCCGCGTGTTCGCGATCGCGTGCGGCTACGAGGACGCCGATGATCTGGACGCTCTGCGTGACGATCCGGGCTTCCGCCTGGCGCTGGACAAGCTGCCGGGATCGGGCGCGGGGCTGGCCAGCCAACCGACGATGAGCCGGTGGGAAAATGCGCCGACCACACGCGAGCTGGCCAGGATGATGGCCGCGATGATCGACATCTACTGCATCAGCTACCCCGCCGCGCCGGCGGCGGTAACGCTGGATATCGATGACACCTGTGACGTTGTTCATGGCTATCAGCAGCTCTCCTTCTGGAACGGGCATCATGGCGAGCGCTGCTTCCTGCCGATCCATGTCTACGACACTGCCACCGGCCGACCGGTGGCGATGCTACTGCGCACCGGCAAGACACCGTCGGGCGCCGAAGCTGCCGGCCACATCCGGCGCCTGGTGCGCCATCTGCGCCGGCACTGGCCCGAAACGCACATCACCATCCGCGGCGACGGGCACTATGGCCGGCCCGAGGTCATGGCCTTCTGCGAGGCGGCCGGCGTCGATTACGTGTTCGGCCTGCCAACCAACGCCGCGCTGCGTGCTGATCCCGAAATCGTCGCTGCCGCCGATGCCTGCGCGGTTAAGCGGGCTCAGCGCCAATATCCGGTCCTGCGCAACTATGCCGAGACCCGCTACGGCGCGAAGAGCTGGAAGTGCCAGCGCCGCGTCGTCGCCCGGATCGAGGCCAGCACGCTGGGCATGGACATCCGCTATGTCGTCACCTCGCTGGCCGAAGGTTCGGCTGAGCATATCTACGACACCCTCTACTGCGCTCGCGGCAACGCCGAGAACCTGATCAAGCGGCACAAGACCCAGCTTGCCAGCGATCGTACCTCGTGCCGATCTGCCAACGCCAACCAGACGCGCATCATCCTGCACACCGCTGCCTACTGGCTCGTGTGGCGCATCCAGCAGGAAATCCCGAAGGCTGCCGCGCTCGCCACCGCCGAGTTCGCAACGCTGCGCCTGCGGTTGCTCAAGGTCGCCGCCCGCGTCATCGAAACCGCTACGCGCATCCGCGTCGCCTTCGCGTCAGCCTGCCCCGATGCCAGCCTGTTCAGAACCATTGCCACCGGCCTCCGGCCGGCACCCACATAACCAGCGCGGCAGTGCCGCCGAAAGCCCGAGCCCTCGTCCTTCAACCTCGAAAAGCCCATCGATCCTGACGCGGTGAAAAAGCCCGCCGGAGGAGCTTGCTCTGATCACCCGGCGACCGACAAACCATGCTCGGACCAACCCGGAGCGGAGGCCTCATGAATAGTGCGGG
>NZ_MSQB01000073.1 GCF_002149965.1 Novosphingobium panipatense | reverse complement strand
TCGCATCGTCAACAACTTCGCCGTCAAAGACGCCGCGCGAACTCCATAACGTTCCGCGTCCGTTCTTCGCCTTGGCCGTTTTTCAACCTATGAGGTCACTGCGCCTGAGCGGTTCGGGCGCCACCTTGAAATCGTCGCACTCGATCCCGCCCAGCTCGCGCACGAGCCGTTCCAGCACGACCGTTCCCACGTCGCGCGCGACCGCCGGAGGCAGCGCAGCCAGGTCCGCCGTCGTCTTCACACCGAGGGGCCGGAGCCGCGCTTCGAGCGCACCCCCGATGCCCCACACTTCCCCGACCGGCCATTGATCGAACAGACGCCGGCGCAGCTCGACGTCGTGAAGGTCGACCACCCCGCCCCACACCTTTTCGGTCGCCTTCGCCAAGGCGTTCGCGACCTTGGAGAGCGTGCGGGTCGGACCCAGGCCGATCCGGGTCGGAAGCCCGACAGATCGGGCAATGTCCTCGCGGACCGCGTGCGCGGTCGCGACGTCGCCGAGGCCGGAAGGTAGAACCGGCAAGCGGAAGAAACTCTCGTCGATCGAGTAGATTTCGACCGTTTCGGAATGATCGGCGATGACCGCGTTGAAGCGCCGGTTGAGGTCGGCATACAGTTCATAGTTGCTCGATCGGAGCTGGATACCGTGCCGTTTGATGCGGTCGCGAATCTTGAACACCGGCTCGCCCATGCGGACGTGCAGCGCCTTCGCCTCTTCGGAGCGGGCCACCGCACAGCCGTCATTGTTCGACAGGACGATGACCGGCACGCCCCGCAGGCTCGGGTCGAACAGGCGTTCGGCCGAGACATAGAAATTGGCGACGTCGACGATCGCCCAGGACACGACCTAGCGCCGGTAATCGCGCACGCCGGTCCGCACGACGCCCCATATCTCGACGCCTTCGGCCGAGGTGGGTTCGTAGCATTGCTGACTGTTGCGTGCTTCGAGGAAGGCGGCGCCGCGGCGCCGGACGAGCTGGCGGCAGACAAAGCCGCCATCGACAATCGCGATCACGATATGCCCTTCTGCAGGGCGCGTGTCGCGATCCACCACCACCACGTCGTTGTCGTAGATTCCCGCCTCGATCATGCTGTTGCCGCTGATCCGGAACACGAATGAGGCGGCCCGATCGAGGCGCAGCAGCTCGATCAGGCTTATCGCGTCATCTTCCCAGTCTTGGGCCGGGCTTGGAAAGCCGGCGCCGGCCGCGCCGACGATGCGAAGGACAGTTCCCCGTGGCACCGCGGCGACCGGGACCGGCTGCATCGCAGGCAGCATCAGAGATTCCCTTCGCGGCCTTCATAACGCGGGAAAGAACGAAATGGGAACAGGGCTTGTGAACGGTTCGGCGCATCAGCCGGAACCGGCGCCGCTCCCCCGCGCTACCGAGCCCGCGCGTAGGGGAACCGGGGTGCATCATCTGACCAAGACACTCGCCGGCGAGCCGGATCGATCCATTCTGGATATTTCCCCGGAAATCCCGGAGGTGGATTCATTAACCGATCTACCCTAACCTCTTGGGGCCAGTGGAGACGCTGGTGGAGGCGTGGAAACCTCCTGAAACGAGAGCCGGTCGAGCTTATCGACCGGGTGGCGGGCGCGTATGTCCAAGCCACCCGGCCAAAGGCGTCCGCGCCTGACTGGGGTCACTACACGAAAGTGCGTTTTACGATGGAGTGGATGGCTCCCGCTCACCGGCTGAGGCAGACTGCCTCGGCTGAAGAGCGAGGAGACGGACGATGAGTGAGAT
>NZ_MSQB01000071.1 GCF_002149965.1 Novosphingobium panipatense | reverse complement strand
CGCCGGAGGAGCTTGCTCTGATCACCCGGCGACCGACAAACCATGCTCGGACCAACCCGGAGCGGAGGCCTCATGAATAGTGCGGGTTAACATCCGCGTAGGCGCGATCCCAAACACTGGGGCACGTAGAATCTCATTATGGTGATGAACCCCCCGCGCTAACCGAGCGAATCAGCAGTATCAGCCGCCATAGGAGGTAAGGCAGCCTTCGTCGGCTGCAACGGTGGTTCTATTGCCGAGACTGTAGGAAAACCAAATTATCTCGCGATATCGTCGTTCATAGCAGATGTAGTCTGAGGTATTTTTTGCCTGCAGGAAGTTCGACTTCGACACCAGCTCCTAATTCGGATCAGAAGCTACGGCCTCTCCCGCCAACATCTCTGGACACCTCCAGTGAATGTTGCGACCTTAACTGCACAGCAAGCGATCGACGTTGCCAATCTTGACAGCGCCATTATAAAAGGGAAATGAGGTTCAAAAAATTCGCAAAGACGACCCAACAAATGAACACTCCTCAATAAGTACATAGCAACTTCAGCATCACCAAAGAATCTTCTGTAAATCGTTGAGTTTCTGGCGCCATTATGATTTTCGCCCCAGATTCTGACGCCAAACTTTGGGTTAATGCTGATAGTATAGTATCAAATAATTAATTACAAAGATTGAACGCGCTATGGAATCAGGAGCAGGAATTACTTTCGTCGGTGACTGGATGCGTGTTGCGGTGCAAAAATCGCGCGTATCTGTGATGCAACAAGGGAACGTGCTGTGGATTGCCCGCCTAATGGCGCCGGCGCTGGATGCCTGTGGCATATCCACGGCAGTCGTAATGCCATCTTCAGATGCTGCGGAATTCGCGGTTCAGTTGGATGACGCAGCGGTACTGCAGGCCTTTTTGGCAGCCCCTTCGGAAACATGGGCAAAGGCCTACGACGGACCTGCACAATCTCGCTGGTTTGCTGCGCTGTACGATGCCATCCCGGTCGCTAATCTCATCGTTGGCTTTGAAATCCCGCCCTTCATGAAACGGGAATTCGCCGGCCGGGGAATGGAATATCTCTCCCTGCACATTCACCCGGTGCGCTTCTTGCAGGATTTTATTTTCAGCGCCTACACTAATTCACCCGCCTTGGCATTCACGATGGCATCCATTTCCTGCGATGCTGACGAAGTGGCCCGTCAGGTTTCACGCTTTTCCGCCCGCTTGGCGCGTCTCGATCCTGTTCAGGCTCATCTGCCGGACGGAATCCCCATATTGTTGGGTCAGACTTCAGTGGATTCCTCGCTGATCACTGATGGCCGTTTCATGCGGCTGCCCGATTATGCAGGGCCTCTGGCTGCCTTGCTGGACGGATATACGGAAGTTGCGTTTTTAAAGCATCCGTTGGCAGACTGGCGGATGGCCGATGTGCATTTCCTGACGCGGGACATGGGCAAGACGATGATCGGCGTTTCCGGGAACAGTTATGCCCATGTGATGTCCCCCGCGCGCCTGGGACCGATCGCCACAATTTCGTCGTCGCTGGGCGTCGAGGCCCAGCTGTTCGGACACGAGTGTCATTTCCTGCTTTCAGATCCCCGCGACAAGTTCGCGGTTGCCGAACTTGATAACTCTCGGCGTGTGCAGTTGGATCACCGCGTCTTCACCCCCCCCTTCTGGCATGAGATCGTGGCGCGATCCGGGCAGGGCGTCGCAGCCCTTCATTCCAGCTTTCCCTTCGGGCCCGACTATGTTCGGGGCACCCTTCAGGACACCTCGCTGGAAGGGCTGGAGGGTGCAGGGTCGTTACCGTCAATGGCAAAACTAATCGTACCTGGTCCAGGGCTTTCTCCTGCCAGACTGAACGAGATTGCAGGACGCATTGCTGGAGCAGGCCTGCATGACCAGCAACAGGCGATTGAGCGTGCCGCAGATCATCACATAACTCTGCAGGTGTCCCCGGCCCCGCTCGCGGCGGATAGGGACTGGCTATGGGACAGCACTGTCGGCTTGCCGGAACAATACCTGCACGGCTTTCACCCGGTGGAGGAGTATGGCGTCTGGTCTGACGAAGCGACATGCGACATAATCATTCCCTTGGATGATGCTCCTGAACTGGAACTGGAATTCGAGGCGGACCTGTCGTTCTTTTCCGGCATTCTGGACCGTAACCCCGCGCTGCTCATCTGCGTCGATGGTCAGCCTGTTTCTGCACTGATCCAGATTGGGACGGCCCAAGAAATCCACCGGCTGTCCTGGACTGCTCCGGTGGCCGCCGGAGCAGTCCATTGCACAGTACAAATCGAATGCAGCCATTCCGCCCGGCCAAGCGATCTTGGCATGAATGATGACAATCGCTCTCTGGGCTTCATGCTGCATCGCCTGTTCGTTCGCGCAAGACCTGCTTTACAAGCTGGAAACCTAGTGGATGGAATCTAACGCTTGGTGCCCGCGCTTGACGGCGGCGATGATTTTGTCGGGATCGGCGGCCCAGGTGAAGGGCTT
>NZ_MSQB01000070.1 GCF_002149965.1 Novosphingobium panipatense | reverse complement strand
GCACGAACCGCTTCGCGGAGGGTGTAATCGGTGAGGTTCCTGCACGGATCGTGGGTCGTCCGGGGATTGAGCGTCGCGGGCGGTAGGTCGAGCATTCCGGCTCCTTTCAAGCAAGGAGCCGAACGATGATCGAGTCTATTTCCGCCGCCCCCATCAGCCCGCTGCGCCAGCGCCTGATCGAAGACATGGAACTGCGCCATTTCTCGATCGAGACAAAGCGCAATTATATCCGCGACGTTGCACGCTTCGCGACCTGGCTTGGACGTCCTCCCGACAAGGCGACTGCGGAAGACCTGCGCCGTTTCCAGGTCGAGCAGTGCGAAGGGGGCATGCCGTCTCCCACCATGAACAGCGTCGTTGCAGCGCTGCGTTTCTTCTTCACGCACACGCTGGATCGACCGGATCTCTCCCGGCGGCTCTATCGTGAGAAGGTCGTGCGCAAATTGCCGGTTGTGCTGAGCCGCGAGGAAGTCGCGCGCCTGCTGCAGGCCACGACATGCCTCAAGCACCACGCCGCGCTGGCCGTTGCCTATGGCGCGGGACTGCGGGTGGCTGAGGTGTCGATGCTCAAGGTCCGCGACGTCGACAGCGAGCGCATGCTGCTGCGCGTCGAACGCGGCAAGGGTGGCCGATATCGCAACGCCATGCTCTCGGCCGACCTGCTCGCCCTGCTGCGCGAGTGGTGGAAGATCGGGCACCGAGAAGGCGTGATGCACCGCGATGGATGGCTGTTCCCCGGTCAGCATTACCTCAAGCCAATCAGCACTCGCCAGCTTCACCGCGTGGTCGTCGAAGCCGCACAGGCGGCGGGCATTGCCAAGCGAGTCTGCCCACATACGCTGCGCCACAGCTTCGCCACGCACCTGCTCGAGGACGGGATTGATATCCGGATCATCCAGACCTTGCTCGGCCATGCCAAGCTCGAGAACACGGCCTTCTACACCAAGGTGGCCACGCGCACCGTCCGCGCCGTGGTCAGTCCGCTCGACAAGCTCGGGATCGTCGTTCCGCCGCCGGTTGCGCCTGACGGCTGAGCCGTTGCGCGCCTCGCTCGAGGTCGCCGATATCTTCCGCAGTGCCGGGCCCGGCTACAGGGCTGCCCATGCCGGGCACCTGAGCCTGGCCCAGTTCAAGGTCATGGCGGCAATCGAGAACTGCCGCACCGCCGCGCTCGGCGGCCACATCGAAGCCTGCGTGGACTGCGGCCATTGGCGGATCGCCTATAACTCGTGCCGCAACCGGCACTGCCCGAAGTGCCAGGGCGCCGCCGCGCGGACCTGGCTGGAAGAGCGCGAGGCCGACCTGCTTCCGGTGGGCTACTTCCACGTCGTGTTCACATTGCCGGCGGAGATTGCAGCGGTGGCCCTGCAGAACAAGTCCGCGATCTACGACCTGCTCTTTCGCGCCGCATCGGAGACGACGCTGACCATCGCCGCTGATCCCAGGCATCTCGGCGCCCGCATCGGCATCACCGCCGTCCTGCATACCTGGGGATCGGCGATGACACATCATCCCCACGTGCACATGATCGTCCCGGGCGGCGGCATTGCGCCCGACAATGCCCGATGGATCTCGTCGCGCCCCGCCTTCCTTCTGCCCGTACGGGTCCTGGGCAAGTTGTTCCGGCACCTGTTCCTGACCCGGCTGATGCAACTGCACGGAGCGGGCCGGCTCTCCTTCTTCGGATCCATGACCCATCTGTCGGAGCGCACAGCCTTCCTGCGGCATCTCAGGCCCACTCGCTGCAAGCGCTGGGTCGTCTATGCGAAGCCGCCCTTTGCCGGCCCGCAGGCCGTGCTCGCTTACCTGTCGCGCTACACGCACCGCGTTGCCATCTCTAACCAACGCCTCCTGCGCTTCGACGAGACCGGTGTGACCTTCCGCTACAAAGACTATCGTCGCGATGGTCCTGAGCGTCAGCGCGTCATGACCCTGTCCGCTGATGAGTTCATCCGCCGCTTCCTGCTTCACGTTCTGCCTCGCGGGTTCCACCGCATCCGACATTACGGCCTGCTTGCCGGCTCGTCCCGCAAGGCAAGCCTCGCCCTCGCACGGCAATTGCTCGAGGTTGCCCCCTCGCCAACGGCCTGTGCCGAAGAGGTCGCCAACGATCCGCTTTCGCCGTGCCCCTGCTGCGGCGGCCACATGATCGTCATCGAGACATTCACGCGCTGGTGCCAACCTCGCGCACCGCCACATGCAGCCCTGCAACCCCGGGAAGCCGTTCCATGACCCGGCGTGGATCGCGGCCCTCGTGGGCCATAGCGCTCTCGCTTTGGCCATCGGCCCGCCTTGCGCCGAATGGTCAGAGCGCTCCTCAGAAAACACTGGATCGGCTGCTGGAACGCCTCCAGGGCCGCCGATCAAAAGGCGGAATCAACTTCGATCGGTCCGTTCAATGGCACTCGCGTCATTGCTTCGTCGCCATCCCGGCAGCCCAAAAAGCGAAATATCCATAGGCCAGTGAGTGGGGCCCGCGGGTTCGTGCCTCGGAGACTTTCGTACGCCTACCGGCGCCCGAAACTCTTCACG
>NZ_MSQB01000007.1:212937-215536 GCF_002149965.1 Novosphingobium panipatense | reverse complement strand
GACTACCGGGATAACCGCCGCACTACCCAGAGGTGGGGTCAATATTGGGCGCCGATAGGGGGTCAGTTTTGCGCGCCGGTTGACACGCAGGTCTATTTCCGCCTTGAGGGCAAGGCGTCGCTCGACGCCTCAACCAGTGGCTGGGGCCAGTACGGGAATCAGGGCGGATCGTTCCGCGACGTGACCTTCACCGGGCCGAGCTTGTCTGACGCGCCCATGCTAGCCCTTAGTTCTGCTGCGGGGACCTGGCACAAGCTGATCGCGAGCAGCGCAGGAAGCCTCACGTATCGCATCACGCGAACCGGGGCGCAGATCGTCGACATGTTCCTGTTCAGCGCACGCCGCCCGCCAGCCAACGGCGGCGAGTTCCGCCTGTTCGACGACAGCGGCAACTGCATCGTCAACAATGCCTATCCGATCGCCCGGCCTATCGGCATGCTGACCCGCGACGGCTACTCCGGTGTCAGCGTTGCCGGTCGCAAATGCGCCCATGTCCCGCTGAAGCAAGAGACAGCGACGTACAACCTGTACCAGAGCAGCGGCTTGGGAAGCTGCACTTTCAACGGCCAGCCCGCCTACCAGATCACCAACACCACGGGTTGGATCGAGGGCCAGGTGATCGCCACGACCGGCCAGGTTGCGGGCCAGACGCTAAGATCGATTATCGGTCCCGTCGCCTACCAGTGCATGCAGAGCAATTCGCCGCCGATCGGCTCCAACTTCTCCTCCATCGAATGGCAGGCGATGATCCTCGACGTCACCGGGATGTGACGTCGGCTCCCCTTTTTCTACGTCCCTCCCTGAAGGAAACATCATGAACAATATCGTGAAGCTGGTGCAGGCCACCGGCAAAGCCCTGCTGCTGCCTGCCGACGCCATCACCATCGTGCGGACCCTGAAGGACGACGAGCGCGAGAAGTACCCGCATGGCAAGTCCGGCGTGTGGCTCAACATCGGCGGCCTGACCCAGCATGCGATCGTGCGCGAGACCTTCGGCTTCATCCTGACCAAGGCGGGCGGCGCCTCTTCCGAGCGGGTCCTGCTCGCGGGCACCGGCGGCACCAAGATCTCGATGCCGCGAGGCGTGTTCTCTCACGCGATGGAGGGCGAGGAAAAGACCAAGGAAGGGACGGAAGACGCCACCGTCGTGACGACCTCGCTTCAGGGGCCGCAGGGGCCGGTGGCATTCTTCATCAAGGACAGCGCGGAGGAACTGCTCGACATGCTGAGCACCGACGCCTCCGACGATGACGGCCGCTATGACGAGAGCGGCGACGGCCCGGAATTCAGCGTCAGTCTCGAACCTCGCTCCACGCCGGTCCGTCGGCGACGCCGTAAGCGTCCATCAGCTCGTTGAGCGCGGTGCGCGGCTGCTCCAGCAGCGTGAGCTGGGCGCCCTGAAGGTTCACATTGTTGATGTGATAGGCCCGGCCGTTGCTGTCCATCAGCACGACCACCATCCGCTCGGCTTTCAGGTGCGCCCCGAGATCCTCGCTATCCGGGATCGGCCCATTCGGCGGCGGCGCCCGGCGTGCCCAGTCCTTCATCTGATCGACCGGGCTGCTCTTCTCTTCCGACATCACTTCGCTCCGCTGCTTCGGCGGCGATCATACCACCCCACCGGAGAATGACCATGGCGACCACGCCTGATGAACTGCTCGCCCAGCGGGCCGAACTCGATAAGCAGATTGCCGTCGCGAACCTGCCCGGCCTCAAGGCCTTCAAGGCCGCGCTGGCCAGCGGCAAGGTGGCAACCCTCGCCGAGGATCTCACCGCGCTGCTGCCGCAGCTCGCTTCCGACAATACTCAGGGGGCGCCCTTCCAGCAGGCCAATGCGCTGATCAGCGTGGTGCGCGGCGTGACGGACATGTTCGATCGGGAGGTCGAGCGCGTCCAGGCGCTCGCTGACGCCCAGACCGGCACCGGCGAGTAGGCCCATGGCCCCGCTCGCGGCGCCCGACTACTGGGCCGACGTCATGCGCTGGTGGGCCTTCGTCGGCGCGCCGCTGGGCGCGGTGCCCCTCGCCCGCAAGCTGCGCGAGCTGGCCACCCTGTGGCACCTCGGTTTCCGGGACCCCGTGACAGTTCCGCTCAAGGTGATCCTGCTGGCGGGCGGCGCGCTGCTTTCCTTCCTCTGCTTCAGCTTTATCGCCGGTCTCGTGATCCCCTTCACCAACCGCGTCCCCGGCTTCGACATGCAGAGCATCAGCTTCCGCACGGTCATGGCTGCCGCCTGGACCATGGCGGGCATCGCCTCCTGGCTCTCCGCAGTCGCCTTCGCCCGCGGGCGATGGTTCATGGCCGGCGCGGCGGCCACATGGTTCGTGGCGGTCAGCTTCGTCACTGTTGCAACGGCGGGGTGAGCATGCGGGCAGATGCAATTGCGAAGTACGCCCCCGCCCTCGTCATGGCCCCCCTCGGGGCGCTCGACCCCATAATCGGCAGCATCGCGTTCGGCATGGTCACCGGCTGGCTCGCCATCGCGGGCGTCATGCACGAGCAGGGCCGCCCGTTCCGCGAGATCCGCCGGGCCATGGTGACCTCGCTCCTCATCGGCGGCGGCGGCGCGCTGTTCGCCATGTTCGCCGTCAGCAAGCTG
>NZ_MSQB01000007.1:147444-212927 GCF_002149965.1 Novosphingobium panipatense | reverse complement strand
GCCTCCTTCACGATCGCGTTCGGCGGGGTGAAGGCCATCAAGTCGCTATCCGGCGCGGCCCTCAAGGTCGTGCAGTGGGTCTTCGTAAACCTGGCCGACGATGCCGAGAAGATCGGCCGCGAGCGCGCCAAGGCCCAGCGCATGCTTTCCGAAAACACAAAGGCAGATCGGGCCCGGCTGGGCCTCAAGGAGGATTGAACATGGACCCCCGCTCTCTTCAGCGCACTCTCGGCGTCGCTGCCGACGGCATCTTCGGCCCGATCAGCCGGGAAGCGCTCCGCTCTCGATTCACGAACATGCACGCCCCAGCCGTGACGGCCGGGGAGATCGCCGCCTTCGCCGCGCGGCTGGGATGCAGCGTCAAGCAGATCAACGCCGTCGCCAAGGTCGAAAGCTCCGGCGGCGGATACGACAGAAACGGTCGTCCGAAGATCTTGTTCGAGCGGCACCTGTTCCACCGGCAGACCAAGGGCAAATGGTCCGTGGCCTCTTTCAGCAACCCCAGCGCGGGCGGCTACCGCGAGGACAGCTGGGACAAGCTCGGGCTGGCCTGCGGCAAGGACCCGGACGCGGCCTTCGCCTCGTGCTCGTGGGGCAAGTTCCAGGTGCTCGGCAAATGGTGGGACGAGTTCGGCTTCGCCAACCCCTACGAGCTGGCGTTCTCGACCGTGGGCAGCGAGGCGGCCCACTACGAGCTGCTCGCCCGCTACATCGAGGTCTTCGGCCTGGTGGACGAGCTGCGCGCCCTGAGCACCGACCCGGATGACTGCCGCGCATTCGCCAAGGGTTACAACGGCCCGGCCTATGCGAAGGGCGGCTATCACACCAAGCTCGCGGCGGCGATGGCATGACGACGAAGTGCGACCGCGACGGGGACAGGCTCGTCCTCATGCTGATCGGCGGGGGCATCATCGCGATCATCCTCGCCATCATCGCCTCACTGGCCTTCGCCCGGCACATGCCGGATTGGGCCGAAAGCGTGCAGTCTGCCATTGTCGGCGGCGCGCTGGTGAAGCTCGCCGATGTGCTGTCCGCCCTGGTCACGCTCTCCGGCGGGCGAGAGCGGGAGAAGCTGACGGACCAACTCTCCCAGTCCACCCCGATCGCCGAGCCCCAGCAGGTGCAGGTGATCAACGGGCCAGATGCACCCGTGCCGGTGGAGGGCCAGCCATGATCCCGCTCGCGAAAACGGCGTGGAAGTGGCTCGGCGGCCTGCCGGGCGAAGCGTGGATCCTGATCGGCGGCGTCGCGGCGCTCGTCGGCTTCCTCGTCTGGAACCACTTCGACAACGCGGCGGCGATCGAGCAGCACGACCATGCGCGCGCGGCTGCCGGTGCGGCTGGTCGCGAGAAGTCGGCAGAAGAGAATGTTGCCGACGCCTTCGAGAACCAGCGGCTCCGCGACCAGCGCGACGCGGCGATCGCGCAGGCCGCCGCGACGGAAGCGGCCAAGCCACCCGAATCGCGCGCCATGACCGCGCCGCAGGCCCTCGCCCTCAACTGCGCCATCGCCCGCGAGGATTACACGGCGGCCGAGCTGGCGAAGATGTCCGAGTATCAGGAGCATTGCCGATGATCCGCCTCGCCGCTCTCCCGCTCGCCCTGCTCGTGGCCGGGTGCAAGACGTGTCCCGCTCTCGACTTTCCGCGCGCGGCGGACGTCGTGGCCATCACCGCGCCGCGCCCGAAGATCCCGCCCGCCGCGCTCGACCCAAAAAATCCGACTGCCGCCGCGAACTACCAGTCGGCAGATCGCGCATGGAGCAAGGCGGTCAGCAATTCTGGCGGGCGAATCTGCCGTTACCTGGCGCGTCTGGGAATGCCGGGCATCACATGCCCTCCCGCCCTACCAGATGACGCCGCGGCGCGGGGAGGCGCTGCGGCGTCTGGGAGGTAGCTGCGGACCGGGCTCGACACCGGCTGTCAGGCTATCTCGTTTCACCTGACCCGACCGCCGAAGCGGTGACTTGAGCGGGCGCGTCCTTCCGCGCTGCCGCAGCCTCATGAAAGGTATCACGCTCGAAGCACGGAACAACCGCCCTTGCCACATGTTAATCCACCACCTCGGCGGATCACCCCCCGTTTCCACCGAGTTAGAGGCCGTCCCTTTTGCGGGGGACGGCCTCTCGCATTATAAGGCTACGACACTCGCCAGGATCACGCAGCAGCCGAGCGCCGCCATTGTCCGGCGCGCGCCGCGCCCGAATGATCCATCTGCGAGTATGGCTGTACCTGCCAATGATACGCCGAAAATCACGGCGAAAAGCAGAAGATAGAGATTATCGATCGACATCAGGAATCCGCCTTACCGATTCTCCAGAATTGACGGATTAGCATGTTCCAATGGCCATCAGATTAAAAATCGATAACCTATTGGAACCTTTCGCGACTTCGGACATTTCGTCGCCGGTCCTCAGGAAGTAACTCCGTTACCTGCCAAGGCCACCCTTTTGCGCGAAAGTGCAAGGCGACCCAAACTTGAAAGCCCGGGGCAATCAGATGCCTCGGGCCTTTTCAGCGATAATGGGTGATCCCTGATCATCCGTGGACCAGCAGGTATCATCGGTGTACCATTTATTTAGAGCTCTTTGATAATAAGCTCTGGGCATCGGTGCTTGCCGGTCTTATCTCGGGATCATTATGTCAGTGTCTTCAGAACACAAGCTGGGCGACATGCTGGGCCGTCTTTTCAAGAAGGATGAGCCTCTGGACGAATCTGCTCGTGCCGTTCTCCAGCGGATGAATGATGCGGACCAACGGATTTCCGAGATCAGGGAGAATGTGAAGCGTGGCATCCGAAAGCCTAACGGCCGGTTCCGTCTATGATATTTTGTATTCAGACACCCGTCGCCTAAGTTCGCTTCTCTCCCAATTTTCGGATGACGGAATTATCACGGAGTTAACCCGTGCGGATGAAGCTGGCCACACCTCCAAAGCGGGGCTGAGCATCAAGGTGATCTCGGGCGACACCTCGTCATCTGGCAAGGAAACGAAATCACAAAAGATAGATCCGCAGTGGCTGCTGCCGCTTCTATTTCTTGATGAAGCCCAACACCTGATCCATCACGATCTGGAAAAGGCGCCGATCGGCAGTGTTGTGCTGATCAAGGGCAAACTGATTGTCACTGACCTGAGGATTATACAAAAGCTCTGGTCGGCCCCGTCCGCTAAGAAGACTATCCTTCAGCAAATTCGGCAATCGGAGCAAGAGGCGGCTGATGCGGCTGCAGAAGTGCCTGCAAATCGCGCTGCGAAGCGTGCGGCCCGCGCCGCGTCGAAACAAAAAAGCGAGCAAAGCGAAGCTGAGCTCGTCATGGAATTGCTTCCGCTTCTCCCGCATTCTCCACAGGTCAATATCGTCGGTGCGGACCATACGGCGTGGGCGACGGTCGAGCCAGACTACATATTCGGCTCGATCGAGGATCTCATGCTGAAACATGGCGCGAAAGTCGCAGGCACATGGGCAATGGTCGGGATTCTGGACGGCCGCCCCTTCGAGGAGAGGGCCGACGAGGATTACGATGACATGGTCAGCCTGGATGAGCGCGTGCGCATCGGCATGTTTGCCGACAATATCTGGAAGCTGGCGACTGAATTGGCATTCCCGGCTCGGCAAGCGCTTGGACGGCCATTCACCTCTTTCGGGATCACACCGCTCGTGATCTTTCGCGAAGTGGAGCAGCCTGCTGCCTCCGAACTGCTCGTCGACGGCTGAACGAGCTACGAATTTGCAAGTCCCGAGAGGCCGCCCAACACCGGGCGGCCTCATTCGTTTCAGCTGGTGAAGCCCCGGAAAGGGATCGTCATCCCGTCTCCCCAGGGCGACCGGACCCGAAAGCCCTCCCAGCAGACCATATCATGGTCGCCATCATGGCCCTTGGGCCTCAGGCAGAGTGAAAGCCGGTCCTCGCTCGGCGCACTACAATGCCCCGAGTTCAACAGGAAGCCCGCGCGCGGGTAGGCGTAGACAGCGGCGCTCACAGGGAGAGCCAGTCGAGTTCGGCGTCGTCCAGCGCTTCCCAGTCGTCGCCGCTGGCCATGCGCCTCTGGAGCCACTTCCGCGCATCCTCGACGTCCCCGGCGCGCGGAAACGTCCGGTCCCCAGCCGCCGCGTCGGCTAGGCCGCCGATGAAGCCGCCCCGGCCCTGCTGTGCTACCAGCCAGGTGCCGAACGGTATCACGCTGGCGGCGCTGATTTCCCGAACTTCCATACCAAACCGTCCCGAATCGTCCCAAGGCGTTCGCACTTGTTCCATATTTGTTCCGGTTTTGGAAGTGTAGTGGTCAGTTCCGACGGGGACCGCTTAGGATGTCGTCGGCTGGACACATGCCCTTCATGAGCATGTCGGCCCATTCCTGCGACAGCTCGCGGCGGCGCTCCATATGTCCGGCGCGGTCATAGGCCGCCTTCACCTTGTTCTCCGGCACGTGCGCGAGCATCAACTCGATAACGTCCGAATCGTCCAGCCGCCGCCGCTTCTTGGCCAGGTCGTTCATGGTGGTGGAGAAGGTGGCGCGCCAGCCGTGCGGGACGTGCCGCCCGTGATAGCCCACGCGGTTGTAGAGGTAGCTGGTCGCGTTGCCGCTGAGCGGGCGCCCACTGCTTCGGTGCCCGGGGAATACCAGCCGCCCCCGGCCGGTGAGGCGCCGCACGGCGCGAAGAACGTCGACAGCCTGCCAGCACAGCGGCACGAGGTGCTCGAAGACCTCTTCGTCCTTCAGGTCGACCTTCAGCTTCATCTTGTGCGCCGGGACCCGCCATAGCGGCAGGAACGGCCCGAAATAGCGGTCGCTCCAGTCGATGCCCTCGAATTCATCCCATTCGGCGGCGCAGACCATGCCCGGCCGGGCCTGTGTGAGCGCGAGGAGGCGCGAAGCGAGCTTGGTGATAGGCGACGCCGCACTTGCCTCCGCCGCCTTCAGCAGCTTGCGGCCCTCGGTTGGATTGGCGAGCGCCGGTTGCCGCCCCTTCTTGGGCATAGGCTTGAGCGCCTTGAGCACGACCGCCGCGGGATCGACCGTCGCGACCCCCTCACCGATCGCATAGACGAACACGGCCGACACGCGCTGGCGCAGCCGCCGCGCTGTTTCGATCGCTCCGCGGTCCTCGACGACGCGCAGGACCCGCAGGATGGTGGGAGAATCGATCTCCGCCAGCGGAAGGGATCCGAAGAAGGGGAAGATGTCGCGTTCGAGGGTCATCATGACGTCGGCCTGATGGGTCGGCGTCCAGCGATCCTTGTACTGTTCATGCCAGGTGCGCGCGATCGTCTCGAAGCTCAGCGCCTGCGCCTCCTCGAACCGAGCCTTCCTCTTCTCCTCCTGCTTGCGCTTGCGCGCGCCGGACGGATCTTCGCCGTTGCGGATGCGCTGCCGCGCCTCGTCGCGCTTCGCCCGCGCCTCGCTCAGCTTGACCTCGGGGTATGGGCCGAAGGTGAGCAGCTTCTCCTGCCCGTGGAGGCGGAACTTGAAGCGCCAGGACTTCAGACCCGTCTTCGCGACATAGAGATAGAGACCATTCGCGTCGGACAGCTTATAAGGCTTGTCGCGCGGCTCGGCGTTTTTCACTTCCTTGTCTGTCAGCATGGGCCTCGGGGTATCGTACCCCCTCCTTTCCGCAATACCCCGCCTTGTACCCCACGATACCCCATGCAGGGAAGGAACAAAACGGGACCGATTGGGACAAGGTATAGCTGACAGAACGCATGAAATCAGCCCCTTGCGGGACTGTTTGGGGCTGATCTGGATGGGTAAGTGGCGGAGAGGGTGGGATTCGAACCCACGGTACGGTTGCCCGTACACTGCATTTCGAGTGCAGCGCATTCGACCACTCTGCCACCTCTCCGCTAGAGATGCGATAGCGATGGAAGGTCTCCATCGGGTCGGGAAGCGCGCCGATAGCCCGGTCGATCGGACTTGCCAAGCCCCTGTTTTCAAAAAATGGGGATTGTCCACAAGCGTTGCTTGTGAGCAAGCCGCAGGAAACCTATATTTCCCTTATGAACAAGGCGTCTTTTTTTTCCCATACGGCGGGTCGCATCATCGATGCACCGCGTGAAACGCGCGCTCGATTCGCGATCGGGGATGTCGTTCGCCACAGGAATCACGACTTTCGCGGTGTGATCTTCGATATCGATCCGGTCTTCGCCAATAGCGAAGAGTGGTACGAATCCATCCCGCTCAACGTGCGGCCCCGGCGCGACCAGCCTTACTACCATCTGCTCGCCGAGAACGAGGAATCGAGCTACGTCGCCTATGTCAGTCAGCAGAACCTGATGGGGGATTCCGAGGGCGGCCCTGTCGACCACCCTTCGCTCTCGCAGATCTTCGACGACTTCGAAGACGGGCGATACCATCTGCGGCGCGGCCTCACACACTGAGGCCGCTACAGGCACTGGAATACAAGAAGGCCCCGGTCGCTGGCGACCGGGGCCTTCTTGTATTCCACACATCCTGACGGAGTTTCAGCCCTTGAGCTTCCAGCCTGAACGCAGGACCAGGTAGACCACTGCGGCGAGCGCCGCGTCCAGCAGTCCCATGCCCAGCGCGCTGTGGAGGACGGCCATGTTGGTGTCTCCAATGTCGCTGACGCCCAGGAAGCCGAAGCGGAAGCCGGAAATCACATAGAAGAACGGGTTCAGGCGGCTGATCGCCTGGAAAGAGGGGGCGAGGTTGTCGATCACGTAGAACGTGCCGGAAAGCAGCGAGAGCGGGGCGATCACGAAGTTGGTAACCGCCGCGTTGTGATCGAACTTCTCCGCCCAGATCGACGAGAGGAAGCCCAGCAGCGAGAGGAAGATCGATCCGGTCAGGCCGAACCAGACCACCGCCCAGGGGTGCGCGACCGACAGATCGACGCCCGGCCAGAGCAGCATGGCACCGGTCAGGGCAAGGCCGACCAGCACGGCGCGGGTCACGGCTGCCCCGGTCATCGCCAGCATGAGTTCGCCTTCGCTCAGCGGCGGCATCAGATAGTCGATGATCGTGCCCTGGATCTTGCCCGCCAGGAACGAGAAGCTGGCATTGGCGAAGGCGTTCTGCATCATGCCCATGACGATCAGGCCCGGCGCCACGAAAGTGGCGAAGTTCACGCCCAGCACTTCGCGCCCGCCCCGGCCCATCGCCACGGTGAAGATCACCAGGAATAGCAAGGTCGTGATCGCCGGTGCCCAGATCGTCTGGGTCTGGACCTTGAAGAAGCGCCTGACCTCCTTCATATAAAGGGTCTTGAGCCCCTCCCAGTTCACCTGATGGATCAGGGGTTCTCCCTTCGCCGGGAACTGGCGGGCCGAAACGGTCCGGGGCGCGATGCTTTCGGGCATGGTCCCGTCGGACGTCGGCAGTTCGGTCGAATTCGTTTGATCGGGCATGGACCGGCGAGTATCGGCTGCGGCTTTCCAAGGCAAGCCGCGCCAAGGAATTTTGGGGCGATTCTCACGTCGCCCGGTCAAGAGATGGAACACGAATGAGCTGGACGGACGAGCGGATCGAGAAGCTGACCAAGATGTGGGAGGGCGGAGCTACCGCCAGCCAGATCGCGGACGAGCTTGGCGGCGTCAGCCGCAACGCAGTGATCGGCAAGGCCCACCGCCTCGGCCTCAAGGCCCGCCCTTCCCCGGTGAAGGCCAACGAGAAGCCCGCGCGCCCTGCGCCCGCGCCCAAGAAACCCAAGCCGGTCGAAGCCGCGCCCGCAGCGCCGGAGCCCAAGACGGAAGCGCCGGTCGTGCGCGCCGCGCCGCCGCCTGCCGCCCCGGCGCCCCGTGCTCCCGAACCGGCGGCACCCGCCGCTGCGGCTGGCCCCGGTGCTCAGGATGCCGCTCCGGCAGCGCCCAAGGGACCGCGCGTGGTTTCGGTTGGCCCCGGCGGTTTCCTGCGGCAGGGCCCCGGCGATCAGCAGCAGCCGATCCCGCCCGCGCCGCCCCGCCGCCTGGTTCCCGCCAAGCCCAGCGCGGACATCGCCGACAAGACCAGCCTGCTGGATCTGAGCGACCGCGTCTGCCGCTGGCCGATGGGCCACCCCGGCGAGCCGGACTTCCACTTCTGCGGCGAAAAGGTGAACCCCGGCTTCCCTTACTGCGTCGAACATTGCGGCCGCGCCTATCAGGCTCAGCTGCCGCGCGGCGCGCGCCGTCCTCCTCCGCCGCTGCCGTTCGGCGGCCCGCGGGTACGCTGATCCCATGACGAAGGCGCGGCAAGCCAGGTTGCCGGTTCTGTTCGCAGGCCGACTGGCCGCCGCGCCTTTTCTGTTTGCCGCCGGTCTGCTTCTGGGCCCGGCCGCATCTGCTCTGGCCCAAGAAGCCCAGACTCTGGCCCAGGCGCCTGCTCCGGCCACTGCCCCGGTGTCAGCCACTGCCCCGGTGCCGGCCGAGCATGTCTACGTCGCCCTCACCACCAGCGCGGGCGTGATCGTGCTGGACCTCGACAAGACCCATGCACCGCTGACCGTCGCCAACTTCCTCAAATATGTGGACGCCAAAAGGTTCGACGGTGCGAACTTCTACCGGGCCATGCACCTGGACTGGGGCGATCAGCCCAACGGACTGTTGCAGGGCGGCCTTCAGGGCGTGAACGTCTTCCCCCCGGTCGCCCATGAGCCAACCAGCGCGACCGGCCTCAGTCACAAGGCAGGGACGATCTCCATGGCACGCTTCGCCCCGGGCAGCGCCACGGCCGACTTCACCATCATGCTGGGCGACATTCCTTCGCTGGATGCAAAGCCCGAGGCCGCCGATCCCGATAGCCGCGCCGGATTTGCCGCCTTCGGCCATGTCGTCGCCGGGATGGACGTGGTTCGCAAGATCTGGGACGAGCCGCGCTCGCCGACCAAGGGCGAAGGCGTGATGAAGGGGCAGATGCTGGACCCCATGGTCAAGATTGTCAGCGCACGCCGCATCTCCGGCCCGCCGCCAGCCCCCTGAGAGTTCCCGGGAGCCTGATGGCTTCCCCCTTACCAAGAATTCACCGGCTGACGGAGCGTTAGCTGCCGCGAGCAATCCGCCTTTCGCGGGCTTTAGCGGTCTTTCGATTATCTTGTAATTTCAACGTCGCATAGGCGCCCTATCCCCGGTTCCATCGTCTCACCTGGCGGTGGTAAGAGATAGTTTACTGTGTTTCTGACCGAATACGGGAAATCCCTTAGTTGGTTGTACTGGGTCGTCCAGCCATTGCTCCGGCAGGGGTTGTGGAATTCCCTCTCAGGTCCGGGGGCACGGACTGCATCTATTCGGTCTGATGTACTGTTGAGAGTGCGATGATAGAAAATTTACCTTTCAATTGCGCCGGCGAGGCCGGTCCAAATGTCGTTTCGCACGAAGAGTTCTGGTTCTCGCTGAAGGTGAGAGTTGATTCAACTTCTCAGCTTTGGCAGGCGGCCGCGCTTCGCTGCATGAGCCAGTCGGACATGTCCTACGAGGACGTGGACGAACTGATCGGTCCTATCGACGATCCGTCGATCGCGGACTGCCTGATGATCCTGGCGTTGCCCGACCGGGTGCCGGGATGCACCAGGCTGGACGTGGCGCTCCAGGCGTCGGAGAGCCCGCCCATGGCGGCGCCGCTCGGCAGCAGCGACTGTCGCAGTACGGTGGGCCAGTCCTGAAAGAGAAAAGCCCCTGAACCGAAATGCGGTTCAGGGGCTTTTCTGTTTCCGTACGGTTCAGCGACCGCGAGGCCGGAGAAGCGCCCTCTCGGGCACTTCCCCGGCAGATCCTCAGCTGTCGATATTGGTCCCTGCCGCCGCGATCGCGACGAGGCCGGAGGCCGACATGCGGATGCCGTTCACGCCCAGCATGATATTGGTGCCATCGGTCACCACGTCATTGACGATGGCGACCGAGTTGATCGTCGTGTCCAGTGTATTGCCTGCGCTGTCGGTGGCCTTCACGGAGAGCGTGTAGGCGCCGTTCTCGGCCTTGGAGCCGTCCGCCTTGGTGCCGTCCCACTTGTAGGAGCCCTGCGCCTCGGCATCGAGCGTCACGGTGTTTACCACCTTGCCCGAGGAATCCTTGATCTCCGCCGTGATCGCGGCGGGCGTGCCCTCGACGTAGTAGGTCCACTGCGCCGGCGCGTCGCCGAGACCGGCTACCGGGGAATCGAAACGCGCCTCGCGGCCGATATAGTTCGAGGCCGCCGACATCTGCTGCGAAGCAAGCTGGCCGAGGATATCCCCGAGCTTGCCGGTCTGCTGGATCGACTGTTCGACCTGCGAATACTGCACCAGCTGCTGCGTGTATTCCGAGGTGTCCATCGGATCGAGCGGATCCTGGTTCGTCATCTGCGTGGTCAGCAGCTTGAGGAACAGGTTGTAGTCGGACAGCAGCCCGGAGGTGGAGGTTGCTGTGGTATCGTTCGTCGTGGACGAAGTGCCTGAAACGGTGGTCATTGCTCTGGTGCCTTATGCCATGAGATCGACATGGCCGCTGCTCCTCAGCGGCCGGTAGATCGGGTCGTCGCTCCCGCCGAAGCCATCGGAAAGACCGCCGCCCGGGGACTGAAGCCCCGCCTGGCGGCCTTGTTCGCCCTGCCAGCGCTGTCCGCCGTTCTGGCCGCCGCCCTGACCGCCCGAGCGGCTGTCGAAGCGCAGGGATTGCCCGTCGGAGCGTACGCCTGCGTCGGCCAGCGCGCGGTTCAGGTCGGTGGCCTCGCGGCGCAGCATGTCCAGCGAGGAGGCGCTGTCCGCCGAGACGACAGCGCGCAGGACGCCGTCGTGATCGAATGAGAGACGCACGTCGATCCGGCCCATGTGGCGGGGATCGAGGCGGATCAGCAGGTCGTCGCTGCCCTTGTCGAGCGCGCGGGCGATCTCGACGCCGATGTCGTTGCCGAACTGGCCCTGCTGCACGGCAACCGTGGCGCTCTGCGGCGTCGATTGGGCGGCGGGCGCATAAGGCAGCGCGGATGGGCGGGCGGCGGTGCCGGTCAGCGTCTGGGTGAACAGCGGCGCCGAAAGGTTGGTATTGGCCGAAGACGCGCCCTGGTCCGGCGCGGCATCGGCGGGACCGGCAGCGGTGGTCGGCACATTCTGGGCGCGTGCCCCCGAAGGCTCCTGCACGGTGCGTTCGAAACCGGCAGGCGCCCCGGCCTTCGCCAGCTTGGCGGAAGTCTTGCCGGAGGTCGCCACCGCGCCCTCTGCCTTAGCCTTGCCGGCCTCGGTCGCGGGAGCAGCGGCATCGTCATGGACGGGCGGCTGCACGACCGCGAGTTGCGGCTGGAGAGATGCGGCGGCCGTCTGGGGCGGCGCGGTTTGATTGGTCTGGACGGGCAGGACGAGGTCAGAAACTTCGGCATCGTGCCGGGTCGCAGGTGCCTCTGCATCGGCAGGGGCCTGATCGCCGTCGGCACCTTCCGCTTCAACCGTCTGTGTCGCCTGGTCCCCTGCACTTTCGCTGGACGAGGCCGCCTGCCTGACCAGTTCCGGCAGGACCGGCTGGTCCGCAGCGACGTGCGGCTTGATGTGCTCGGCGGCGGGTGCGTGCGCGGATGCAGCGGGCTTTGCCGCTACGCCCAGGCCCACCGGCCGGGTATCGGCGGAAACCGCCAGCTGAACCGGAAGTTCGAATTCGGCCTGCGGCAGAAGCGCGGCGTCACCGGAAAGGGCATCGGCAGCCGGAGCTGCCGCGAGATCGGCGGTCGCCTGCGCATCGGGCAAGGGCGCATTCGCTGTCCCGGAGGGCTTGCCGGAGACCGCCTGCGCGGCACCCAGCAGCGACTGGAACGAGCCCGTCGCCTGCCTTGCGCTCTTGAGCGATCCGCCACCGGCAAGGCTGTCCGCCGCAGGCGCCGCAGAGGCGCCGCCGCTTGCCTGGGCGGCCATCGGAAACAGGGAATTCACGGAAACCGGCATTACTGGACGTCTCCCGGCCGACAGATTGCGGCCATCACTTCATCATAGAGGGATCGCGGCCCGACCGGTCGCATCTCCCCTGTTCGTCGGACCTGTCGGCCCCACCATTCAACTCACGCCCTTCAACTCACGGCCGTCCAGCCCACCGAGCCGAGGCTGCGCAGGCGGGCACGGGGATGGATCTCGTTCTGCGAAAGCACGACCGTGGCGGGGCGCACGCGTTCGATGATCGAGCGCACGAAAGGCCGCAGCGGCGGGCTGGTCAGCAGGCAGGGGATCTCGCCCTGTCCTGCGAGGCGATCGTAAGTGTCGCGGACCGAGGCGATGAAGGCCTGGAGCTGCGAGGGCGCCATGGCCAGATGGCGGTCGTCGCCCTGGCCGATGATGGCCTCGCCGAATGCCTCGTCCCACTCGCCGCCCAGGGTGACGATCGGGATCGTCCCGTCGAACGTCTGCTGCGCCGAGATCTGGCGGGAGAGACGGGCGCGGACATGCTCGGTCACTTGCGTGAGGTTGCCGGTCATCGCCGTGGCCTCGGCCACGCCTTCCAGGATCGTCGGGATGTCGCGGATCGAGACGCCCTCGGCCAGCAGGTTCTGCAGCACGCGCTGCACGCCGGAAATCGAGATCTTGCCGGGGATCAGGTCCGCGATCAGCTTCTCTGTATCCTTGTGGACTTCGTTGAGCAGCTTCTGCGTCTCGGTATAGGAAAGCAGGTCGGCGATGTTGTCCTTGACGATCTCTGTCAGGTGGGTGGTGACCACCGTGCCGCAATCGACCACGGTAAGGCCGCGGAAACCGGCTTCCTGCCGCATGTCGCGGTCGATCCAGAGCGCGGGAAGCTGGAACACCGGCTCCTTGGTAGGCTCGCCGCGAATGCCGATGTCCTGGCCGCCCGCGTTGATCACCAGCAACTTGCCGATGCGCAGTTCGCCGCGCGCGATCTCGGTTTCCTTGACGTAGACGATGTACTCGTTCGGCAGCAGCGCCATATTGTCGAGAATGCGGACCGAAGGCAGCACGAAGCCGTAGTCGATCGCCATCTGGCGGCGCAGCGCGCGCACCTGATCGTCGAGGCGCGGTTCGGCCTGGGAATCGTTGATCAGGGGCAGCAGGCCGTAGCCCAGCTCAATGCGCAGCGCGTCGATGGCCAAAGTGCGCGAGATTGGCTCCTCGGCCTGCGCCTCCATCTGCTGCTGCTTGGCCATGGCCTCCTGCATGCGCTCCTGCGCGGCATTGGCCTGGGCCTTGCGCGACATCGACCAGGCGAACCAGCCGCAGGCCCCGCCCAGCGTGGCGAAGGGAATGAACGGCAGGCCGGGCATCAGCGCCAGCGCGCCCATCAGCACGCCGACGATACCGAAGGCCTTGGGATAGCGGCCGAGCTGCTCGCCCAGCGCCGCGCCCGTCTTGCCGACCACACCGCCCTTGGACACGAGCAGGCCCGCGGCCGTCGAGACGATCAGCGCCGGGATCTGACTGACCAGGCCGTCGCCTACCGTGAGGATGGTGTAAGTGGTGAAAGCCTCGCCGAACGGGACGCCGTGGATGGCGACGCCGATGATCAGGCCGACCACGATGTTGATCGCGGTGATCAGCAGGCCGGCGACCGCATCGCCCTTCACGAACTTCGAGGCACCGTCCATGGCGCCGTAGAAGCCGCTCTCCGCCTCGATCTCGGCGCGGCGCTCACGCGCCTGCGCCTCGGTGATGGTCCCGGCATTGAGGTCGGCGTCGATCGCCATCTGCTTGCCGGGCATGGCATCCAGACTGAAGCGCGCCGCCACTTCGGCAATGCGACCCGCACCCTTGGTGATGACCACGAAGTTGATGACGATGAGGATCGCGAAGATGGTGAGGCCGATGACCGTCTCGCCGCCCATCAGGAACTCGCCGAAGGCCGCGATCACGCCGCCTGCCGCCTGGTGCCCCTCATGCCCATGCCCCAGGATCAGGCGGGTCGAGGCAAGGTTGAGGCCGAGGCGCAGCATGGTGACGATCAGCAGGATCGTCGGGAAGCTCGACAGTTGCAGCGGCTTCTCGATGAACAGGGCCGTCATCAGGATCAGCACCGAAGCGGTGATCGACAGGGCCAGGCCCATGTCGAGCAGCCAGCCCGGCATCGGCAGAATCAGCATGCCGATGATCGCACTGACACCCAGCGCCAGCGCGAGATCGCGGCTGGGGCCGAGGCGCGTCAGCAACTGGTCCAGCCTTTGAGAGACGATAGCGTTCATCGGGTCACCGGGTGTGTTCAGTCAGTGGCAGGTGGGAGCGATCAGTGGCGGATCAGGCCGGGCGGCACGGCCACGCCGTCCGACAGGAACGTGCGCAGCTTGTTGCGCATGGTCCGAACCGAGATCCCCAGCATAGAGGCGGCATTGGTGCGGTTGCCCCGGCAATGCTCCAGCGTCTTGAGGATCAGCTCGCGCTCCACGTCGGCGATGTTCTGGCCCACGAGTTCGGAAACTGCGGTACCAACGGAAGGCCCCCTGCCCTCGCCCCCCTCGGCGCGCTCACCCCGCAGGCGGGACAATACGTCGTCGAGGTTCACGGCGATATCGACCACCACCAGGTCGTTGCGGGCGCGGTGCCAGTCCTCGAAGACGGTGGAGTTGGCGGTGCCCACGGCAATGCTGGCGGGTGAACCGCGCACCATTTCCACGGCCAGGCCCATCGCATTGCCGAGATCGCCCACCAGCATGAACCGTGTAGGATCGTGTTCGGAAGGAGGCATCATGCCTCCTGCCGGACAATTTCGGTGAGCGTGATGCCCAGCGTGCTGTCGATCAGCACGACTTCGCCGCGCGCGATCAGGCGGTTGTTGACGAAGATGTCCACCGGTTCGCCGACGCGGCGGTCGAGTTCGACCACCATGCCCGGCTTCAGGCGCAGCAGTTCGCCGATATCCATTCGCGACCGGCCGAGTACGGCCTGGACCTTCACCGGCACGTCGAACACGGCCTGAAGGTCGTCCGGCGTCGGCGACGTGGTGGGCCGGGGAGACTGCACGGCGGCATCGTCGCCCGGCAGGTCTGCCGGGGTTTCGTCGGAAAGGTGAGCAGGCGCGAGTTGGCGCGGCTCGAGCTCGTCGCTCATGATCATACCCTTTAACTGTTCATCCATTGACGGATTACGGATGCGGATTCTGCGGGACTGGCCGAAATGGCGTCACCGATGCGGCGCAGGGCGGAGAGCTTGATGCGGCCGTCGACCTGGGCGAGCGCGATTTCCTGATCGAGCATCTCGCCTTCCTCGGCGCGCATTTCCTCCAGCTTGCGCATGGCTTCCTCGTCGCCTTCGGCGGCGCGCTCGTTCAGCGCCATCATTTCCGCGTCGTCGGCGGTCAGGCGGCGCTCCACCACGCCTTCGACCAGCGGCGGCTCGGCCGGCTTGGGCCTCAGCATGCGCACGGCGAAGAGGATGATGCCGCCCACGATCAGGATCTTCAGGACGTCGAAGATGCGGTCCCAGGTCAGGCCGAAGGGCAGGCCGCCTTCCGATCCTTCGAGATCGGCGGGCGCACTGAAGGCCATGTTCTCGACCACGACGCTGTCTCCGCGATCGGCATCGAAGCCCACGGCGTTCTCGACCAGCCGCTGGAGACGCTGCACTTGCGCGGCGGGCAGGCCCTGCGGGCCGCCGTCCACCATGACCGCCACGGTCAGGCGCTTCACCTGGCCGGGCGTGCGCACCGCCACCTTCTGGGTGCGGCTGTTCTGGTAGGTCGTGTCTTCCGAAGTCTCGTTCTGGGCGGAGCGGCGCGCGTCGCCGCCACTGCCGTTGACGTTGCCCTGGTTGTCCGGGAGCTGCGAACCCACCGTCACGCCCTCGGCACCGGCAGAGTTCTCGTCGCTCTGATTGTTGGATTCCACCGTGGTCTGGTGGGAAATGACCTGGGTATCGGGATCGAAGACTTCCGATTCCTCGCGCACCTGATCGCGTTCGAGCACGGCGGCCACTTCGGCGCGCACCTTGCCCTGGCCGACGATCGGTTCGATCATCGCCTCGATTTCGCTGCGCAGGCGCGCTTCCACGGAATTTTGCCGGTCTTCGAGATTGCCCGCACCGGCATCGCCGCCCTCGCCCGCCCGCGCCAGCAGCGCGCCGGTCTGGTCGACGATCGAGACCGCCTCGGGATTGAGATCGGGCACGGCCGAGGATACGAGATAGCGGATCGCCTGGACCTGTTCGCTCGAAAGGCGCCCGCTGGTCTTCACGGTTACCGAGGCGCTGGCCTTGCGCGGTTCGGTCTCGAACATCGCGCGGTCCGGCATGACCACATGGACGCGTGCCTTGCTGACCTTTTCGAGGCTTTCGATCGAGCGGACCAGTTCGCCTTCGATCGCCCGCGTCTCGTTCATCTTCGCGCGCGAGGAGGAAATGCCGAAAGGCTCCTCGGCATCGAGCACTTCATAGCCGATCTTGCCGCCGAGTTGCTCCGAGGCCATCGACATGCGCAGCTGTGCCAGCTTGTCGACAGGCGCCATGACCGCAGTACCGTCCGCGGAAATCTGGAAGGGAACATTCTGTCCCTTCAGCTTCTCGGTGATCGACTGGGCCGCCGAAGGATCAAGATCGGTATAGAGATAGCCCATCTCGGCCGCAGGGGTGCGGAAGGCCATCCATCCCAGTCCGACCAGCAGGGCAAGGGCCACGCCGCCCATCAGCAGGGCCCGGCGAGGGCCGATCTGCTCGATAAAGTTCCGCAACGGGTTCAAAAGTCGCCTCGTGTGTCAGCGGCGTCACCCCCTGGTGTCGCCCCTGACATTATAGGATAAACCGCTAGGCAACTCTTGCCGGGAACAGGAAAAGTTTACGCGGCGCCTTCCTGGCCGGCGGCGGTTCCCAGAACGCCTGCAAGTTCGGCCAGAACCGCGGCGCGGCGCGATGCCGCATCGACGTTTAGGCCGCCTTCCGCCCAGCCGATATGAGCGTCGCCCAAGGGCAGCGTCTCGTCATCGACGACGACGATCGACATGGAACGGCGTTCGCGGGCACGGCGATCCTCGACCAACCGTTCGATATCCTCGCGCATGGCGGGATTGGCACGGATCGAGAGCGCGGTATCGCGCGCCACCTGATCGAGCGCGCGCGTCAGCGCCTCGTCGATGGCCCGCGCAGGCTGCGCCGTGATCGCATGTCCCGCCAGCAGTTCCGCGGCCTGGAGCGCGATCGCCCCGGCCTCGGCCACGACCTGGTCCATCACCGCATCGAAACGGCGCTCGACATCGTCGATGGAGGCATGAAGCGCGTCGGTGGCAGCCAGCATGGCTTCCGCCCGCTCGCCCCGTGCCTGCTCCAGCCCGGCCTCGAAGCCGTCGACACGCGCCCGTGCGAGTTCGGCAACGTGGTCCTCGTGCAGGCGCTCGATCCGGGCCTGGAGCTCCGCGACATGCTCGCGCAGTTCGTCGTGTCGCCGCTCATCGACCGGCTCGCTGGTAGGAAAACGAAATATCCTGTCGAAACCGAATGGCTGAATGGTCATGGGATCCTCCATTATCGCCGCACCCTCGGAATTCGTAAATACTTTCAATACCTGAGCTTTCGCTTTGACGAAACAGGTTTGGTCCCGCTTCGCCCGGCACCGACCCATTCCCGGATCGGTGCCGCTTCCGGGCCGGAACCCGGGTAAAGGATCAATAGATCATCGCGTCGTCGCTCTTGGGATCGACCAGCATGATCTCGCCGCGATCGCCCAGCGACTTGGCCAGGCGTACCAGCGCCGTCTGCGCTTCCTCGCATTCGCGCGCACGAACCGGGCCCATCGCGGCCATGTCGTCGCGCATCAGCTTGGCGGCACGTTCGGTCATGGCGCCGAAGAACATCTTCTTCATCTCGTCCGGCGCACCCTTGAGCGCCAGAGCCAGTTCGCGCTTGTTGCAATTGCGCACGATCACCTGGATCGCGCCCGGAAGCAGGTTGCCCAGATCCTCGAACGTGAACATGAGCGCACGGATGCGTTCGGCCGATTCCGGGGCCTTCTCGTCGAGTGCGCCCAGCATCGCTTCCTCGGTCGAGCGATCGAGCGCGTTGAACAGTTCTGCCATGGTCTCGTGCGGATCGCGGCGCTGGGCGCGCGACAGGTTGGTCATGAACTCGCTCTTCAGCGTCTGCTCGACCTGGACGATCACGTCCTTCTGCACGGTGTCCATCCGCAGCATGCGCATGACCACGTCGGTGGCGAATTCGCGCGGAAGTTCGGCCAACACCCGCGCCGCGTGATCGGGGCGCAGCTTGTGCAGGATCACCGCCACGGTCTGCGGATATTCGTTCTTGAGATAGCCCGCGAGCACGGCTTCGCTGACATTGGACAGCTTGTCCCACATCGTGCGGCCGGAAGGACCACGGATATCCTCCATGATCTCCTTCACCCGGTCCGCCGAAAGGATACCCTCCAGCAGGCGCTCGGTGGTCTCGTAGGAACCGTGAAGCGAGGCCATCGACGAGACTTCGCCGGAAAACTGCACGAGCAGATGCTCGACGACGACCGAGGGCACCCGGCCGAGCTGGGCGATCGTGGAAGACAGCTCCTTGATTTCCTCGGTCGTCAGCTGCTCCCAAATCGGTCCGCCATGATCGCGGCCGAGAGCGAGCATCAGCGCGGCAGCGCGCTGCATCCCCGAGTATTTCTTGAGCTCCGGCGGCTCAACAACCGCAGCCATCATCGTCACTTCGATACCCCCGAAAAATTGCTCGATCCCGTACGGTCAGGGCCATGTTCCCTCTATTTATAGGAGAATGACCCGCGCAACCGCCCGATGGAGACAGAATTGACGATAAATTTAAACAACGGGTTGATCGGCCTCTCTGTCCTGGGCGGAACCAGCGCCTATTCCGCGCTTTCCACCTCGCTCGCCACCCTGGACAGCGCGGCGGTCATGAAAGCCAAGAAGGCCTTCACCCTTGCCGTGCCCGAGACCACGCCGCCATGGCAGGAAGATGCGGATACCAGCCCGGTCAGCTCGCAGATCCTGGCGATCAAGAAGATGCTGTCCCTCGTCGATACGACCAAGGACAGCAATCTTGAGGATCTGCCGGACGTGCAGACCGCCTTCACCACTTACAAGACGCTGGACCGGCTGCGCATTCTGGCCGAAAGCGCGGCCAAGGCGACCACTTCGTCCACCGAACGCGCCTCGCTCCAGCAGGCCTTCGCCAAGGGCCTCGCCGATCTCCAGGCCTATCTCGGCGGCGCCGAGACCGACCTGCTGAACCTGAACTTCGGCATGCCCGCCAGCGGCCAGTCGACAGTCGGCATCAACGCGGGCGCCACCTCTTCCAAGGTGACCGGCCAGGGCGTCTCCAAGACCCGCGATGCGGCGATCGCGGGCATGACCGGCAATGAGGTCCTGCAAGTCACCCTGACCCGGGGCACCACCACGGAAATCGTCACCGTCGATCTCTCGCAGACGACCCAGCCCCCCACGCTCGATTCCGTCGCCGCCGCGCTCAATGCCGCCATCGGCGCCTCGCAATCGGTCGATGCCAACGGCAATCCCGTCGTCGATGCGGACGGCAATCCCGTCAGCAAGTGGAAGTCGAACTTCACGGTAGAGAAGAACGACGGCAAATGGGGCCTGGTGTTCAACCCGGCCGGTATCGAGAAAGCCGCCATCGACCAGGTCGGCGGCGGAGACGCGCTGATCGTCGCCAGCGGTGAAACGGCATACGGCTCCCCCACCGCCGCGCGCATCTACAAGGTGGAGGATCTCGAAGGCTCGCTGACCTGGCAGCGCGAGAGCAAGCTCAATGGCGTGGATGCCGACGCCACCGCGCGCGCCAAGGCGGCGGGGACGGCCACAACCACCACCACAAGTTCCTCCTCCACGACGGACACCACAGAGCCCGACTATACGGTCGCCGCCGCGACCCAGGCGCGCGCCATCGTCACCGACGAACAGGGCTTCAGCTATGTCGTCGGCACGACCGCAGGCGATCTCGGCTCGAACATTTCCGACGGCAAGAACGACCTGTTCCTCACCAAAGTGGACAGCGAAGGCAATGTCGTCTGGCAGCGCACCCTGGGCGCGGCCGGCAGCGCCGAAGGCGCGGCGATCTCGCTGGCGCCCAATGGCGACATCGTCGTTGCGGGTTCGGTCAGCGGCGCGTTCAACAGTTCGGACGACAGCCAGACGGACATACTCGTCTCCCGCTTCAGCGCCGCCGGCGCCGAACTGTCCTCGACCGCGATCCGACAGATCGGCAATGAAACGGCCAGCGCGGTCACAGTGGGCGACGACGGCAGCATCTATGTGGCCGGCAGGGCATCCCAGGGCGGAGGCGACGCTTTCGTCGCCCGGCTCGACGCCACCGGCAAAGTGCAGGAACGCCGCCTGATCGACAGCGGCGGCAGCGATTCCATCACCGCCCTCGCCATCGACGGCAGCGGCAACCTTCTGGCCCTGACCAACGAGGGCGGCACCGCATCCGTCCGCCGGTTCGATGCCGCCTCGCTGTCGACGGACCTCGGATCTATCGCGCTCGGCAACGTTTCCGCCAGCGCCATCGCCGTGTCTGACAGCGGCGAGATCGCCGTCGTCGGCACCACCTCCACGGCAGTCAGCGGAAGCCAGGTCAATGCCATCAGCGGCGGCCAGGACGCTTTCGTCACCCGGATCGACAGCGCCCTGTCATCGGCCACCACGACGTACATCGGCACTTCGGCCTCGGACAAGGCCGACAGCGTCACTTACGTGAACGGCACGCTCTATGTCGGCGGACGCACCGCCGGCGACCTCGGCGGCACGAAATCGGGCACCGTCGACGGGTTCGTCGCCCGGATCGATTCGGCCACGGGCACAGTCGAGAACATCTCCCAATGGGGTATGCACGGCCTTACGGCCGAGCCGGTGAAGATCTCCGCGGCCGTCGGCGGATCGACAGTCCTGGGCGCGCTCGGCCTCAGCCGCGGCACGATCAACCAGCAGGAATCGACGACGCTCACGTCCCAGACCAGCCTGCGCGCGGGGGATCAGTTCACCATAAGGGTCGACGGCGGGGCCACGCGCACGATCACGATCGACGCCGACGAGACGATGGCGACGCTCTCCACCAAGATCCAGCGCATCACCGGCACCAAGGCGACGATCACCACCCCGCGTGTGGATGGTGAGACCACGCTGCGGATCCAGGTGAAATCGGGCTACAAGATCGAACTCGGCGCCGGCGCCGACGGCAAGGACGCACTGTCGAAGCTGGGCATCGATCCTGTCCGCCTGGTCGCATCCAAGACGCCGGAAAAGGACGCGCCAAAGGTATCGCCCGGCGGCACCTACAGCATGAACCTGACGACCGACCTTACCCTGACCAACGCCAAGTCCGCAGCTACGGCGCTGGCCAAGATCAATTCCGCCCTGTCGATGACCCAGTCCGCCTATCGCTCGCTCTACTGGGATTCGGGCAAGACCGCCCTTGTCGATGGAGCGCTCGGGTCCGGCGGCGGGTCCGCCTACCAGCAGAAACAGCTTGCCAACTACCAGGCCGCCCTGTCGCGCCTGACCGGTTCCTGAGGTAATCCCAGATGTCTTCACTTCCTCCTATCTTCGACGGCATGGGCCAGGCCATGAAGTTCATGGCCGAACACCAGCGGGTGATCGCCGAGAACATCGCCAACAACGAAACGCCCGGCTTCAAGGCGCGCACGGTCGACGCCCCGGATTTCTCCTCGCTCGTCTCCCAATATGGCGAGACGGCTGGAGCGCCGCGCGTCTCGCGGCCGAAAGTCGAACTCTCGGGCAGCATGACCGCTCTCGGCGCGCGGCCGCCGCAGGCGGGCAGCCATATCGTCCTCGACGGCGAGACCACCGAGACGAAGCCGGACGGCAACAATGTGACGCTTGAAGATCAGCTGCTCAATCTTGGGCAGGTACAGGCCGACTTCGCGGCCATGACCAATCTCTACCGCAAGCAGATCGGCCTGATGAAGACCGCCCTCGGCCGCGGCTGACCGCGCTCCAGGCGATTGCGCCCGGTGCTCCAACAAGGGGCGCGGTCCTGCCGGGATCGCGCCCTTTTCCTTGAAAACCGAACGTCGGCCGCCCCTCTACCTCTAAAGAGGTATCCTTCACCTCGTCCCGTCAGGATGGGAATTCGCCGCCGACGCGGTTTCGTTCAGCCTGCCTTCAAGCTAGCCCATCCTATTCTGGATAAAGAGGTGGGCTGAATTTCGATAGGAGGGGAACGGAATGAACGATGAGACGTTCAAAAACAAAATATATATGTTTCAGATTTTTAACTCTTCGTTTGTGCGATCATCGCGTCATTCGCAGCGCCCACAAATGGTAGGAAAGTTTTTCCTGCAACGAAGCTGAAATTTCCAGGAAACACCACATGACTACCCGTTATGGTGCAAAATAGGAAGGATACTGGTGGAAGTTATTGCCGGGCATCGCAATCCGACCCACTTTGGCACGATATACATAATGGATTATTGACCGAGTGGGCGTTCCGTGGAACAAATTCCTCATCCATAGCCAGATTTAAGAGCTTCAATGACCCAAAAACCGCTTGGATCGCAGAAGCGGACTGGGAAGGCGCTTGCAACGGCGCCGACCGCAATCGAGATCGATGCTTACCGCACGCTCGTCTTTCCGAACCGCATCCGCAAATTCCGAAAGCAGTTGAATATTGGATCGCTGCTTGAGTTGTCGGATAAACTTCCGACAATCACCTATATTCGCCTCTCCAAGATCGAGCGGGGCGAGATCTTCGCGCGTGCCGGAGAGCTGCGGGATATTGCCGCCGCCCTGGGCATCGATGCGGCAGATCTGCTGATCGATATCGACGATCCCGAATTCGACATCTCGGCCTGGGCCGATCCGCTTCATGCCGCCGACCGGGCCGACCCGGAAGCCGAACGTTTCGCGGTGCTCCTGGCAGCGGCCCTGCGCAACCGGCGCGCTTCGGACAATGCACTGACGATCGCCGCGTTGGAGCAGGAATACGGGATCGCCCCGGTTATCCTTTCCCGGATCGAGAATGCCCTGAAGCCTTACGATCGCTGGAACGAAGACGTCCGCGCTTCGCTGCGCCGCCTCTTCGCCGCCGCCGACGATGCCCAGCTGACCGCCGTGGTTCATGACGCCTATCAGCGCGGAGAACTGGACACGGTCCTGCCGCTGGTGGCCAACCCCGAACTGCGCATCGCCAAGTCCCGCGCCCGTATCGGTGCGCTACGCGGTGAGCTGCAGCAGGCTCCCGCCGCCCGCGCCGAGCCCCTTGGCCGAGGGCTGCCGCAGACCCTGCTCGAACGCTCCGCCGCAAGGCAGAAGCCTTCGCCCGAGGCGGTAGAGACTGCGGCGAGCGCGGATACGCTTGTTGCCGAAGCCCCGCCCCAGCGTCTTGTACCGGTATTCGGCAGCCCCCTGCCCGAAGGCCTGATCGCGCGCACCCCCGCCGGAGACCAGGTCGAGGCGCCCCGCAGCGCCGGGCCGCGCGCCTATGGCCTGCGTCTCGGGCGCCCGACCCTGGGTGCGGGCCTGCCGGGGCGGTCCATTCTGGTCGTCGATCCCGATCGCTTTCCTTCAGCGGGCGGCCTTGCCGTCGTCACCGAAGGACAGGGCCTGCGCGTGCTGTCGGTCACGCTCGACCGGCACGGCCGCATGCTCGGCTACAGCGAGAATCCCGATCTGGAGATCGCGATCGACGAACTCGATCCGGCTGGCCTCGCAACCGTGGTGGCTGCTGTTTTCGAATAGATGACGGTAATTGACATCTCCTCCGGCCCGTAGTCCCCGCCGGAGCGATATAATGGTATGTGTCCAAGGGTCCGAAAGACACGATGCGCATACCCCATCCACTCAGGCCGAATGGAAAGCGGCCCCCGCCGCGATCCACGGCCATCCCGCCGATCCCGCGCGTCCCCCCGCTGCGCCTGATCGAGCAGGCTGTTGCGGGGCTTCGCGCGCCCTCGCGCGCCCTGTCGCTGCTGATGGTCAATCTCGACCGCTTCAAGCTGGTCAACGACCTTTGCGGCCATGCCTGCGGCGACCACCTTATCGACATCGTGTACGACCGCTGCACCCGGCTCTCCGGGCACCTGGCCGTCATCCACCTCGGCGCGGACGAATTCGCCTGCCTGCTGCCGGTCACAGAGGGCACCAGCCCGAAGATGGCCGCAGAAACGATTGCCTGCCGGCTGCTAGAGGCGATCGGCGATCCCGTCAGCCTCGGCCGCCATATCGTCCATCCCACCGCCGCGATCGGCATCGCCAGCGACCCGGGCGGCACCATGACAGTCGAGGAACTGCTGCGCGGCGCATCGATCGCCCTGTCCCACGCCAAGCAGGCGGGAAGCGGCACCATCGAACAGTTTGCACCGGAAATGTACGACAGTCTGAGCGAGCGCGCCGCCCTGGAGGCGGACTTGCGCAGCGGGCTGCTGCGGGGGGAAATCATTCCCCATTACCAGCCCATCGTCGCCCTGCCCTCCCACCAAGCCGTCCGCTTCGAGGCCCTCGCACGCTGGGATCACCCGCAGCGCGGTCTGCTCGGCCCCGATCGCTTCCTGGGCCTGGCCGAGGACGCCGCGCTCGACGACGATCTGCTTTTCGCGATGCTGCGCCAGTGCTGCCGTGACGCCCGCGACTGGGACGGCCACCTCGGACTGTCGCTCAACATGGCACCCCGCCAGGTCTGCGACCCCGGGATCGCCGCCCGCCTGATGCGCATCGTCTTCGCAAGCGGCCTGCGGCCCGACCGGCTGACCGTGGAGATCACCGAGCATGCGGTGATGCACAATGTCGAGGTTGCGCAAGCCACCGTGGCGAGCCTGCGGGAGGCGGGCATCAAAGTGGCGCTGGACGATTTCGGGACCGGTTATGCCAGCCTCGCCAGGATCTCCGCGCTGCCACTCGACATGATCAAGATTGACCGCACGCTTGTCCAGGCGCTCGACAGCGATGCCGGGCGCAAGCTGGTCAAGGTGGTGGTCGACCTCGGCCGGAGCCTCGACATGCCGGTGACGGCCGAAGGGATCGAAACCATGCAGCAGGCCTGTCACTTGTCCCAGCTCGGCTGCGCTTTCGGCCAGGGCTTCCTGTTCGGACGCCCGGTGCCTTCCGGTGACATGGCGGCGATGACGGGCAGGACAGCGCGTTCCCTGTCCCTCTAGGACCGATAGTCATGCAAGAAGGGGAGGAACGGCCTCGTGCCACGCCTCCCCTTCTTGCATCGATAAAGCTTCAGCCCAGTCAGTATTCGGTGTTGAACGAGATCGGTGTGGTCAGATCGAGGCGCGCGATGTCGCCCCTGGGGCTATAGGTGTAGGTCCGATTGCCCGAGAGCCGCTTGGCCTCGTTGGCGATGGCGCCCATCATCTCCATCGACAGTTCGATCTGCCGCTCCAGCAGCGCCGAATTCACCATCGATGCGGCGCGCAGTTCGCCCAGAGCCTCGGCAAGGCGCTCGCGCGTCTCGTCGTCCATCTGCTCGGTCCACTCCGGGTCGAGCCGGTTGCGGCGCGCCAGCACTTCTTCCAGCGAACCCACGAGCCGGGTCTTGGCCGCCGCCAGTTCCGCTAGATCGAGCGCACGCTCGCGGCCTTCGAGGCGTTCGGTTTCCTCGCGCATCACCATCGAGAGCGAGGTCATGATCTCGATCAGTTCATTCGGCACGGTCGCTGCCTCCCTGAAGGCGGATGATCTGCGCCTCTACGGCGGATGCGATGCCCAGCCCCTTGCCCTTGGCGATCTGGTTGCCGATCTGCTCGGCCAGCACGCCGCGGAACATTTCCTCGCCGTGGCCGCCGTTGAAATCCTCACCCTGTTCGACGGTTTCCAGCAGGATCTTGGTGATCTGTCCGGCGAAGACGCCTTCGAAATCGCGCGCCACCTTGGCGGGGCTGCGATCCGGGGTCTGCACCGTGGGACGGGAAGGAAGCGAACGAAGAACCGGATCTGCCATCTTTACTGTACCGCTATTTCGGCCTGAAGCGCGCCCGCCGTGCGCAGCGCCTGCAGGATGGTGATGAGGTCGCGCGGGCTGACGCCCAGCGAATTGAGCCCGGCAACCAGGGTCTGGAGCGAAGTCCCGCTGTTCAGCACCGCCAGATGTGCGCCGCTGCCGTCGTCCGCTTCCACGCGGGTGCGCGGCACCACGGTGGTCTCGCCATTGGAGAAGGGCGCAGGCTGCGAGACGATCGGCGTCTCGGTGACGCTGATCGTCAGCCCGCCCTGGGCGATGGCCACGGGGCTGACGCGCACGTCGGCGCCCATGACCACGGTACCCGCCGCCTCGTTGATGACGATACGGGCCACCTGATCCACCTGGACCGGAAGATTCTCGACACGGGTGATCAGGTCGATCACCGAACCGCCCGCCGGATTGAGTTCCACGGTGCCGGGATCGAGCACTTGCGCGGCGCCGGGCGCTTCGCGGTTGATGGTCGCCGCGATCTGGCGCGCCGTGGTGAAATCGGGGTTCTTGAGCGCCAGCTTGAGCGTCTGGGCGGAGCGCAGGTCATAAGGGACCTCGCGCTCGACGATGGCGCCGCCCGCGATCCGAGCGGTCGTCATCACGCCCCGGCTGAGCCGCGCCGCGGCGCCCTGCGCCTTGAAGCCGGAAACCGCGACCGGCCCCTGCGCCACCGCGTAGATCTCCCCGTCCAACGCGCGCAGCGAGGAAACGAGGAGAATGCCACCCTGAAGGCTGGTGGAATCGCCCAGCGCCGAAACCTGCACGTCGATCGCCGAACCGGCGCGGGCGTAAGGCGGCATCGTCGCCGTCACCGTAACCGCCGCGACGTTCTGCGTCAGCATCTGCGTGCCGCGAATATTCACGCCCATGCGCTCCAGCATGGCCTGCAAGGTCTCTTCGGTGAAGGGAATGTTGCGGATGCGGTCGCCGGTGCCCTGGAGGCCGACGACGAGACCATAGCCGACCAACTGGTTCGACCGCACGTTCTCGACATCGACGATGTCCTTGATACGCGGCTGCGGACCGGCAAGGGCCACGCCGGGCGCAAGCAGGACCATGCCGGCCGCCAGGGCCAGCAGGGGAGCGCGCATCCTCGATTTGAAACGCTTGGACATCTCTGACCTTATAGGATGATTGGAGCGATGGGCGGGCTGGCTCGGCATTTTCACCTCACTTCTTCCCGGTCTTCGCCAGCCGCATGACGTAGCCGATGATTTCGGCGACGGCGGCGTAATGCTCGATGGGGATCGGCCGATCGATATCGACGGCGGCATAGAGGGCGCGGGCCAGCGGCGGACTTTCCACGATCGGCACCTTGGATTCGGTGGCGATCTCGCGAATACGCAGCGCGATCGCGTCGAGGCCCTTGGCCACCACGACCGGCGCCGCCATGGCACCGTGGTCGTACTTGAGCGCAACGGCATAGTGCGTCGGGTTGGTGATGATGACGCTGGCCTCGGGCACGGCCGCCATCATCCGCTTGCGGGAGCGCTGCATCTGGATCTGGCGGATCTTGGCCTTGATCTTGGGGTCGCCGTCGCTCTGCTTGTGCTCGTCCTTCACTTCCTGGAGCGTCATCATCATGCGCTTCATGAAGGCGCGGCGCTGGTAGATGAAATCGAACAGCGCCAGCGCGACGACCAGCAGCAAGACCGCGCGGATCGCTTCGTAGGCGAGTTCCCCCGCCGCCGCGCCCACCGCGCCCGGCGCGAAGCCCACGAGCTGGTCCAGGCCCGTCATGCGCGGCCTGAGCACCATGAACACGACAAGTCCGATGGCGCTGAACTTGGCCAGTGTCTTGCCGAACTCCACCAGCGCCCGCATCCCGAAGATGCGCTTGAATCCGCTGGCGGGATTGAGCTTGGACCACTTGGGTTTCACCCGCGACCAACTCAGCATGGCACGGCTCTGCAGGAAGATCGTCGCCACCGCGCAGACCAGCAGCACGCCGAACACCGGCAGGAGCGACAGCGCGAAATGGCGCGCCACGCCGGTCATCAGGTTCTGGGCGCCGTCAGGGTCGAGCGCATAGTCCTCGGCGCTGCCCCAGAGGCGGGTCATCATCATGCCGAGGTGACGGATCGCGGAAATGCCGACCCATCCGGTGACGATCAGCGCGCCTGCCATCATCGTGGCATGGCGCACTTCCGGGGCCATGGCCACTTCGCCGCGCTTGCGGGCATCCTCGAGCTTCTTCTGGGTCGGCTCGTGTGTACGCTGGTCCTTGTCGCTCTCGGCCATGGCTCTAGAGGCTCCATCCGTTCTGCATGAACGACCCCATCGCGGTCGCGAAAGCGGTCAGCATCGTGCCGAGCGTCATCGCCAGCACCGAGATGCCGAGCAGCAGGTTGAGCGGCTGGGTGATGAAGAACACCTGGATCGAGGGCGCGACACGCGCCGCCAGGCCAAGGCCGACATTGAACAGCGCGCCATAAAGGATCAGCGGCGCCGAAAGGCTGACGCCCAGCGCCATCGCCTGCCCGGTCACCTTGACCGCCAGATCGGCGAACTGCGCGGCGGGCGGAAGGCCGCCCACTGGGAACACCGAATAGGATTGGAAGATCGAGGCGATCCACAAGTGATGGACGCCAAGGCTCATGCAAACGATGACCGCCGCGACGCCGAAGAGGCGGGAGAGCAGCGGCGCCTGACCGCCCATCGACGGATCGTTGACCAGGGCGGAGGCTAGGCCGACCTGCTGGCTGGCGATGGAACCGGCGATGGCGGCGGCGCTGAACAGGATCTTCACGATCATGCCCATCGCCAGGCCCACCATCATCTCGCCGATCACCAGCAGCGGCAGCGAGGCCTCGGACTTCACGGCAGGCGCAACGTGTCCCTGAAGCATGCCGTAAAGCCCGAGCGTGATGCCGAGCGCCATCACCAGCCTGATCTGCGGCGGCACGGCATCCTCGGAGAATGCCGGCAGCAGCATGATCACCGCCCCGACCCGGCAGAACAGGATCAGGAAGGTCGCCGCATCGATCGGCAGGGCCGCCAGCGTCGCCAGGTCGAGAGATCCCCCGCCCATCGCCTCAGCCAGTGACGATGGCGTCGGCAATGCGATCCATGAACGCGCCGAGAGCATGGCCGATCATGGGCAGCGAAAGCAGCATGACCACGCCCAGGACCAGGATCTTGGGTACGAAAGTCAGCGTCATTTCCTGCACCTGGGTAAGCGCCTGGAGCAGGCCGATGGCAACGCCGACGATTAGCGCGGCGATCAGCATCGGGCCGGCGATGGTCAGCACCAACACCAGCGCGGCGCGCGCGATCTCGATGGCTTCGGGTGAGGTCATGACGCGGAAACTTCCCCTGAACCGGCTCTAGATCTGCATCCGCATGATGTCGGAATAGGCGTTCACCACGCGGTCGCGCACGGCGACCACGGTATCGAGCGCGGTTTCCGCCGCACCGATCGCGGTGACGACGTCGATGAGGTCGCCCTTGCCCGCCACCTGCTTGGCGCTTTCCGCTTCGGCGGTGCGCAGCGAGGTCGAGGCGTCGGTCACCATGGATTCCACCATGCTGCCGAAGTTGCCGCCAGCGCCGCCCGCAGCGGCGGAAAGGCCGCCGGCCATGTCGCCGAGACCGGCGAGGCCGCCTGCCGCGCCGCCTGCCGAAGGCGCAGCCGTCTTCATCGCGCGGCCGTAGGCGGCCGCGGCGTCGAGTGCTCCGATTGCCATGGAGTGTTTCCTTACTTGAGCAGGTCGATCGTGCGCATGGTCATGCCGCGCGCGGATTCGATTGCATTGAGATTGGCTTCGTAGGACCGCTGGGCCGCCTTCATGTCGGCAGCCTCGATCAGCGGATTGACGTTGGGCTGGCTGACATAGCCCTGCGCGTCGGCCGCCGGGCTGCCCGGCTGATAGACACGCCCGAACTGGCTCTTGTCGCCTTCGATCGACTTGACGGCAACCTGCGTGGCGCCGCTGGCGCGATCGACTTCGGCGGTGAAAGTGGCCACCCGGCGGCGATAGGGATCGGCATCCGGGGTCTTCGCCACGGAGTCCGAGTTCGCCAGGTTTTCCGCGATCACACGCATCCGCAGCGACTGGGCGCGAAGGCCCGATGCCGAGACGCCGATCGAGTTGTTCAATTCCATCAAGACAGCTCCTGCCCTGCCCTTGCGGCAGTCAGCTTCCTTATAGGCATTTTTTGCCTAGCAGCGCGCACTCCTATAAAATAATTCCTATAAGCAGGCTTGAAAGGAGACGCGCCATGTCCGTCCTCGAAGGCATTCCCATCGACATGTCGATCGTACTCGGATCGACCAGCATCCCCATCCGCCAGGTTCTCAAGATGAGCCGCGGCGCGATGATCCCGCTCGACTGCGGGCACAGCGACCCCACCCGCGTCTACGTCAACGACCAGCTGGTGGCGGAAGGCAAGATCCTGATGAACGGCGAGATCATGTCGCTGGAGATCACCAAGGTCGTCGAGCGCGAGCGCTGAACGCATGGACTTTCTCTCTCTCCTGCGCACCATCGGCGCGCTCGGCGTCGTGCTCGGCATGCTTGTCGGCGCGCTTTGGGTCGTGCGTCGCTATGACCTGAAGCTGCCGCAGAAATGGCTGAATGGCCAGCTTTTCGCAGGCCTCGGCACGGATCGCGGCGAGCGCCGTCTGGAACTGATCGAGCGCCTTTCGATCGATCCGCGCCGCTCGGTCGTCCTCATCCGCCGCGATTACCGCGAGATCAGCCTGCTGATCTCGCCCGAAGGCGTCGTCATGCTCGATTCCGCGCCGTGCATCGGTCCGGTCACTCCGAAAGCTCCTTCTGATGCATAAGCGTTATGCCGTCGCCGCCGCACTCTGCGGGGCGGCAATTCTTGCCGTATTGCCCGAAGCCGCCATGGCCCAGAAGGCGGCCGCCGCCGCAGGCCCGCTCGGAGAGGGCGCGATGTCCGGCCGGGTGATCCAGCTGGTCCTGCTGATGACGGTGCTCAGCCTTGCGCCCGGCATCCTGATGACGATCACTTCGTTCACGCGCATCATCGTCGCGCTGTCGCTGCTGCGCTCGGGCCTGGGCGTGCAGGGCGTGCCGCCGAACCCGGTGGTCATCAGCCTGGCGCTGTTCCTCTCGTTCTTCGTCATGGCGCCCACGTTCGACGCGGCCTGGAAGGACGGCATGGTCCCCTACAACCAGGGCCGCATCAACGAGACCCAGGCGCTGGAGCGGGCCAGCAAGCCGTTCCACACATTCATGCTCAAGCAGGTCCGCGACGACGACGTGAAGCTCTTCGTCCAGCTTTCCGGCAAAGTGCCCGCCTCGCGCGCGGAACTGCCGATGACCACGCTGATGCCCGCTTTCATGATCTCCGAACTACGCCGCGCTTTCGAGATCGGCTTCCTGCTGCTGCTGCCCTTCCTGGTGATCGACCTGGCCGTGGCGGCGGTGCTGATGGCAATGGGCATGATGATGCTGCCGCCCGCAACGATCTCGCTACCGATGAAGATCATCTTCTTCGTGCTGGTCGATGGATGGGCCTTGATCGCCGGTTCGCTAGTGAAGAGTTTCGGCGGGCCGGGTTGACGCGGCTTCCTTCGATCGCCTGAAAGAAAAGGGCGCGGCAGGGTAAAAACCTTGCCGCGCCCTTTTTCTTTTCATCAGGCTCCGTAGCGTAGCGGCCGGTTGATCAGCCAGGGGCCGAAATCCGCGAAGGCGAGCGGCTCCAGGAACGAAAGGCCAAAGGCACCCTCGCCCACCCAGCGCACGGCGGCTTCGCGCTCGCCCAATCCCGGAACCGCGAGACGGACGATCGCGTCCCGCTCCATGCGCAAGTCTCCGACAAGACGCGCGCCGCCCTGCGAGAGGTCGATCAGCCTCACCTCGTGGCGCTGGTGCGCGGCGTGGAGTTCGGCGCTGCAATCCACCTCGAAGCGGGGTCCGCGCGCGATGCCTTCGGGGCCGATGCGATTGGCGACATGGCCCAGCAGCGCGGCGACATCCACCGGACCGTCGAACTCCACGCCGATCCGGCCGTTGAGCGACCAGCGGATCCGGCCGCACAGGACGTCGCCCGCCTTCAGCGTCACGGCGACCTGGTCTTCCACCGCGAAGGCGCCGTGGACTTCGGCCATGAGGCCGTTGTCGGAAATATTGCGGATACGGCAGATGGTCTCGCCGGACTGGCCCGCGAGCTTGCCGATCAGCAGGATCGTAGTGACGCGCGGACCGCGCGGCGTGAGCGGATCCGGGCCGGACGCACCTGCCGGATCGCGGGAAAAGGCGAATGACGATGCGGGCATCGCTGGCTTCATCTCCCCTTCGCTCAGACCGGCGACGCCTGCGTGACCACCACCCGGCGCACCAGGTCCTTGCCGTAGACTTCCACGGCCGCGTCCATGACGACGCGGCGGAAAGCCTCGATGCCGGGCACCATGCCGTCCGGCCCGCTGGCCAGCGGCGTGCGATAGGTCCGCATGTTCACCGCGTTGAGCAACAGCGGCAATTGGCTCGTCACCTCCTCGCCCTTACCCTTGGCCACTTCGACCTGGCACTCGAACGAGACGTAGCCCGAAAGCCGCCCATCCGGGAAAGTCAGCGGCGCCAGCATCGTGCCGGTCGGCACGAATTCGGTCTCGACCTTGATCGGGCCGAGATCGGGCATGACCTGGGGAAGGAATTGCCTGGCCGCATAGGCCCCGCCGATGCCGACGCCGGTCCCGGCGATCAGGGCTGCGAGGCCGATCACGATCCGCTTGATCACGACATTCTCCAATCTTTGCCCATCGCGTCAGAACTTGAAGCTGGCGTCGCGCGGGAGCGCCGAAGGCTCGGCCATGACGACGATGGTGATACGGCGGTTTTCCGGGCGATCCGGGCGGTCGGGATAGACCGGCTCGGTCCCTGCCTTGGCCACCACTTCGGCGAAGCGATCCGCCGGCAGGCCAGAGGCGACCAAGGCCGCGCGGGCGGAAAGGGCGCGCTGGGCCGAAAGGTTCCAGTTCGCCTCGCTCTGTCCGCCGCTGCTGTCGGTATGCCCCTCGATCGCCACTTGCGCGCCGGTGCCCGCCAGCTTGCGGGCGATCCGCGCCAGCACGCCCCGCGCATAGTCGTTGAGTTCCGCAGTCGGTCCCTTGAACATCGAGCGATGCTCATTGTCCATCAGATGGATGCGGAACCCGTCGCGGTCGGGCTGCACGTCGATATTACGCTTGCCCTGCGTGGCATCGACCGGCGGATCGAGCGAAAGCTGCATTTCCTGCGCCATGACCCGCAGCGCGGCCTCGGGGATCTCCGCCGTGCCGCCGCGCGCCGCGCCCTTGGTTCCGGCTTCCGCCGAAGGCTCGCCCACGGATACGCTGTCGGCCGACTGGGCGCGGCGGCTGTGCCCGCCCATGCCCGGCTGCGAACCGGGCTTGTTGGTCAGCGTCGTCGCCGGGGAGGACCGGTCGGCATTGGGCGAAAAGTATTCCGCCAGCCCCTTGAGCTGGTCCTTGTCCGGGTTGGCCAGCAACCAGAGCAGCATGAAGAAGGCCATCATCGCGGTCACGAAGTCGGCATAGGCGACTTTCCAGGCGCCGCCGTGATGACCGGCATGCGCATGCTTCTTGACCTTGCGGATGACGATCGTGGGATGTTCGTCGTTGCCCCGTGCCACGGTCCGTTCCTCAATCCAGCGCGGCGCGAAGCCGGTCCTGCATGACGGTCAGGCGCACCTGCCCCACGGCCTCGTCGGGACTCTGCCCCCCGGCCACGCGGTCGAGCAGCGCGGCGCTTTCGTCGACGTGCTGGGCGATGAGATCGAAAGCCTGAAGCTGGTCGATATAGTCGAGGACGAAGCGCTCGTCGGTGACGAGCACACCCGCCAGCTGCTCCAGCAGTTCACGCGCCACGCGCATCTCGCGGGCCAGGGCCTGCCACAGCGGCCCAGCGGGTCCATCTGCCGCTGCCGCGACCTTGGCCGCGGGCGCACCTTCCGGCAGTTCCTCTAAATGAGTGGTCATTGCTTCTCTCTGCATTTCGGTGCGTTGCGCGTCTTTGCCTGCCGATTCCGGGCCGGCCATAGTCAGAAAAGTTCCAGTTCGCCGGTCGGCTGGGCGACCGGAGCGGGCCTGGGTCGCTCGACCGGGGGCAGCGGCTGATCCTGAACCAGCGTCGCGCGCACCCGTCCTTCGTAAGGCATGAATTCGACCTTGCGCGCCTGGGTGCCGCCCAGGTCGCAATGGTCGAGCGCAATGCCTTCGGTCCGCATGAAGTTGCGCGCGAACTGCCCGTTCTTGGTGCCGATGCCGCCCAGCCCGGCGACGATGTTGGCGCCGCCGTAAAGATGGCCGCGCAGGCGCGAACGCTGCGCGCCGCGCTTCATCAGATCGTTGATCAGAAGCTCCATCGCATGGACGCCGTAGCGCTGCATGTCCGCCGGATTGACGGGCACATCGGCGCCCGGCTCTCCCAGCAGGAAATGGTTCATGCCGCCCACCCGCGCGACCGGGTCCTGAAGGCAGGCCGCGACGCACGAACCCAGCAGCGTCGAAATGACGACGCCGGGCTGGTAGACCACATGGTATTCACCCTGAACGATGGCGACGCGGCGCATGGCCTCAGACCAGCTCCCCGAAGACGCGCTCGATCTTTTCCTTGAGCGCGGCGGGCGCGAAAGGCTTCACGACGTAGTTGTTGACGCCCAGCGCGGCGGCCTTCTGGACGATTTCCTTGTCGGCCGAACCGGTGAGCATGATGAACACGGTCTTGCCGATCACCGGATCCTGCCGCACCGCTTCCAGGAACTGCAAGCCGTCCATGTCGGGCATGTTGTAGTCGGAGATGATGAGGTGAACGCGGTCGGCCTTGATCGCGGCAAGCGCCTCGACCGGGCCAGCCTTGTCGCGAATGTCCTTGAAACCCAGATCCTGTAGCGCGCGACGGATCATCGCGCGCATGGACGTCTGATCGTCGACCACCATTACTTTTATTGCAGACGCTGCCGGCATGAACCGCTCCATTTACCGCCGACACGCGCCGAGGATGGCCTCGGGCATGGCGGACAAACTGAATTCCTTTTCGACCGCGCCCGCCTCGAAGGCGGCGCGCGGCATTCCGTAGACCACGCAGGTCTCGCGAGACTGCCCGAGCGTGCGGGCCCCGGCATCGCGCATGGCCTTGAGGCCGACGGCACCGTCCGAACCCATCCCGGTCAGGATGACCCCCACCGCGCGCGAGCCGAGCCGCGAGACCGAGTTGAACAGCACATCCACCGAAGGACGATGTCCGCTGACGGTATCGCCCGTCACCAGCCGGATCTGGCCGCTGGTGCCACCCAGCAATTCCATGTGCTGGCCGCCGCCGGGCGCGAGATAGACCGTGCCCCGGCGCAGCGGCATGCCGTTCTGCGCTTCCACCACCTGCACCCGCGCGGCCTTGTCGAGCCGCGTCGCGAAACTGCCGGTGAAGGCGGCGGGCATGTGCTGGACCACCAGCACCGGCGGGCAATCGGGCGGCAGGGCGCCGATGATCGAGAACAGGGCTTCCACCCCGCCGGTCGAGGCGCCCACCGCGATCACGACGTCGCGCAAGGTTCCCTGCACGGCATTGACGGGCGTGGGCGGGCTGGCCGTGCGGCGCACCGAAGAGCGCGCCGCCGCCTTGACGATCTTGCGCAGCAGCGCGCCGTCCTGGGCGATCTCCAGCGGATTGCCGGAAGGCTTGGCGATGCAGTCCACCGCGCCAAGGCGCATGGCCTCGATGGTCGCCTCGGTCCCGCGCGCGGTCAGCGTGGAGCACATGACCACCGGCATGGGCCGCAGGCGCATGATCCGTTCGAGGAAGGACAACCCGTCCATCCCCGGCATCTCGATATCGAGCGTGACCACGTCGGGATTGAGCGACTTGATCATCTCGCGCGCGGCATGCGGCTCGGGCGCCATGCCGACGACCTCGATGGCAGGATCGTGGCTGAGCAGCTTGTTCAGCAGCGCGCGCATCGCCGCGCTGTCGTCGACGATGAGAACGCGGGTCTTTTCGGGCGCCGGGATCATGCCGATGCTCCGTCATTGCGCGCATAGATCGTCTGGCCGACCGGCTTCATCAGCCGCGCAGCAGGCCCGATCAGGCGCTCGGAATGGCCGATGTAGAGCGTGCCGCCGGGCGCCAGCATCTCGACGAAGCGCGCCTCCAGCTCGGCCTTGGCGGTATCGTCGAAATAGATCATCACGTTGCGGCAGAAGATCACGTCGTACTTGCGCCGCATCGGCCAGGGCTCGAACAGGTTCAGCACCCGCGCCGCGACCAGTTCGCGCAGAGAATCGGCGATGACATGATCGCCGTTCGCTTCCGCGCGCATCCAGCGGCGGCGGTAGCTCTCCGGGATCGGCTCGACCGTAGCGGCGGAATAGCGCGCATCGCGCACGGCCTGGACGACCGGCGGCGAGATGTCGGTGGCCAGCAGGCGCACGTCGCCCTGCTGGAGCCAGGCCGCGCTCGTCGGCCCGTCGCCTGCCAGGCACATGGCGATCGAATAGACTTCCTCGCCGCTGGAACAGCCTGCCGACCAGATGCGCACTTTCTCGCCCTTGCGCGCGCGGTCCTGCAAGCGGGGCAGGACGTCGCGGCGCAAATGGTCGAAGTGATGGTTCTCGCGGAAGAAGTGCGTGTGATTGGTGGTCAGGGCGACCACCATGGCATGGCGTTCCTGCGCATCGCGCTGCACCAGCGCGACATAGTCGACGAAGCTGGACAGCCCATGCTCGCGCAAGCGGCGGCTCAGGCGCGAGTGGACGAGCGTCATCTTGGCCTCGACCAGATGGATGCGCGCCTCCCGCTGCATGATCGCAGCAATGTCGCGGAACTGAGCGGGGCGCAGTTCGGCCGTGCCGCCCAAGGCGCTTGCACCCGAAGCGGCACTGCCACTCGCTCCTTCAGGAGAAGCCAGCAGGGTCATTACGCGAAGTCCGGCACCTGGCGGGTCAGGCTCAGCGCATCGAGGTCGAGCAGCAGGCACATGGCCTCGGCATTGGCCGTGTCATGGGTGCGGCGCTCGATCTTGACGAGACCGGCGATGGCGCCCTGCTCGTTGATCTCCACGTCCGGCGCGGGCTGGATCTCGCTGCCCTGGATCACGACGATATCCTGCACTTCGTCCACCAGGAAACCGGCATGGCGGCCATTGATGGTGACAACGAGGATGCACGAGCGCGAATGCAGCTCGCTCGGCGCCCAGCCCAGGCGCTCGGACAGGCCGACCACGGGAACCACCGAGCCGCGCAAGTTGGTCACGCCCTTCACATAAGGCGGCACGCTCGGCAGCGGGGTGGGTTCTTCCCATTCGCGGATCTCGATCAGCGAGCGCATGTCGATGCCGAACAGGCGGCTGCCCAGGGTGAAAGTGACGATCTTGCGTTCGTCGAGTTCGGTTTCTTCGGTGCTCATGCTGCCATTCCTTTCAGCGCATACTTGGACGAGCCGCCGGTCGCGACCAGGGCGTCGATATCGAGGATCAGCGCGATCGAGCCGTCACCCAGGATCGTCGCGCCGCCGAGGCCGCGGATCGGGTGGAGGTTGTCCTCCAGGCTCTTGATCACGACTTCGCGGCGGTTATCGATCGTGTCGACCATCAGGCCGACGTTGCCGGCGGTCTCGCTCTCGACGATGATCACGAGCGATTCCTCGGCCGGGCGCAGAGAGCGCATGCCGAACAGTTCGCCCACTCGGCGTACCGGCAGGTACTGGCCGCGCAGCTCGATCACTTCGGACGTCGGCGAGGTTTCCTTGACCTGGCCCCGCTCGGGCTGGACGGTCTCGATCACATTGGCCAGCGGCAACACGAAACGCTGCTCGCCAAGACGCACGATCATGCCGTCGAGGATCGCCAGGGTGAGCGGCAGGGCCATGGTGAACGTCGTGCCCTCGCCCGGAACGGAGTTGATCTCCAGGCGTCCGCCCAGCGCCTCGACGTTCGAACGGACCACGTCCATGCCGACGCCGCGCCCCGAAATGTTCGAGATGGTCTCGGCGGTCGAGAAGCCCGGCGCGCAGATCAGTCCGTCGATCTCCTCGTCGGAAATCGCGGCATCGGCGGCGATGATGCCGCGCTCGATGGCCTTGGCGCGCACCCGTTCACGGTTGATGCCGCGCCCGTCGTCGCGCACGCGCACGATGATGCGCGCGCCCTTCTGCTCGGCAGAAAGATGGATCGTGCCTTCCTCGGGCTTGCCGGCGGCGATGCGCTCTTCCGCGCTCTCGATGCCGTGGTCCACCGCGTTGCGGATCATGTGGGTCAGCGGGTCGCCGATCTTCTCGATCACGCCCTTGTCCACTTCGGTCATCTCGCCGATGGTTTCGAGGATCACCTTCTTGCCGGTCTCGGCCGAAAGATCGCGCAGCATGCGCGGCACGCGCGAGAAGGCCTGCTTGATGGGCTGCGCACGCAGCGACATCACATTGTCCTGGATCTGGCGCGTCAGACGCGAAAGCTCGGGAAGCTCGACACGCTCCTGGTCGGCGGGCGAGAGCCGGTCCGACAAGATCGAGCCGCGGATCACCAGTTCGCCCACGAGGTTCAGGAGCTGGTCGAGCTTGGAAAGATCGACGCGGATGGTCTGGGCCACCTCGACGCTGGCGGGACGCGCTTCGGCCTTGGGCTTGTCCGCTACCGCCTTTGCCGCAGGTTGCGGAGCAACGACGACAGGCGCGGCAGCAGGCGCAGGCTCAAGTGGCGCGATATCCCCAGTGACGCCCGCGGTAACCGGCACCAAGGTCAGCAGGTCCGCCGGTGCCGGCAGCGGTTCGAATACGCCGAAGTCATCCGCTTCGGGAACCACGGGATCGTCCACCAGGACGACCAGCAGTTCTTCGCGCGCGATCTCGATCAGCGAGTCCGGGGACACGAAATCGAAGCAGTCGCGGATGTCCTGTTCGGCCACGGTGCCGGGCAGGCGCAGCGTCCAGACGAAATAGCTGTCCTCGGGGTCAAGGTCGCGCAGGCCCGGAAGCGTTTCCATGTCGACACCGGTGACGGCGGCGCCCATTTCTTCCAGTTCGCGGATCACCAGCATCGGCTCGCCGCCGTTGCCCAGCGCACCACGCGAAGGCCCGAAGCGGACGGTCCATCCGGCGAGCTCGGCCGGTTCGGCCGAGACAAGATCGTCCAGCTCGACCGCGACCGGCTCGAAGCCGAAAGGATCGAAGTCCTCGATCACTGCCGCAACCGGGGTGAAGCCGAACTCGTCGGCTTCCTGGACCGGAGCAGGCTCCGGCGCCACCGGGGTAGAGGTCGGGACCGAAGCGCCCTTGTTCTCCAGGATCGCGTCAAGCTGCTCCAGCATCCCGGCATCGGCCGGAGGCTCGGAGCCGCCCTGCGCCGCCGCGACATGGTCCGACAGGATGTCGAAAGCGCCCAGCAGGGTCTGCGTCACTTCGCCGCTGGCCGGGATGCGGCCCCCGCGCACTTCGTCGAGAACGTTCTCGAAACGGTGCGAGAAGGCCAGCAGCGCGGCATGGCCGAAGGCCCCCGAACCGCCCTTGATCGAGTGGACGGCGCGAAACACGCCCGCGATCGTCTCGGAAGAGGCATCGCCTGCCGCCATGGCCGAAAGACCGGCCTCGGCCACGGCGAGGCCCTCGGTGCATTCCTCGAAGAAGATGCCCTGGATTTCGTCGAGTTCGTCGCTCACGGGCAGACGCGGCGGACAGCCGCCCCCAGCTTGGCCGCTTCGAAGGGCTTGGTGATCCAGCCGGTCGCCCCGGCCTCGCGGGCGCGGGTCTTCTTCTCGTCCGAGAACTCGGTCGAGAGCACCAGGATCGGCGTGCCGCGGAATTCGGGCACTGCACGCACCGCCTCGATCAGTTCGAAGCCGTCCATCTTGGGCATGTTGATGTCGGTGATGAGCAAGTCCGGCTTCACTTCGTGCATGCGCTCAAGGCCATGCTCGCCGTCATCGGCGCTCTCGACGCGAAACCCCTGCGCAGCAAGGGACGCCTTGAGGAGCATCCGCATCGAGGCGGAGTCGTCGACGGTCAGGATGAGTTTGCTCACGACGGGAATTCCTCTTCAGAAAGGCCGACGGCTTCGGCCAGCCCGCAGGCCTGCACGCGCTCGACGAAGGCGGTGCTGGGATTGACGATTTCGAATTCGTGGCCGGCCTCGCTCGCTTCGGTGCGGGCGGCCACGAGCAGCTGGAGAACGGCCTGGCCGACCGTCTCGACCTGGCTGGCATCGATCTGCATCGCGCCGTCGAGATCGCAGGCCAGCACCATGCGGACGCGCAGGTCCTCGGCAGTCACGGTCGAGCCGTGGACGGGCAGGTGCAGCGAGCGATCCTCGGGAACGGACACCGATTCAGGCATCGATTCAGGCGCCATCGCTTCGATCTGCGCGGGTTCAGGCGGGTTTTGCATTGAGCTGATCCTTCACTTCGTCGAGCGCGGTCTCGAGCTGCGTGAACGAGGGGGCATAGGGAGAGGGCGTCATGCGGCGCGCCAGTTCGATGGCCACTTCGGTCGGCTGACCCTGCGCATGACCGACGATGGCGGTCTTGACGATCAGGTAGGGCTTGAAGTCGGAATCGATGATCTGGTGCAGCTTCTGCGCGATCGGACCGACCAGGCAGTAGGCCAGAAGCACGCCCAGGAAGGTGCCGACCAGAGCGCCGCCGATCATCGCGCCGAGGATCTCGGTCGGCTGATCGATCGAGCTCATCGTCTTGATGACGCCGAGAACGGCGGCGACGATGCCCAGTGCGGGCAAGCCGTCCGCCATCATCTGCAGCGCATGCTGCGGCGCCATTTCCTCGGCATGGTGGCGTTCGATATCGCCTTCCATCGCTTCGGCAAGCTGGTGCGGGTCCTCGAAGTTCACGGTCATCATGCGCAAGTAGTCGCACGTGAACTCGACCAGGCCCTCGTCTTCCAGCAGGCGCGGGTAGCGAGTGAAGATGGGGCTTTCCTCGGGCGCGTCGAGGTGCTTCTCGATCGAGTTCGCACCTTCCTTGCGGAACGTGGCGAGCAGGGTGAAAAGCAGCGCCAGCAGGTCGCGAAAATCGACCTCGGTCCAGCGCCCGCCCTTGAAGACGCGGCGGATACCCGCCCAGGTCTTCTTGACCGTGGTCATCGAGTTGCCGAGGATGAACGCGCCCACCGCCGCACCGGCGATCGCCAGCATTTCGTGCGGCAGGGCGTGAGCGATGACCATTATGTTGCCGCCCGACATCAGGAAGCTGCCGAAGACGCACAGCAGGATGACGACAAGGCCGATGGCGTTGAGCATGAAGAAGATCCGCGATTGATGGCCGCAAAAGGTTACGGGGCCGAAGCCCTGCGTTAGTTATAGGATGCTCGGGCCTGAGGCGGTGCGCCGCGACGGATTTTCAATGACAGTCTCGGAACTGCCGGGCTCAAAACAGGCAGGACGCGACCGATCGCCCCGCCATCGTCCTATATAGGGGTGGCGGACGTCCTTGCTGGAGCCATCATGTCACTCAATGCCTATCAACGCGTGCAGCAGATCGCCGCCACGCCTCGCCGGAACGAATACCGGCTGATGAGCCAGATCACCGGCGAGATGATCGCTGCACGGGATGCGGGCCTGGCCGGCGCGCAACTTGCCCCGGCACTTCATCGCAATCGAATGGCGTGGTCGACCTTCTCGTCCATGTGCGCCACCCAGGGCAATCAGCTTCCCGACGACTTGCGCGCCAGAATCATTTCGATCGGGATGTGGGTGGACAAGTACACTTCGCAGGTCATTACTGGCCGCGATACGATCGATGACTTGATCGTCGTGAATCGTGCGATAATCGAAGGCCTGGCAAACGAGAACGGCGCCGGCAACTAAGGAAAATCACTTAACGATTGGTGATATTTTTTTAGAAAGTATAATCAACCGCTTATTGCCGCCTCATCCGGCAAGGCCGAATTGTCCTGCACCGCGTCTATTTACAAAGACGTGTCAGGCCCTATTGGCCCGATCGCCTTGATGCCTTAAGACACAAGGCGCAATAAGCGGGTCGGAATGCAGGAACTGAATCCACCGCCGCAGCGCTTGGGCGGGTCGTTTCCCGTAAGGAAGGCTCCGGTCGTTCCCGCCCTGGTCATCGCGGCGCAACTTGTCTGCGCCGCCGTCTTGTGCGGCTGGGCCTTCGGGATTCCCGGAGGATCGATCGTGGCGGGTAGCGTCGCGGGCGGCAGGATCCTGATGCAGCCTCTCACCGCAGTGGCCGGCCTCGGGGCCGGCGCGGGCATCCTGCTGGTGTATCGTTCCCGGCCGAACCTTGCCCGCCTGGCCCTGGCCATTCCCCTGATCGTGGCCTTTTCGGCGCTGATCCAGGATCTTTCCGGGACCTCCTTCGGCATCGACCGACTGCTTTTCCCGGACAGCGTCGCCCTCCAGCCGCGATACCATCCCGGACGGCCCGGCGTGCTTCCGGCGCTGTCCATGCTGCTCCTGGCCCTGTCGGTTCTGGCCTTCCACCCGCACAGCGCCAGCTTTCGGCGCCTGACAGTACCGCTGGCCTGCGTCGCGATCACAGCGGCAGCCATTTCCGGGATGCTCGTTCCGCTTGGCATTTCGCGGGCCGACCCGGCAACCCGCCACGCCCTGATGTCGGTCCCCACGGCCGTGACGATCTGCCTGCTCTCGGTCGGCGTGATCGCGCTGCGACGACAATATGCCTGGCCGCGCAAGTCCGACTTCGGCTTCGGTTCGGCCACGATCCAGACCTGCCTCCTGCTCTGCGTGGTCCTGCCGATCATCTCGGCCCTCGCGCATTTCTGGGCCGAGCGCCGCGGCATCGCCTCTCCCGAAATGATCGAGATCGTCCAGGCCATCGCCCAGGTCATGCTTTCCTGCGGACTGATCGCCTGGGCCTGGTCGCGGATCGCCCGCGAAAGCGGCGCGCGCTCGGCAGTCAACCTCGCGCTCGATGCCGCGCCGGTCTCCATTACCGACCTGGACGGGCGGATCCTGCGCTGGTCGGCAGGCTGCGAAAGGCTCTACGGCTGGACCTCCGAACAGGCGATCGGCCGCTTCCAGCAAGTGCTGACGGGCACGCCGCCGATGTCGGAGGCCGGTGTCGAAACCCTGCTCGGCGGCATTCGCCACGAAAGCGAAACGACCGCCTATCGCAAGGACGGCGCGGCCCTTCGCGTGCTGCACAATCGCCAGGCGGTGCAGTCCCGCAGCGACATTGCGCCGATGATCGTCCATTCGATGACCGACATCACCGCCCGCATCCAGGCCGAACGCGCCATGCTGGTCAGCGATGCGCGGCTTGCGCTGGCGGTGGACCTCCACGAACTCGGCATCTTCGAATGGTCGCTCTCGACCGACCGCTTCGTCTTCCACGGCCATGCCGAACGCCTGTTCGCGCTGGAGCCCGGGGGGTTCGAAGGCGGGCTGGACGACTGGAAGCGGCACCTGCTCGCCACTTTCGGCAGTACCTTCCGCGTGCCCGGCCCGCCCGAGACCTGGCGGCCCGGCCGCCACGGCTTCCGGCTTGTCGCGGTGGCACCCGATTCCGGCTCGGGCCTGCCGAAAGTGGTGGAAGGCACCGCCCATATCCATCACGGCCCGGACGAAGAGATCTCGCTGATCGGCATCGTCATGGACGCCACCGAACGCGAGCAGCGCGCCGAGATGCTCAAGTCTCGCGAATCCGAACTTCGCTCGATCCTCGACACGGTGCCTGAGGCGATGATCACGATCGACGGGCACGGCCGCATCCGCTCCTTCTCGGTGACGGCGGAGGCCTTGTTCGGCTATTCGGCGGAGGAAGTGCTGGGCAAGGACGTCAGGCTCCTGCTGCCCCGCTACGTGCGCCCCGCCAGCGATCCCGCCCTGCCCGCGACCACCAGCATCACCGCCGGACTCGACCGACAGGGCAACGAACTGCCGATCGAGATCGCCATCGGCGCGGCCAACATCGGCAGCGAGCGCATTTCCATCGCCTTCATCCGCAACTTGCGCGAGCAGCTTGCCGCCCAGGCCCGCATGGGCGAACTGCGCGAACAGTTCCTCCATGCCTCACGCGTCAGTGCCATGGGCGAGATGGGCGCCGGGCTTGCCCATGAACTCAACCAGCCGCTTACCGCCACCTCCAACCTGCTGGGCGCCATCGACCTGATGATGGCCCGCGACGGAGACCCGGAGCAAGTGCGCTGCATGCTGGAGCTGGCCCGTCAGGAAGTGCTGCGCGCCGGTTCGATCATCCGGCGGATGCGCGCCTTCGTGGCCAAGGGCGAACTGGAGATCCGGGCCGAGCCTCTCGACGAACTGATCGCCGAAACAATTCAGCTCGCACGTTCGCGCAGCCGCATTCCGGGCGTGAGGCTGACCTATCGCCCGAGTGTCGAAGCTGCATGCGTCCTTGCCGATCGCATCCAAATGCAGCAGGTGCTGATCAACCTCATCAACAATGCCTTCGACGCACTCGCGGGCCTCAACGACAGGCAGCCTGAAATCACCTTATCAACCCGCCAGCTGAACGATGCCCACATCATGATCAGTGTCATCGATAACGGGCCGGGCCTGCCCGAAACCATTCTCAATCGCCCCTTCGAGGCCTTTTCCTCCACCAAGGCGAACGGACTGGGCCTCGGCCTGTCGATCTGCCGCCGCATCGTGGAAGCGCATGGCGGGCGCTTCTCCATGCGCAACGTGCCTGACGGCGGCGCGGCGATCGAATTCACCTTCCCCTCCTATTCCGAACTGGAGCTAAAGGCAGGATGACGTCCCGACGCATCTATATCGTCGACGACGATCTCGCCGTGCGCACTTCGCTGGAATATCTGCTGGCGATGATCGGCGACAGCCGCATCACCTGCTTCGATTCCGGGGATGCCTTTCTGGAAGCCGCGCCGCTGCTGGAACCCGGCTGCCTGCTGCTCGACCTGCAGATGCCGGGTGCGTCGGGCCTGCAGGTCCTCAGCACCGTGGGCGGGCGGCCCACCCGCTTCGTGCCGATCGTGCTGACCGGGGAAGGCGACGTTTCCGTGGCGGTACAGGCGATGAAGCTGGGCGCGATCGATTTCATCGAAAAGCCCTGCGACCATCTCAAGCTGATGAACGCGGTCGAATCCGCCTTCACTCACCAGGCGGCCTCCACGGCCGAGGAACGTCGCAAGGAAAAGGCGATCTCGCTGCTGGAGCAGCTCTCTCCGCGCGAACTGGACGTGCTGAAGGGCCTGATCGACGGGCAATCGAACAAGATCATCGCCCATGCCCTCGACATCAGCCCCCGCACGGTCGAGATCTACCGCGCCAAGCTGATGGAGAAGCTCCAGGTCCGCAGCCTCTCCGAAGTGCTGCGCATCGCCTTCGCGGCTGGCCTGGTGCCGATGGATTGAAAGAGTCCTTTTGAAAATCCGCAGCAGGCGGATTTTGGCGGCACCGGCCCTCTCCCCCACCCGACCTCCCACTCAGTGTATCCTGGATGGGAGGTCGGGTGGGGGAGAGGGCCGGTGCCGCAAGCCATTCGCGGATGCGAATGGCTCACTCAACAAAGACGCGGGACACGGAGTACCTCAGAAATCGAAATAGAGGTCGATATAGCCGTACTTGGTGTCGCCGGTCTGGGGCGCATTCGGCGCGTCCTTCAGGAAGCGGCCCTTGGCTAGGTAAGCGACGCCGGTATCCACGCGCAGCACGTCGGGGATCAGCGTGCGGCGATAGCGCGCCTCGAACTGGTTGCCCGCGAAAGCGCCGCTAGCGCCCGAGGAGTCCCGCACCCCGGTGTTCGAAAAGCTGTCGGTCTTCGAATCCAGCCAGAGCGCCCGGTACATCATCATCACGTCCGACTTGCCGTCCGGCTTCACTTCGAACCGCGCCCCGCCCGAAATCGTGTTGAAGCGCCCGACCGCGCCATAGAGCCCGGTGGGGCCGAAGTCGAAGCGGCGGGCACCGAACAGGGTGTCGAAACGGTTGTAGGTCTTCGCCTTGGAACGATCGCCGCTGGCGATGTCGAAATCGAAGGACAGGCGCGGCTGCCAGCCACCGGAGAAAGTACGGCCCGCTTCGGCATGGATGAAATAGGCCGAGACGTCGAGATCGGTGAGATCGGTCGGCGCGGTCGTGGCGCGGGTGCGGCCGAACTGGTAGGCACCTTCCACGTCATAGTCCACGCGTCCGGCCTTGGGCGCGCGATAGGCACGCAGGCCCGGCGTGAAGATGTAGCGGTTGCGGGTCGGCCGGTTGGCGCTGTCGCGTTCCGCCAGTCCATAGCCGTAGATCTCCAGGGATCCGCCAAGAACGCCGGCCTTGGTCAGCGAGCCGCCGTAGAATTGCAGGTCGCTGGTTTCCTTGTCGCGCTTCACCGAGTTGTCGTGAATGCCTTCGATATCGTCGGGCAGGCGAAGCTGCGGCATGGCCCAGAGCAAGGTCAGCTGGTCGCCGCCGCGCCCCTTCCACTGGAAATTGACGCCGGTGAAGGCATTGGTCGTATTGCGGAAGGCCTGGCGGGCGACCAGGCGGCGCGAACCCAGGTTCATCGTGAACCGGCCTGCCGTCACTTGTGCCTTCGAGCCGCCGCCCATGCCGAAATCGAGCCCGACATAGGCCTGGACCATCTCCATCGCATCGACTTCGCCGGTCCCTGCCGAGGAATTGGACTTTTCGCCATAGGCGCGGCCGTCCCAGAGTTCGCCGCCGATGCGCCATGGCCCGCCGTCATATTCGACCTGGAGCGTGGTCTTGAGCGAGAACATTGCATCGTCCTGCGCCGCATTGGGGCGGAACTGCCCGTCGATCCCTTCGACGCGCGCGCGCACTTCGCCCTTGATCGTCAGGCCCTCGGGCGCGCCCACGGCCGTTTCCAGCAGTCCATCCGCACGGGCCACCGCCCCCTGCCCTGCCAGGAGCACGCCTCCACCTAATATGCCGAGCAAAACCGGCGCGCGCATCCGGCGCGGAGAGGCGTTCCGATCGAACGGGACCGGGGCGAACAGGCAGGCAGGCATTGGTATCTCCCGAAGTTGCGGTCCATTATAGGATGGTGACCGCAACCCTCGGAGACCGGAACCCGGTTTTTGCCCGCAGTCGCGTCGGAATTTTCCTGATCACTTCAGGGCGTGACATGCAAGCGGTTTGTCCCGCCTGCGAAAGCGGGAAATTGCGGCGCTCCAGCGTGGAGGAGCGCCGCCGCCCGTCAGTGCGCGGCGACCGGCGCCAGCATCGACTGGCGATATTCCGCCATCATCGTGAAGCGGGGATCGGCGCCTGCAAGGTCGCTCATGGTCTTGGCCGCGCGCTTGGCGATCTGCCGGACGCGTTCCTTGGCGACACCGCTGTCGTCGTCGCCGGTGTCGAGAGCGGTCATCTCGAAGAGACGCCCTTCCACCACCCGGCGGTTATGCTCCAGCCGCTCTTCCAGTTCCGCCAGTTCGGCGGGATCAAGCATCGACTTGCCGGTGCGCCAGACCGCGCGGCGCGCGCCGGTTTCGGTGCGGGGCGCCTTCTTGGGCTGGGCCTTGCGGCGGATCCGCTCGACGCCGATGTTGCGCAAGTGCTCGACATAGCTGTCGGTCAGCGAGGCCATGGCCTGCCGCGCGAGGTAGTCGGAAGCGCCGGATTCGGTGCGGCCCAGCGCGTCCTCGTCCTCGATCGAGGCGACGATCGACTGACCCTCGCCATCTTCGCCCACGCCCACCGCATCGAGCGACACGGTGACGGCTTCCACTTTCTTGGCGGAAGGGCGCTGATCGGTCATGAGGCGGAAACGCAGGCTCTGAAGCTCGCCGCGGATCTGCCAGTTCACGAACGTCGTGAACTGCGCCTTCTGCGGGTCGTAGGCCTGGATCGCGCGGTGGACGGCGATCGCGCAGACCTGCTCGGCGTCGTCCCAATGGGCGACGAGCCCGTACTGGCGGATGAAATGACGGATGCGCGGCGCGATCAGCTTGATGATCTGCGCGAAGGCGCGATCCACGACGGCGCGCTGGCGTGCCGACTGTGCCTGGCCTTCGGCCGGCATGTTCGCGCTGACGGTCGCGACCGCGGACTCCAGAGCGATGGTGATCTTCGACATGTTGAACCCCCGGTTAGAGAGGAGCTACGGGCGCCCATCGCCGCTGCTCCGCTTCAACGAGACCTGTTGTCTCGTGAATTTCTGAACGCGAGGTTAATCCTATAAACGGATTTCCTATATTTCCTATAAATTTTTTCACTTCGTCGGGAACAAAGTGCATTTCGCCGGAATATCAGCCCGCGAAACGGTCCGGGCGAATGTTGCGGCCGACATAATCGAGCAGCCAGGAGCGGTGCGCGGCGACGGCGCTTCCCGCCATTTCAATCCGGCGATTCGCACTGGCGGCGCCGACCTGAGCATTGAGCAGGGCGCGCGCCCGGTCCGGCGAGAGGCCGCCCTTGAGGAACCGCACAGCGTCACCCAGGCCGAGATGGTGCCCCAGGTATGCCGCCTGCGCCTGTTCGACCACGCCCTCCCCGATCCGCACGCCCGATCCGCGTAGCGATGCGAGATTGGTGCGGGCATAGTCGGCAATCGTCTCGATCGAGGCCTGTGGATCGTAGCGCAGGGCCAGCAAGGCGCCCCGGCTCTCGCTCCGCACATGACCACGCTCGTTCAGCCAACCGCTCTGCTGCGCAAAAGCATTGAGCCAGGTGCCTTCCCGCTCCGCCTGACCTTCCCAGGTCCGGTTGAGGAACTGGCCGATGCCCGCCGCGCTGGAGCGCGGATTACGCGAGTAGGGAAGCCAGCGGCCGTCGGAACCCTTGGCCGCTTCCGCATTGACGATCGTAGCCAGCGCCGCGGCGGGAATGCCGGTACGCGAGGCCGCCGAGCCGAGAATGCCGGCGTAACGGGCATTGGGGCCGTTCTGCATCGAAAGCGCGGCATTGGCGCCGTTTTCGCTTTCGCCTTCTCCGGCCCATTCACCCTGCTGCCGGGCGAAACGTTCCCATACGCCCCCCTGCGAACCGCAGGCGGCGGCATCGGCAGACGCCTTGGGAAGTGCTTGTTCGGACGCGGCAGGATGGCCCGATGCCGCCCTTGTTTTCTCGTCGAGCAGGGCCAGAAGGCCGTCCAGCCCCAGCGGATCGGAACGCTTGTCGATCAGGCCTCCGGCCTGTTTCTCGTCATCGCCGCCCAGCGCCGCGCGCCAGAGCCGCCCCGAAAGTTCGCTGCGCGCCTGGGTATAGATCAGCTGCGCCTTCTGCGCCGCCGTCAGTCCCTGAAGACTGCCGGAGTGACTGGCGTTTTGGGCGCCCAGGATCTGGCTGCCGATACCCTCGACCATCACGAATCCTCACGGCGCATGGCGCGCCGGGCCTTGATGAACGACATGGCCGCGAAATCGTCGATACCGGCCTGCTCGGCGTTGGCGATCACGCGCGCGGCGTCCTGCCGATAGCCGTCCGCCGCCGTCTCGATGGCGCGGAACGTGCCATAGGCATCGACCGCCTTGTCGCGAAGTTCGTCGAGGCGGGCCTTGAGCAGGACCTCCCGCGCCGTCAGTTGCCGCCGCTCGTGGCGCATGCGCTGGAGATAGGCATGGGAGCAGACGCCCAGGTCGCCCGAAGCCAGATCGGCCTCGCGCGTCATGGACTTGGAAACGCGGTCCCGCGCCTTCTCCACCTCGCCCAGCACGCCGGAATGGCTGCTGATCGCCGCGCTCATCTCGTCGATCTCGCGCTGCTGCACGCGCAGCGCGGCATCATACGGCGTCTTCATCCGGGACCTCCATCAGCGCTGCCAGCGCCTCGAAACTCTCCTGCGCGAAGCCGCGATCCTGCTTGCCCTGCTTGAGCAGGTTCTCGATGCGCGGGGCCAGCGCCACCGCGCGGTCCACTTCGGCGCTCGACCCGGCGCGATAGGCGCCGAGACGGACCATTTCCTCCATGTCCTTGTAAGTCGCCATCTCGCGCCGCGCGGCGAGGCGGATGTGGTTTTCCTCCTCGCCAAGGCAGTGCGGCAGGGTTCGCGAGACCGACTTGAGCACGTCGATCGCCGGATAGCGGCCGCGCTCGGCAATCTGGCGGGTGATCACAATGTGCCCGTCCAGAATGCCGCGCACGGCATCCGCCACCGGTTCGTTGTGATCGTCGCCGTCCACCAGCACCGTGAACAGGCCGGTGATCGCGCCCTGTCCGGGCAGTCCCGGCCCTGCCCGCTCCAGCAGGCGCGGCAGTTCGGCAAAGACGGTCGGCGTATAGCCCTTGGTCGCAGGCGGCTCGCCGCTGGCCAGGCCGATTTCGCGCTGAGCCATGGCGAAGCGGGTGACCGAGTCCATCAGGCAGAGCACGTTGAGCCCCTGGTCGCGGAAATGCTCGGCCACGGTTAGCGTGGTCCAGGCGGCCTGGCGCCGCATCAGTGCCGGCTCGTCCGAAGTGGCGACGACGACGACGCTGCGGGCAAGGCCCTCCTCGCCGAGATCGTCCTGCACGAATTCCTGCACTTCGCGGCCACGCTCGCCGATCAGGCCGATCACGGCGACATCGCATTCCGTCCAGCGCGCCAGCATCGAGAGCAGCACCGACTTGCCGACACCGGACCCGGCGAAAAGGCCGAGGCGCTGGCCACGGCAGAGCGGCGCGAACAGGTCCAGCGCGCGCACGCCCGTGGAAAGCCGCGCGCCCACGCGCGCCCGCGCCGAGGCGGGCGGCGGCGAGGCCTTGATCTTGCGCAGCATCGCACCCTGTTCGAGCGGCCCCTTGCCGTCGACCGGACGACCGAGCCCGTCGACCATGCGGCCAAGCCAGCCGCTCGAAGGCCGCAAAGCAAACTGGCTGGCGGAAAGGTCTGCGCGCGCCCCGGAAGCGATGCCCTGCGGCTCGCTGAAGGGCATGCAATGCGCGATACCCCGGTCCAGCCCGGTGACTTCCGCCTCGACCTGTCCGGTCGGCGAATTGAGCGTGACGCGCGAGCCGATCTGCGCCGCGCCCGAAAGGCCCTCGACCTCGATCAGGGCGCCGCGAACGGCCACGACCCGGCCGTAGCGCTGGTCGGGCGTGAGCAGGCGAAGACCTGCGGCGGCAGCGGCGAGACTGGCCATGAAGCCTTCTCCCGCGTCAGCCCGCGGCCGCGGTTTCGGCGGCGGGCTGCGCAACCGGGGCGGAAATCCCGGCGGGCTGTTCCAGACGGGAAAGCGCATCGGATTCGTAGCCGATCAGCCAGCGGCAGTCGGCCAGGGCATTATAGAACTGCCCGGTCGCCACTTTCTGCGCGAAACGGATGCAGACCGCCTTGGCCTCCGCCGTCTCCAGCGCGGTCATCAGCCCTTCCAGCCTGGCCAGAAGCACTTGCTGGTGACGCGAAAGATCGGCCGGATCGATATAGGCCATCATGCAGGCGAAATAGAGCTGGCGCGCCGGGGAAGTCGCTTCCTCCGGCTTCATTACGTCGCGCCCGCGCAGGATCGTGGCGTCGTTCTCTACCACCAGGTCGGTACGGCCGACCGCGCGCAGGACCGCGCCGTTCACGATCACCGGCTCCCCATTGCGAAGCGAAATGCGAAGAGTCATGTCAATTGCCCCCGTGACATCTGCTTCATTTATAGGATGACGGAGTCACGTCCGTGGCAGTCGTCCATAAATTTTCGCGGACCTTCGCGCAGGTGGCGCTGCAATTCTTCCTACAATGGCTCTGTTCGGTGGCCGGTACGCCATATTTCCCGGCCGTCACGCACAGGAGAACGAAATGAGCCTCTATTCAGCTCTTTATGCCGGCGTTTCCGGCCTCGGCGCGCAGGCGAGCGCCATGGCCACGGTCGCGGACAACATCACCAACGTCAACACCATCGGTTACAAGGGCGTATCGGCCCAGTTCCAGACGCTCGTCACCGACGGCAAGATGAAGAGCAGCTATTCGGCAGGCGGCGTCACCGCCGCGCCCAAGGCGCTCATCTCCAAGCAGGGCCTGCTTCAGGCTTCCAGCAGCCTGACCGACATCGGCATCGACGGCGCCGGCTTCTTCGTCGTGCGCTCCAGCGCCGACAACAGCGGCCAGATCGCCTATACCCGCGCCGGTTCGTTCACGCCGGATGCCGACGGCTACTTGCGCAACACCGCCGGTTACTACCTGACCGGCTGGCCGCTCGACGCTAGCGGCAACTACGTGAACAACGGCAGCTTCACCTCGCTGGAGCCGATCAAGCCGAACTCGCTGACCGGCGCCGCACTGCCGACCACCAAGATCTCGATGCGCGCCAACCTCGATTCCACGGCGGAACCGATCACCGGCGCCTATGTACCGGGATCGATGGCTTCCGGCGCACTGTCTCCGCAGTTCTCGCGCTCCATGGAAATCTACGATTCCCAGGGCACGCCGCACAGCCTGACCTTCAACTTCGTCAAGACCGCCGCCAATGAGTGGGTTGCCGAAATCTCGGGCGATCCCACCCAGATCACCACCTCCAACGGCGCCGCGATCACCGACGGCGTGCTGGCCAGCGGCACGGTGAAGTTCAATGCCGACGGCAGCCTCGATGTCGCCGGATCCGACCCGGACCTCTTCGCCAACCTCGACATCGGCTGGGCCAACGGCGCCGGTTCGACGCCGATCACGCTGGGCCTCGGCACCAACGGCGGGCTTGACGGCCTGACCCAGTTCGGCAGCGATTCCGCCCTGCTTTCCTCCAGCGTCGACGGCGGCGTGCTGGGTACGGTGGCCTCGGTCGAAATCTCGGACAAGGGCATCGTCAGCGCCGTGTTCGACGACGGCACGACCCGCGCGATCTACCAGCTGCCGATCGCCACCTTTCAGAACCCCGACGGCCTTACCCGCACCAGCGGCAATGCCTACGTCGCCTCGGCGATCTCCGGCAACGTCGCGATCAACGAGCCCGGCGCGCTGGGCGGCGGTTCGATCTCGGCTGGTGTGCTCGAAGCCTCGAACGTCGATCTGGCGTCCGAGTTCTCGAACATGATCCTGTTCCAGCGCGCGTACAGCGCATCGTCGAAGATCATCACCACGGTCGACGACATGCTGCAGGAAGTCAGCAACCTGAAGCGCTGATCGAAGCGGCGTTAACGGCCGCTTCCCCAAGACCTTCCCGTTCCCGACGATATTTTCAGGAAGACCAGAAACGTGTCCCTCAACCAGATACTCAATTCCGCCATGTCCGGCCTTGCGGCCTCTCAAGCGGGAATGTCTACGGTTTCCAACAATATCGCCAACGTCAACACGGTGGGCTACGCCCGCCAGAAGACGACGCTCTCCACGGGCGTATCGGGCGGGAAGGTCAACGGGGTCGTGGTCGGCGAACCCTCGCGCGTGGCAGACAAGTTCCTCGAGAACGCGGTCTACCAGCGCGCGGGCAATGCCGGGCGCAGCGAGGCGGTTTCCACCTATCTCGACCGCCTCCAGTCGCTGCTGGGATCGACCGATTCCAAGTCGGGCATCGCCGCCCGGCTGAATGCCCTTTCGACGTCGGTATCGCAGATCGCCAGCCTCCAGGGTTCGGCGCAGTCGATCGCGCTGTTCACCGGCAATGTCTCCGACACGATCGACACCCTGAACCAGCTTCAGGGCGACGTGGGCAACCTGCAGGCCGATGTCGAGAGCGAAGTCTCCGACACGGTGGAGCGCACCAATGTGCTGCTCAGGAAGATCCACGATCTCAACGCCGAAGTGGCACGCCTCCAGGGCCTGGGCAAGAGCGTCTCCGGCCCGGCGGACGAGCGCATGTCGGCCCTGGAAGAACTCAGCGGGCTGATGGACGTGAAAGTCCGCGAACAGCCCGACGGCCGCGTGACGATCGACACCGCCTCGGGCCAGGTCCTGCTCGACAAACGCCTGCGCCAGCTCAGCTACCCCTCGGGCGCTGCGGCTTCGCAGGCGACCTATCCCGCCATCGACATCCGCTTCGCGTCCGACAGCGGCGTGATGGGCGCCTCGACCGGCGAGAAGATCGATTCCACCGCCGTGGGCGGCAAGCTGGGCGGCCTGCTCGACATTCGCGACCGCGCCCTGCCCAATTTCTCCGAGCAGCTCGGCCAGCTCTTCACCGGCCTCGCCGAAACGCTGAACAAGGTTTCCAACGAGGGCACCACCCTGCCCCCGCCCAATACGATGACCGGCGAGCCGAACGGACTTGTCGGCACCGACCGCCTGGGCTTCACCGGCAAGGCGACCTTTGCCGTCGTCGGCAAGGACGGCACGCTGGTCTCAAAGGCCACCATCGATTTCGACGCCCTCGGCCCGACCGCGACCGTCGATGACGTGATCGCCGCGCTCAATGCCGCCTCTCCGAACGGCCTCGCGCCCGACGCCACCGCCAGCTTCACCGACGGCGTGCTCTCGATCAGCGCGGCATCGTCGGCGAACGGCATCGCCATCGCGCAGGACCCGGACACCCCCAGCGACCGCGCGGGCGTGGGCTTCTCGCAGTTCTTCGGGCTCAACAACCTGATCCGGTCGGACACCAGCGCCCTTGCCCCCTCGGGCTTCGTCGCCAGCGATCCCCACGGCTTCGGCACCGGCGAGACCGCGCAGATCGTGCTGCGCGATCCCACCGGCAAGGTCCTGACGGAATATACCCTGACCGGCTCCGCAGGTTCGACCTGGGGCGATCTGGTGACGGAGCTCAACGCCAGCCCGCTTTCGGCTTACGGCAGCTTCGAACTGGACGACAGCGGCCGCGTTCAGTTCAACACCAATACCGCCAGTTCCGGCTCGACGATCTCGATCCCTTCGGACTCGACCAATCGCCTCGGCACCGGACGGTCGTTCTCGTCCCTGTCCGGCCTTACCGGCGCGGCCAGCGGTCTCGGTTCGGCCGAAGTGCCTGCGAACATCCTGGCGGATCCGACCAAGCTGCCGCTGGCCCAGCTCCAGCTGGACGTGCCCGTGGGCGGAAAGGCGATCGGCTCGGGCGACATCCGCAATGTCGCCAGCTTCGTCGATGCTCTGTCCGCCTCCGTGGACTTCGGCAAGGACGGCAGCGCGACAATCGGCACTTTCGCCAACCGTCTGCTCGGCAGCGCCGGTTCGCAGGCCTCATTGGCGCAGACCAACTATTCAGACGCCACCTCGCGGCTCAGCGACGCGCTGGATCGCCGCGATTCCTTCTCCGGCGTGAACGTCGACGAGGAACTCGCCCAGATGGTGGTCCTGCAGAACAGCTATTCGGCCGCGGCACGCGTCATGACCACGGCCTCGGACATGTACGACACCCTGATCGGCATGCTCCGCTAAAAGACAAGGACGAGGACCAGACAATGACCCGCGTAGCGACCATCCCCCTCCAGCGCACCCTTGCCAGCGCCATCACGCGCTCGCAGGAAAACCTCGCCACCAGCCAGCTCCAGCTGACCTCCGGCAAGAAGGCCACCGACTATGCCGGGCTCGGCCTCGATGCGGTGCGCACCCTGTCGGCCCGCTCGATGTTGGCACAGCAGGAATCGTACAAGAGCAATGCCGGGCGCGTATCGACCTCGCTCTCGCTCTACGATGCAAACCTGAGCCAGATCGATTCCTCGCTTTCGGACCTGCGCACCGAACTGATGACCGCCATGGGCACCGGCGATTCTCCCTCGCTTCAGGCCACCATCGAGAGCGCCTTCGGCGACCTGCGCACCTCGCTCAACGCCACCGAGGCAGGCATCCCCCTGTTCGCCGGCTCGCAGACGTCGAGCCAGCCGTTCCTGCCCAAGACCCTTCAGGACACCGTAGGCCTCGACGCCGCCGATGCCTTCGCCAACGACACCGTTCGCCAGTCGACCCGCGTGGGCGACAGCATCGAGCTTGAATACGGCGTCGGCGCCAGCGAGGTCGCCACCAACCTGATCCCCGCCTTCCGCGCCCTGGCCGAGGCCGGTCCCTTCGGCGAAACGCTGACCGATACCCAGAAGCAGGCCATCGGCGATGCGATCGCACTGCTCGACGTGGGCATCAAGGACGTGCGCACCGTCAACGCCACCAACGGCCGCAACCAGAACAAGGTCGAAGCCCTGTCCGACCGCGCCGACGACCGGATCACGTTGTTCACCGAAGTGATCGGCTCGGTGGAGGATGCCGATCTCGGCCAGGTGGCGATCGACATCACCCAGCGCCAGACCATTCTCGAGGCAAGCTACTCGGTCTTCGCGCAGCTGAACTCGATGTCGCTGGCCCAATTCCTGAAGTGAACGAGGGTCGTTTCGAAAAAATGCCCGAGAGGGCATTTTTTGGCGGCACCAGCCCGCGCCCCCACCCTACCACCCGCCAGGGTACTATTGTCGGGTGGTAGGGTAGGGGCGCGGGCTGGTGCCGCCAAAATCCGCCTACGGCGGATTTCAGACAAACGAAAAGGGCGCCGGGATCGAAATCCCGGCGCCCTTTTCGTTTGTTCCGGCTTGCCGCCCCATCACCCTCTCGGGGCAGTGCTCCCCGGCGCCCGTTCCAGCAGGTCCGCGAATTCGCCCGCCGGGCTGACCGACGGCATCGCCGCCATGGCGCGTGCCAGTTGCGGGCCGCTGGCCTGCGCAGGGCTTCCCGTCAGCATCTCGAACACAGGGGCCGAGGGTAGCCCTTGGAATGCCGCCGCATAGCGCGCGTGAAGGCCCGAGAGCGCTTCCTCGCGGCCCAGCATGGCGAGCGAGATGGCATGGCGCAGGACCACGGCCTGGCCGATCGCATCCAGCCCCCGCCCGGTCGGCAGTCCCGCTGCCGAAGCTTCGGCATAACGCGCCCAATCGCGCTGCTTCCAAAGGATTTCCGCGCGCAGGGTGTCGGCATCCGGCACGTCCTGAAGCACGGCCATGGCCTCGTCGATCCGACCGATCTGGCTGAGCGCGGCGGCTTCCACCCGCTTGCGCGCGGCGATCATGGGATCGGGGAACGAAGGATCGTCGGACTTGCGCAGGGTCTGCAGCGCCCGGTCCGGCCGTCCGGCCAGAATGAACAGCGTCGCCACCCGCGCTGAAAGCGGGCCGCGCGCCAGATCGCCCGCGCGCACGAAAAGCTGATAGGTCAGCAAGTCGCCCGCACGCTCGTAAAGACCCGCCTGCTGGAGGCGCTCGGCAAGGTGGCTGGCCATGAGGTCGCCCTCGGCCCCGCCCGGCGCGATATCGCGGTAGTCCCAGTAGAGACCAGCGGCCTTGTCCAGCGGCAGCTTGCGCGCGGGATCGAGCGCATCGGTAAGCTTGGTGCGCAGCCCCGGGAGGAAGTCCGCGCCCTGCCGTCCTACGTCATGATAGCGGAACAGCGCGGCACCTGCGGCGAGGGCGCCGGACAAGTCGCCGCGCGCGTCGTAGAGCTTGTAGGTCAGGCGCAGCGCCCGCTCCTCGATGGCATCGCCGCGCCAGGCGTAACGGATCGCATCGAGCCGCTTGAGCGCCGCTTCCGGTCCGACGGCACGATGCGCGACCTCGGATTCCACTTCGCTCAGCCGCGCGTCCATGCGCTGCTCCATGGTGCCGGAACGCTCTACCCGCGCGAAGCGCAGGCGCGCCTGATCGGCATGGCCCAGCGCCAGTTCGGCGCGGCCGCGATAGAGATTGGCCGCCGGATCCCGGTCGGGAAGCGGCGAGAGCCACTGCATGGCCTTGGCAGGCGCGCCGCCTTCGATGGCACCGCGCGCCGCCGCCAGGACGAAAGCCCTGGGGCGGGGGATGGCCAGCGCCGGACGCGCGCAATCGAGCTGTTGCAGGGCCTGCTCGCCCAGCGCGCTCTGCGCCAGGGCACGCAGGCGCCAGGCGCAGGCCTCGGGATTGGTCCCCAGCCCCGCTGCGCCGAGCGCGGCAAGCGCATCGGGATAGCGCCCCAGCAGGGTCAGGGCCGCACCCTGGGCAAGGCGGAAGGTATCGACCATCTCCAGGTCGGGATCGTCCTGCCGCATGACTTCGAGCACGCCGAAAGCCTCGCCGCCGCGCTCCTGTCCGATCAGGCTGCGCGCGTAGTTCCAGCGCGCCTGCTGGCGTTCCGGGCGGGGCACCCGCGCCAGCCGGGCCCAGGCCTCGGCCTCGGAGAGCTTCGCCCAGGCTGCCGGGCCGACGATCGCCGGTTGCTGGGCGAGATCGGCAGCGAAGCCCGGCAGGCGCGGAGCAGGCGGCAGGGTCACAGGCTTGACCGCAGCTGCCGCCTGGGGAGTAGCAGGCGATGCGCCCTGTGCCGGAGATTGCAGCGCTGTCGGCGCGGAAACCAGCGCGGCGCCGGGCACGAGCGCGGCAGTCGCAAGCAGACGGGTAAGAATCACAGCAAGGCTCCGGGGAACAGGACCGACATCGTGAACAGCACGCCGCCCAGCGCGCTGCCGATCAGGAACAACACCGCCGCCAGCATGACCCACAACGCCCCGCCGCTTTTGGCAGCCGGGGTTGCGGCATCAAGGGCGGCGATCTGGGGCGCATCGGTGCGGCGGCGTCCGGGGTTATTCGGTTGGGCCTGACCCGCCGCGTTTTGCCCGGCCTTGGCGCCAGGAGAATTCCCGTCCGGCGTGCCGGAAGAGAAGACCCTGACTTTCGCCGGGCGCCGATCGTCACTCATCTTAACCTGACTCCTGGGGTTTCGTTCTATTATAGAGGAAGAAGCCGCCGGGCGGTCCGCTCCGTCCGGCCCGATCTGGAGTCTCCGATGCCGTCTTCCGCCCCTTCCCGCAGTGCCTCGCGGCTGGCAGCGCTGCTTGTCGCGACCGTCGCGGCGACGGCAGCGGCAGTGCCGACGCAAGCCGAAACCGGCCAAGCCGGAACTGGAAAGACGGAGGCCAAGAAGGCCGACCCGATCCCGCCGCCCGATCCCTCTTTCGTGGTCATGGAGCCGATCGACGCGCCGATCATCGACAGCGGCCGGATCGACGGCGTGCTTCACCTCTCGCTGGCGGTAAAGACGAAGTCCGCCGAGAATGCCGCCGAACTGACCAAGCGCATGCCCGAACTGCGCGCTGCCTCACTGGCAGCCGCCATCGAGTTCGCCCGCCTCCATGCCTCGCCCTATGCGCCCGTGAACGTCGCGCGGCTCTCGGCAATGATGGCCGCGCCCATCAAGCGGCTCGACCGGGGCATCGAGAAAGTGCTGATCGTGAAAGTCTCCGCCGACGAGGGTTGACCCCGTTTCGTCGTCCCAGACTTGATCCGGGACCGCTGGCGTTCTTGAGGGGAACCCTTGCTTGAGAGCGCCTGGCCGAAAGGTGGGCCGTTCACGGCCAGCGGTCCCGGATCAAGTCCGGGACGACATATATGAAAAAAGCCCCCGTCCAGATCTGGACGGGGGCTTTTTTCGTTCAAGCCTCGGCAAAGCCCCTACTGGGCGGGAGGCGCTGCCGGTTGTACCGGCTTGCCGGAGGCCGCAAGCGCCTGCGGCTTGCCGCGCTTTGGCTGGGGCTGGGAAGCCACTGGCGGCGGCGCCTTGATGACCTTGCGGCCCGCCAGCGCCATGGACAGTTCCACCGCCGAACTCGGCGTCATATAAGCCATGATCTGCGCCGTCGCCCGCTCGCGCATGCGGCGCGCGACTTGCGCCTGCACTTCGATGTCGAGCTTCTCGAAGATCGGTGCGGCGCGCTGGGGCTTCATCGTCTGATAGATGCGCGCCAGATTGTCATAGGGCACTTCCGGCTCGGCCTCGCCGTTCTTGCCGGTGGGCGTCGCCGCAGCGGCGGCTTGGTTCTGCTGGGCCTGCCCGGCCAGCCGCGCTTCGCCCGCCTTGACCGCCTGCTCGCGCATTTCCAGCTTGCGCCGCTCGGCCGCCAGAACGCGGTCGCGCTGGGCCCCCGCGTCCTGGAGCGAGGCGCCGAGACGGCCGGAGTCGCCCTTGACGGTGCTGACAGGCGGCGCGGCCAGGGCGATGGCATTGGCCACCGCCGCCACTCCGGCCACGCCCAGGATCAGCCGCGAGGGCGTCACCAGGGCGCGGAGCGGAGCCAGCATGCCGCCCACAAGCCCCGAACCGGAAGCCTGGGGCTGCATCATGCAACGGCGCTTTCACGCGAAGCGCGGGCCGTGGCGATATCACGCACGACGCCGCTGGCATCGTTGATCGCAGCCGGAACGGCAACCTTGCGGCGCGAGCGGGTACGGGCCGGAGCGGCAACCTTTTCGGCTTCGAGAATGCCCGCGACGACCTTCTCGGCATCGCTCGACTTGGCCGCGGGCGCGGCGGTCTTGGGCTTGGTCGTGCGCGGCTTGCGCACGGCGCGCTTCTTCGGCGGCGCCTTTTCCTCTGCCTTGGGAGTCTTGGCGGCGGCTTCCATGATGCGATCGGCAACGGCATTGCCGATGCCCACCATCAGGGTCAGTTCGTCGCGGATTTCCTCCGCGGCGGCGATGGCAGTGGCCTGGGCCTGGCCATCGGTCGAGAGCACGCGCTTGAGATCGCCCAGCACCGCGCGGGCTTGGCCGGTCGCCCGTTCGAGCTGGGCCACGCCCTCGGCAAGCTGGGTGTCGCGCAGAGTGCGCAGGCGGCGGCTCATCCGGGCGCTCTGCACGAGCACGGAAACGCAAAGCAGGATCAGCACGACATTGATCGTTGTGGCGAAGGTCATTTCGGATACCCCTTGGAAATGTCAGTGGCCATGCGAATGGCGATATTGCTCGAACGCTGGCCGATATGCGCGCGGCCCAGCGGCACGCCGCCGCACTGGACCTGAAGCGCATCGTTCGGGCTGTGGCTGAGGGCGATCGTCTGCCCCACCTTGAGAGTCATCACGTCGCGCAGGCTCATCAGCTTTTCGCCGAGCACGACGTCCACGGTGACTTCGGTATTGTAGAGTTCGCTGGCCATGTGCGCGGCCCAGATGCGGTCGCGGCCGAGCTTTTCGCCCATGAAGCGTTGCAGCAGCTTGTCGCGGACCGGCTCGATCGTCGCATAAGGCAGCAGTACCGAGAACTTGCCCCCGCGTCCTTCCATGTCGACGCGGAACGTGGCGACGGCGGCGATGTTGCTGGGTCCGGCGATGGCAGCGAAGCGCGGGCTCGATTCCATGCGCTCGACCACCATGGTCACCGGCTCGATCGCCTCGAAGGCACTCGAGAGGTCGTCCAGCGCAAGCTGCACCATCTTGGAAACCAGCATGGTCTCGATCGTGGTGAAGGCGCGCCCTTCGACCCGCATCGGGCGCGACCCCTTGCGGCCGCCCAGCAGGGCATCGACGACGGCATAGATCAGCCCGGAATCGACGGTGACGACGCCGTAGTTCTCCCACTCGGTCACCTGGAACACGCCGAACATCGCGGGCAGCGCAACGCGGTTCATGAACTCGCCGAAGCGGGTGGAGGTGATTTCCTCCAGCGTGACGTCGATCGCATCCGACGTCAGGTTGCGCATGCTGGTCGCGAAGGAGCGAACCATGCGTTCGCAGACCACTTCCAGCATGGGCAGCCGTTCGTGGCTGATCACGTTGGATTCGATCATCGCCTTCAGCCCGCTCTTGGGCGCGGCCGGCATGTCGCTGTCGAACCCGAACAGCGCATCGATGCTGTCCTGGTCGAAAGTGTCGTCGTTGATCGCGCCCATCTTGGGCGGATCGGGGAGGATGAAGTCGTCGAAATCGTCGCTCATTGCTGGACGAGGTCCTGGATCAGCACGTCCTTGACCATGCCCGCGCCAAGCGCCTGGGTCGCACGCGTCATCATCTCTTCCTTGATACGGAAAACGGCTGCCGATCCGTTGAGGTCGTCGGGCCGCAGTTCGCGCAGGAACGGCTGAAGCGCATCGAGCACCGCGGGCAGCTTGGCCTTGACCTTGTCGGTCTTGCCGTCGGCGGCGACGATGATGAAGCGCAATTTCAGGAAGCGCGCCTGGCTGTCGCTGCCGCGCAAGTTCACGATCATCGGCGGCACTTCAATATAGGATGAAGCATCACCCTCACCCGCGGCGCTTCCGGCCGGGGCATGTTCCGCCTCTTCCGATCCGCCGCGCATGAACCACCAGGCTCCGCCGCCGCCCGCAAGCAGCGCCAGGACCGCGGCCCCGCCGATTACCAGCATTTTCTTACCGGACTTCTTGGGCTCCGGCACATCGACCGCCGTAATGTCGATCACGTCGTCGCTGGACACATTCATCCCCTTGGCTCCTGGGATGCGCCCCCTGCACCGAAATGGTGTCCGCGCATCCGCTTTCGCGATTTCGCCTCTATTATAGGAAAGCTGAGCGGCAAAATCTGCCTAGCGCCGAATATCTGGAACTTTTTCGCAAGGTGCCCGAATGGACGTCTCTTCCTTCGTTCTGCTGAGCCATGAGCAGGCCTTGCGCCGCCAGCTCGACATTACTGCCAACAACATGGCGAACACCAGTACCGTGGGGTACAAGCGCGAGCAGGCGCTGTTCCACGAATATGTCGAGACCGTGAAAGACGCGCCGGTCGAGGATGCCCGCAAGACATCCTTCGTGCTGGACTTCGGCGCCGTTCACGACGCCTCGCAGGGCGCCTTCCAGTCGACCGGCAATGCGCTGGACGTGATGATCGACGGCCCCGGCTATCTCAATGTCGAAACGCCCGAGGGCGGCGTCGCCTATACGCGCGCGGGCTTCGTGAAGATCCTGAGCACCGGCGAACTGGCCACATCCGGCGGCCAGCGCCTGCTGGACGAGAACGGCCAGCCGATCACGGTTCCCACCGATCAGCTGAACCTCGTGACGATCACCGAGGACGGTTCGGTCATGGTCGGCGACGGTCCTGTCGGCCGCTTGGCAGTGACCGATTTCGCGGACGAGAACATGCTGGAGCCGCGCGGCGACGGCATGCTCGCCGGCACCAACGGCCGCATGCTCACCCAGGCGCAGACCAGGCTCAAGACCGGCGGCGTGGAAGGCTCCAATGTCGAGCCGATCACCGAGACCACCCACATGGTCGAGATCCTGCGCTCCTACCAGACCAGCCAGCGCCTCTCGGCCGACCTCAACGACATGCGCAAGCGCGCGATCGACCGCCTTAGCAGGGTCGGCTGACCGCTAGAATCTCTTCTCCACCCACCTGATCCAACGAGGAGCCAACATGCGTTCTCTCTCCATCGCCTCGACCGGGATGCTCGCGCAGCAGACCAACGTCGATGTCATCTCGAACAATATCGCCAACATGAACACCACCGCGTTCAAGCGTCAGCGCGCGGAGTTCCAGGACCTGCTCTACCAGCAGGTATCGCGTCCCGGTTCGAACACCAGCGACACCGGCACCAAGGTCCCCACCGGCATCCAGATCGGTGCGGGCGTGCGCACCGGCGGCGTCTATCGCATCACCGAGCAGGGCGCGCTGACCAATACCGGCAATACTTACGACATGGCGATCGACGGCCCCGGCTATTTCCAGATCACCATGCCCTCCGGCGACATTTCCTATACGCGCGCCGGTTCGTTCCAGCTTTCCGACCAGGGCGAACTCGTCACCACCGACGGCTATCTGGTCCAGCCCAACATCACGATCCCGCAGGGCGCGCTGGACGTCACCGTCTCGAAGACCGGTGAAGTCCAGGTGAAGATCGCGGGCCAGGCCGAAATGCAGACCGTGGGCCAGCTCGAACTCGCCACCTTCATCAACGAGGCGGGTCTCGAGGCGATCGGTTCGAACCTGTTCCTGGAAACCGGCGCGTCGGGTCAGCCGACCATCTCCACGCCGGGCCAGCCTTCGTTCGGCACCCTGAGCCAGGGCTTCATCGAAGCCTCGAACGTCAATCCGGTCTCGGAAATCACCTCGCTCATCACCGCGCAGCGCGCCTACGAGATGAACAGCCGCGTGCTCAAGACGGCTGACGAGATGCTCCAGACCTCGACGCAGATAAGCTGAGATCATGCTCACCGCACTCCTCCTCGCGCCCGCGCTGGCCACCGCCCCGGCCATGCCGTCCGGCGAGCCCGCGCCCGTTCTCGCCCGCACCGTCGAACGCGGCGAAGTGCTGTCGGCAGCAGACTTCGTCACCGCGCCGGTCTTTCCGGCGATCGCGCGCAATGCGCTGAGCCCGGCCGAAGCAGCGGGGCAGGAGGCGGTGCGCCGCCTCAATGCCGGTGCTCCGGTACGCTCGACCGACCTCACCGCGCCCCGGCTCGTCCGGCGCGGCGAGGCGGTGACGATCTCGCTGATCTCCGGCGCGCTCAAGATCACCTCGGCCGGGCGCGCGCTCAGCGACGGCGGCAAGGGCGAGCAGGTCCGCGTGCTCAACCTCGCCACCAACCGCACGCTCGATGCCGTAGCCATGGGCTCGGGCGACGTGCGGATCACCGCACAATAGGGAGACCGGCCGTGACCAACCGTTTCGCACCTCTCGTTTCCGTGCTCCTCGCCGCCAGCCTGCTTTCGGGCTGCGGCGCGGTGGGCCGCCTCAAGAACGTCGGCAAGCCGCCGAAGATGTCCGAGGCGGAAGAACCGGTGGCGCCGCGCCTGGAACCTTCGCTGGGCAATCACTCGGTAGACGACCGGGCGCTCGCGGCGAACGGCCAGCAGGCGGATGCCGCACGCGGCGCCTCGCTGTTCCGCACCGGCGGCGGCGCTTTCTTCCGCGACCAGCGCGCCTCGCGCGTGGGGGACATCGTGACGATCCGCATCAACATCGCGGACAATGCGCAAGTCGCGAACTCCACCACCCGCACCCGCAACGGCAGCGAGAACAGCGGCATCGCCGCGCTGCTGGGGCTGGAAACCGTGATCCCCAAGATCCTGCCGGGCAATCCCGACCCCTCAAACCTCGTCAGCACGGATTCGAAGTCCAGCGCGACGGGCGTGGGCAACACGACCCGCAGCGAGCAGATCAACATGACGGTGGCCGCCACGGTCATCGGCGTGCTGCCCAACGGCAATCTCCAGATCCGCGGCAAGCAGGAAGTGCGCGTCAATTACGAGTTGCGCGAACTCGTCGTCACCGGCGTGATCCGGCCCGAGGACATCGCCCGCGACAACTCGATCAAGCATTCCCAGATCGCCGAAGCCCGCATCAGCTACGGCGGCCGCGGCCAGCTTACCGACGCCCAGCAGGCCCGGTGGGGACAACAGATCTACGACGCCCTCTTCCCGTTCTGATCGGGCGTACTATTGCGACACGAATTGCACCTCTCCGGCAGTAGCCGGAGGGGTTTCGTGCGTAATGCAATCGAGTAACAGCGCCGGATACGGATCGATAAGGGCTAACGACAGCATCCGCACCGTCATTCGAAAACTTTTCTTTCCAAATTCCCGGGCGGTTATTTTCCCTTCCTAGAATGAAGATGCAGCCGGAAGAACCAGCTGTGCGCATGACGGCGCTCCCGTCATCCGGCCGCAGAACTCGGCCTGCTTTTCTAGAAGGAAGACCAAAATGGCGTTTTCGGTTAACACCAATGCTGGCGCGATGGCCGCTCTCCAGAGCCTCAACGCGACCAATGCAGGCATGAACCAGGTGCAGAGCCGCATCAACACCGGTCTGGCCGTCGGCTCGACCAAGGATGATTCGTCGAAGTACACCGTGGCTCAGACCCTTCGTGGCGACCTCGGCGGTCTGGGTGCGGTCACCTCCTCGCTCAACAACGCGAAGAGCGTCACCGACACCGCGATCGCCGGTGCCGAGCAGATTTCCGACCTTCTCAACCAGATGAAGTCGAAGGCCTATGAAGCAGCGGATGCCGGTCTGGAAGACGACAGCCGCGCCGCTATCGACAAGGACTTCACGGCGCTGAACGAGCAGATCACCACGATCATCAAGTCGTCGGAATTCAACAACACCAACCTGCTCGACGAAGGCTTCAGCGGCACCAAGACCGTTGCGGCTCTCCAGTCGCTGACGATCGACACCGCTGGCACCGACGACTCGCTGAACGTCGACAACCAGGGCTTCACCGCCATGGTGACGACGGCCATCGGCACCGGCGGCATCGCTACGGCTGCCACCGCTGAAACGATGGTTGGCACGATCGATGGCGTCATCAAGAACGTCAACACCAGCCTCAGCGACATGGGCGCA
>NZ_MSQB01000007.1:146890-147434 GCF_002149965.1 Novosphingobium panipatense | reverse complement strand
CTGTCGGACGTGGTCGAAACCGGCATTGGCAACCTCGTCGACGCTGACCTCGCCAAGGAATCGGCGAAGCTTCAGGCCCTTCAGGTCCAGCAGCAGCTGGGCGTGCAGGCTCTGTCGATCGCCAACCAGGCGCCGCAGACGATTCTGTCGCTCTTCCGTTAATCGGAAGACCGGCGGTCTCCCGGTTCGCCGGGAGGCCAGTCGTCTGGAAGGCCGGGGTGGTTCGCCATCCCGGCCTTCTGTCGTTTCAGGAATATAAGATGGCGGGGGCCAGCGGGAGAAGTCCAACCTGTCGGGATCGGCATTGGCCGAGCACCGCGACGGCTCGCCAGGACGTCCCAATTTCGGCAGTTGTCGTAGGGGCCTTATGCGTAATGCAATCCAGTAATGGCCCCCGGACACGGTTGAGCAAGAAACAATGACAGCATCCGCGCCGTCATTCGAAAACTTTTCTTTCCAAATTCCCGGGCGGTTATTTTCCCTTCCTAGAATGAAGATGCAGCCGGAAGAACCAGCTGTGCGCATGAGGGCGCTCCCGTCATCT
>NZ_MSQB01000007.1:0-146880 GCF_002149965.1 Novosphingobium panipatense | reverse complement strand
GCGGTCTGGGTGCGGTCACCTCCTCGCTCAACAACGCGAAGAGCGTCACCGACACCGCGATCGCCGGTGCCGAGCAGATTTCCGACATTCTCAACCAGATGAAGTCGAAGGCCTATGAAGCAGCGGACGCCGGCCTCGAAGCCGACAGCCGCACCGCTATCGACAAGGACTTCACGGCTCTGAAAGAGCAGATCACCACGATCATCAAGTCGTCGGAATTCAACAACACCAACCTGCTCGACGAAGACTTCACCGGCACCACCACCGTTGCAGCTCTTCAGTCGCTGACGATCACCCCGGGCGCCGATGTGACGGACAGCCTCAACGTCGCCAACCAGGGCTTCACCGCCAAGGTGACTGACGCCATCGACACCAGCATCGCCTCGCAGACCGATGCCGAAGCGATGGTCGGCAAGCTCGATGACGTCATCAAGGACGTCAACACCAGCCTCAGCGACATGGGCGCGGCTTCGCGCAAGATCGAGGGCCAGCTCTCGTTCACCAGCAAGCTGTCGGACGTGGTCGAAACCGGCATTGGCAACCTCGTCGACGCTGACCTCGCCAAGGAATCGGCGAAGCTTCAGGCCCTTCAGGTTCAGCAGCAGCTGGGCGTGCAGGCTCTGTCGATCGCCAACCAGGCGCCGCAGACGATCCTGTCGCTCTTCCGTTAATCGGAAGATCGGCGGTCTCGCGGTTCGCCGGGAGGCCAGTCGTCTGGAAGGCCGGGGTGGTTCGCCATCCCGGCCTTCTGTCGCTTCGGCCAAGCGTGGTTTTCGATCAGGGCTATCGCAAGGGGGGGAGAAGCGCCGGAATGGCACTGTCCCAGTCTTCCTGAAATCCCGGAAACCCGACGATTTAACCGTGTCCCGCGCCCGCGATTCATCCGCCCGACTATAATGAAAACAGGCGCGCCCATGGCGGGACCGACCCCCCAAGCAGGAACTGGAATACAAATGCTTGAATTTCTCAACAATTGGCGTTTGCCCAAGAAATTGTGGGCAGCCTTTTCGCTGATCAACGTGCTGATCGCCATCGTCGGCATCAACGGCTTCCTTTCGACGCGCGAACTCAGCGCGATCGCCAAGAGCCATGTCGAGCGCGGCATGGCGGGCATGTCCGGGCTCACCGACGTCATCAGCAACGTCAAGGAACAGCGGATCATCGTCTACAGCTACTACAATGCCGCCAATGCGGACGACGCCCAGAACCTGCGCGATCGTCTCAAGGTGGCGGACGAGGAACTGCTGAAGTCGGTCGATAGCTACAAGGCCGTGGGCGAAGAGGCCTTCCCGGCCGAAAGCGCCGAACTGCGCAGCCGCGCCGTGGCCCTGACGCAGATGAACGACCGCATCTTCGCCCTGCGCACCGCAGGCGATTTCGACGGCGCGATGGCGCTGATCAAGGGCGACGGCAAGAAAGCCTCGCACGACATGATCGAGCAGACCGACAAGCTGATCGAACTCACCCGCCAGCGCGTCGCTTCCAAGGCCGACGAAGGCGAGCAGACCACCCAGACCGCCACGATCCTCTGCGTTGCGCTGGCTTTGCTGGCGATGGGCCTGATCGTGTTCATCTGGCTGCTGATCAACCGCTCGGTCGCCGCACCGATGAGCCGGATCGCCCATGTCACCTCGACCCTGGCCGAAGGCGGCAAGGTCGACGTGCCCTACCGCGAGCGCGGCGATGAAATCGGCGAAATCGCCGAAGCCGTCGAACAGTTCCGCGTCGCCGCCGAGGCCCGTGCCGAGATCGATGCCGTTCAGGCCCGCGAACAGGAAGTGGTCACTTCCACCCTGCGCTCCAGCCTCCAGGCGATCAGCGAAGGCGATCTCACCCAGAGCATTTCGGCCGACTTCCCGCCTGCCTATGCCGAGCTGAAGAGCAACTTCAACACCGCCGTCGGCGCCCTGCGCGACCTGATCGGCGCGGTTGCCGAAAGCGCCGTCGCCATCCGCACCGGCTCCAGCGAGATCGCCCAGGCATCCGAGGACCTTGCCCGCCGCACCGAGAGCAACGCGGCCAGCCTCGAAGAGACTTCGGCCGCGATCACCCAGATGGACGAGCGCCTGCGCGCCACTGCTGCCGCCGCCGGTCGCACCGTGCAGCGCGCCGACGGTGCGATGAACGTGGTCGGTTCGGGCCGCGAGATCGCCGACGAAGCCGTGCAGGCCATGGGCCGCGTCAGCGAAAGCGCCAAGGGCATCGACTCCGTCATCGAGGGCCTCGACAAGATCGCCTTCCAGACCCGCGTGCTTGCCATGAACGCTGCCGTCGAAGCTGGCCGCGCCGGCGATGCGGGCCGCGGCTTCGCGGTCGTTGCCGATCTCGTCTCGGCGCTGGCCATGCGTTCGGAAGAAGAAGCCAAGCGCGCCCGCGAACAGCTCACCGCGACCCAGGCCGACATCGGCACGGCCGTGGAAGCGGTCCAGCGTGTCGACGGCGCCTTGCAGAACATCTCGGGCGACGTCACCGAAGTCCACTCGCTGCTGAGCAACATCGCCAGCGACAACCAGGCCCAGTCCTCGACGATCACCGAGATCAGCGCGACGATCGGCACCATGGACCAGGCCACCCAGCAGAACGCCGCCATGGTCGAGGAAACCTCCGCCGCCGCGCGCAACCTCAACAGCGAAGTGACGTCGCTGTCCGATCGCGCGGCGATGTTCCGCACCGGCGACACCGGACTGCGCAGCGCCCCGCGCCCCGTCGCGGCACCGGCGTTCTCGCCCTCCCCCGCGTACTCGCCCTCCTTCGTCTCCGCGCCTGCCGAACCGGCACCGCTGCGCAAGCCGATGAAGGCGCTGACCACGGCCGACGACTGGATGGATTTCTGAAGTCATCGAAAATCCGTCCCGGACCCCTCCGGGACACCTTGAAGAGGCCGCCCTGTCCCGGGCGGCCTTTTTTTGGGCTTACTTGAGAACCAGCGGCAGCCCGGCGGCGACAAAGACGGCGTGCTTCACCGTGGCTGCAACCTGCTGGTTGAGCCGCCCTGCCTCATCGCGAAACCGCCGCCCGAGGGGCGTGTCCGGGACGATCCCCAGCCCGACTTCATTGGCCACCAGCACCACGGGCTTCGGACAGACGGCAATCGCCCGGCACAGACCATCGAAGCGGGGTTGCAGGGCCATGTCGCCCAGCATCAGGTTGGAAAGCCACAAGGTCAGGCAATCGACCAGCACGGCATCGGCCTCGCCCGCCGCCTTCCCGATGCCCTCGGCCAGGTCGAGCGGCGCTTCAAGGGTCGACCAGCGCGGGCCGCGATCCTCGCGGTGCCGGGCGATGCGGGCCTCCATCTCATCGTCGAGCGCCTGGGCCGTGGCGATATAGACGAGCCGCCCCGGAACCGCTTCGGCCAGTGCCTGCGCATGGCGGCTCTTGCCCGAACGGGCGCCGCCCAGAACCAGGGTCGTTGTCATCCACGGTACTCCGTCAACGCCAGCAGGCCGTCGATGTCCACATGCCGCTCCATTTCGGTAGCCAGTTCATCGAGCGCGGCATCGACCCCGGCGTGATGGTCCAGCCCGTCGCTTCTGCCGCCCAGCCGTGCCAGCAGTTCGGCACGCAGCGGCGTCGAAGCGAGCAGACCGTGGCAATAAGTGCCCATGACGCGCCCTGCCGCATCCACGGCGCCATCGCTCCTGTCGCCGTCCAGCAGTGCGAAAGGAGCGGCATTTTTCCGCTCCGTCACACCCATGTGCATCTCGTAACCCTCGAACACAGCCCCAAGCGCCCTGCCCGCAACCTCGCGCAGTGCCTTGCGGTTGCCGAGCACGGTATCCACCGGGAGCAGGCCCAGCCCCGCGATCTCGCCGGGCGCGCCCTCGATGCCGAGCGGATCGGCGATCCTGCGCCCCAGCATCTGGTAGCCGCCGCAGATGCCGAGGATCATGCCGCCGCGCCGGTGATGGGCCAGCACATCGATATCCCAGCCCTCGGCGCGCATGAACGCCATGTCGGCCATCGTCGCCTTGGAGCCGGGCAGGACGATCAGCGCCGCGTCGGCCGGGATCGGTGTGCCCGGCGGGATCATCGCCACATCCACGCCCGATTCCTGCCGGAGCGGATCGAGATCGTCGAAATTGGCGATACGCGGCAGGATCGGGCAGGCGACCAGCAGCTTGCCGCTGCCCCCGCCCAGCCCGCGCTCCAGCACGACGGCATCCTCGCTGGGCAGGCGACCAACCGCGTGGGCCCAGGGCATGACGCCATAGCCTCGCCAGCCCGAGAGCCGCTCGATGGCCGCATAGCCATCCGCGAAAAGCGCCGGATCGCCGCGGAACTTGTTGATGAGGAAACCCCGGATCATCGCTGCGTCCTCGGGGTCGATCACGGCCCGCGTGCCCGCCACCGCCGCGATCACCCCGCCCCGGTCGATATCGCCCACGAGCACGACCGGCACCGCAGCCTCGCGCGCGAAGCCCATGTTGGCGATATCCCCGGCGCGCAAGTTGATCTCTGCGGGCGAACCGGCGCCTTCCACCACCACGAGGTCGCAGCGCGCCTCCAGCCGCCGGTAGCTTGCCAGGACTTCGGGCAGAAGCGAGCGGCGCGCCTCGCGGAAGTTGGCGCTGCCGAGCGTACCGCGCACTTCGCCGTGAACCACGAGCTGCGAGGTCCGGTCGGCCTGCGGCTTCAGCAGCACGGGGTTCATATCGACATGAAGCGGCACCCGCGCCGCCAGCGCCTGAAGCGCCTGCGCCCGGCCGATCTCGCCGCCTTCGGGCGTCACCGCCGCGTTGTTGGACATGTTCTGGGGCTTGAACGGCAGGACTTTCAGCCCGCGATTGGCAAGGGCGCGGCACAGTCCCGCGACCAGCACGGACTTGCCGACGTCCGACCCGGTGCCCTGCAACATCAAACCAGCCATGCTACTCCCAGCACTATCAGGGCGAGAAAGACGCAGGCCCGGCGATAGACCGCCAGCGCCCGCCGCAAATCCGCCGCGCCTGCAACGGCGCCCTCCTCCCCGATCCAGGGCTTGGGGGCAAGCACCCCGTCGTAGAGGATCGGTCCGGCGAGCCGCACGCCCAGCACCCCCGCCATCGCCGCCTCGGGCCATCCGGCGTTGGGCGAGGCGTGGCGGCCATGGTCGCGCAGCATGATCCGCCAACCTCCACGCGCGCCGGTGCCGCCCACCATACAAAGCAGCATGCCCGACAGCCTTGCTGGCGCGAAATTCGCCAGATCGTCGATCCGGGCCGCCGCCCAGCCATAGGCGCGTAGCGGCTCCTCGGGGTGGCCGATCAGGCTGTCCGCCGTGTTGATCGCCTTGTAGGCCCAGATGCCCGGCACGCCGCCGACCAGCAGCCAGAACACCGGCGCTGCCACGCCGTCGCAGAAGCTCTCGGCCAGGCTCTCGATCGCCGCGCGGACGACGCCGGGCGCATCGAGCCCAGCCGTGTCGCGGCCGACGATCATGCCGACCGCATGGCGCGCTTCCGCGAGATCGCCTGCCTCCAATGCGGCGAGGAGCGGGCGGACGTGATCGTCCAGGCTGCGCGCCGCAAGCGCAGGCCAGGCCAGGGTCGCAAGCAGGAGCCATGCCCAGTTCCCGGCCGTCCCGCGCACCAGCCAGACCACCAATGCCATGGCGACCAGAACAGCCGCGATCAGTCCCAGCATCGCGGCGAGCCCGGCAAGCCGCCGGGCCATGTCGGACCAGTCCGCGCGATTGAGCTTGCGCTCGCAGCCGGAGATGACTTTCGCGAAAAGCCCCACCGGATGGCCGATCGCCCGATAGAGCCACCCCGGCCAGCCGAACGCGCCTTCCAGCGCCATGGCGGCAAAGGCGACCGGCTCGATCATGGACGCCCCCCGGCCAGCGCCGCATCGAGACGGGCGAGCGCGGCCGGATCGGCGGGAACACCGAAGCGCACCCAGTCGGGAAACTCCGCGAAGGGCCGGACAAGGATGCGCGCGCGGGCCAGCCGTTCGAACAGCGCCTGTCCCTCGCAGCCGGTCACGAGCCGGAACAGCGGGCAATCTCCCACCGGCTCAAGGCCGTGACGGCGCAGCACGCCGTCGAGCGCCTCGGCGCGAATGGGCAGCGCGGCGCGTGTGCGGGCGATCCAGGCGCTGTCCTCATAGGCCGCCCTGCCCAGCGCGAGCGCGGCCGCATGAACCGGCCAGCTTCCCAGCAACTGACGCAGCAGCATCATGAGCGCCGGCGGCCCCAGCACGAAACCCAGCCGCAACCCGGCAAGGCCGAAGAACTTCCCGAACGAGCGCAGCACGATCAGCCGCAGCCCCGGCGCGACGGCGCGGGCGACGCTAGCTTCGGGGTGGCAATCGGCGAAGGCTTCGTCGACGACCAAGAAGCCGCCGCTGGCGTCGATCCGCTCCGCCCATTCGACGATCGCCTCGGGATCGCGCAGCGCGCCGTCCGGGTTGTTGGGATTGGCCAGGACGAAGACTTCCTTCGCGCCGGGCTGTTCTCCGAAGCGGGCGGGCCGGGAGGGATAGAAGGCTTCCCGGTGCGTGCGATAGGCCGGGACCAGCGCGCGCCCCGGCAGGTCCAGCGCCCTTGCCAGCAGACGAAGCGCCGTCTCGCTGCCGGGCACGGCGCAGCACAAGTTCGGCGCCACGCCGAAGTGGCGCGCGGCTGCGGTTTCGAGCTGGGCCAGCGCATCGGGATCGGGCAAGTCCGTCCAGTCCACCGCGCCCGCACCGGCTCCGGCAGCAGGCCAAGGTTTGGGGTTGAGGCCGGTCGAAAGGTCCAGCCAGTCCTCCGGCAATCCGCCATAGGCCCGTGCCGCCTCGCTCACGCGGCCGCCGTGGAAGAGGAAAGCATGGCTCATCGCAGGATCACCAGCGCGAGCAGCAGCAAGGTTTCGACCACCTCGATCCCGGCGCCATGGCCGTCACCCGAAATGCCGCCTATCTTGCGGTGCAGCCAGTAGCCCCAGGCGGGAACGGCAAGGAACAGCGCCAACAGCGGCGGCGCGACCAGCAGGCCGAGCGCCATCGCCACAATGCCCCACAGGCCCGGATGCCACCCGTTTACCGCGCTGCGAAAGCGGCTGCCGAGACCTTCGTGCAGCGGCGGCAGCGCCAAGGTCCAGGCCAGCGGCGCGATCCGGGCGAGCGGGGCCACCAGCAGCAGGGCCCAGACCTGCCCCGGCTCCAGCGCATGGAGCAGCACCAGCTTGGCCAGCAATTGCAGACCGATCGCCACGACGGCGAAACTGCCCAGGTGCGGATCGGCCATGACCGCCGAGAGCCGCGCCCTGTCCTTGTGTGCCGCACCGGCACCGTCGGCCACATCGCCCAGACCGTCGAGATGGAGCGCCCCGGTCACGCCCACCCAGGCGGCAAGGCCCAGCAGCGCCGCCAGCCACCGGTCACCCAGAAAGCCGCCAAGCCACCAGCCCCCGGCCACCACGCCGCCTACGGCGAGGCCCGCGACGGGAAACCAGCGCATGGACTTCGCAAAATCCGCCCCATCGGCCCGCACCGCCGGGAGCGGCAGCCGCGTCAGGAACTGGAGGGCGAGGACCAGACCTCTCATCCCGGCTTTCCACTGTCCAGCGTCAGGATCTGCGCGGCGGGAAGCCCTTCGCCCGGCCAGAGGCGCAGGCTGACGAGCGCGCCGTAAGGCAGTTCGAAGGCCCAGACCTGCCGATGGTCGAACCCGAACAGCACCGAAAGCGCCGCGCGCATGGCGCCGCCGTGGGTGACGATCAGGCTCGCACGGTCGATCTGCATCAGGGCATCGCCGACGCGCGCGCAAAGGTGCGACCAGCGCTCGCCGCCGGGCGGGGCGAAAGTTTCCGGGTCATCCCAGAACCGCGCCTGGACGGCGGGATCCAGCTGTTGCGGCGCAAGCCCGTCCCATGCCCCGAAGTCGATTTCCCGCCAGCGCGGATCCAGATCGTGGCGCTGCCTGCGGATCACGGCGATCTGCGCGGCGGGAATGCTCGAACGGCGCAGATCGGAGGAGACGATACGGTCGAACGCCAGCCCCGCCGCCCGCGTGATGCAGCGCGCCACACCGGCCGGGGTCGGCGCGTCGTCCCGGTGCCCCAGCAGGAGGCCAGGCTCCTGCGGCGCGCCGTGTCGCATCAGGTGGACAAGGATTCCGTTCACGCCGAAGCCGCCCCGGCGCCTGCCACGGAAGCTTCGGCGAAAGTCGCCATGCCGTCATGCGCAGCAAGTGCCGAGCGCACGATCTGCACCGCCACTGCCGCGCCCGACCCCTCGCCCAGCCTCATGCCGAGATGGAGCAGGGGATCGAGGCCGAAGCGTTCCAGCAGGCGAACATGCCCGGCCTCGGCCGAACAGTGCGCGGCCAGGCAGTGCGAAAGGAAAGCGGCATTGTCGGCCAGCAGCGGCGCCGCCGCCGCGCAGGCGACGAACCCGTCGAGCAGGACCGGCACCCGCAGCAGTCGCGCCGCCAGCACCGCCCCGGCCATGGCCGCGATCTCGCGCCCGCCAAGGCGCCGCAGGGTCTCGAAGGCGTCCGTGCAGTGCGCGCCATGAAGCGCCAGCGCTGCCGCCACGGCCTCGGCCTTGCGCGCCACGCCCGCATCGTCGACCCCGGTGCCGCGCCCCACCCAATCACCGGGCGCACCAGCAAAGACCTGCGCGGCGAGCGCGGCGGCGGGCGTGGTATTGCCGATGCCCATCTCGCCCACGAAGAACAGGTCACTGTCCGCCGAGACCGCCGCCGCCCCGGCATTGAGCGCGGAAAGGCACTCCGCCTCGCTCATGGCGGGTTCGCAGGTGATGTCGCCTGTCGGACGGTCGAGTTCGAGCGCAACCACGCGCAGGTCGGCGCCGCAGGCCGCCGTCAGCGCATTGATCGCCGCGCCGCCTGCCTCGAAATTGGCGACCATCTGCACCGTGACTTCGGGAGGATAGGCACTGACGCCGCGCGCCGCGACGCCGTGGTTACCCGCGAAGATCGCCGCGCGGACAAGCTCGGCGCGGGGGCGCTCGCGCCGCTGCCAGCCCGCCATGAAGATCGCGATCTCCTCCAGCCGTCCCAGCGATCCCGCCGGCTTTGTCAGCACCGACTGGCGGCTGCGCGCGGCCTCCAGCGCCGCCTCGTCCGGTTCGGGCAGATCGGCCAGTGCCTCGGCGAAGGCAGCGCGGTTCTCGAAGCGGATCATGCGGCGACGAAGCCTTCCGGCGGGGTGCGGGTGATGAAATGCCCCTTCACGCCTTGCGGCCACTCCCGGTACGGCACCTGCCCATGCTCGCTGGCGGCATGGCGCACGGCATACTCCAGGATCGCACGGGCTGCGTCCTCATCCGGCACGAAGTCGCCCAGCACGTAGCCGAGCTTGCCGGGCGCGCGGATCGCCACCGTACAATGGCGCTGGCAGGCAAAGAGGCAGGGCATTTCCTGCACCGCCACGCCCCTGAGCGCCGGGTCGGCTGCCTGCGCCGCGCGCATGGCCTCCGCCAGCACCGCGCCGCCGCGCCGCCCATCCGCATCCTCGCGGGCTTCGGCGGAATGGCGGCAGGTATTGCATACGACCACCGAAGGACCGGGTTCGACGGGCTGCAACATCAGAACCGGCTCCTCACGCCCAGATAGACGGTGCGGCCGAGCGTGCCGTAACCGCTCACGGTCTCGTACTTCTCGTCGCCCACGTTTTCGATACGTCCTTGAAGAGTGAGGTTTTCCATGACCTGCCACTGCGCGCGCAAGTCCACCAGCCAATAGTCGTCCAGCTTGGCGGTTCCGGTGGCGGCATTGTAGCTTTCGCCCGAATAGCGGGCGGCGACGCTGGCGCGCAGACCCTGCGGCAGGTCCACCCCCGCCTCGACATTGGCCAGATGACGCGGCACGCGCTGGAGCTGGCGACCATAAGTGGCGCTGTCCGGGGTACGGTCCTCCGCCTCGATCCAGCTGTAGTTGCCCTCGGCGAAGAAAATGCCCCACTTTGCCGAAGCGGCCAGTTCCAGCCCTCGCGCATGGCTGGCCTTGACGTTGGCATAGTAGCCGAAGCGCGAGGTCGCAGTGCCGGGAACCATGCAGATGTCCGGCAGGGCGCCGCTGGTCGGGCAATAGGCGAAGTCGATCAGATTGTCGGTATCGCGCTCGAACCATGTGGCCGAAAGCCGCAGCACTTCGCCGAAGCCCTGCTCGGCACCGACTTCCCAGCCCTTGGCCTTTTCGGGCTTGAGATCGTCCACGCCGTACATGCTGAAAAGCTGGTAGAGCGAGGGCGCCTTGAAGCCCTCGTCATAGCTGGCGCGCAGCACCGTGGCCCCCTGGTTGGGCGTATAGACCGCGCCTGCCGAAAACACCGTATTGCCGCCGAAGCGCGACTGATGGTCGTAACGCGCACCGCCGTTCAGGGTCAGCCCGGTCAGCGGCGTCACGCGAAGCTCTCCGTAGACGCTGTCGGTATCGGCTTTCGTCGGGGTGAGCGTGTAGGGCGCGGCGCTGTTCGACGGCGAGGCCGTGGTCATGCGCTGCTCCTCGCGTTCGGCCCCGAACACGGCCTGGACGGCTTCCGAGAACGTGTAGGTGCCCTGATATTCGAAGCGGCGGACCCGGCCGTGGGCGTCGAACGTGATCTGGCGGATGGAGCGCGCGGGATCGTAGTTTGCCCGGTCGGTCTCGGTCTGGAGCACGGCGACCCGGTTCACCAGCTTCCCGCCGAGCAGCGCGAAGTTTAGCCCGGCATAGCCCGACCATTCCTCGGTCCGGCCATAAGCGCGCGTATCGCCCGAGGTCCCGTCGAAATCGTTGCGGGAATCGGACCAGTAACCGCGCAAGTCTAGCGAAACGTCCGGCATGATGCGAAACGTCAGGGTGCCGCTGGCGGAGGAACGCTGGAAACCGTCGTCCTCGGTGCCGTTGGAACGGGCCGAAATGCCGTCGGTGGTGAAGCGCGAGGCGGCGATGCGCCAGTCGATCGCTTCGGACGTGCCGCCCAGACCGGCGCGCGCGGAAACGGTGTCATGGGTTCCCGCTTCCACGGCAAAGCTGCCTTCCAGCGGCTCGGTCGGACGGCGGGTGCGAACGTTGACGACGCCGCCGATGGCGTCGCTGCCCCAGAGAATCGACTGCGGCCCGCGCAGGATCTCGATCCGTTCGGCATCGTCCACGAAGAGCGTCGAAAAGCCGTAGCCCCCCGCCGTGGACGAAGCGTCCGACAGGCGCATGCCGTCGATCACCATGACCGACTGCCCGGCGTCGGCGCCGCGGATACGCAGCGAGGTGGTGGTGCCGTAGCCGCCGTTGCGCGACAGGCTGATGCCGGGCGTGCGCAGCAGGATATCGGTAAGGGCGATGGGCTGCGCGGCGACGATCTGCGCTTCGTCCAGCACGGTCACACTGTCTGCCACGCGGTCGGCCGCGACCGGGGTGCGCAGCACGGAGACGACGATACGGTCCGACGAGGCGTCGTCGGCGTCTTCGGCCTGGGCCGCGAAAGGATAGGCGGTCAGGGCAAGAGCAAGAGTGGTGGCAGTGGTAATTCGGCAGTTCACGGCATGTCCTTCAAGCCAGCGATCGAACCCGACCGGGCCGATATGCAAGGCGAAGGACGTGCAGCCGCGACAGACGGCGACAGGCCCCTTCGCGCCGCAAACCGGCACGGCAATGGCTGTCGCTCGGCGAGGAAATGCCCCGTTCGGCCGGCTCACCCTGTCCGGTCGAAGAACGACTGCGGCAGGCAGGTCTCCTGGCTCACGGGTCAATGCCGTTTCGGCCGCCTTCTCAGAGGCTTGCACCCCCAATGGCGAAATGGCCGCACGGCTCGCCGCTTACAGTTGCAGGGGCAGCCCGGGGCTTTCACCCGAGTTCCCTTTTGATCCCCTCGCGGGGAACCTGTCGCAGCAGCGCCCCTATCGCCGCGAGGTCGGCGGCGCAAGATGAGAGGCGCTTGCGCGAACCTGCGAAGTTCCATAGTCGTGCCGGGTGCAAGGGGTGCCCGCAAGGGCTTGATCGGGAAGCCCGGACCACGGCAGATCGTCCGTGGCAGCCGGCACTGCGCCCGCAACTGTAACCGGGGATGCGCCCCGCCGAAACGCCATTGGAGCCTGACGGCTTACCGAGAAGGCGGCGGAAGGCGCGAGGATCCGGGAAGTCAGGAAACCGGCCCCTCGCCGTCGATCCTTCGCGCGGGCGGGATGTACCGGGCGGACGAGGGCCATGCCTCCCGTGGGGGGAGGCTCCTTCGCGTGACGACATTCGTGCGTCTGTACCGAAGGGGGGAATTGAACATGCGCCATCCTGGAACCTGCCCGTCCGGGCGATATCTGCGGCCCGTACGATGACGGACACGCCGATGACGGCCTGCCCTGCACTGCTCGTCACCGCGCCTTCGTCGGGACAGGGCAAGACGCTCGCCACGGCCGCCCTTGCCCGCCGCCACGTCCGGGCAGGACGGCGGGTGCGGGTGTTCAAATGCGGGCCGGACTTCCTCGATCCCATGGTTCACGAAGTCGCCAGCGGCGCCCCGGTCCATCAGCTCGACCTGTTCATGTGCGGAGAGGACCAGTGCCGCGCGCTGCTGCACGATGCGGCACGGGAGGCCGACCTCATCCTCGTCGAAGGCGCGATGGGGCTGTTCGACGGCACGCCCTCTTCCGCCGACCTTGCCCGGCACTTCGGCCTGCCGGTCATGGCGGTGCTGGACGGTTCGTCGATGGCGCAGACCTTCGGCGCACTGGTCCACGGGCTGGCGACATACCGCAAGGACGTGACGCTGGCCGCCGTGCTTGCCAACCGTGTGGGCAGTGATCGCCATGCGCAGCTGCTGGAACGCGGCATGCCGGGTGGCGTGCAATGGCTGGGCGCCATGCCGCGCGACGACGGCATGGGCCTTCCCGAACGCCATCTCGGCCTGGTGCAGGCAGGCGAGATCGCCGATCTCGAAGCCCGCATCGACCGCGCCGCCGAGCTGCTTCCCGAAAGCGCCCTCTGGCTGCCCGAGCCTGTGCCGTTTCCGAAACCCGCCTCTGAAGCCCCTGCGGCTTCAGCGCTGGCCGGAAAACGCATAGCCGTGGCCCGCGACGAGGCCTTCGGTTTCATCTACCCGGCCAATCTCGCGTTCCTGGAAAGTGCGGGTGCGCGGCTGGCTTTCTTCTCGCCCCTACGCGACGCCGCCTTGCCGGACTGCGATGCGCTCTGGCTGCCGGGCGGCTATCCCGAGCTTCATCTCGCCGCGCTCAGTGCCAACCGTGCGATGGTGGAAGCGATCCGCGCGCACTTTCTGGCCGAGCGCCCGATCCTGGCCGAGTGCGGCGGCATGCTCTATGCTTGCGAAAGGCTGGAAGATGCTGCAGGCACCCGCGCACCGATGCTCGGCCTACTGCCCGCCCGCGCGGCCATGCAGAAACGACTGGTCGCCCTCGGCATGCAGGAAGCGGAACTGTCCGGCCATGCGGTGCGCGGGCATACCTTCCACTATTCGCGGCTGGAAACCGCCCTTGAACCCGTGGCGCTCGCCCGGACCCCGGATGGGCGCAAGGGCGAGCGGATCTTCCGGCATGGCTCGCTCACTGCAAGCTACATGCATTTCTACTTCCCCTCCGCGCCGGAGCTGGTTGCAGATCTGCTGTCTTGCTGAGCCAGGCCCGTCGTCCCCGCCCGCGCGGGGACGACGAAGAGGCTGTCAGAGTCCGTTTGGAAATTCGCTGAAGGCGAATTTTTGCGGCACCGGCCCACGCCCCCACCCGACCACCCGCAGGATACTACCGTTGGGTGGTCGGGTGGGGGCGTGGGCCGGTGCCGCTCTGAAAATGCCCTTACGGGCATTTTTCAAACGGACTCTCAGGCGATGGCGGGCAGCTTCGCCAGATACTTGTGGAGCGTGATCGGATAGTCCCGCACCCGCACGCCGGTGGCGTTGTAGACGGCATTGGCCACTGCCGCGCCCACGCCGCAGAGGCCGAGTTCGCCCACGCCCTTGGCCTTCATCGGCGAGACCTTGTCGTCCGCCTCGTCCAGGAACACCACGTCCTGATGCGGAATGTCGGCGTGAACCGGCACTTCGTATCCGGCCAGATCGTGATTGACGAAGAAGCCGAAGCGCTTGTCCACCGCCAGTTCCTCCATCAGCGCGCCGCCGACGCCCATGGTCATGGCGCCGATCACCTGGCTGCGCGCGGTCTTGGGATTGAGGATGCGCCCTGCCGCGCAGACCGCCAGCATGCGCCGCACCCGCGTCTCGCCAGTGTAAGAGTCCACCGCCACCTCGACGAAATGCGCGCCGAAAGTCGATTGCTGGAACTTCTTCCCCAGATCGCCCCACTGCATCGTCTCTTCGGCCACGAGTTCGCCCGCTTTCGCCGCCTCGGCCAAGGCCGCCGAGCGGTTGCCCGCGCGTACCCGGCCATCCGAGAACTCGGCCGAAGCCGGATCCATGCCCAGGCTCTGCGCGGCCATGTCGCGCAGCTTCGCACAGGCCGCATAGACGCCCGAGGTGGCGCTGTTGGCACCCCACTGACCGCCCGAACCGGCCGAGGCCGGGAACGAGGAATCCCCCAGCTTCACCCGCACCTTCTCGACCGGCAGCCCCATCATCTCCGCCGCGGTCTGGGCGATGATCGTGTAGGATCCGGTGCCGATGTCGGTCATGTCGGTCTCGACGGTGACCACGCCGTCACCGGCCAGCCTCACCCGCGCGGCCGAGGTCATGTTGATGTTGTTGCGGAAGGCTGCCGCCACGCCCATGCCGATCAGCCAGCGCCCTTCGCGCATTTGCGCCGGTTTTGCGCTGCGACGGTTCCAGCCGAACCGGTCTGCGCCCTCTTCCAGACAACGCACCAGGTTACGCTGCGAGAACGGCCGTTCCGGGTGCTCGGGATCGACCTGGGTATCGTTGAGCACGCGGAACTTCACCGGGTCCATGCCCAGCTTCTCCGCCATCTCGTCGATGGCGATCTCCAGCGCCATGAGGCCCGGTGCCTCGCCCGGCGCGCGCATCGCATTGGCTTCGGGAAGGTCGAGTTCGGCCAGCCGCAGGGCGGTGAGGCGGTTGGCCCCGGCATAGAGCAGCTTGGTCTGCTGGGTCGCCGATTCCGGGCCGCCGCCGGGCAGGTCGCCCGACCAGCTTTCATGGCCGATCGCCGTCAGCTTGCCGTCCCTGGTCGCGCCCAGCCGGATGCGCTGGATCGTCGCGGGGCGGTGCGTCGCATTGTTGAGCATGAGCGGGCGCGGCATCGCGATCTTGACCGGCCTGCCGCAGGCCTTCGCGCCCAGCGCCGCCATGACCGCATCGGCGCGCAGGAACAGCTTGCCCCCGAAACCGCCGCCGATGAAAGGCGAGCGAACGTGGACTTTCTCCGGCGGCAACTTGAACGTCGCGGCCAGTTCGCGCTTGTTCCACGCGATCATCTGGTTCGACGTCCAGACCGACAGCGCATCCGCGTCCCACCAGGCGATCGTGGCGAAAGGCTCCATCATCGCGTGGTTCTGGTCGGGCGTGGTGTACGTCTGATCCACCTGCACCGGCGCCGAGGCGAAGGCTCCTGCGAAATCGCCCGTATGGGTATCGGCATCGTTGCCGGTAAGCGGCTGTGCGCCCGGCTTTTCCTTGACGAGATCGAAACGCCCCGCGCCGCGCTCGTACTCGATGCGCACGGCATTGGCGGCGCTGCGCGCCTGTTCGAAGCTTTCCGCCACCACCACCGCAACGGCCTGATGGTAATGCTCGACCACCGGCCCGCCGAGGAGCTTGGCGGTATTCATGCTGCCCTTGCCCAGCGGCTGCGCATTCTCGGCCGAGACGATCGCGAGAACGCCCGGCATCCGTTTGGCCTCTGCCGTGTTCATGGCAGCGATCCGTCCCTTGGCGATGGCCGCGCCGATGATGTAGCCATAGGCCGGCTTTCCGGGGATCTCGCCGTGCTCATAGGCATAGGGCGCCTGCCCCGTGGTCTTGAGTTTGCCGTCCACGCGGTCGACCGCCTGGCCGATGACCTTCATCGTGTCGATCGGGTTGGTGCCCGCAGGCGTGTCGAACTTCATGCCCGGTTCTCCGCGATAAGCGCTGCCAAAGTCCGTTCGGCCAGTGCGACCTTGAAGGCGTTCTCGTGGGTGGGGCGCGCCTCGGCAAAGGCCGTCTTCGCCACGGCGCCCGCACCGCTGCGCATCTGCGCATCGGCCGCCTCGACCCGCCAGGGCCGGGGCGCCACGCCGCCGAAGGCCGCGCGGCCGCTGCCGTCCTCGTTCAGGACCGCAGCTACCGAAACGAGCGCAAAGGCATAGGACGCGCGGTCGCGGACCTTGTGGTAGAAATGCCGCCCGCCGATCGGCTTTGGCAGCGTGACGGCCGTGATCAGCTCGCCCGGCTGGAGCACGTTTTCCAGATGCGGGGTATTGCCCGGCAGGCGGTGGAATTCGCCGATCACGATGCTGCGGGCCTTGCCCGAGGCATCGACCGTCTCCACCGCGGCATCGAGCACGCGCAAGGCGATCGCCATGTCGCTGGGATGCGTGGCGATGCAGGAATCGCTGGTGCCGATCACGCCGAGCTGGCGGCTGAACCCGCCGATCGCCGCGCAGCCGGATCCCGGCTTGCGCTTGTTGCAGGCCTGGTTGGTATCGTAGAAATAAGGGCAACGCGTGCGCTGGAGCAGGTTGCCCCCCGTGGTCGCCTTGTTGCGCAGCTGGCCAGAGGCGCCCGCGACGATGGCGCGGGTGAGCACGCCGTAATCCTTGCGCACGCGCCGATCCGCCGCCAGCGCGGTATTGCTGACAAGCGTGCCGATGCGCAGGCCGCCTTCCTTCGTCTCCTCGATCCGGTCGAGGCCGAGATCCTGCACGTCCACCAGATGGGTGGGCGTCTCGATCTCCAGCTTCATCAGGTCGAGCAGGTTGGTGCCGCCCGCGATGAACTTGGCGCCCTTGTTTCCGGCGACGGCGGCTGCGGCTGCGGCGGGTGTCCTGGCCCGTTCATAGGTGAAGGCCTTCATGCTTCCGCTCCCGCATCGCTCTGCGCACCATGCGTTTCCGCGATCCGCACGCCCGCCACTTCCGCCATGGCTTCGGCAATGTTGGAATAGGCGCCGCAGCGGCAGATATTGCCGCTCATGCGTTCGCGCATTTCCGGCAAGCTCATTTCCGGCGCCGTGCCGACATCGCCCTGCACATGGCTGGGAATGCCCGCCCTGATCTCTTCGAGCACCGCCACGGCGGAGCAGATCTGACCCGGCGTGCAGTAGCCGCACTGAAATCCGTCATGCTTTACGAAGGCCGCCTGCATCGGGTGCAATTGCTCCGGCGTGCCGAGGCCCTCGATGGTCGTCACCGCATCGCCTTCGTGCATGACCGCCAGGCTGAGACATGAATTGATGCGCGTTCCGTTGACCAGGACCGTGCAGGCGCCGCACTGGCCATGATCGCAGCCCTTCTTGGTGCCCATCAGGCCGATGTGATCGCGCAGCGCGTCCAGCAGCGTGGTGCGGGTGTCGAGCATCAACGCTTGCGCCTTGCCGTTCACTTTGAAAGTAACCGCCATCGCCGGGGGTTGCTGTGCCATGGGTGCCGCTCCTTCCGCTACCGACGGAATGGCGGAAATACCCACGCTGGCAGCGCCTCCTGCCAGAACCGCACGTCTGGATACCTCAAAATGCGACGTTTCGCCCGCCGCCGTCTCCGCCGTTTCGTTCATTGCCCGTCCTTCGCACCTGGACGGCAGTTTCCGTCCATTCGCCACGATAACGCATGATTACGCTATCGGGCACTGTGTGAAATCGTATGCCCTCATGAACGGCATTCATCACCAGGCGTTCCCTTTCCTGAACGACTGGCCCAATTTTGGGGTATTCCTCAGGCTGCGACGGGCTTGGCGCGCGTGCGAAGTTCTCCGGCGAAGAGTGCCAGCGCGCCTGCCATCAGCAACCCATCGACCAGCAGCGATCCGCCCTTCGGCAGCGCCGCCGCGCCGTGGATAAGGGCCAGGACGACCAGCAGAGCCGCAAGTGCCCGGCGCCAGATCCGCGCAAGCGAAGGTCCCGGAACCGTTCGCGCCAAAGCGGAGGCCATGATCGACAGCACGGTCAGGACCAGCCAGACGGTGGGCAGCGATGCTTCGGGTGCGAACCAGGAGAGGAGCGCCGTCAGGGTCAGGATCACCGGTTGCCCCCAGCATACCGCAGCCCAGATCCGCTCCCACTGCGGGGCGGGCCGTCCCCGGCCGCGGCGGCGGGCAAGCCAGATCGTCACCCCGCTGGACGTCACCACGCAGAGCGCGATACCCAGCAGCCCATAGGCGATCCGCACCGGCAGTCCGCCGTACCAGCCGAAGTGCAGTTGGCCGATGCCGCCGAGGATGCGCGTGCCCGTCACGAAGTCCTGCGGGTGCTCCTCTCCCGCGATCCTTCCCCCGGCATCGAACTTGGTCTCGTCCTGCTGAACCAGCAGCTTGGCGCGGCCGCTCGTTACCGTGACGCGCATGTCGGCGCGGCCGGGACGTTCGACCACGACGTTCTGCGGCGCCGCCTCGGGCGCGCGGGCGCGGGCCTCGGCGATGAGCGCGGCAACGTCGGGCATGGGCGCCGCCCGTGCATCGACCGGTGGCGGCGCATCGAGGAACAGCTCGTAGACCTTCTTCATGCCGCCCTCCGGGTAGAGCAGCAGGGCCAGCACCGCGACGATGATGGTGCTGAGCCCCAGCAGCGCCCCGGTCAGTGCCAGCGTGAAATGAAACGGCAGCGCCCAGATACCCAGGCGGTTGTGCAGGTCCGCCTCCTGCAATCGCCGCGAACCGCCCAGCCGCAAGTGGAAGGCATCGCGCAGGACGCGCGGATGGGCGAGAATGCCCGAGACCAGCGAGGACAGCAGCGCCACGCCGGTAAGGCCGACGATGAACTCGCCCCAGCTGCGGGGCAGGTGCAGGTTGACGTGAAGGTGGATCAGGAATTCCGTCCAGACGGCTTCGAGATCGGAAAGCGACCCGTCCTCGGCCACGGCCCACTTGCGCTCGAAGGTCGGGCTGAACGCGGTCAGCGAAGCGCCTTCCTTCGCGGGGGTCGGCAGCGCGAGGTAGAGCGCGGTATCGGCGGGGATGTGTTTCGCGCCTTCGGCAAGGGCCCGCGCCGCCGCCGCATCGCTCAGGGTGCGGGCGACAGGCGTGGCGGGAACTTCCCAGCGCTCCAGATCGGGCGCGAATACCGCCAGGGTTCCGGTCAGGCAGACAAGGTAGATCACTGCCGCGAAGGCCAGTCCGAGAATCGAATGGCTGCTCAGCACCGACCGCACCGTTTCCGGCGAGATCGGCCAGCGCCACTGTTTCTTGCGGGTATTGCTCATGCCGAAGCTCCCAGATGAGCAAGACCGAAGCCGATCACGCTGGCACCGACCAGCACTGCCGTCGCGCGCAGCAGGCGGCGGTCGGCGAGCGTCCAGGTCATCGCAAGGCCCCATAGCACGGGCATCAGCAAGCCGCCCAGCACGATGCGCGTGCGCGGATCGCCCGGCAGATAGACGGTCACGCAGAAGGCGACCCCCATGGCCGCGGTCATGCCCAGCGGCCCCGCCAGCAGGGTCCGCAGCACCCCGCGCCAGAACCGGCCCGGCTCCTCCAGCGGTTCGGGCGCCGCCTCCGCATCGCGAAGACGGGCCGCCTTGCGCCGGACCCGGCCCTGCCAGATCACCAGCAGTGCGCCGATCCCCTCCATGACGAGGGCCAGCGCGGTTCCCTTCACGGGGCCGATGAGGAAGGCCGAGGCCAGGACAAGTCCCAGCAGAACGAACCAGCCCCCGGCAATCATGCCGGGGGCCGAACCGTCACGCTGCTGCCACGAGCGCCGCAGCAGGAAGGCGCCCAGCGCGCCTCCCGCCAGCAGCAGCAGGCTGGCCCAGACGATCACCAATGCACTCCCGCGCCGATGCCGAAGGTCTGCGGTTCGCCCAGGATGGCCTGGTTGATCGCCGCATATTCGTACTGCTTGTATTCCTCGTTGAAGAGGTTGCGCACGAAGCCGAAGATCGACCAGTTGCCCGTCTCGTAGCCGATTCTGCCATTGACCACGGTGCGGGCGGAAACCTTGTACTGGGCCTGATCCTGTCCCACGCCGGTGAACACCGAAGTGCGGTAATTGGCATTGAGGTTGGCGGTGAAGCCGCCGCCGAACTGCGCATTCACCCCGCCCGCAAGCGTCCAGCGGGGCGCATAGGGGAACTGCGTGCCCTGCAGATCGACCGTGCTGGTCGCGCCGGTGGGCAGGGTAAAGTCGTCGAACTTGGTGCGGACATGGCCGACAGAGGCATAGACGTCGATGCCGTTCGCCACTTTCGCGGTGGCTTCCAGCTCGAAGCCGTAGAGGTGCGATCCGGCGGCGTTGACGGTGTTGTAGTCATAGGCGTTGAGGCCGAAGTAGGCGGTGACCTGCTGGTCCTTCCACTCCATGTAGAAGAGGTTGGCGTTGACCGTCAGGCGCCCGTCCAGCCATTTCGAACGCAGCGATCCTTCGTAGTTCCAGCTGAATTCGGGATCGTAGGGCACCAGCTCGGCACGGGCCGGGTTCTGGCTGGAACCGCCCGAACGATAGGCGCGCTGCACGGTGAAGGCCGTGGTCAGGTCCGGGGTCCAGTCCATGCTGATCCCCGCCTTGGGCAGGAAGGCATTGAACGTGCGCGCGTTGGAGGCCGCGGGCGACGATGCGTCGCTGACAAGACCGAGCACGCCCTGGTTGATCAGGCCGATGATCGGCGCATAGGCGGCGCCCATGAAGGCGGGATCGGGCAGCGTGCCGTTGAAGGTCGCCACGGTTTCGGCCGCATAACGGTTGCGCTCGTGGTCGAAGCGGAAACCGCCGATCAGCGAAAGACGATCCGTCAGCTTGAAGCGCCCGTCGGCGAAGATCGCCATGGTCTCCACCTTTTCCGGCTGATCGGCCTGGTAGAGCACCGGGATCACGGGAAGCTGCGCGGCGTAGGCATTGCTGATGAACTGCGCCTGCGCGGCAGTGGCCCCGTTCGCCTGGAGCAGGCCGGCGATCGTCGCGGTCGGGGTGGCGATGTTCACCCGGCTGTTCTGCGCGATGCTGCCCGTGCGGCGATAGTACCAGGCGCCCAGCAAGCCGCTGAGACGCTCGCCCTCGTAATTGAGGCGCAGCTCCTGCGTCAGCGTCTTGTAGAGGTAGCGGTTGTCGATCGCCTGGATGTCTTCGGGCGTGCCGTCGGTGTCGATCACCGAGTGGACCTTGGACCGGTTCCACGAGGTCACGCTCGACAGCTTGAGGCCGTCGCCCAGCGCATAGCCCAGGTTGAGCACGGCGATATCACTGTCGATCTTGCCGCGGCTGGGCTGGTCGCCGGTGGAGATGCGGTTGTTGAAGTAGTCCGGCACGTCGGTGCGGGAATATTCGTAGAGATATCCGCCGTCGCGCCGCACCCGGTTGTAGCTCGCCACGGCCTCCAGGCCCGGCAGCGCGCTCGGCGTCCACTTGATCTTTCCGCGCAGGTTCAACGACTTCAGTTCGTCGTCATAGCCGCCGCGCGTGACGTTGCGCACCAGCCCGCGATCGGCGCGGCGCTCGGCGGAAAGGCGCACGCCCAGTTCGTCGCGCACGATCGGGCCGCCCACGGCGCCAGAGAAAGTGCGATCGTCATGCTCGGTCCAGAGCACGCGGGCATCGCCGGTCCAGCGGTCCAGGCTGGGATCCTTGCTGGTGATGACGATGCCGCCCGCAAGGGCATTCAGCCCCTGGATGGTCGACTGCGGCCCGCGCAGCACTTCCACCTGCTGGACGTCCCACATGTCCGTCGGGCCGCCGTAGAGCGCCCACTTCGGGATCGGCGCACCATCCACATAGACGCTGGCCGCATCGGCCTGACCGCCCGCGCCGACGCCGGTATTGCTCACCCCGCGAATGGTGAAGCCGGAGGCGCCGTAAGTCTCCGAAATGTTCGCGGTGCGGTTGTAGACGTCCTGGATCGTGATCAGGTTTTCCTGCTCGATCTTCTGCGGCGTCGTTACCGCGATGCTGGTCGGCGTTTCCTGCAGGGTGCGGGCGCTTTTCTCGCCGGTGACGATGATATCGTCCGGGCCGCCGCCATCATAGACGGGCGCGGCCTGCTGGGCCTGCGCCGGAACGGTCAGCGCCGCAGCGGCGACGCCTGAAAGCAATATCGAAAACCTGAACATGAAACCCCCTGTTCCCTCCAGACGGCTCATATATTTCCGGTTTATTGCGAGTCAATCGCATTCTCAATAGCAACTGATGCAGAACCTATCGCCATATCCTGCGTCTGCAGACTCGCCATCACGACCTCCCGGTTCTGCCGGTTCGCCTCGAATCGCGCGAGGTCGGCATCGTTGGCAAGGATCGCAGCTATGATGCGCCGCCGCCCCGCGCGCCAGAAATCGACACCCGCCCCGAAAGTCTCCACGACCGGAGCGGCACGGGTTGCCGCATAGTGCAGGGTCACGCGCGTAAGCATCTCGAACAGCGGGCGGCGGACCATCCTGAACAGCAGGTCCTGGAATTCGAGTTCGAACGCCCCGAACTCCGCCATCGAGCGAAACGACCCGGCACGATCGTCCAATGCCGCCAGCTTCGCGCGCAGGGCCGGGTCGGTGCAGCGGGCGGCTGACGTCGCCAGTTCAGTGAACAGCAGGGACGTCATGTCCAGCGCTTCTTCGTAGCCCGCCGGGTTCATCCGCATGTAGGAATCGAGCGCGCGTTCCAGCGCGGCATCGTCCGGCCGCGTTCCATAATATCCGCCGCCTGGCCCACGCCGTACTTCCAGCAAGCCTTCGTGTTCCAGCACCCGGGCCGCTTGCTGAAGGGTAACGATGCCGACTTCGAGGTCGCGTGCGAGTTCATGCAGCGATCCGAGCAAGGTCCCGGCCTCGCAGGCGAAAATGCGGTTCCGCAAGGTTTCCGTGGTTCGCAACACGAGATTGGTGCCTTTGCGTCGGCCCGGCACGCGCTCCATGAATCCTCCAATAATATGCATATTATTAAAAATATAGCGATACTTTGAGCGCCATTACCGAGAATTCAAGTCAATTGACCGCTTATATTAGATCCATATCCTTCCTCTCATCAGAGCGACTTCTCGTGTCGCCACCCGGAGAGGACTGAAACGAGCATGGGCTTCCAACACCCGGACATCTCGGCGTTTCCCGAGTTTTCAATGGTCATCGGCGAGGAAAGGGCGCACTCCGGCAATGGCATCGACTGGGGCCACGTCTACCCCGGCACCGGCCGGATCACGCGCGAAATCCGGCTCGCATCCCCCGACGACGTTGACCGTGCGGTCGCCGCCGCGAAAGCGGCGCATCCGGCATGGCGCGCCTTGCCCGGCGACAGGCGGCGCGATCTGATGTTCCGGCTCGCCTCGATAATCGAGGCCGGTGCCGCCGAAATGACGCCGTTGCTGACGGCGGAGAACGGATCGATCCTGATCGCAGGCGGCCACATGAGCTTCGATGCCGCGCAGAAGTTCCGCTATTTCGGCGGCTGGGCGGACAAGATCGACGGGCGCACCGTCTCCACCTGGGGCGGGCCCGCACACGACTATGTGATGTACGAGCCTTACGGCACCGTCGGGGTTATCGTGCCTTGGAACGGCCCTCTGTTCGCCGCAACGATGGTCATGGCCCCCGCCCTCGCCGCCGGAAACTGCGTGGTGCTGAAAGCCCCCGAACTCGCGCCCTGGTCACTGATGAAACTGATGGAGGCGATCCACGAAGCGGGCTTCCCGCCGGGCGTGGTCAACCTCGTCACCGGCGGCCCCGATGTCGGCGCGGCGATGGTCGGCCATCCCGGCATCGACAAGATCGAATTCATCGGCAGCGGCGCGACGGCCAGGAAAATCCTCGCCAACGCGTCCGAAACGCTGAAGCCCGTAGGCCTTGAACTCGGCGGTAAGTCGGCAGTGATCGTCTTTGCCGATGCGGACCTTCAGGCCGCGGCGAAGCGCGGGCTTTCCGGCGCGGTCAGCGCCAACGGACAGGGCTGCGTCAACGGCACCCGCCTGCTGGTCGAGCGCGCGGTCTACGAACCCTATCTCCAGATGCTGAAGGCCATGGCCGCGCATGTGAAAGTGGGCGATCCCTTCGCGATGGATACCTTCATGGGCCCGGTCATCTCGCAGACCGCGCTGAACCGGATCGACGGCATGGTCCGTCGCGGCGTGGAGCAAGGCGGCGAAGTGCTCTGCGGCGGCGCCCGGATGGAGGGCGATCACGGCGAAGGCTACTTCTATCCGATCACCGTGCTTGCCGGAATAGATCCCACAAGCGAGATCGCCCGCAACGAAGTGTTCGGCCCGGTCCTCGTCGTCACCCCGTTCGACAGCGAGGAAGAGGCGATCCGGCTTGCCAACGACAGCGACTACGGCCTTGGCGCCTATGTCCACACCACCAATCTCGCCCGCGCGCACCGTGTCGCCGGGCAGATGATGGCGGGGCAGGTGCAGGTCAACGGATCTGGCGAGGCGATGACGCCCTGCGTGCCCTTCGGCGGCATGAAGCATTCCGGCCACGGCCGCCTTGGCGGGATCGAGGGTCTGCGCGAGTTCCAGCAGGTCCGCAACGTCTGGGTCAACCTTCAGGACTGAGGAGAGCACGGATGGCACTGCTCCAACCCGAAGAGCGTAACGCACGCGGCCTCGCCACCGAGGCCGAAGTGACCGCCCGCCCGGCTCGTCCGCCCACGACGCTGCTGGAGGAATCCTGGCGCGATTTCGTCTTCGCCGAGGTCTGGACGCGGCCCGGATTGCCCCGCCGCCCGCGCTTCCTTGTCGCGATTGCGAGCGCGGTGACTTGCGGGCTCGAAGACCGCCAGATCGACGATTTCGTGCGCGGCGCTTTGACGAACGAAACGCTTACCCTTGCCGAACTGCGCGAAGCGGCACTGCATCTCGCCGTCTATGCTGGTTGGGGCAACGGCGGAATGTTGGACCGCGCGATCTCCCGCGTGGCGGAGGAACTTGGCCTGACGCCCGCCGATGTGCCTGCGATCTGCCCGCAGCCATGGGATCCTGATGTGCGCAGCCAGCGCGGGCATGACGAATTCGCGCAGGTCATGACCTTCCCGCCCGGCCCGCCCGCCACGCCCTATCTGGAAGGCATCAACAACTTCGTCTTCGGAGAGATGTGGTGTCGTCGCGGGCTGGACGAGCCTTCGCGCCGCTGGATCACGCTGGTGGGCGTGTGCGAATCCGGCGCGGAAATCCCGATCCGCAGCCACATCCACGCGGCCATGGCGAGCGGCAACTGCCAGCCAGCGGAGATGCTGGAATTCTGCTTGCAATACGGCACCCACGCCGGTTGGCCGAAAGCCTCGCGCATTCAGGGCGTGGTGCTGGAAATGATGGACAAGGTGGCGAAAGGTCTCCCCTGGCATGGTTAGGGCAGGTTTTATCGGCCTTGGCTCGCAAGGTGCGCCCATGGCGGAACGGATGCTGGCGGCAGGCCACGAACTCACCGTCTGGGCTCGTCGGCCGGAGACAGCGGACGACCTCGCTGCCAAGGGGGCACTTCGCGCGGCATCGGTCGCCGAACTGGGCGAACGCTGCAATCACGTGGGCGTCTGCGTGGTCGACGACGCGGGCGTCACGGAGATTTGCGCGCAACTGCTACCGGTCATGAAGCCGGGCAGTGTCCTGGTCATCCACTCCACGATCCTGCCGCAGACCTGCGAGCGACTGGCGGCGGAAGCGGAAAAGCGCGGCATCGCCCTGCTCGACGCGCCCGTCAGCGGCGGCGGCGCAGGCGCGACGGCGGGCACTCTCACCGTCATGTGCGGAGGTAGCGAGGCGGCCTTTGCGCAGGCGCTTCCCGTGATGGAGAGCTTTGCGGGCAAGGCGGTGCTGCTCGGGCCGGTCGGCTCCGGCCAGCGCGCCAAGATCGTCAACAACGCACTGATGGCCGCGAACATGGGCTTGGCCCATGCTGCGCTTTCACTGGGCGAAGAGCTCGACATCGACCGGGGCGCCCTTGCCGATCTCATCAGGCATTCCAGCGGCCGCAGCTTCGGCTTCGAGGTCTACGCCCGCCTGCCCGCACCGGCAGCCTTCGCCCACGGCGGCAAGCTGCTGCGCAAGGATGTGGACCTGCTCGGCACCATCACCGCGCCCGACAACGCCTTGGCACGAGCCGCCGATCCCTTCCTTCACGCTGCTCTCAACGAAACGGAACCGACGGCATGAGCGTGATCTTCAAGACCCTCGACATGACGGGCAAGGCCGCCGTCGTCACCGGCGCAGCTTCGGGCCTTGGGCGGATGACCGCGCTCAAGCTGGCCGAAGCAGGCTGCGACGTCTGGCTGGTGGACGTGAACGAGGCCGGCCTTGCCGAAACCACGCAGCTGCTCGCCCCGCACGGCCGCAAGGTGGGCTGCGAAGTGGCGGATCTGTCCGACCCTGCCGCCTGCCATGCCGTCGTGGCCCATGCGGTGGAGAAATTCGGCCGCCTCGACGCGCTCTGCAACGTCGCCGGGCTGATCTACCTCGCCAACACCCCGCAGATGCCGCAGGCGCAGTACGAACGCACCATCGATGTCAATCTCAACGCCCCGTTCTTCCTCTCGCAGGCGGCGATCCCGCACCTGCTGGAAATGAACGGTGCGGTGGTCAACGTCGCCTCCTGCGCGTCCTACATCGGGGAGGCCTATGCCGCCGCCTATTGCGCCAGCAAGTGGGGCCTTGTCGGCATGACCAAGGCCATGGCGATGGAATTCCAGAAGCAACCCATCCGCATCAACGCCGTCGCGCCCGGCGGCATGATCACCAATATCGCGACCAACTTCACCCCGCCCGAAAACTGCGACTTCGAACTGCTCAAGCGCTTTTCGGGAATGCGCGGGCAGGTCGAGGTGGAGGACGTGGCCGACCTCGTCGTGCTGCTCGCCTCCCCCGCCGGTCGCGGCTTTCATGGCGCCTGCCTTTCGCTCGACGCGGGCATCACGGCAGGCTGACAGGAGACATATCCATGGCATTTTCTCTCGATCAGTTCCGCCTCGACGGCAAAGTGGCCGTCGTCACCGGCGCGGGCGGGCGCGGCAACTCCATTGGCCGTGCCTATGCGCTGGGCCTTGCCAATGCGGGCGCCTCCATCGTCGTGGCGGACCTCAATGGTGACGGCGCCAAGGCCGTCGCGGACGAGATCGTCGCGGCAGGCGGCAAGGCCCTCGGCGTGCAGGTGGACGTCTCCGACGAAGCCTCCACACTCGCCATGGCCACCGCCGCGAAGGAGGCGTTCGGCGGTGTCGACATCCTCATCAACAACGCCGCGCTGATGGTCGACGTTAGCTACGACAATTGCGAAACGGTCAGCCTCGATGCCTGGAACAAGGCCTTCGCGGTGAACCTCAATGGCGCCCTGCTCTGCGCCCGCGCGGTGATCCCCTCGATGCGTGAGCGCGGCGGTGGGCGGATCGTCAACCAGGCCTCGGGCGGCGCTTTCCCGGCCACCGGGCTCTACGGCATCACCAAGCTGGCGCTGGTGGGCTTGACGACCACGCTGGCGAAGCAGTTCGGCAAGGACGGCATCACCTGCAACGCCATCGCCCCCGGCAATGTCACGTCGGACGCGGGCAAGATGCTGGTTCCCGACGATTCGCCCTTCATCCAGTTCCTCAACATGACCTGCGCCCTCAGGGCGCGCGGCGCGCCGGACGAACTGGTTGGCACCGCGCTACTGCTCTGTTCGGATGCGGGCGCCTGGATTACCGGCCAGACCATCCACGTCGACGGCGGTTGGGTACTGCGCCCCTGAATCTGGACTCAGCCCTGAATCTGAACCTAGCGACGTGCCTTGGCTTCATAGAGCGAACGATCCGCCCGAACGATCACATCGTCGATCCGCCGATCGTCTGCCTCGACAGCGGCCAGGCCCATGCTCACGCTCCAGAGGTCGGCAAGCGCGCCGCTGCCCTCCAGCCTTTCATGCAGAAGCGCCATGAAGAGCGAAGGATCGCAACATCCCGCAGGCAAAAGCACCAGAAATTCGTCCCCGCCCAGCCTTGCCGCCTGTCCGCCATGCGCTTCGGCCAGCGCTCCGGCCTCACGGCCAAGGGCCACGAGCACTTCGTCTCCTGCGGCGTGGCCGTGGCGGTCGTTGATGGCCTTGAAGTGGTCGACGTCGATGGCGATGATCGTTGCGCCCGGTAACAGGAAACGCGCCGCGACCTGTTCCAGCCCGGCGCGGTTCCAGCATCCGGTCAGAGGGTCGCGCAAGGCGGCATTGCGCAGCTTGCGCTGGACCTGTTCGACCGGGATCGCCAGCAGGGCGAGATTGAGCACGCCCAGCAGCACCTGATCGGAAAGCAGGGCCAACAACGCTACGAGGTCTCTGCCCGGCACGTCGAAGAAGGCGCCGGAAATAGAGAGGATGTAACCCGGCAGGTAACCCAGCATCGCCAGTCCGGCCAGGCGCCGCCCTACCGTGCGCCGCGCTCCCGGCCCAAAGGCCAGCACGTAACCTGAAACACCCATCGATATCGCCAGGCCCGCCGCATCGCAGACGCTCTGCAGGCTCTGGCTTCGCGGTGCCCAGTCCAATGCGCCGAACGCTGCGGGCAGCACATGGCCCAGCACCGCGCTCGCCACCGGAACCACCATCCAGCGCCGCCATGCGCGCTCACCTTCGAGCGCCAGAGCCCCTGCCACGGGCAATACCTGGGTCAGCCCCAGCACCGCATAGATCAGCGAGAACGCCGCCAGCGATCCGCGCGGTGCGGCGGTGAAGGCATAGAGCACGCCGACGTAGACGAAAGACGACAGCGCCCAATAGACGAAGTGCGTCGCGGCACGGTCCCGCAGCCAGAGCACACAGAACACGAACCCGAAGGCGCTGGACGAGAGCATGCTGCACAGGCGTAAGGTATCAACGTCGGGGAAAGTCATCCGGCTCGCTTCGATGGCGGGCTACCCATGCCATGCAATGGTTAACAATCCGTCCAGCAAGCATCCAGGCTTGCCGGATTCAACCCGTCTGCCGCAGCATGTTCCGCCCGTCGTTCTTGGCCTGGTAGAGCGCCCGATCCGCGCGGATCATCAGTTCCTCCCGGTCCATGCCACCGCCCAGCGAGGCCAGCCCGATACTTACGGTGACGCGCTGGAGATCGAGCGGCTGCCAGTCGATCGCCTCCACCGCGCTGCGAACGCGCTCGGCCACGGCAAAGGCCATCTCGGCGCTTGTAGTCGGCAGGACGATCAGGAATTCCTCGCCGCCGATCCGGCCCACCAGATCCGAACCGCGCGTCGCCAGCGCGCAGACTTGCGCCACGCGGCGGATCACCTGATCGCCCACCGCGTGGCCGAAACGATCGTTGATCTGCTTGAAGCGATCGATGTCCAGCACCGCGATCGCCAGCGGGCCGCCCAGCACGACGGCTTTCGCGATCTCCGTATCGAGGAAGGATAGAACCTTGCGGCGATTGGCGATCTCGGTCAGCGAATCGGTCTCGGCCAGCTGGGTCGCCTCGTCCGCCCGCGCTTCGGCACGGGCGCGGGCGCTGGCCAGCTCCATCGCGGCCAGAACGCGGTTGGTCACGTCCTGGAATATCCCGAAGATCGCGCCGGGCTTGCCGTCCTCGCGCAGTTCCACTTCACTGCAACTGTAGACGTAGCGGATATCCCCGTCCTGGCGCACGATCCGCGCCTCGAACTCGATCGGCTGGAGGGTCTCCAGGCTCTGCGCCAGAGTGCCTTCCACCAGCGGGCGATCTTCCGGGTGATAGAAGTTCACCGCCATGTCGAGTGCGGGCTGCGGGCCGGGCTCCAGACCGTGGATGCGGAACACTTCCCCCGACCAGAACAGGCGCTGCTCGGCCAGTTCGAGCCGCCAGTGGCCGACTTTGGCGATACCTTCCGACATCTCCAGCCAGCGCTTCCCGCGCTCCACTTCGGCAAAGCTGCGATCGCGCATGGCGATCATGGCCGCCAGCGGCAGCGCCGAGACCAGCAGGGTGAAAAGATAGAACTGGAAGAACAGCACTTCCGCTTCGGTGCCCGCGTTCAGCAGGCTGATCGATCCGCTATGCTGCCAGATCGCCACGGAACCGATCGCGGCAATGATCAGGATGCTGCACGTTGCGCCGGTTGCGCCCAGGAAATAGGTGGCAAGCAGCACGCTCAGCAAGGGCAGGAACAGCAACGGATAAGTCGACTGGGTAAAGACCACCCCGGCGACCAGCGCTACTGCCGCCAGAACCAGGGCGGTACGCCCGAGTTGACCGGCGCTCCGGCTTGGCCCGTGAGTGGCCGGATGCATGAAGTTCATGATCAGCGGAACGACGAGGAGAATGCCCAGCGCAACCGTCGTCAGCCAGGACACGAACATGTGCCCGATCCCGCCGCCTGCCAGCAGGCTCGCGATCGTCGCACTGGCCAGCGCGGCCAGAACCGCCGCAAGACAGAACCGCGCGATGGCGGCGATATGGAAGAAGGAATCGTTGCGCCGCTGGATATCCCGCATGATCCAGTAGGCAACCAGAGCTTCCACCACATTGGCGGCAGTATGCCCGAAAGCCGGTGCAAGCGCCCCGCTCCAGACGAAGTTGGCAAGGAAACTGGCCGCAGCCAGGGAGAGCAGGACCCATCCCCTCTGCCCCGCCCCGGCAAGCAGAAGCGCCGCCACGGCCACCCCGCTGGAGGGCCACACCGTGGCGATCCCATCCGCACCTCTGGTCAGTTGCAGGGCAATCGCGGCGAGAACGAAATAGAGAAGACCCGCCGAAGCCGAGACCAGAATCGTCTGCCGGAGATTGCTGCTACCCACATCCCAGAGATAACCGCCAGCTCCTCCGATTTCGACCCAATATCGACGACGAGGCGAAAATACGGTGCGCCGATCCGGGACAGTGCAAGCCACCTTGCGGGCTTGACCTCTACAGCCGGAGATCGGGGAACAGATGGCGGAGCGGGAGGCAGCTACATCATGCCTCCAACCCCATGTTTTCACGTTAAAATAATATAGCTCTTCGCTGCAATACCACGTTCGATACCATGGAATTATTTTTTGCTATCAGATTGCGCCCATTAGGGATTCGAACCGGCGGTTCGGGCAGCTCCGGATCCTCGCCCTCCATGTTCACCCTCATGACCAGGCCGAGCACCGCGCCTTCGAGGGTGGCCCCTTTCACTCTTTCCACGATAGCCCTGACGTCATAGCCTCGATCGATTTTGCTGCCGATCCAGACCGCACGATCGCGCTTCAGGTATCCGACCTTCACCCCTCTGCAACTGAGCACCGCAACGGCCATCCGGTCGTGCGGATTCTCCGGCTCCCGAACCAGACGAACTGGCTCGCCGGGGATGCACCGCGCCAGCTCTTCCTGGCGGCTGGATCCATCCTCATTCTCGTGCCGCTCACCGATCGCCGGCAAGCTGAAGTCGCACATGCCCATCGTCACTCCCTTGAGAACATAGAGGGAACAAACTAGATCGCTCTACGTCGATTCGCATAGAGGAAAATTCTCATGAGTGATCTTTCGAGCCACAGCTGGACCGACGGCGCCGAGCCTGTTGCCGCGAGTGCGGCTGTGCCATTCGGCCGCTGGCTTTTGCAGCAAGCCGATCGCGGCGGCTTCATCGGCCAGCTCGCCACCATCGCCAGATCGGACCGAGGATTTCCGAAGGATGGCGGTCCGGACGCAGTGCGCAAGCGCCTCGGCGACACCGGCGCTGACCCTGAGATGTTCGACGCCGTGGACGACGCCGAACTGGACTGGGCGAGCTTCTGACGATGGTAGCGCGCTATAGGATCGCTGTCTTTGGCCGGCCTCGTTCGCCCTGGCGGTCTAGCATCGACGAGGCCATGGCCGATGCGATTAAGCTGAAGCTGGCCTCTTGGGACGAGAGCGAACGCGAGTGGTTCCTCGCGGTGCCGGTAGAGCTAGTGTCGGAAACGGCGGATAACAGGGCCCGCGCTGCCTGATCCAACAGGCTGCCCCTCCCCTTTCCCCAAGGTCGGATGAGCACGCCCTCGACACTGCCGTGCGAGCAACCGTACGCTCCCTGCGGACCCTTCAGAAGGAATCACAATGTCATCAGGCGAAAAGCACTTGCAACAGGCGGCTGAATGGCTCGCCGCCCCCAAGGCGGAGACTAGCGCGCGCATTTATATAGATATGCCAGAGATCGGCTGGATTTATCCCTCAAAAATGTCCGTAGATGACGGAATACTAACGTGTGAATATACTACGGCATATCGTTTGCCCGGAACAATAACTTGCTCTGTAGACAACGTTACAGCATCGCAGTTGACCCACGTGCCAGCCCTATCATTCTTATCACGCGCTTAATTACTTAGTTATTGGGGGAAAGATGACAGAAACCCAACTAGATCGCTTAATCGACAGGATCGATAGGCTGCTTTCCGAATACCTCGCGCTGAGATCGGCCTCGCGCGAAAACGGGCCCGCTTCGATCGAGGATGGCATGGAGAGCATTCTCCGTGATGGCCTGTATCCGCCGGACGAACCTACATCGATTTCTCGGCGCGCTTTGCTCGCGATTGGTGAGACATTGGGCTTGGTCGGCGGCATGGACTTGATGCTTCAAGTGCATGCGGCATACGAGAAAAAGTTCGGCATACGGAAAGCGAATAGTCTGAGCGCGCGCTGGGACAGCGCAGCGGAGCTCTGGTTCGATTGACGCTTCGCAGAAGCAGAAAGAGGCCGCCCCTCGCGAGAAGGGCGGCCTCATAGACTTCAGCAAAGTTTAGCAGATCCGGGCTACTCCTCTGCGACTGGGCACTCGATGCCCGGCATCCCCAAGCGCTCCAGGTAACGGCAGATGCGCCCTCCAGAATCGCTGACCGCCTTGCTCCATGCGCGATCTGCCGACTGGTAGTTCGCGGCGGCAGTTGGGTTTTCTGGGTCGAGCGCAGCGGGCGGGATCTTCGGGCGCGGCTCGGTGATGGCCGCGACGTCCCCCGCGCGCGGAAAGTCGAGAGCGGGACATGTCTTGCACCCGGCCACCAGCAGGGCGAGCGAGAGGGCTGCGAGGCGGATCATCGGCAATGCTCCTGATATTCAGACATCTTCGCCAGTTCGGCCGCCGTGTAGTCCTCACGGGCGATGGCGCAGTTGAGGGCGAGGGCCTGCGGCGCGGTCGTGGCGCGCGCTTCGGGCGGCTTGGCCGCTTCCGTCGCGGCGGCTTGCGCGATCGCCGCGTCGCGCTGGTCGCGGAGCCGCTGGTTCTCGAAGGCGTCGGCCACGTTCTCTTCGGCCGACTTCTCGCGCCCAGCCGCACCGGCAGCCGCGCGCGCCTGGTCGTGCTGCTCGATCGCCGCCGCGTTGTCGAAATGGTTCCAGACGAGGAAGCCGACCAGCGCCGCAACCCCGCCGATCAGGATCCACGCTTCGCCTGGCAGTCCGCCGAGCCACTTCCACGCCGTTTTCGCGAGCGCGATCATGGCTGGCCCTCCACCGGTACGGGTGCATCTGGCCCGTTGATAACCTGCACCTGCTGGGGCTCGGCGATCGGGGTGGACTGGGAGAGCTGGTCGGTCAGTTTCTCCCGCTCCCGGCCGCCGGACAGCGTGACCAGGGCAGAGAGCACATCAGCCAGCTTCACCAGCGCGCCGCCGACGATCGCGGACTGCACGCTTTCGGCCCAGTCCGGCATGTGCCGAGCGAAGGCCAGCGAGGCGATGATGGCGAGGATGATCGCTATGATCCCCCCGCCGATCAGCATGAGGACGAGCCGGTCCCCGTCGCGGTCGCACTTCGTCGTCATGCCATCGCTGCCGCGAGCTTGGTGTGGTAGGCGTATTTCTCGTAGGCCGGGCCGTTGTAACCCTTGGCGAACGCCCGGCAGTCTGCGGGATTGGTGCTCAGCGCCCGCAGCTCGTCCGCCAGGCCGAAGACCTCGATGTAGCGGGCGAGCAGCTCGTAGTGCGCTGCCTCGCTTGCGACGGTCGAGAAGGCCATCTCGTAGGGGCTGGAGAACCCGAACTTGTCCCACCACTGGCCGAGAACCTGGAACTTGCCCCACGAGCACGAGGCGAAGGCGGCGTCCGGGTCCTTGGCGCAGGCCTGCCCGAGCTTGTCCCAGCTATCCAGGCTGTAGCCTCCCGAGGCCGGATCGCTGAAAGACGTCTTCGACCACTTGCCGCCGGTCTGCCGGTGGAACAGGTGCCGCTCGAACAGGATCTTGGGACGACCGTTTCTGTCGTATCCGCCGCCGGAGCTTTCGACCTTGGCGACGGCGTTGATCTGCTTGACGCTGCATCCCAGCCGCTCGGCGAAGGCGGCGATCTCCCCGGCCGTCACGGCTGGGGCGTGCATGTTCGTGAATCGAGAACGGAGTGCTTCCCGGCTGATCGGGCCGAAGATGCCGTCGTCGGCGACGCCGAGAGTGCGCTGAAGAGAGCGGGGGTCCATGTTCAATCCTCCTTGAGGCCCAGCCGGGCCCGATCTGCCTTTGTGTTTTCGGAAAGCATGCGCTGGGCCTTGGCGCGTTCGCGGCCGATCTTCTCGGCATCGTCGGCCAGGTTGACGAAGACCCACTGCACGACCTTGAGGGCCGCGCCGGATAGCGACTTGATGGCCTTCACCCCGCCGAACGCGATCGTGAAGGAGGCGATGGCCGCGCCGAGCGGGTCCAGCCGAAGCTTGCTAACGGCGAACATGGCGAACAGCGCGCCGCCGCCGCCGATAAGGAGCGAGGTCACCATAGCGCGGCGGATCTCGCGGAACGGGCGGCCCTGCTCGTGCATGACGCCCGCAATGGCGAGCCAGCCGGTCACCATGCCGAATGCGATACTGCCGATTATGGGGTCGAGCGCCCCGATAGGGGCCATGACGAGGGCGGGGGCGTACTTCGCAATTGCATCTGCCCGCATGCTCACCCCGCCGTTGCAACAGTGACGAAGCTAACCGCCACGAACCATGTGGTCGCCGCGCCGGCCATGAACCATCGCCCGCGGGCGAAGGCGACTGCGGAGAGCCAGGAGGCGATGCCCGCCATGGTCCAGGCGGCAGCCATGACCGTGCGGAAGCTGATGCTCTGCATGTCGAAGCCGGGGACACGGTTGGTGAACGGGATCACGAGACCGGCGACGAAGCTGAAGCAGAGGAAGGAGAGCAGCGCACCGCCCGCCAGCAGGATCACCTTGAGCGGGACCGTCACCGGGTCCCGGATGCCGAGGTGCCACAGCGTGGCCAGCTCGCGCAGTTTGCGGGCGAGGGGCACCGCGCCCAGCGGCGCGCCGACGAAGGCCCACCAGCGCATGACGTCGGCCCAATAGTCGGGCGCCGCGAGCGGGGCCATGGCCTTACTCGGGCCAGCCGTCGAGGATCTGCGCCTCGATCGCGGCAAGCTCTTCCTCAGTGGTGCCCTGCGCAATCGTGGCGATCAGCGCGTCCAGGTCGTTCTTCCGGCGCTGTCCCGCCTCGACGAATGTGGCGACCGTCTTGCCCAGCAGGATCATGTCAGCAGCATCGAGGGCGACGATCGAGTTGTCCGCCATGCGCCAGTCTGTGGCGAACTCCTCGCCGCTCTGGAGAGCGAGCATAGCCATCACGACGGAACCGGAAATGTTCACTCGGCTCGTGGCGTCGGTCTCCACCCGGCGCGGTTCGCCCTGGATCTCGATGAGGCAGCCGCCGTCGCGCACCTGATCACGCCTATTGCGGACCTTTGCAGCGAGCAGAGCCCGCTTCGAAACATAAATGAAGTCGGAATCGCTGGAGAGCTGCGAGCCGGGGAACGGACCAGCTGGGGAGATCATCCACTCACTGACGGCGCGCTGCGAGACGTTTTCCTCCGGGATCGTACCTTCGGGGAGGGTATAACTCCGGCCGCCATAGAACGTGGTCGAGATGCCGCCGGGGACCGGCTGCGGTTCGGCGGAGACGGTGTCGATCGACACCATGATTGCTGGCCCGTTGATGGTGACCGCGCCGATCTTGTGGAACAGCGGGGTCGCCCCAGGAATGTCCTGGATGATGTACATGGATCAGGATCCTTAGAGGTTGGTGATATCGAGGATGAGGCTGCGCCAGCCACCCAGGCTGCCGATCTGCTGGCTGAGCGGCACACCGGAGGGCGACGACGCGCACATGTATTGGATCGTGCCGCTGTCAGAGAAGAAGTTGCCTCCGGCCGCTGCGGTGCTGCCGGAAGCAACTACACTCGTCCGGGACCACTGATTGCGCTGGTAGACCTGATATCCCTGATAGGGTCCGATCTGGCAGGAGCCTTGGCTGGCGTACGTGTAGTTAACGGCCGAGTTTGCCTCTTGCTTCTGCGGGACATGGGCGACGCTCCGCCCCGCCAGCGATACGCCGCTGTATCCCGTGTTCGAGAGGATCCCCAGCGGACGCGCAATCGGATAATCCGAGGAGAACACGATCGAGCCATCGGGCTTGTACAGCTCACAGCCCGCCATGTGAGCGCTGACGGGCGGGCGCCGCTGTGAGAACACGAGCAGCGTCACGTCGCTCGGCCCGACGCTGTAGACGCGGTAGGTGATACCGCCTCCGGAGGTTGAAATGATCTCGGCCCACGACCCCCCGGCTGACGTGAGTGCAGGCATGGGCGCGTCGGCCATGCTCAGACCAGCAATGAACACGTCCCGCTGGCCGGAGTTGTTGCCGTACTGGCTCCACCCGCTTCCGGCAGGCAGCTGTACCGTCTGTTCGAGACGGAAGAACACCATGTCCGTAGTGAGCTGACCGCGACCATCGGGGGTGATCGTCTCCATCCCGGCCGTCATCAGTAACCCCCGAAGTAGATGGTGATGTCAGGCGGCGAGCCAGCGTTGGCGCCGCCTGTGGCGGTCACCCCGAACGACCAGGATATGACCCCGGTGCTTGAATCGAGCGTCACATTCGGGCCGCCGTAGTTGCCGAGGGTCGAGGACGGAAACGTCACCAGCAGCTTGCCCACGAGGCGGGCATCCTGCCAGGTGCCGGAGGAAGCGCCGCCCGTGTTGAACGAACCGAAGAAGCCGCCTGTGTAATCGGTGAATGCGAATTTGACCCGGCCGTCGGGGTGCCTGAATTCAGCGCCTGCGGGCATGTTACCAATTCCCGAAGCGGCCAGCGAGTGCGCCGTTCGGGTGATAGCTGCGGACGCCGTTGTTATCGATTTCGGTGCGCTGCCCGGTGGTGGCGGTGCGGAGCAGGCCGATGTTGCCGGTGATGGCCGACAGTTCGGTCACGGCGATCTTCGAAGCGATGACGGATCCCGCTCCGAGGTGGTCGGTCTGCACCTGTCCGGCAGCGATGTGGTTCGCAAACACGCTGCCATCGATTATAATCTGCGCGTTGTTGCGGCGGCGCAGTTTCGTGTTCCACACATAGCACTGAGAATTCGGATATTCAGGATTCGGCCCCCACACCCTCAGGAACGCCTTACCCGGCTTGCCCGTGTTATTGCTAAAGTTGCAGCGGACTACCGTGAAGTTCGTGCCAGGGAAGGCAAAGCATCTCCATCCTTCGGAGCCCATGTTGTAGACCGCCGTGGCAGTAATCGATGTGGTCGAGCCATCGTCTGCCCGCAGAACCATCTCGAAATTGACGTTTCCTCCGGCATCAGCCCAGCACACCGCCTCGAACGCGAATTCATCCCCAGGCAGACAGGCTATGCCGTATATCCGAGAGTTGCTGTCGAAACTCTCTCGTCCATTGACGATGGTGAGCTCGTTGCCGCCAGCAAAGCCGTTTCTCCTAAAATGCAACGCGTACCGCGACGGCCAAGTTGTCCCGGCACCGCCGTCGTCGAGGTAGATCTGCATGCCTCCCACGCCGTTCTGACTGCGCGACCACGCGTCAAGCGTGCCGGACGCGAGATCGCCGTCGACCATTAGGTTCTCGAAGTCCATCATGGTCAGGTTCTTGGCGGTCACCGCCCGCGCAGCCAGCTCATCTGTGCCGATCGCGTTGGCCGCTATCACGTCAGACGTGAGCGAATTGGCATAGATGTTCTGTGCCACCATGATCGCCTGAGGAGGAGGCGAGTACGGGATCATGGACGTAGCGTTAGGCACCGTCTCCGCCAGCTGCGGATAGCACATGAACAGCCAGCTATCCCCTTGGCCTGCATCGGTGCCGTACTTCCGAACATAGAGGAATATGCGAGTCGCCCCTGCTCCAAGGGGGATCGTCATGCGGGCGACGCAGCGCTTCCAGGCGCCGAGATGGGTGCCTCCCAGTTTACCCTCAGCACTTGTGATCGTCGCCGCAGCGTCGATAGGGGCTTGCGCCACCCAGGCCCCTGCCGAGTTCACGGCGGCCATGATGAGGTCGCCCGGGCAGCGGTGAGCCCCCATATAGACGGAGAACTCGTAGGATTTGCCGTCCTCACACGAGTACTCCGAGGTCCATCCTCCATTCATGTCTCGGATGAAGCGGAAGGCGAACCAATCGCCCTCGCCATTAGGGTGGCGCGCTGAGTTCGTCTGGTGGATGCAGAAGCCCGATAGGTCGGGAAGCGTGTAACTCGCGGTGCCATTCGGGTACTGGCCATTGGGGAGTGGCGACAGCAGCGGACCACCATACGTGGCGTTCTGCTCGTAGGTCGCTCCCGGAATGTTGGCATTTGCCTGGACCATGTATAGGTCGGGACGCGTGGCAGGCACGGCCCCGACGAGGCGGTTGCCTCCGACGCCCACGCCCATCTTCGAAGTGTCGACTGTGCCAACCAGCTTCGTGGCGGACATGCCAGCGAGCTGGGAGTCCGCGATCACCGTTGCAGACGTGATCGTGGCGACCCATCCGCCGTTCACGAAGGTGTAGCGTTTGCCGTCCCCGGTACTGAAGACCTCACGGCCTTCGAAATTGCCCGTCGTCGGGGTCGAGGACACTATCTCGTAACCGCCGGTCAGCTTTCCCAGCGTAAAGTTCAAATCGAAGTTGCGGCCGGTGAATGCCCCGGTGCCGGTCGCGCGTAGGGTGAGCGTCGCGCTGAGGACGTTGGCGTTGCCGAACTCGCCAGCGTTCCCTGTCGCGCCAACTACCGTGGCGGTGCGGCCGGACAACGACACCTGGAGACCGTTGGGGTTCGAGGCGATCACCACGTTGAAGTTCGCCGACACGTCGACGCTGCCTTGCTTCAGCACAAATGTGGTGCTCACGCCGTCGTAGCTTTTCACCCCGCCATTGGCGTAGGCCCAGACCTGACGCGCGGGTGAAGTGAGCGACGGCGTGATGGCAGCTTCACCAGCGGTTCCGGCATCACCCTTGTCGCCCTTCGCTCCGTCCGCACCGGCTGCGCCCATTGCGGACCATGTTACAACGGAGAACTGCGGCCTGGTCGCGTCCTGCCAAGCCATGGAGCTGTCGAACCAGAAGCGCAGGCCCGCAGCGGCGTCCGCCTCGTAGAACACATACGAGTAGCCTGCACCGTTGATCGTCCCGCTCCGTATCCAGCGGACCTTCTTGCCGTCGTATTGGATGCTAAAGGTGTCACCAAGGCTGAAGTTGTCGTCCCAGCCCTGCATGCCCTGGCCGTTGATCCAGACCTCTACGCGCTTGCTGCCGGGGGTGATGCGCCATGCGTAGTCGAGAGACGCATAGCTGTCGTCGGTGAACGGATCGCTGTTGAGGCCCACGAAGAAATCGAAGTCGTTGGCCTCAGGCTTCACCGTCAGATTGGCGCCGCCGAAAAAGGATTCACTGGAGACGACCTGGCTGTTCCACCCGTTGCTGCCGCCGCTGACCTTGTAGACGCGATTGCCAGCTACCGCAGCGTTGGTGCCCGCGACCAACCCGAAGTTGGGCGGTCCGGCATAGGCTGACCAGGTGTAGTCACCGGGGTTCGCACTTTCGACCGCCGAAGTCTTGTTGCTTGCAATGCCGATGAAGGTTCGTCCGGCCGGCGCACCCGTCGTGAAATTGAGCACACCATCTGCTGAATCGGCGTAGGCGATCCAGGTGTAGAACGTTGTCCCGTCGGCGCCCTTCGCCCCTGGCAAGCCGTCATTGCCCGGCACACCAGCGGAAGCCATCAGTGATACGAACTGGTTCGGCGGCGGCAGCCCGGCTGTCGAGACGTGGGCGGTGATGACCGTGTACGAGGATCCGCCATACTGGAAGAAGTCGCCGACCTGGTAGGAGAGCCCCGCTGCCCACGCGCCGCGGTTCACGTTGCGCGTGGCATTATCGTCCGGCTTGGTGCCGTCGGGGTCGGTGATGTCCGGCCAAGCCACACTTGCAGTGAGCGGCTCGACCTTGCCTGCCGTGCTCAGGCCCTCGATCGACAGCGAGAGCGTGCAAATGGTCGTATCGACGGCAATCGAGAAGTCCTTGAAGAACCCGTAGACCGTGAGGGTCTCCATCCCTTCCTTGCCGATCCACAGCGACGGCTTCGCGCGCACGGCAGCAATGCGACCGGCCACCATGTCGATGGCGTCGCGGCGGATCTTCGCTGGCAGCGTCATGCGCTTGGCCCAGGCTCGCTCGACAATCTGGATCTCGCCGAACTCGTCGGCTTCCTTGCGGCTGAAATCCGTGATCCCGGCCTTGGCGTCTTCGGTCGTGGAGCCGAGGCCGACCAGCTTGCCAACCAGCAGGGTGCCGACTTCGACAGTGCCGGGACCGGCGATCGTCATCGAGACCTGCCCGACTGTCTCCGGCAGGTCGAGGAAGGTGACCGTGCCGCTCGCATTAGGGACCAAGGTCCGGTCGTAGCCCCCAGCCTGCACGCGCACGGTGGCGGCCTTCACATCGAGCAGCGCCGCGGCGTTGATCGTGCCCGGCGAAAGGGTCACGAGGATCTGCCCAGCGGCGGTCGTGGTCGAGCCGAGCGCCTGGTCGAACATCGCCCACCGGTTCGTGGGGCCGATGTCCTGCCATTTGCCCGACGTGCCGGCCGGATCGTTGCCCTTGTTGCCGATCGCGCCGCTTTCGTAGATCCGATGCGTCGCCGCTTTGATGACGCGGGCGCCGAGCGGATACGTGGTGTCAGCCGACCACTCTGGATAGTCGTTCTCCGGCACAGACGTAGCGACCAGCGCGCCGCCCGCGATGGTGGCAGGTTGGAGCAGCTGCAACGTGGAGGCATGGCCGAGCGGCGCGGGATCGCCGCCGGGATCCGTGAAAGCCTCGGTTGCCGTCAGGGCCTCAACTGTGAGGGTGCAGTAGGCCTTCGGCGGGACCGGGAGGTCAATCTCGAAGTCCTTGAAGAACCCCCGGAAGTCGAGCCAGTCCACCCCCTCATCAGCGATCCAGCGCGCGGGCTTGGCGCGGATTGCGGCAAGGCTCGCCTGGAGCGCGTCGGTCTGATCGAACGGCACAACCAGGCGCACGGACATCCGCCGGGCGAAGTCGCGCTCGACGACGGTCGTCACGCCATAGTCGTCGGTTTCCCGGCGGCTATAGTCGACAATGCCGATCGTCGGCGTGGCTTCGGTCTCGCCGAGGTCCAGCGTCTCGCCGCTGTCGAGAACTACCCTCACTTCGCAACTCCCGACACTACGATAGCCCGGCCGTCAGCTTCCGCGCTCACATCTTCCAGTACCCGCGCGGAGCGGTTGACGCCGCTGGCGATGGCCGCCTGACCGTTGTTCAGATCAGCGCGCAACTGAGCCATTTCCGCGCGGATAGCCCGCAGCTCGGAGACATTGTCGTTGCTGCCACTTGCCGAGGACGTGCCCGCCGTGGCGCTGGTGGCCGCATCGATGGCAGAGGCTGCCGTGGCCGAGGCGGAGGAAGTGGAGGAGCCTCCCGCATAGCCCTTCGTGGCGTCGATGACGCCTTCCAGGCTTGCCGCCGTCTCCGCCTTGATGCGCTCCAGCTCCTGTCTGCTCGTGGCAACGTTTCCGGCGACTTCGAGCAGCGACTGGCTTAGGTCTGCCAGCTTCGCCGCCGCCTCCTGATCCCCACCCCGCGCCGCGAGCACGGCGGCGTTGAACTGCCCCTGCAAGGTGGCGAAGCTGGCAGCATCGCTGCCGCCGGTGAGGCCACGAATGCGGTTCACTTCGTCCACCAGGCTATCGCTGACCGACTCCCACGCCTGGCGCAGCTGCTCGGCTGCCGTGGCCGCCGCTTCCTGTGCCTGGGTGAGCTTATCCTGCGCGGCGTTGGCATCCTCGATCGCATAGAGCTGCTGGAGCAAGGCGCGCTGCGCGTCGCTGGTGGCGTCCCGCAGTTCCTTGGCGCGCGCGATCGCCGTCGCGGTGGCTTCGTCCCCGGACGCCTCGGCGATGCGCGAACGGATGTCGTTGAGCGCGTCGGTCTCCTTGTTCATGGCCTCCTGGCGCTTGATCGACAGCAACTGTTCGAGCTGGGCGTATTCCGCCGCCGTGGCGCCCGCCTCGGCGAAGATGGTGCGCAGGTTGGCGAACTCCTTGTCGATCGTGTCGAGCTCGGCGCCGACCGGATCGAGGTACGTCTTCAGCTCGGTGAACACGTTCTCGAAGCTGAGCGCCTTGTTGATCTGGGCCGACAGATCGTCTCCGGCCTTGAGCAGGTTGTTCGTGGAGGCGCGGATGCCGTTGATCGCGCCGCGCTCGATCGCGAGCTTCATGGCGTAGGCCACGGCGGCCTCGGCGTCGTCGTTGAAGTCGACCGCGCCCTTCTTGACCTTCAGCGACGTGCCGCCCGCGTTGACGCGGTAGTCGCCGTGACGGACGCCGACGCTGATGTTCCCGAAGTTGCCGATGCTGCCGCCGAACTGCGCAGCGAGATCCGCCAGGCCGCCATAGATGCTGTTGCCAGCCGCCAGGGCCGCCTTCTGCGACGATCCGCTGTTTCCAGAGGTGCCGGACACGCCAGCCGCCGACAGATCGACCCGGCCCCACTTTACCTTCGTGAATGCGCTGCCGAGGGCGCTGCCGAGCACGCCGCCGAGCACAGAACCGAGCGGACCGGCGAACTGACCGAGCCCCTTCGACAGGCTCTCCAAGCCCTTAGACAGCGCCTTTTCCACGACCTTGCTGCCACCGAGCGCGCCACCAATGGCGGAACCGGCCTGCTCAGACGCGGACTGCTTCCCGAACAGCGCCGAGCTTGCGGCCATGCCTGTTGCCGCATTTTGCAGCACGGGAAGCACCGCCTTTACGAAGGCGCCGTCCTTTTTGAAGATCTTCGAGATCTCTTCCCCAATGGAAGAAGCAATCTTGTCACCTTGGGCGTTTCGGCCCGAGATGCTCACATTCAGCAGATCACCGATCGGACCGTCTACGGCGCGGGTGTTGCCGGTGAGGATGCCGAGGATTGCCCCCAGCCCGGATCCAACTTTACCAAGGTCGCCAAAGAGCCCGATCGTGTCACGCAACTGGTCATTGAAGCGCTCAATCGCTGCGGTTTGCCTTTCGATCTCGAAGCGCGCATCGGCCTGCTCCTTCGCAGCCTGTGCCTCCGCCATCTTCAGGTCCGCACTTTTGATCAAGCCAGCGTCGCGAAGGCGCCGAGCTTCTGTTTCCGCGCGGACCTGGATCGCAACCTTTTCCTGCTCCAGGGCGATCCGGGCCAGTTCGTCTTCCAGCGCATCTCCGGACAGGCCGCGCAGCGCCTTGAGCCGGGCGGCGCCAAGGCCCGCGGTCAGCTTGGTCTCGGTGCGCATATCCTCGATCGAGCGGCTGAGCTGCGCAGACTGGATTTCGTCCTCGGTCTCCTTGCGGGCCTTCTTGTTGGCGAGTTGGGCTGCGGTGAGCTTCGCCAGCGCATCCTTTGCCTTGTCATAGCCACGAGCATCGCCATTCATCGACGCGACAGTCATGGCGGTCATAAGCTTCTGCTGTTCAGCCATGTCGGCCAGCGCCTCGGATGCCTTATCGGCATCGAGGGCCCCGCTGCGGATCGCCTGATTGACGAACTCCTGCGCGCGGGTCTGATCATTCATCGCCGCGACCTGCTCGGCGGACTCGTTGACCTGTTCCGCCACATACTTGCGGAGCTCGAGCGAGGCGTAGGCTTGGACGTCCGCCTGCTTCTTGATGCCCTTAGCGGTCGCCTCCGCCTCGACACGAGCACGGACACCAGCAGCCGTGCTCACACCATAGGCATCGGCGGAGCGATAAAGCCCGTCGATAAGTGCCTCGGTGGCCTCAAGCTCACGCGCCAGGGATTCACCGCTGCGGTCCACCTTCGGCGTGCGCTCGGCTTTCAGAGCCGCAGCCTGCTTTTCTAGATCGGCCTGCTTGTTTGCAGCGGCCCGATCGCGCACAGACTTTGCAAGGTCCTTGAGGTACTGATTGGCTTCCTTCTGAGCCCCGGTATACGCGCCTGCCGCCGCATCCCAGGCGCCACCCAGCCCCTTGCCATCCTTCACCGCAACCACCGCCGCCCATACCGCTTTGAAGGTGCCCACGGTGTTGGCGTAGATGTTCGCCATGGCGCTGCGGCCGACATCCGTCATCCAGTCGAGAGCGTCGTCCCAAGCCTTGCCCATTCCGTCAAAGCTGATGCCTGCCTGCTCAGCGAGCACCTGGAACGTCGCTTTGATCACGTCGCCGCTGGTAATCGAGGTATTCTCAAGCTTCTTGATCTCGGCGCGGGTAAGTCCGAGGCCATCGATCATCTTTTTGGTGTCGATGCCCTTCGAGATGGTGCGATTGAACAGCGCGAAGCCAGCCGTGCCTACCGCCAGTGCCGCAGCAACCGGCACGACCGCCCTTCCGAGCGTGCCGAGGGTGGTGCGCATTGAGGCTCCAGCGGCGTTCGTAGCCGCTGCCGAGTTCGCCTGGGCAGTCGTCAAAGCGCCCTGCGCCGTCGCAGACTCGGCGGCGGCAGCAGCCGAGCGCAATTCAGCAGCTGCAAGGCGGGTATGAGCCGCCGCCGCTTCACCGGCCGTAGTGGCGTTGGCGACTTGCACGCGGGCCAGCGCGACTTCCGCTTCGGCAGTCGCCGCGTTAGCCAAGGCCCGCTCAGCAAGGGATGCAACTACGGCCTCGTGGGCCGCAGCTTGCCGTGCGGCGGCGATCAATGCTTCGTCGCCTGACACCTTGATGATGCCCGCGGCAGCGAGCGCCTGCGCAGCGAACGCCTTGAACCCGAGACCCGACTGCTGGATGATGCCGTATATCTGCGAACCCTGCTGAGCCAGCGCCGTGAAGGCGAGTTTCAGAGGAGCGCTGCTCTGCGCTGCGCCGAGCATCTGGATACCGAGATCCTGCATCTGGAAGCTCAGGTTGAGCATATGGTGCCCAGCAACCTGGCCGCTGGCACCGAGCTGGCCGAAGCCGTCGCTGCCGAGGAGATTTACGCGCGTCTGCAGATTGTGAATGATCGTCGCATACTCGTCAGCTGCAAGTCGGCCTTCACGGAAAGCCCTCTCGGCCAGTTCCATCTGCGCATTCAGCTGGGCTTGTGCGGCGCCGGCGGGGTTCGCCTGCTTCCGCAGATCCTCGATCGACCTCGCGTATTCTGCCTCGGCCTGATCTGCTGCGCGCGCGGCCTGCTCGGCCTCCTTGATAGCAGTGGTTCTACCCTTCAGCGCTGCGATGGTTTCCAACGAAGCCTGACGCTCGCGGCTGATCGCCTGCGCCATCTCCTCCGCCGATATGGCGCCAACAGAGTGGGCGTTGCGGATGTCCTCAACCGATGAACGGTATCTCTGGATCACGGCAAAGAGCGGGTTATACTGTGCGCGGAGCCGATCGAGCTCCTTGCCATACGCAGCGAAATCATCCGCCGATCGTCGCATCCCTCCTGTGACGCCGGTAACCGCGTTGACCCTGGTCACCACGTCGGACGAGGTCTGCGCGATCTTACGGAGGTACTCGTTGGCGCGCTGGGCTTCCTGCGAAAATTGCTTCATGCCCGCGCCGGCGCCGCGGCCCACGCTGGCAAGGTTGTCGTTCGCCGCCTTCGCGTTCCGGGCGATGTCGCCGCTGGCGTCACGGACTGCCCGCTTGACCTTGTCCATGTCAGCCTGAAGCCGAGCGACTTCGGCCACGATCTCGATCGAGAGCCGGCCTGCTGGGATGCCACCTGCCATATGCCGACCTCCAAAGAAAAAGGCGGCCCCTCGCGAGACCGCCTTGTGAGAATGATTGGTGCGTTACTGTTTAGGGCACGGGATCTCTGCCCTGGGCCGTCAAAGACAGCTGGATAGGCTGTCCCGCCCTCTCGACCTCGACGGGAATGGTGTCGCCGACCTTGAAGCGGGAGAACATATGACGCAGGTCATCCTGGTCATACACTCTGCCCTTGCCGACCTTGAGAATTCGATCACCCAGCAACAAGCCCGATTGCGGCGCAGTGCCTGGCTTGGATAGTTCCGTAATGACAAAGGCAGGATTCTTCCCGCTCCTGTCAATGTAACCACGGGCGCCAATGTCTATCCCCTTAAAGGTCGTCCCTGAAGGGTACTCCCCGCCGAGGTTCACGAGGACTTTCTGTAGAAAGTCAGACCCAGAGGCAGAAAACGACGTTTGCTGGCCGAAAACATTCGATCTCGTCGTTTGAGACGTCGCCTGCACCCTGACCCTATCGGCAAGCGGCACGATGTTGAACCGCACCAAACCCTTGTACGTGGCGCCGCGTGGGCCGAACATTGCAAGCGAGGTGTCTGCGGCGCCTTCACATAGAACCTGGTTCGAAGACTGTTCTAGAACAGGCCATTCGAGGTCCATGCACATACTGGCGATACGTGCAGGTAAATCGGCTGCGTCGGGTCCCCTGAAAATCGCCTCGGAAGCCGTCGAAGCGAGGCGAGGCGTCACCGTTTCGAACGATAACGGGTGAGCGCCCGCCAACGGTATCGAAATAAAGCTCGCAGCAACTAGCGCCGCAATTTGGTAGTTTCTCATCCGAGATAGCTATCTCAGACTCTCCGCCCCCTCAAGCTTTCCATCATAGACTTGAGCTGAGCTTCGACACGGGTCCTTGCAGCCTCCGGATCAGCCTTGCTCATTGGTTCGATGCAGGCCGGGCTTCGCGCGTCTTCACGCTGGCTGACGAACACGCGGGAAAGCCTGCGCAAGGTCCGCGCTTCCCAGGGCGAAAGGTCCACTCCGATCAAGCGGGACCACTCGGCCATTTCTGAGAAGCTGATCGCAGCGGCGCTTTCTCCAGCAGGGGCGGCCGGCCCGATCTCGAGCAGCCAGTCGGTGAGATAGGGAGCCGGATTGATCGGCAGCTTCGGCTCCCTGCCCTCCGCCTTCATCGCTTCCGCTCGAGTCACCGGCTCTGGTGGTTTTCCAGAGCCGGTGTGTTCCCGTTTCGGGGCAGTGTTCAGCCAGGCGAGTTGGCGGACCCAGAGTTCGAGAGCGACTGCGACGCCTTCATAAAATTTTCCCAGCTGCTGACGTCGGTTTCCATGTGGTCACGGATGAAGCCGAGCAACGGATCGGAGTAGACGGCACGGACGTTTTCGCGTTCGTCCTGGATATTGTTGCCGTGCTCGTCCTCGCAGTCGAGCCCGTTGAAACGCTTGGTGATCGCGCAGAGGAACTCGACGGTATCCTCTTCCTTGAAGTCCAGTGCCGCCTCGAATTTGCCGTTCGCTTCGCGCGACCGCTTGACGGCCTTGCGCTGTTTCGTGGCGTTGGCGGCCTGCCAGACCTTGGTGCCGGGGCCGAAAACGGTGGCGGTGATCGGGGCGCCGGTGTCGGGATCGCGGAGCGGGGAACCGTCGGCATTCTTGACGGGAAGGTCGGAAACGTCCGCAACGCGGAGGCTGGCAGCTTTGAGAGCCATGGGATTTACCTTTCAGGGAGGGTGCCGGTCGGATGCCCTGACAACCGACCGGCATGAAAAACCCCGCAGAAGCGGGGCCGAGCTCAGGGGCGTGTGCGGAAGATCAGTCTTCCGGCGTGTAGATCACCAGGCCGTCTTCATCGTCCGAGACGATGGAGTATTCGAGGGTGATCTGTCGGGTGGCGATGGTGTTGGCATCGCCGTAGTTGCGGGGGCCGCCCATCACGAGCGCGCGCCCGGCGATCACGCCGAGCTTCGGGTGCGAGATGATGACGGTGTAGAAGTCATCGTCCTCGGTCGCGGTATCGACCAGCGCCTGGCCCGCATCGTTCGGATCGATACCGACGGTAATGGTCTGCGTACCGAGGGTGTAGCCGCCCTTTGCCTTGCTGTCGCCGCGACTGGCGATGTTGCGCCAGTTGACGATGTCATAGGCGCGACTGGGGATGTCGCCCAGGTCGCTGACTTCGCCGATCTTGGTGGCAGCCGCCAGAAGGGCTTCGACACCGGCCTTGTCGTAGGTCGCCGCAGCGGTTTTGGTGAGGGCCAGAGTCGTCCCGGCCGAAGTGAAGACGGTCATCTAATTTCTCCAGAGGAATGCCCCTAAGCCGGGGCGGGCTATCGCCGGGGACGGCAATCTCGTGTCAGTCGGCGGCGCCGCTCGACTTGGTGTCATCGGCCTTGCCCGACGTGACCTTCTTCGCCGCCGGGGCGCGCGAGAACCGCTTGGTCGGCTTGAGATCTTCGAACTGCTTGGCGGGCATGGGCACCGTATCGCCCTTCTCATAGGTCTTGCCGTTCAGGGTCGTGCGGCGGGTGGCGATGGTATCGATCATCAGCGTGGCTCCGAGTAGGTGACGAGAAAATCTTGCGTGCGGCACCAGATCGAGGCGTCCTCGATCATGAAGTCCGGGCCAGCCGAATCCGTGTGGATGGTCACTGCGTCGATGCCGTCGACCTCGATATCCAGCAGATCGGCAGCCGCATGGCGCACGGCGCGCATGACTGCGCTCCTCTCGGGATGATCGTTGGCCAGGACGGTCACCTGCACCCGCTCGCGAACGTGCCGGCGCTCACCGGGGGCGGGCAGGTTGCGATCGTTCTTGCTCACGCTCTCCAGCGCGATCCACGGCAAATCGAAACCGAGCGAGCTGGGGCCGGGGGAAATCCTGTCTGCGGGCACCATTTCGATCACGGCAGCGTCGGAGAGCAACGCCTTCACCATTGCTGCAACGCCGTCCATCAGGCCGCCTCATCGATCGAAGCCACGAAGCCCGTCTTGCCTTCGATGAAGGAGCGGACTTTCGTTGCGAATGCCTGGATTGCCTCGTCCGCCTTCGCGTCGAGCGCCGGGCGCATGAAAGGGTGAGCCGCAAAGCCGGGGTGGTTGATTATCCCGGAGATGAAGCGATCGCCGATCTTGATCGGCTTCGTGGAGATCTTGCCTTTTCCCTCAGCCGCCTTGCGAACGGCGACACGGCCTTCACCGGCGCCGGTCCGGGCGATCAAGTGCGCCTGCACGCCCCATTCGAAGAACGACCCGAGGAAAGCGTGCTCGCCGACGAGGCGGATGCTGACCGAGAACGTGCCGTCATGATTCTGGCGAGGCGAACCTGTCTTGATGGCCTTCGCCATCTTGCCGCTCTTCTTCGGCGCTCGTGCGCGAGCTTCATCGCGGATCGGCGCCGCGGCTGCGGTGAGGCCTTGTCGGATTCCCTGCTTCTGCATCCGCTTAGGCAAGGCCGAAAGGAAAGCGTCGAGGTCGGAGAGGCCCTTGACCGGGAAATTGCGGCTCATGGCTTTTCGCCTCGCGTCGAGAGTTCCTGCGCGATGAGCTCGAGGCCGTCTCGGCGGCCAATTTCGGCCGGCCCGGAGACGATCTCCAGGGTACGGCCTCGGTAGATCACGCGCATGTCTGGGGTAATGTCCTCACGATAACGCATGCGGATGCGCGCCGGGCGCTGCTGGAGCGAGGCGCTCTCGTCCACGCTTTCCGCCCGGCTCGGCAGCACGTCGCGGACCTCTGCCCAGACCTTCGCATGCGGCTCCCAAGTCGTTTTCGAGGTGTTGTAGGTAGGATCGCGGGTCGTAACCGGACGCTCGAACTGGATGCGGCGGTTGAGAGGCCCTTTCTTCACAGCGTGTGCCTCTTGAGCTTCTCACACAGGCGCCCAGCTGCTGTTTCCGCATCGGCCAAGGTGCTGCCGCCTTCGCGGTCAGCGTCATAGGCGCCGATCAGCAGGAGCATGGCCCTGCGCAAGACGCGGGGGACAGCCGCAGGGTCCTCGTATCCGGCGCGAACCGAGACAGTGCAGAGATCGGAGTTGCGGAAAGGCCAGGAGGTACCGGTGGCAGGCAGCACTCGGGCGGGGCGGCGGGTGATGTCGAGGCGGGCGCCGCTGACCGTGATGGGAAGGCCGTCACTGCCAGCATAAGAAACCTCCGGGACGGCGGCAGCCGCGACGGGCCAGGCCCGAAGGGTGAGGACGCGACCGGCACGGACCTGCTCGGTGACTTCGCGCGCCTCAAGGATTTGTCCGGTGCGGCGCTCGACCCAGTCGGCGGCGTCGCTGATGAAGCCGAGGATCTCGTCGTCCTGCTCGTCGCCGTCGACGCGAAGCTGCGCCTTGGCCTCGTCCAGCGAAACGGGAAGTGCCATGGTGAAGCTCCGAAAATGCGGGCCGGTTATGCACCGGCCCGCTGCGCTGATGCCTTAAGCGCCCTTACTGGCGAGGTTCTTCTCGACAGCCTTGTGGCTCTCGATCGTGGGATCGTTGAAATCGATCCGGTTCTGCTCGTCCGTGGTTCCCGCACGCGGGTCGTCGTCGACGGCCGGGTGGGACATATCGACGTCGGGGACGATCTGCTGCGGAGCGCCGGAAGTATCGATTTCCGTTGCGGGCGGGATGTTGGCGGCCTTGGTGGCGGTGTCTGCCGCCTCGGGCTTCGGCTTGGTGGTCATCGGGATCTCCTGGGGTTGACCGAAACGGCGCGCGCAGCGTCGCTTCGATCAACCGGGGCGGCGTGAACCGCCCCGGAAGCTCTCAACCTGCGCCGATGATCATCGCCTTCATGGCGTCCGGGTTCTGGACACCGCCGCCGACGCGCTTCGTGGTGTAGAAGCTGACGAACGGCTTGTTGGTGTAGGGGTCGCGCAGCATCATCGTGCCGCGGCGATCGATGATGAGGTACGTTCGTTCCATGTCGCCGAAGAGCAGCGACACGTTACCGGCCGCGACGATGGGCATGTCGGGCATGTCGATCAGCGAGTATCCACCCAAGGTGGAGGGCTGACCTGCCACGAAGGTCGGCTGCCAGAGGTAATTGCCGTTGCCGTCCTTCAGTTTACGGATCGCGCCGAGCGACGAGCGGTTCGCGAAGAACTTGGCATTGGCAGCGTACGCAGCCGGCAGCTTGTACATGAGGTCGATGATCGGGTCGGAGGTGAACCCGTTCGCGGCGCCGGACGCCACCGCCTCGATCGCACCCCAGGGGTGGGTGTCGGCGAAGGTGCCTCCCTCGACGAAGTTGAGCAGGCCGCGCGGCTTGTTCACGCCGTCGCCGGACCAGAAGGCGATCGATTCCTGGCGCTCGAACTCGGTGTCGACCTCGCCCGCGAGCCATTCCTCAATGTCGATCTCGCTGTCTTCAAGCAGCGTCTGGGACGCGGCGGGGTTGGCGTAGATCTCGCCGTGGCCGAAGGTCAGCGCGGTGAACTGCGGCGTGCTGGTAGCGGGGCGCGACGCGGTTTCACCCACCCAGCCACTGCCAACGGCACGGTCGGTGAACAGCTTGGTGAAGCCAGCGCGGGAAGTGACCTGCACCTTGGCGTTCTGACGGAACGGCGAGATCAGCTTCAGGCGCCCCTCGATGGTGCGATCCCATTCGATGGGAGTGGTTAGGCCGCCATCGGCTGCGCTGCCCTCCGTCATGGCTGCGCGGGGCTGACCAGGGCGGTGCATCGCCTTCAGCTCGTTCTCGGTCGACCCGTCCCGGGCCCAAGCAACGAACTTTTCGGTGTAGGCCGCATCGACAGGCTGGGCGCGCTGGGCGCCGTTCAGAGCAGCGGCTGCGATCTTGGCGTTGATCGCGTTCAGGGCCGTCTCCATGTCGGTGACGGTTTCGCTGATCTTCTCGAACTGCTGGACGTCGAGAGGGTCGACCTTCGCTTCCAGCTTGTCGAGGCGGCTGTCGTTCACCTCGCGCATTTCCTTCACCGCGGCGTTGATCTGGGCGATCAGCGCCTTGGGATCGGAACCGTCGGCACGAATGCTGGCGGTTGCCAAGGCGCGGGGGATAACGACATCGCCGGCAGCGGCGAGATCACCCAGCGTCGGGGCAACGAGGGGATTGGCGGGCTTTTCCGGTGCGGCGAGCACGCGGAGCGGATAGGCAAGCAGAGTCGCCACCGCCGCGAGGGCGGTTCGGTTCATGAACTTCATTTTGGTAGTCTCCTAGCGGAACGCGTCGAGAAGCCCTGCGAGCGGCAGGGCGAGTTCTGTGTCGGCAGCGCCCGGCGTGTCGACGTCATCGTGGGCAGCGCCTGGCGTACCCTTGATCTTGTTGATGCGGGCGCGCGCATCGGAGCGCGTGTGACCCGCAGCGACGAGCGTCAGCTCCATCGCGCGAAGTTCGTTGGTGGCAAGGTCGGCAGCCTTGGCCGCTTCGTCGACGGTGACCTGGTCTGCCGCGAGCAGCGCCTGCGCGAAGCCGCGATCAATGGCCACCGATCCGGACATCCAAGTCTCCGCGTCCATCCACTTCACCACCTCGGCAACGTCCGAGCCGGTCCGCGCCGCGTAGGTTTCGGCCATGGCCCGGTCGAAGGGCTCAAGAAAGGCTGCGACCTCGATCATGTCGTGGCGATTCCCGACGGCGCCGACCCAGCAGTTGTGGATCATCAGGAAGCTGGCCGCGCCGATCTCGATAGTGTCGCCCGCCATGGCGATGACCGATGCGGCGGAGGCAGCCATGCCCATAACCTTGATGGTGACGTTCTGGGGGTGCTCGCGCAGGACGTTGAAGATCGCGATCCCTTCGAACATGTCGCCGCCGCCCGAGTTGATATGCACCTCGATGTCCCGATCGCCGATGGCGCGGAGCTGCGAAGTCACGGATTTGGCGGTGATCTCAGTCCCAGCCCAATAGTCGTGGCCGATGTCGCCGAACATCGTGATGACGTTGTCGCCACGCGCCACGGCCCGCACACCGGCGCCGACTTCGTTCCAGCGGTCGAGGACATTCGGCTTCGACAGGGCATAGACCTCGCGGGTGGCGGGCATCGGCAGCGCGGAAGGGCGCTCCCGGCCCATGACCTTACCGGCAACGCCGCGCGGGCGGGGCGGGGCGGCGGTAACCGGCGCCGGCTTGCCGGGTAGCGGGCGGTCATTGAGGGTTCGAACGGCGGCCGGTTTCCCCAGCGCCTGCGGCTTATCGGTCATCAACAGGCTCCTTCGTGGGGGTAGCGGCGGCGGCAGATGGCTGCGGGATTGCGTCCGGCCCGGTTTCGTCGCCCGTCTTCGGGTTCAGGTCGAAGGCGCTGCGGACCTCATTCACCGATCGGTACGCTTGGTTCGGGCCAAGGGCGGCCTTGAAGAACTCGGCCTGGTCCTTGAGCGAGCCGCGGAGCAAGGCTCCCTCGTTGAACTTGACGTAGAGCTCGTCGGCGTCCTGTTCCGCCTGGGTGAAGCACGAACGCTCGATCGCCTGTTCCCACGCGACGAACCACTTCATCAGGCAGTAGGTCACGAAGAACAGGCCCAGCTGCTCAATGCCGGTGCCCCAAGCGGTCTCGTCCATCATGAGCAACGGGCGGGGGACGTCCATGAATCGCGCGATGTCTTCAACGGTCCGCTTGCGCAGCTCGTCGTACTGAGCGTCGCGGGCGCTGGTGATGAAGGGCTTCGCCTTCAAACCGCCCTCGAGCACCAGCCACTCGCCCGCGTTCTCGCCATCGATGGAGCGCTCCCGCATGCTCTGCTTCAGGTTCTCGATCGCCTCTTCGCCGAGGTCGTTCTCGGATTCGAGTGCCCCGCCAGCCATCACCCCGCCCTTGAGCATCTTGCCCGCAGCGCGTTCGGCCTGTGCGGCGGTGCCGAGCGTCTCGCGCGCGATGTCCTTCATGCTCAGGCCCGTCAGGCCATCTCGCGTCATGGGGTGGCGGAAGTGGAAGACCTGGTTGGCTTTCAAGATCACGGTACCGCCGGTCGGGCGCCGGTATTCGAAAGTCAGGACCCAGTCGTCGGGTAGCTTCGGCTTGCATGCGCCGCGCGCCAGCGGGATGATCTGGGCGGCCCGGCCCCGATAGTCCGGGACGATCAGGCCGTAGGCATTCCCGTCGCGCAGCGCGAGCTGCTGCATATAGCTCTTGAATTCAAAGGCCGTTTGGAAGGTGTTGGGCCGTTTCTTCAGCAGCCGATAAAGCGGGTGATCGGTCGCCTTCTCGATTTTCTCGCGGCCCTGGCTATCGACCGTTCGGCGCATCAGGAACGTCGGCAACATCCCGATTGCACTGGAGATCAGGTTCTCGCCTCGGAAATACGTGCTGTTCCGCAGCGCAGTCATTTCCGTGACGGTCATTCCAGCCGCGACCGCTCCACCTCCCCGCATAAACTCGGCCAGGAGCGGGCTATCCATCTCCATCGACTGCCATGCCTCAATCGGCCCGGTTCGATCTATCATGGCGAGGCCGCCATTGTGCCCGATGTGCGCGGGCGGTGCGACCTGCACCCCCGCCTCGCTGGACCGGCGGTAGCCCGATTGGCGACGATAATCGTCCGGCGATGCCATGCACCCTCCTGTCAGACGCGGATGATGCCTCGCGAGGCGTAAACCGACTTTTTCTTGGGTTTCGCGGTGGCGGTGGCTGCTCCGACAGCCATGGCGATGGTCACCATCCCGTCGATCCGCCCACGCGACTTCTTCTTGTTGAACATGCGGTTGCCGATGCCATCGGCCTCGATGAAAGCGTTCGCTGCGCAGCTGTACGTCACGGGTGAGGAATCGATGACGAGCTTGCCGTCGAGGATATGGTCCTCGGTCCGAGTGATCGAATGAGGCATGCAGAGCTGCCGCTCCTCGAACATGATCCGCTGACCCTGGGCATGCTTGACGATCTTGAGGCCCCGACCTTCGGGCTTTCCGGGGCCTTCCCAGAGCCACCAGTCTAGGCCAACCTGATCGCAGGCGTCGGTGAATGAGGTCAGAAAAGCCGGGTCTACGACCAAGGCCTCTACTTCGTGATCTGCCACCAGTTCCTTTACCTGCTGGGCGACATAGGTGTGATCGATCGTCGCGCCGGGCGTGGCGGTCAGGTACTTGTCCTCGACCCAATCGACATATGGCGCTTTATCGCGGTCCGCTCGCTCTTCCAGGCCCTCTTTCGTGGTCCAGTACCAAGACTTCACCGCTATCAGCTCGTCGGGAAGCTCCCATGCTTGCGATAGAGCGGTAAGGTCGTTCTTCTGCGAGAGATCGAGCGACAGCCAGGACTTGCGCCCTCGCATCGCGCGGGCATCGACCACCCCTTGTACTGCGGTCCACTTGTCTTCGCTGATCCAGAAGTCCGCTGCAGCACTGTCGATACCGAAATAGAGGCGCTTCACGCTGGACTTCGTCGACGGCCGCAGTTTCGCCGAGTTCACCGTCTCGCGAATGTTCTCGATCGGGAAGGTTTCACCAAGGGCCGGGAGTGACTTCTGCCAGGCCCTCTCGTCGTCCAGGACAGTGTCGCGATCGGTCTTATCGATGCGCGCTATGAACGCGAATGCGGTGTCGTCCCTCGCCTCACCTTTGACGATCTGCTGATAGGTGTCGGAATAGGATGTGCCGACATGCTGGGACGAACGCGCTGGCGTGTTCGTACCCATCAACATCAGGGCGTTGCCGGCGACCTTGTCGATTGCCGCCTTCCACGTCAGCAGTGCGGATTCGGACTTCAGTTCGTGGATCTCGTCGCCGGCGACATAGGACGGCCGCGGGCCCGACTGACTTTCGCCGCTGGCAATCGGCATGAAGAACGAACCGCTATCGGGATGCTCGATTTTCCAGGCGTTCTCGAGTTCACCTCGGATTAGTACCTCGCCTAGACCTTCCAGGCTCTCGCCTTCATCGCCGCCCGGAATGTCGGCACGGCACATCGCGACGGCGTCGCGGAAAAGGACGTTGGCGGTGGCCTTGTCTTCTCCGATTGCATAGCACTGCGCGCGCGGAATATCGCACCAGCCCATGATGTAGACGCCGATGGCGCCCATCAGCGGGGACTTTGCTTGCCCCTTCCCCGTCTCCAGCCAGCCGGTTCGGAAGCGCCAGCGGTTGGTCGCCGTTCGCCAGCCAAACAGACTTCCGCCGACAAAGGTGTGATACTCCAACGGGTAAAATGGCTCGCCGGCGGCTGGCCCGTCCGTCACCTGGAAAACCGACGGGAGGAAATTCAGGAAGTGAGCGGCCGCATCAGGCCGCCAGAAGATGCCGCGGCGCTCGCCGTCACGAATATCGCGCAGGTGGCGCTCGGCGGCGTGCCGGACGAGCTCGCCGCAGGTGAACAGCTTTCCTTCGACTGCCGCCTTTGCCCATGCCGTCGTCGGATCTGGGTCCGACAGGAAGCGGTTAGCCACGGTTCTTCAGGTATCCGCCGCCGGTCTGCCGGCGAGCCTTCCGTTCTACCTTGGCGCCTGCGCCGCGATCACGCGGACTGATGCAGAGCGACTTCTCGAGCGCGGCAGCCTGGCTGTCGGCGTTGCTCATGGTAGTCCACCAGGGGTTATACGTCGGCACCCCGGTTTTCTTTGCCTTTATCACCGGTCCCGACTTCAGAACCTCGCGGGCGCTGATGTCGTAGGTGATGTAGGCAACCACCAGCCGCTTGATCGAATGCTCGTTCGCGACCGCGAGCTTCTCGGCGGACCGCAACTCGCTGATGATGCCTTTCCAGTAAGCCGAAGCGGCTTCGCGATCTGCGGCACGGCCGAAGATGCTCCGCCAGTTCGGCTCAGGCGGGATGCCATCGCCGCCATCAAGCTCGACGACGTTGGTCATTGATGCCTCGCTGAGGGAAATGGCTGAAACCCTCCCCCCTCAAAAATTGGTCTCGGCGCACATGAAGGTCCAGTAGCGGTCTAGGCCTAGGTCGGCTCAGACTTTCGGAAGGGGGGTAGGTGCGCTACGTTTGCCCTCGACAGAGGAGACCTAAATGGACGTCAAGACGGCTGAAACTATCCAAGCTCTGGTTCGGATGATCGATAATGTGAATGAACGAAACTCCCTTGGCCGTCTTGCACTAGATGGCGCCCTTGTTCTGTTATGCTCCGCGCGACGGCAGGGGCATCTGAACGAGCAAGAGATCAAGCATATGGAAACCGTTTTCGCAGATTTGTCGGCGGATCCGGCCGTTGCAAATTATGAAAAGGTGCGACGTCAGCTGGAAGCAGCAAAGGCGATGTGGGATCACGCGCGACCGGTTTAGACTGATCCTACGAATCCCTATTCCAAGGATGGGCGGGATCTAGTGGGCGGCCGGCGATGTCGCTTCCGTGGACGATACCTGTGCGTTCCTCCCTCTGGATCTCGCCGTCATGACAAGGTTTGCAGACTGCTTCCCAATTCTTGCGATCCCAAAACAGCTTACTATCGCCTCTGTGAGGGACGCGGTGATTAACAACGGTAGATGGGACCTCCCGGCCTCGAGCTGAGCATCGGCAGCATGTGGGATTGGCAGCGAGGAAGGAGAGCCGGGCCTTCTGCCACTTCCCTCCGTAGCCGCGCTCTGCGGCCGTGCGCTTGTCGTGACGCCAGCTCGGCTGGTCCATAGTCGCGCCTTTGAATGGAGCGGCCAGCCGGGATCGAACCGGCATCATCAGCTTGGAAGGCTGAGGCCTTACCGTTAGACGATGGCCGCCTGGAGGTTTACGCCCGATCTGGCGAAAATTGCTTCGATATCGAAACGGGTGGTGCCGCCATAAGGATTCGAACCTTGGACCGTCCGCTTACAAAGCGGCTGCTCTACCACTGGAGCTACGGCGGCATTGATGACGAAACAGTTAGGCGCGCGATCAATTCACTTTGCCGACGCATGTTTGAAACTGCTGGCTCGCTCCATAACCTCCCGCTCATCGAGGTTCGGGAGCCGGCTATGAAACCTTCTATCGAGCGCCTGCTATGCCGGGCACGAAAGGAAGCACGCAAAGCGCAGGAAGCGCTCAGGCGCAGACGTTCAATCGCTGCCGTCTATGCCCATCGCGAAAGAGCCGTGGCCTACCACGCAAAAGCCCTGCTGCTGAGCGAGGCTCAATTCTGAACGACAAAGCCCGCTCACCTTTCGGCTGCGGGCGCATCGAAATCCAACCGTATCTACTTGCCCTGTTTCCGTGCCCAGCACAAGTCTTATCTAGATGTAACTCCCTGTAACATTCTTATTGACGAAGATGTTACGGAGAGTTACATTGATGCTCATGAAGCCGATCCAGTACGCCCGCTCAGCCCTCAAGACGCTCCGCTCGATGCCTGCAAATACGTCGGCGCGGATCGTGTCGAAGGTCGAGGCTTACGCCGCAGACCCGGCTTCGCAGGCGAACAACGTCAAGGCCCTCAAGGGCAGCGACGACATCCGCCTTCGGGTCGGAGACTGGCGGGTCATCATGAACGATGGCGTAGTTCTGACGGTGACGAAGATTGGCTCTCGCGGCAGCATCTACGAATGATGGAGGTTCACATGGGTGAGATGGTTACGATACCGATCGAAGAGTACCAGGCGCTTCAGGAGGCGGCAGAAGACCTGGCGGACATCCGCGCCTCAGAGCGCGTGAAGGCTGCCGTCGAGCGTGGCGATGATGAATACGTTCCAGCCGAACTGGTCAACCGCATCCTCGCTGGCGAAAGCCCGCTGCGGGTCTGGCGTGAGTATCGCGGGCTGACCCAACTCGCGCTTTCGGAGGCGGCTGGTGTAAGCCGTGCTCAGATCGCGCAGATCGAAGGCACCAAACAGGTTGGCTCAGTCCAAACCCTTCGTAAGTTGGCGGATGCGCTCACGATCGCGATCGACGATCTCGTTTAATCGCGGCCAAACCCAAGAAAAACTACCGGATGCTTTGAAATTTTCAGCCCTAATCTTCTTTCATCATTTTATACCATATGTGCGAACAATAAGAGCATAGTCCTTCATCAAGTCCCTCGTAGTAGTCTTGAACACTAATCCCGGCCTCGCACCTTCTGCACTCGCGCACATAATCTAGAGGTTCATTGCAATAGCCGCAGCCATTTTCACTTTCAACAAGCGTGGAGTGACCACAAGCCCGGCAATCGTAGATCGGTCCAGGTTCGGACACATCTTTGTGCCGAAGGTAAGCTTCAGCTCCATAAACGGCTTCGAGCACCTGTTCGATCACGTCCACCATTTCAACGTCCGACCCACAGGTCTTGCAGCGCAATTCCGCAATTGCCTGAGTATCGTTTTCTCCATCGATCTGTTCGACCAGCTCGGACTGACAGGCCGTGCACTTGACGAACTCCGGAGAGATTGAAGGTGAATACCACCGGATCTTAGCGAGTGTGGCGCGGGCTTCTCTAAGCTCTTGATCGTAGAGTTCTTTGGTATCTAGCATGGTGGTCCACGCTTCTCCCAGCAAGGCAATGGGATCTTCTTCCATCTGTCGGAACAAGGAGGCGGCGACGGGAAAGCCTTTACTTATTGCCGCGCGGATCGCTGTAGACGGCTCAGATGTATAATGATGCTCCATATCATTGCGGATTTCGTTAAGCGCCTTGAGCGCCTTGCCGTCCAGTGCCACCCCGAAATCCTGGGCCCGTTCACCAATCGCCCGGAAGTCGATGGTCGTATGCCCAACTTGGGACATCTCGACCCCTCCAGACCCGTCCGGCACTGGCTTAAACTTCGCTCCGATTACATGTTGCGGATCAGCGTTTGGCGCAGATCGAATGAGCGCCTCTTTCGCGAGGAGCAGCACTCCGGCGTAGAAGTTACGAACAGCCGAAATGTCGCGATCATGGTCTTGTTGCCGAAAGTCTTCGACCCCCATTCGAATTGAAGCAACAGCGTTTTCGAACAAAGAGGGCATCGAGTTCACCTGTAGAACAGAGCGGCATGTGACCGAAAGTCGGCCGTTCCTCAGCCGCTTTCAGGGATCGCGATGCCGCCGATTTGGACGCTTGGCAAGCAGCGGCTCCACTGCCTCCATCAGAAGGCCGAGCCCGGTGAAGAACTCGTTCCTGATGATCTGCCGGTGAGTGCCAGACTTCGGGACCAGCTTGACGATCGACCGCGGCTTGCGCTTGCCCTTGCCGACTTCGATCCAATCCTGCTCACGGCTGCCGAACCGCTTCATCGCTGCCTCTGAGAACGTCAGGTCCATAAGCGCCACGTCACGCAGCGTGTGCACCAAGGCCCCAAGCTGGCACTCGATGCCGCGCAACGTGCTGGCGCCGAACGCGCGCGCCTCGATGGCAGAGATCGCCCCGTGCGAGCCAGCCGCGCCGCGCGGGCGCACGTCCAAGGCGCATTTCGTCTCCGACATCTCGCTGGCATCGAACGCGGCGCGGTAGCAGCGCAGCGCCTTGAGCTGCTCGGTGCCGATGCCTTCCATGGTTTCGAAGCGCGGCTGCTTCCGGAAGGCCTTGCCGATCGTTACGCGACCTTTCGCCTTCACGTCGACGATGTCCTGTTCGACATAGACCGCGTGCTCGCGCTGCTCGGGGGTGGGCGCGAAGGGATCTGCCTTCACGGGCTTGGGAGATGCGGGGCGGCTGGCGCGGCGCTTCGTCTGCGCCGCTAGGGCGGCAATGGTCTCGGACTTAGGCATTCGTGGTATCCAGTTCTCGGGCGAGCCGACAAAGGCGGTTCTCGATCTCATCCCGGTTTTCGAAATAGCGCTCAGGCATCCGCCAGTCTGGCCGCAGGCGCCGAACGTCGCGAGCAATGGCGCGAGCGGTAGCGGCTGGGCTCGGCCTCCGAACGCTCACCGCGGTGTTTCCTCTTCGGCCCGGCCAGTGATGCGCACCGTGTACCCCTTGGCCCAGCCGCCGCAGACGACGCCTTCGACCCGGCTGCCGGACGCGCTCAGGCCGACCCAAGTTCGGCTGAACATGTCGTCTTTCGAGCAACCCAGCCATGCGAAGCCGCCCAGCGTCACTTCGGTGAACCCGAAGTCCTGAACGGCGGCGCGCATTCCTGCCTTATCCTCGGAACAGCCGCCACTCGCGGCGACGATGCCGAAAACGGCGAGCCCCAGGGCAATCGCGGCCCGGCTCATCGGCCAACCTCGGCCATGTGGCGTTCGTGCGCGGCCTGATTGGCGCGGCGCTGGGCACGTTCCTCGGTCGCGGCCGGATCGGCCAGTGCAGCTTCCATCCGACGGAGGCGATCGATTTGCACCTCCCGCTGCTCCACGAGCGGATCCGCGTATCGCCGGATCTCGCCGACCGATGGCGCAAACCCGTGACCGCTCTTTCGGATTGCCTCGTCGATGGAATGGGCAAGGATGTCGTGGGGCAGGTCGATCAGCAGCCGCGCCATCTCATCGTTCCAGATGCCGAATGCCTGGCCATCGACCTCCCTGGTGGGATGGAAGTGTACGAAAAGCGATGCCAGCCGCTGGTCGACCCATTTGCGGGAAGATCGCGCCATCATTGCCTCAAGCTCTCGCCGATGCTCGGGAATAGCTCCCTCGTGCCCTGACTGGTGGGCAGCGTCCAAAGCCTTTTCCGGCCGCCAGAGCGGGCCGCCATCGAAGACGAACTCTTGGGGGCTGTCAGCCAGCAGTTCGGCCACCATGGGCGGCAAGGATGCCATCGATGGGGCTCCGGGGAAGGCTGCGGCCATTGGACCGGCCTGGATGCTGGGCGTGTTCGTCATGGTCGTAGTTTCCTTCTCGAACTTTGCGGAGGTTGGCCGGCTTCAGCAGCCAGTCGATCACGGCGACGAAACCGTTGCGTGAGGTCTCGCCACGCAGGAACGGCGATCCCCGGATTTGGGAAAGCACTTCGTCCCAGCCGGCGAGGCCTTCGATCTCTTTGAGGCGGGAGACCAGGTGGCGCCTCCGCTCCGGGGTGAAATCGACGGTGCGGGCGTTGGGTACGAACTCACGCCGAAGGGCATCGTGGCGCTCGAAGGCGATCTGAGCCGCGTCGGGCTGTTCGAGGACTGTGGGAAGGAAGACCGGCTCTGGTCGGTCAGCATCGCTGATCGACGAGACCGAAGGTCTATTACTAGAATCTCCCTTTCCCTCTCCCTTTCCCTTGGAGCCGATTTCCCGAGGGACAATGGAGCTTGTCCCCGAGGACAAATCATCATGTCCCTCAGGACAATGCGAGGACTTGGAACGCCTGTCCCTAGGGGCTGGCAGGGTTACTGGCTGGCAATCGCCAGCGACAAATTCCTCGAAGGTGGGGAGCACGTGATCAGTATTATGCCGCTGGTTGTGCTTCTTGACCCGCGCGCATTCGGTGTTGTGGCGGCGACGCAGCTTGCTCTGCCATGCGTCCAGCGCCGCTTCCGCGACCACCGGGTGATAGAGCCGTCCATCGGAGCACTTGACCCAGCCGTGCATGGCGAGACCCTTCGCCTTGCGGAACGTCTTCAGGTCAAATCCAAGCTCGGCCAGATAGCATAGCTCGTCGTCGTCATCGGGCAGGGACGCGGCTGGCACCTGATGCCAACTACGATACCATAACTTGTGACCGATCATCCAAGCCACCGGGCTCTTGGAAGCCTTCGCGTTGAAGGTCGACGAGAGCAGCCGGGGAATGTCGACCATCAAGCGAGAGAAGTCGCGCAGGTCGCAGTCTGGCGGCGTCAACGGAGCGGGCAGGTCCGACATCAAGCAGCCCCCGCCAGATAGAAGTCGCTGTTTCGAATCGCTTGGTTGCGACCGAAGAACCAAGGCTTTCGGCGGCAAAGAGCGCCCTGCCGGTTCTTGGCAGAGTAAATCTCCAGCTTGTCTCGGGCTGCGCGCATGTCCTGCTCCCAAGTCTCGCGGCGCTTGGCGTCGGCGGGATCGGGCTCGTTGCGCTCTAGGTAATACTGGTCGCGGTACACGAAGACGACGATATCCGCGTCCTGTTCCAAGGTGCCGCTGTCACGAAGGTCGGAGAGCTGGGGGTGCTTGTCCTCGCGCTGCTCGACGCCACGGCTGAGCTGGGAAAGGACAATAATCGGGATGCGGTTGTTGCGGGCGGCGTTCTTGATGGATCGACTGATGACGGAGACTTCCTGCTCCCGGTTCACCCGCCCTTCCGGCGGATCAATCAGGCCAAGATAGTCGATGATGACCAGCTCGAGCTTGTGGCCCCGGCGCTCAAACTGGCGGGCCTGCTGACGTATGACGAGGTTGATCTGATCGGCCCCGAACGTTTCAGGGTCGATGATGACTAGCGGCCAGTCCGCGACCTGCGCTTCGATCCGGCTTAGCAATTTGCGATCGGCAGGAGAGAGAGCACCCTGAGTGACCTCGTTCATGCCGCCCTCGCCGCCAGCCTCGGCCAACAGGTCTGCCTGGATGCGAGGCATCAAACTGACGATGTCCATTTCGCGACTGATGTAGAGGACACCGTGCCCGGCCTGTGCAGCTCGACGTGCAACGCTCAGGGTTAGGGCGGTTTTCCCCATGCTGGGGCGCCCTCCTACCAAGATGTAGGCACCGGGCTGCATCCCTTGCGTGATGTCGTCCCAGTCCTGGAGATCATGGACACGGACACCAGCCGGGATGGAACCGGAGGTGATGTCATCGATGCGCTCGTTCGCAGCCTTGAAGGCCTGCCCCAACGTGTAGGTCCTGGAAGTGAGGCCCGGCGTTGCCTCCGGTGGCATCTCGCCTTGCGCCGCCACGGCATCGATCGAAAGCGACAAGTCTTCGCATGCGCCAGCTGCATTCGCGAAACGCGCCTGCATCTTCCGGCGGGCCGCAAGGTCAGTGATCTGGTTGGCGAGTTCGCGCGGCGCGAGCATGCCCTGCCCGTCTGCCGTCAGGCGGGCCAGGTACGAAACCCCGCCGAGCGCCTTCAACCCCTCGTCCTGTGAAAAGCGCGGGATCAGAAGCACTGGTGTCACCGGGCGCCCGCCAGAGTGATGCTCGATAATCGCTTGATAGATCCGCTGGTGCACCGGCTCATAGAAGTCAGCCGGCTTCAACCTTTCGGCGACGATATCGATGATCTCGGCGTCACCCTGCATGAGTGCGCCGAGGAGGGCCGCTTCGGCCTCCACGTTCGCGAGCATGTCAGGAGACCTCTACCGGAAAGAAATCGTTCGGCTGGACCTTCCCGTCCGTCGCCTTGGCGATGGCGGCCATGAACTGGGGGCGGGGCACGCGGCGCCCGGCGACATACTTCGCGACGACGCCCGCGTTCGCGGCGCCTATCTGCTTGGCGAATGCGTCGTAGGTGAGATCCGCCTCGACGAGATAGTCTTTGAGCTGCATGAGCCCATGGTATTTCCTATTTGGACATATCGCAACAGTCTGCGTGTCCATTTTGTGCACTGTTTCTTAATATCCGTATTGGATACAAGGAGATGTCTCACGAGGAACAGTTGATGTCGAATTTAAGCGAAGCGATCCCGAACCGAGTGCGTGCTCTCCGCGCCGAGCGCGGCTGGTCCTTGGCAGAGCTGGCTGAGCGCGCCGGAACTACCGCGCCGCAAATCATGAAGCTTGAGAAGTCGCAGCGCCGGCTTGATCTCGGCTGGATTGAGCGGCTGGCCGCTGCTTTCGATATTTCTGAGAGCGCCCTCATCGGCCAGGAGCCTACACCACCCGCCAATACGTTCCTCATCCCGCTTGTCGGCGAGATCGCAGCCGGAAACTGGCGCGAAGCCATTGAGCACAGGGAAGATATGATCTTCCCGCCAGTGGAGGGCCTGAGCGAAGCTGCCTTTGCCCTGCGCACGCGCGGCGACAGCATGGACAAGATCATTCCCGACGGCGGCTATGTGGTGATCGATCCCTATGAGGCCGACCTGCGCGAAGGCAAGGTTTACGCCGTGATGAACTCCGAGGGTGAGACGACGATCAAGCTGTTCCGGGCGGATCCGGCACGGTTGGAACCATGCTCGTCGAACCCCGAGCACCAGCCGATCAGCCTCGGCCGCGAGCAGTTCACTGTTATCGGAATGGCTAAGGGTGCATTTGTGCCCTTATGACTATATTTCCAATGCGGACATTAACTGCATTGACACCATTTCCGATTTGGACATACCCTTAGGGCATCGGAGACGATCGCCCTGCGGCCGCTGACCCTCCGATACGCAGGTAGGGAAACGAGCTCGGCCGCCGGATACTCGGGCCAGCATCCGCCAACCTCCTGCTTCACCATCGCAGGAGGGCTTCGTGGTCCAGCAAACCGCTTTCAGCGCCGTAAAGGTGCCCTACGTCTCCGGGATCGAACTCGGGGTTTCCATCAAGTCGCCCAGCAGCGCGAGCGAAGACATCGCCACCTGGCTGGAGGAGATCGGCACGTCTGTCGACCAACTCGACACGATCATATTCACTGAAATCGTCAACAAGGCTGATGCTCGCGGCCTGACGAATTTCCAGCGCACAGGCGAAAAGGTGATGACGCTCACGACGGTAATCCGTCGCGAGCTCGCCGTCGCGCAGGCGGCCATGGACGCCCTCACTCCGTTTCTGCCCGACACGCTGCCCGAACCGGCGTCACCGCTTCGCCGCTCTGTCGCCGCGTTGCGCAAAGGCAAGGCTTGGAACGATCTGCTTGCTGCCCATCAGGCGGCCGAGGCTACCGACACCACTGGCATGACCGATGAGCAGTTGGAGGCTGACGGCAAAGCCGCGAGCGACGCCCTCCACGCGCTGATGACCGCTCGGGCGCCGGACATGAACGCCGTGCGCGAGAAGCTGCGGATCATGCGCGCCACTGACACTGCGGTTTACGAAGAGTTCTTCGACAACATCCTTGAGGATGTGGAAACCCTCACGGCGGCGAAGGGGGCCTGATCATGGCATTCCAGTTCAGGCAGCACCCGACCGCCACAGGTGACGCTGCTCGCGTCGCCTACTATTTGCCGGAGCTCCCAGCCGGTGTCAGCTACCAGCTGTACCAGCACATCAAAGGATATACGGAAGCGATTGGCCAAGGGCCGGACGAGGCGGAAGACGCTGCCTTTTCGCACATCAGGGGATACAAGGCCCGGTGCCTTCCCGATGTGATCGCCAAGGTCGTCTACCAGCTCCACTTCAACCACCGGGGGCTGAGCGCCGACGGGCTTCTGGTCATTCTCGAGAGCACCGACGAAGATACGGCAGCAATCGAGCTAGCCGCTTCGATCCTCGACGAACTTTATGGCCAGTTGCCCGATGGTTGGGAGGCCGCACGGCAGGCCTACCACGCAGCCGTAATTGTTGAGCACGAATTCGATCGACGTGTCTACCAGCCGGCCTATGCCGCAGCAGGAAGCCATGACGTTCCAGCAGTGATCAGCGACGAGCAAGAGCGCTTGCTCGAGGCGCGAAGTGTCGCGGAGCAGTGCCTCCTGCGAACTCCAGCGCCGAGCATCTCCGAATGGGCAATCAAGTTCCTGATCTGCTTCGACTGCGAGCGTGACATGAACGGGTACACCGCCGACCTCTGCGACGAGGCGCGGCAATTGCTCGGCATCGCCGGTACGCCTGGCGACGACCTCAGCGGCGAACTCCCGCTCCTGGAGGCAACTGCGTCTTGGACCACTCCGGCCGCGCAGCCTCCGTTTCTTTCACCGGGCGGCCTCGAAACCCCTGAGGTTACCGAACCCATGCAGCAGAAGGCGGCCTGAAATGCACATTCGCGGCACTCTTGCGTTCTCCGAAGCAAACGCCGGTCACGAGCGCGCGTGGAAGGCATGGCTGGGTCACGAGAAGCTGGTGGACGATCCGCGGTTCGGCGCGGACCACGTCGAACTTCTTCGTGAGAACCTGCATTCTTCCGCAGATCGCGTCCTGAGAACGAGCGCAATTACCGGCAAGGACGTCGCTGAAAAGCTTAGCGTCATGCTGGAATACGTCGACGATGAGGACCGGGCCTTCGGATGGCGCGAGATCGAGCGCGACCTTGAGGCTATGTCGCGCCCAGAGCCCGGTCCCGACGCTCGAAGAGCGTTCGCAGCGTTCCGCGACGCCTGGGTTGCGCAAGCTGAGCACGACGCATCTGAAGCGCACACGGACGAAGAAGCATTTCGGCTGTCGGATATTGTCTTCGACACCCTCCAGTCTTTGTTCCGGGTACCTTGCACGACAGCTGGAGATTTCTTGGTCAAGTCCTACGCGCACCTCATCTGGCATGCTGTCCACACAAGTTCGCCCGAAGCGCGGAAGGCCGGGAACGGAAGCTATTACGACATCGATCTGAACGGGATCGACGCCGATAGCCTGGTGACCGACGACTATTTTCGCTCCGTCTATGACGATCTGAACCATAGCGACCTTGGGGCATGCCTCCTCGCCACCGGTAGCATCGACTTCGATCCGCGTGGATGGCTCGAGCGCGCTGAGCGCATCGGCATGACTGTAAACATCATTGAGAAGGATGGCGGCGCCCAGGCCCTAACGCTTGGCATGATCGACAGTGACGATGAGCGATTGCAGCGCGAAGAGCGTCGCCTCCAGCGCATCATGACGTTCGATCACTCGCGGCGCTGGTCAGCCGTTTCGGGGTTTATCTGCGAGCAGCGGCCCGACCTTGTTTTCCGCGTTGCCAGCCGGGCCGATGCGGCATGACCATTTCGCCTTCCGACCTTCCCGCCGCCCCCCCGGGCGGGAGTGTCAGCAGCGGCGGGGCTACCTGCCCCCCGGCCTCGCCGCTGCTGGCCGAAAGCTGGCTTCTCGCATGGAGCCGCATCGGAGGAGCCGTCACGATCGGCTCGGACGGTAGGCTTCAGCCTTGGTTCCATCCCGAGATCGGCTGCGCCGACGACGAATGCGCCACGGTGTTGCTGGCTGAGCTGATCGACACCCCGGGCCTACCAGCCGCCGTTCGGATCGTCCTTGGATCCGGCGTGCGGCAGGGCGGCCGAAAGAAGAACCACGCAGGCACAGGAGGCCCGCTTGACCACCACTGAGACACTGCCGCCCTCCTGGATCAACAAGGGCAAGAACGAGATCGCTGCGTGGATCCGGCCGAAGATGGTCGGAAGCCGGGCGCCGAACGGAACTTTCGTCATCCATACCCGTGTTGGCGAGACGAAGGTGCAAGCCCGCGTCCTCGTCGGGCACATCGTGATCAATCGGAACCACGTGCTCTACACCTGCCCGCCTGCCGATGCCCGCGCCCTGATCGCGGAGATGGACGAGCGCGATCGCAAGGCCTGCCAGGACCTGCCGAAGCCGAAGCAGACCAGCAAGGCGAAAGAGGCCGATGTTGCTCCTCGGCACGACGACACCGACGACATTACTCGCCGTATCCGAGGCTTGGATTCGAAGCTGGTAGAATCACCTAGGAAATCACCTGCCGAGGTGCGGGAAACTGCCATTTCCGAGCACGATTTGCCGTCGAAGGAACTCGGTGGACTCACCCGCCCCTCCGCGACGGTGAGCACCAGCCGTAAGCCGCAGAAAACCGAGGTTCCGGACGGTATCAAGGTGCATGCGAGCACCACCCCGCGCAAGTGGCCGAAGGCATTGGGAAACCCGCCCTCTATCGAGAACCGCAATCCGTCAGAACTCCACCTCGACGACAGCTATCAGCGCTCGACCGACAACGGCGCCAGCACTGCGCTGATCAAGCGGATCGCGAACGGCTGGGACTGGCGGATGTGCTTGCCGCTGGTCGTGTCCAAGCGGGACGACGGCTCTCTCTGGGTGATCGACGGCCAGCATCGTTTGGCAGCTGCCAAGCTGCGCGGAGACATCCCGTTCCTGCCATGCTGCGTCGGCGTGTTCGGCAGCGTCGCCGATGAGGCTGCGATGTTCGTCGCCATGAACAGGGCTCGTAAGCCGATGAACCGGCTGGACGACTTCCATGCGGCGCTGGCCGCATCGGATGCCGAGGCAATCGAGATCCAGGACTTGGTTTCCGAGGCCGGACTGACGATCAGCCGCAACACATCCTCGACGGCATGGAAGCCCGGCGAGATTGCCTTCACCGCCTCGATCGCGAGCACCCTTCGCAAACACGGTCGCCAGATCGCGTCCGCAGCGCTGACGAACATCGCAGAGGCTTTCCCCGGCCAGAGGGTCGTCCATTCGGGCTCGATCTTTCTTGGCCTGGTGAAAGTGCTCGTATCCCCGCCCGAGGGTTTCGACCCGGACCGCATGTTCCAAGCCCTGATGCGGTACTCGGCTGACGACTGGGGCACTTTTCTCACTGGGCTGAAGGGCGGGGACACCCGCGCCGCCGCGATCCGTGACGCGCTGCTGATGGCCTACGACGAGGTTCCAGCCGACGAGGTGGCGGCATGAGCAGCCAGCAGCGAGAGATCTCGCTCAGCTTCGGCACCCTTCTTATCGTCGCAGTTCTTGGCTCCGTAGCATTCGAGATCATGGAGCGGCTCGATCGACTTGCCGATACGGCCGACATGGGGGTGTGCCTGGAGGCGGTTCGCGTGGGCATTGATCCCGCGACGCTGCCGGGAACGTGCAAAGCGCTTCGGCCCCAAGCGGAGGGTGATCCGGTATGAGCGCAGCGACCGAACACACCGTGGCGATCGAGCTCGCGAAAGCACAAGCAGCCGGTAGCGTGCCCCGCATAGCCGAGGTCCTACTAGCCCTCGTCGATGAGTTGCGCGCCGCTGACGTCGAGCAGGACGCCGAAATGAAGCGCCTGCGGGACATCGAACGGGCCGCCGAGCGAGCCTGGGACTATCACCGAATGGGGAAGTTCGACGACCCCGACTACGACGACGACTGGGATTCTACGATCATGATCGAACGGCTTGATGCCCTTGGGGAGGTGCTAGGCGTATGAGCGAGAGCGCCATTTTCTGGATCACTCTGGCGTCGATCATCTGGATCGGCGCGCCCCTTCACAGCATCGCGCGCGACCTTCGCGAGCTGCGCCAACTTGCGAGGAAGAATCCATGAATGAACGATCGCATAACGTTCGCGAGACAGCGCTTGCCGTCGCGCGGCACATTGAGACACTGCTGCCTCCGCTAAGCGCGGTCACATCCGATTTGGACCCGGCTGATCTGGGTCCGGTCGCTTCCATTCCCGCCGTTTACGTCCGCATCGTGACTTCGGCCCTGAAGGCGGAGGTGTTGTCCCGTGATAATGAAGCCATGCAGGCGAAACTCGACCGGGCCAGCCGAAAGCCGAAAGCTCCGATAACTGACGAGGCGGCGACTGAGCTGGCCATCCATTTGGCAAGCGAAGCGATCGATCTCAGCCATGACCCCTTAGAAGGAGTGGCGGCTCTGTGGCGCGCATCTGCGATCATCGCCGTCTCTCGCCTCCCCGGCGGAGGTTTGTTGCGAGACTTCGATGCTGTTTACGCAGCCATCCGCGAGGATGTCGCCGAAGCCATCGGTGCGAGGTCTACGAAGCAATGAACATTGGGACGCCGCCCCTAAACGATGGCTGGATCCTCGCGTACGATCCAGACCTGCATGATTCTTTTCGAACTTCGCCCTGGGTAATCGCGACGCGCGGCGATGAAGGGTTCTTCGATTCTGACGGCTACCCGGTTGAGCCCCGTGGCTGGGCGCCGCTTCCTGACCCGCAGCCCGCCGGAACGGGCTGGACCCCGCCGAAGGGGACCGTGGCTATTAGCCGCGCCCGCATTTTTGAAAACGGCTGGTACGGCTGGACCGTCTTCATCAAGCGCGAAGATGGAAGCGATGATCCGCGCGAGCCCTGGTTGTTTGACTTGGAAGCCGAGGCCGACGCTAAGGCGGCGCAGATGGCGCGCCTTTACGACCTGCCCATCACGAAGGATCCCACTGCCGTTCCGGATGAGGACTGCAACGTGATTCCCTTCGATCCACAGGGAGGAGGCGCGCGTGAACGCTGAGGGAGAAAGGAACGATCGCCTCCTTCGCATGTCCGAGGTCACCGCCATGACCGGGCTGAGCAAAGCGATGATCTACCGGCTGATCAGCCAACAACGCTTCCCCGCACAGTACAAGCCGGGCGGTTTCGCTAGTCGCTGGAGCGAGGCCGAGGTTCGAGCATGGGTAAATGACCAGCGCGGGGCTGCGGCGTAGATAACGCCCTAAGTCACTCGTCACTCTAGCGATTTATGGTCCATGGTGGGGGAGTGATTCGATGAACGAGGATGCAAAAGATGAGTGACGAGGTATTGAACCGCTTGGATAAACTCGCGGCCCGGATAGCGGCTTTGGAGCTGGTTGTGGTCACCGGCGAGGTTGCAGACATGGCGGGGGCGGGGCACGCTGACATCGGCGCCGTAGCGAAGGAACGAGTCGGAAACTGGAACGGCTTCGTAGAGGCGTACCGCCATGGACAGGAAGTCAGCCTCGCTCAGAATATGGAAGATGCATTTGCCAACCTCGGCAACCTGCTCGAGCAAATGGCAACGGTGGTTCAGAAAAGCATCGACGACAAAAAAGGAAGCGGCGAATGACGTTTTTCGACACCGGCCGGAATGAATACCTTCCTATTGCAGATATCGAGGCAATGTATGGGAGCTACGGAGGAATTCGAGGTCGCGAGTATAAATCCGCAGCAATACAGATGAAAGACGGCCGCAGGATCGAGGTGGATGAGAGCGTCATAGAAGATGTCCTCCGCCTTACCCACACGGTCATTCCCGCTGAGCCAGGTTACAAACTTCTTAGTTTTTACCACGACTCAATTGAAAACGAGAACTATTTCAGCGAAGATACAGTACTAGCGTGGCGCGCCGGCCAATATCGCGGACTGGACCCCGTAGTGGTAGATTCCGAGTTCACCACCCTCACCGCCGTCCATGGAATTCTAGAGCCAAGCGGCAAAGTTCAAACCTTCGAGTGTGGTTATGAAGACAGATCCGCGTGGGAAGCAGAAATGGTGCGACAAGCTGAGGCTGAGGTAGAAAGACAAAAAAACGCTCAGATCGATGAGCAGCCTAGCTAGAGACATGCACTTTGCCACCACACGTTGGGCCGGGTTAGAATACCCGGCCCTTTCCTGTTGCGGCATAGCGGATCGGCTGGCCGAGATGGATCTCCGGCTCCCAGAAGTCCGCCGTTAGGAGATCAGCCCACTCCTGCGCCAACTCTCTCCGACGGTCGAGGTAAGACGCGCGGTTATAGGCGCCCTCCACCTTGTTCTCGGGCACATGCGCCAGCATCAGGTCGATGATCGCGCGGTCAGGCGACGCCCCAGTGTGACCCGTTGCCCGCCATGCCCGATCCGCCCTTTCGTTCATGATCGTCGAAAACGCTGCGCGAAACCCATGAGGGACGTGCCGGCCACCATAGCCGCCTCGGATCAGCAGCGCCCGCAACGTGTTCTCGGACATGGGCTTGAACGGGTTGCGTTCGCTCGGGAAGATGAGCGGGAATTGGCCTGTCAGCTGCCGCGCCGCCTCAAGTACTTCGAGCGCCTGGCGGGACAGAGGCACCACATGATCGCCGTTGTCTTCCGACTTGCGGTCCTCGTCGCCCTTCATCCTCGCAGCCGGGATCACCCAGCGCGGATCATCGCCTTCCAGGTCGTGCAGCTCGTCCCAGCGGGCGCCGTGGATCTCGTTCGGCCTCACGGCAGTAAGCGCGATGAAGCGCAGGGCGAACTTTGTCGAGGCACGGCAGCGCTCTGCTTCACAATCGACCATCATTTGCCGCAGCGCGGCTAGCTGCTCGTCCGGCCCGCGCTTTCCGTCCACGATCGAGGGCTGCTTTCGCGTCTTGGGCTTATCCTTCAGATTTGCCGTGAGCCCAGCCGCAGGGTTAGCTTCGCACATACCCGCGCCGATTCCATAGGCGAATATGCCCGCGCAGCGCTGGCGCAGGCGATGTGCCGTCTCGATCGCGCCACGCTTCTCTACCTTCTGCAGCACCTCAAGCAGCTTGGGAGCTTTCACCGCGGTGATCGGCAGGTCTCCGATGGCGGGGTATATGTCCCGCTCCAGGCTCACCAGAACGTCAGCGCTGTGAACTGCTGACCAGGGCGACCGATTCGCGATCCAATGCCGAGCCGTCCGGTGCGACCACTTGCCATTATGCTCAGCGCGATAGGCATTGAGCCTCTCAAGAGACCAGCCGCTATTGAGCTCGAACCATCGGTCGCCGACAGATCGGAACGTGTTCTCATGCTCGATCGTCCGGGCCTTCGCGGCGACCACCTTCTCTACCGCCGGATCTCGCCCTTCCCGAAGCTGCACCTTCGCCTCGTCCCTTTGCTTCCGAGCCTGGACGAGGGTCATGGCTGGATAGGTGCCGAAGGTGAGCGTCTTCTGCTGAGGCTTGCCCTTATCGTTTCGGCCGAACGTGTAGTTCATTCGCCACGAGCGGACGCCTGTCGTGCTCACGTTGAGATAGAGCGATCCCGAATCCGCAATCTTGTAGGCCTTGTCGCGCGGCTTGGCCGCTTTCACCTTCGCGTCGTTCAGCATGATCCCGATACCATGGATCGACGGGTCCGATACCACGTCGAGTACCATGGTATCGAGTTGACGCCTGTAGACAACTCGGGACCATGGCCAACCCCAGATGGGGCTAAAACTGGCTGAAAATCAAGGGTTGGTAGACCTGTGTGGACCGTCAAAGACGGTCAGTTGGCGGAGCGGGAGGGATTCGAACCCTCGATACGCTTTTGACGTATACTCACTTTCCAGGCGAGCGCCTTCGACCACTCGGCCACCGCTCCGCATGCACTGGTAAGGCGGGCGCCCTAGCCTGCGTTGAAGGGTTTCGCAAGCCGTCTCGACGTGCCATCACGCTCTCGATGCGAAATTTCTTTTCCGCCTTCGCGGTTTCCGCCTTTTTGACCGCTCCCCTCCTGGCCGAGGACGTGCCGGCGGGGCCTACGCCGAACGATATCGTCGCGGCCGCGCCCTCCGGTGACTGGAAGCGGATCGCGCCTTCCGACCTGCTGGTGATGGACCTTGCGCCGGATGCTGCCGGCAAGGCGCGGCGGGTGGTGATCCAGCTGATTCCGGCGCCCTTCTCGCAAGGCTGGGTCGGGAACATCCGCAGACTGGTCGCCGCGCGCTGGTATGACGGGATTGCCGTGGTCCGCGTTCAGGACAATTACGTCGTGCAATGGGGCGATCCCGAGGGGGAGAACCCGCAGAAGGCCAAGCCGCTGCCCAAGGGGCTCACTGTAGTTCCCGAAAGCGACTACGCCGCGAATCTTGCGGGTACGGTGAAGGCGGCGGGCGACAAGTCGGTCGGGCACGATGCCTACGCGGCGAATACAGGCTTCGTTGGAGGCTGGCCCGTGGCCCGCGATGCCGCGCATCAGTGGCCCACCCATTGCTACGGCTACGTCGGCGTCGGCCGCAACAATTCGCCCGACACCGGCACCGGCGCGGAACTTTACGCCGTGATCGGCCATGCCCCGCGCCAGCTCGACCGTAACGTGGCCATCGTCGGCCGGGTGATTTCCGGTATCGAGAACCTTTCCGCCCTGCCGCGCGGCACCGGCGAAATCGGCTTCTACAAGACGCCCGGAGAACGCACGGCGATTCGCGCGATCCGCATGGGCAATGAAGTGACCGGGCTGCCCGCCTACGAATATCTCTCCACCGAGAGCCGCAGCTTCGCCGCCTATGTCGACAAGCGCGCCAACCGGCAGGATGCCTTCTATGTTCACCCGGCAGGCGGCGTGGACGTCTGCAACGCGCCGGTGCCGATCCGCGAGGTTTCGCGGTGACGCTGACCGAGCAGGTCGATCACACCGGGGTTCTCTGGCGCTGGACCGGCGGCTCCGGCAGCGGCACCTGGCACTTCCTGACCATCGACGGTGCGGCGGGCGATGCGCTTTCCGGCACGGCCATCATGCGCAAGCTCGAAGGCTCGGCGCGCGGGTTCGGTTCGCTGAAGGTCAGGGCCCGGATCGGCGCCACCAGCTTCGCGACCTCGGTTTTCCCGAGCAAGTCGGGCGACGGCAGCACCGGGCAGGTCTGGCTGCTGCCCGTCAAGGCCGCAGTGCGCCGCGCCGAAAGCCTTGCGGAAGGTGATGAGGTGGAGGTCAGCCTGGAATACTGACCTCCCACCAGGGTCAGATGCGCGCAGCTTCCGCCACGGCCTCGCTGGCGCGCAGGGCGCTGACGATGCGGGTCAGGTGCGCAAGGTCGCTCACTTCCAGATCGGCCTCGTAAGTGCCGAAAGGCTCGTCCCGCTGGACCATTTGCAGGTTGGTGACGTTGGCACGGTTGGAGGCCAGGATCTGCGTCACTTCCGCCAGGGTGCCCGGGCGGTTGTAGAGTACCAGGCTGAGACGGCCCACTGCGCCCGTCGTGCGCTCTCCCCATGACAGGTCGAGCCAGTCGACATCGCCGCCGTTGGCCAGCGTCAGGCAGTCGATCGCGTGGACTTCCACCTTGTGATCGGGGCGCCGGATGCCGACGATCCGGTCGCCGGGAACCGGGTGGCAGCATTCGGCGAGTTCGAAACCGACGCCCGGCGTCAGTCCGCGGATCGAGATCGCCCGCTCGGCATGCGCCCATTCGCTGTCATCCGGGAGTTCAGCGGTGCTGCCCGGCACGAGAGCCTCCATGACCTGACGATCGGTGAGACGAGCCGAGCCGACCGCGAACATCAGGTCTTCCTCGTCCCGCATGTCCAGGCGCTGGATGGCGCCATCGATCGCCTTCTTGCCGATGCGGCCTGGCAGGCGCCCCATGATCTCGTCCAGCAGCTTGGCGCCGATCTCGGCCACTTCCTGGCGTTCCTTGGCGCGTACCGCACGGCGGATCGAGGCGCGGGCCTTGCCGGTGATGACGAAGCCAAGCCAGGAAAGCTGCGGTTCCGACGTGGGGCTCTTGATGATTTCCACCACGTCGCCGTTGGCAAGCTGGGTGCGCAGCGGCATGTGGCGGCCGTTGATCTTGGCGCCGACGGTAGCATTGCCGAGATTGGTATGGACCGCATAGGCGAAGTCCACCGCCGTCGAGCCCTTGGGAAGCTGGAACAGCGCCCCCTTGGGCGTGAAGGCGAAAATGCGATCCTGGTAGATCGCCATCTTGGTATTCTCGAGCAGTTCCTCGGCATCGTGACTGGCATCGACGATCTCGATCAGGTCGCGCAGCCAGCCCACTTGCCCATCCGGCCTGGCGCCGCCCTGCTTGTAGGCCCAGTGCGCGGCGAGACCGAATTCGTTCAGCCGGTGCATCTCGCGCGTGCGGATCTGCACCTCCATGCGCATCGAACGCTCGTAGATCAGCGCCGTGTGGAGCGACTGATAACCGTTCGACTTGGGCGTGGAGATGTAGTCCTTGAAGCGGCCCGGAATCATCTGCCAGGTCTGGTGCAGCACGCCGAGCGCCTTGTAGCATTCGTCCACATCGTCGGTGAGGACGCGGAAGGCCATGATATCGGTGATCTGCTCGAAAGTGACGTGGCGTTCGGCCATCTTGCGCCAGATCGAATAGGGATGCTTCTCGCGGCCCGAAACCTCGACGTTCAGGCCCGCCTCGGCCAGGGCCTGCTTGATCGCGAGGGCAATGGCGTCCACCTGCCCGCCTTCCTCGCTGCGGATCTGCGCGAGGCGGCCGGTGATCGTGGCATAGCCTTCGGGCTCCAGCTGCTCGAAGGCCAGCATCTGCATTTCACGCATGTATTCGTACATGCCCACGCGCTCGGCGAGCGGGGCGTAGATATCCATGGTCTCGCGGGCGATGCGGCGACGCTTGTCCTCCTTCTTGATGTAATGGAGGGTGCGCATGTTGTGCAGCCGGTCCGCCAGCTTGACGAGCAGGACGCGCAAGTCCTCGCTCATGGCCAGCAGGAACTTGCGCAGGTTTTCCGCCGCACGCTCGTTCTCGGTCATCACGTCGATTTTGGAGAGCTTGGTGACGCCGTCCACCAGCCGCGCGACATCCGGGCCGAACAGCTTCTCGATCTCGTCGATGGTCGCCAGCGTATCTTCCACCGTATCGTGGAGCAGCGCGGTGATGATCGTCTGCTGATCGAGCTTCAGCTCGGTCATCAGGCCGGCCACTTCCACCGGATGGCTGAAGTAGGGATCGCCCGAGGCCCGCTTCTGGGTGCCGTGCTTCTGTACGGTATAGACGTAGGCACGGTTGAGCAGGGCCTCATCGGCCTGGGGCGCGTATTCCTTCACGCGTTCGACAAGTTCGTACTGGCGCAGCATTTCCGTGGCTTCATGTCAGGATTTTTTGCGGCGCGGCAAGAGGCCGAGTCTCTACATGCAGATTATGCAACGAAACTGTGACATCCGCACCACCTGTTTTCCAGCCTTCCCGCGTTCAGAAATCGCTCCCGACCGGGCAATCGATTCCATCGGAAATACCCTGCATCGCCCGTTAAGCTGCGGAGAACCCGCGAGGGCGCACCTTCAGGGAGGATCGCGCCGCGCCCTCCCCTGACCGGCGCAGGCGCGGTCCGCCGGATCGGGTTTACGGAGGCAGGAATGGCGAGCGGAAGGGAAACGGCAGCCTATGGCGCTCCAAGGGAAATGACCGATTCGCAGCGGATCGAAGCGTCTCCGCCGCCCACCCGGCATCTCCAGCCGCGCGCGCCGCGCCAGCGCACCCTGATCGGCGGGCTACTGCTGCGCGATGCCATGGCGCAGCAAGGCATCATCATCCGCAACGTCTCCCCGCACGGTCTATGCGCCGCATCGCGAGGAACCCCGCGCGAGGCGATGCCGCTTCACGGTGAGGTCGTCTACATTCGCCTGCCGGAAAATCGGGAGCACCTGGCCCGCGTTCGCTGGGTGGAAGACCATGCCTTCGGTGTGGAACTGTTCTCGGCACTGGACGTGGAAGCGCTGGCCGCAGCCAATCGCCGGCGCAACGCCCACTTCCTCCAGATGCTGGATCCGGTCGTCCGCCCTATGACAGCCCATCTCAGTAGTATTTGAAGGCCGTGATCACCCCGTTTCGGGTATCGCACTTGAAGGTCTTCTTCTCGGTCTTGGTGGTGCCGTCCTTCTTGCGCAGCACGACATCGACCAGCGCGCGCACCGACGCCCTTCCGTCGCTTTTCTTGTCGGTATCCTCCACCTGCCGCATCGAGACATCGACGGCGCCCAGCTTCGTTCCGCGTGCCTTGGCCTCGGCCATGCAGGCGGCAACGGCCTGATCGCGCGTATCGGCATCGGCAGGAAGTGCCGGGGCGGGCGCAGGAGCCGAGGGAGGCGCAGGGGGCGTCGGATCCTGGCTCCAGGCGTGGGGCACTACGGCGCAGGCGAGCAGCAGGAAGCTGGCCCCGGTGAACACTTTCCACGATTGATCCTGCACGGCGAGCCTCCGTTCCCAGCGCCGCCGCAGCGGCGACAGGACGGATCATGCGCCCTTACCCGCCTGTGCCCCTATTGGGGCAATTACCGAGACTGGCCCACGGTTTTCCCTGTGCGTTGGCACGAAGGGGGGGCAGCGGGATATGACCGCCGCCCCCTTTTTTGTGCCAACGCACAGGGACGGATCGACATTCAGTTCAGGTGGAGCCGAGAAGCGTGATTTCCGAGCATCGGAGCGCAGCGGACTTTCGGTCCGTGAGCACCGAAGCACAGGACATCGCGCTTCGCAGGCCCGCATGGGCTGAATGTCGGTCCGTCTTAGGCGATAGTGGGGAGGATGCCGCCTTCGGCCCTTATCGCTGCGCCATTGGTGGCGGAGGCCAGGGGGCTGGCGAGGAAGGCGGTCATCGCCGCGACTTCGTCCGCCTCGATCAGGCGGCGGATCAGCGAAAGCGGACGCAGCTTCGAGAAGAACGCCGCTTCACGCTCGGCCTCGGAGGCGTCCTTGTTCTCGACCACCGAGCGGATGAACGCGACGATCCCTTCCGAACGGGTCGGCCCCGGCAGCACCGAGTTCACGGTCACCTGGGTGCCGCGGGTGGCATCGGCCATCCCGCGCGCCACGGCGAGCTGCGCGGTCTTGGTCATGCCGTAGTGGACCATCTCGCCCGGCGTCATCAGCCCGCTCTCGCTGGAGATGAAGATCACCCGGCCCCAGTTGCGCTCCAGCATGCCGGGGAAATAGTGGCGCGACAGGCGCACGCCGCTGAGCACATTGACCTCGAAGAAATTGCGCCATTCCGCGTCGGTGATTTCCACGAAGGGCCGCGCCTCGTAGATGCCGAGGTTGTTGACGAGGATGTCCACTTGCGGAACCGCCGCGATCAGGGCCTTCGCGCCCTCTTCGGTGGCCGGGTCGGCCAGGACCGCGCGCACTTTGCCCAACTGGCCGACGGTCTGCGCCGCGGCATCGAGCTTGGCCTGATTGCGGCCGGTGACGATGACCTCGGCGCCTTCATCCGCGAGCTTGGCGGCAATGGCAAGGCCGATACCGGCGGTCGATCCGGTGACGAGTGCGGTCTTTCCGGCAATCTTGAGATCCATGGAGGCAGTCCTTCTATGCTTGCTGTCGGCGCGCAAGATAGGTGCAGGGCTGCGCGCCGATTAGGACACCGGCGAGCCTTTCAGCTTTGCCTCGAATGCACAAGCGCCGATTCAGGACCAGGTCGCCTCCGGCGGCAGGCTCATCAGGATCGCGTCGATATTGCCGCCGGTCTTGAGGCCGAACAGCGTCCCCCGGTCGTAGACCAGGTTGAATTCGGCATAGCGTCCGCGCCATTCCAGCTGGCGCGCCTTGTCCTGCGGCGTGAAGGCCATGCCCATGCGCGCCCGCACGAGGCGCGGGAAAACGGCCAGGAACGCCTCGCCCACCGCGCGGGTGAAGGCGAAATTCGCTTCCCACGCCGCTTCGTCCGGGCATTCCAGATGGTCGTAGAAGATGCCGCCCACGCCGCGATGGACCTTGCGGTGGGGAATGAAGAAATAGTCGTCGGCCCAGGCCTTGTAGCGGTCGTAGTATCCTTCTCCGTGGGCGTCGCAGGCCGCCTTGAGCTGCGCATGGAACGCGGCGGTGTCCTCTTCATAAGGGATCGGCGGGTTGAGATCCGCGCCGCCGCCGAACCAGGCCTTGGTCGTCGTGAGGAACCGCGTGTTCATGTGAACGGCGGGAACGTGCGGGTTGGACATATGGGCGACCAGGCTGATGCCGGTTGCGGAAAAAGCGTTCTGTTCGGCCGAGGCGCCGTTGATCGAGCCCGCGAAGTCCTTCGACAGCGATCCGACCACGGTGGAAACGTTGACGCCGACTTTCTCGAAGACCTGGCCCTTCATGAGGCCGCGCGTGCCGCCGCCGGTCTCGCCTTCTTCCCCGCCTTCGACGGCGGCCCGCTTCCAAGGCGCATATTCGAAGGCAGCCGCGGAACCCGCCTCGCGCTCGATCGCCTCGAACTCCGCGCAGATACGGTCGCGCAGCGTTTCGAACCAGTTGCGGGCACGTTCGGTTTGGGCGGTCCAGTCGGTCATGTGCAAATCCCCTTCCGCCGGGCGCTTGCCAAAACGACGGGCCTGCGGCAAGGAAAAGCCATGGTTCCCTTTTCGTTCTGGACGCAGGAATTGCAGCTCGTGCCCGGTGCTCCCGGACATGGCAGCGGGCCTGCGCTCTACTGGCCGCGCGAACAGGCGCTGCTGGTGGCGGACCTGCACCTCGAAAAGGCCAGCTTCTATGCGAAAGGCGGCCAGATGCTGCCGCCTTACGACAGCCGCGAAACGCTGGAACGCCTCGCCCTTGCCGTGCGCCGCACCGGTGCCCGCAGGGTCTTCGCGCTTGGCGACAATTTTCACGACAGCAAGGGAACGGAGCGGCTCGAACCCCATGCCGCCGGGATGCTCGGCGCCCTCACCCGCGCGCTCGACTGGGTGTGGATCACCGGCAACCACGATTCCCGCCTCGGCAGCGAGGCCGGAGGGACGCTGGTGGAGGACATCGAAGTGAACGGCATCGCCCTGCGGCACGAAGCGCGGCCGGGCACGACCGGGCCGGAACTTTCCGGCCATTTCCACCCGCGCCTGATCGTCAATGCCAGAGGCCGCCGGATCGCGCGCCCTTGCGTGGTCCACAGCGGCAACCGCCTGATCCTGCCGGCTTTCGGTGCCCTCACCGGCGGCATGGACGCGGCCGATCCGGCGATCCTGAAAGCCCTGCAACCGGCCGAGGAAATCGACGCGCTCCTGGCGGCGAAGGACCAGTTGCTGCGCTACCCCCTCTGGCGCGCGGCTGCCTGAAACCCTATATGTGTCATGGCCATTTCACATGGCCCTATTTCACTTGCGGCGCGTCCTGTAGAATTTACGCGAAATCGTGCTTTGCGTGTCGAGACGATTCGCATTAATGACGCCCGCACTCGCCTAGCGACAGAAACGATTCAGGAGAACGCTTATAGCACCCCCACCCCGGCGTATGATGACGCCACCGGTCAAGAGCGGACCGCGCTACAATAACATGATCCAGTCGGACAAGGTCCGCGTGATCGACCAGGACGGCGAGAATATCGGCGTCATGTACACGCGCCAGGCGATCGAGCAGGCGGCCGAGGTCGGCCTCGACCTGGTCGAAGTCTCGCCCAACGCGGATCCGCCGGTGTGCAAGTTCCTGGATGTTGGCAAGTTCCGGTACGAGGCCCAGAAAAAGGCCAATGCCGCGCGCAAGACCCAGAAGACGCAGGAGATCAAGGAGATCAAGATGCGTCCGAACATCGATGACCACGACTACGATACCAAGATGCGTAACGTCGTCCGCTTCATCGGTGACGGGGACAAGGTCAAGGTCACCCTGCGTTTCCGCGGCCGCGAGCTTTCGCACCAGCAGCTGGGCATGAACCTGCTGCGCCGCGTGCAGGAAGACGTTGCCGAGATCGCCAAGATCGAAGCCTATCCGCGCATGGAAGGCCGCCAGATGCTGATGGTGCTTTCGCCCAAGTAAGCGCTGCGCACGTCAGACTTGGCAAAAACGCGAAGGGCGCGCCGCAAGGCGCGCCCTTTGTGTTTGGTCTGAGGTCGTTTGATATTCTCGTCGTCCCGGATCAAGTCCGGGACCGCTGGCAATCCTTCAGGCGAGAGCTTGAGGAAGGGCGCCTTGCCTATGCGTGGGCCGTTCACCGCCAGAGGTCCCGGGTCAAGTCCGGGACGACGTTATCCGCTACCTTAGCTCAGCCCTTCCACTCGCGGCGATCTTCGGCCGCGCGCAGGACTTCGTAGGCAAGCTGATAGGTCTGGAAGGCCTTGGCGGCCTCGGGATCGCCCGGCTTCACGTCCGGGTGGACTTCCTTGGCCTTGGTGCGCCAGGCCTTGCGGACGGCGTCGAAGTCGGCATCGGGGTCGAGACCCAGGGCTTCGAGAGCCCGCAACTCGTCGCGGCTGCGGCTGCCGTCGCCGGAACCGGCCCAGCCATAGTGCGCCGATTCCTTGTAACCGGCGCTTTCGGTGCGCTCGTCCGATTCCCGGCGCGCCGCTTCCTCGGCATCGAGGCCGGCGAAATAGTCCCACCCGGCGTTGTATTCCGCCGCGTGCTTCTGGCAGAAATACCAGCGATCGGGGCTGTTGGGGCTCTTGGGCGCGGGGCAGTTGCCCGGTTCGTTGCAGCCATGCCGGTCGCACAGGCGAACTTCGGCGGCCTCGCGCGAGCTGCCGTAGCTGCGCCAGCGCGGGAAACCCCAGTCCATCGATCTGCCTGCGCGACTCATTCGGTGGGCGATACCTGCCCTGAGGAAGCCAATGCAAGTGCAGATGGCAGCGCAGCCATGCAAAAGGCCCGACTCGCTTGCGCGAACCGGGCCTTTCTCATGTCTTGCAACGACTAGATCAGTCGCCCAATCAGTCGATCGTGACAGTCACCGCGCGGCGGTTCTGTGCCCAGGAGGCTTCGTCCGAACCCAGAGCGATCGGACGTTCCTTACCGTAGCTCACGGTGTTCAGGCGCGAGGCGTCGATGCCCAGGCTGATCAGGTAGTTCTTCGCAGCATTGGCGCGGCGCTCACCCAGCGCGAGGTTGTATTCGCGGGTGCCGCGCTCGTCGGCATGGCCTTCGATGGTGGCACGCTTGCTGGGGTACTGCTGCAGCCACTGCGCCTGCTTCGAAAGCGCCGCCTGGTCGGTCGAATCGACGGTGTCTTCGTTCAGCTGGAAGTAGATCGTGTCCGAACCCATCATCTTGGCGATGAAGTCGGCCTGGCTGCCCGGCTGCGGGCCGCTCGGCGGCGGGGTGGTCGGCGTGGTGGTGGCCGGGCCCGGCTCAGGCGGCAGTTCCTTCGGTGCCTTGGATGCGCAAGCCGACATGGCAAGAGCCCCGGCGAGGAGGAGCATTGTCGACCCGGTCTTCACATGACGGGGGTACATGAGGGCAGGCATGAGGCAATCTCCTATGGTGCGCAGCCAATTATAAATGGCCTGCGTTTGTTGAAGTTCCGTGTAATTCAGGAAGCTGTCAACCTGAACGGACGTCTCTTTTCAGAGACGGCCCGTTTCAGGCGGCAGATAAAGGGAAGGCAAGGGGAAGCTCCCGAGGGAGCGTCAGGGGCGAACCGGCCCCCATGCCGGGTCCGATGCGCCCACCGGGGTCGGCAGCTTGCGCTCGTTCCGGCCGGTGAGGTCGACCTGCCAGATCGAGGCGGTTCCGGCGCCCCGGGCGGTGCGGAAGAACTGGATGATGCGGCCGTTCGGCGACCAGGTCGGCGCCTCGTCCTGCCACGAATCCGTGAGGTGGCGCATGCCGCCGCCGCTCGGGCTCATCACCGCGATGCGCAAGTTGCCCGCTACATGGGTAAAGGCGATCTGGTCTCCGCGCGGGCTCCATTCCGGCGTTGCCGAACGGCCGCCGAAGAAGCTGATGCGGTGCTGGTTGGATCCGTCCGCATTCATCACGTAGATCTGCTGGTTGCCCGAACGATCGCTCTCGAACACGATCTGGCTGCCGTCGGGCGAGTAGGAGCCGCCGATCGAGATGCCCGGCGTATTGGTCAGGCGCTGCGGGGTGCCGCCGCCTGCCGAGGAGATGCGGTAGATGTCGGTATTGCCGCCAGACGCCATCGAATAGAGCACCCACTTGCCGTCCGGCGACCAGCGCGGCGCCATCGTCGGGTTGCCGGTACGGGCGATCAGCTTCTGGGTATTGCTGGCAAGGTCGTAGACGTAGATGCTCGGCTGGCCGTTGAGATAGGACAGGTAGAGGATCTTCGAATAGTCCGGCGAATAGCGCGGGGTCAGCGCGGTGGACTGACCGCTGGTCAGGTAGCGGTGGTTGGCGCCGTCCGAATCCATGATCGCCAGGCGCTTCATGCGGTGGTCCTTTGGACCGGTCTCGGCGATATAGGCGATCTTGGAATCGAAGAACGGGCTTTCGCCGGAAAGGCGCGAATAGACCATGTCGGCGCACTTGTGCGCGGCGCGGCGCCAGTCGGCGGGGGGAACCTGCCAGCCGCCCTTCACCAGCTGCTGCTTGAGCGCCACGTCGTAGAGATAGCAGCCGACCGTGATCTGGCCGCCCGCACCCGCGCGGACGTAGCCCTGGACCAGCATGTTGGCTGCGCGGGCCGACCATACCGGGAAGTCCGGCGCCTGGATCTGCGCATAGGCAGGCTGCGGCAGACCGTCAGGGCCCGAAGGCTTGAACAGGCCGTTGTTCTTGAGGTCCGCCGCCACGACTTGCGACAGCGCGCGGCCGAGCGCGGCGGTCGAGCCCGCATTGGTGCCAGTGGGCACATCCGCGTCGGTGGCGAAAGTGGTGATGGCGATGCCGAGGTCCTGCCAGTCGCTGTCGTCGGAGACGGTCACCTGAAGGCCGCCGTCCTCGTCGGCGGGGGCCGGTTGCCCGACCGGGACGGGCTGCGGTGCCGGGACCGGGGGCGCACTCTGCGCAAATGCCGCCGCGGAACCGGAGAGCAGCAGGCCAAGTGCAGCGAGGCGGATTATCTTTTTCATTGCGATAGCCTTCTGTCGAAGTTGGTCGTGATGACCTTCCAACCGTTGTAGAGGTCTTCCGGCAGATTGAAGGGAGCTGCAAGCTTCACGGCGCGGATAGCCTGCTCCTGGTGACGCTGGACCTGGGCCGAATTGGCCGCGTTCTGGCCGGTCGTGCGCAGGACTTGCGGATCGCCGTCGAGACTGCCGTCCTTGTTGAGGCGAAAGCGCACGGTGGTCACCAGAAGTTCCGCATCGGCGCCTTGGGGCGCGGCCCAGTGCGGCTTGAGCTGGCGGCTGATTGCACCGTTGAGCGCGGAAACCGCCGCCGGGCCGAGCGCCGCGGCGGGCTGGCCCTTGCCTTGCGTCGAAGTGGCGCCCGAAACCCCGGCGAGGAAGTCGGCGCCGACGCGGCTTCCGCCTGCCTTTTTGGGCGGCGTGGTGGCCTTGCTTGACGCCGAGCCGGACTTGCCGACGATCCGGTCGATCGCGCTGCTGTCGCGGCTAGGGGCGGGCTTGGCCGGTGTCTTCTGAGGCGTCTTCTGAGGCGCGGGCTTGGGAGCAGGCTTCGGCGGTGCAGGCTTGGGCGGTGCCGGTTTCGGCGGCGCGGGCCTGGGCGCCGGAGCGGGTTTCGGCTGCGGCCTGGGCGGCTGCGGACGGGGCTGCGGGCGCGGCGCGGGCGCCGGAGGCACCGGCTCAGGCTGCGGCAAGGGTTCCGGCTCGGGCGCAGGCGCCGGAGGCGGCGCGGCCTCGCCCAGTTCCGGGGCCATATCCGGTGCAGCCTGACTGAACGGATCGGGGGAGGTCGAAGTCATGCCGACCTGGTCGCTCAACGTCACTTCGATACGCTGCGGCGGCTTCACCACTTCGTTCTGCGCGGGACGCAGCACCATCGCTGCCAGCACCGCCAGATGCAGCGCGACCGCCAGCGTGAGCCCGATCCCCTCGTCCTTGCGCAATCCCAGCATTGCCATCGTGCCAGCCTAACTCAGCCGCCTGAACCGCTGCTGACACCCGTCACCAGCGAGATCGAGGTGAAACCGGCATGGTTGAGCTCGCCCATCACGTCGATCACGCGGCCGTAGTCCAGCGCCTTGTCGGCACGCAGGGTGACTTGCGGCTTGCGGCCGTCCGGGCCGTCCGGCACCGAGGAGAGACGCTCCGCCAGCTCGCCCGGCGCCAACGCCTCGGTCTCGTAGTAGACGGTGCCGTCGCGCTGGATCGAGATCGTGATCTGGTCCTGCTCCTCGTTCATGGCCTTGGCCCGGCTGTCGGGCAGCTCGATCGGGACGGCCGCCTTGAGCAGCGGCGCGGTGACCATGAAGATGATCAGCAGCACCAGCATGACGTCGACCAGCGGCGTCACGTTGATTTCGGCCATGGGGGTGCGTCCGCCGCCCCCGCGGCGTCCGCCTCGCCTGCCGCCGCCGGATAGGCCCATGCCCATTAGCGCTGCTCCAGCTCACGCGTGAGCGCGGAATGCAGGCGGTCGGCAAAGCGCTGGAGGCGCGATTCGAACAGGTTCACGCGGTGCGAGAAGCGGTTGTAGGCGATGACTGCCGGGATCGCCGCGAAGAGGCCGATGGCTGTGGCGAACAGCGCTTCGGAAATGCCGGGTGCGACCACCGCCAGCGAGGAATTCTGCTGCTGGCCGATCTGGAAGAAGCTGTTCATGATGCCCCAGACGGTGCCGAACAGGCCGACGAAAGGCGCCACCGAGCCGACCGTCGCCAGGAAGTTCAGGCGGTTGGACACACGGTCGCTTTCCTCGCCGACGGACGAGGTCATGGCCAGCGCGATACGCTCGCGCGCACCTTCGGGATCGAACTTGGGCATGGCGGCGTTGCGGCGCCATTCGGCAAGACCGGCACCGGCGACCTTGCCCATCGGCACGTCGCCGCGGCGACGCTCCTTCTGGTAGGCCTCGAAATTCTGGGCTTCCCAGAAGCCTTCCTCATATTCCGCGCACTTGCGGTTGAGGCTGCCGATGCGCAGCATGAAGGTGATGATGATCGTCCAGACCCAGACGCTCGCCAGGATCAGGCCCGCCATGATCGACTGCACGACGATATCGGCGTGAAGGAACAGCTTTACCGGGTTGAGGTGGTCCGAATCGCTGCCGATGGTGACGGCAGAGGCGAGCATTTCAAAAGTCATTCTGGTCCTCTCGGATGCTCTTGCATGAGCGAGGCGAAAGCATGTTGCCAGGCGGCAGGCTGTTTGCGCGGTCGTCCTTCAGGACTGATGAACCCGACCTTTACCGTGGCTTCGGCAAGGCGGATTTTTCCACGCCGCGCAACTTGCCGGAGGGTGCAACTGACCCGTCCGACCTGCAGCGCATGGGTATCGATCACCACCCCGTCGCCCAGACGCGCGGACGAGAGGTAGCGGATATTCACTTCCGCGACGGTGTAGAGCCCTTCCCCGGACTCCAACGCCGCCCGCTGGTCGATGCCCAGCATGTCGAGCAGATCGGAGCGCGCGCGCTCGAACCAGCGGATGTAGTTGGCATGATAGACCACCCCGCCTGCGTCGGTGTCTTCGTAGAACACGCGAAGCGCATAGCGGTGAAGCGCTCCGTCAAGGACGCCGCCGGGGGGAAGAGGGTCGCTGCTCATGCTGCCGGTTGTGTAGCGGGCGGCGGGCGCAGTGCAATCCGTTCGTCGCACTTATCCGGTGCGCGCGGGCGAAAGGACGGTTAATTGCGTCGTAATTGTCGAATTTGTTCAATTTCCGGCCAACGCGTCGTCCCGGACTTGCTCCGGGACCGCTGGCAGATCTTCAGGCGCTCGACTGCGCGCAAGGCGCGGCTTGGCCAGCGGTCCAGGATCAGGTCCGGGACGACGGTTATTCTTCCGGCTTCTGCCCGGTTATTCCGCGATCATCTGGAAGAACTGGCGCCCGCCGAAGATGTGGACGTGCAGATGCGGCACTTCCTGATGGCCGTTGGTGCCCATGTTCACCATGAGGCGGTAGCCCGGGCCGTCCATTTCCAGCTGACGGGTCACATGGCCGACCGCGCGCATGAACCCGGCGATCTCGGCATCGTCGGCCTTGGCGGTGAAGTCGTCCCACGAGACATAGGCGGCCTTGGGGATCACCAGCACATGGACCGGTGCCTGGGGGCGGATATCGTTGAAGGCCAGCGCGAACTCGTCCTCATAGACCTTGCTGCACGGCAGTTCGCCGCGCAGGATCTTCGCGAATACGTTGTTGTCGTCGTAAGGCAGCTTGGGATCGATCGGCATCGGCTTCTCCCGGAGAATGAAAATCAGGCCTGGGGACGGGCGGCCTTCTCGGCAATGCCCGACACGCCTTCGCGCCGGTCCAGTTCGGCCAGCACGGCATCGAAAGGCACCCCGCGCGCGCCGAGCAGGACCATGAGGTGGAAGATCAGGTCCGAAGCCTCGCCCACCAGCGCCTTGTCGTCCTCGGTGAGGGCGGCGATCACGGTTTCGGTGGCTTCCTCGCCCAGCTTCTGCGCGATCTTGCCGATGCCCCGGGCATTCAGCTTCGCGACATAGCTGCTATCGGGATCGGCGGCGCGGCGCGCGGCGATCGTCGCTTCGAGGCGGGCGAGAGTATCGGGGCTGCTCATGGCATGCCCATGCTGCCCCGGCGCGCCCCGGTCAAGACAGGGCCGATCAAGAGAAGGACTATCAGTCGGGACGATTGCGCGAAAAACGCCGCCCTATCACCACACCGGCCACCCCCATGGCGAGGAGAAACAGACCGCTCGGTTCCGGCAGGCGCGTGGCCTCGGCCGCGAAAGCCGGGATCGGCGCGAGAAAGGCCGCCGCAAGGACAGGCAGCCAGCGGCGGCAAGACCGGTAGGGCAAGACGGGGGGCTCCTGCGATACTCTTGGGGCGACCATTGGTCCGATGCTCTTAACGCGACCTTTGGTCGCAGCGGCCCCAAAGGACAAGCCGGGATCGGCACTTGTCCCGATCCGGGGCATCAACCACCGTCGTCATCTCTAACCGGCGCGCTCAGCCCCGCGCGGGCAGCCCCGCCGAGCGCAGCGCGGCATGGGCTTCCGCAATCGAGTGCTTGCCGAAATGGAAGATCGAGGCCGCCAGCACTGCGCTGGCCTTGCCCTGGGTCACCCCTGCCACGAGATGGTCGAGATTGCCCACGCCGCCGCTGGCGATCACCGGCACCGACACGCTTTCCGCGATTCTGCGGGTGAGTTCGAGGTCGTAGCCGTTCTGCGTGCCGTCACCGTCCATCGAGGTGACCAGCAGTTCGCCCGCGCCGTAGTCCGCAAGCTTCACCGCGTGCTCCAGCGCATCGATCCCGGTCGCCTTGCGGCCGCCGTGGGTGAAGATCTCCCACTTGCCCGGTGCCACCTTGCGCGCGTCCACCGAGGCGACGATGCATTGGGAGCCGAATTTCTCGGCAATGTCGGCCACCACTTCCGGCCGCGACACGGCGGCGGAGTTGACCGCCACCTTGTCCGCACCCGCCAGCAGCAGCGCGCGGGCATCTTCGGCCGTGCGCACGCCGCCGCCGACGGTCAGCGGCATGAAGCAGACCTCGGCAGTGCGCTGCACCACGTCGAGCAGGGTGCCGCGTCCTTCATGGCTGGCGGAAATGTCGAGGAAGCAGAGTTCGTCGGCCCCGGCGGCATCATAGGCGCGCGCCTGCTCCACCGGATCGCCGGCATCGACAAGGTCGACGAAGTTCACCCCCTTGACCACGCGCCCGTTGGCGACGTCGAGGCAGGGAATGACGCGGATGCGCACGGTCATTTGAGGCTCCTTGGCACAGGCTCACGCCACCGGCTTGAAGAACAGCAGCACGCAGAACACGCCGACGATCAGGCATACCGCAAGGTTGAACGCGGTATAGCCCCAGAACTTGCGCCGGTTCTCGGCAAGCGTCGTCTCCACTTTCGTGCGCGCGCGGCTGAACAGCATCAGCCTGGCGCGCCCCTCGCGAAAGTCGCGAAGGGCGTAGAGCGCGCCCGGCACGAAGATGGCCAGCGCCAGCACCGCGACGAGGCGGTTCTCGTTCACGCCTTTTCTGCCATGGCGATGGCGGCGGCAAGGTCCAGGCGGCCATCGTAGAGCGCGCGGCCGGTGATCACGCCCTCGATCCCGTCCCCGGCATGGAGCGCCAGCAGGCGGATATCGTCCAGGCCCTTCACGCCGCCGCTGGCGATCACCGGCAGGTCGGTGCGGCGGGCGAGATCGACGGTGGCGTCGATATTGCAGCCCTTGAGCAGGCCATCGCGGCCGATGTCGGTGAAGAGCAGCGAGGCCACGCCCGCATCCTCGAACCGGCGGGCCATGTCGACGATGGACACGTCGGAGACCTCCGCCCAGCCCTCGGTCGCGACCATGCCGTCGCGCGCGTCTACCGCAACGACGATGCCGCCGGGATATTCGCGCGCCATGTCCTTGACGAACTGCGGATCCTTCAGCGCTGCCGTGCCCATGACCACGCGCGACACGCCCAGATCGAACCAGCCTGCCACGGCTTCGGGCGTGCGGATGCCGCCGCCCAGTTGGACGTGTCCGGGAAAGGCTGCGAGGATCGCTTCCACGGCTTCGCGGTTTTCCGCCCGGCCCGCGAAGGAGCCGTCGAGATCGACGACATGGAGGTACTGCGAACCCGCTTCGGCAAAGAGCATGGCCTGCGCGGCGGGATTGTCACCGTAGACGGTGGCACGGTCCATATCGCCTTCGGCAAGGCGTACGACCTGCCCTTGCTTGAGGTCGATGGCGGGGAAGACGATCATGGCTTGGCGTTCCTGAGGGTCTGGGGCCTGGGGGTCTGGAGGCTGTGCATGGGCTTCGACAAGCTCAGCCTGAGCGGGATTGGGTGTATTTCGGTTTGCATGAAGCGGACCCGCTCTCCTCCCCGCTCAGGCTGAGCTTGTCGAAGCCCCCGAGGCGAGGCACCGGCATCACGGCTTCCACTCCAGGAACCGCGCCAGCAACGAAAGGCCGTAGCCCTGGCTCTTTTCGGGGTGGAACTGCACCCCGACGACATTGTCTTTCGCCACGGCTGCGACAAGGCCGCCGCCATGGTCGGTCATCGCCGCCACATGCGCGCCATCGTCGGGCTGGAAGTGATAGGAATGCAGGAAGTAAGCCTCGCCGGCTTCGATCAGGCCCTGCGCCGGATCCTTGCGGCCGAGCAGCACGTCATTCCAGCCCATGTGCGGAACCTTGATCGCGGGATCGGTACGCTCGATCATCTGGACCTGGCCGCCGATCCAGTCGAGCCCCCGGGTCACGCCGTGCTCCAGGCCGCGCGTGGCCAGAAGCTGCATACCCACGCAAATGCCCAGGAACGGCGCGCCGCCGACGTGGACGCGCTCGGTCATCGCCTCGACCATGCCGGGAATGCCCCAGAGCCCCTCGGCACAGGCGCGGAACGAGCCGACGCCGGGCAGAACGATGCGATCGGCCGCGCGCACGACCGCAGGATCGGCAGTGATCGCCACGTCGCCGGCCCCCGCCGCCCGCAGCGCATTGGCCACCGAATAGAGGTTGCCCGCGCCGTAATCGATCAGCGCCAGGACCGGGCGACCTGCCGTCATCCGGCGAGACCGGAAATGCTGTCGTCGAGGAAGCCGTGTGCCCATTCGATCACTTCGATCGTGGCGACGCCGCCCTTCACGAAAGGATCCTGCGAGGCGAGAGCCTCCACGGCGGCGCGGCTCTCGCCGCGCGCCAGCAGGATGCCGCCCTCGCGCGGAACCTTGCGCCCCCAGCCCAGCAGATGGCCCGCGGCATGCTGCTCGCGCAGCCAGGCTACGTGCTTTTCCAAGAGCGCGTCGACCGCCTCGATCGGCGCGGTGTAAGTGAGCGAGACGATGAAGCTGGCCATCAGAGAGACTCCTGCCCGAGAATGCCCTTGGTGGAGGGAATCGCACCGCCCTTGCGGGGGTCCAGCTCTACCGCAGTGCGCATGGCGCGCGCGAAGCCCTTGAAGATACCCTCGCAGATATGGTGGTTGTTGGTGCCGTAGAGCAGCTCGATATGCAGCGTGATGCCCACCGCCTGCGCGATCGAGTGGAACCAGTGCTCGACCATCTCGGTATCGAACTCGCCCAGCTTGTCCTGCGTGAAACCGGCCTTCCAGACCAGCCAGGGGCGGCCCGAGATATCGAGCGAGACGCGGCTCAGGGCCTCGTCCATCGGCGAATGGACGTCGCCGTAGCGGCCGATCCCGGCGCGGTCGCCCAGCGCCTGGCTGATCGCCTGGCCGATGGCGATGGCGCTGTCCTCGGTGGTGTGGTGCTGGTCGACGTGAAGGTCGCCCTTGATGCGGCAGGTGATGTCGATCAGCGAATGGCGGCTGAACTGCTCGATCATATGGTCGAGGAAACCGATCCCGGTGGAGACCTGATAGGCTCCGCTGCCGTCGAGGTTGACCTCCACGGCGATATCGGTCTCGTGAGTCTTGCGGATGATCGAAGCTGTGCGCATGGGAGCGCCTATAGCCCTCTATGTCAGGGAATCAATTGCGCCCGGCACCAAGTGTGCGCGAAAAGCGTTTCCCGGGTAATCTTTGGTCGTCCTTATCGCAAACGACCTAGGGAAAACCCGTCGGAACGTGCTATTTTACGCTCGAACACGCTTGACCGGCAATGGAAGCATGAGCACCAAGGGCGCGATGAACGATACGCCACCAGACAGCCTGATCCCCTACGACGAGATCGTGCAGGAGGCCCTGCGCGCCGTCGTGGGCCGCGTGCTTGGCCAGGTAGAAGCCAGCAATGGCATCCTGCCGGGGAACCACCACTTCTACATCACCTTCAAGACCGGGGCGCCGGGGGTTTCGATTCCCGCCGAATTGCGGGCGCGCTTCCCGGACGAGATGACCATCGTCCTGCAGAACAAGTTCTGGGACCTGGCGGTGCGGGAAGACGGTTTCACCGTAAGCCTGAGCTTCAACCAGCTTCCCGCCAAGCTGGTGATCCCCTTCTCGGCGATCACGGCCTTCGTGGATCCGGCGGTCGATTTCGGCCTCCAGTTCCAGGCGATGTCCGACGACGAGGACGAAGAGCTTGCCGCCCATCCCGAGAACGACTCGGAACGGGATGTCGCCTCGCGCATTACTCCCAGCGAAGACGGATCGAACGTCGTTTCGGTCGATTTCGGCAAGAAGAAGTAAGGCGGGCAGCCGAAGGCCCGGGAAAGCAAGGTCCATGGGCGTCACCAAAGTTCCACGCAAGATCGGCAAGAGCGTCGGGAAAGGCGTAAGCAAGGCTGGCACGGCAGTGAAGAACACTGCCGTGAAGGCCAAGGATAAGGCCGTTACCCTCAGCGGCCCCAGTCCGAACACGGCCACCAATCTTGCCATTGCCGACATCGCCTTGCGTGGAGGCACCTTCCTTGCCCGTCGCGCGATGGAGCATGCCCTGCTCGGCAAGCGCTACACCCCGGAGAAAGCCAAGCAGATCCTGCGCGGACGCTCCTTCACCCAGTCCATGGTCCACACGATAATTGCCCGCGCGGCCCTGGGATCGGTTCCCGGTGCCGCGCTTGTGGTCGGCGGACTTGCCGCCAAGACGCTGTTCGAACGCAGCAGGGCGCGCAAGGAACGGGCGCGCGGCGAAAGCCAGATCGCGGACATGGCGGAAGAAGGCGAAGGCGAATCGGATCTGGTGCCGACGCTCACCAAATGACCCCGAATTGACATTGTAAACGCGAAGTGACGTCGTCCGGGACGACGGACACGCACCCTCTTGATTTGCGCGGCCACCGGCGGCATCGGGGCACATGGTCAACTCTCCCGACAATCCCGCCGACACGCTCGCCCGGCGCGGCCTCATGCTCATCATGTCCTCGCCCTCGGGTGCGGGCAAGACGACGATCTCGCGCATGCTGCTCGAACACGATTCGCATATCTGCAACTCGGTGTCCTGCACCACCCGGGCACCCCGCCCAGGCGAAGTGGACGGGAAGGACTATTACTTCGTCAGCAAGGCGGAGTTCGATCGCATGGTCGACGAGGGCGAGTTCCTGGAATGGGCGCACGTCTTCGGCCACAGCTACGGCACGCCCAAGGCGCAAGTGAAGGCGGGCCTGAAGGACGGGCAGGACTACCTCTTCGACATCGACTGGCAGGGCACCCAGCAGCTCTACCAGAAGCTGGAGCGCGACGTCGTGCGCGTGTTCCTGCTGCCGCCCAGCATCGACGAACTGCGCCGCCGCCTGACCGGCCGGGGCACCGATTCGATGGAAGTGATCGCCGCTCGCATGGAACGCGCCCGCTCGGAAATCAGCCACTGGGACGGTTACGACTATGTCGTGGTCAACGACGACATCGAGGCCTGCTTCGAAAAGGTGAAGAAGATCCTTGCCGCCGAACGCATGCGCCGCGCCCGCCAGACGGGCCTGATCGGCTTCGTGCGCGAACTCATGGCGCCCTGAGGGATTCTTTTTCCGGTTCCGGCGGGCACTTGCCCCACCCTCGCGCGTAGATAGTCGAGGAACATGGCTGCAGTGCCACCAAAGCAGTGCCGCCGGAACGGGAGAAGATCATGACCACGCGCGCGATTTCCTTCGGGAAGGTTCTGCCCTGGGCCTGTCTGCTTGCCCTTTCGGCCTGCGGATCGCCCTCAGGCGAGATGGCGGGCGAGATGGCGGGCGAGACGGCAAGCGACAGCCCGCAGCGTTCGGCGACCGCGACGAACCCGGAGCAGACCCAAGCGCCTCCTGACGCTGCACAACCCGCGCCAGGCGCCCCCCGGTCCGGCCCGCGCTCTTGCGCGGATGACATCGGCGGCGCTGCCGCACAGAAGCGTGCCGACTTGTGCCGTGCCGTCTCCCCGGCCACGCGCCCGCCGTGCAATGTCGCCAACTCCTGCGCCATGATCGAGGACGAGATCGCGCGAAGCTGCGCGCTCTTTGCGTCCAAGGGCGATGCCATGCCTGAATGCGCCGTCGACCCCAAAAGCAAGGAAGCCGCCGCCGCCGTGGTCGAGCGCTACTACGCCGCGCTCAACGCCGGCGATTTCGCGACAGCCTGGCAGCAGTGGGGCGAAGACGGGGCACCGAACCAGACCCTGGAAGCTTTCGCACAAGGCTTCGCCCATACCCGCTCCACCCGCGTCACCATCGGCAAGCTGGAGCCGGGCGACGCCGGTGCCGGTTCGGTCTACCAGCCGGTTCCGGTGACGGTCGAAGCCACGCTCGACGATGGCAAGCGACAGCGCTTTCAAGGCACTTACGTCGTCCGCCGCGTGAACGACGTCGACGGCGCCAGCCCCGGCCAATTGCGCTGGCATATCGATTCGGCAAAGCTCACGCCCGCACGCTGAGGCTGGCGCCGATCTCCGCCCCTTAATCCCCTCTGCGGGGACGAGAGGCATTTGCCTCAGCTTATGGCCTCCCGAGTCCTTCTTTCTTGTCCTCGCCCCCCGCACCCTCTAGGCGCGCCTGCAAACCTGCCTTTTGGCCGACTTTCTGGAGACGCGAACATGTCCGAACTCGAAACCGCGATCGAAGCCGCCTGGGATGCCCGCGACACCGTGACGCCCGCCAGCGCCGACGTGCGCAAGCTTGTCGACGAAGCGCTCGGCCTCATCGAATCGGGTGCCGCACGCGTGGCCGAGCCCGACGGTCAGGGTGGCTGGAAGGTCAACCAGTGGCTGAAGAAGGCCGTGCTGCTCTCGTTCCGCCTCAACGACAATGCTCCGGTCGCCCACGGCGCCGGCGGTGCGCCCGCCTTCGACAAGGTGCCCGTGAAGTTCGACGGCTGGGCCGACGAGGACTTCCGCAAGGCCGGTTTCCGCGTGGTTCCGGGTGCCGTCGCCCGCCGCGGCACCTACATCTCGAAGAACGTCGTGCTGATGCCCAGCTTCGTGAACATCGGCGCTTACGTCGGCGAAGGCACCATGGTCGATACCTGGGCCACCGTCGGTTCCTGCGCCCAGATCGGCAAGAACGTCCACATCTCGGGCGGCGTCGGCATCGGCGGCGTGCTTGAGCCGCTTCAGGCCGGTCCGGTCATCATCGAGGACAACTGCTTCATCGGCGCCCGTTCGGAAGTGGCCGAAGGCGTCGTCGTGGGCGAAGGCGCGGTGATCTCGATGGGCGTGTTCCTGGGCGCCTCGACCAAGATCGTCGACCGTGCGACCGGCGAAGTCCACATCGGCAAGGTTCCGCCCTACTCGGTGGTCGTCCCCGGCTCGCTGCCCGGCAAGCCCCTGCCCGACGGCACCCCCGGCCCCTCGCTCTACTGCGCCGTGATCGTCAAGACGGTGGACGCGCAGACCCGTTCGAAGACCGGCATCAACGAGCTGCTGCGCGACTGATCCGGGCTCGCCAGAGCGTTTCGAAGGGGTCGGATGCCGGTGCATCCGGCCCCTTCTTGCGTCAGGTTCTGGCGTCAGGCCACCTCCCCGAAGCCGCAAGGAACGTGCCGGGATGCGATGCGTTGACCTTCGGGAAGAACGTCAAGATCGCGCTGATCGGAGCGCTTTCAGGCCGGGAGATGCCGATGGACACGCGTAACGAGGAAATCCACGTCGAGAAGACCGATGCCCGCGCGGGCGCCACGCCCAATGTCGTGCGCTATGTCCTGCTGATCAGCCTCGTCCTCGTGGTCGTGGCGCTTTCCGCGATCTGGATCGTCGGCGCCGTGAACGCCCCCGACGAAACGGGCGGTCCCGCCGATACGCGCGAAGCCGTGCAGCGCGGCGAAGTCGATCCGCAGGCCCAGCCCGGCGTCCAAACGCCCGAGCCGGCTCCTACCCCGAACTAGGACATGGAGACGCTGGCGCGCTTCATCGAGGCCCAGTCCCCCGACTACCCCCGCGTGGTGGCGGAACTGGAACGCGGGGAGAAGCGCAGCCACTGGATCTGGTATGTTTTCCCGCAGATCGCCGGACTGGGCCGGAGCCCGACATCGCAGCGCTATGCGATTTCAGGTTTGCCGGAAGCCCGCGCCTACCTTGCCCATCCTTTGTTGGGGCACCGGCTCGACGAATGCACCGATGTCATGCTCGGATGGCACGGTGAGCGCAGCGCGGAAGCGATATTGGGCGAACTCGATGCCCTGAAATTCCGCAGTTCCATGACCCTGTTCGAAGCGGCGCAAGGCGGCGCACGCTTCACCCGCGCGCTGGACGCTTTCTTCGACGGGCAGCGCGATGCCCGGACCCTGGAACTGCTAGGCCCGGCCTCGCCCCACTGAGCCCGGGAACCCCGCGCCACCTTGCGGCGTTGATACGGTTGGCCCTCAATGTACAGCGGCCGCAGAGCCGCTCCCGAAAATGCCTCAGGGCCATGGGAGAGCCAAGATGCAACGCGTCGGTGATGAAGTTCATCTGGACGAGGACGAAGCCCGCTCGGGCAGTACGCCCCATATCGTGCGCTATGTCCTGATCGCCAGCCTCATCCTTGCCATTCTGGCGATGTCCGCGATCTGGATTTCACGGGCCTGGTGGGAACAGTCTCCGCCACAGGGGTACCCCGTCACGGCCGAGGAACACGCGCTGGGCGGCTAGCCTCGGGAACGCCCTCTCCGATAAAACAGCTTGCCAGCGCAGCAATATTGCCGTGATCTGTGCTCGGGAGAAACGAGAAGGACCGACGCGGCCCCACGGGCGGCGCAGGATCCTCATGGAGAGGAAGAGCACGGTATGCAGGATCAGGCCGATACGAATCCGACAAATGCAGCTCCATCCGCCACGTCACGCGCCTTGCCGGGTGGCGCCCTGCCGGGGGGCCACCGGCCGATCGGAAACGGCAGTCTGCCGATCCTTCCCCACATTCTCGCGGCGATCTTCGGCGTTTTCGCCATCGCCATCGTGATTCTGTGGCTTTCCATCGGCGTCTGGAGTCGTCCCGATCCCGATCATCTGGCCCCGGTTTCGGCCCAGCCCCAACCGGCACAATCCCAGCCATGACACCGGACCGCTCTCGGCCGATGAAACGGAAAAAATGAGCCGCCGATGGAAGCGTGTCCCGAGCGCGGTACTGGCCGCGCTCCCGCCCCGGATCGACTTTCGCCCCCCGACGAAAAATCGATCCCCTGCATCGACGGCCCCCGTATGAACGACGCCGAAGCGCCGCCCTCTACTCGTCCGATACTGCGTTCGGTGGCGCGTGTATTCGCCATGTTCCGGGCCGAGGACAGTGTGTTGCAGGAATTTAACGGCATGGTTCCCCAAGCCTCGCCCATGCAGGCTTTGCGCATCGCCGGGGCGGTGAGAAGCGGAATGCTTGATCGCCTCAAACCGGCAGCCTAGCCCATGACCATGGGAGAGTTCGACTACATCGTCGTCGGCGGCGGCAGCGCCGGATGCGTGCTCGCCAATCGGCTCAGCGCCGATCCGCGCCGCCGCGTCCTGCTGCTCGAAGCAGGCGGCAGGGACAACTACATCTGGATCCGCGTTCCGGTCGGCTATCTCTATTGCATCGGCAACCCGCGTACCGACTGGTGCCTTTCCACCGATGCGGAGGCGGGCCTCAATGGCCGCAGCCTGAAGTATCCGCGCGGGCGGGTGCTGGGCGGCTGCTCCTCGATCAACGGCATGATCTACATGCGCGGCCAGGCCGCCGATTACGACCAGTGGCGGCAGGCGGGCAATCCGGGATGGGGCTGGGAAGACGTCCTGCCCTATTTCACCAGGGCCGAGGATCATTACGAAGGCCCCGGCCCATACCATGGCAGCGGCGGCGAGATCCGGGTCGAAAAACAGCGGTTGCGCTGGGATATCCTGGAAGCATTCCGGCAGGCCTGCGGCGAACAGGGCATCGCGCCGGTGTCCGATTTCAATTGCGGAGACAACGAAGGTTCCGGTTTCTTTCAGGTCACCCAGCGCAAGGGCTGGCGCTGGAGCGCGGCCGACGCCTTTCTGAAGCCCGTCCGCAGCCGCGCGAACCTGAAGGTGATAACCGGAGCGGAGGTCGAGCGGGTCCTTTTCGAAGGCGGACGCGCGGCAGGCGTGGCCTATCGCCTGGGCGATCGATCCCTGACGGCGCGGGCAGGAAACGAGGTCATCCTTTCCGCGGGCGCCATCGGCTCGCCTGCGATCCTCGAACGCAGCGGCATCGGCTGCGCCCAGAGGTTGTCAGGCCTCGGCATCGAAACGCTGCTGGACCGGCCGCAAGTGGGCGAAAATCTGCAGGACCACCTGCAACTGCGCTGCGCGTGGCAGGTCACCGGCGTTTCCACGCTCAACCGGCGCGCCGCCAGTCTTTTCGGAAAGGCGCTGATCGGCCTGGAATATGCCCTGCGCCGCAGCGGCCCCATGGCGATGGCGCCCAGCCAGCTCGGTGTCTTCACCCGCAGCCATCCGCATTATGCCACGCCGAACCTCGAATATCACGTCCAGCCGCTCAGCCTTGAAGCCTTCGGCGGCGGGCTGGACCCGTTTCCGGCCTTCACCGCCAGCGTCTGCAACTTGCGGCCGCAAAGCCGGGGCAGCACGCATGTGACCGGTGCCGATCACAAGGCGCCGCCCAGCATTCGTCCGAACTATCTCGCCGCCGATGAGGACCGCACGGTAGCCGCCCAGTCGATCCGGCTGACGCGCGAGATCGTCGCCCGTCCTGCCCTTGCCCGCTATGCCCCGCAGGAAATGCGCCCGGGTTCCGATTTCCAGAGCGAGGAAGACTTGCAGCGCGCGGCGGGCGCGATCGGAACGACCATCTTCCATCCTGTGGGAACGGCGGCCATGGGCAGCGTGGTCGATGCCCGCTTACGTGTTGCCGGGATCGGGGGCCTGCGCGTCGTCGATGCCTCGGTCATGCCGACGATCACTTCGGGCAACACCAATGCGCCGACGATGATGATTGCCGAGAAAGGCGCGGAGATGATTCTGGCGGACGCGCGTTAGATATTTCTCAAGCCAGCAAGGCCCGTGTGCGGGCGACCACTTCCACCAGATAGTCCCGCGCCGCCTCCACGCCGAGCGCCGCCTGCGGCAGCGAGAGGTCGAGACCCAGCGTCTTGCCGCGCGGGAGGGCATCCACGAATTCACGCAGCGGCAGTTCGCCTTCTCCGGGAATCAGGCGGTTTTCTTCCGCCTCGATCCTGTAGTCGCCCTGAGACTTGAGCGCGGCATCGCAAAGCCGGACATGGCCGATGAGCGCCGCATCGAGTTCCGCCAGTTCGCGCGCGACACCGCCGGATCGGAGGAAATGCATGGCGTCCACCGTCACGCTCACGCGCTCCTCACCGATGTGCGCGACGAGGGCGAGCGCCTCCTGAAGGGTGCGCAGCGTCATCACCGGCGAGAATTCGAAGGCGAAATCCATGTCGCGCTCGCGCGCCATCTCGGCAAGGCGGGCCATGTAATCGAAGGCCCTCTCGCGTTCGAGCCCGTTGTCGCGCGCACCGATACGGCGGGTGCCGAGCTGCGCGAAGAGATCGAGATCTGGCGCATGATCCCCCGGCGCTACGGTGGCCGAAGCCTCGATGCCCTCGCCCAGGCCGATGCGCAGCCCGCCGTCTGCCAGCGCCGCCTTGACCTCGCGGCGAAGCGCAGGATCCGTGCGCAGGGACCAGGGCGCATAGCCGCCCTGCCGCTCCCCGGACCGGCCGGGCTTCTGCTCCAGCCCCATCGACACGGCCTTGCAGCCCATTTCCGCTGCAAGGCGGACGTGATCGACCGGGTCCATGCCCGCAACCGTGCGCATGTCTATGCCGAGAGGGTGGGGCATTTATGAAAACCTCGTGAGTCCGTGGAACGAGCTGACGCGTTCCTGAATAGCCGCGCTCGGCCGGTTCGCGAACCCTCCTTTAGAGGAAAGCCACAGTGTGCATCGTGACGAAGTGTGGGACATGCCGGAACTTGGCGAATTGCGCTTGACGACGCTCCCCGCCCCGGCGACGGCCACCCCTTCATCGAAGAGGACAGACCTGCGCCATGATTCCCTCCGTTTCGCTGCTCCCGCACCTTACTTTCGCCAACGACCGCCCCTTCGTGCTGATCGGCGGAATGAACGTGATGGAAAGCCGCGAGGCGGTGATGGAGGTGGCGGCGGAGTTCGTGCGGGTGACCGGCGACCTCGGCATTCCCTATGTCTTCAAGGCCAGCTTCGACAAGGCCAACCGCTCTTCGATTTCATCGTTCCGCGGCCCCGGACTGGAAGAGGGCATGAGCATCCTGGCGGAAGTGAAGGACCGGTTCGGGGTGCCCGTCCTCACCGACGTCCACGAGCCATTCCAGGCGCAGGCCGTGGCGGAAGTGGCGGATATTCTCCAGCTTCCCGCCTTTCTGGCGCGGCAGACCGATCTCGTCGTCGCGCTGGCCCGCACCGGCAAGGTCATCAATGTGAAGAAGCCGCAGTTCTTGGCACCTCAGGAAATGCGCCATATCATCCGCAAGTGCGAAGAGGCGGGGAACGGCCAGGTGCTCCTCTGCGAGCGCGGCTCCTCGTTCGGCTACAACAATCTCGTCGTCGACATGCTGGGGATGGACGAGATGAAGGCCATGGCGCCGGTCGTCTTCGACGCCACCCATGCGCTTCAGCGGCCCGGCGGGCGCCCCGACAGCGCCGACGGCCGCCGCACCCAGGCAGCGGCGCTCACTCGGGCCGGCATGGCGCTCGGCATAGCCGGGCTGTTCCTGGAGGCGCACCCCGATCCCGACAAGGCGCTTTGCGATGGTCCTTGCGCCCTGCCGCTGGACCGGCTGCGTGCCTATCTCGAACAGGTTCAGGCCATCGACAGGCTGGTCAAGGCCTTCCCGCCGCTCGATATCGATTGAGGTGGAAGACCGGGGCGGTCATTCACCGCCCCGGAAGCATCAGGCCCAAGAGCATCAGATGATGCCGCGTTCCTTGAGAATGCGCTCGATCACCGGTTTGTCGCCGGGGTTGTTCAGCTCGATCGCATCCCACGACAGCGGATCGAGCGTCACCACCGAAACCGGCAGGCCGAGATCGAGAAAGCGCAACTGCTCCAGCCCCTCCAGCAGTTCCAGCTCGCAGGGCGGTGCGGCGACATAGCGCTCCAGCGCCTCGCGCCGGTAGGCATAGAGCCCGAGGTGCAGGTGGACCGGCGGGAACTCCCGCGCGGCGGCCTCCGCTGGAAGATAAGGCAGCACGCGCTTCGAAAAGTAGAGCGCACGGCCGCGACCGTCGATCACCGCCGTCGTCCCGCCCACGCGCCCTTCGGCCTGGTCCTGGACAAGGTGCGCATAGACCGAGCGGGAGGCCCGCACGGCCGGGGTGGCCATGATCGCATCGGGGTCCTGATGGAGCCGCTCGACCAGTGCAGGCACGACGCCCGCCGGGGAGAGAGGCGCATCGCCTTGCAGATTGACGACGACGTCGGCCACGGGCCCCAGCTTCGCAATCGCCTCGGCGCAGCGCTCGGTGCCGTTGGCGCAGTCGGGCGAGGTCATCACCACCTGCCCGCCGAAGCTCTCCACTTCAGCGGCGATCCGCTCGTCATCGGTGGCGACCCAGACGCCCGCCGCGCCGGGGACGCCCATGGCGCAGTCCCAGCTTCGACGGATCAGGCTGCGCTCTTCACCGGTGGCGCCTGCCAGGCGCACGAGCGGCTTGCCGGGATACCGGCTCGACGCGAAGCGCGCCGGGATGACGATGGCAAAACTGGAAGATGTCACGAAAGGTTCAGCTCAGCCCCGAGCGCAGGAAGTCATGAACGTGGATGATGCCGACCGGGATCTGGTTGATCGTGGCCACCATCTCGTCCTCGACGACAGCGCAGTGCGGGCCGTCGTCACCCACCACGAAGGCGCAGGTGATCTGCGCATCGTTGAGGAAGCGCAGCGCATCCTCTGCCGCCATGTCGGCGCGCAGCATCTTGGGCTGCGGCGTCATGACGTCACGCGCGCAGACCTGATCCAGCACCTTGAAATGGCGCCGCAAATCGCCGTCGGTGATGATGCCGGCCAGCCTGCCTGCGGAATCGACGACGCCGGCGATGCCGAAGCCCATCGAGGTCATGCAGGTGATCACCGCATCCATCGACAGGTGGAGATCGACGAGCGGCAGCTTGTCGGTGCCATGCATGAGCTGGCTGACCGAGGCGAGCCGCAGGCCGATGGAACCGCCGGGATGCAGCGCCTTCAGGCTTTCGCGCGAGACGCCCTGCATGTCCATGAGGACCATGGCGATCGCATCGCCCAGCGCTAGCTGCTGCGTGGTCGAGCTGGTCGGCGCGATATTGGCCGAGCAGGCCTCGGTCGCGATCGGCAGCAGGACGCAGACGTCGGAACGGCGCTCAACCAGCGAATCGGCGTAGGAGGTCATGCCCACCACGGGAATGCCGCAGCGTTCCGCGTGATCGAAAAGGACCGGGAGTTCGGCGGTATTGCCCGAATTCGAGATGGCCAGAACCACGTCGCCTTCGACCACCATGCCGAGATCGCCGTGCGCCGCTTCTCCCGGATGGAGATACATGGCGGGCGATCCCGTGGCCGAAAGAGTAGCGGCGATCTTGCGGGCGATATGGCCCGACTTGCCGACACCCGCCACCACGATCCGCCCGGTGGCACCGGCAAGCAGCTGACAGGCCTTGGTAAAGCTCGTTCCCAGCGAGGCCGCCAGGCTGTCCAGCGTGCGCGCCTCGATATCGATGACTTCGCGGGCTCTCGAGATAATGAGATTGCTGGCCCCGACAGTGATCGGGACGACCGAATTCGACAACTTAACCCCCCTGCTCGCGTGCTTTCGATTGCTGCGCATCGCCTACACCTTGCTGGCTGCACTGCACAACGCCACAGTCCTGACATGTACTGTTAGACGGCGGTACAGTTCGCGATTTTGTGCTACGCAGCATGACTGGCTATGTAAACCCCACAATATCCCTGATTTCCACGACCTGTCGCAAATAGAGCACAGGGCTCGGCCAGTGACAGTTGCTTATAGTTGACCGAAGTTAATCGTGATTGCGGGACGTCTGGGAATTTGCGCGGTTTCAGTCTAACGCGTCTACCGCACGGCGCTGACCGACGCTGCGCCAAGGCTGGCCTGCCACGTTCTCGAACCTGTCGCGCAGTCTCCACAGCCAGCCGATCCGACGCTCCGCCAGACCGGGCAGACTCAGCGGATCCCCGCCCAGCCAGGGCAGGAAGGGATTGCGGCGGGAATAGGACCAGATCTCGACCCGCTCGATCGGACGGACGGAACCGCCTCTGGCATGGAAACCCAGAGTATCCGCCACCACCAGGGTATTGCCGGCGACCGCGAGCGGGCGGGGCTGCGGCAATCCCATTTCCGCAAGGTCACTTTCGCCCACGCGCGGCGATCCGCGCGCCGAAAGCCGGTCGATCGCCCGCGGATCGGACAGGCTGCGGCGATATTCCCAATCGAGCCGCGCCTTGTTCAGGCGATGCGATCCCGGAACGAACGTGAAAGGCGCCTCGTCCGCCGGAACCGGGTTTAGGAACAGCCATGACTTGAGCGAGGAATGAAAGGCATCGGCATGGAGCGATTCCTGCGGGTCCGCCTCGTTGCTGGCATCGTGAGTCACGATGGTCTGCACATAGTGCAGCGGTTCGATCCGAAAACCGGCAACGTAATGGAACAGTGCCTTGAGATCCGCCCGGCCGAGCAGGCGGCGCAATTCGGGAATCGAACGGAACATTGCGGGGTCGATCGCGAGACGGCGGGTAATCGCATCACCCTGCCGCATTTCCCGCGCCTCGCCTTCGTAGCCGAGGATGGCTTCGCGAAGCTTCGGGAACTGTTCCGCAGGAATGACGTTCTCGATCGCGACATAGCCGTCACGGTCGAACGCCTCGCGCCAGTCCTTGCGCACTTTCCGGGCAAGTCGACGCCGCCGCCAGTCGCAGAGCGCCCCCGCAATACGCACCCGCAGGCGGTGCAGTCCGAGGCGATTGAGACGCTGCGATCCCAGCAGCGGATTATCCAGAAAACTCTTGGCAGAAGTGCCGAGCTGGAAGATCCAGATCGGCGACATGAGTAACGACTTGACCGACTTGAGAACAATCATATGAAGAGAGCTACCGATTTCGAGGCGCTTTGCCAATGCCCCCGCCAATGACCCCATTGACTGCCGGCGGCAACTGCCTTTGATACCCGCTCGATTGAACGGATATTTTCGGCCGACAACGTGACATAATTTTTCAGGGTAAAACGATTCATGAGGATGGGTTACCGCGGCCGGGCAGTTCTTGCGCTCGTCACCTGCCTAACCGCCACGCCGGCCTGGGCAAACGCACTCGAAGGCACGGCATCCCTCCCGGATTACGACTCGGTTACGACATCGACCACGCCCTCATTCGAACACGCCGCACCTGAACTGGCGGCAACTACCTGCATCGGCCCCTTTGGCTCGTCTTGCGGCTCCGGCCTTGCACAGCCGGTTTCGGTTTCGCAGTGGAACCTTGCCGACATTGCCACGCCGCCTGCCGCGCCCGATCTCACCGCTCTTCCCCCGGTCGCGCTCGACCCGCAGCCCGCAGCCCCGGCCGACATCTACGGGCCCACGAACAGCGTGGCTTCGGGCCCCGCCGCCTCGCTGCCGCCCGGCGTCAGCCTGGACGGCACCGGACATGTGCCGCGCGAATACGCCCAGTACCGCGGCTTTTTCAAGCAGGCAGGCACGATCGAGACCGAATTGGGCATCCTGGCCGTCTATCTCGGCGCGCAGACGATCCCGAAGCTGTTCAAGGACACGACATCGTTCCACTTCAAGGATGAAGGCTGGTTCGGCAAGGACACCACGACGATCGGCATGGACAAGCTCACCCATGCCTTCAACACTTACCTGATCGCCAATATCCTCCATGCCCGACTGCACCGGAACACCCAGGCCTCGCAAGGGGACGCGGTGACGGCGGGCGTCCTGGCGGCCGGCCTGATGGCGATCAACGAGATATCCGACGCCATCGAACCGGACAGCGGCTATTCGATGCAGGACATCGCCATGAACGTGGCCGGCGCGACGCTTTCGGTCCTGCGCAATTCGGTTCCCGGCATGAAGGACAAGTTCGCCTTCAAGATCGAGATCATGCCCAACGACCAGATCTACAGCCATGTCGGCAAGAAGCACTACGCCCAGCAGCGCTTTATGTTCTCCCTGAAAGGCGCAGGCTTCGAGGGGCTGCAAAAGACGCCCCTGCGCTTCGTCGATCTCCAGGTCGGCTATTATGCCACCGACTTCCTCAACAGCGACCGGGACAAGGGCATCGAGCCGAAGCGCCACCTGTTCTTCGGCCTCGGGCTGAACGTGGGCGAACTGCTGTTCGGCAAGTCCAACTCGCGCTTCGGCAAGGCGGCCTATTCGGTGCTCGATCACATCCAGCTTCCTTATACCTCGCTGCGTGTCGACACGCACGGAGAGTTCGGACATTGGTGAGCGCCGCCCTTACCGAGATTCGCCTGCCATGAACGAAAGCCTTACGCCTGCCGTCGAGCAGGCCATGCGCGATGCCGCACGCATCGCGATCATGCCGCGCTTCGGCACGGCGGCTGCGCGGGCCATCGCCGACAAGGCGCAGGCCCCCGGCGACAGCGAACCGGTGACGGCGGCCGATCGCGAATGCGAGGAAATCCTGAGCGAACGCCTCGCCGTGCTGATCCCGGGAGCAAAAGTTATCGGCGAAGAGGCGGTGCATCACGATCCCGAGCTTCTGGACGGCCTTGGCTCGGGCACCTGCTGGATCATCGATCCGCTGGACGGAACCGCCAATTTCGCGGCGGGCACGGGCCCCTTCGGCGTGCTCGTGGCGCTGGCGGAGGACGGCATTCCCGTCGGAGGCTGGATACTCGATCCGCTGTCCGGCCGATTCTGCGCGGCTCTTGCGGGGCGCGGCGCTTCCCTGAACGGCGAGACGTGGCACGCAAGGGCATCCGGGCGAGACCGGCCGCTCGTGGCCGTGACGCGCCTTATGCCCGATTTCGATCGCGGCCGGCTGCTTGCGGCTCTCGTGGAGCAGGCCGAAGTGCTCGACAGTCCGCGCTGCGCCGCCGATCAATATCCGCGCATCGCCTCGGGCGAGAACGACGTGACCCTGTTCACCCGCACGCTGCCCTGGGATCACGCCGCCGGGATCGTGTTCCTGAACGAGGCCGGTGGCCGCGCTGCCCGGCCCGACGGCACCGTCTATCGCTGCGATGACGCGCGCGAAGGCCTAATCGCCGCGACGACCAGCCAGGACTGGGAACGCATGGCAAGCCGCCTTGCCGCGCTTGGCGAGACGCTCTCGCGCCGATAGAGACACCGCGATGACTTTGCCGTTCCTGCGCATTCCTCCCTTTCCGGGCCACCGCGCCGCGCCGCTGGCACAAGCGGGCGAGACCAGACCTGTCGACGGCACCGCCCTTGCCGACCGTCTGCGCCAGGCGCGCGTGGGCGGCACATTCTGGGCCGCCGTATCCGCAATGCCCGAAGGCCGCCGCGTGCTGGTCTCGGTCTCCAACCCGGCAGCCGCGCAGGCCGTAGCCCGGCACATGCGCAACCTCGATCTCATGGAAAAAGCGGCGGCGCTCGGCCGGATCCCCGGCCTCGACGGGCTTCCCCGCCTGCCCGCGCCAAGCGATCCCTGGCACCTCTGCGCCCAGGCCGACCGCGTGATTGCCGATGCCGAGGATGAAATCCTGCTGGTCGCCGCGCTCTGCGGCTGCAGCGTCGAGCCGGTGGGCGCGGGGCGCTTTGCTGCGCTGACCGATCCGCAGCGACTGGAAGAGACGGTCGCCGCCGAGCTTTCGCGCTGGACCTATAGCGATCCTTTCGGCCGGGGCAGGATCGCACCCACGCAGGCCGTCGACCTGCTGGCCGACTGGCGCAGGCTGATCGATGCCAACCGCCCGGTCGCCGCGATCTACGGAATCGCCCGGTGGAAACGCATCACCGCGGATAACCTGCTATGGGACGGATCGATGCCGGTGCGGCACGACAGGACGGCACGGGATGTCCCGCAGGCCTCGCAGGCGCTGGCCTGGATCACCCGCAGCGATGCGCGGACGCTTGCCGAACTCGAAACGCGCGGCGTGCGCATCGGCGAGATCGAGGACGGCATGATTCGCTCGACCGGCCTCGGCGCCAACTGCGTGCCACCGCTCTCGATCGTGGTCGATGCCAACGGCCCCCACTTCGACCCCGCCCAGGCCAGCGACCTGGAGATCATCCTCGAAACGGCGACGATCCCGGAAACCACGATCCTGCGCGCCCGCAAGCTGCGCGAACGGCTCGTCTCCGGCGGGATCAGCAAGTACGGCCAGGACAGCCAGCGGGCACTGCCCGAGGACGGACCACCGCGCAGCAACGGCCGCAAGCTGGTGCTCGTCACCGGCCAGGTCGGAGACGACCGATCCGTGCTCTGCGGCGGCGGCGGGCTGGACAACCTGGAACTCCTGCGCCGCGCGAGAGGCCACGAGCCGGGCGCCCATATCGTGTTCAAGCCCCATCCCGACGTCGAGGCCGGTCACCGCAAGGGCCACGTTCCCGACGCCCGCGCGCTGGAATTTGCCGACGAGATCGACCGCACCTCCTCGATCGCATCGCTGCTGGACCGCGTCGATGCCGTGCATGTCCTGACTTCGCTGGCGGGGTTCGAGGCACTGATGCGCGGGCGCGAAGTCGTGACGCACGGGGTGCCTTTCTATGCCGGATGGGGCCTGACGCGGGACCTTGGCGCCGTGCCTGCGCGCCGCACCCGGCGGCGTTCGCTCGACGAACTCGTCGCGGCCACGCTCCTGCTCTATCCGCGCTACCTCGATCCCGTCACCCGGCTGCCCTGCGATGCGGAAACGCTGGTGGACAGGATCTCCGGCGGACAGGCGAACGTGCGCTCGGCGCTGATTCGCTGGCGGGAATTCCAGGGAAGAATGAACCGCGCGTTCGGCTGGCTGACCGGGCGATGAAAGGAAACCGAACTTCCATGACCGAGCGTCCTTTCGTGCTCGACGTCAGCCGCCTGATCTGGCGCCTCTGGGCTGGACGGCTGCCGACCGGGATCGACCGGGTATGCCTCGCCTATCTGGAGGAATTCGCGGATCGCTCGCTGGCGATGCTGCAATCGCGCGAACGCCGCGTGGTGCTGGGGCCGCGCGGTAGCGACCGCCTCTTCGCCCTGCTGCGCGCCGGGGTGGGCAAGCCGATCCGTCGCGCGCTGGTCGCCCGGCTGGCTACGGCCGTGCCCATGGCCATGGCTCGCCCCCCGCGCGTGGAGTGCAAGATCTACCTCAACGTCGGCCATACCGGACTGAACGCGCCAGGTCTGGTGGATTGGCTGGCCGCCAAGCGGCTGCGCCCGGTCTTTCTCATCCACGACCTCATCCCGATCACCCACCCGCAATATTGCCGCGCCGGGGAGGCCGATCGCCACGCGGCGCGCATGCGAGGCGCTCTGGCGGCAGCGCAAGGTTTCATCGTCAATTCGGCAGACACCGGCGAGGAACTGGCCCGTTTCGCGCGGAGCGAGGGGCTCGCGCCTGCGCCGATGCTCGTTGCCCACCTGGGAATCGAACCGCTCGCTGCTGGGCCAAAAGCGGCTGAACTCGCCCCGACAGACCGACCCTATTTCCTCTGTCTCGGCACGATCGAGGCCCGCAAGAACCACATTCTCCTGCTGCGCGCCTGGCAGGGCCTGCGCGAAAGGCTGGGTGAGGAAACGCCGGATCTGGTGCTGGTCGGCCAGCGGGGCTGGGAAGCGCAGGACACGTTCGACCTGCTCGATTCGCAGCAGCACGAGAATGGCCGGATCATCGAACTCGCCCGCTGCACCGACGGCGAACTGGCCGCCCTGCTCGACGGCGCCCGCGCATTGCTGATGCCCAGCCACGTCGAAGGTTATGGCCTGCCCGTGCTGGAAGCCTTCTCACGCGGCACGCCCGTGATCGCCGCAGACCTTGCCGTCTACCGCGAACTGGCGCCCGGCATCCCGATGCTGCTGCCGCCTGACGACGTGCAAGGCTGGCAGGACGCCGTGCTCGCCTGCCTCGGCGACAGCGCGGAAACGGCGCGGCAGCGACAGTTACTCGGGGACTATCAAGCCCCGAACTGGGCAAGCCACATGGCGCTGGTGGAAGACTGGCTGCCCCGGCTGGAAAGCACGCCTTCCTAGGACTTCCACCCTAACCGATCGAGCAGCCGCTGCCCTCGCTGGTCTTGGAGCCGTCCGGGCGATACCAGGTCGCGATCGGTCCCGCCTTCTCGTCGTAGTAGCAGACCGAGGAGACGGCGTTGGTCGTGGCATCGACATGGACGGCGTAGTTGTGCGCGCCGCAATTGTGCTGTTCGCACTGCGAGGCGGCGATGTCGTTGTCCTTGCGCATGACCGGGCCGACCGGGCCCTTGATAGCGGCAATGGCCTCCAGCACCTTGGGATCGGTGACGGCGCGCGACACGCCTTCCTGGACCAGCGGATGCGCGAAGAAGGTATAGTCGCCCACCTTGTCCAGCGGATACTTGCCCACATAGACCGAAAGGCTGTCCACCGCTCCGGTGGAGGCGGCGGCGGTTGTTTCGCCCGTTTCCATTTCGGCGGCGGAGGTCTGCTCCGCCATCGTTGGCGAGGCGGCGGGGCTGGGCTCGGAGCCGCCCTTGCATCCGGCAGCAAGGATCATCAGGGCGGCGCTGGACAACAGGGCAGGCCAGTGCGGGGTCTGCATCGGGCTTCCTCCTTCACGTTCGAATTGATTTCGAATCGCCCCGGAGGATCGCCGGTTCCCGGCAAAACCGCAATCGTGCTGAATTGACGTGCTTAATTAGCCGCGAATGGCAGGCCTCAGGCGCATCGCGAAGCACAGCACGAACGGCCAGAACAGCGTGGCGATCGCGTCCCAGATCGTGTCGTGCCAATTCCAGGAACCGTGGGCCAGGCGATCGATATATTCGTTCCCCACCTCGAAGAGCACCACCATCGCCAGCGGCCAGTTGGAACTGAGCTTCTTCTTCATCACGATCGCGGTGAGCAGCCAGATCGTCAGGCCCGCATATGTATGGGCGAACTTGTCGGGGGCCGGGCACTGCGCGACGATCCAGTTGATCGCGCGCTCGTATTGATGAACGAATTCCATGCCGTCTTATGCTGCGCCGCACCTGACCGGTCCACCCCGGAAAGGATCCGGCACGGTGACAATCTGGATAACCGCGACCTAAAAACATCAAGGCGCCGAAAAACATCAAGGCGAAAAACATCAAGGCGCGACTGGCCGTGGCCCGACGCGCCTTGATCTTCTCCCTTCCCTCGGCCTTGCGGCTTTCGCGCCGCATGCTCGGTCTCGCGCGATCCTGTCGCGCCGTGTCCTTCAATGTCCTTTCAATCGCCCCAGAGACGATCCGCCCCCCGTCCAGTTGACAGACTGCGTGAAACGCAGGCTTTCGCTGGATGAAGGGCGAGATCGTCCGCTCGGGGAACCGGACTGGAAATCACGGAAGTAGCGCCGCCCGTTTCGGAAACCGCGCGCCGTTCCGCCGCTTGCAAAAGCCGCGGCGCACAGGGGCAAACCCACCTGCAATGCTGTCAGGAATCGCTTCATGACACCACCCTCTTCCGTGACGGCACCCTGCTTGGCGGGGCCGTCCTTGCTTGCTCGCAGACATAGCAGCCGATCAAAGAAATCGGAAGCGGTCATTGGCGCAAAGGCGCGGAATTCCGATATTTTGCACTGCGAAAGGAACTTCCCGTGCCCCGTGACCTCACCAAGACACTGACCTACTTGTGCCTGCACCTCACCGTGAGCTTCACCGTGGCCTATGTGATGACGGGTTCGCTCGCACTGGCGGGCGGTATCGCGCTTGTGGAACCCTGCATCAATGCCGTAGCCTTCTGGTTCCACGAGCGGGCCTGGAAGCGATTCGATGCTGCATCCGCTAACGCCGACAGAGGCTCTGCCGCCATCGCCGCCCGGGCGCTTCATCCCGTGTGAACGCGGACCGGCCCGTCTGAACACCGCAAATCGGGAACAGCCTTCCCCTCGTCGCGTTGATCCGCCTCCGCAAAAGCCTTTTCCGCACGCCCACCGAAAGGACCTCGCATGACGACGAATTCCGCCTCCGCACGCTATTCCGGCCTCGGGAAAGAGGGCAAGGGCGCCATCACCACGCGTTCCGGCGTGCTCAGCGACCAGCCTTACGGTTTCGGCACTCGCTTCGAAGGCCAGCCCGGCACCAATCCCGAGGAACTGATCGCCGCCGCCCATGCCGCCTGCTTCACCATGGCCACCAGCTTCGCGCTGGCCAAGGCCGGTTTTTCCGACGGCACGCTCGACACGCAATGCACGATCACGCTGGACAGCGCCGACGGCGGCTTCGCGGTCACGAAGTCCGCGCTCACCCTGAAGGCCAGCGTGCCGGGCATCAGCGCAGAGGACTTCGCGAAGCTGGCCGATGAAGCCAAGGCCGGATGCCCGATCTCCAAGCTGCTCAATTGCGAGATCACGCTGGAAAAGTCGCTGGAGGGCTAGGAAAGCCCGTCGCCGCCTGCCATGGCCCCGCCTGCCCCCCCGCGGAAAGGACGATCATGGCAGGCGACGACGAGGACTACGTCTATGACGAGGACAGCGGCGAATGGATGCCCGCGTCCCAGCTGGCCAGCAAGCGCGCCGCGGAAAGCAGCGTCGAAGTGCGCGATGCCGTGGGCAACCTGCTGGCCGACGGCGATCAGGTGACCCTGATCAAGGACCTTGAAGTCAAGGGCGCCGGGCAGACCCTCAAGCAGGGCACGCTCATCAAGTCGATCAGGCTGACCGGCGATTCTCAGGAAATCGATTGCAAGTATCCCGGCATCAAGGGCCTGGTCCTGCGCGCGGAATTCGTTCGCAAGCGCTGAGGGAACAGGTGCCGGATCCCCGGGTTGTCCATAGGGACGGGGGCAACCGAGAGCCGTATTACCGATGAAGATTCATATTCTGGGCGCCGTCGCCGCAGCCATTGCCTTCGGGGCACTGGCAGGCGCCTGCCTTCCGGCGGGCGAGACGCTGAGCGGAGATTCGGCGCGGAACGGGGAACCCGCGAGAACCGAACCTGCGGCGTCGCCCGAGCGTCAGCGGCTTTCGGTAGCGGAAGCTGACGGTCCCGAACCGGGCCGCGCGTCCGTCCAGGCGCAACCCTGACGGGTTTCCGCGCCGATCCTCAGCATGGCGGTGTATGGATAAGTCCGGTCGGACATCCCGTCGCTGCATATGTCCGGCGCAATCGCCAGAGTCAGCGCCGCCCCCTTGCGCTCCCCACTGAACGAAAGACCGCCGCGACCGGCGAACCGTGAGACGGCGATGACCTCGGGCTCAGGAGAGTCCGGGGTGGAATAAGTCATCCGTCCGCCTGCGATCTCCCCGCTCCAGAACGGTTCGGTGCCGACAACGTGCAGGCGGTCGCTCTCGGAAATCTCATGAAAGGGCGCGTGATCCTGCGCGTCGCCCGGAACGTCCTTTGCGCCGCCGTGACAGGCTGACAGCGTAAGGGCGGCCGTGGCGACCATCAGGGCGCGCTGCAAGGCAGCATGATGCGAAGTCATGCCCCGAGGCTAGCCCTATCGCGCAAGGGACGCAATCGACGCCGGTGACGCCAGCCGGAGGGCCACCGCAGCGAATGCGATTCGCGGGCAAGAGAACGGTGGTCCCGCCCGAAAACGGGGAAATTTTAAGAAAGATGCGAGCCGGCCTCGGAATCCGTTACCGCTAACATCATCTATCTCCGCCGAATTTCCATCAGTTGCAGTTTATGCAAAACCGGTGGCAAGTAATGCTATTGCGACAGCGGCGTCAGATATACATGTTGCACTGCAACAAGATAAGGGGTGCCCGAGGCAATCTCCTATCGTTCAGACCAAGGATTTTGCCATGATGAAGACCGTTTTCGCCGTTGGCGCCGCTTTCGCCGCCCTCGCCACCACCGCCGCTCACGCTGACGACGCCCGCGAATTCTCGCACGACGGTGTCCACTACAACTACACCACCGAGCAGAAGGGCAAGGTTACCGTGATCGAGGGCACCGCCTCGGGTCAGGTTCCCTTCCGTCTTTACGTCGCCGGCAACCGCGTCACCGGCACCTACAACTCGCGCAACGTCAACTTCCGCCTTGCCGACGCCAAGGGCGCTCTGGCTCAGGCTGCTGCCCAGTAAGGCAAGTTGCACAGGGGCGTTTCGATACGCTCCCGAGGCTTACAGGAAAGGGCGCTCTTCCTTCGGGAGGAGCGCCCTTTCCTTTTGCCTGAGGGTTGCCTCAATGCCGCTTCTGCAACACGTCCTCGTGCCGGATCAGACGAATTTCCAGATCGCCTCCGCCGTCATGCCTGGCCGCGATCGCCGCGCGCATTTCCTCGATCGCAAATTCGTCCGACCCCGGCGGCACCTTGTAGCGCGCCACAACCATGCCTTCCTCGACATCCACGACACTGAAGTGGCTCGATATGCAGGAGGCCGCCAGAGCATCGAGATCGAGCCCGTCCGCCAGGTTCCAGGTCTTGCCCTCGCGCGAGCGGATCCGTTTGCGGCAATGGCGGCAGGTGCAGACCAGCGTGCCGTCATCGTCACGCTCGCGCCGCCCGTCGGGCTCGTGAACGCGCGTGAACCAGCAAGGGGTCAGCGAATAGGCGTCGGAGCGCTTCGTAAACATGCGTTCACCATGTCACCCGGTCATGAACGGATGCTTGCCTCGGACCCTCGGAAAATCCCCTATACGTTCACCTCGCCGACATCCTGCTTCGGTTAGTCCTATATTGGGTAGGTGAGGTCGACATGATGCGGAGTTGAAATGGGTTTCGGCAAGTGGTTCCTGGTGCTGGCGGCCGGTGGCATCGGTGCGGGCGTGGTCGTGGCGGGAATGACCACCGACAGGATGCAGAAGTATTCCGACGGCTATGCGCTTACCGATTCGGGCGTGAAATCCGGCAGCCGGTCCGGCGCGCATCGCGACTATGACGACGAGGAAGCGCAGGACTATGCGCTTTCCGAGGGCTCCGCGGATTATTCCGAAGAACAACGCTCCGGCTTCGGACCGCCGCGCGGACGCATGGTGATCCTCGACGGCTCCGGCTGGACGGACGAGCCCCGCGCCTACCGTGAGCCCAACTGGAGCGAGGAGCCCTATCCGCAGGACGAGCGCCCCTTCGTCTCGCCGCCACCCCGCAGTTTCCCAGGGCGCGGACAATTTGAACGCGGACAGGATGCCTACCAGCCCGGTCCCCGCCAATACGTGCCGCAGCAACCTGCACCCCAGCCCAATGCCGCCGCACGCGATTCCGCTGCCGAATCCGCTGCCCGCGCGGCCGGTGCCGCCGCCGATGTCATGGCGGCGGAACGCGAGGGCGCCTGAGACCGACAACTTAAATCCGCTTCCCGGGTCAGGCCAGCGTGAGGAACACTTCCGCCTCGATCACCCACTCGCCGCCCAATTCCCGCCACTTGGCTGTGTAGACGCCGGAGGCTGCCAGCACGTCCGAAGTGCTGTCTATGCCCTCCCAGCGCCCCTGCTCCAGCGCGATCGGCTCCACCGGCGAAACGGTGACCTGCTCGGGCGTGCGCGTGTAGACCAGCCGCGCCGTGCCCGCGAACTCGCGCCGCCAGACCTTGACCTGCCCCATCCGGCCCATGATCACCGCGCTGTCGGTGCCCGTCACCATGACGCATTCGCGCGCCAGGATCGGCCCGATCGCAGCGGCGTCACGCTCGGCTATCGCACGATTGAAGGCGGCACGGCGGGACCGGATGGCCAGTTCCGCAGCGCTCATGCGTACTCCGGGGCGCCGGGACAGGTCGGCAGGTCGTGTTTCATCGCGGAAGGCTCTCACATGGCGAAGTCGGGCAGACAGCCTTAGGGTCTGTTGGAAAATTCGCGAAATGCGAATTTTGCGGCACCGGCCCCGTTTGGATTCAGGCGCCCCCACCCACCACCCAGCGGTATTATCCTGCGGGTGGCGGGCGGGGGCGTGGGCCGGTGCCGCTCAAAAAATGCCCATTCGGGCATTTTTCAAACAGACTCTCAGGAGCACCCCTCGACATAGCCCAGCACGGGCATCGTGCCGACGTGGATCAGCTTGACCTTGCCGTCCTGGCCGATCTCGAAACGCAGCGCGGGATCGCCGCTCACGGCATTGGGCGCGGTGAGGTACTTCGCCGGAGAGGCCTCGTACTTGTGCGGCTCCTCGCGGAAACCGGCGAACCACTTCTTCACGTCCGCCTCGGTGGCACCGACGCCGATGCCTTCCACCAGCTTGACTTCGGACCTCTGGCCCAGCGTGATGCGGCGCACCTTGTCCTTTTCGACGATAGCGTAGACGCCCGGATAGGCGGGGGACGTGACCGTGCGGCAGGTATCAGAGGCCTGCGCCCCGCGCTCGCGCCAGGACGATCCCGCAGGCACGGCCTTCCCGACCTTGAGATCGCCCAGCCCCTCCAGCGACAGCACGTTTACCGGTGCTTCTGCGGCAGGCGTTGCCGGGGCGGATGTCGCAGCCATGTCCTCCGGCATGGCGGACGAGGTTTCCACCGCGCCGGACGGCTCCGCTTCCTTCGCGGACTGAGACGAACAGGCGGCGAGCGCTATGGCCAGAGCGGATGCGACGAGGGTGTTCTTCATGACCGAAAAACGAAAGGGGCGGCGTGATGTTCCTGCGAAATATCCGGCGCTGCCGCCACGAAATCTCCCCGCCTTTTGTATTCTTGTACAAGTTTGATAAATTTCGATGATATTTAAATCGATTGCCTTTAGTCTCCCAGGGTTATTACCTATAGAACGCCCCTACTCCGATGCCCTAGCCAAATACGCAAGCAGCAGGGTCGCCAATAATCGTCTTAACCTATTGCATATTGCAGGGATTCAAGGTGATTCATGGCGCAGAGACTGGCAAGGATCATGATCGTCGATCAACAGGAAGTACTTCGCCTGGGTGTGAGGGAAACTTTGGGAGCACATCATGAATGGGAAGTCGCGGGGGAAGCGGTGGACGGCGAGGAAACGCTCGCACTGGCGCGGGACCTGCACCCCGACCTGATCGTACTGGAACATTGCCTGAAATTCGTGAACGGGCTCGACCTCACCCGGCGCCTCAGGAACGAACTGCCCGCCGCCAGGGTGATCCTTTACACGTCCTGCTTCACGGACGATCTGATGATCGAATATATCCGGGCCGGTGCGCGCGGGATCGTGCTCAAGACCGACAATCTCGAAGAACTTCGCGTTGCGGCCAGGAAAGTCCTCGCCGGAAAATCCTATTTCTCGTCCGCGATCTCGGAAATCCTGGTCAACAAGCTGTCGCAGACCGACGACAACAAGCCATCGGCCTTGACCCCGCGCGAGAGGCAGGTCGTGCAGCTGATCTCCGAAGGCCAGATGAACAAGCAGATCGCCTATATTCTGGGCCTGAGCACCAAGACCATCGAGACGCACCGCGCATCGGCGATGAGCAAGCTCAATTTCATGACGACGGCACAGCTGGTCCGCTATGCCGTCAGGAACAACCTGGTATCGGTTTAGAGTTTCCCGATCAGGGCCATGGCCGCTGCGGGTGCCCTTTCCTTCGCGCCGTTGATGAAGAACAGGCTCACATCGCGCCCGGACTTCGACCACGCCCGCGCACGAGCGGCCCAGTGACCTAGTTCGGCATCGGGATAGCCCTGCTCGATCTCGCTCCGGGCATTCTGGAGCCGGGCATAGACGAAAGGCCCCGCCTCTGCCGCTTCTTCGAACGCAGGATACTTGGGGCTGTCGGCCAGGACCACGGCAACGCCTGCCTTGCGGACGAGATCGACGAAGGCCGGATCGCCGAAACTCTCATGCCGGGGTTCGATGGCGTGGCGCAGCGGCAGGCCGTCCTGCCGTTCCGGCAGCAGGGCCAGGAACTGCGCGATCTCGTCGGGGTCGAATTTCTTGGTGGCGGCCAGTTGCCAGTTGATCGGTCCCAGCCTGTCGCCAAGCTCGACGATCCCCTGCTCGACGAAATTGGTAACGCTCTCGCCCGCTTCGGCTAGATTTTTACGGTTGGTGCAATAGCGCGAGCCCTTGAGCGCGAACTTGAAACCGTCCGGCACCATGTCCCGCCATTTGGCGAAACTAGCCGGTTTCTGGCGGCCATAGAACGTGGCGTTGATCTCTGTGCCGGTCAGGTGCTGGCCGACATATTCCAGTTCGCGCGCCTTGGAGACGCCCTTGGGATAGAAAGTCTCGCGCCAGGGATCGTAGCTCCAGCCGCCGATGCCGACGTGGATCTCCCCGGGCGCTTTCCCGCTCACCGGGTCTTCTTTCGCGAAAGGCGGCGGCGATTGGCGGTCACCCGCTTGCGGTAGTGCCGCACCGCCTTGTGCGCGGTCTGTTCGGGAGAAGTCAGTCCCCCGGTGGCCAGCTTGATCGCCAGTTCGGCATTGGCCTGAAGCTTCTCGGTAACCATGAGCACGTTTTCGCGGTTGCTGCCCCTGCCGGTCATCATGTCCGTGGTGCGCATCCCCATGACCATCATGGATTCGGCCCAGAGCCAGTAGCTGTCATGGGCAAGCTTCATCCAGTCGCCATTGGCATTGCGGGACATTCAGGTTCTCCAGAGGGAGAGCCTGAATACCAGCGCAATCGATTCTCGCGAAGAGGATTTCCTGCCGGGAGAGAAAGTCGTCGTCCCGGATCAAGTCCGGGACGACGAAGTTTCTCAATCGTGCTCGCGCCCGCCGGAACCCATGTAGAGTTCGCTGCCGGTTTCCCGGAACACCTTGCTCATCTCGGCCATGCCCGCCTCGGCCTCAAGGATGGCCAGCTTGCCGCCCTCCTCTGCGGCGATGAAGCCGGTCGAGGGCTGGTTCTGCTTCGCCGCGAAGTCCCGCACTTCCTGCGAAATCTTCATCGAACAGAACTTCGGCCCGCACATCGAGCAGAAATGCGCGGACTTGGCGCCCTCGGCCGGAAGCGTCTGGTCGTGGTATTGCTCGGCGGTGTCGGGATCGAGGCTGAGGTTGAACTGGTCGCGCCAGCGGAACTCGAAACGGGCGCGGGACAGCGCATCGTCGCGGACTTTGGCGGCCGGGTGACCCTTGGCCAGATCGGCGGCATGGGCGGCCAGCTTGTAGGTGACGACGCCGACTTTCACATCGTCGCGGTCCGGCAGGCCCAGGTGTTCCTTGGGCGTGACGTAGCAGAGCATCGCCGTGCCGTACCAGCCGATCATGGCCGCGCCGATGCCGCTGGTGATATGGTCGTAACCCGGCGCGATATCGGTCACGAGCGGCCCGAGGGTGTAGAACGGCGCTTCGCCGCAAGCCTCGAGCTGCTTTTCCATGTTCTCCCTCACCTTGTGCATCGGCACATGGCCCGGCCCCTCGATCATCACCTGCACGTCCTGCGCCCAGGCGCGCTTGGTCAGTTCGCCAAGCGTATAGAGTTCGGCGAACTGCGCCTCGTCATTGGCGTCCGCGATCGAGCCGGGGCGCAGGCCATCGCCCAGCGAATAGGCGACGTCGTAGGCCTTCATGATCTCGGTGATCTCGTCGAAGCGTTCGTAGAGGAACGATTCGCGGTGATGGGCAAGACACCACTTGGCCATGATCGAGCCGCCCCGGCTGACGATGCCGGTCACGCGCTTGGCGGCGAGCGGCACGAACGGCAGGCGCACGCCGGCGTGGATGGTGAAGTAGTCCACGCCCTGCTCGGCCTGTTCGATCAGCGTGTCGCGGAAGACTTCCCAAGTCAGGTCCTCGGCAATCCCGCCGACCTTTTCCAGCGCCTGATAGATCGGCACGGTGCCGATCGGCACGGGGCTGTTGCGGATGATCCATTCGCGGGTGTCGTGAATGTTGCGGCCGGTGGAGAGGTCCATCACCGTGTCCGCGCCCCAGCGGATCGACCAGACCATCTTGTCCACCTCGCTCGCCACGTCCGAGGCGACGGCGGAGTTGCCGATATTGGCGTTGATCTTCACCAGGAAGTTGCGGCCGATCGCCATCGGCTCGCTTTCGGGATGGTTGATGTTGGAGGGGATGATCGCCCGGCCCCGCGCCACTTCCTCGCGCACGAATTCGGGCGTCACGTAGTCGGGGATCGCCGCGCCCCAGTCCTGACCGTCGCGCGCATATTCCTTCAGCATCGCGCGGCCGAGGTTCTCGCGCTCGGCGACGTATTCCATCTCCGGTGTGATGATGCCTCGGCGGGCGTAGTGCATCTGGCTGACATTCATGCCCGGCTTCGCACGCAGCGGGCGCTTCACCACGTTGGGGAACGACGGGACTCCGCCCGAGCGGTCCGGGCCGAGCTGGCCGTTGTCCTCCGGCTTCACCGCGCGGGCCTCGTAATCCTCCACATCGCCGCGAGCGAGGATCCAATCGCGGCGCTTGGCGGCAAGACCGGCGGCGATGTCGATGGTGACGCTGGGGTCGGTGTACGGGCCGGAGGTATCATAGACCCGCACCGGCGCCTCGCCCGATCCTGGCTCCAGATGTATTTCCCGCATAGCGACGCCCAGCGGCCCGACATGAATCTTCTTCGACCCGCGAATGGGTCCGGTAGTGACGCCGATTTCCAGTTTGGAATTGATGTCGGCCATAAGCGATTTTCCTTCGGCTTATGGACGAAAGAAAGGTCGCGACAGATGAGTCCTGTGGCCCGCCCTTCCCTCCGCCCGTGTTAACGGGTTCAGGTTCAACGGGTCGGGCAGCGTGACCTGCCCCTCTCAGCCATTTGTTTCCTTCAGGCTCTCGCAAAAACGAAAACCCTGGGCACAGGCTCCCCGGGGATGGCGGGACGATAGACGCGGCTTTTCCAGCCGTCTAGGGCCCACTCGACATGCCGATCGTCTATCGCCTCGACGCAGCCGCCCGCGAAGTCGCCCGCACGTTCGGTGCCGAGGCGGGAGACGACCCCTGGTCCGGCGGCCCGGTTTCGGCGGGCGGCTTTGCGCCCGTCATCACCATGGGGCGCGAGTTCGTGGCGGGTCCGCGCCCGGAAAAACGCCTGCCGCGCCGCATGATTCCCCGCCTCTGGGGCGTGCCGCCACCACCGCAAGGTTGGGATGAGCGGCGCCACGGCATCCTCACCGTGCGCAATCTGGAAAGCCCGTTCTGGATCGGCAACTTGCGCAACAGCGAGTTCCGCTGCCTCGTGCCCGCCAGTGCCTTCATGGAATGGGGCAAGGTCGATCCGCGCGACGGCAAGCGCCGCCAGTGCTGGTTCGGCGCCGCCGACCAGCCGATCTTCGCGATGGCGGGCGTGTGGAAGGACAGCGAAGTGCCCAGCTTCGCCCTGCTCACGTGTGAGGCCAACGCCGCCCTGCGCAGCGAGGGGCGCGACACGATGCCGGTGATCCTTCCCCCCGAAGCCCAGGATATCTGGCTGCGCGGCGACTGGAAGCGCGCGGCAGAGCTGGTCGCGCCTTATTCGTCGTCCCTGATGAAGGTGCGGGTTGCCAGTGCCTGAACCCGCCCGAGCCTTGTCGCCCCGAACGGAACCGGGGCGACATCGATCCAAGGTTTCAGGCCTTCAGCCCAGCAGTTCGGCCATTTCCACCACGCGCTTCTCGCGCGCGCTCAGTTCCGCCGCCGCGCCGATGGCGACCGCCATCAGACCGTCGCGCGCCGTCACCTGAACCTCGCCTTCGCCGCGAACGGCCCGGGCAAAGGCCTCGTGCTGGTAGAACGTCGCGCCGTGGTGCGATCCGGCGTCCATCGCCGCTTCGTCCACCGCCACATGCCAGCGCTCGACCGACTTCGGCCCCGGCCAGCCCACACGCGGCGACCAGACGAGATCGCCCGGTGGGATCAGCACGTCGAGGCGGCCCTTGTCGCCCGTCGCGCTCATCTCTTCCTGGTGCTCGGCCCCTTCCGCGAACATGCAGAGGTCCAGCAGCGCGCGGCTGCCGTCCGCGAAATCGACGGTGGTGAAGCTGTTGTCGATGATGTCGGGCTGCCGGCCCTCATAGCGCTCGTCCAGATGGTTCACATCCATCGCGCCCGAGCAGTAGACGCGCACCGGCTCAGATCGGGTGATCAGGCGCATGAGGTCGAAGAAGTGGCAGCACTTCTCCACCATGGTGCCGCCGGTGTTCACGGAGAAACGGTTCCAGTCGCGCACTTTCACCAGGAACGGGAAGCGGTGCTCGCGGATCGACAGCATGTGCAGGCGGCCGACCTTGCCGCCGTGGATCTCATCGATGAAGGCCTTGGCGGGCGGCATGAAGCGGTATTCCATGCCGGTCCAGAACGGGGCCTTGCGGGCCTCCGCGCGCTCGACGACCCAGCGGGCGTCCTCCATCGTCGTGCAGAGCGGCTTTTCGCAGAGGATCGCCACGTCGCTGTCCAGCAGCGGCTCCAGCACGTCGCGGTGCGTGAAATTCGGCGAGACGACAACCACGGCATCAAGGCCCGCGTTCGCGATCATGCTGGCGCTGTCGGCATATTCGGCCACGCCCTCGGCCTTTTCGCCCAGGGCATCCTTGGCCCAGCCGAGCGAGGTCGGCTCGGGATCGGCGATGGCGACCACTTCGGCGCCTTCGAGGATCTTGAGGTTGTGGATGTGCTCGACACCCATCATCCCGGTGCCGACAATTCCGTAACGCAGCGTCTCTACCATTTCACGACTCCATGTGTCATGTGGCGGTCCATGACCTCCCCAACGACGCTGCGCCTATCGGCCCAACCCGTCCCGCTCGGCAAGAGCGGAATTTCCGTTTTTCCGATTGCCTGGGGCATGTGGCGGCTCGCCCGACCCGACGGCAACGACGATATCGGCGCCATCGTCGTCCGCATCGAAGCGGCGCTTGAAGCGGGGATCACCCTGTTCGACACCGCCGACATCTACGGCTGCGACGCCGCGCTCGGCTTCGGCGGCGCGGAGCTGCTGCTGGGCAAGGCGCTCGCTGCCCGCCCGGACCTGCGCGACCGCATGACCATCGCCACCAAGGGCGGCATCGTGCTGGGCATTCCCTACGACTCCAGCCCGGACTACCTGAACAAGGCGCTCGCAGCCTCGCTCGAACGCCTTGGCCTGCCCTCGGTCGAACTCTACCAGATCCACCGCCGCGACTTCCTCGCCCACCCGCGCGACGTGGCGGAAACCCTCGCCGCCATGGTCGAGAGCGGCAAGGTCAAGGCGATCGGCGTGTCCAACTACAGCCCCGCCGAATTCGAAGCGCTCCAGGCCTACCTGCCCTTCCCCATCGTCTCCACCCAGCCGGAATTCTCGGCCGCGCGCTATGCGCCGCTCTATGACGGCACGCTGGACCAGGCGATGGCCCGCAACGTAGCCGTGCTCGCATGGTCGCCGCTCGGTGGTGGACGTCTGGCTGCGGGTTCGGAAGACCCGGTGGCGAAGCTGGTCGCTGCGCAGGGCGCGCGCTACGGCACCGATGCTGCCGCTGCGGCGCTGTCGTGGATCATGGCCCATCCCTCGCGCGCGATCCCCATCGTCGGTTCGCAGACGCCCGAGCGCATCCTCGCCTCTCGCGATGCCCTGAAGGTCGAATGGACGGCCGCCGAATGGTATGCCGTGCTCGAAGCCTCGATGGGAGCACGCCTGCCGTGACACGCGATCCTTGCGAGATCAGCTGGTTTTCGGCGCTCTGCGACGATGACTATGAATTCCTCGGCCAGCCGGACCCGATGCTGCGCTCCAGCTGGGAGCACTGCCGCAACATCGTGACGACGGCGGAGGAAGGCGGCTTCGACAACGTGCTGTTGCCCTCGGGCTATGCGCTCGGCATCGACACCACCGCCTTCGCCGCCGCCATCGCCACCCAGGTCCGCCGCATCAAGCTGCTGATGGCCGTGCGCATCGGCGAGATGTGGCCCGCGCAGCTCGCCCGCCAGATCGCCACCATCGATCAGATTCTCGGCGGCCGTCTCAACATAAACATCATCTCCAGCGAGATGCCGGGCGAAACCCTCGACGGCGGCGCCCGCTACGAGCGCACGACTGAGGCCATCGAGATCCTGCGCACCCTTCTCTCGGGCCAGTCGCTCGACCATCAGGGCCGCTTCTGGAACCTCAAGCTCGACGCCCCGCGCATGATCGCGCCGGGCTCCAAGTGCCCGCCGCTCTATTTCGGCGGCCTCTCCGAGCCTGCCCGCGAAGTGGCCGCCAAGGGCTGCGACGTCTACCTGATGTGGCCGGACCGGATGGAGGCGGTGAAGGAAACCATCGCCGACATGCGCGCCCGCGCCGCGAAGTACGGCCGCACCCTACGCTTCGGCTACCGCGTCCACGTCATCGTGCGCGAGACCGAGGCCGATGCGCGCCTCGCCGCCAACCGCCTGCTCTCGCGCCTCGACGCGGCAGAAGGCGCGGCGATCCGCGCACGCTCGCTCGACTCGCAGTCGGTGGGCGTACAGGCACAGGCCGCCCTGCGCGAAACCGCCAGCGACGACGGCTATGCCGAGGACAACCTCTGGACCGGCATCGGCCGCGCCCGCTCGGGATGCGGCGCAGCGATCGTCGGCGACCCCGATCAGGTCCTGGCGAAATTGCAGGCCTATCGAGAGGCCGGGATCGATGCCTTCATCCTCTCCGGCTATCCGCACGCCGCCGAGGCCGACCTCTTCGCGCGGCATGTGCTGCCCCGGATCGATCACGGGCCGCTGGCGCTTTAAGTAAGGACAAGGGAAAAGCAGGGGGTCAACACCCCCTGCACCCCCATTACCGTCTAGGTCAGGCGGGCCAACCGCGTCGTGCGCCCATGGCGGCGTCGGGAGACGTAATGGCTGCGCCGCAAGGAGCGCTGAACCGATAAGTAGCGCCTAAGGTCGACATTCCGAGGGTCTGGGGGATCATCCCCCAGGACTTTTCTCCCTAGAATTTCTTGTTCGCCCCTGCCCCCCACCATCGCTAGACGATCCGCGATGCAGAAATTCTCCAAGTCCAGGAAGCGCCGCGCATGATCCTTTCCCCGCGCCGCCGCTGGCTGCTTTTCGCTCTCGCCCTGACGGCGGGCGTGCTCAATCTCGTCGATCGCCAGATCATCTCGGTGCTGAAGCCGACGATCGCGGCCGATCTCGGCTGGAGCGACGACGACTACGGCACCTTGGCCGCCTGGTTCCAGGCGGGCGCGGCCTTCGGCTTCCTCGCGGCGGGCTGGATCGTCGACCGGCTAGGCGCGAAGTGGGCCAATGCGGCGGGCGTGGCGGCCTGGTCGCTGGCGGCGATGACGCATGGCTGGGCGCATACGTTCAGCCAGTTCGTGCTTTGCCGCATCGGCCTGGGCGCCACGGAATCGATGGGCACGCCGGCGGGCGTGAAGACCATCGCGACGATCTTTCCGCCGAACTTGCGCTCGCTGGGGTTCGGGCTTTCGAACGCGATGAACAGCCTGGGCGCGATCCTGGCCCCGCTGGGGATCCCGCTGGTGGCGGCGGTCTGGGGCTGGCGCGCGGCTTTCGTGCTGGCGGGCGCGGTTGGGCTCATCTGGGTCATGGCCTGGCTAGCCGCCTCGCGCGGGGTGGACTTCGGCGACCGCCAGCCTGCGGGTTCGGGCAACCTCATTTCCGGCGACAAACTGTTCCTCAAGGAAGGCGGCACCTGGACGATCGCGCTGGCCAAAGTCCTGTCGGACGCGACCTGGTGGCTCATGCTGTTCTGGATGCCGGACTACTTCAACCGGCAGTTCGGCCTTTCCGGCACCGAGCTCGGCCCGCCGCTGGCGCTGGCCTATTGCGGTTCGGCGGCGGGTTCACTGATCTCCGGTTTCGCCGCCAACCGCCTGCTGTCGAGCGGGTGGAGCGCCAATCGCACGCGCAAGACGCTGATGCTGATCTCCGCGCTCTGCGTGGTGCCGGTACCGCTGGCGCTCCATGTCGAGGGTTACTGGCCCGCCGTCGCCCTGATGGCGCTGACACTCGCGGGGCATCAGGGTTTCTCAACCAACCTGTTCGGCCTGATCGCCGACGTGACGCCGCGCCACAAGGTGGGCCGCGTGACCGGCTTCGGCGCGTTCTGCGGCAATCTGGGCGGCACGGCGATCAGCAAGATCGCCGGTCTCGTGCTCGCGGCGGGGCTCGGCTATGGCCCGCTGTTCGCCTTCGCGGCGGTTTCCTACCTGCTGGCACTCGGCTGGATCCAGCTTACCATGCCCAAAATCGTCCCGGCAGAGGACGCCGATTCATCCCGCGCATAGGGCGACTAAAGGAAAACTATCTTTCTCAACCTAAACGGTTGAGTATTGTCCGGCGCGATTCAGGGAGACCTTAATGACCATGACCCCGCTCCGCGCCGCCCGCACCCTGCTGCTGGCTTCCGCGGTCATTTTCCCGGCAACCGCTTATGCTGACGAAGCCCCGGACTCCGGTTCGGGCGAGATCGTCGTGACCGCGCGCTACCGCGACGAATCGCTCCAGCAGGTGCCCATCGCCATCACCGCCGTCAGCGGCGAATCGCTGAACGACCGCGCGATCCACAACCTTCAGGACCTCAGCGCCACCGTGCCTTCGGTCGATTTCCGCAACGGCGCCTCCAACAAGGACCGCACCGTCTTCATCCGCGGCGTCGGCACAATCAGCACCTCGCCGGGCGTCGAATCCTCGGTTTCCACCGTGCTCGACGGCGTCGTCCTGACCCGCCCCGGCCAAGCCACGCTCGACGTGGGCGAAGTTTCGCGCATCGAAGTGCTGCGCGGCCCGCAGGGCACGCTGTTCGGCAAGAATGCCTCGGCCGGCGTCATCAGCGTCGTCACCGCAGCGCCTTCGCAGGAATTTCATGCCTATGCCGAAGGCAGCGCCACCACGGACGAGGAATACCGCATCAAAGCGGGCGTCACCGGCGGCATCGCGCCCAATGTCGCGGCCCGGATCGACGGCCTCTATGCCAACTATGACGGCAACGTGCACAATGTCGCCACCGGCAATGACGTGAACGGCTACGAGCGCTACGGCGCCCGCGCCAAGATCGAGGCAACGCCGGTCGACAACCTCAAGCTCACGCTGGCGGGCGACTACCTCTACTCGCACGATACCACGCCGAGCGGCGTCTACGCGAACACCAACCAGATCCAGTATCCGACAGGCGCCATCACCGCGTCCCCGGCGCTCGCAGCCTTCCTGACCGGCCAAGGCATCACCGCAGGCCCGGAAAACCGCAAGGTCAGCACTGACTTCGACACCGACGTGCGCGACAAGAACTACGGCGGCTCGCTGACCGCCGAGTGGGGCCTTGGCGACTACACCGTCACCTCGATCACCGCCTACCGTGAGTGGAAGAACCGCCAGCACCAGGACTACGACGCCCTGTCCGAGCTTTCCGCGACGTTCCCAGAAGGCGACGATCGCGGCACGGTCGATAACAGCCAGTTCTCGCAGGAACTGCGCCTGACCTCGCCCAAGGGCAAGCTCATCGACTATGTCGTCGGGGCCTATTACCTCCACGCCAAGACCGACGAGGTCTACACCCGCTCGCTCACGCGCCTGATTTCCGGTGCGGAGAACACGGTGACGGGCGTGGCGAACTACGGCGTGAAGAGCGACAACTACGCGCTGTTCGGTGAAGCCAACATCAACTTCACCCCCTGGCTGCGCGCCATCGCGGGCTATCGCTCGACATGGGACGACCTCAGCTACTACCACGTCCGCACGTCGAGCAACGACCCGACGAACTCGGGCGCCACCGCACTCGACGTGGCCGGCATCCGCGCCTACCACAATTCGGCAGGCTCCACCTCGACGCGCGGCGATTCCTATCGCGGCGGCCTCCAGCTCGATTTCGCCGCCAACAACCAGGCCTATTTCACCTATTCGCGCGGCTACAAGGGTCCGGCCTACAACGCCTACTTCAACATGCGCTCGCTGAATGCCACGACGCCGCTGGACGAGATCGCGCTGAAGCCGGAAACCTCGGACTCGTTCGAAGGCGGCGTGAAGGGCTCGGCGCTGGGCAGCCAGATCACCTATGCGCTGGCGGTCTACTCGACCAAGTTCCACAACTATCAGGCCAACTACAACGACGTGGTCGGCGGCGCGCAGGTCACCCGCCTGATCAACGCCGGCACCGTGCAGACCAAGGGCGTGGAACTGGACTTCGGCCTGCGCCCGATCCCGGGCCTCTCGCTCGATACCTCGGTGGCCTATACCGACGCCAAGGTGCTGAACTTCATCTGCCCCCCCGGCGCTCCGGCCAGCTGCGACATCAACGGGCAGGTCCTGCCCTTCGCGCCGAAGTGGAAGCTCTATAGCAACGCCGCCTACCGCTTCGCGCTGTCGGATTCGCTCGACCTCGAAGTGCAGTCGGACTTCACGCTCAAGAGCCGCACGCAGTACCAGCTGGCCCAGACGCCGGGCACGATTCAGCCAGGCTACTATATCTGGAACGCCAGCGTGGCCCTGATCGGCACGACAGGCGACTGGCAGCTGCGCGGCTTCGTGAAGAACATCACGAACCAGAGCTACTCCAACTTCCTCGCCAACGGCACCCTCGCCGGGATCGTCCGCTACGTGCCGCGTGACGACAAGCGCTATGCGGGGATCATGTTGCGCAAGGACTTCTGAGGAAAAGGGAAAAGCAGGGGGTCAACACCCCCTGCACCCCCATTACCGTCTAGTTCACGCGGACCGGCTCCGTAGAGCGCTCATGGCAACGTCGGGAGACTTAATGGCTGCGCCGCAGGGAGCGCACAACGGCTAGGTCGCGCGCAAGGTAGACATTCCGAGGGTCCGGGGGATCATCCCCCGGGTCTTCTCTTCCTTAAAGCCCCTCACCCCCAACCCAATGCGCATCCGCCAGATAGCGCGCAAGGTTCCACACCTGCCGTCGGATATCCGGCACCGCGACGATCTCCCAGGCCTCGCCCTTGGTGACCGGCCCTACTGCAAACAGAGTATCCTGCGGCGCGCCTTCCGCATCGCGCACCCGGCCGAGATGATCGACATCGAGCCCCAGCCGATGCGCGTCCGAACGCACTTTGCCCTGTGCCAGCAAATCCTTCACCAGCGGCGCGCCGCTGCGCATCAGGTCGCCTTCCGGGCCGGTGCAATTGATGGTGCGGGAGACTTCCTGCCTTACGAGATCGTCCTTGCCGCGCGGGCGCCAGGCCACCGCGACGCCGGTTTCGGTCGGTTCGGCACTGACCAGCTTGCCCGCGACGAATTCCAGCCGCCCTTCCGCCTCGATCTCGGCCAGGCGCCTGGCCACGTCGGGCGCCAGGCGGTGCCGGTGGACGTCCCAATAGGGGCGTGCATGGCGCAGGAACCGCCGCTGTCCCGCCTCGTCATGCCGCCGCCAGAGGTTCTGGGTATGGGGGCGAAGCTCGTCCACGGCGGCGCGCCAGCCGATCTCCGCAGCGCGATTGCGCACCCGGCGCACGAGGTGCGAGCCGCGCTCTTCCGGGGCGGGGACGTAGTCCACCGCAGGGCCGCTCTCGGCATGGGCATGCGGCTTCAGGCCCCGCCGCGAAAGCGCGGTGATCCGGCCCCTGAAGCCCGCCTTGTCGAGCGAGAGCACCATGTCGGCCGCGGTCAGGCCGGTGCCGACCAGCAGGACATGGTCGATCTCTTCGATCCGCTCCAGCGTGCCCGGCTGCCAGGGATCGGTGAACCGGCGGTCCTCCGGGATGGCGGAGAGCACCCGATGCGGCGAAGGCGGGAAGTTGCCGAGCGCCAGCACCAGCGCGCGGGCCTCGATCTCGTCGCCGTCCGCCATTTCCACGACGACGCGGCCATCCTCGAAACGGGTGGAGCAGGCCTCGGCATTGACGATCAGCGCGTTCTGCCCGGCTTCCGCCAGCGCGCGGATCAGGAGTTCGCGCAAGTAGAGGCCGTAGGACAGGCGCGGCACGAAGCGATTGGCCTGCTCGTCGCCGCTATGGCCGATCCAGCGCAGGAAATTGGCCTGATCGTCCGGGAAAGCGCTCATGTTGGCGGCGCGGACGTTCAGCAGATGCTCCGGCCAGCGGGTCCCGAAGGCCAGGCCCTTGGCAAGCTGGGCATCCTTGCGCTCGATCAGGACGACGCGCACGCCGTTGCGCAGGAGGTTGATCGCCAGCAGGGTTCCGCTGAACCCCGCACCGACGATGGCGACAGGAAGCGCGCCGTTTCCATTCCGGGTATTCAAATGGCAAGCTCCGTAACCTAAAGGAATTTTCCATCTAGCGATGGCAGGGCCAGATTATCAACCTTATCGGTTGAGAATATGACATCATGGTTCCCGCATCCGGCAGACGGTTGCAGACCGGCCGGAGCCGCGCCATCTGCGATAGCAGAGATGTCCCTCCCCAGCGATCTTCCCGGCCTGCTCGAAGCCGTCCGCGCCTGCCGGATCTGCGCGCCCGATCTCGAACATGGCGTGCGTCCGGTGGTTCAGGCGGGCACGGAAGCGCGGCTGCTGATCATCGGGCAGGCGCCCGGCAGCAAGGTCCACGCCAGCGGCAAGGCCTTCGACGACGACAGCGGCAACCGTCTGCGTGACTGGACCGGGATCGACGTGGGCACTTTCTACGATCCGTCGCGGGTTGCGCACATGCCCACGGGTTTCTGCTACCCCGGCAAGGGCAAGGGCGGCGACCTGCCCCCTCGGCCGGAGTGCGCGCCGCGCTGGCACGATGCCTTGCGCAGGGCTTTGCCCCGCGTCCGCCTGACCCTGCTGGTCGGCCAATATGCCCAGAAGCGCTATCTCCCGCGCGGCTTCGCACCCAACCTTACCGAGGCGGTGCGCCGATGGCAGGATGCGCCGGAGGGCCTGTTCCCCCTGCCCCACCCGGCCTGGCGCAGCCGCCTGTGGATGGGCCGCAATCCCTGGTTCGAAGAGGAGGTCCTGCCCGCGCTGCAGGAACGAATCCGGCAGGTCCTTGGAGATTGAACAGGCCTCCCGCTCAGGATTGCATTTCCGGCAGGGTCTGGTCGCCCTCTCCAAGCTGGCGCTGCATGATGAAGACGTCGAGCCACTTGCCGTGCTTCCAGCCCGCCCGGTCCAGCGTACCTACCGGCCGGAAACCGGCGCGGGCGTGAAGCACCACGGAGGCCGGTTCGCTCTCCGCGATGACGGCGAAAGCCTGCCGGAACCCCCGCGCTTCGCATTCGTCCAGCAAGCTGGCCAGCAGCCGCCCGCCGATGCCCCGGCCGATGCAGTCCGGCGCCACGAAGATCGTGGTTTCCACGCTGTAGCGATAACCGACGCGCGGCCCGTAGCGATGGGCGTAACCGAAGCCGAGGACCCGGCCCTCACCGCCCGCTTCGTCAACCTCGCGCACGACCAGGAAGGGATAGCCGCTATCGGCGATATCGCGGATCCGGCGCGCGCTTTCGGCAAGGTCGGGCGGGTCCGTCTCGAAAGTTGCGGTACTTTCGAGCACATAATGTGCATAGATCTCGGTAATGCCTGCCGCGTCTTCGATAGAAGCGCCGCAGACGGTCAATTCCTCGGTCATTGTCATGACAATGCAGCAAAGCCCCCGCCCTGCCAAGTTGCGGCAGGCACAACCTGCTCTTAAACGGTATTCGATGGCCAATTTTTCCTCAGATCTGGCAATTTTGGGCGGCGGCCTTGCCGGATCGCTGATCGCGCTCGCCATGAACCGGTATCGGCCGGACCTGCGGATCCTGCTTGTCGAGCAGGAGGACCGGCTGGGCGGCGACCATGTCTGGTCCTTCTTCGAAACCGACGTCGCGCCCGCGCACCGCGACCTGGTGGAGCCGCTGATCGCGCGGCGATGGAGCGGGTACGAGGTCCATTTCCCAGGCCATTCGCGCCTGCTCTCCACGCCTTATGCCAGCGTGACGAGCGAGCGGCTCGATGCTCTGGTCCGCGCGGCACTGGGCGCGAATGCCCTGCTGACCGGCGCGCAAGTCGCCGAGGCGAGCCCGGACAGGGTCGCACTGGCCGATGGCAGGACCATTGCCGCCGGGGCAGTGATCGACGCGCGCGGCATACGCGGGTTGCCGCATATGACCGGCGGCTGGCAGAAGTTCCTGGGGCGGATGCTGCGCCTTTCGGTTCCCCACGGGCTGGAGCGGCCGGTGGTGATGGACGCACGCGTGGATCAGCTGGACGGCTACCGCTTCGTCTATTGCCTGCCCTTTTCCCCGCGCGAGGTCTTCGTCGAGGACACCTATTATTCGGACGATCCCCGCCTCGACCTGCCGGTGCTGCGCAAACGGGTGGGGGATTACGCCGATGCCATGGGTTGGCACATCGATTCCGTCACTTATGAGGAAACCGGCGTGCTGCCGGTGATCGCGGGCGGCGATTTCGAGAAATTCTGGAACTCCGCGCCCGACCCCGGCGTTGCCCGTGCCGGAACGCGGGCCGCGCTCGTCAATCCGATGACATCCTATTCCTTTCCCGATGCTGTAAGATTTGCCATGCACCTGACCACTCTCGACAACCTCTCCGGCGTCAGCCTAGGAAGGAGGAGTCATTCATGGGCCGCAAATCACTGGCGCGGGGGGCGCTTCTACCGGATGTTGACGCGCATGCTGTTCGGGGCCGCTCGCCCGGAGGAACGCCGGGCAGTGCTTGAGCGCTTCTACACGCTGCCCGAAGGGCTCATCGAACGCTTTTATGCAGGCCGTCCGGGTCTGGCCGACATGGCGCGGGTGCTGGCGGGCAAACCGCCGGTGCCGGTAGGCGCGGCAATGGCCAGCCTGGCGGGGCGCGGCTATCCGCTCGCACCGCTTGGCCGCGCGGGCGACCTGCGATGAAGAAGGCCTGCGTCATCGGGGCGGGCTTCGGCGGCCTCGCCCTCGCCATCCGCCTGCAGAGCGCCGGGATCGAAACCACGCTGGTCGAGGCGCGCGACAAAGTGGGCGGCCGCGCCTACGCCTGGGAGAGGGACGGCTTCACTTTCGATGCCGGGCCTACCGTCATCACCGATCCCGATGCCCTGCGCGAACTCTGGACGCTGTCCTCGCAGGATATTGCCGACGACGTAGACCTGATGCCGGTCATGCCGTTCTACCGCCTCAACTGGACCGACGGGGTCACCTTCGACTACTCGAACGACGAACTGGCCCTGCGGCGCGAGATCGACCGCGTGGCCCCCAAGGACATGGCCGGATACGACGAATTCCTGCGCTATGCCGCCGGGGTCTATCAGGAAGGCTACGTCAAGCTCGGGCACGAGGCCTTCCTGGACTTTTCCAGCATGATCAAGGCCGCCCCCGCGCTCGCCCGCTACCAGGCCTGGCGCTCGGTCTATTCGATGGTCAGCCACTATGTGAAGGACGAGCACCTCCGGCAGGCGCTCTCGTTCCACACCCTGCTGGTCGGCGGCAATCCGATGACCACCAGCGCGATCTACGCGCTGATCCACAAGCTGGAAAAGGACGGCGGCGTCTGGTGGGCGCGCGGCGGCACCAACAAGCTGGCGCAGGGCATGGCCCGGCTGTTCCAGCGGCTCGGCGGCGAACTGCGACTGGGCGAGAAAGTCGCGCAGATCCACACGCTGGGCGATCAGGTTACCGAAGTCGAGACGGAAAGCGGCTGGAAACAGCGCTTCGATGCCATCGCCAGCAATGGCGATATCATGCATACCTACCGCGACCTGCTGTCCGGGAACCAGCGCGGCCGCGACATGGCGCACAAGCTCAAGCAGAAGCGCTTCTCGCCCAGCCTCTTCGTCGTCCACTTCGGCCTCGAAGGCACCTGGCCGGGCATCCCGCACCACACGATCCTGTTCGGCCCGCGCTACAAGGGCCTGCTCGACGACATCTTCGAGCACGGCGTGCTGCCGCGCGACTTCTCGATCTATCTCCACCACCCGACCGTCACCGACCCCTCGCTGGCCCCGGCCGGAAAGAGCACGTTCTACGCGCTCGTCCCGGTGGCCAACATGGGCAAGCTGCCGATCGACTGGGCGGAAGTCGGCCCGATCCTCGAAAAGCGCGTGCTGGCCGAAGTCGGCCGCCGCCTGATCCCGGATATCGACGACCGCATCGTCACGAAATTCCACTATGCCCCGCCGGACTTCGAGGCGGACCTCGGCGCCTACAGGGGCAACGGCTTCAGCCTAGAACCGCTGCTGACCCAGAGCGCGTACTTCCGCGGGCACAACCGCGACGACAAGCTGAGGAACTTCTACCTCGTCGGGGCAGGCACCCATCCCGGCGCCGGCATTCCGGGTGTCGTCGGATCGGCCAAGGCCACCGCGAAGCTCATGCTGGAGGGGCTGAAGTGAGCCACCTGGTCCATGCCCTCAACACCGCCTGGGGCTGGACCGGCGTGGAATTCGCCGAGGACGTGGCGCATAGCCTGATGGGCCATGTCCTGGCGATCGACGCCAAGGGCATCTACCATTACGTCGATCCCGATATTCTCGCCGTGACGCGCCTTGGCGACGAAGCCGCCGCGCAGACCCATATGGCCAGCGCGGAAACCAGGGCGATCTGGCGCGCCGATGCACTGGTGGAGGCCGCCACGCAGCGGCTCGGCTTCACCGCGCTCGGGGAAGTCTATAGCCGCACGCTTTCCGCAATCCTGTCGGGCGACTATGAGCCCGAAAATCTGGTCAGGATCGACCTCGTCGACCTGATCTACCTGACCGGCGACCTCGCCCGGCAGACCCGTGATCTGCCGGACGGCGCGCGGGTGCAACTGAAGGCTACCTGAGTGATGAAACGTATCGCCGTCTACTGCGGCTCCGCCACCCCCGCCGATCCCCGCTACGTCCAGCTTGCCCGCGACGTGGGCGCCGCCCTTGCCGCGCGCGGCGTGGGGGTGGTCTATGGCGGCGGCCGCCTCGGCCTGATGGGCGCGGTCGCGGCCGGTGCGCTGGAACAGGGCGGCGAAGTGATCGGCGTGATCCCCGAAGCGCTCACCGGCGCGAACGGCAAGGGCGGCGAAGTGGCCAACCACGACTGCACCGAGCTTCACGTCGTCAAGACCATGCACGAGCGCAAGGCCGAATTCACCCGCCTGTCGGACGGATTCCTGGTCCTGCCCGGCGGCGTCGGCACCATGGACGAACTGTGGGAAGCGGTCAGCTGGGCCCAGCTCGGCTATCACGACAAGCCGGTCGGCGTGCTCAATTCCTTCGGTTTCTACGACGGGTTGCTCGCCTTCAACCGCCACATGGCCGAAGTCGGCTTCGTGCGCCCCGCCCATCAGGGCATCATCCTGGCGGAAAGCGAACTCGACCTCCTGCTGGAACGCATGGAAGCCCACGAACCGATCGTCCCGATCGTCAAGATGGACGCCAGCACGCTGTGAGGTTTCCTGGGCGGTCTCTGGGCCAGTCTTCGGGCCGGTCTTCGGCGAGGCCTGCCGGTGCCGACTGAGAAGCTGCTCGAAGCGGCCCTGAGCGGCGCCGCCGTCCGTCCCGGAGCGCTGGACCGCGCGCGCCTCGTCAAGGAGGCGCGCCGGTCGATCCGCAAGGGATCGAAGAGCTTCGCCGCCGCCAGCCGCCTGTTCGACCGCGAAACGCGCGAGCGGGTCTGGCTGCTCTATGCCTGGTGCCGCGCCTGCGACGACATTGCCGACGAGCAGGACCATGGCCACGCCATCGGCCCGGTGCGCCTCGGCACCCGGCTCTCCCCCGAAGACCGGCTGGCGACGATCCGCACCCTGACCGAACTGGCCATGGCGGGCGAAAGCACCGGCACGCCTGCTTTCGACGCGCTCGGCCAGCTCATGCGCGAAGTGCCGCTGACCGCCGCCATGGTGGACGACGTACTGGCGGGCTTCGCCCTCGACGCCGCCGACTGGCGCCCGCGCTCCGAGGCGGACATGCTGCGCTACTGCTACCATGTCGCCGGGGCGGTGGGGGTGATGATGGCCGCCGTCATGGGCGTCGCGCCCGGGGACGACGATACGCTCGACCGCGCCTGCGACCTCGGCATCGCCTTCCAGATCGCCAATATCGTGCGCGACGTCTGGGAAGACGATGCCAATGGGCGCTGCTACCTGCCGGTCGAATGGCTGGTGGAGGCGGACATTCCCCCCGGCGAAGTCACCAAGCCGCACTACCGCCACGCCCTGGTGCCGATGATCGCCCGCGCCTGTGCCCTGGCGCGGGACTACGAGGGATCGGCCCGCGCGGGGGCGACGAGACTGGCCTTCCGTCAACGCTGGGCCGTGCTCTCGGCCGCGAACATCTACGGCGGTATAGCCCGCGAGGTGGAGCGGCTCGGCGCCCATGCCTGGGATCACCGGGTCAGCACGACCCGCAGCGAGAAGCTGGCCCATGTCTGGGCAGCCTTGCAGGAAGCCCGCACCGCCAACGAACCGGAAAGCGAAGCGCCCCGCCCCACCCTGTCGCGCCGGGAACTGCGCGCGCTGTCCCGGGCCTGAGGCAAGGGAAGGCCGATCTTCCCTCACGACTCCTGCGCCAGACACTTGTCATCCTGAACTTGTTTAGCTTCGCTGGCCTTCGGCTCAGGATCCATTTCTGACCATCAACGGCCGTTCCATCGGCAAGATGGATCCTGAGCCGAAGGCCAGCGAAGCTAAACAAGTTCAGGATGACGGCGGAGAGATCTCCAAAGGATGGCCCTCTTCTACATCCTTGGAGAATGAACCCCGGCGTTTCCCCTCGCGGCCCTGTTGCGGCTCTGCGAGGGCGGTGGACCCGAAAGACTCGCGGCGGAATGCCCTCAAGGGCGATTCGCGGTCGCAAGGTGACGGTGCCGCGACTCGGAGCGGCGGGCAAGCCGTCCGACTCCGCCGACCTGCCGCCCCGCGCCGCGTCTGAGACGAACCGATTGCATGGCCCGACCAGACAGCCGTCTGCCACGAACACCATGAAAACTACGGCGAAAGGATGGGAGCCTCCCCGCGGCCCGCGCGTTTACATTTCGTAACAATTAGGGAGAATAGCCATGCTCTTCACCATCGCCGCCGTGCTGCTGGTCCTCTGGCTGCTGGGCTTCGTGGTGTTCCACGTTTCCAGCGCGCTGATCCACGTCCTGCTGGTGATCGCCATCGTCGTCGGCCTCGTCCAGCTGTTCCGGGGCGGCCGAGCGGTCTAGCATAGGAACGGGGGGCGATTACGCCCCCCATCACCTCAGGGACGCTTGCCCGCCGCGTAATAGCCCGGAGGGTAATTGAGGCGCCGGAACAGCTTTCCGCGTTCCGAATAGAGCACGAAGATCAGCGCCGTCAGCCCCGCCACCACCATCGAGGCCAGGATCGGGCGCGGCGTGCCGTCATAGGCCTGGCCGATTAGCGCGCCGAGCACCGATCCCATCACCATCCGCACGAACGACATGATCGAGGCCGCCGCCCCCGCCGTGCGGGCGAAAGGCTGGATCGCGATCGACTGGAAGTTCGAGCCGATGAAGCTCATCATGCACATCGAAAACGTCATGAGCGGGATGAAGACCCACAGCGTCTCGCCGTTCAGCGCCAGCACGAAGTGCAGCAGCGAACTGGCGATATAGCCGAACAGCGCCGTCTGCGAGACGCGCCGGGCGCCGAAACGCTGGACGATCCGCGAGTTGACGAAGTTGGTCGAGGCCATGACCAGCGCCATGCCGCCGAACACCGCCGGGAAGAAAAAGCCGGCCCCGAAGTGCTCCGCCACCAGCTGCTGCGCGCTGTTGATATAGCCGAACATCGCGCCCTGCACGAAAGCCACGCCGAACAGGTAGCCCACCGCCTCGCGCGTGCGCAGGGTGAGCGCCATGTTGGCGGCGATCACCTTCGGGCGGATTTCCTGCCGGTAGTCGGGATGGAGCGTCTCAGGCAAGCGCAGCGCGGTCCAGACGCAGACGCAGGCGCCCAGCACGGCGATCAGGCCGAAGATCCAGCGCCAGCCCGCCACCAGCATCACCCCCTGCCCCACCATCGGCGCGATCATCGGCACGACCATGAAGGTCATCGAGACCAGCGACTGCATGCTGGCCATGCGATCGCCCTCGAAACGGTCGCGGATGACGGTCATCGGCATGACCATCAGCGCCGAAGTACACAGGCCCGACACCGCCCGCGCCGCCAGCATCATCGGGAAGCTGGTGACCAGCGCGCAGGCCAGCGCGCTCAGCACATAGGCCGCCGTCGCGAAAAGCAGCACCGGGCGGCGCCCGTAGCGGTCGGCGATGGCGCCGGGGAACAGCGAGCCCAGCCCGGTGCAGATCAGGAACACGCCTACGATCAGCTGGCGCTGGTTCGGATCCGGCACCGAAAGGTCGCGGCTGATCTCGCCAAGGGCGGGCAACATGATATCGATCGAGAGCGCCTGAAGAGCCTGAAGCGCGGCCATGAGGACGACGAACTCGACCCCCCGCATCGGAAAGGGTGCGGGATTCGCTGTGTCGGAGGTCATGTCCGGCGCATGCAGCACTGCGGCCGCACTGGCCAGCATTTTCACGCCTCGGATGGCGCTTTTGCCGATATCGGCCCTATATCGCCGGGATGGCATCGCGCGAAACCGAATCGACCGCCGAAGAGGAAGCGGACGGCCTGCGCAAGGTGATCCATGTCGACATGGATGCCTTCTACGCCAGCGTCGAACAGCGCGACGATCCCGCGCTGCGCGGCAAGCCGGTGGCCGTGGGCGGTTCCTCCCGGCGCGGCGTGGTGGCGGCGGCCAGCTACGAGGCCCGCACTTTCGGGGTCCGTTCGGCCATGCCTTCCGCCCGCGCCCTGCGCCTCTGCCCGGACCTGATCTTCTGCAAGCCGCGCTTCGAAGTCTACCGCGCGGTGAGCCAGCAGATCCGCGCGATCTTCCACGACTATACCCCGCACGTCGAACCGCTCTCGCTGGACGAGGCCTACTTGGACGTCACCGCCGACCTCAAGGGCATCGGCTCGGCCACCCGCATCGCCGAGGAGATCCGCCGCCGCATCAAGGCCGAAACGGGCCTGACCGCCAGCGCCGGGGTTTCCTACAACAAATTCCTCGCCAAGCTCGCCAGCGACCAGAACAAGCCCGACGGACTCTGCGTGATCCGCCCCGGCCAGGGCGCCGATTTCGTGGCGGGACTGCCGGTGCGGCGCTTCCACGGCGTCGGCCCGCGCGGGGCGGAGAAGATGGCGCGGCTCGGCATAGAGACCGGCGCGGACTTGCGCGCCAAGGACCTCGCCTTCCTGCGCGCCCAGTTCGGCAGCTTCGCGGAATATCTGTTCCAGGCGGCACGCGGAGTGGACCTGCGGCAGGTCCGGGCCAATCGGCCCCGCAAGTCCGTCGGCGGCGAGCGCACTTTCTTCGACAATATCGAGACCGCCGAGGCCCTGCGCGACACGCTGGACACGATCGTCGACGTGGTCTGGGGCCGGGTGGAACGCGCCGAAACCCGCGGCCGCACGGTGACGCTGAAACTGCGCTATGCCGACTTCACCACGCTCACCCGCGCAAGGTCGATGCATCACTTCGTGGCCGACAAGGCCGAGTTCGGCGGCATCGGCCATGCGCTGCTGGAAGAATTGCTGCCGCTGCCCCAGCCGATCCGCCTCATGGGCCTGACGCTCTCCGCGCTGGAGCGCGGCGAAAACGAAGCGCCGCCGCCACGGGACGGGCAACTGTCCCTGCTTTAGGAATTTATCCTAGCGCACCAGAACGACCCTTGTGCAGCCGTCACCGGAAAGCCGGTCCACTTCGCGGTAACCCAGCCTTTCCGCCAGCCTTAGCGAGGGCAAGTTGGCTTCTGCCACGATGCAGGCCGTGCGGCGCGGTCCTTGCGCGTCGAACCAGGCGAGAGCCGCCTGCCCTGCCTCGGCCGCATAGCCCTGTCCGTGAAAGCCCGAGGCCAGCGTCCAGGTCATCTCGATTTCCGCCCCGGCCTTCGGCCCGAGATCGCGCAGGAACTTCGCATGGCCGAGCTTGCCGACGTAGCGGCCCGACGATTTCTCCAGCAGGGTGAACTGCCCGAAGCCCTCCAGCGCCCAGTGCCCGACGTCGCGCTGGAAGCGGCCCCAGGCCTCCGCGCGGGAGAGCGGGCTGCCGCCGATATGGGCCACGACCTGCGGATCGCAGAACATCTGGCGCATCGGCTCAAAATCGGCGGCGACAGGTGGACGCAGCCGCAAGCGCGGGGTTTCGAGAAAGAGTCCGTCACGATAGACGCCATCATCCCGCGCGCCGTTACCTCGCATAGTCGCTCACCCATTGCCGCAATTCCGCCGGAAGCCGCGCCGCCATAGGTTCGGGCAAGGCATCGATGGAGAAGAACCGGGCCTCGACGATCTCGCGGCCGTCCACGCGCGGCAGGTCACCCGTCCGCCCGGCAACGACGTGGACATGGTTGCTGGCGCCGACAAGGTCCTCGGTGGCTATCGCCAGAAGCCGGGCATCGGACAACGCGCAGCCGGTTTCCTCCAACAGCTCACGCCGCGCCGCCGCCACCGGGTCTTCCCCCCGGCCCAGCCCGCCGCCCGGCGGCATCCACCGATCCGAACCGTAGGAGTGGCGCACCAGCAGCACCCGGCCCTCGCCGTCGAGAGCGAGCACCCGCACACCGTCGAGGCTGGGCCGCCATATCCGCCACACCTGCTTGCGGCCCCAATGGGCCAGCCGGTAGAGCTTCCGGTGCAGGGGCGCCGGAAGCCGGTGGAGAATTGCGTTCAGCAGAAACACGTCACCTTGTGCCGCGCGGCACGCAGCAGGCGGGCGACCGGAAGGTCGTGCTCGCCCTTCACGGCCGCATCGAAAACGGCGCGCTTGTCGGCGCCCCGGATGACAAACATGATCTCGTCACTGTCGGTCAACGCGGGGATGGTCAGGCTGAGGCGGTCGAAAGGCGCTTCGGGCGGCAGCGGATCGGGAGTCAGGCGGCGCACCGCGTAAGCATCGTCCACTTGCGGATCGGTGTTGGGGAACAGCGAGGCGATATGCCCGTCGCCGCCCATGCCGAGCCAGGCGATGGCGAAGTGCGGAGGCTGGGCGTCCTCGGCAAGCGGCACGATCAGCGCGCCTGCAGGCTCCAGCCGGGCGCGGATCTTCCCGACGTTGCTGGCGGGATGGTCCTCATCGACGATACGGTCATCCCCCGGCCAAACCGCGATGCGGTGCCAGGGCAGGTCCATCGCCGCCAGCCGGTCGAAGATCGGGAAGGGCGTGGAGCCGCCCGGCACGGTGATCGCGATATCTTCGGGGCTGGTGGCCAGCGCGGCGCGGAGGCGCGCCGCGAACCATTCGGCGATAACGCCGTCGTCGGCGCCTTCGATGATTTCGAGTTTGGGCATGAGGCTAGGCTTAAAGCCTCTTCGCGAAATGCCCAAGCGGGCATTTCGGGGTGCCGCCAAAAGGAAAGGCGCCGCCCCATGAAGGAACGACGCCATCCTTTTGCCGGAACGGCCCCGCAAAGGGACAGCGTGTCCGCACCGGCGACACAGGGGCTCAACAGGGGAGAGCCCCGATTCGGTATCAGGCGATAATCTCGCGCAGGAACCAGGCGCGCTGTTCGGCCTGGTCGGTCCAGTCGTCGATGATGCCGTCGGTGGCATTGTCGCCGGCTTCGCCCGCCAGTTCCTTGGTCGCCTTCAGGCTGGCGACATAGGCGGAGTTGTCCTCGAACAATTCCTTGACCATGGCCATGGCATCGAGGCGCGTATCGTCCTCGTCCTTGATCGAGGTCTTGGCGGCGATCGAGCCGATCGAAGTCAGGGTGGTGCCGCCCAGCTTGCGGACGCGCTCGGCAATGAGGTCGGTCAGGCCGAACACTTCGGTGGCCTGCGCATCGAACAGCAAGTGCAGGTCATGGAACTGCGGGCCGCGGACATGCCAGTGGAAATTCTTGGTCTTCACGTAGAGCGCGAAGGTATCGGCAAGCAGCCCGTTCAGGCTGTCGATCAGAGCGGCCTTGGAATTGTCCTTGGAAGTCATGCCGTTGGTTCCCTCGTTGCAGTCGGGTTTCTCGTTCCGTGATCTATTTAGATTTATGAATGCGGAAATGAACCCCCGGTTCGAAATGAATTTTCGATCAGAGTATCGAAAATTCCCTCAGGAACAGGATCAGCGCCGCTACAACCAGCACGCCCCCGACGATCCGCCGGGTCCAGCGCGCCGCCGTGCCGTCCAGAATCTGCGGCGCCGCCCAGGCTGTGCCCGCCAGGATCGCGCCGCCCACGGCCCCTGCCGCGCCCGATGCGATCGGCGCGGCCATGCCCACGCCCATGCCGAGGATCAGGAAGCGCGCTGCATCGGTGATCTGGCTGGCGAGCAGGACCAAGAGCAGCGCGCCCAGCGAATTGGTCGGCTCGGCAAGGCGCGGGCGCGGCACCAGCACCAGCGATTCGAGCCCGGCCAGAGCCAGAGCGATGCCCGCAAAGATCGCGCGCGCCGGGGGCGGCAGCTGCGCCAGCATGAACCCCGCCGCCCAGGCCGCGGCAGCGGCCGTCAGCCCCGCACTGAGCAGCGCCGCCAGCAGGACGCCGGGCCTCTGCCCCTGCCGCGCGGAAAGGGACGCGATGGTGATCTGGTCCCGCGCGCCGAAACCCGCGAGCAGGACCGCGATCAGGGTAAGGTAGAACGCGGGCATCGCGCGCCCGCAAAGGCCGTGTTCAGCCCGCCTTCTGGCAGGCGATGATGGCGGTGATGACATTGGCCGTATCGGCCGGATCGCGCACGCAGACCGTGTCGAGACCCATGGCCTTGGCCGGATAGTCGTTGCCGCCCGGGAAGATGGCATCGCCGATGAACAGCATGTCCGCCTCGGCCACGCCGCTGTGCTCGGCCAAGCGCTTCAGGCCCCAGGCCTTGTCCACGCCCGGCTGGGTGACGTCCACCGACGTGGCGCCGCCGAGGTTGACCGAAACGCCGGGCAGGCGCTTCACCAGATCGGCCTGGATCACCTTGCGCTTGGCGAAATCGGGGTCCCACACTTCCTTGGCTTCGAGCGGCGCCTGCTGGCCCAGCGCCGAGAACGTGATCTGGCTGCCACGATCCTCGATCCGCTCGCCCCAGGTTTCCTCCGGAGTGAAGCCGGTGGCCGCCAGCGAGGCATCGAAGGCTTCCAGGATCTCGCGCTTCTGTTCGTCGGTGAACAGTTCGGCATAGACCGGGGTCCAGCGCTCATCCTTGTGGACGTAGAGCTTGGCGCCGCTGGTGGGCATCAGCCAGAGCCGCGAACGGTCGGCATGGGCGGGCAGGCGGCTGGCCACCTGCTTGTCGAACTGCGGCCAGTCACCACCGGAAATCACGGCGACTTGCGCCACTTCCAGCAGTTCGGCCATGAGCTGCGCCATCTCGTCGGTCAGCGGCTGCTTGCTCAGCGCCAGGGTTCCATCGAGGTCGAACGCTACGATCTGCTTCATCTCATGCCTTTTCGCATTTGCGTGTGGAACGGCCCTGCCATCAACCGCGCAGGAAGGAAATCGCGTTCCTGCGCCAATACGATGACAAAATCCGCGAAACGTGCGGAAAATTCCATGGACCGCAACATCTTGCCTCGAATTCGGCGGCAATTTTCCGTGCCGCCCGCCCTGCCGCGCCGGAACCCTCGGCGGGACCGCTCGTTGCATGGCATCATTCGGCCAATCCGGCGCAAGTTTCGCCGCAAGAGGGGTGGCCATCCTCCTTCGAAGGTGCAAGACTGAACGCAATGACCGATCCACGCGAAGCCCAATCGCTGGCGGAACATGGCGCAATTCCGCGCGATCTGCCGTCACCCCCTCCTCTGGCCACTCTCTCGTCCAGTACGGATCCAGTCGCGCTGTTCCTGGATTTCGACGGTACTCTGGTGGAGATCGCGGATGATCCCCATGGCGTCTACGTTCCGGCAAGCCTGCCCGCCCTGATCGCCGATCTGAACGCGCGGCTCGAAGGGCGCTTCGCCGTCGTCACCGGTCGCTCGCTCGAAGCGCTCGAAGCGATGCTCGGCCCCCTGGACGTGGCCGTGGCGGGTTCCCACGGCGGCGAATTCCGTCAGGCGGGAAGCCGCGAGGTCACCCCGCTCGCCCAGCCGCTTCCCGGTGCCGTTACGAAACGCCTCTCTGATTTCGCCAAGGATCATGGCGGCCTGCTGGTCGAACCCAAGCCCTTCAGCATCGCGGTACACTATCGCCGCCACCCCGAAGCGCTTGCGGCACTTGTCGCTTGCGCCGATGAAACCGGCGCGGCTTTCGGGCTGAAGCTCAAGCACGGCAAGCAGGTCATCGAACTGGCCATGCCCGGATCCGACAAGGGCAGCGCGGTGGAGCGCTTCATGCAGGGCCCGCCCTTCGCAGGCGCCTTCCCCCTATTCATCGGCGACGACGTGACCGACGAGGACGCCTTCGCCGCCGTGACCCGGCTCGGCGGGGCGGGCATACTCGTCGGCCCCATGCGCGAAACGCACGCCCGCTGGCGGCTAGAATCCGTGTCCGCCGTACACGCATGGCTTGCGGCAGACCGCAGCAGCACCCCCAATTCGCACAAGGAGAACAGCCCGGCATGAGCGCGCTCGAACTCTGGCCCATCGGCAATTGCCAGGTCTCCGGCCTGATCGACACCCGCGGCGCCCTCGTCTGGGGCTGTGTGCCGCGCGTCGACGGAGACCCTACCTTCTGCGCCCTGCTGCGCGGCCCGGACGGGCAGGACGGCGGCACCTGGCGCTTCGAGCTGGAAAACCAGGTCTCGGTGACCCAGCGCTATTCGCGCAATACCCCGATCCTGGTCACCCGGCTGGAGGATTCGCGCGGCGGCGCGGTGGAAGTGATCGACTTCTGCCCACGTTTCGAACGGTCCGGCCGCACTTACCGCCCCGTCGCCTATGCGCGCATCGTCCGCCCGGTCAGCGGCTCGCCGCGCATCCGCTCGGTGCTCACGCCGATGAGCGGCTACGGCGCGCAGCTTGCGCCCACCACGCGCGGCTCCAACCACATCCGCTACCTGGTCGAGCGCAATACCCTGCGCCTCACCACCAATGCCCCGGTCGGCTATGTGCTGGACGAGCGGTTCTACCGGCTGGAGACCACGCAGCACTTCTTCCTCGGCCCGGATGAACCCTTCGCGGGCGACATCGAGCACGAGATGGAATCGATGCTCCGCCACACTGGCGACTACTGGCGGCTCTGGGTGCGCGGCCTTGCCACGCCGCTGGACTGGCAGGACGCGGTGATCCGCGCCGCCATCACGCTCAAGCTCTGCCAGCACGAGGAAACCGGCGCGATCGTGGCGGCGCTCACCACCTCGATCCCCGAGGCACCAGGCAGCCAGCGTAACTGGGACTATCGCTACTGCTGGATCCGCGACGCCTATTACACGGTGCAGGCGCTCAACCACCTGGGCGCGCTGGACGTGCTGGAAAAGTACCTCGCCTATCTGCGCAATATCGTGGACGGGGCAGAGGGCGGCGCGATCCAGCCGCTCTATGCCGTCAGCGGCGGGCGCGAGATCATCGAGTGGGAGGCGCCCGACCTTGCCGGCTATCGCGGCATGGGGCCGGTGCGCATCGGCAACGCGGCCTATTATCAGGTCCAGAACGACTGCTACGGCCAGATCGTCCTGCCCTCCATCCAGGCCTTCTCCGACCGCCGCCTGCTGCGGATCGCCACGCGTGAGGATTTCGCCAGCCTGGAGCAGGTGGGCGAAATGGCGTGGAAGACCCACGACCAGCCCGACGCGGGCCTGTGGGAACTGCGCACGCGCACGGCCGTGCATACCTACTCCACCGTCATGAGCTGGGCCGCCTGCGACCGCCTCGCCAATGCCGCCGAGTTCCTCGGCCTCGAAGACCGCGCCGCCATCTGGCGGGAGCGGGCGGAAACCGTGCGCCGGAATATCGACGAGCAGGCCTGGCACCCGGTGGAGAACCCGGAATTCGACGACAGCGGCGCGGGCGGGCACTATGCGGCCAGCTTCGGCGGCTCGCAGCTAGATGCCAGCCTGCTGCAAATGGTCGAGCTGCGCTTCGTCGAGGCCGACGATCCGCGTTTCCGCGCCACGCTCCAGGCCGTGCAGAAGGCCCTGCGCCGGGGCGAGCACATGCTGCGCTACGACAGCGAGGACGATTTCGGCCTGCCCGAAACCGCCTTCAACATCTGCACTTTCTGGCTGATCGAGGCCCTCCACCGCAGCGGCCAGGACGAAGAGGCCCGCCGCCTCTTCGAAGCCATGCTCGATCATCGCACCCAGTCGGGCCTGCTCTCGGAAGACATGGATTTCGAGACCGGCGAGCTGTGGGGGAACTTTCCGCAGACCTATTCGCTAGTAGGTATCATCAATTGTGCCGGGCAGTTGTCCCGGTCTTGGCGGGACTGGCGCTGAGTTCGTCTGAAAATCCGCCCTCAGGGGCGGATTTTGGCGGCACCGGCCCTCTCCCCCACCCGACCTCCCATAGGGTACTATCGTTGGGAGGTCGGGTGGGGGAGAGGGCCGGTGCCGAACCGAAAATGCCCTTCGGGCATTTTCCAGACGGGCTCTCAACCGGTCCCGCAAAGCGTGTCCGTCACTTTTCAGGACAAGACGCGCCACAGGGGATTTGAAATGGGTAGATTGATCGTCGTCTCGAACCGGGTCTCGGTCCCCAAGGCGGCCGGTGCCGCCGGGGCGCAGGGCGGCCTTGCGGTGGCGCTCAATTCCGCGCTTCGCGAGCATGGCGGGATCTGGTTCGGCTGGTCGGGGCAGGAAACCGAGGAATTCACCGGCCACCTCGACATGCAGCGCAACGACGGCATCACCACCGCGACGATCGATCTCGAACCCCAGGATATCGAGGAATACTACAACGGCTATGCCAACCGCACGCTCTGGCCGCTGTTCCACTACCGCATCGACCTGACCGAATACGACCGCAATTTCGGCGAGGGCTACGAGCGGGTCAATGCGCGCTTCGCCACTTCGGTGCTGCCCCTGATCGAGGAGGAAGACCTCGTCTGGGTCCACGACTATCACTTGCTCCCGCTCGGCTCGCAGTTGCGCGAAAAGGGCGTGAAGAACCGGATGGGCCTGTTCCTCCACACCCCCTGGCCGCCGACGCGCCTGCTCGTCTCGCTGCCCTTCCATGAACGCCTGGTCGCCTCGATGTTGGAATACGACGTTATCGGCTTCCAGAATACCGAGTGGCTGGAGAGCTTCCTGCACTATGTGCAGAAGGAAATGGGCCTTAGGGTCGGCCTCGACAATTCGGTCGAGTACCAGGGCCGCAAGATCATTGCCCGCGCCTTTCCGATCGGCATAGACTTCGCGGAATTCACCGAGGCCGCGCAAGGGCCCGAGGCCAAGGAAGCGCACGACCGGCTCAAGTCCAGCGTGCGTGGGCGCAAGATCCTGATCGGGGTCGACCGGCTCGACTATTCCAAGGGGCTGGGCGAACGGTTCGAGGCTTTCGGCCGGTTCCTGGCCGACAATCCCGAGGATGCCGGCAAGGCCGTGCTGCTCCAGATCGCTCCGCCTTCGCGTGGCGACGTCGCAAGCTACCAGCAGATCCGCGAGGACCTGGAGCGCAAGACCGGCCATATCAACGGCGCCCATGCCGACGTGGCCTTCGTGCCGATCCGCTACGTCAACCGGGGCTACCCGCGCGAACAGCTCGCCGGGTTCTATCGCGCGGCGGAGATCGGCCTCGTCACGCCGCTGCGCGACGGCATGAACCTCGTGGCCAAGGAATATATCGCCGCACAGGACCCCGAGAATCCCGGCGTGCTGATCCTCTCGCAGTTCGCGGGCGCGGCGCACCAGTTGCCCGATGCCCTGCTGGTCAATCCGCACTCGATCGAGCACGTCGCCGAAACCATCCGCAAGGCGCTGGACATGCCGCTGGCCGAACGCCGCCAGCGTCACGCCAAACTGCTCGCCTCGGTGCGCGACAACGACGTGCAGCGTTGGCGGGAGGACTTCGTGAAAGCACTGCGCGGCGGCCAAGCGCCCCTGCAATCCGGCAGCACGAAGCAGGACGAAGCGGCCTAAGCATATGTTTGAAAAATGCCCAAAAGGGCATTTTCTCGCGGCACCGGCCCGCGCCCCCACCCACCACCCGCAGGATACTACCGTTGGGTGGTGGGTGGGGGCGCGGG
>NZ_MSQB01000069.1 GCF_002149965.1 Novosphingobium panipatense | reverse complement strand
TGTGGAGCGGCGTGCAAAATTGACCCCCTTAGCGGGGTGATCGGCGTCTAAAATTGACCCCCTTCATCTCATCATGAGAAGCGCCGCCGTTTGGGTTCCGGACGGCGGGTACAGGGATGTTGGTTGTGGAGACGATTACGAGGATCCGCCGGGAGCACCGGGACGGGAAGCCTATCAAGGCGATAGCGCGGGATTTGCGGCTGTCGCGCAACACGGTCCGCAAAGCGATCCGGGCGCCGGACGCGGGTTCCAGTTACGAGCGCAAGGAACAGCACCGGCCGCAGACCGGCCCTTTCAGTGCTCGTCTTGAAGAGTTGCTCGAACAAAATGAAGGGCTGGCCCGGCGTGACCGGCTTCGCATGACGCGGATCCATGATCTCCTTCAGCGCGAAGGTTTTTCCGGCTCCTATGACGCTGTGCGGCGCTATGCCGCGCGCTGGAAGCGTGAGCGCCGCGCCGATGCCGGCGATATGAGCAAGGTGTTCATCCCGTTGATGTACAGGCCAGGCGAGGCTTACCAGTTCGACTGGAGCCACGAGGACGTCGAGATCGCGGGCAAGCCGATGCGAGTGAAGGTCGCGCACATGCGGTTTTGCTGGTCACGGGCGCCATTCGTCCGCGCCTATCCCCGCGAGACGCAGGAGATGGTCTTTGACGCTCATGCCCGCGCCTTCACGTTCTTCGGCGGGGTTCCGACGCGCGGCATCTACGACAACATGAAGACGGCGGTGACGACGGTCTTCACCGGTAAGGAGCGGCTGTTCAACCGGCGGTTCCTGATCATGACGGATCATTATGGCGTGGAGCCGGTGGCCTGTAGCCCTGCTGCGGGATGGGAGAAGGGACAGGTCGAGAACCAGGTCCAGACCAGCAGGGAGCGACTGTTCAAGCCGCGCCTGCGCTTTGCCAGTCTTGAGGAACTGAACATCTGGCTGGAAGCCGAGTGCAGGCGCTGGGCAGAGCGCAACGGGCATCCCGATCTGGATATGACGATCGCACAAGCACTGGAGGCGGAGCGGCCGATGCTGCAACCGCTACCCACCCCGTTCGACGGGTTCTTCGAGAGCGAGCATGTAGCCAGTTCGACCTGCCTGGTGAGCTTCGATCGCAACCGGTACTCGGTGATGGCGAAGGCAGCGCATCAGGCTGTGCAGGTACGTGCTTACGCAACGCGCATCGTGATCCGCTCGGATGGCGCGGTCATCGCCGAGCATGAGCGCGCCTTCGGCCGGAACCAGACGATCACGAACCCTTGGCATTACCTGCCGATCCTTGCGCGCAAGCCCGGGGCCTTGCGGAACGGCGCTCCCTTCCAGGACTGGGACCTTCCACCTGTACTCGCCCAGCTGCGGCGCAAGTTGGGTAAGGGCGATGATGCGGATCGCCGCTTCGTGCGCGTCCTGGCCGCCATTCCCGATGACGGCCTCGAAGTTGTAGAAGCCGCAGTCGCCGAGGCCCTCAGCGCAGGAACGGTCAGCGACGAGGTCATCCTCAACATCCTGTCCCGCCGGCGTGAGCCTCGCGATGACCAGACCATGGACGTCGTCGTCAACCTGAAGCTCAAGCATCCGCCGATTGCAGACTGCGCCCGCTACGACACGGTGCGAGGCCTCAATGCAGCGGCATGAGATCGTGGCAGCCCTCAAGGGGCTGGGGCTGAAGGGCATGGTCACTGCCTTCGATGATGCCGTCACCAATGGCATCCGCCGCGATAGGACGATCATGGAGATGCTGGCCGACCTGCTGCGCGCCGAGACTGCACATCGGGAGGCAGCGTCAATCCGCTACCGTATGACCGCGGCGAAGCTTCCGGCAATCAAGGACTTGGATGGGTTCATGTTCGACGGAACGCCGATCAACGAAGGGCTGATCCGCTCGTTGCATGCCGGCTCCTTCTTGCCGGAACGGCGCAATATCGTGCTGGTTGGCGGAACGGGCACGGGCAAGACCCATCTGGCGCTCGCCATCACTGCCGCAGTGGTACGTGCTGGTGCCAGAGGCCGATACTTCAATACGGTCGATCTGGTGAACCGGCTTGAGGAAGAAGCACGTCTGGGCAAAGCCGGAAGCCTTGCCGCTCAACTCTCACGGCTTGATCTGGTTGTGCTCGATGAACTGGGCTATCTCCCGTTCGCCCGTTCCGGCGGCCAGATGCTCTTCCACCTGATCAGCAAGCTCTACGAAAAGACCTCGGTGATCATCACGACCAATCTCGCCTTCGGCGAATGGCCGAGCGTCTTCCACGACGCCAAGATGACGACCGCGCTCCTTGATCGCATCACCCATCACTGCGACATCATCGAGACAGGCAACGACAGCTGGCGGTTCAAAAACCGGACCTGAGCCCAAAACCCCTTCCCCCGAACCCCCATCCCCGGCGGTTAACCCGGTGGGTCAACAGGGACCTCCCACGGACGCCGCCGCCAGCACACCTGACGGTGCGCGTCGTCGTCCGTGGGCCCCTCCTATCGACTACCGGGATAACCGCCGCACTACCCAGAGGTGGGGTCAATATTGGGCGCCGATAGGGGGTCAGTTTTGCGCGCCGGTTGACA
>NZ_MSQB01000068.1:2500-3591 GCF_002149965.1 Novosphingobium panipatense | reverse complement strand
ACAATGCAGTCTTTATGCAGGGCTGTCATTGATGGTGTGGATTCTCAAGCGTGAGGTAAGAGCATTTGGTGGATGCCTTGGCATGTACAGGCGAAGAAGGACGTGGCACGCTGCGATAAGCGTTGGGGAGCTGTGAGCAAGCTTTGATCCAACGATTTCCGAATGGGGAAACCCACCTTCACCATTTCTCTCGTTGTTCGAGCAATCGGGCAGTGAGTGAGGTGGATAAGGTATCACCGAGTTGAATACATAGACTTGGTGAAGCGAACCCGGGGAACTGAAACATCTAAGTACCCGGAGGAAAAGACATCAACCGAGATTCCGTTAGTAGTGGCGAGCGAACGCGGACCAGGCCAGTGCTTGCATTTCAGTTAGCAGAACACTTTGGAAAGAGTGGCCATAGCGGGTGACAGCCCCGTATGCGAAAACGATGATGCAAGACTCGAGTAGGGCGGGACACGTGAAATCCTGTCTGAACATGGGGGGACCACCCTCCAAGCCTAAATACTCGTACATGACCGATAGCGAACACAGTACCGTGAGGGAAAGGTGAAAAGCACCCCGATGAGGGGAGTGAAACAGTACCTGAAACCGAATGCTTACAAGCAGTAGGAGCCTCTTTAGGGGGTGACTGCGTACCTCTTGCATAATGGGTCAGTGACTTAATGTACCATGCGAGCTTAAGCCGTTAGGTGTAGGCGCAGCGAAAGCGAGTCTGAATAGGGCGACAGAGTATGGTGTATTAGACCCGAAACCCGGCGATCTAGGCATGACCAGGTTGAAGGTGCGGTAACACGCACTGGAGGACCGAACCGGTGAATGTTGAAAAATTCTCGGATGAGTTGTGTTTAGGGGTGAAAGGCCAATCAAGCCGGGAAATAGCTGGTTCTCCGCGAAATCTATTGAGGTAGAGCGTCGAATGTATGCCGTTGGGGGTAGAGCACTGGATGGTTGCGGGGGTCGCGAGATCTACCAATACTAACCAAACTCCGAATACCAACGAGACTTGTTCGGCAGACAGACGGCGGGTGCTAAGGTCCGTCGTCAAAAGGGAAACAGCCCTAACCTACAGCTAAGGTCCCCAAGTCATC
>NZ_MSQB01000067.1 GCF_002149965.1 Novosphingobium panipatense | reverse complement strand
TACCGGAATGCAACAGTCAACCGCGCGGACTGTTTCCGATCCGTTCCAGCAGTTGGCCGATTCCCAACCTATGAGGTCACAGGGCCCAGAAGGCAGGCGACACCGACAAGCTCTACGCCCTGCACGCGCCCGAGGTGGAATGCATCGCCAAAGGCAAGGCCAGGACCCGCTACGAGTTCGGCGTGAAGACCTCGATGGCGGTCACTAACGCGCGCACCGCTGGCGGACAGTTCATCGTCGGCATGCAGGCGCTGCCCGGCAATCCCTACGACGGCCATACCCTGACCGCGCAGATCGAACAGGTCGAGCGGTTGACCGGCGTCACCGTCGAGCGGGCCTATGTCGATCGCGGCTATCGCGGCCACAAGCATGGCGGAAAGGCAAAGGTCTTCGTCTCGCACACCCGCGGGATCACCTCGCCTACCATCCGGCGCGAACTGCGGCGGCGCAACGCCATCGAGCCGATCATCGGCCACACCAAATCCGACGGCCTGCTCGAACGCAATCACCTTGCCGGGGCTACCGGCGATGCCGTCAACGCCATCCTGGTTGCCGCCGGACACAATCTGCGTCTGCTCGTCGCATGGCTAAGCGCCCTTTTGCGCGCCCTGTTCAGGGTATTGTTCCCTGCGACGCAGCCCGCAATGCCGTCCGCCTGAACACACTTTCCTCGCCACAACAGCTCGCCACAGCCCGCGGCGAATGGCCCTGCGCCGTCCCAGAGCCAAAATCGCATTGTTCACGGACGACCAGCTACCAGACCTATCGACAATTATCTGGGTGGAACCTCCCTCCACTGGTGTTACGCGCCTTCGGGGCGCACTGAATAAGCCGGGTTAGCGTACGTAAAACGCACTTTCGTGTAGTGACCCCATCTACGTCAGAACCGAAAGCTCGACCAAATACCGAAGTAATTGCTGCTCTTCCCGCCAGCTCTACCAAATGCGTCTCCACGACTGAAATAGGTTTCAGCTAGATGGAATTGCAGTCGCTTGGTTGCCTGCCAAGTAAATTCCATGTTGAAATTCGTGCCAACGTAATTGCTCGATCCATAGGGTGCGAAGGGTGGTCCGAACGCGAGATAGATGCCGTCCGAGCGCTTTTGTCGCCAGAGGAAGTCCGGCCCGACCATCAGGACGATGTCTTTGTATGGCTTCAGCGTTATTGAGGGATAGATGTCCACGATGTTAGATGGATAAAAGAAGACGGCCTCACTAAACACCGGCAGACGTGGGAAGGCCGCGACGAAGGTGCTGGCTTTGCCGTCCTTTAAATTGCCATCGCCGCTGAAAGCGTTCGCTCGAAGACCTAGACGTGGCTTCATCGACGTGTCGGCGAAGGTGTATCCTCCCTCGAAAATTACCGCCCAAGCATCGATATTGAGATTTGAGAGGCGCCCTGTCTGGTAATTTCCTTCCAAATCGAAATCCCAGTGCGCATTTCGTTTCCACAGGCGCGCGCCCCAATTGTTACGCGCGTCCTTACCGGTGCTCTCAAGCAATACCGCGCGATCCCGTTTAACCGCGTACCAGTATATGTCTGAGCCTATGCCGAGCAGACCATGAGGCACGCTGACATAGACACCGTTGAACGTCGTACTGTGAACGGGGCCATCGTCAAACGTGCCGGGTTTAATGTTGACTGGGCGTGACGCAAAAGCGTCGATCGAAACTTTACCAGGCAAAATATACGTGCCGCGTATACCCTGATAGGTGTATCGCATGTTGAAACCTTCCCGCATGCCGACCAGCTTGCCGTTGCCAAGCGGCATCTCGAAGCGGCCAGGGCGCAGCGTTAGCTTGCCGGCGTTGCCGAGCGGGAGGGTCAGATCGATGAACGCTTGGTAGATATCGACCCGGTCAACGTTCGGGGGAGTCGTGAAGTTTTCACCATATTCGCGATTGTCGCCTAGTTCGAAATAAGCACGGACGTCCGGTCCCAGATGCAAATCTGCTAGTATACGGGCGCGGCTTTGCAGCGGTTTATCCTTGTCGTTCGGAATGCGGCCTAACGCAGCATGACTCCAGTTCGTATAATTGAGCCGCAGCTCGCCACCGATTGACAGATAAAAATTGTCGCGGCCGAGCTGGATGTGCCGGATCTTGTCAAGCGCTGGTGCATCTTGGGAAGGCACTTTTGACCAGTCCTCCGTCCAGCGGAACGTTTGCGGCACGCCTTGAGGACCGGTGCGGCCACCCGGAACCGCATCCGGCAGCACTTTGGTAACTTCCATTGGATGGGACTGAGGCTGGCGTTCGGCTAGCGGCGCTGCTGGATCCTGCGGGTCTTTCGCTACGCCAGACGGTTGCGCGACGACGGGTGGTGATTGTGCCCATGAGGGGGGGCCAGAAGCCGCCTCGCTTATGTTCATGTTGCGGCCGCCCTGGAAGCCCGGGACGACAACAGTCAGGTCGCGCAGTCCGTCAACGCCTGCTGTGCCGATCGTATTGGCTGTAATCGGTGACTGCGATGGGAACTGATTGGAGGCGTTCTTCCCTGCGGGTTGCAGTGGCGACGATATCCTCCAAGGTCTCGCGGATGCTGGGTCAGGTTCCTGGGAAGACCTTTGCGGCGGCACCGGTTGTTCCGCGGAACGGTCAACATTCTCTTGTGCGTCGATGGCTTTTGCAGCGGCTGACGAGGCATAGCCGATAGAAGCCATCATGGTGCCGGCCATCAAACCAGCGATATGGCTATGGAACATCCCTTTCATATTCTCCTCTCCCCATTCGATATTATCGTTATCTTATTGATATGATTATGAATTTTATACTGTCCGTCGTCAGAACATTTGGCACAGATCGCGGCGTAAATTAGCGGAGTGCGGGCCTCGTCTGGGGTTTGATGTTAGAGGCTGATCTGTAATTGCAGAGCGAGGCGGTGTGATCCCTTGAGGGTTTCATGGATCTGTCCGCACTAACCGGGCCGAGGCCTGGCCGTGCNGATCTGTAATTGCAGAGCGAGGCGGTGTGATCCCTTGAGGGTTTCATGGATCTGTCCGCACTAACCGGGCCGAGGCCTGGCCGTGCTGTATCGGGTCTCACAGAGCCGAACGTTGCATTGACTCGATGCGGGCTTGTTTACCCACTACGCAGCTTCGCAGATCGCTCGTCCCTGCGTTCCCTCGCGGAACACCGCCCTCGGATCAACTTTGACGCTTCACCGCTGGCAAACAGGTTCTACTCTACCTCATGCTTGGAACAAAGTGCCATCACGCAGCATGGCATGCATGATTACCGCGAGCCGGCGAGCAAGCGCGACACGGGCCTTCTTCAGGCCGCGGCGCTTGGCGATATTCAGAGCCCATGTTTTCAAGGCAAAGGTCTCGCGGCTGCGGGTGAGGATCGAGTTGGCCGCCTCGTAGAGCAGCTTGCGGACGGTCCCGTCGCCTTGCTTGGTGATCCGGCCTGTCCAGTCGAGTTCTCCCGATTGGTGGCGTCTGGGCACCAGGCCGAAGTAGGCGCCGGCATTGCGCGATTGTCGGAAGCGACCCGCTTCATCCACCGCGGCCGCGAATGCGGCGGATGTCTGCACGCCGACGCCGGGGATAGTCATGAGGATCTCGCAGGCCTGTGACTGGCTGGCGATAACACGCAGGCGANATGCGGCGGATGTCTGCACGCCGACGCCGGGGATAGTCATGAGGATCTCGCAGGCCTGTGACTGGCTGGCGATAACACGCAGGCGACGGTCCATTTCCTTGATCTGCTCGACCAGTTCGGCGCGCACCGACAGCAAAGAGGCGATGGCATCGCCAAGGCCGGGGATATGCGCGGCCTGCTTGATCCGTTGGAGGAATGCCTTTCCCTGGCCAGCGCCGGGGCGATAGCCGAACGTGGCGCAAAGACCGCGGATCATGTTATCGAGACGGACACGGGCCTCGACCAGGTGGCCACGCGCGGAAATCACACTGCGGACGCCATGCGCTGCAGGAGATTTGACGTGCACCTCCTTGTAGAACCCCGTTCGGGCCAGTTGCGCGAGCCCGGCGGCATCGTGCGGGTCGGTCTTGTTCGCCTTCATTGCCTTCAGGCTCTGGTGCGCCTGCCGGGCGTCGATGCACACCACCAGGACGCCGAGTTCGCGCAGTCCAAGGCAGATCGCCGGCGACATGCGGCCGGTCTCGATCACCGCGCGTTCGATCGGGCCATTGCGTTCGAGCATCTCAGCCAGGGCCTCTGGCGAACTCTCGACCTTCTCCGACACGAGCTTCCGACCATTTTCATCAACGATGCAGACCTGCGTGGTTTCCATCGACAGGTCCAATCCGGCATAGTGCTTCATGGCTGCTTCCTTCCTTCAGGATTCGACAACCAGAAGTGTGCGCCTCCACCGGGGTCCGAGGAAGCAGCCGCAATTACACGATGACTCATAA
>NZ_MSQB01000066.1 GCF_002149965.1 Novosphingobium panipatense | reverse complement strand
TCCTGTGCGCATGCGCCAGACTCGCATGCGAACGCAACAAAGGGAATCCCGAACCGGACTCTTATGTCAGGCGGAAACCACTAGCCAAAACTCACCATCTACGGTCGAAATACAATCGGCCTTTAGTGAGCCCATCTCCTCTTTTCGGCGGGCAGCGAACGCAGCGATAACCACCAATGCCGCCGTAGCGAGCAACTCAAATAAGACCGGACGCAGCGCCGGTCGGTATTCACTGACATTCGTTGTCCAACCAGGTGCCGCGAAGTAAGACGGGTGGATCGGCCACCAACTGCCCGGCGCCGTGGTGTATTTGTCCCGATCCTCTCTTAGCCGCTCATTGAAAGCCGCTTCTGTGGGCCGCCAATGATTGAGCGCCTCGTACTTTTTAATAGTTTCATCGAGATCATTAGTAAAATCTCGAATCTCATCAAAATACGTTGTGATCCAGGTTATTGCTTGATTGACGAGAAAGCAGGCCTGATATGCTGGTGTGGTAAAAGATCGCTCCGCAGCGACACGGCAGATCGATTTAGCAATCTTCGAGATGCCATCCTCGCCTTCAAACGGCTCGAATTTGATCGGATCATGGGTAAGATATTTTCGATAATAGAATAGTAACTGCGGCGCAGTCAGGAATGATATTATCCGATTCTCCGAAAGCGCACCTTCCTCGATTTCGTTGACCAGATCATCTTCCTCATCGTCTTGGCCCGCGCCTTTGCGAGGTTGGATTGAAAGGCCTTGTCCGCGGATGAAGTCATCCAAATCATGCGAAACGGATGCCGGAAGACTCCGTGTGTGAGGTGCGCCGAGCGCATTGGCGAGCGGCTCTTTCCGGGCGTACTTCTTGTTCCCTTTGCAATAGAAGGGAATTTCGAACTCACCCGTCTCAATTTTCTGGATGAGTTCTCCGAGCCGCTGCCGATATGGGGGCAATCCGACGATGCCGCCGACTTCCAGGTCTTTAACGAGGTCATCAATATCGTCCTTAGTGAGCTCCGCGTTGCGCTCAATCCCGCGGGCGTGCCTCCAGCGGACAAAGGCAAAGTAGTTCCTGTTGTTTATAGGGATGGTCGCGCCGGAGTCATATCTTGCGTCATTGCCAGTGAGGCCGCGAAAAGCGAGGAGCTTCGCTGTAATCAAATCGATCTCTAGATCGATTGACCTGACGCCAGGGGCAATTACAACGTCGAATTTGACAGTGACGTCACCTTTGCGGACATTGCCACCGTGTGTGCGGACAATCCATTCATTGTCGAGAGGCGAGTCGTTCACCATCCAGCTAGGCTTCGGCAATGCTCCAATAATGCGATCGTGATCGCTCTTTTGGGTGCGAGTTGAGCGAGTCTTCTTCGCGGCGGCAACTGCTTTTACCATGGGACAAAAATCCTTAGCTTGCCGGATGAAATTCCTTGCTCGGCCGAGGTCAAGGCGCGCTTAAGCGCCACCTTGTACTTGCTCTGCTCAAGACGAGCGGCGGTGGCGGTCACGAGCGCCAAGCCGGGCATCCACTTGTTTTTCCAACGGTCCGGATTGGCGACAAGGAAGCGCTCTTCATCGGCTTCGAGCCCCTTCTTGACGAGGATTAGCGCTACTAAGTCTTCGTGGGTCGGCTCGAACGTGAGGAAGCTCTCAAGGCTGTCGGGGACAAGTTCGACCTCGGGCGTCGCGGCGATGGCTGAGGTCTTGGCAGCGCTGGCATCGAATAAAATTTCATCAAGACCGTTTTGAATAGCCTCCTCGGCCCTGCCGACAATCGTCTCAGCGTCAACACCGAGTTGAACGACTCTCGATATGTCGGTGACCAAAATGGCAGCCTCGAGCTGATTCTGGAAATTCCGAATAAGTGAGGCAAGTGCCTGACGATATTCAGCGCTACTTAAGTACGAACCAAATGTTGTGGCGGCGCTGTTATGGTTTGCAATCGAAACCACCACCTGACTGTCGAGGTGCTTTGAGTTTCTGATCGCGAGATAAGTTGGCCTGATATTTTGCCTGGTAAATTCAATTCCCCCGAGTATCGGGTCGTCTGCCAATTCATCTCGGAACAGATTTATTTGTGATTTCGCGACAGTCCCAGCGAAGGTCTGTATTACCCCGCAATGGCCCGAACCTTTGCCGCAAATCCACAGATATCGGTGTGCGTCGTCGCTCTGCGACCTAGCTCGACAACGCATCCGCAAGGACATTTCCTGCCACATCGTGATTGCGGATTTGGTGGACAACTTAAATCCAGGCACATTCAATAGCGCCTCAGCCCCCTCAGCGGGTACAACGCTAAAGACAGTTTTTGCTTCGGGTCGCGTCTTGGTTACCTGATTCACGAGCAGGTTGACGCTTCCACGGCGAAACTCGCCATCGAAAGGTTCTGCAGCCAAATCCGTGGCTGGCTGCACATTTAAACCGGTGTCGATCATGACGACCAACTGGCCACAAAGAAGCGCGCGCTTCGTCCCGTTGAGATGAGAATTAATGAACGATCCGCCGCCACATGCCCTAATAAGGCAATCTAGGCCGTACGAACCATCTGGATCTCTTAAGGTCGGCACTGCACCGTTGGTGGTGTGATCAAGATAAGTCAGTAAGTTGGCTAATCGAAGTTCTGGATCATTTTTTGGAAACACTTCATCGATTAGTTCGCCCTCGGACTTATTAACACCGTATGCGGTCAAGCTTTTGACAGCTTGGGTGATAGTGGCGAAATCACTAATATCACTTCGCGCCAAGAGTTTCTTGCCAGTCTCAAAGATCTCGAACTCCTCGATAAGCCCATCCTCTGCGATACGCCGCAGTTGCGCCATTCGCACCTTCGATGCCTCAACGCTTCTGGCGTATGCGTCTGCCCCCTCGAACACGACCTTGGATCGGCCAGGCCCTAATTGACCTAAAGCTGGAATGTGCCTTGTACCGCGCCTCATACGCCTGATCGGCGGCATCAACGGCCAAAGCTCATAAGGTGCTAGTGGATGGAATCTAACGCTTGGTGCCCGCGCTTGACGGCGGCGATGATTTTGTCGGGATCGGCGGCCCAGGTGAAGGGCTT
>NZ_MSQB01000065.1 GCF_002149965.1 Novosphingobium panipatense | reverse complement strand
TCGTATGGCCGTCGGTCAACACAAAGGGCCGTCAGACCGATTCCGTTCGCCTGCTGGCCACAGTGCTGACCCTTGACCTATCCTCGGCGAAGGATCGGCACGATATCAACGAGCTCCTTCGCACGGCATGGGACCATCTTACGCCACTGCTTGCGGGCGTAGGCGGCACGTTCAGTCTGCGCCTGGAAAAGGCCGCCGAAATCGAAGCTGTGACGAAGGCCTGGCAATGTCCGCTGACGCGCCGGGTCTTGCCGCGCCTCGTGTTTGGTAGGTCCCCCAACCTTGTCAGTTCCGGCACCGGGCGGTTCGACGGCAAGATGGTGACAGAGGTCGAATTTCCGAAATTGCCGCAGACCCGGCCTCTGAGTTTGCAAGCCAAGCAACAGCTAACCGCATGGTTGGCGGAGAATGAAGAGGTCGCAGTACTTCGCGGCACACATCTCTGGACCGATATTCACGATCAGGCTGCGCTCGCGACGCCCTATTTGCGCGCGGAAGAACATAGCGCGCAGCAGCCTCCGCATCGGCTGCGAGATTTCGAGGAGCAGTTCAAGCAGGGCGATATCAATCTCCTTGCTTGCTCGACGACGATGGAGATGGGCGTCGATATCGGCTCGATTGAGGCGGTCTTGATGACCAACGTCCCGCCCTCGATTGCCAACTACAATCAGCGCGCCGGTCGAGCGGGTCGGCGGGGCCAAGGATTCTCGACGAGCCTGACCATCGCGCGCAACACCCCGCTTGATCTCGAGACGTTCGCAGATCCTGCCAGCTATCTTGCTCGCAAGCTCGCCTCACCGCGCGTTTCGCTGGATTCCGACCGCATCGCCCAGCGTCACGCGAACGCCTATCTGCTCGCGCAATGGTTCCGGGAGGTAGACGGCGAGTTCGCCCGGACCAAGACGGGCGATTTCTTCGGATGCAGAGCCGACCTTCAAGCGTTCGAAGCGCTGCCGCCGGTGGATGCCTTCTGCGAATGGATTCGGCTGCCGACCACGGCTGCTAGTACCAACGCGGGCCTCAAGCGCCTGCTGAAGAGCACTGGCCTCGAGTTCGATACAGAGATCCGCGAGCATACGGCCGTGATGTTCGAGCAGGAGACAGCGAACTTCCAGCGAACATGGCAACGCCTGAAACTCGACGCCGACGCGCTCGAGGGCCCAGCGAAGAAAGCAATCGAGTTCCAGGCACGGCGCCTCTGCAAGGAATTCCTGCTCAAGGAGCTGGCCAACCGTTCGCTGATCCCGGGAAGCGGGTTTCCAACAGCGGTCGTTCCATTCGACACCCTGTGCGCCGAAACGCAAAAGGCACAGGAGCGCCATCGCTCGGATGAGGAAGGCACGCGGGATCGCCGCTATGAATGCCCGACCCGCAATGCCGACATAGCGATCCGTGAATATGCTCCGGGTGCCGAGGTTGTGGTCGATGGGCTCGTCTGGAAGTCAGCTGGCGTAACGCTCAATTGGCTCAGCCCGATTGATAGCGGCCAGCGAGAGCCACAGAATTTGCGCTGGGCCTGGTGGTGCGATCAATGCGGCGGCGCCGGCTCCGATCACCAAATGCCCGACTGCTGTGACCACTGCGGCGATCCGAACGTCAAAACGGAGCAATTCCTGGAACCAGCGGGTTTCAGGGTCGACTGGAACGCACAGCCGCATGCCGACACCGATCAGGCTGTCTACATTGAGCCCAAGTCACCAAAGGTCAGCGTCGGAGACGGCTTGTGGCAGCCCCTGCTGCAGCCCGAGAGCGGTCGCATCCGCGCATCGCACGATGGGTATATTTACCACCATTCGCGCGGGCCGAACGACAAGGGCTACGAGATTTGCCTCGAGTGCGGAAGAGCCGGGGAAGCTGGCACGGACGCGCTCAAGGATCACTGGCCGCTGACGCCACGGGACAAGAAAGCGATCGATCGCTGCCCGGGCAACGATCAGGGATACGCGATTACGCGCGCCCTGGCATTGGGGCACGAGGTTCTGACCGATGTCGTCGAGCTCCAGTTGCCAGGCCTCACAAGCGACGGCGCGGCCTGGGCGCTTGGGGCCGCACTGCGCGAAAGTCTTGCCCGCTGGCTCGGTATTGAGCCGCGCGAACTCGGCATTTCGGTAACCGCGAGGGACGGCCAGCTGGGCCGCAAGACGCCTTCGATCTACCTGTTCGACGAGGCGTCTGGCGGTGCCGGCTACGCACCGCGACTGCTCGACGACATCCATCATGTGTTTGAGCGGGCTTCTCGTGTTCTCGATTGTCCCAAGGAATGTGAAATGGGGTGCTCGGCCTGTGTGTTGGCGCCAGATCTCCACAAGCAACAGGGCCGGCTTGACCGGCGCGCTGCGTTGATCGCTGTTCGAGCCTTCCTCGAAAAGAATGCCGAGCTGCCCGAGGAGGACCGAGCGGTTGCGGACGCCAAGGCTGTCAGCGATGCCGCGAACACAATTCTGCTCCGTGCTCGCAGCGGGGACAGCGTCACGGCATTCCTGCCCGAAGCCTTTGACCTCGCCGAACTGTCCTCGGTCAAGATGCGGTCGTTCTTCTCGTCTGCTTCAGCCCGTGGGGTGCCGGTCACGCTCGTCCTGTCTCGCAAGTTATTCGAAAACTTGGCAGAGGTAGAACGCCGGTTCTTGCGCGACGCGGCGGTGCGCAACGACTTCCAACTGGGTCTGGGGCAGCCTGAAAGCGGTCCCTTCGGGAATTGCCGCATAGCGGAACTGATCTCCGCGGACGGAGCCACAGCCTTCTTTTCACGCGATGCGAATGCCCTGCAGCCCGGTGAACGATGGGGCGTTGGCGAAACCCATGCTGTTGTTGCCGGCAGCATCAATCCGCCAACGCCCTTTGTCTTGATCGCTGCCGATAACCTTGAGCGCCAGGTTGCTTCTGGTGACAAGGTTGAGGTGATGCTTGGATTTGGCCAATGTCCGGTGGGCCAATTTGGCAAGCGCTTTGGCGCAAAACTGAAGCAGCACATGGAAGCAGCTGGCATCTGGCGACCGGGGCAGCTGCTCAGAATTTCCTACTCTGACCGTTATCTCAACGCGCCGCTTCCCATGCTTCTGTTTCTGCGGACCTGCGAGGCGCTTGCCGCAGAGCTGAAGGGTGGCGACACAGTCGAAGTCGACGTCGTGGTGCAGCCGTTGAAAAGGGACCGGGTGCCCTATCGGATTTTCAACGACTGGGATCATGAGGGCGACCGGGAGGATGTAGCCCACGTCCTTGGCGAGAGGCTTGGTCTCGATGTCGCTCTCGAGGTGACTGATAGCGCCATTCACGGGCGAAAGCTTGAGTTTGAGTACGGAGACGGAAGCAGGGCGCTCGTCTTGTTAGATCAGGGTTTTGGATATTGGCGCATCGTTGGTAACCCGCCCAGGCACGATTTCCGCGCAGCGCCGGCAACCCAGGCTGGTGACTTGTTCCGATCGACTGCTGCGGTGTCCGGGACTGGCGAAAGCTACTTCGCCGTGGCCAAGCGATGATTCGGGAGCTTTCCCCTGCGCAAGTGACGGCTGCCCCTGCATTGGCGGATCATCTGTATCTACAGGTGCCGCAGGCGCTGCTGCAGTATCAGTGGCGGCAACAAGCAGTAGGGAGTGTAGGTGGTCGGACGACAGCTGCGACGGGGCACCAATCAATTGACGGTTCCCCGACTGGCATCTTTCAGCGAGTCTTGTCAACCGGCGCGCAAAACTGACCCCCTATCGGCGCCCAATATTGACCCCACCTCTGGGTAGTGCGGCGGTTATCCCGGTAGTCG
>NZ_MSQB01000064.1 GCF_002149965.1 Novosphingobium panipatense | reverse complement strand
CCAAAAGGCAGGTCGGACGCTCATAGAACCGCTTAGTCCCGGCGGTGATCCCAAGGACCCCACAAATCGTCATAATCAATGTTAATCACCGAAGCGAAATGGGCCTTTTCAGCCGAGCGGCGAGAAATCGCTTTGGAACCTACGGCCAGTCTCGCGCGCTTCATGATGCAGAAACAATTTGCAGCATGAGAGGAGAATGCGATGAGTATTGAAGGCAAGGCCAAGGAAGTTGCCGGTTACGTGAAGGAAGAAATGAACGAGCACGGCAAGTCTCCAGAAAGCCAGAAGAAGGCGCAGGAAGGCCGAGATCTGCGCAACGAAGGTCGGATCGAGGACGGCAAGCCGCCCAAGACGTCCGAGCCGGGTACCGGCGCTGAATAATTTGCAAGATGCCCCCGCTTCGGCGGGGGCATTCTTTTGCGCTGTGCTGCTTCAACAAACGCCAAGCTTCTATCAACAGACGCATCCTGCTTGATGCGTCCTCAAGCCCAAGCATTTGCCCTTGAGATCGACGCTCAAGCTGTTGGATCGGAGAGGCAATTCCAGCTGGCGACCATCGTCCGACTTTTTCCTCATAACTTGATCTATGTGATGATGGGCCGACTTGAAGCCAGCTAGACGCGCGCTCGGATCACTCCGATCGATGAAGGTTAAATCGCAGGCAATGGCAGCGCGTTCATTTCAAATTGAAAAAGCTCTCCTCCAATTCGAAGGCGCGATATTCTGTATGCGGGATATCGTCGCGCAGGTTCTAGTTCAAACGCCAGGTGTGCATGCAGATACGATGATACAGCAGCTGGCAGACCGTGCCCATATGTTCGCTGAACAACTCGGACCCGAAAGGCTGACGGGTTACATCGACGAACTGCAAATGCTCCGCACGGAAATTGGCGAGATCAAGGTTCCTACCGAACACGCCTGATGCAGGAACCAGAGCTTTCTCAGTAATTTGCGTCGATAAAGGAGCCTTCGTGGCCTAGGTGCAGGTAGTTCGGGTTGAACATGGCTGCCTTTTCCAGCCGACCCAGATCCAGAACCTGAAGACGCCGCCCCCGCAGCTCGATAAGTTGATTGCGGCGCAGATCCTGGATCGTTCGATTGACGTGAACCTGAGTCAATCCGGTGGCTTCCGCAATCTCGGCCTGGGTCATGGGGAATTCGCATCCATTGGCATCGGTCTGTCCGATCGTCCGCAACCGCATGAAAATCTCGCAGAAAAGGTGGGCAATTCTTTCATAGGCCGTGCGCTGGCCGATATTGGTGGTCCATTCCCGCTGGGTTGCCACCGTCACCAGCTCGCTCCACCAGAGCGCCTGGGAAATTCGCGGCGAATTTTCCATGATTTCCTGAAATTCGAACTGAGAAATCTCTGCCAATTTCACTTGTGTGACGGTCGAGAGCGAATGATCCATCTTCCTCAGAATGAAGACGTTGGTGTCGCAGAGGTCTCCCGCAACGAAGAATGACAATATCTGCCGCCGTCCGTCCGCCATTTGCTTGTAGCGCTGCGCCCAACCGTCGAGAATGACATTGACGAACCGGGGGCGGTCCCCCTCGCTGATGATGTCGTGCCGAGGTGGAAGAACCCGAACCCGCTTCGTCAGCGCCTTTGCGAGCATTTCCCTGTCATCTGCGGAGAGCCTGACGAAGGCGGAAAGATGTAGTGTCAGGAAGTTAGCTTGCGTCACGAGCGGCCGATCGATTCTCTAGTGTTATTAGTCAATTGGATTGATTAGCCCTTATCGAGATTGCCCATCGGCTTTTCGCGCCTGACGGATCCGTCGGAGCGCCTTGGTCTGTTCTTCTTCGCCCTCGACAACCAGATCCGGTCTGCCCGATAGCTCGCCGACTAATCTTTTGGCATAGCCTTTCATGATCTTGGCTGCGCCGCGAACCTCTTCCTTTTCGTCGGCCATTACTATCTCCTGTAGATCGCCGTTCATGCCTTACCTAACGGGCGCGGAGAAGCTGCGTTCCTGCTCCGGCGGCGGAAGCGTCCAATCGCAGCGCCCGCGCATTGGGTGGGACCGGGAACGACTACGACCCCGGCGCGCTTATCGTTACAACGTCGAACGAGGGTGAGCGCGACGCTCACGGCCGGCGCAGCCAATGGCGGCGTTACGCCATACGCTCAGGTAAAGATTTGCCGCGCCGAAGAACGACGATTTGCCGACCGGAAGGGATTTGCGATGACAGGCGATAGAAACAAGCCAAGTTCGCGAAAATTGGGCCGTGCAGGAGTGATGGTGGCGGCGATCGTTCTTGCTGTTATTGTTCTTGTCTTCGCCGGGCGCAACATCTGGCATGCCGAGCAACTCGAGCAAGAGCAGCGGACGGGCGTGAAGGAGCGCAGCGGTCTCAACTGATACTGAACAAGCGGCCACAACTTTTTTGGTGACCGAAAACGACAACCCTGGAGAGGACATGCGTTTTTTCAGCCCCCCTCACGCGCTCTGGAGAGAGCGCTTCGAGAAGTTCATTCTCGCGCAGGACTTTCCCTGCGTAGGCGCGAAATCCGCGCTATCGCGCGGAACGCTGTCGATCGAGGTTTGCCATTCCATCAAGAGCAGCTGGGACGATCTCGTCATCTACGAACGGCTTCTCGACTGGTCAGCGCAATATCGCGAAAATCCAGGGCTGTTCCGAAGTCTCGCTTTCATCTTCGCGGACGATGACCGGCTTGCCGAAGATGCCTTCGAACAGGCGCTCTGGCAGCGGGTACAATCGCTCGCCGACAAGGATGCATGGCTTGGTCTACCATATGACGAACGGGTCAGCAGCGATCCGCTCGATCCGCACTTTTCCCTGAGCTTCGGCGGCGAGGCCTTTTTCGTGGTCGGCCTTCATCCGGGAGCGAGCAGGCCTGCCCGCCGCTTCGCGCGGCCGGTCATGGTCTTCAATCTCCACGACCAGTTCGAGCAATTGCGCGCGGAGGGGCGCTATGAAAAGATCCGGGAAACAATCCTTGAGCGCGACGTGAAAATCGCAGGTTCAGTCAATCCAATGCTCGCCCGACATGGGGAAGCAAGCGAGGCCGCGCAGTATAGTGGCCGTCAGGTCGGCCCGGATTGGCAATGCCCCTTTCATGATCCGAGGTCCGCATGACACAGATGGCAAACCGGATCCCGCCTCGTACCGGCACAGCCTTTCCCCTCGCCCGCGGACAATTGCTGACGGTCATTGATCCGCTTGGTACTCAGGTTTCCGACCTTCTGGCGTTTTCGGCGCACGATGTGCGGGAAGTCATCAGCAACGGGCGGACATTCGACTACGAGGAAACTTTGCGGCTCACGAGCGGAAACCGGTTATGGTCCAACCGGTCCCGTGTCCTGATGACGATCGAGGCGGACAGCGTGGGTTGCCATGATTTTCTCCTGACGCCTTGCAGCACGCACACCTTTCGTCACTTCTATCCCGACAAGCCCGAACACCGCGGCTGTTTCGGCAATCTCCTTGAAGCGCTGGCACCTCACGGCATCTGCGGCGACGATATTCCCGTCGCCTTCAACTGCTTCATGAATGTTCCCGTCGATGCGAACGGCCGGATTTCCGTGTCACCCCCGCCCAGCCGACCAGGAGACAGCATTTCGTTTCGGGCAGAGGATGATTTGATCATCGGCCTGACCGCGTGCTCCGCCTATGCGAGCAATGGCGGCACCTTCAAGCCGATCGATTATCGTATCGAGGCCTGATCGCTGAGCCCCGCCAAGCCACTTCGGCAAAGCGACCAAACCTCTATGTAACGGGGGCATGGGCCAGGCCGCTATGATGGCGGAGCGGCGGAACGTCGCGTGATGGCGAAGCCGGCCCTTTCTGGCCGTTGGCTGGAACGGTAGCAATGTGCCAGCCCCGGTCAAAAGCGGACTGTCCGTTTAGGAGCGTGGCATTTTCCTAGGTCGTAGATCTGTAATTGCAGAGCGAGGCGGTGTGATCCCTTGAGGGTTTCATGGATCTGTCCGCACTAACCGGGCCGAGGCCTGGCC
>NZ_MSQB01000063.1 GCF_002149965.1 Novosphingobium panipatense | reverse complement strand
TATCTACTGCCACCCCGAGCCCTGAAGCCCCAGGAGCAGGCGCCGTCGCCCACATGTCCCTTCATCAAAACCGACAATGTCAAAGAACCACCAGACAAAAAACCCGGACAACCAGCCATCCCCGCTTCTTGCGATTGGGGGAGCATGTTGCCCGTAATGTCTTGGCGACCGCTACAAAACCGTGTGGTCCGCTGCGGTGAGAGGCCCTCTAAGACCCACCCACGATTCGGTCAAACCGTTTTTATAGAAAAGTTTTCCACATGCGTCACCCCTCTTGTGGAAAAACGCCCCTCGACAAGCTCGCCACCAAGCCGACGCGTCAGCCCTGCACGGCAGAAACCGGCGGGAAGAAAGACTGGTCCGCGTAGTGATCGACGAAAGCCCGCTGGGCCGCCGACATGCCGCGCCGTGTTGCGAAGACCATGTGGACGATACCTTCCGCCGTATGCCACTGCGGCAAGACTCGCAGCAGGCGGCCCAGTCGCAGATCCTCGCGGCAACCCGGTTCATGAAGCAGCGCGACGCCCAATCCGTCTAGCGCGGCATCGCGCACGATCATGGAATCGTTGCTGCACAGTCTTGGCTGGTGGAATATCCGGGCGCGCTCCCCACTTTCGCTGGTCAGGTCCCAGCGGTGGTGGTCGGCATGCTCGCCGATGGTGAGAGTGGGCAGGCCCTGGAGGGTTTCAATGCTTACCGGCGCAGCTTGTGCCAGGAAGGCCGGGCTGGCGACGAGAATGCGCTGACTGCGGCCGAGTTGGCGCATCGTCAGCGACAAGTCGGTTTCCTTCTCGACGTCCACCCGCAGCGCGATGTCGAAACCTTCGCGCACGATGTCCACCCGGCGGCTGGTGATATGCATGTCCATGCGAACTTGCGGATATCGGGCCAGGAACGAGGCCAGCCCTCCCGCCCCAAGATAGCGTGCAAGGCCCGGCGGGCAGCTTATCCGCAGCAGGCCGCTGACGTCCTCCCTCGCCCGCTCGGCAATCGCGCGCGTGGCGGCAAGCCCGTCGGCGATGATCTCGCACTGACGATAGACATCTCTGCCGACTTCGGTGATCCGCACGTTGCGGGTCGAGCGTTCCAGCAGGCGTGTGCCCAGTTCCCTTTCCAGCTTAGCAACCCGCTTGGACAGCTTGCCGCGTGCCTCGCCCGTGGCACGCTCGGCCGCGGAGAAGCCGCCATAACGCACGACCATCGCGAAGCTGCGCAAGTCTTCGAGTTCCACGCCCTTTTTCCCCTGGCTGCGATCCGCCTCGGGCCTGTGGTACAGCCGGTCCTGCAAATTGACCACCTCAGGGCCGTCCTCAGGCGGCATGGTCGAGAGGGAAGAACACCCGGCGCAAGGTCAGGAGCGCCAGCATGCCTTCGCGCGCCTGCGCAGGGTCCGTTCCGGCGAGACCGGCCAGGCCTTCGTCGATGGCGCACGCGATCGCAGGCGATGCGGGAATGACTTTGCGGTGCGCGGATTGCGCGCGGTAGTGGCCCGCCACGGCACGGGTGGTTCGGTCAAGCACTGCAGCGGTCTCTCCGGGCAAGTGCTTGCGAAGGTTATGCAGGCGCAGCAGTGCTGCACCGGCGCGAAGGTCGGTAAGCGCGCCGAGCAGCGTCCCGCCCGGATCGTTTCCGCTCGCGGCGAGACGGGGCGCGAGCAGCCCGATCCGGTCCAGCGCCAGGCCGATCCAGGCGCTGAGCGCCGGCAAGCCTGCCCTGCCCCTGGCCTCACCGAAGGCGCCGATGTCGCGCCAGTTCGCCAGCATTAAGCGCTGCACGCCGCGGGCGGCGCCCATCGTCGAGAAGATTTTCAGCATGACCACCGAGAGCACCGCGCCCAGCAATTGCGCCAGGGCCGAGTTGACGAATGTCGGGAAATGCTCGGCATATTCCTCGTTCAGCCCCACCGTGTTGAGCATTCCCAGCAGCAAACCCGTCGCCAGCAAGGCCTTAGGCGGTTTCGCCAGCAGGGAGCCACAATAGAGCAGATAGGGCGCCAGCACCGCGATCAGCACGCTGAACTCGGTAACGCGCGGCAGGATGGCGAATGCATATAAGGTGGCGGCGACGGTCGCGATCACCCAGCCGACCAGGAACTTGTTGAGCAGGACGGCAGGCTGATCGAAACCGGCGAAAAGGGAGCAGCAGATCGCCGCGATCATCACCGCCCCCTCGCCGCTCTGCCATGCCGTCAGCCGCCAGAAGGCGACGGCGATACAGACCGTCGCCATTGCATTGAGACCGCTTCGCAGCGCCGTGGCGCGGTCCTCGTGAAGCGGGCGCGGAGCGACGGCGCGAAGCAGTTCCGGGACATGTTCGCTGACCGAGGCGCGCGTCGGCGCATGAAGCTGACGGCGCAAGTCGCGGCAATGGCAATGCGCCTCGATCAACTCGCCCAGCCGCACCAGCAGGCCCAGCTTCAGGAGATCCTGCGATGCGATATCCGGCACGACGGGCGGTTCCAGTTCGCGGGCGCGGAAGCACAGGACTTCGGCTTCTTCGCGATAGGCCTCCACATCCGTGCGCTCCAGCCATGTCCGCGCATCGGCGGCGAGCGCTTCCAGATCCGCTACAAAATGGCCGGAATGGCGTAGTTCGCGGAGACGGTCTTCCACCGCAGCGGCCAGCGGCGCCAGGATCGACAACTGCTGCTGAAGCGCGCGAACGGCGCCGACACGCAGGCGCCGACGCCCGGTATCGAAGGGCAGGTGTATCGAAAGCTGATGCAGTTCGGCGATATCCAGCGCCAGCTGCCGGCGGTCCTTGGCCAGCCGGGCCTCGCTTGCATGCGCGAGGGTGTCGATCGACCAGCGCTCCGCATCCCCGACGATCGCATCGACCCGTGCGAGCAGACGGTCGGACACGCTGCCGGGGAAGACCAGCGAATGCACCGCGCCCGCGCAGAGGAAGCCGAGCGCGATCTCCTGCACGCGGGCAACGGCGGTCATGAACACCGCTTCCGGCCGGTCGATGATCGGCATGGCGACCAGAACGGCGGTGAAACCGGCAAGCAGGTACATGTAGGCGCGCGCCGTGCGGTCCAGCACCGCCAGATAGATGCACAGACCCAGCCAGAGCGCCAGCGCCAGCGTCAGGACTTCCGGCGAACCGCGCAGGACAGGCATCAGGATCACTGCCACGACCCCTCCTACAGCGGTGCCGGTCAGGCGGAACAGCGCCTTGGAATGGACCGCACCCGAGAGAGGATTGGCAACGATATAGGCGGTCATGACCGACCAGAACGGCTTGGGAAACTGGAACGTCAGGGCCAGCCAGTAGGCCAGGACCGCCGCCAGCAGGCACTTGAGCGAAAACAGCGCCTCGGCAACCCCGAAGCGCGCGGCAAAGCCTTTCATCCGCGCGGCCCGCCTCTTGGGCGCGTGTACTCGGCGATCGGGCGCATAAGGAGCGAAGGCAGGTGCATCGACCCGCGCTAGGGGCTTGGCCTTGGGGCCACTAGCCGGATGCCGGGAGACACACTGTCTCCTCTCAGGAGACAATCGCAGCACAATACCGCCACTTGGCCGCCGCGCGGGCATGCCGTAAGCGGCAGGCAAAGGAGAAATCCCATGGCGAAGTCTACGCGCGCAACCAGGGCGCTCGAAGCGGCGTCCATCGCCTTCAGCCTGCATTCCTACGACTACGACCCTTCCGCCGACAGCATCGGCCTGGCCGCTGCCGAGGCGCTCGGCGCCGATCCGGGGCAGGTCTTCAAGACGCTGATGGTGCTGGCCGACGGCAAGCCCGCTTGCGTGATCGCGCCCAGCAGCGGCGAAGTGTCGATGAAAAAGGCCGCAGCCGCTCTGAGCGCCAAGGCGGCGGCGATGATGAAGCCTGCCGACGCCGAACGCATGACCGGCTACAAGATCGGCGGGATAAGCCCTTTCGGTCAGATGCGCCGCGTGCCTGCAGTGATGGACGAGACGGCCGTGCTTTGGGACACCATCTTCCTGAACGGCGGACAGCGCGGGTTACAAGTCCGGCTTGCGGGAGAGGACGCACGGCGGTTTCTGGACGCGGCCCTTGCGGATATCGCGGCATAGCCAAGGTTTCATCGCAGGCAATTTTGGTTTTCCGCGCTCGTTCGGCCTTCGCTTGATCCTCAAAACTCAATCATAAGTTGAGAATACAGATCAGGAGAGCGCGAGATGACGATCAAAATCCGCAACCATGGCCATGCGGCGCCATCACGCACGTCTCAGCTTATGCTTGACTCGATGTCGAGCGCGGCGACCCGCACGGCTTCGCTCAAGCCCACGCCCTGCTCGCCGAAAGTCCCGGACAGAACGACGATCATGGCATGAGTGATGTCCTTTGCGTCTTGGCGACCGCGGGATGCGACCGCCGGATCGTTTCAGAAAGAACTCCTGGGCATTTGGCGGGTTCTGAAGATGAAGGAGACGGCTGATGAGCGACACCGCCCGAATGATCCACGAGGATGCCCTGCCTGGTCATGAGAGCACGCTCTCGCCAAAGCCCGACTGGCGGNGGCTGATGAGCGACACCGCCCGAATGATCCACGAGGATGCCCTGCCTGGTCATGAGAGCACGCTCTCGCCAAAGCCCGACTGGCGGCCCCGCTACAGAGGGTCGGATCGCCTTGCCGGAAAAGTAGCGATCATCACCGGCGCGGACAGCGGGATAGGGCGGGCAGTTGCCGCGCTCTATGCTCGTGAGGGCGCGAACGTCGCGATTGTCTATTTGCTCGAAGATGACGATGCGGCGGAAACGAAGCGTATCGTCGAAGCAGAAGACCGCAAGGCGATCACCATACGAGGCGATCTTGGCGAGAAGACCTTTTGCGACGACGTTGTTTCTCGGACGCTGGTGGCGTACGGCAAGATCGACATCATCGTCAATAATGCTGGCGAGCAGCACCCCGACAAGGACATCGTCGATATAAGCGAAGATCAGCTTCGCCGGACTTTCCAGAGCAACATCTTCAGCATGTTCTTTCTTGTCCAGGCCGCGCGGCCGCATCTGAAGGCGGGCGCGGCCATCGTCAATTGCACCAGCGTGACCATGTATCAGGGCAGCGCGGAATTGCTTGATTACAGCGCGACCAAGGGCGCCATAACCGCTTTCACCCGCTCGCTGTCGGAAAACCTCATCGGGGATGGCATCCGCGTGAATGCCGTCGCGCCCGGCCCCATCTGGACGCCGTTCAACCCGTGCGGAGGTGCCAGCCCGGAAAAGCTGGAGCATTTTGGCGAAAGCACGCCGATGGGCCGCCCGGGACAGCCCAACGAGGTGGCGCCGTCCTTCTTGTTCTTGGCCTGTGACGACTCCAGCTACATGTCTGGACAGGTTCTCCATCCCAATGGCGGCAGTATTATCAACGGTTGAGCGGTTGCCTGCGCGCTCAAAAAAAGGAGAGAGGAAGCCATGGCAAAGACATTGAAGAGCGGCGATGCGGTGACATGGAAAAGCCACGGCGGTACGGCGCATGGAAAAGTGGTCGGGAAACTGACCGAGCCCACCCAGATCAAGGGCCATAAGGTCGCGGCGTCCAAGGCCAATCCCGAGTTCCTGGTGGAGACCGAGGAAGGCAAGCGCGCGGCACACAAACCGGGCGCGCTTCGCAAAAGCTAGGGTTCTGCGGCAAGGCAGGTCTAGCGCGCATAGAAATAGCCTGACCGGCCAAGGCAATGCGCTATGATCCAGTTCGCCATGTCGCCGTCTGCGCAAAGGAGGCATTCGCGGTCATTTCAAATACCGCGTGNATACCGCGTGACAATTCGTTTCTGCCAGGAACCCGGGCGCTTCATGCTCTTTGGCATGTAATGCATGACCCTTCACCAGCCGGCGTGCCCTTGGCGCTCGTCGTTCACAATAGCGATGCCGGCACGGATCCCGTGCCGCGCGCGGACATCGAAGCGGTGTTGCAAGCTGCCGGTATGCGCACGCTTTACTGCGCCCATGGGAAGGACGACCTGGACGCCGCCCTCGCATCACCGTTTGACCTGGTCGTATGCGCGGGGGGCGACGGCACATTGGCTCACGTGGCTTCCTCTCTCGAACAAGTCGAGCGCCCCATCGGCGTACTGCCGCTTGGAGGTTCCAACAACATCGCCCATGCTCTCGATGTAGAAGGAGACTGGCGCGATTTGCCTAGACGATGGTCGCTCGATCGCTGGACCCTGCTCGACCGCTGCGAAGCCGATGGTCCCTGGGGGCGTCGGCGTTTCGTGGAGGCGGTGGGCGCAGGCCTCCTCTCGGATTCGTTCGACAATGTGGACGGCGAGCCCGGCACGCCGTCCGAGAAACGTGCCAACGGCCGCAAGGCGTTTCGCACTGCTCTGGAAAAGGCAGCCCCCTTCCCTTGCCGGATCGAAGCGGGGGATTGGTGCTGGGAGGGGGACTGCCTGATGGTGGAAGTTATGAGCATTCCCTACGTCGGCGCCCGTCTCAGGCTTGCCGCGGATGGAGACCCGGCAGACGGCCTGTTCGACGTGATACTGGTTACGCCGAAAGACCGCGCCAGGATGCTCGCGTGGTGCAAAGCGCCCGACGATGCGCCCTGCCCGATCGAAGCCCGCCGGGCCTCAATGGTCAGGCTGGCCGTGAACGACCTGTCCTTCAGGCTCGACGACCGGTCGCCCGACGAGCGGCTTTCCGGCGTGGTGACCGCACGCTTCCGGCCGCAGCCGGTGCGCATCCTCGTGCCCGCGCGGAGTTTATCGCAGGAGAACGCTTGATGGCCGATGTACTCGACGAAGCACTGCTTGCTGAACTGGAGACGATCGCAGTCGAACTTGCCCGGCTTGGCGGACAGGAGATACGTGCCGCTCTCGGGAAGATGCAGGAGGTTCGCTACAAGGGTGCAGACACCGACCCTCTGCGTTTTACCGACCCGGTGTCCGACGTCGATGCGCGGGTGGAGTACATGATCCGCGAGCGCCTTGCCGAAAGTTTCCCCGACCATGACATCATTGGCGAGGAAATGGATCACCGTCCGGGCCGCGGCCATGACTTCGTCTGGGCGGTGGATCCCATCGATGGGACCGCCAACTTCATCAACGGTTTTCCGCTCTTCGCCTCATCCGTTGGCCTCCTGTTTCGCGGTCGCCCGGTGGTGGGCGCCTTGTGGTGCAGTTCGAGCCATACTCTCGAGGCAGGGATCTACCACGCCGTCGCAGGGCGGGATCTGCGGTTTAACGGCGCGCCCCACGCGCCTGCCCGCAGCCCTCTCATTCGCAGGCGCCTCGGCGGCGAGCCCTACGCCGACCGGCAGCGCCTGAGCTGGGATGGTCGCAAGACCGGTTCCGCGGCGATCGAATGCGCCTTTGTCGCAGCCGGCCTTCTCGAGATGGCATGGTTCGAGCGGCCCAACATCTGGGATGTCGCCGGCGGCCTCGCACTCGTGCTGGCAAGCGGCGGCAAAGCGATTGAACGTGGTGCCGAGGCCTGGCGAAACTTTCAAAGCTTTGCACATGGTAAGAGCGAACTGGCAGACTGGACCATGCCTTTGGCCATAGGCAGCGAGCAGGCCCTCGGCGAATTCACGGCCTCCAGATCGCAAATTTCCAAAGCCCTTGCCGGACCTGGATCCGATCGGTCTTGAAGGCACCGTCAACAACGCAAAAAGCGGACGGCTAGCCCGTCACCGTGAGATCGACCTCGCTGGAATACGGAGCGTGACGACTCGCTCACAGCCTTCCCAGACAACGTCCATGCCAGCCTCCAGTCCGCGAATAGCGGCGCGCACGAGCTGGGTGCCGAACCCGCTTCGGGCTTCGTCCAGGCTTCCGCCCTTCTCACACCAGCGTGTGATGATGTGGCTATCCTCATATTCGAAGTCGATATTAAGCGTCCCGCCGGGCTTCGACAGACCGCCGTATTTCACCGCGTTCGTCGCCAACTCGTGAAACAGCAACGCCAATGACGTGGCGCTGCCGGGGCCCACAGCAGTCGGACAGGAAGCAAGACAGATCCGCTCGGCATCGCGGTAGGGCGCAAGCACGGCGTCGATCAGCTCCGAAAGAGAAGCATCGGGCTTTGCTTGCCCATCCGTGCCTTCGATCGGCTGCAAAACAAGGCTCTGCGCAGCATCCAACGCGGCAATCCGGCTGCTCAGATCGCTCACGAATGCGTCGATCGAGCCATCTCTTGGTCCAATGCGCACCAAGGCCTGGATTGTCGAGAGAAGGTTCTTGATGCGATGCTGCATTTCTCGCACCAGGAGTTCCTGCTCCTGCGTATGGCGCACCCGCTCGCCGATGCCGCGTGCGATCTTTGAAGCGCCAATAATTTCGCCCTTCGCATCGCGGACAGGAGAAATCGTCACTTCGATATGGATGAGTTCGCCGTCACTACGACGCCGAATGGTTGCCATCTGCTCGATGCGCTCACCAGCCCGCAATCGGGCGATGATGGCGGCTTCCTCATCAAGCCGATCCTCGGGAATGATGATGGTGATCGGCTGACCGATAGCCTGGCCTGCGGTGTAACCGAAGAGCTTTTCAGCGCCGGTATTCCAGCTCGTTATGACACCGTCGAGNGTGATCGGCTGACCGATAGCCTGGCCTGCGGTGTAACCGAAGAGCTTTTCAGCGCCGGTATTCCAGCTCGTTATGACACCGTCGAGGGTCTTGCTGAGGATCGCATCGCTCGAACTCTCGACGACGGCCTTGAGCCATGCGCCGGCATCAGGATCGGCACCAAACACCCTGCCTCCAGCATCTGCAAACCGGTACGGGCTGCTGTTGGCATCATCCCTTCGGTTCTCCAATGCCAATCATCGTAGGCACGCGAACAAAAGTGGACAATGGCTAGTCAGGCGCTGACTTTATAACATTTATCAATCTCGCGGCGTCGAACCACCGCTTTTATGTTCCGATGCTTCTCGCCCTGCCCTGACCAGGCTTTCGCCAGTCGCGATCGCGGCTTCGGGCGTAAGGGTAATGGCGATGCCGTTAGGACCGTCCAGCAGGACGTGGCCGTCCTCCACACTGGCAACACCAGGTTCGTCATATGGCTGCATTGGCGGGTACCGCATCATGATCCAGCTCCTGTATTACGTCGGCGCGACCGGGTCCAGATAGAGATACCGCGGATCGAAGTCCGCCCGCCTGATGAGC
>NZ_MSQB01000062.1 GCF_002149965.1 Novosphingobium panipatense | reverse complement strand
TTGAAAAACGGCCAAGGCGAAGAACGGACGCGGAACGTTATGGAGTTCGCGCGGCGTCTTTGACGGCGAAGTTGTTGACGATGCGACTGATGGTGGCGCGATGGACGCGGAAGAGGCGGGCGATATCGGCTGTCGATCTGCCAGCGGTGAGCATGGTGATGACCTCGGTCTGTTGGTGGGGCGAGAGCTTGGGTTGTCGGCCGCCACTGCGCCCCTGGGCACGCGCCGAGCGCAGGCCAGCCTGCGTTCGTTCGCGCACCATGGCGCGCTCGAACTCGGCGAACGAGCCCAGCATTTGCATCATCATGCGACCGGATGCCGTTGTGCTGTCGATATTTTCGGTCAGCGAGCGGAATCCGGCGCCGGCCTTTTCGACGCGGTCGAGGATAAGCAGCAGATCTTTCAGCGACCGCGACAGCCGGTCAAGTTTCCAGACGGCGAGAACATCACCGGGCTCGAGACGGTCGAGCAGTCGGTGGAGTTCCGGTCGATCCCAGCGGCCGCCCGAGGCATGTTCTTCGTAGACCCGGGTGCAGCCCGCGGCTTCGAGTGCTTCGATCTGCGGGGCGGTATCCTGGTCTTCGGCCTTGGACACGCGAGCATAGCCGAGCAGCTTGGGTGATGCTGCATTTATCTGTTGCTTTTGCATGTCGTTTGGCAACAGCTTTGTGCGACGAATAGCGCGTTGTTTTTGCTGGACCGGTCTGGATGCTGCGCAAACGACCGTTTGCGCGCGTTCGTTCCTCATGACTGGCATCCGCGATGTCGCGGCTTCAGCCCCGTGCTTCTTTCGGCCAGCCAGTCGATGGCGCCCGGGATGGCACGCCAGGCGGCGCCGTTTTCCTCGACATAAGCGGTCGCCTCATCCTCTCCGCCCATACTGATGTAGCCGTCGCGAGAAGGAACGAGGCGTTTGAGGCCGGCCAACATGGCAGGCACATGCGAGTTGCTCTCCCAGGCTTCCCGGACAATCGCCGGACCGCGCGGGTCCTGTTCGCGATAGGCTATCAGCGCCAGCGTGTAGGCCCAGGCGGCACTTCCATCTCCTTCATACTGGCGCAGTAGCACCTTCAGCCCAGCGAGATCGTCGCGCTGGAGCAAGGCGCTTGCCAGCAGGTAGCGGATGCCCTGATTGTCATTGGGATTGAGGATCAGCATCGCGCGATAATGGTCGATCGCCGCCTGCTGCTCGCCCGTGCGCCATAATGTCATCGCCAGTCCTGCTCGCGCCCGCATATAGGGTCTGGTCTGCAGGAACCCCCAGAAGTGGCCAGACAGTTCCTCGAATTCATTGCCGAGCGCGCGCTCGCCTGCCTCCACGCCTTGACGGTACAGGGCCAGTGCGTCCGGTTGGGATCGCGCGTCTTCCTCCGCAAGCAGGACATAGGCGTCCGCGCATAGCGGAGAGATGTCGAGTGCGGCCCTGGCGAGAGCGACACGCGCGGCACCGCTCGCTTCCCACGCATCGTACATCATTTCCTGCGCATCATCGACGGCGCCGTTCGCATCGGCCTCCACGCGGCCGAACAGCCCGGCCATGAAACCTTCCATGGCACGGCGGTCGGGGAACACTTCGGAAGGTCGCTTGGCCGGGGTCGATATGGGCCTGTTCCGTGTCTTCCTGGTCTTTGGACGCCGGGGAGGCGGAGATGCTTTTTTCATCGCAGAGGCCTTTGCGAATTATGCTGCCAGCGGCAGATCGAAGTCGATGCGCCGATCCAGATTGGCCTCGAAACGGCCATAAGGATTGATATGGGCGTGGATGGCCGGCGTCAGACCGCGATGGTCTTCGGCGGTCATCCGCTTCATCCAGGCGGGCTCGGTCAGAACCCGCTGCAGCATCCGCGTGTTCACGTAGACCAGGCAGTTCTGTAACAGATGGAGCGCCAGCACCGCCAGTTCCTGATCCTCCAGGCGATTGGCGGCAATCTCACCGCCCTTGCCGAAGAAGATGAAGCTGTGCGCGCCGTTCCAGTTTTCGACGACGTTGAGCCCGGCATGGATGTCGCGGCGCAGATCCTCCGAACCGATATAGCCGCACAGGAAGATCGTCTTGATGACCTTGCCGAGTTCGGCAAGCGCCGCATAGGTCGGGTGCTGGACAGCCGCGCTGGCAAAGCGGCGCAGAATCGCCTCGGGGTCGGCGGTGCGGTGTTTGAGCGCCGCGGTATATTTGATCATCTCGTCATACTGCCGCTCGATCAGTGGCCAGTTGATCTCACGCGCCAGGATCGGCGTGAGATTGCCGAGCGTTTCGCGCATCGCGGTTTCCGGCACATAAAGCTTCTGGCGGGCGATCGCCTTCAGGCGCGGCGCCAGCTCGAACCCGAGCAGGTGGCAAAAGGCGAACCCCACCTCGCTCTGGCCAAGACTGTCGACATAATGACGCTGGATCTCCTGGTCGGTGCAATGGCGCAGCACGCCTTCGATCATCGCGCTGACCTCGGAGGAAGAACAGCGTTTGAGCTGCGAGTAGATGCAGGTCGCCTGGCGCTCCATGTGCCAGTAGATCATGACGCCACGGCCGCGGTAGCGGACATGCCATTCCGCCATCAGATTCTGATCCCACGCACCGACCTTCGTGGAATCCGACGCGCATGCGGTCCCCGCCTCACCCCAGATGCGCTGGTCGCGCGTCGCGAGGATCGCGTTGGTTACCAACGCGGTTGCGCTGCGCAGCGCCTCCTTGTGGATGAAGCGACGCCGGACGTGCAATAGTTCGGCATAGCTCGCGGCCTCCGTTCCTGTGCTGACCCGCTTCAGGCCGGCATTGGTGCCGAGACCGTAGAGGCACAGGACAAGACGCCGGCGGAGTGTATCGGCATCGAGAACGACCCGGTCGCCCGACGTCGTGAACTCATCGAGGAATCCGGTTTGCCGGGCGGTCTCCATCAGCACGTCGATCAGGTCCGTCATCGGCCAGCGCCGTTCGAGTTCTGTCTTGATAGCCTCCAGATTGGGCGCTGCCGGCAGCGGCTCGAACGGTGTGATCGAAATCCGGTTCTTGCCCTGCTGTCGAAGTCGCACCTTGGCATTGCGCGGCATCTTCCGGTTCAGCGCGCCGAGCGCTTCGGTCATCTGTGCACGAAGTCCGGCGACAAACGCCCCTGCGTCCTCGCTGCGACCGAGCTCGCGATAATAGTCGGCGCGACGTGTCTCGAAATCCTGCGGCAGATCCTCGTCGGGATTGCGGTAACGGTCCGCGCCCACCACCCAGATCTCCTTGCAGCGCAGACGCTCGCGTAACGCGGTCAGTACGCAGATCTCGTAGTTGACGCGGTTGATCCGCAGGCGCCCCTCCTCGTCTTTTTCCACGACCCAGTCGCGCCATTTGGATGGCACGACGCCGTCGAGCGGAACGCCGTCCTCAGGCCGAATAGCGCGCCGGGTTCCGCTCGTCCGGCGCAACCAGTCGACCGCATCGAGCACCGGGCGGTGCACCGCGTTATTCGAGCGGAATTCCAGCACGTCCAGCACCGCCGGCAGCATGCGACGATAATGACGCAGATACGAGACCCGCAGCACCCGGTGGACACGCCGCTCGAAACCGTCCGATGCCTTGTGCTCCCGCACGATCGCCGCCAGCACATCGGCCCCGCCCGCTGCCGGAAACACGACATCACGCACCATGCCTTCAGGCCGGAGGCAGGCCGCCTCGGCAATCCGGACCAGCAGCCCCTCCTTGCCGTGAACCCGCTCGACCTCGGCCACGAACGCCTTGAGCACGCGATTGCGAGCCCGGCTGCTGGCCTTGTGGACGACTTCGATCAGCAGATCGACCAGCCCGTCTGTGAGTTCACGTTCCCGATGCGCCAGGAACAGTGCGAACAGCGCGTGGCGGCGACCATCGGGATGCCGGCGCATCGTCCAGGCGCTCTCGTTGATCACCCGGCGACGCAGAACCCGCGCGATGGGATCTCTCAAGTCCGGCAATGCCTCCGAGGGCAACACATGCTGCTTTACAAACTCAAGCCTGCGTGCCGCCACCAGTATGTGGGCGATATCGGGCTGCCCTGGATCGGCTTTCAGCCCCGAAAAACCCGTGGTGCCGTTCTCATCGGCAAGCGAGGCATCAAGCCTGGCCCCGTGTTCGGCCGATACGAACGATGCAATCTTCTCCAGCACCTGATCCTCGAACGCGCGGCGGGCCGTGGTGATCAGCGCCGTCAACGTCTCTTCCTCCGGCGCCGCAATCCGATGCGCGACGAACCAGCCAAGAAGACGGTCCATCATCCCCGCGGTCGGCAAACCCAGCGGGCAAAGCTCGGAACCCGTCCACGCCGCTGCTGCCTGCATGTCTTGCCGGCGGGCCCGGCGGAAGCCCAAATGGGCTAGAATCTCGGCACGATGCCGGCGTCCGGAACGGCCGAGCCAGTCATAATCCTCAAGCTCCGCAGGCGATGCTCCGATCTGTTCGGCGAGATACGCAATCACCGTATCCGGAAACTCTCCGGCGCCGCGACCAAAGCGTCCCGTCCCACGGTACAGAAGCAGCTGCGCGGCAAAGCCCAGCCGGGTCGCCGCAGGCTTCGCGGTCAAAAGCGCGAAATCCTCGAACGCCAAACTCCAGCGGTCAGCAAGCACCTCGCCCGCGTCCCGGATACTCATGTCCGACATCATGGCCTCCAGCCCGCAAGCCGCGACAATCCGATACCGGAATGCAACAGTCAACCGCGCGGACTGTTTCCGATCCGTTCCAGCAGTTGGCCGATTCCCAACCTATGAGGTCACAGGGCCNTACCGGAATGCAACAGTCAACCGCGCGGACTGTTTCCGATCCGTTCCAGCAGTTGGCCGATTCCCAACCTATGAGGTCACAGGGCCTATATGCGGCTTCTGTCGACGCATGCGGGAGACGCCGCATGAGCACCGAAGCGTCAGACAATCCCCCTGCGATCCTGCTCTCCCACACGCTCAAGGCCCTCAAGCTGCCGACCTTTCAGCGCGAGTATCAGAAGCTGGCCCGGCTCTGCGCCACACAGGGCGTGGACCATGTCGGATACCTCACTCGGCTTGCCGAGCAGGAGATGATCGAACGGGATCGCCGCAAGGTCGAACGCCGCATCAAGGCGGCGAGGTTCCCGGTCGTCAAAAGCCTCGACAGCTTCGACTTCGCCGCTATCCCGAAGCTCAACAAGATGCAGGTGCTGGAGCTGGCCCGCTGCGAATGGATCGAGCGGCGCGAGAACGTTATCGCGCTTGGTCCCAGCGACCCCACGGCATAATGCACACCTCGCTATGTTATTGAAAAACCAATACCCTTTGATCGTCTGATTTTGATAGCGGGCGCCGCATGCCGCTTTTGGCGTAATGCTGGATGTCCGGACGCTCGATATCCTCCCGCCGAATGACCCAGGGCGCGCCCTTGCAGTATTGCTCTGCGGGCAGATGGCCGGCGCGGATCATTCGCAGCACGGTCATCGGCCGCACTCCCAGAATCTCGGCGGCTTCCTGCATGGTATGTTCACCGCGCGCGGCGCGATCGCCCTTCCGATAAGGGGCGATGTTGCGGTGGTTGCGAAACATGCAGACGCGCGACTGGGTCCAACCGTTCTGACGCCCGGTGACCTTGCCGAGCCGGTTCAAGAGCGAGGCGATGTCCTTGTCGGGCAGCTGCCGGGCAAGCGCCCGGATCAGCGGATCGAGATCGGGGGCCGAGCTCCAGCGATGATGACCGGCCTTGTTCTTCTTGACCGTGAGAGCGGTATGATCGCCGCCCTGCCAATGCATCGTCATCTTGATCTGGTCGTCCTCGACGCGCACGACGATCTCGCGCACGACGGCGCGGATGATGCGCTTGCGCGTGACGCTTGTCGCATTGGGATGATGCCAGGCTTCCGCGAGATCGGCGCCCATGCGGAGCAGCTCCAGCCGCTCGGCGTCATCCAATGCCTCCGGCTTCCTGCTGTCGAGCGCATCGAGCTCGGACTGGCGCTCGCGCACCAGCGTCAGCGCGGCATCCCAGCGCCGCTCGAGCTCGGCCGCCACGAGCCGGTTGTCGGGATCGACGGCATCATACTGGCGCCGCGCATGGGCCGCCTCGTAGCGCGCCTGTTCGAGCGCCAGCGCCACCTGGCGCCGCTTCTCGTTGGCCTGCTGGGTCGACGTCTCGACCGCCTGAAGCGCCGCTTCAATCCCAAGCGGCTGAAGGCGCTCGAGCACCTCGGCGCTAATCGCTTGATCGACGCGCAGCGAACCGAAGCCGATGCACGGGTCGGTCCCATGGTTGATGAGGGCACCGCGACAGTTATAGCGGCCCGTATTGCCGTTGCCGCCGGTATAACCTCCAACCTACGCGACAATCTGTTCTCATCCAGATCGTCGCGCTATAAGACAACATGGGGTAATCGCGGGAGGCGAGTCACCCCAGGCTAACTGTACATGGAGGCGGGTGGCTGTTCCCCGATATGATGGCAGAACGGGCTCACGACTGGACGCCGGGCCCAAGCATCTGATGGAGAACAGCCGTGGAAGAATATATCGGTCTCGACGTGTCGATGAAAGAGACTGCGGTGTCGATCCGGCGCGAAGGCAAGCGGATCTGGCGCGGGAAGTGCGCTTCTGACCCGAAAGTCATCGCAGAACTGATCCGCAAGCGCGCTCCGGCGGTGGCACGGATCGTCTTCGAGACAGGCCCCTTGTCCATATGGTTCTTTCACGCTCTGCAAGCCGAAGGGATGCCAGCTATCTGCATCGATGCGCGTCACGCCAAGGCGGCGCTCGACATGGCTCCCAACAAGACCGACGCCAACGACGCTGACGGTTTGGCCCAGCTTGCCGAGATCGGTTATTTCAAGGAGGTTCGGGTCAAGGGCTCGACAGCATGCTGACGCGCACGCTGATAACGGCGCGCACCCGCTTGGTGCGGGTGACGGTTGAGTTGTCCAATCAGGTCCGCGGCCTCATGAAGACCTTTGGCCTCGTCGTCCCCGCTGGACAGGGAAGCAGCTTCGAGAAGAATGTTCGCAGTCTGCTGACAGAAGCGGGTGAACTGTCCGAAATCATTCTGCCTTTGCTCAATGCCTGGCGCGGCGTGCGCGAGCGGGCCACCGAACTCGGTCGACAATTGATGGCCGTTGCCCGCAAGAGCCAGGACTGCCAGATCTTGATGTCGATCCCGGGGATCGGCACCGTCACTGCAACCTCCTTCATGGCCGCCATTGAAGATCCCGGTAACTTCCGCAAATCCCGGTCGGTGGCAGCCTGGTTGGGCCTTACGACCCGTCGTTACCAATCCGGAGAAGTCGATTATGACGGCCATATCTCCCGGCGCGGCGACAAACATTTGCGCGGACTGCTCTACGAGGCGGCAGTGGTCATTCTGACCCGTACCTATGCTGACAGTGGCTTGCGGACATGGGGGCTGAAACTCAAGGAGCGTATCGGCTTCAAGCGCGCCGCCACTGCCTTGGCCCGCAAGCTGGCAGTCACGATGCATGCCATGCTGAAATCGGGAGAACTCTTTGCTCCAGCCATCGGAGCGACCGCTTGATTGCTGGCTGTCGGCGGTTCGCCGCTGAACGCCGGATCATGTCCCTGCCGGGGACGTGGGCAGAGCCATTCCGCGACGCCGGTTGCACCGCATCCAGCGCAGTGCGCATCCTACATTGGAAGGCTCACCCCGCGAAGCTCCATCATGCAGCGGCTCATGCCGACTGCGAAGACGACCCTGCTCCCGGCAACGACATTTATAATCAATCGTTCGGCGATGGCTGCTGCCAACAGAAAGAGCTTGCAATCCAACCCCCGATTAGACGATGGAACAACATGTGGACCGATATCACCCGGAAGCGATATGCCAGAGCGGAGCTGCTTTTGCCCAGTGATTTGACGGACGCGGAATGGGCAATCCTGGAGCCGTTGCTGCCGGCGCGAGGGAAGCGCGGTCGCCCGCCAGTTTGGGACTACCGGCAGATTGTCGAGGCGATCTTGTACCTGTTGCGTGGCGGTCTGCCTTGGCGGATGCTGCCGCCCGGGCTGTTTCCGCCGATGACCACGGTGCAGCATTACTTCTACCGCTGGAGCGCGATGGGGGTGTGGAAGTCGATCAATCACTCGCTGCTGCTGATGGCCCGCGAGGCGGCGGGCCACGGGGCTTTGACGCCGGAAAGAAGATCAAGGGCCGGAAGCGCCATATCGTCACCGACACGCAGGGGCTGCTCGTCGGGGCGATCGTTCACACCGCCGATATCCAGGATCGTGACGGTGCGCCAGATGTCCTCGCCAGCATCCGCCACAACTTCCCTTGGTTGCGCCACGTGTTCGCCGATGGCGGCTATGCCGGCGACAAACTGCGCGCCGCGCTCGCCAAGATCGGCACATGGACGCTGGAAATCATCAAGCGGTCGGACGCGGCAAAGGGCTTCGAACTGCTACCACGCCGATGGGTCGTTGAACGCACCATCGCCTGGCTCAATCGCAATCGCCGCCTCGCCAAGGACTTCGAGCGAACCATCCAAAGCGCCACCGCCTGGCTCTTTCTCGCTTCCGTCAACCAAATCACCCGCAGAATCGCAAACCTCTGTAATCAGGCCGCTTCTTTATGAGTCATCGTGTAATTGCGGCTGCTTCCTCGGACCCCGGTGGAGGCGCACACTTCTGGTTGTCGAATCCTGAAGGAAGGAAG
>NZ_MSQB01000061.1 GCF_002149965.1 Novosphingobium panipatense | reverse complement strand
ACTACCGGGATAACCGCCGCACTACCCAGAGGTGGGGTCAATATTGGGCGCCGATAGGGGGTCAGTTTTGCGCGCCGGTTGACACTACCCATGTTTACTTTCAGGGCCTATCATCCTGATCTCACGTATCTCAAACATAACGACAGTTTGGTAGACGGGCCGACGAACCATTATCATTCTGCGATTGTCTATGCCTGCTTCAAGGCGGGGCTTGATCAAGCGGATACGCTGAAGCGTTTCAATGGCGGTTTTTTTGAGCGCTGCGGTTATTTGGGGCTATGGCAGTCCGAGCGCGACAGGCTGGTAGAGGAAGTCAACACCACCGGCGTCGATATCGCCGCGTCCATTCGCCGCTGGGGTCGGGAAGATGCTTTCATGTATAGCATCAACCATCCCAAGATACGGGTACTGCGCGATATAGCGAGCCAGTTGATAAAACGGCAGGGCAGAAAACCAATCCCCGGCATCAGTCCGCACGACAATCTCGCTTCCGGACCACATTTTGCCGTCTATCCTGAAATTGCGGAAAGCCTGGGCGTAAAAGGCGAATATGTGTTCAAAAACGTAGACAGCTACCGCCCATTCGGGCTGGAGCAGTTCGTACACCAGTCGTTTGATGTCTATGCTGGCCTTGATCCCCAAGGCATGATGCCGCACCAGCATATCGATCACGTCATGGCGCAGCTTTGACAGGTCGCCTGCCCCCGGATCGACCGTCCGGGGGCGTTCCCTGCTGCGGTGTCAGGCCGGTTCGCTGGTGCCTTCGAGCAGGCGCTCTTTCATCCAGTCGGGAACATCTTTCGCGGTTTTGCCCATTGCATGGAAACCCGCCATCAGCGCGTCCTTGAAGCCGGGCGTGTACAGGAAGTGGCCTTCTGCGATAAACAGCTCCCGATAGCGTTCGGGATGCTTGTTCCATAGCAGCGCATCCTTGCAGAAGAACTTGGTGCGTTCCGCCAGCGATTCACGTTCGATGGATCGCGGCTGCGCAGGATGAAACACTGCAACGTCCCGTCCATAAGGCACCGTGCCCAAATCCTGCAAACGCCAACCGAAATCGGTGTCTTCACGGAAGTGCGGCTTGTCGAATTGCAGGTCAAAGCCACCGAGGTGCTGAAACGCCGACGAACGGACCATGAGATTGGCGGTCATGAAGCCGATCCCCTCGAAACCGACATTTGTGACCGGTCGCCAGTCAGGGTCATTCTCGTGATCGGAGCGGATCAGCCCTTCGAGTCCCACGACCGCCTCGTCATCGAAATACTTGCGGGCATTGCTCAGCCAATCAGGATCAGGCAGGCAATCGTCGTCCACGAAGGCGATGATCTCTCCCTGGGCCAACATGGCGCCATTGTTGCGTGCCCGCACGGCACCCTTCACAGGGCTGTGGTAGTACGACAGCGGGAAACCCCAAGCCTCATCGGCGCGGCTCCAGCGATTGGCGGATTGATCGACGACCACGACTTCGAAATCGCGCTCAACCTGATGGGCCAACGCCTCCATCAATTCGCCAAGTTTGCCATGCCGCTCATAAGACGGGATGACCACAGAGTACTTTGGCCGTGACTGCCCGGCCATCGCCTCACGCATCGCCATGAAACGACCCAGCAAGTCCGAGATGCGTTCCCAGGAATAACTTTCCTCCACACAGTCGCGCGCGGCCTTGCCCATGGCTGCGCAATGCTCGGGCGCATTGCGCAGTTCTGCGATTGCCATGGCGAAACTATCGACGTCGGTCGCGACCACGCGCATGAAATCGCCAACGGAATCGATCCCGCGCGCTCCGATCTCGGTGGTGATGATAGGCAGTCCGGCCGCCATGAAATCGAACATCTTGATGTTCGTTCCTGACCCGGCCATCATCGGGTTCACCGCAAAGTTGGCAGCCGCATACCATTTATCCCGTGTCGCATCGTCCAACGGGCCGGTGATGATGACGTTCGACCCCTTTGGGCGCAGTCCGGCACCAACGCCGCCGGCGATGATGAACGTCGTCTCCGGTCTTGCGGTAGAAAGCACGTCATTGATGAAATGAGCCGCATCCACGTTAGGCCCATATGCGCTGCCGATAAAGATACCTACAAAGGCACTGGCCGACAGGCCCAGTTCCTGCCGCGCAGTGGAACGGTCGGTAGGCGTGGGAGCAGGATTGGCAAAGGCCATGACGCCATTGGGCACCACCCGCATCTTTTCGGGAGAGAAGCCGTAAAGGCGGTTGAAACGAAGCAGATCTTCGTGAGAGCAGGTGAGAATCCAGTCTGCACGGCGCCCGCATTCCAGTTCGTCCGAGATCACCCCTTCCAGAATCTCCCGTTCGACCGGATTGGCGTCGTCAAGCAATTGCGCCCGCAGGAACCCTTCCACATTGTGAGATTCGTAAATGACTACCTGGTTTGGGCGCAACTGGTCCTTGACCAGCGGGTATATCCAAGGATGCGAAAAGACGACGACATGCGCTTCCTCGGTCGCCTTGCGTACTGCTGCGACATAGTCGGGAGAAAAATGGGCCTGTCGGCTGAACGCCAAATCGATTACGTTCTTGCCCCCGGCCCGTTCTGCCAACGCTGCCGAGGCGCGATGATGTTCGTCGGTAAGGGGAATGTCCGTTTCGAACAGGGTAGGCGTGAGAGCATGGGCGCGGAAGCGCTCTCCAGGCCAGTCATAAGTGCCAATATAGTTGGCGCGGGTTCGCTCGCCAAGGCCATGGTATAGCCCGAGCAACCGCAACCGTCCGCCGCCCGTGGGCGGATCTATCGGCTGCATGTCGAGGACCGCGACCTTGAGCGGGGCCTGCGCAGGGTCCGCGATGCCCTCCATCGCGGCACCCGCCAGCGCATAGGCGGTATTGGCCCAGGACATGCGGCTGACCTGTTCCAGGCCGCGCAGGCCCATTTCCCGTGCGTCCTGCCGGTTGTCCCAGAACCATTCGAGCGCGGAACAAAGGTCTGCCGGTGTCGGCTTTACGACCAGCCCGGTTTCGTAATTTCGCACGATCTGCGCAGGCTCGCCTGAGTCTGTGCACGTAAGGACAGGGCGGCCACTGGCAAAGGCTTCCAGCGTGACATAACCGTAGTCTTCGCGTTGCGGGATAAAGGGAATGGCTATGGCGCGTGAATAGAGATCGACTAGTTCTTCGTCGCTGACCCGGCCCAAGAACTTGATGCGAGGATCGTTACCGGCCAACGCATGGAGTTCTTCCGAGTGTTCGCCCTCTCCCACGATAACCAAGGACATGTCGCGAGAGGAGGCCTTGATGGCTTTGATAAGAAGGTCGAAGCGCTTCCAGGGGTGGAGGCGGCCGGCTAGGAGGAAAAATTCACCTAAGTTTTCTCCCGGATGGAAATCATTAAAGCCTAGAGGCGGATGAAGAACTTCGGCCGAAAGGCCACGCCAGCGATGAAGGCGGCGCGACACTTCATACCCTTGCGACATTAGCGCCTTGACGTGGGTAAGGGCTGCATGATCGGCCGCGTGGATGCGGGCACGGTTAATATAGTCCGCGATGGTCGCATCGGGAAAGCGGCGTTCGAACATATCATCGAAGATACGGACGGCATGGTTGAGAAAGACTACATGATTGGGGTGCCGAACCGCGTAAGTCGGCACCTTGCTTGAAACAATCATGTCAAACCTGGAAACATCAGTTTCTGCAGCAAGTCGATAGTTATCGAGAATTTGATCGACCGAAGGTTCTGAAGCTGCCACCTCTACGAATTCGGGAACGCACCCGATTTCCTCGAATCCGCGCCACAAGCCGGCGTAGAAACGTTCCGCTCCCCCATTGCCGGCCACGGGAGATCCTGCGCAGACGATTCCCACCGTCAGGCCTTTAAAACGGCCCGTATCGCTTTTGGTGGCTGAAATGATACCTGACATGCGTTAAAGACCTAATTCCTGGAGTTCCATGCGGATGGCGCGCGCGATATCGCTGGCCTGCCGCTGTGCCGAAGTATCGCCCAGCAGCAGTCCGAGCGAAGGCGCCAGAGCTTGGGAAAGCGTCGTCACGGCAGGCGGGGGAGCAACCGCTGGTGCGGTCGGGCTGGATTGCCTGCCGGAGAACGCATTCGCAAGCGCTTCGGCCATATGCGTCTGTTCGGCGGTGAAGATGGCATCGACAAGGCTCGTCAGATGCTCACGCGTGGCGATCGTGTGCTCGGCGGCCAAGGCATTGGCTCTGTGCTGATCGGCTTCCAGCATCGCTAGACGCGCCATCTGCCAGGTGCGACGTCGCGCTATCCGGCTATAGGGATTTATGCGCTTCAAGGCTTCACGCCAACGCAGCGAAGGGGATTGAGCCTTCTTTGCGAAGCGCCATGCTGAGGCAAGTGTGGTACGATTGAGATGTGCCTCGCGCGAGTGGGCTATGTCGTTCAGCACATGACCGCGGCCAGTCTGGCCCTTGCGTGTAAGCGCCTGAAGATAATGCTCCTGCCCGCCACTATCGATGCTGCGCCCCAGGAACTGGGTATAGGCGCCTGAAAGAAAGTCTCCATCTTCGCTTTCGGAGAGCACCCGCTGGTGCAAGCGTCCTTGCGCTTCGGCCGAACCGGCGATGTCGATCAACAGCTGCCGGCGGGATTTTCCATATCGCATCATGTGGGAATGATGCTCCAGTCCGGCCGGTTCGGCATGACGGTTGAGGAACCAGCGATAGGCAGCGTTCACGAACGTCCTGTCCGACCAAGCCCAGGCAGTGTGCATTTCGAAACCGGAAGTCTCGTCCAGCGCGGTCGCGCCATGGTGCATCAGCCAATTGAGGCATCCCGCCACGGCGGCATCGTCGTTGGCAGCGATGTCCTGAGGCGACCGCGATTCCGCCAAGGTCCGTGCCAGAGCCGCCGTTCTGGCGCGAACCTCTGTCATTGCTGCCATAAGGCGCTGTTCGGCACCGGCCTCAATACGGGCGATATCGGACATCAGTTGCGCTTTGAGCGTCGCAGAAAATTCTTCATTCGCGTCGCAAGACGTTGAATCGCAGCTGCCTGAAACTTGCTCCGAGCCGGACGAGATATTGTCCACCCGGTCATCGAGATAGGCGATGTCGGCGTCCCTGAGCGCAAGCGCATCCATTGTTCTTGCGTAGGCCTGATCTGCTTCCAGTCGAGCCGCCTCGGCAGTCGTGGCATGGGCCAGAGCCAGGATACGCTCAGCCTCCTCGGCGATTCGGACCTCTAGATCGGCGACTACGCTTGCGCGGACATCTGCGATCAGGGCCGAGGTGTGATCTGCCAGCCTTGTGTGCTCAGCTTGCGTGCCTGCTAGGTGCGCGCGCGCTTCCGCGACGATTTCGCGAGCGAGGCCCATTTCCAAAGCCATCTCGGCTTTGACCGCCGTCGATGTTTCCGATGCCCGTTCCGACAAGCGCAAGGCCAAGTTCGCGCGCTCGTCGATCCGAGCCATATCCTGCACGAGGCTCTCACGCGCCTGTGCGACAGTCAATTGCAGTGTCGCGTTCGTGCTTGCGTGCTTCAGGTCGGCAGTGATAGAGCGTTCACGATCCAGTTGCTGCTGGAGTTCCGCCAGCTTTTCCTGCGATGCGAGCAGCGCGTTTTCTAGGTCGCCGGTCAGGCTCGCTATCCGGGCTTCGAAGACTTTCCCCAGGTCACTTAGGGAATGGGCATTGATTTCTTCACCGGAAGACAATGGCATTTGCAACTCACGCTAAGACCGATCAGGGCTCGACGAGTTCGACTGGCCCCTTTGCGAGCCCCCATACGCGGAATTTACCTAGTGGTTTCCGCCTGACATAAGAGTCCGGTTCGGGATTCCCTTTGTTGCGTTCGCATGCGAGTCTGGCGCATGCGCACAGGA
>NZ_MSQB01000060.1 GCF_002149965.1 Novosphingobium panipatense | reverse complement strand
ATATCCATAGGCCAGTGAGTGGGGCCCGCGGGTTCGTGCCTCGGAGACTTTCGTACGCCTACCGGCGCCCGAAACTCTTCACGATAAGCGACTGTCCGGATCGGAGCTGGGAGACAAGGATAGCTGACGGTTGTGTGGTGTCGGCGCCGTAGGTTTCATAGCTGTGCCGGTCAATGCGCCGCAGATAACGGCTCTTGGCCAGCACGCCCGGGATCGCTGCCGTCATCTGGGCGAAGATCAAGACATCGATCTCATGTTTGCGGAAGGCAGCGTTGTAGACCTTAAGATATGCCTCGCACAGGGCGCGGAAGTCGGAAAGATCGGGTGGGATGCTCGGGTCGCGGAGTGAGGCGGCAAGCGATGGCAAAGTAGCCAGGTAGCCCCTAAGGGGCTCGCTTGGCGCGAAGAGATCGACCTTTGAGGTCGATCGAAGTTTCGCCAGTGTAGTAGACGGAACATTCGGACCCAATCGACGCAGGTACTGGTCGAAATCGTAAGCGAGGGACTCTGTACCACGTGCGTCATATCCCGCTTATTATTGGCAGAAACTTTGCTCCGGTAATGTTTGAGAGCGCCGCGCGTGTCGCTTAGTGGCGTTGATCCCAGCGATCCTGCCATCATTTTGGTTTGCAACTCGATCATGGCGCGGATCTTCTCGTTCACCATCAGTTTGGCTTCAGCGTTTGCATCAGTGCCGCCCGATGCCAACCGGGCCATTCGCATTGTCATCACTATGCTGGCTTCAGCTCCCAGCATCCAGAAATCAAATCCCGTTCGCATCCATGCGTCGTAGCTCTTGATCATAGACAGGCTCCTGAGTCAGCATGCTAATCTCCAACACCGGCTCATCTTTCTTATCCCATTGGAACGGTTCGATGCGGGACGCGATCATCTCGGCATCTGTCGGCAAACGCAGCAGTTCCAGCCTGTCGCCAGTCCAGCTTACTAAACCCATGCGCACAAAGGCCTGAAGCCATCCCTCCATTGGCCAATGGTCCCAGCGTGTATGAAACTCTCGCGCGTTACGAACAATATCAGCGACATTTTGGACCGGCGGCTCATAGCTGTCGTGATATTGATGACAGGCGATAGCCTCGCCTACGAATAACAGCTTCAAACCTCTCTGGGCCGCCCTGAAGCCGAAATCCGTATCCTCGGCGCCGTAGCCGGTGAATCCTTCGTCGAACCTACCCAGGGTCTCAAAGGTCGATCGACGCAGGGCGAAAGCAAGCGACCAGAACAGCCCGGCATTGGTTTCTTCTCGCACGCCCGTTTGCGGGAATGAGCGGACCGGATGCGCCCGGCCACGCCCCAGCAAGTCTGTCTCGTTCCAGGAACCACGCGCATCGTCTGGGCCAAGATAACGAATGTCTGCGCAGAGAAGGGCATCATGTTCGCTGAGCGTATCGGCCAGAAGACCCATGCAATGCCGCATGGGAATGCAATCGACATCCAGAAAGACGAGTTTGTCATGGCTGGCGAGCGAGGCAGCGCGATTACGCGCAGCTGCCAGTGGCAGACCGTTGGTCTCGAACCGATCGATATGCACGTGGAAATTTGCCGATGGCAACGCAACCGGATCGTCGCTCATATCAACGATGATCAGCTCATCGGGTTGATGGTCGCTACGCCGCAAACCCTCTACCAGCTGCGCCAGATGCGCGCTGCGGTTGCGGACGATCGTGAGAACGGAAACGCCCATCAGCGGCGCTTCCAAAGGTCGAGCCGGTATTTGTCCTTGCGCTCGGACAGTTCCACCTCGAAATCCGAGCCTAGCTCAGTCCATAGGGCTTCGACCGCCTCATCCCCGCTATGGGGATAATCAGTCTCGCCGGTATAATGAACGAGGATCACGCGACCGCTAGGCGCGAGATGATCGCGCAGCCATTCGCTTGCGCGATCCAGGTCCACGAGGCCCCAATAATAGGCGACTTCGGACAGAACCACGAGGTCGAAAGCATCGGCATCCGGCGTCTCCTGCGGAAACGCCATTTGGGAGAGGGTCACACCGGGACGATCGCCCACACGCTCTCGCGCTTTCGTGAGTGCCTTGGTGCTGATGTCGATTGCCAGCAGGCTATCGCACATCGGCGCCAAGTGGCTGGTCAGCACGCCATGCGCGCAGCCGATCTCTAGTACGCGGCCATATCGGCGATCCGAGAGGACATCATGGGTATGCGCGAATTTAGCCGCTTCGTAATCGCTTGACGCCAGATTCCATGGGTCATCATCTGACCCAAATATGTCGTCGAAATATTTAGCTGTCAGGCTGGTGCCGGTCATCGGCAATCCTTCCTCAATGTCAGTATGTCCCGCGCCGGCATGCGCAGCTTCTCGCGCGGAAGCCGGAAACCCTTGCCCAGGACCGGCGACATCTGGCTACGATGCGCCAGAAGGGCGTGCCGGCGCCGCCCGATAGGCAGGGCAGGTGTCGTGATACGTCGCACGTGCCGCGCAGGATCGCTCCAGACGTGATAAGCAAACAGAGAGACTGGGCGCCTCGCCCTGCGCGAAGCGGCCTCGGCAAGCCGAAAGGCCGCGACATGATCGCAATGTGCCTCGCTATGATCGGATACGGCAATCGCATCGATCCTGCGCCAGCGGATCAACGCTGCGAGCCTATTGGCGTCACGCGCGAATGCTTTGCTCTCGATGGGGTGAGGATGGCCATCGCGCCACCCCATCCAGATCTTCGGGATCGCGGCGGCATTGATCCTGCCAAGGGCGTGACTGGCTTCCTTGCGCCGGGTCATAGCAACGCGCGGCGTACCTTCAGGGTGCGATCCCGTCCCATCGGTCAGAAAGATGATACCCCCCAATCGATCGCTGGCGGCACAATGTGCAATCAGCGCGCCAGCCCCAAGCGTTTCGTCGTCCGGATGGGGCGCCAGCACAAGCCAGCGCGCTTTCGACCAGCGGCTGCGCATCAAAGGTTCGGCGTTCACCACAGACGGTCGCCATCATTCCAAATGTCATGGTCGAGCAGCGCCCTGGCGGCCTCGTCGCGAGCATGATCCGGGCCTGCCTGCCGCAGATACAGGGATAGATCGCGAATGATCTTGTCAGCACGCTGTCCATCAAAGGCGCTCTGTGTTCCCAAAATCCGGGCTGCGGTCTCCATGACGGTGAACCCGGCATTTTCGACAATACCGCGTGTCAGCCGGGCGATAGCGACGGCATCGTCATGACCCGATGCAAAACGCTGCGCGGCCTCAGCTACCCAGAAGCCGGCGGTTCGCACCGCAACGACTGCGTCCGCAAACCGGGCACGCTGAATTGGATCCTCGCGCGCGGGGTCGCGCATGGCGCGGCGGATTTCCGCGACAAGCGCTTCGATCCCACCCAGCTGCGCTGCGCAGAAGCGCCAAGCGCCAGCGGTGAAACGGGGATCGCGGTCATAGTCACCCGGCTCACCCAGCAGCATGAGCGGCTCGACCGCCATGCCTTCCAGGCAATAGCGTCCACTGACACTCGCGCGCATCCCGCGCACACGCCATCCAGAGAGGTCAGTGCGGGTTTTGTTATTAGCAGGCGCAATCGCAAGGCGCCGCGCCAGACCCTCGCTGGCGGCCGTGACAAGCGCATAATCGAGTCCGCCAGCGCCGCTGGCAAACATCTTCTCACCTAGAAGTACAGGCGTGGCGTCTTGCGTCAGGCAGACGCCAGGAGGGGGTTCGGTCGCCCACACTCCGAACCATGCCCCCCGATCGAGAGCATTTGCCAGCCAGCGATGCTGATTGGGTGTCCCGTACCATTCGAACAGCGACATCGCATTGACATGGCCCTCGTAGAGCCGACCGATGCTGAGATCGCCGCGGCCAACTTGGCGCAACGCAAGTGCCATCGCATGGCAGCGCGCACCCTCATTCTCGAAGGCTTCGCCTCCAGACGCCTGCGGCGCAAACCAGCGATGGTGCCCGCTTTCGACCAGAGCCGACATACTCCCGGCCGGGAAGTTGGGTGCCGCGTCATAGCGCGCGCCAAGTGCTGACAATCGACCGACTATATCGATCGTGCCTGGGGCCTGTTCCTCGATATTGGGGATCATGCAGTACGGCTCCTGTCTGCCGATGGTGCGACGGTGAGATCATTCAACCAGCGGGCGGCGGCTTCCGCCCCGCCTTCGTTCATCAGACAGGCAGGCCAGTGCTCAGCCTGATCAATCGCTAGATCGATCAGACCCGTCCAATCGCTTGCTGCGGGCCAGTCAAACCGGACGATAGCGCCGCCTACAGCGCCAAGCCGCCTTGCCTTCGATACCTGCTCGTTAAATGGGCGTGGCTCAGGCATACAGATGAACGGACGACGCGCCGCCAATACGGCGCTGACGACACCATCGCCGGCTGCGCCGATGACGACCGTTGCGGCGGCGATTTGCGCATCAGCATCGTCGACCCATCCCCGCAATTCGAGATTATTCGGCAGCAAGCTGGGCACAGTGCAGGGGCCGATGATGCGAAACTGCCGCTCCGGCGTAGCGCGGGCAACTTGCGCCCACCTTTCACCGTCGGATATGCCGCCTCCGCGCCCTAGAACGATCAGCACGGCCCCGTCGCGTTTGTTCTCGCTATTGGTCACTGGCCGGATGATACCCGGAGCGTAGAAGGTCTTTTTTCGCACCCATGCGGGGATGTCGTCATCGTCCAGGGCTTCATGGAAAGGAGCAAGGAGAGCAGTCGCGCCGCGAAAGGCATCCAGATGCGCCGTATCGAGCCGGGTGCCACTCAAGCGGACATAGACCGTGGGCACTGATGCGAGGCGGGCCAGCATTGCCAGTTCGGCCGACACATCGACCACCATCAGGCTTGGCCGCGACCGTGCTATCCACAGTGCCATCATGGCTGTGCGTTGCCGGATGCCTTCGTGATCCAGCGGTGCATAATGCAGCGATGAAGGCCGCTCGGCATGGTCAATCCCGGCAAATCCTTCATCAAACCGGTCATCGGGCAGATCAAGAAAAGGGAGATTTCCGGTCTTGCCTGTCAGCCCGGTCCCTAGCAGGGTGATACCGCCCAGCGACTGACCGATCGCGATCGCTCGCTGTCGATGGCCATCGCCATGATGATGCACATAATAGCCGATAGGGCTGCTCACGGCGTCACGACCAGCTCTGGAAGCGGCATGTCGCAGGGCATAGGCGGCAAGGCGCGTTCGGCCTCCACTCGCGCCGCTGCGCTCATGTTCCGCTTGGCTCGAAGCCGCCACCGTGCGCGCTTTTCCCAATGCGAGAGGGCAGGGACGGATGGTATGGCACCGCTCGCTGCACAGTCGATCCATCGCTGCATGTCAGCCGCCATGCCGCCATCGGCGCGGCCCACGGTTCGGGATGATGCGCGGGTCCATACCGCATTGGGGTGAATGAGCTTGCCGCCGGCCTCGATTGCCGCTTCTACCAAGGCACGATCCTCGCCGGTGGGAAGAAGCGGAACACCGCCTGCACGAAGGTATAGATCCGCTGATAATGCGAGGCTCGCGCCCGTATGATCGCCATGCCGGGGCGGCATATCCCATTCGACCGGATCAATCGCGTCTTCAATCGCGCGCACGGCCCGCCAATAGGCATCGAAGCGGCCGCGAAGTGCGAATATTGCCGGAGCCTTGGCGGCTTCCAGCTCGTCCAGTTGGATCCGCCCACCGATGATCCGATCCGGCATGAAATGCGCAAGGTTGGCATGGACCCAATCTGGCGGAGGCCTGCAATCCGCATCTGTCGAAATCAGCAAACCTCCGGAGCCGACTATTTCAGCGCCAAGGTCCATCGCGGCACGGCGAGCTGATCCTGCATGGGCTAGGTCAGGTTCGAAGTCTCGCTGAATGATTTCGAGCAGGAAAGGAGCGCGGAAGCGCAATGTGGCGCCAACGGCAGCGGATCGGGTCGTATCGCTGCTGTTATTGACGCAGATGGCGACGGCAAACGGAATCTGGGCCGTCTGCTGCGCCAGAGCTTCGATCAGACGACCGATATGCTCGGCTTCGTTGCGTGCTGGTACGCAGACACAGGCCTTGTGTGTCATGCGACATTGGCAACAAGCGGGAGGGCCACATCCGGCTCATTGCCGATCACTACCGGCGCGAGGGCAAGCTGCCGATACAGTGCCTCATATTCGTCAACCATGTGGAGCGGCGTGCAAAATTGACCCCCTTAGCGGGGTGATCGGCGTCTAAAATTGACCCCCTTCATCTCATCATGAGAAGCGCC
>NZ_MSQB01000006.1 GCF_002149965.1 Novosphingobium panipatense | reverse complement strand
CCTGTGCGCATGCGCCAGACTCGCATGCGAACGCAACAAAGGGAATCCCGAACCGGACTCTTATGTCAGGCGGAAACCACTAGGTGAGATTGCCTGAGTTATTCATTGCCATGGGATTGGGTCGCTGACGTATTGATGGTTTGGAGGGGCGTATAGATCCTGTTCGTGCAGATAAGTTCGCTGCATTGACTTGAGCGGGATTTGGTTAGTTCTGTTGCCTTACTGATTTCACCCCTCCTTCTCGTCCGTGTCTGCGGGCCGTCTTCGTGATCAACGATTGCACTACCTTGCGGTGGTGCATCCATGTTGGGAGCAGCCAGATGGACAAGCGGGTCGAGATCGTGAATCGCGCCACCAAGGCGACAACCACTTCCGTCGCACGCGATGGTGAATCCCGGATACCCGTTCCTGCGGATTCCAACGTCAGGATCGCTGCCCCGCCCAGTTCGGTCACATCGATGGTTCAAGAGGGTGACGACCTGATCCTGAAGTTCGCCGACGGATCCACGCTGCGTCTCGAAGGCTATTTCGGCTGTTCTCCGCAGGATCTCGGGCAACTCTTTCTGGATGATCCTGCCAGCGGGTCGGAATGGCTGGTCAACCTGGGCGATGCCTCCTGCGTCGCGCCGGGCGATCTCTCCACGGAAGCGCTCAGCTACGATTTCGCGCCTGTGGAAGGCTCCGCAGCGGCGGGCGCGGCCGGCGGTGCTGCAGCAGGCGGCGGCATCAGCAATGGCCTGCTCATCGGGCTCGGCGCGCTGGCAGTCGGCGGCGGCGTGGCCGCAGCGGCGAGCGGCGGCGGAGGGGGCGGGAACGGCGGGGGCACCGGCAATCCGCCGCCTGATACCACGGCGCCCGCGGTCCCGGTATTCTCCGGCGCCAGTGACGATGCCGCGCCCGTAACCGGGCCGCTGGTCGCGGGATCCTCGACCAACGATTCCACGCCCACTTTCCGCGGAACCGGCGAACCCGGCGCGACCGTGACCGTCTTCGACAACGGCACCCGCATCGGCACGGCTACCGTCGGAGCGGACGGCAACTGGACTTTCACGCCCTCGACGCCGCTTGGCGACGGCGCCCATAGCCTGACCTTCACCGCAACCGATGCGGCCGGAAACCAGAGCGCCGCGACCGCGCCATTCGGCTTCACGGTGGACACCGGCGTTCCTGCCGCGCCGACCGTCAACCCGACCGACGGCACCACGCTTTCCGGCGCGGCCGAGGCAGGGGCCACGATCGGCATCGACACCAACGGGGACGGGGTAGCGGATGCGACCACCACTGCCGGGGCGGACGGAAACTGGAGCGTAACCTTGCCTGCGGGCCTCGCGGGCGGCACTGTCGTCAGCGTCGTGGCGACGGACGCGGCGGGGAATGCATCGCCTGCCGGAACCGTCACGGTAGACACCGGCCTGGACACCACCCCACCTGCTGCGCCTTCGGTAACGCAGGCCGTTGAACCGGGCGGTGCGACCAATGACACAACGCCGACCTTCGGCGGCACCGGAGAGCCCGGCGCCACGATCGGTATCTTCGATAACGGCACGCAGATCGGTTCGGTCGTCGTCGCGCCTGACGGCACCTGGAGCTTCACACCCGGTGCTCCGCTCGGCGAAGGCGCGCACAACCTGACCTTCACGGCGGCCGATGCGGCCGGAAACCAGAGCGCTGCCTCGGGGCCATACGCCTTTACCATCGACACGGCGCCCCCGGCGGCTCCCGTGCTCAACCCCACCGACGGCACCATGATCTCCGGCACGGCCGAGGCGGGCGCGGCGATTGCCATCGACGTCAACGGCGACGGCGTTCCCGACCAGACGACGACCGCGGGCGCGGACGGCACCTGGAGCGTCACTTTGCCCTCGCAATTGGGCAACGGCACTGTGGTCAGCGTCATCGCCACGGATGCGGCGGGGAACAGTTCCGGCGCGGGCAGCGTCACGGTTGTCAACGGCGTGGACCTGACGCCGCCGCCGGTGCCGGTAGTCACCGATACCATCGCGCCGGACGGGGCCACCAATGATACCACCCCGACTTTCGGGGGGACGACCGAGCCGGGCTCCAGGGTCGATGTCTTCGATAACGGAACCCTGATCGGTTCGGCAGTCGTCGCCCCGGATGGCAGCTGGAGCTTTACGCCCGGCACGCCGCTCGGCGAAGGGCCGCACAGCCTGACATTCGTCGCCGTCGATGCTGCCGGGAACCAGAGCGCGGCCTCAGCGCCCCATGCTTTCTCGGTCGACACGCTGCCGCCTGCGGCGCCGGTTCTCGCCCCTACCGATGGCACCACGATTTCCGGCACGGCCGAGGCGGGCGCGACGATCGGCGTCGATACCAACGGTGACGGCGTTGCCGATGCGACGACCACGGCGGGCGAAACCGGCAGCTGGAGCGTCACGCTGCCAAGCCCGCTCAGCGACGGAACGGTCGTCAGCGCCACGGCAACGGACGCGGCGGGCAATACCTCGGGTGCGGGAACTGCCACCGTCGATGACGGGATAGACACTACGCCGCCCGCCGCTCCCGTCGTTTCGGGGGCTAGCGACGATGCATCTCCGGTGATCGTCCCGATTGCCGAAGGTGGGGCGACCAACGACACCACGCCGACATTCGGCGGCACGACCGAGCCCGGTTCCACCATTGCCGTCTATGATGGCGAGACGCAGATCGGCACGGCGCTGGTCGCGCTCAACGGCGCCTGGACTTTCACGCCGACTGCGCCGCTGGGCGAAGGCCAGCACAGGCTGACGTTCGTGGCCATCGACGCCTCGGGCAATCGCGGTGCGCCGTCCGCACCGTTCCTCTTCTCGGTCGATACCAGCGCACCGGGGGCGCCGACGCTGAGGCCCACCGACGGGACGATGCTTTCGGGAACCGCCGAAGTCGGTGCGACGGTCGAGATCGATACCAACGGCGACGGCACGGCGGATGCCTTCGTGCAGGCCGATGGCGCGGGCAACTGGACTTACGTGCCCGGCAGCGCGATCCCTGACGGCACGGCGATCACTGTCACGGCACGCGATGCGGCGGGTAACGTCTCGGCACCTGCCGCAGTAACGGTCGATGCCAGCGTGCCCGTGGCGCCGGGCATTGTCGAAGTGCTGGACGATGCCGAAGGCGTCACCGGCCTTGTCGCGCGCGGCGGCGTCAGCAACGACCCGACCCTGACGATCAACGGGACGGCCGAGCCGGGCTCCACGGTAAGGGTCTACGACGGCGCAACGCTGATCGGCACCCTGACGGCGGATCCGTCCGGCAACTGGAGTCTGACGACGGGCGCCCTGGCCGAAGGTCCGCACGAATTCGCCGTTACCGCGACGGACGAGACGGGCAACATCAGCGGTCCTTCGACCTTCTACGGCGTCGTGATCGATCTCTCGCCCCCGGCAACGCTGGTGGTGAATCCCACAGACGGCACCACGCTGAGCGGGACGACCGAGGCCGGTGCGACCGTCCTTGTCGATACCAATGGCGACGGCACGCCGGAACAGACCGCGACGGCCGGTACGGACGGCCGCTGGAGCGTGACGTTCCCTGCACCGCTGGGAGATGGGACGGTGGTCAGCGTGATCGCCGTCGATCCCGCAGGCAATGCGACCAGCCCCGCAACGGTAACGGTAGAGGACAGCATCGATTCCACGCCGCCGCCCATCCCCGTGCTGGGCGCGGTGACCGATGGCGCCGACCCGGCGCAGGGTCCGTTGGCAGACGGTGATGCGACCAACGATCCCCAGCCAGTGCTGACCGGCACGGCGGAAGGCAATGCACTGGTTTCCGTCTACGACAACGGCGTACTTCTGGGCACGACCAATGCGACCGGAACCGGGACCTGGAGCTTCACCCCTACCGCGCCGCTGTCCGATGGTCCGCACAGCCTGACCGTCACGACCACCGACAGCACCGGCAATGAAAGTCTGCCGTCTCCGGCCTTTACGCTCACCGTCGATACCGCGCCGCCCGCGGCGCCCGTCGTCAATCCCCCGGACGGCCAGACCATCACCGGCACGGCAGAGCCTAATGCGATCGTCAATCTCGACCTCAATAACGACGGGACGTTCGATAATACCGCCCAGGCCGATGCCTCGGGCGTCTGGACTTACACGCCTTCCGCGCCGCTCGGCAGTGGTCCGATTTCCGTCACGGCGACCGACAGCGCCGGAAATACTTCGCTGCCCGCGCTGGGAACAGTGGACGCGACTGCGCCGATCGCGCCGGTCATCAGCGCGGTGACCGACGATGTCGGGGCGAACAGGGGGCCTCTCACCAGCGGCGCCTCGACCGACGACGGACAGCCGACGTTCACCGGCACTGCCGAACCCAACGCCCTGATCACGCTCTACGACGGCGCGACGGTGATCGGCACGGCGCAGGCCGACGGGACCGGCGCCTGGACGGTTACGCCCACGGCGCCGCTCGGGCAGGGCAGTCATACGCTATCGGTCACGGCTACGGATGCGGTCGGCAACGAGGGGCCGGGGGCCGGCTTTACGCTGGTCATCGACAATGCCGGGCCTGCCGCGCCTGTCATCGCCGAGATCGCCGACAATGTGGGCCTGCCGCAGGGGCCGATCGCCCCGGGAGGGATTACCGACGATACCCAGCCGACCCTGACCGGGACTGCCGAGGCCAATTCGACGGTGTCCATCTACAGCAACGGCGTACTGCTTGGCAGCACTGGAGCGAACGGCACGGGGGCCTGGACTTTCACGCCGACTGCCCCGTTTGCGCAGGGTAGTAACAGCATCATCGTCGTCGCCACGGACGCGGCGGGGAATATCGGGACGCCTTCCGAGCCCTACTTGCTGACCGTGGACAGTGTGGTCCCGGCCACGCCGGTCTTCACGTCCGCTTTCGATAATGTCGGCTTGGTGCAAGGCAGTCTGGCGACGGGTGCCTCTACCGACGATACCCTGCCGGTCCTGTCCGGCACGGCGGATCCGAATGCCGTGGTTTCCATTCTGCAGGGCGGCGCATTCGTCACCACCGTCACGGCCGATCCATTCGGCGTCTGGAGCTATACGCCCTCCGCTGCGCTGGGTAACGGCACCTACAGCTTCACGGCCACGTTCACCAATGCGGCAGGCGTGCCGAGCGCGACGTCCGCGCCTTTCGTCCTGACCATTTCCACTGCGCCCCCGGCCGCACCAAGCATCGTTTCCGCAGCCGATAATGTGGGCCGCTTCCAGGATCCGCTTTCGGACGGCGCATTCACCGACGATGTCCTGCCGGTCCTGTCCGGCACGGCGGCGATCGGCAGCACCGTGACGGTCTACGACAACGGCGTCGCCGTCGGCCTGGCGACCATGGACGGCAGCGGCGGATGGACATTCTCGCCCACGTCCGCGCTTTCGGAAGGTGTACACGTCTTCACCGCAACGGCGGTCGATCCGATCGGCAACGGCAGTGTGCTCTCCGGTTCGTTCACGCTCAATATCGACACGGCCGCGCCCGCGGCTCCGGTGATCGCACCGAGCGCCGGTACGGTTCTTACCGGGACGGCCGAGGCTAATTCCCTCATCGAACTAGATCTCGACGGCGACGGCACCGTCGACGACACGACGACGGCCAACAATCTCGGCGCCTGGACCTATACGCCCGCCGGAACGCTGCAGAACGGCGTTACCGTCATCGCGACGGCGGTGGACGAGGCAGGTAACGTCTCGGGCTCAGACAGCATCATCATCGACCGGACGCCCCCGCAGGCGCCGATCATCAACCTTGTGACCGACGATGTCGGCGGCCAGACCGGTCCGGTCGCCAATGGCGGCACGACCGACGATGTCCTGCCGGAAATCAGCGGCACGGCCGAGGCCGGAGCGACGGTCAGGATCTTCGACTTCGGCGCGCTGATCGGCACCGTCACGGCGGGAAGCACGGGCGCCTGGACCTTCCAGGTCCCGTCCGCTGGCTCGCTCAGCGCGACGCCGCATTCCTTCACGGCAACCGCGACGGATACGCTGGGCAATGTCGGCCCGGCCTCTGCGCCATACCTCGTCACCGTGGATATCAGCCCCGTGGCGCCGCCGCTGATAACCGGCGTGACGGACGATGTCGGCACGATCGTCGGCAATGTCGGGAATGCGGGTGTAACCGACGATACGCTGCCGGTGATCGTCGGCACGGCGGGCGCCAATGCCAGAGTGACCGTCTACGACGGTTCCAATGTGCTGGGCACGGCAACGGCCGACGGCAACGGCGACTGGAGCCTTGCCCTCACCGGAGCGCTGGGCAACGGCCCCCATACTTTCACGGCCATCGCCACCAATGCCGCCGGAAATACCAGCGCGTTTTCCCCGGGCTATCAGGTCACCGTCAATACGGCGATCCCGTCCATTCCGGTCATTACCCAGGCCGATGACAACGCACCGGGCAATACCGCACCCGTGCTGAGTGGGGGTCTTACCAATGATATGACCCCCACGCTTGTCGGTACGGCGGACGCCAACGCCACGGTCGCGATCTACAGCAACGGCGTTTTCGTAACCAATGTAACGGCGTCCCCGACCGGTACATGGACCTATGCACTGACCGTCACGGCGGACGGGCCGCAAAGCATCACCGTCAGCGCGATCAACGCGGCCGGAAGCAGCAGTCCCCAGTCGGCGCCTTTCGTGTTCACGGTAGACGGGACGCCTCCGCCTGCGCCGCTGGTCAATCCCACCAACGGCAGTGGCACGCTGAGCGGCACGGCCGAGGCCGGCGCGACCGTCAGCATCGTCATCGGGGCGGCCGCGCCCGTCACGGTGACGGCGGACGGCACCGGCTTGTGGACGTACCCCATTACGGGGACCACGCCCGCCAATACCCCGATCGCCGTGACGGCAATCGATGCGGCGGGGAATGCCTCTTCGGTCACCACCGTCAATGTGGACCAGTCCGGGCCGATAGCGCCGGTGCTCGTCAGTGCCACGGATGATCAGGGCACCGTCAACGGCACTTTCTCCGCGAACGACACGATCGACGATACTCTGCCGGTGTTCACCGGGACCGCCGAGGCCAATGCCACGGTGCGGGTCTACGACGGCCAGAACCTGATCGGCACGGTGCAGGCCGACGGTGCCGGTAACTGGACGATCACGCCTTCGTCTCCGCTGCTCGACGGCCCGCACAGCATCACTTTCACGGCGACTGACCTTGCCGGAAATCTCGGAGCCGCCAGTGCGCCGTTCGTCTTCTCGGTACTGACCGGAACGCCGGGCTTGCCGATCATCGACGAGGTGGCTGACAACGGGCCTACACCGGGTACGATCAGCGGCGGCGGTAGTACCAACGACGATACGCCGGTAATTTCGGGTACGGCCGACCCCGACGCCGTAATCACGCTCTACGTGGACGGTTTGCCGGTGGACACGACCACCGCTGGGCCGACCGGTGACTGGTCCTTCACTTCCGCAAGCCTGGATGACGGGCCGCACACATTTGCGGTCACCGCCACCAATGCGGCTGGAAACGTGAGCGGGCTGTCCGGCAACTATGCCATCATCGTGGATACCGACGCGCCGGATGCCCCGGTCATGCTGACGACAGACGGCACGACGGTAATAGGCACCGGGGAAGTCGGAGCGACGATCACCCTGACGGAACCGGGTAACCCCACGCCGTACACCACCACAGTGAACGATCTGGGGCAGTGGAGCATCACGCTCACGCCTCGGGCGGCGAATGCTGAGACGCTGACGGCAATCGCCACCGATGCTGCGGGCAATAATTCCGGGCCGGACACGGTCGTGGTCGATTACGGCATCGATACCACGCCGCCGCCCATTCCGGTCATAGTGCAAGTGGCTGACAATACCGCTCCGAACATCGGGCCGGTAAGTAACGGCGGCTTCACCAATGAAACCCTTCCGCAAGTCTCAGGCACGGCGGCAGCGGGCACGATCATCAAGGTCTATGACAACGGAACCTTGGTCGGCACGACGACAAGCACCGGTACGACTTGGAGCTTGACGCTGGATACGGCGCTCGGTGAAGGCCCCCACAGCCTCACGGCTACGGCCACTTCCGCCGGCGGCGTGGAAAGCATCGCGGGCGATGCGATCGCCTTCACCGTCGATCTGACACCGCCCGCACAGCCAGTGGTCGATCCGAGCAACGGCCAGACACTCGCTGGCACGGCGGAGGCCAACGCCTTTGTCGATATTTCGATCGTTGGAAATCCCACCATTACTGTTCAGGCTGACGGCGCAGGGAACTGGAGCTACACGCCCGGTTCGCCGCTGAACGAGGCGTCCGTCGTTTCGGTGATCGCGCGCGATGCTGCGGGCAATCTCTCCTCCTCCGCCACCCCTGTGATCGACACCACCGAGCCCGCCGCTCCCGCAATCACCGGGGCGGACGACGATGCAGGTGGCCTTCTCGGTAATGTCGCAAGTGGCGGTGGAACCGACGACACAACGCCCACTCTCTCGGGCATTGCCGAGGCCGGTTCGACAGTAAACGTCTACGACGGTGCCGTCCTCCTCGGCTCCACTATCGCGACGGGCGGGGTCTGGACATTCACGCCGCCTACCGGGCTTGCCGAAGGACCGCACAGCTTCACGGTCACTGCAACCGACGCGCTGGGCAATGTCAGCGATGCCTCGGCGCCTTATGCACTGACGATCGTGACTTCGGTGCCGGGGGCGCCGGTCATCACCGGCGGTGCCGACAATGTGGGAGCGATCACCGACCCCATCGTCAATGGCGGCGCCACGGACGATCCCACGCCGACCCTCAGCGGTACGGCGGGGGCCAACCTCACCATCAACATCTACGAGGGCACGACGCTCGTCGGTACGACGATCAGTGACGGCACCGGCGCCTGGACCGTGGCGACCAATCCGTTGGGGCAGGGCCCGCATGTGCTCACCGCCGTGGCCGTCAATGCAGCGGGAACTGCGGGCGCGGCATCGACCGCCTTCACCGTGAACGTGGACATCCAGCCGCCGCCGACGCCCTCGCTCATTGCAGTCACCGACGATGTCGGGCCAATCCAGGCCGCGCTGACCACGGGAGCGCGAACCGACGATACCCTGCCGACGCTTTCCGGCACTGCCGAGGCCAATTCCAACGTCTCGATCTTCGACAACGGCACCCTGCTGGGCACCGTCAAGGCCGATGGTTCCGGCGCCTGGACCTTCACGCCTACCACGCCTCTGGCGTCCGGCGATCACGCCCTGACCATTACGGCGACCGACGCCGTGGGCAACCAGAGCGGCGCGACTGCCGCCTTCAACCTGACGGTGGACACGGCCGCACCCATTGCCCCGGTGATCGGCGGTGCCATCGACGACGTCGGTGTCGGCGGCCCGGTTCTCAATGGCGGATCGACCGATGATGCCCTTCCGCAGCTGACCGGGACGGCGGAAGCCAATGCCACTGTTTTCATCTACAACAACGGCGTCCTGCTCGGCACCACGGCCGCGGACAACCTGGGGGCGTGGAGCTTTACACCGCTCTCGCCGCTTTCCGACGGGGCGCATAGCTTTACCGCAACCGCGAGGGACGTGGCAGGCAATCTCAGCGGTGCATCCACGGCCTATGTCGTCAATGTCGATACCACGCCGCCGCCTGCGCCGGTGATCGTGACGGTGACCGACGATGCCCTGCCGCGCACCGGGGTAGTGGCAAGCGGCGGCGCCACCAATGACACCACGCCGACGCTCGCCGGTACGGCCGAGGCCAATTCCAGCGTGTCGATCTACGATAACGGGCAATTCGTAACGACCGTCAGCGCAAACGGCACTGGTGCCTGGACTTACACCCTGACCGGGCCGCTCGGGGAAGGGAACCACAGCTTCACCGCCCGCGCGACTGATGCTACCGGCAATCAGGGCGCCGCTTCGGCGGCCTACACGGTGCGCGTGGACATCACTCCCCCGAATGCGCCGGTAATCGCCAGCGTGACCGATGATGTCGGCACGGTTCAGGGCGCGGTGGCGAACGGCGGCACGACCAACGATACCATCCCGCTGCTGCGCGGCACGGCGGAGGCGGGGTCGACGCTGACGATCCTGGCCAACGGTGCGACGATCGGCACCGCGCAAGTCGATGCGACCGGCAACTGGACCTTCAGCCCGCCGACCGCACTGGCGGAAGGCACTTACGCCTTCACGGCCATCGCCACCGATGCGGCAGGAAACCCCGGCACGGCATCGGCGCCCTTCACCGTCACGGTGGATATCACCGCGCCGCCGCCGCCCGTCATCTCCAGCATCGTCGACGATGTCGCGCCCACTACCGGCGTGATCGCCAATGGCGGCATCTCCAACGACGCATCGCCGCAACTGACGGGCACGGCTGCCGCCAATACGGTGGTTCTGGTCTACGACGGCACCGTGCTGCTGGGCAGCACGACCTCGAACGCGCTCGGCGCATGGACCTTCACCCCGTCCACCGCGATCGCCAATGGCGCGCACAACTTCACCGCCGTCGCCGTTGACGGCGCCGGTAATGCCAGCACCGCTTCCAATGCCTATGGAATGACGGTGGATACGGCGGCCCCGGTCCAGACGATCGCTTTCACTACGCTTTCGACGGACACCGGTACGCTCGGAGACTGGAGCACCCAGGATACCTCGCCCACTATCGGCGGCACCCTGAGCGCCGCGCTCGGCACGGGTGAGCAGGTACAGATCCGGATCGACGGCGGCGCCTGGGTAAATGCCAGTTCCTCCGGCTCGACCTGGTTCTACGGTGCGGGCACGCTTGCGGTCGGATCGCACAGTGTGGTCGCACGCATCGTCGATGCGGCGGGGAACATCGGCAGCAGCGCCTCGCAGACGGTAAGCATCACCGCGATCCCGGCGCAGGCGCCAATCGTCCAGGCCAGCGGCACCTCGCTGCTGGGGCTGGTCGGGGTGGAGGCGCTCGGCCTGATCGACCTCAATACCCAGTCGCTGACGGCGGTAGATCCCAACAACAACCTCAGGAGCGTGCAGGTGCGCTATGCGCCGCTGCTGGCGCTCAGTCTGGGGGCCTATACCCTGACCGCCTCGACGGCACTCGCCGCCGAACTCGGCCTGCAGATCGCAGTCAACAACACCGCGGGCCTGCTCGGCATCGTCGCGCCGACGTCCACTCTCACCATCACCGCGATCGGTGGCGGTGCCATCGACAATCTTGCCGTGAACGAGCTGCTCAACACCGTCCACTTCCAGCAGAACGTATCGACGCTGGGCGTGGACCTGCTCAATTCGATCAGCATCAGCGCCACCGATACCACTAACCTGACGTCCACTTCTTCGACCGGAACGCTGCTCGATCTCAGCCTCCTGAATGCGAGCGGATCTGCGAACGTCTTCGAGGGCGGTACCGGCAATGACACGCTGACCGGAAGCGCGGGCAACGATCGCCTCTATGGCCATGCCGGAAACGACGTGCTGAACGGCGGCAACGGCAACGATTTCCTGCGCGGTGGTGCGGGCGCCGATACCCTGAACGGCGGCGCGGGCAACGATACCCTTGTCTACGACTCGGCCGATACGCTGATCGACGGCGGAACGGGAACCGACACCCTGCTGATAGACAGCGGCACCGGGCAGGTCCTGGACCTGGGAACGGCCACCAACATCCGCAACATCGAGGTGATCAACCTGGGCATCGGCGATGCGGGACGGCGCATAAACCTGACCGAGGCCGGGGTGATCCGGGCGACGGAAAGCAGCCATCAACTGACCATCAACGGCGATGCGAACGACAGCGTCACGATGACTGGCGCGGTGTTCCAGGGCCAGACGTTGATCGGCGGCGAGGCCTACAACCATTACTCGCTGGGGACGACGGATATCTTCGTCGACCACCCGGTGATGGTCATCGTCTGACCGGAAATCCTGCCACCGATCTGAACGACGAAAGGGGAGCATGGCGATTACGGAGTGGAGGTTCGCCGGGGCGGTGGGGATTGCCGCCCTGGGTATCATAGGAAGCCGATGTCATGCGGAAGAGCAGAAACACGAGACCATCGCCGCGGGTGAATTGCCGCCGTTAGGGCAGGGGCAGCCGGTCGTGCCGACTGCCGCGCCCGTCTCATCGGCGCCGGCTTCGTCGCCGCCCGTGTCGCAGCCGGTGGATCAGTTGTCGATTGAAGGGCAGGATTCCGGTGTACCGCCGGTTCCGGCGCGACTCGACCTTTCCGATGCCGTGGTCCTGACGCTGCTGCGCCACCCGGAAGTTTCCCGCGCCAATGCCGCGCTTGCGCGGGGGCGCGCCGATCTGGGTGCGGCGAAGTCGGCCTGGTACCCGCAAGTCTCCTATCAGGCCAATCTCGGCCCCAACATGCTCTCCGGCCGCAATACCTCGGGCCTGAACGAGAACATGGCGGGCCCCAGCGTCTACCTCCAGCAGCAGGTCTGGGATTTCGGCCGCTCCAAGGGAGAGATCGGCGCGGCCCGCTCCACCATGCGGCAGCGGCGATACGAGCTGGAATCCGTCGCCGATCAGCTTGCGGAGCAGGGCGCTCTCGCGTTTCTCCAGGTGAAGCGTTACGAACTGCTCTCGATCGAGGCGAGGAAGCAGGTCGGCGAGCTTGAACGCCTGCGCCACCTCATCGGGCTGCGCGTGAATGCGGGTGTCTCGGACAAGTCCGATCTCATGCTGGCCGATGTTCGTGTGGAAAGCGCGCGGGGGGAAGCGATCCAGGCCGAAACCGCGCTGGCGGTGGCCCAGTCGGGATTGCTCAACCTGATCGGCGACCTGCCGCAGAGCTACCAGGATCCCACCGCCCAGGTATCCCGCTTCGAAACGGGTGACGACGAGCCGGACTACGACAAGCTTCCTGCCGTGGTCGCCACCGAGGAAGCGGAACAGGCGGCGGCCTCCAAGATCGGGCAGGCCAAGGCGGAGCGCTACCCCCGGCTCGGTCTCCAGCTCGGCTATACCCGCAACAACTACACCTACAACACGCGCGACAATTCCTTCGCGGGGATGGTGACGGTGACGGGCGATCTCTATCGTCGCAGCAACCACTACCTGATCGAAGCGGCCGAGGAAGACCGCCGTGCCGCGGAAGCCACGCGGGACGCCGTCGTGCTCGAAGCGCGGGGCAAGGCGCTATCGGCCCGGCAGGAAATCCGCGCGGGCAGGGCGCGCATCTCCGCCTATGCCCACCAGGAGGAGCAGGCCGTCACCGCCAGCCGCATCTTCTTCGAGGAATACAAGCTGGGCAAGCGGACACTGACCGAACTGCTGAACACCCAGCTGGAGATCTACCGCGCCGCCAGCGCCCGGATCGTTGCGGAATACGACATCATGGAAGCACGCGTCCGGTTCGAGAACGTCAGCGGCACCTTGCGCCCATCGCTCGGCCTGCCCGCCCGTCTGCGTGAGGAGGAAGACTTCGATGGCTGACAGTGCCGAGATCGTTTCGCCGCCCTGGACGGCCGCCGTCGCCGCCCTCGGTACGCTCAAGGGCGTTCCGGTGGGGGCGCAGGAACTGGCGAACCGGCTGTACTGGTCGGAGGGGATGGACGCGGAAAAGACGCTGGTTCATGCCGCCCGCCTGTCGGGTCTGGATTTCCAGATCGTGACCATGGCGGTCGACCAGGTTCCGCAGATCCTGCTTCCCGCCATTGTGGAACTGAACGACCAGGGCGCTGCGATCCTCCACGCCCGCGATGGACACAGCGCCCGTGTCTCCATGCCGGGAATGCGCCACGATGCGCCGGTGGAGATCCCGCTCGAAGCCTTCCGCAGCCGGACGACGGGGAAAGTGGGTTTCGTCGAACCCTTGTCCACCCGTTCGCGCGATGCCCGGCTCGATGAATTCCTGCGGGCGCCGACGCGGTCGTGGCTCTGGGATATCATCATGGCCGACCGGCGTGGCTACGGCGAAGTGGTGCTGGGATCGGTCTTCGGCAATCTCCTGACTTTCGCGACGTCACTGTTCGCTATGCAGGTGTGGGACCGTGTCATCCCGGCCCAGTCGATCTCCACGCTCTGGGTCCTTGCGCTGGGTACGGGGCTGGCGCTGTTTCTCGAATTGCTGCTGCGCACGGCCAGGGTGCAACTGGTGGACCGGATCGGCAGGCGCGCGGACATGGCGATATCCTCGCGCATTTTCGCCCGCGCGCTGGACATTCGCGGCGATGCCCGGCCACGATCGACAGGCGCGCTGATCGCCCAACTGCGCGATGTCGAGCAGGTCCGGGAGATGCTGACGTCCACGACCGTCTCGGCAATGATCGACCTGCCGTTCATCCTGCTGTTCCTGGTCCTCTTCGCGTTCCTTGCCGGACAACTGACTTTCGTGCTGATCGGCGCGGCGGCGCTGATCCTGCTGCCCGGCCTGCTGCTGCAGCGCCCGCTGGCCAGGCTGGCCACCGAAGGCATGCGCGAAGGCGCGCTGCGCAACGCCATCCTCGTGGAATCGATCGAGCGTATCGACGAGATCAAGTCGGCCCAGGCCGAAGCACGCTTCCAGTCGCTCTGGGAACGGCTCACCCTTGCAGGAACCCGCGTCGGCGCCGAGCAGCGTTTTCTCTCTGCCCTTTTCGTGAACTGGACGCAGACCCTTCAGCAACTGGCCTATACGGCGGTCGTGGTGGCGGGTGCCTTCAAGGTGATGGACGGCGACATGACGATGGGCGCGCTGATCGCCTGCTCCATCCTCACCAGCCGGGCGCTCGTGCTGTTCGTGCCGTTCGGGCAGATCTTCACGCGCTGGCAGAATGCCAAAGTGGCGATGAAGGGACTGGAGGACCTGTTCGAGAAGCCGGTCGACCACGACCCCGAAAAGGGGCTGCTGCGGCGCTCGGCACTGAAGGGGTATTACGAGGTGAAGGATCTGACTTTCGCCTACGACCCCGATGGGCCGCTCGCCCTGAAGGTGGACCGCCTTTCGATCCGGGCGGGCGAGCGCGTGGCCCTGCTCGGGCGGATCGGCGCGGGGAAGTCCACCCTGCTGCGCCTGCTTTCGGGCCTGGCCTGGCCGACAAGCGGCGAAGTGCTGCTGGACGGCACCAACATTACCCTGATCAATCCCGTCGATATCCGCCGCGATACGGCCTATCTGGGACAGGGCGCGCAGTTGTTTCTGGGCACCATCCGCGAGAACCTGATGATCGGCGCGCCGGGCGTGAGCGACGAACAGATCCTCCACGCCCTGGCTGTAACCGGCGGCCTGCCGCTGGTACAGAACCAGCCTCAGGGCTTCGACCTGCTGCTTCAGGAGGGCGGGGCCGGGCTTTCCGGGGGGCAGCGCCAGACCCTGCTGCTGACCCGCGCGCTCCTGCGCAACAGCAATATCCTGCTGCTGGACGAACCCTCCGCCCCGCTGGACGACATCAGCGAACGCGCGCTGGTGGCCAATCTCGGGCAATGGCTGCGCGGCAGGACGCTGGTGGTAACTACGAACCGACCGGGTCTGCTTGAGCTGGTCGATCGGATCGTCGTCATCGATTCCGGCCGCATCGCGCTGGACGGGCCGAAGGAGACGGTGCTTCGCGCACTGGCGGGGCCAACTGGAATCCGGGAGAAGCAGGCATGACGGGTTCCCTGCAGGCCACGCCCGGCGGCGGGCTGCTTGAAGGATTGCGCGGCGAGGAGGACAGCCGCTGGCTCCGCACCGTCGGGCGCCTGCGGATCATTCCGATCCTGTCAGTAGGCATCCTGGCCTTCCTCGTCTGGAGCTATTTCGGCGTGCTAGACGAAGTGGCGGTAGGCCCCGGAAAGGTCACGCCGCCCTCGCGCTCGCAAGTGATCCAGAGCCTGGAAGGCGGCATCGTCAACGGCATCTTCGTGCATGAAGGCGATATCGTGCGCCCTCATGAAAAGCTGGCGACGCTGGACCGCGCGCGCTTCAGTTCCATGCTGGGCGAGGCCGAAGCCAAGGCGCGGGCGCTGGAGGCGACCGCCGCGCGTCTCGAGGCGGAGATCAACGGCGGAAGTCCGAACTTCCCGGCGGCAGTCAGGGAAACGCCCGGATTGGTGGCGCGCGAGATGGAACTCATGCGCTCGCGGCGGCAGAACCTGGATGTCGCCACGGCCAGCTTGCGCCAGTCGCTGGCCCTGACGCGCCGACAACTGGCCATGACCGAACCGCTGGTGGACCTTGGCGCCGCCAATCAGGTGGAAATCATCCAGCTTCGTCGCCAGGAGAACGAAATCCAGGCCAAGCTGGATTCGCTGCGCAATCAGTACGTCATCGATGCCAGCGCGGACTATGCCAAGGCCCGTGCCGAACTCGATCAGGTTACCCAGGTGATCGGCGGTCGCCGGGACCAGCTCGACCGCACGGTGCTCTATTCACCCGTGCGGGGCATCGTGAAGAACCTGGAAGTCACGACGATCGGCGGCGTGATCCAGCCGGGCGGCTCGCTCATGGAGATCGTGCCGCTGGAACATCAGTTGCTGATCGAGGCGCGCGTATCGCCGCGCGACATCGCCTTCATCCGCCCCGGTCAGCCCGCTACCGTGAAGATCACGGCCTATGATCCTTCGATATATGGAACGCTGGCGGGTACGGTGGACCGGATATCGCCGGATACCCTTCAGGACGAAGTCCACCGGGACCAGGTCTACTACCGCGTCTATGTGCGGACCCAGCGCTCCACATTGCGGGCGAAGAACGGGCACGAATACGCGATCATGCCGGGCATGGTTTCGACCGTGGAGATCAGGACCGGCCGCAAGACCGTGCTGCAATACCTGATGAAGCCCATCAACAAGGCGAAGGAAGCCATGCGCGAGCGTTAGGACGGATCGACATTACCGCTCAGACGCGCTGGCAGTTCGAGGCGGCGACATTGCCGCTGGCCTTGCCGAGGCGGGCCTGCACGCGGGCCAGGAACGGTCGGCGCGTCCGGGGTTCGAGATCGCTGCAGCACGTTGCCTTCCAGGTACGGCCGCGGACGTCGAGATCCTGAACCGAAGCGAGCTGGTTGCGATCGCCGAGGGTCTCGGTTGAGGCTTCGCCGGTGTTGCAGATATTGTCTGCCCGGGCGAGGGGACCGCCGCCGCCTGCGCCGCTACCACCGCCGCCGGAACCACCCCCGGCGCCGCCACCGCCTCCACCGCCGCCTGAACCTCCGCTGCCACCTCCACTACCTCCGCCCCCACCCGCGCTGCCTCCGGACTTGGCGATTGCGGGCGAGGTTAACGTGGTGGACAGCAGCATGGTCATGGTCGGCGGCACCAGCAGCGAGTATTTCCCGCAGGCCGTCAGGAACGAGCGGCGGTCGCTCTCTCCTTCGGTTCCGGTGAAGACATCGGGCTTTTCCATGACTTATCTCCGCATTCTGCCCCTTCATCAAAGTACAGGAACGTCACGGAGTGTTAAGGCGCTCTTGAGAGTGGCCCGGCCTTCTTCCGATGTTTGAAGCGCTAAGCCGTATGGCTTCGGCAACTAACACGCTTGCGCTGAGAGCGCCCGGATAGATTAGGAAAAATCCACCAATGGCATGTTCAGAAGGAGGATCCTGCGGGCCTGTCGATCAGGTTTTTCGACGGAGTCCCGTACCCGGCAATTCCAGCAGCCTGCGCGCGATCTCGCGTTCGCCCATCACCACATGATCGGCCCCGATCTTCTCGAGATGCTCGACCTCCTCGTCGGAATGGGCGCGGGCTAGGATCTCTATCTCGGGATTGAGCTGACGCGCGCGCTGCGCGATCGCACCGGCCTCGAAACCTTCCGGGATGGCGATCATCAGCCTCGTCGCCTCATGGATACCCGCGCTATCGAGGACGTCGTCGCTGGAGGCGTTGCCCACGACGACATCGTGCCCCGCCTCGCGCGCCGCACGGGCAAGGTCGGCACGCTCTTCCACTATGACGAGGTCACGCGGGGATTTGCGGATCCCTTCCGCGACCAGTCGGCCGACGCGGCCGTAGCCGATGAGGACCACTCTTTCGCCGGATCCTGCCGGAGCGCGGCGTTCCTGCTCGGCCGCGGCCACCGATTTGACCAGGCTGTGACGGCCGGCGAGCCAGCGGAACAGCAGCGGGTTGAGCAGGATCGAGAAGATCGCCCCGGCCAGGATCAGGTCCCGTCCTTCCTCCGGTAGCACGCCGAGGCGGACCCCGAGCGCCGCCAGCATGAACGAGAACTCGCCGATCTGGGCAAGGCCCGCGGCCACCGCCAGCGCCGTTTGCGTGGGATGGCCGAAGAGCCTGACGATCGCCACGGCCGCCAGCGACTTGCCGACGATGACGATCAGGACCGTGGCCAGAACGGCGGCGCCGTGCTCCACGACCACAGCGGGATCGAACAACATGCCCACCGAGACGAAGAACAGCACGGCGAAGGCATCGCGAAGCGGCAGCGTTTCCTCGGCGGCACGGCGGCTGAGCTGCTTTTCGCCCATCACCATGCCCGCGAAGAAGGCACCCAGCGCGAAAGAGACATCGAAGACGTAAGCCGCACCGAAAGCCACGCCCAGCGCGATCGCCAGGACGGCCAGGCGGAACAGTTCGCGCGATCCGGTATGCGCGGCCCAGTGCAGCGCGGCCGGGATCACGCGCTTGCCCACGATCAGCATGAGGGCGATGAACCCGCCGACTTTGGCGAGGGTCAGTCCGATCATCCAGGCCAGATCGACGTTCGACTGGGCGCGACCCGCCGCGAAACCCGCGAGGGCCGGTAGCAGGACCAGCACCAGCACCATGGCGAGATCCTCGACGATCAGCCAGCCGACGGCGATGCGGCCGCGTTCGGTGTCCATCAGGTTGCCGACCTGGAGCGCTCTCAACAGGACGACAGTGCTTGCCACGGAAAGGGCAAGGCCGAAAACCAGACCGGCGGCCAGGCTCCAGCCGAGCCATAGGGCCAGTCCGGCGCCCAGCGCCGTGGCGAAGGCGATCTGGATCACGGCGCCGGGTACCGCGATCTTCCTGACCGAGAGGAGATCCTTTACCGAGAAATGCAGCCCGACGCCGAACATCAGCAGGATCACGCCCAGTTCAGCCAATTCATTGGCGAGGGCGCTGTCGGCAACGATGCCGGGTGTGAACGGGCCGACCAGCACCCCGGCGAACAGATAACCGGCGACCGGCGAAATCCTCAGGCGATGGGCGAGGGCGCCCATGGCAAAGGCCGCGACCAGACCGGCGACGACCGTTGCGACGAGAGGCGTATTATGCGGCAATCTGTGCTCCTGGCGCGGATCGTCACCGGCGAATACTCACTCCAGAGTGACGACGAACACCGCCGCGATTGCAGCCGCGACCATCGATCCGATCAGCAGCAACGGCAGCAGCCACCTTGGAGCTATGCTACGCCTACGGACCATCGCCGGTACCTTTCCGCTTGCGTTGACGCATGCCCATAGTGCTCGGGAAAGGGCCGCTGTTCCATGATTAAAATGTTTCGGAGTGTTTCCCGAACAGAAGAGCCCGTTTGAAAAATGCCCCAAAAGGGCATTTTTTGCGGCACCGGCCCACGCCCCCACCCTACCACCCAACGGTAGTATCCTGCGGGTGGTAGGGTGGGGGCGTGGGCCGGTGCCGCNTTTTGCGGCACCGGCCCACGCCCCCACCCTACCACCCAACGGTAGTATCCTGCGGGTGGTAGGGTGGGGGCGTGGGCCGGTGCCGCAAATCCGCCTGCAGCGGATTTTCTAACAGACTCTAAGATCCTAATAGATGTCGCGGCGATAGAGACCTGCCTCGGCCATGGCTTCCAGTCGCTCGTCGCCAAGGGCCGTGCGAAGGGCATTGTCTACGGCCGGGGCCATGCCCTGAAGGCTGCCGCAGACGAGGATCGCCGCGCCGTTTTCCACCCACTGGCGAAGATCCGCTTCGGCCTGGGCGCAGAGGTGCTGGACGTAGCGGCCGCAATCGGCATCGCGCGACCATGCCCGATCGAGCCGCGTCAGCGTACCGCGCGCCAGCCAGCCTTCGATTTCGTCCGGCAGAAGGGTGTCATGGTCGCGGCTGCGTTCACCGAACAGCAGCCAGTGTCCGCCCTGTCCTTCCGCTTCCGCCGCGCGCAAGTGCCCGCGCAGTCCGGCAAGCCCCGTGCCATTGCCGATCAGGATCATCCGGCGCGGTCCTGCGCCGGAGGCAGGCGGTGCGTGGAACCCTTCGTTGGATCGCAGGCGCACGGCGATCTCGGCGCCGACCGGCGCGAAGGATGTCAGCCAGCCCGAACCGAGCCCGAGGGTGCCGTCGCTTCTGTCGACCTGCCGGATGAGCAGGTCGAGGCGGTCGTCGGAGGGTATCGAGGCGATCGAATACTCACGGTGCGGCAGGGGGCGGAGCGCTGCCAGCAGCTCCTCGGCATCCACGACCGGATGATCCGGGATCAGCGCCGTCGCCAGATGCTCTGCCAGCGGGCGGCCATTGGCGATCTCGCCGCCGTCCAGCCCGCAATCGGCGAGATAGGCGGCAACGCGCGCCGGGTCGTTGGTGCCGGGCAGGATTTCGGCGATGTCTCCGGCGCGCCACTCGGCAACGACACCTTCGCTGGCTTCGAGGCCGACGAGAAAGGCCGGGCCTCCGGCGCTGCCCGGGTTGAGCAGGCGGCGATAGGCCAGCCGCCACGAGGTATAGGCCGCAGGCTCCCAGTCCGGCAGATCGGGTTCCGCGCCGAGCGCGGCAAGCTGCTGCTGCCACTGCCGCTGGGCATCGGCATCCTCTCCATCGACTTCGATCATGTCGAACAGGCGGCGGCCTCCACCGGCATGGAGCCAGCGATCCACCGAATGGCCGAAGGCGCAGAATTGCGGGTACTCGCGGTCGCCCAGGGCGAGCACGGCATATTCGAGATGCCCGGCGCCGGGCGGCGTCGCCATGACCTGGCGGGCAAAGCGGCGCGCCGGATCCGGCGGCTCGCCCTCGCCATAAGTGCTCACCACGAAGAGGGCGCGATCGATTTCGGACAGCACGGCCTCATCCACGGCGGATAGCGGCAGGACCCGCGCGCCGCCGAGCGCCGATGCCGTCTGGCGGGCAAGCCGTTCCGCGCCGCCGGTTTGGCTGGCGAAGGCGACAAGCATGTCCGCGTTGCCGCCGCTTGCTGGCCCGTGTTCCGAATGGACGGAGGCCACTTCTGCAAGTGCCCGCTTGCGTTTGTGGCGAGCGAAATAGAGCAGCAGGCCGGTAATCGTGAACAGTGGCATCGTCAGGCTGGTCAGCAGCAGCAGGATCCGCCCGCCGATGCCGAAGAAGGCGCCGCGGTGGAGTTCGTACATGCTGGTGGTGATGACCTTGCCCATTTTGCGATCGGCATAGCGATCGGCCTTGAGCAGCTTGCCCGAGGTCAGGTCCACCTTGAGATCGTCGGTCATGCGATCGTGCCGGGCATCGGCCAGCAGCACCCGGAACGTGGCAGGTTCGCCGTTTTCTTCGGGAAGGGTGATTGCGATCGAGCTGTAGCGGCCGTCCATGGCCGTCATCACGGTAGGCCAGGCGCGGGAGAGGCCGGGTGCGTCGGACGAGGTATCGGCGATTTCCGCCTTCTTGCCTTTCGCGCCGCCATGGCCGCTTTCCTCCCGGCTGGTCTTGCCGGTGAGGGTGTAGAGCACGCCCTGCCGATACCAGTCGTAGGACCACCAGAGGCCGGTGAGGGCACTCAGCAGGTAGACCAGCGCAACCCAGCCGCCGATGACGGCATGGAGTGCGCGGTAGAGATTGCGCCCGCTCATCCTGAGGTCGAGCACCAGCCAGGCGCGCCAGTCGAAGGTGCGGCGCGGCCAGCGCAAGTAGAGGCCTGAAATGGCAAAGAACACCAGGGCGATCGCGGAGAAGGCCGTGATCTGGCGGCCGATTCCGTTGGGACCGCCGGGCAGGGCCAGCCAGCGGTGCAGGTCTTCGACCGTGCGGAAGAAACCGGTTCCGGTCGCTTGGCCCAGCAACATCCCACTGCGCGGGTCTATATAGCTGCGCTCTCCACGGCGCTCGCCGTCGCGGGCGGCGAACTGGACGGTCCAGGCCGCATGGGGATCGCTCTCGACGGTAAGGCGCTCGACGGGGCGCCCGGGGCGCTGGGCGGAGGCGCGCGCAATCACTTCGTCGGGCGACAGCGATATTGTCGTGCCCGGCGCAAGGGTGACGATGCCTGGGCTGAGGGCGCGCATGATCTCGTGCTCGAAACTCAGCATCGCGCCGCTGACACCCATCACGGCCAGCACGAAGCCTGCCGTGATCCCGAGGAACCAGTGGACCTGAAACAAAACCTGCCGCGTCACTCGTGTCGCTTCCCGAACCCAGATGGCGCCACCCATCACTCATCCATGGAAAGCCGGTGCCGATCGGCATCCGGTTTCCGTCAGTCTCCACTCCCGAAATTTCCGCTAATGATATCCAATCGCATTAGCAACAAACAATTGAAGTATCGCCCCGAAGCCGCCGCTTGTTGAAGACGGCTCCGGGGGGCGCTCAGGCGGCGACGGACGCTGTCGCCTGCTCGGCCAGTTCGATGACGTCCGCGGCCAGACGGCCCACCTGTACGGGATCGGCATCCCAGGCGAACATGAACCTCGCGCCGCCGCCGATGAAGGTATAGAACCGCCAGCCCCTTGTTCTCAGTCCTTCGAGCACGGGTTCTGGGGCGGCAAGGAACACCGCGTTGGCCTCTACCGGGAAGATCAACTCCAGCCCCTCGATACCTGTAACCTTAGCGGCAAGACGCCGGGCGCAGGCATTGGCGTGGCGGGCATTGTTCAGCCAGGCGCCGCTTTCCAGCACGCCGATCCAGGGGGCCGAAAGATAGCGCATCTTCGAGGCGAGTTGCCCGGCCTGCTTGCAGCGATAGGAAAAGTCCTCGGAAAGGGCGCGGTCGAAGAATATAACCGCCTCGCCTGCGGCCATGCCGTTCTTGGTGCCGCCGAAGCAGAGAACATCGACGCCCGCCTGCCAGGTGATTTCCGCCGGCGTACAGTCCAGAGCGGCGCAGGCATGGGCGAAGCGGGCGCCGTCCATATGCAGCTTGAGGCCCAGTTCGCGGCAAGTGGCGGAGATCGCCTCGATCTCGCCCACGGTGTAGACTTGGCCGGTTTCGGTCGGCTGGGTGATGGTGACGACGCGGGGCTTGGGGAAGTGAATGTCGCTGCGGCCCGTGGCGAGTGCGCGGATGGCGCCGGGCGTCAGCTTGCCGTCGGGGCTGGGCGCGACGAGCAGCTTGGAGCCGTTGGAGAAGAATTCGGGCGCGCCGCATTCGTCCGTCTCGACGTGGGCGGAGGAGGAACAGATAACCGAATGATAGGATTGGCAAAGCGCCGCCAGGGCAAGCGAGTTGGCAGCCGTACCGTTGAACGCGAAATAGACGTCGCAGTCGCTGGCGAAGAGATCGCGAAAGGCGTCGGCGGCGCGGCGGGTCCATTCGTCCTCGCCGTAGGCGGTGGCCGATCCCCGGTTGGCCTGCTCCATCGCGGACCACGCTTCGGGGCAGATTCCGGCGTAGTTGTCGCTGGCGAACTGCTGGGTGGGGGGCTGCTCGAAGGTATGGTGCCCGGCAGTATCGGCGGGGAGAGCGTCGGACATGGACTACGTTCCTTCTGGCACGCGAATGCGCGCGTGGTGACCTGGAGAGCCTGGGAAGGAACGACGGCGATGCAGCTGGATAACCCGTTTTTTGCCGGTCCGGCCACATCCCTTCGCATGTCTGCGAAGGTACCACCTTGCTCGGGAGCAGGTTGGTGCCGGGCGCGATCCCGACTCTTGATGCTGGGCTGGCGATAGGCTGCCGGATCCGCTTCGTCAATCTCGTCTTTCCCCGGTTCCGGTCTTGCCCTTGGGCATTTCGATAAGGCCGGTCCCCCCTTTGCGCAGGTCTCTCAGCAGGAAGGCTGACTCGACGGAATTGCATCAGCTTCGTAGTCTTTTCCGACGCTTCCGGCCGTCATGCCGCGTTGCGTGAGGGATCTGAGGCAAAATGGGGCGGACTTTCGAAGCAACGGCATCCGGCCTCAGCCGGGTGCGCAACGCATTGCTGATCACCGATCCCAATCGGCTGATCAGCTACGGGCGTCTGGTGACGGCCGTGTTCGCGCTCATCGCCATCTACCTCGATCCCACGCAGCCAATCCGCTATCGCGCCGAGGCGCAGGACGTGCTGGCGGCCTATCTGGTCATGGCGATCCTTCTCGTGGCCGTGCCGATCCGCAGGCCGGTGGACAGCATGGTCCATTTCGGGATCCACATCCTGGATACGGCCATTCTCGGCTGGCTGGCTTTCCTGACCAACGAACTGACCAGTCCGTTCTTCTCGTTCCTGCCGTTCACCCTTCTGGCCATGACGGTGCGATGGGGCTTCATGGGGGCGATGGTCGGCGCGGTCATGCTGGAAGTCGTGCTCTTCGCGATCGGCATTCCCGACATTCTCGACGGGGAATCCGAACTGAACGTGCTGATCATCCGCACGGTCTATTTCCTGGTCTGCGCGGTCATGCTCGGCTATTTCGGGGCCTACCGCGAAAGCAGCAGGGAACGGCTGGCGCGGCTGGCAAGCTGGCCGATGGACGCAGGCGTGGGCGATCGCCGGGGTTGGCTGGCCGAGCTTTGCGGCCATTCCGGCGCGGTCACCGGGTGCGAAAGCCTGATCCTGATCTGGCGCGAGCAGGACGAACCGACCGGCTTCATCGCCCACTGGCGCAAGGGGCGGCTGAAACTGCTGCCGCTGGATCCCGATACCTTCCGCAGCCTGTTTTCCGAGGCGCAACTCGATTTCATGGACCGCACGCGGGCCAGCCTGGTCGGGCCCGACGAAATGACCCGGCTTACCCGTGTGCTCGATACGCTCCGTCTGCCGCGTCCGCGCCCGCATGACTATGCGGTGCGGTCCGGGTTCTCGGGACTGCGCTTTCGCGGTGCCCTGATCGCGGTGGACCCGGACGGCAGGCCGGAGGACGCCCTGGCGCTCACCGAAATCATCGCCGCCCGCACCGGTTCCGAACTGGAGCATGTCGAACTGGTGGCGCGCCGGGCAGACAGCGCCCGCGCCGAGGAACGCAGCCGTCTGGGCCAGGATCTGCACGACAGCGTGCTTCAGGACCTGACCGCGACCAGCCTGAAACTGCGCAGCCTGGCGGCGCGCGAACCCGCCGTGGCGCAGGATCTCAAGGGAATCGAGGAACTGGTCACCGAGCAGCAGCGGCGCATCCGTCGTTTCGTGGAGGAGCAGCGCGACGTCTTTGGCGACCAGCCGACCGATATGGTGGCGGACCTGCGCAGGCAGGCGGACATCCTCGAAAAGAAATGGGGCGTGACGGTGGCGTTCGACTGGCACGGCCGCGCGACGCATCTCCCGCGCAATCTCGTAGAGGAAGTGATCGCGCTGTTCTCCGAGGCGACCGCCAATGCCGTAAGGCACGGAGCGGCGACCCGCGTGGCGCTGGAAGCGCGCAGGGTGGGCAGCGCGCTGGAACTGGGGGTGGCCGACAACGGTCGCGGGCTGGGGCCGGCGGCCAGCGGGATCGGTCCGGCTTCCCTGAGAAGCCGGGCGATCCAGCTCGGCGGTTCGATCGCACTGGATGATCGGCCGGACGGGCTGCGCGTCACCATGGTCATCCCGCTGGAGGAAGCCGCATGACGATCACCGAACTGCAGACCTGCCGGGTACTGGTTGCCGACGATCACCCCCTCCTGCTGCGGGGTCTGGCCGATCTTCTCCAGGCGACCGGGGAAGTCGATCTGGTCGAGGCGACCGGCAGCGGCACGCGCGCACTGGCGGTTATCCGGGATGTTCGGCCGGACGTGGCGGTACTCGACGTGTCGATGCCGGACGTCGGCGGACTGGCCATCCTGCGTGCGATCAAGGAGGCGGGTTGGCCGGTGCGGGTGATCTTCCTGTCGGCAACGATGACCGGACGCCAGATCGCCGAGGCCCTCGAACTGGGCGTTCGGGGGCTGCTGCTCAAGGACTACGCGTCCGACAGTCTGCTCGATTGCCTGCACGAGGTGATGGCGGGGCGAAAGTGGTTGCCGGAGGACCTCGTTGCCAAGGCGAAGCGCGGCGGCGGCGTCGATATCGGCGGCGAGATCGCGGGGCTGACGCCGCGTGAGAAGGAAATCAGCGCGCTGGTCTGCCGGGGCTTTTCGAACAAGGCAATCGCCGGGATGGTCGGCTCGACCGAGGGCACGGTCAGTATCCATCTCCACAATATCTACCGCAAGCTCGACATATCGAGCCGCACGACGCTGGCGACGCTGTATATCCAGTACCAGTCCCAGATCAGCGAGCGCGATTGAGGGACGCCGGTGAAGGACGGGGGCGTGACGGTCGATCCGATGTCAAGCACGGAAGCGGGCGGAAACAGGCTGCGTTTCTGGCTGGGTGTGCTGGTCGGCACGGCTTTCCTGGCGCTGCTCTGGACTTCGGTGGGCATGGCGGCAGTGGGCGGGTTGCTGGCACGGGCGAACTGGCCGCCGCTCCTGCTGGCGCTTTTCGCCTATGGGCTGGACTTCCTCCTGCGCGCCTGGCGGTTTCGCATGCTGCTCGATCCGGGTGGGCGCCGTGTGGCGCTGGGGCCGAGTGTCGCGTCTTTCGTCGCGAGTTTCGGGATCAGCGACATATTGCCGTTCCGGCTGGGCGACGTGTTCCGCGTCTATTGGTTCCATCGCCGGTTTTCGCTGCCGATGGGCCATGTTCTGGGCGCCATGGTGGTGGAGCGGGTGCTCGATCTCGTATCGATCCTGATGGTCGCGGGGCTGGCCCTGTTCCTTGTCGACACCGCGCTGCCGGACGAGATCGTGATGCAGTTTCGCCTCGTGCTGGTCGTGGCCGTGGCGGCGAGCTTTCTCGTGCTGCTGTCCCCTGCGGCGATCGAGGCGGCTGCGGCATGGGGTGAACGCCGCTGCGGCTTGCCGCTGGCGGGCCGGATCGCCGAGACCGCGCGGTCCGTGGCCGGTGCGGTACGCGCAAGCGGCAATCCGGGGCGCCTCTTCGGCATGATCCTCCTGTCCTTCGCGCTCTGGCTGCTCGAAAGCCTCGTCATGCTGGGCGCCTGGCTCAGCCTGGGTGGGACCCTGCCGGATTGGCTGAAGCCGCTCACGGCCTTCGCCTTCTCGACCTTGGGCACCCTGTTACCGGCCTTGCCGGGACATTTCGGTTCCTACGAATTCTTCGGAATGCTGTCCTACCGGGCGGTGGAAGTCCCCGCCGAGCAGGCCACCGCCACGATCCTGCTGGCGCACCTCTTGCTCTGGCTGCCGACGGCGTTGTTCGCGCTGGTCTGGCTGGTCTCGATGCGACGAAAATCGCCGCTCATGGTCCTGAAGGCGCGTTGAGATCACGCGCCGGAGTGGTTAGGGTCTGTTTGAAAATTCGCGAAATGCGAATTTTGCGGCACCGGCCCTCTCCCCCACCCTACCACCCAACGGTAGTATCCTGCGGGTGGTAGGGTGGGGGAGAGGGCCGGTGCCGCTCAAAAATGCCCTTCAGGGCATTTTTCAAACGGGCTCTCAGTGGAACCGGCGGGTGAGAGCCTCCGCCGCATTGCGATGGGCGACGGCCATGACCGTGCCTTGCGGATTGACCGAGGTGGGGCCGCAAAGCAGCGAGGCATCGTTGATGTAAAGACCGTCCGCGCCATGGACTTTGCCGAAGGAGTTGGCGGCACTGACGCGGTCGTCTTCCCCCATCGGGCATGACGAGAAGACATGGACGGACGTCATGTTGCCATCGCTCGCGTGCAGCACGCTCGGCATGCGCGCGAGATCGCCGGGCGAATGGAGGTCTGGATAGCCCGCGAGGCAGGGGTAGATCCGCTGCGCTCCGGCCGCGAACAGGGCCTCGCAGAGGCGGCGCAGACCTTCGCCCAGCACCGAAAGATCGCCTTGGGAGAAGCGCACGCGCACGATCGGGTCCTCGAAGCCGGGCAGGTTGCGCACGCTGGCGGTGCCGCCGCCGGACTGGACGTAATAGATGCCCATGCGTCGCCAGCGCTCGGCCACGAGGTTCCAATGGTCCGGCCGTCCCGACAGCGCGACACCCAGCATCGCCGGGGTGCTGATCGAGCAGCCCATGCCGAAGCGCGGCTCGAATTCCTTGACCTGATGGACCGGGTCGAAGTCGTCCGGGTGGTTCACGTCGCGGTCGAATTCAGCCACGACCTTGACCATCGGGTGGAAGCGCAGGCTGTCGCCGATATTGTGCGACAGGCCGGAGCGGCGGAGCAGGGCAGGTGTCTGGACCGCGCCGCAGGCGGCGACCACGATCCGGGCGCGGAAGGTCACGGCGCGGCGCGTGCCGTCCGGGTTGCGGCGGGTTCCTTCCGCGATCCAGTGGCCGTTCATGCGCCGCAGACGCGCGATCCGTGTGGCGGGGAGGAGGGTGCCGCCGGCCTCGATGAAGCGCCGGACGAAAGTGGCCGACATCGATTGCTTTACCCCGCCGCCCCGATCGTGATCGTAGCGATAGAGGCGCGGCGCCTCGATCGCCAGCCAGCCTTGCGCCTGCGCGCCCTGCTGGAGGCGACGGGACATGTCCGATGCGGCATTTCCGGCATATTCCACGCGGGCCACGGCCTCGCAGGCGGCGAAGTGTGGGGTCATGCCCACAAGATCGAGGTCATGCACGGCGAAGCGGCGGCGCCAGTCGTCGAGCACATATCCCGGCGTGCGATGATAGAGACCGCGATTGACCTCGCTCCCCCCACCTACGCAGCGTCCTTCCACCCAGGCGAGCTTGTGCCTGCCCAGCGCGACGCCGACGCCGGCATTGCGGTACTTGAGCAGCATCTCCTCTCGCGAGAAATGCGGTGCTGCCTCCAGAGCTAGGTGATCGCCTTCCTCCACCATGGTGACGTGGCGCCCGGTCTCGGCGAAGAGCGTGCCGCTCACCGCGCCGCCCGGACCCGAGCCGATCACCAGGATCTCCGTTTCGATCTGATTACCCGCGTTCACGCCGCGATCCTCGTAGCCGGAGCGCAGCCCTGCGCGGAAGGGAGCGAATAGAGGCCGTAGCAGGCGAATGTCGCATAGAGGGCGATCATCGAGCGACGCGGCCCGATCCGGGACCTTCGCCAGGCATCGACATGACGGCGCTGTTCGGCGGCGGCAAGGCGCGTGAAGCGGTGCCCGTACACGGGCAGGGGCGCCAGTTCGAAGGCCAGCGCCAGTACCCGGAAGCCGAGCCGGAAGTAGTCGGGCATGGCGGCAAGGGTCGCGCGGACGTAGTCCTTCACGATGTCGCGTTCGCAGGTTTCCAGAGCAGGGCGGGTCTCGTCGATCAGCACGTCCACCAGCGCGCCCACGCAACGGCCGACGGCATCCGGCCGGGCCATTTCCCGGTCACGCATGAAAAGCCTCCGCCAGGATGGGCGCGAAAGGCGGATCGTCGAAGCGGCGGAATATCGCCTTGCCGCCCCCATGGGCGCTGCGGATGAGGGCGGGGACGCCGATCGCGGCGGCGCCTGCGGCATCGCGGTCCATCCGGTCGCCGATGACCAGCGTTTCCTCGGCAGTGATGCCCGCTTCCTCCAGCAGTGCGAGCAGGCCGGTGGGATCGGGCTTGAGACGGCCGACGCCCTGGTCGCCCGACCAGATCACATGATCCGCCTTGAGGCCGAGCGCGGCCAGCTTGTCGATCACCGGATAGTCCGACCAGACCGCGATCCGTCGCCCGGTGGCCCGCAGCGCCGAGAACAGGCTGTCGATCCCGCGCGCCTTGTAGCGCGGCAGGTGGGCAAGCGGGCGGCGTTCGATCCATTCCTCCACCAGTGCGCGAACCTCGCCTTCCGAGCAGCCGCAGCGTCTTGCGGTGAGGCGGAACTGTTCGTTGGTAAAGTCATCCCCCTGAACCCGGCCGAGCAGCTCCCGGACCCGGCGATAGGCGCGCAGCGTCTCCACCGTGCGCAGGCTGCGGCGGAGGAGGCTGTGCTTGACCAGTTCGAGCGCCATGGCACGGCGAAGAGGCGGCTGATCGTAGAGCGTACCGTCGAGGTCGAACACCACGAGCCGCACTTTGCTCCAGGCCACGTCGGTCACCGTTTCCGCCCCCTTACTTGCCATGGCGGGGCAGCATGTCGACCGGCGTGAAGCTGCGGTTGCTGAGGCTGGCGAGGCTGGGCAGGTCGATGAAGGAGAACGCGAGCAGCGCGCCCACGGTCACCGCCAGCGTCGTCATCAGGCGGCGGGACCGGAACATGCGCTCCGGCCGCTGGGCGATGGAGTCCGGCAGCATCGACAGCCAGAGGTAGCAGCCGAACAGCCCGGCGATGAACGGGAAAGCCAGGATATATTCGACGCGGTACTTGATGAGGAACACGCCAAGGAAGAAGGAGGAGAGCATGGCATAGACCAGGCAGCTCACCACCAGGCTTTCGGCGGTATAGCCCGCGAAGGACTTGCGGTAGCGGGTGAGCGTTTCCAGCCCGACCAGCGCGGTGATGTCGCGATATTCCGACAATCGCTTGGAGCCCATCAGGAAGGCACCGCCGGTCCAGTAGGCCAGCAGGAGGCTGGCGGGTGGCATGCTGGACAGGTCCATCATCAGCCAGCCCAGCGTCAGGCGGATCGGATTGTTCACCGATTCCGAGATGACGTCCATGAAAGGGCGGTCCTTCGAGCGCAGGGGCTGGACGTTGTAGACCAGGCCGGAGATCAGGAAGATCACCGAAACGGTGAGGAACGCCGTGCCCAGCCACGAGGCGAGAAAGAGGCCGAAGGCCGCGAAGACGGCGTACTGGGCGTAGACGAGCACGGGAGAAAGTTGCAGCGACACGGCCGTGCGGTGGTGCTTGCTGGGATGATGGGCATCGAATTCCCGGTCCAGCCACTCGTTGATGATATAGTTGGCCGAGGCGATGGCGATCGCCACCACGAAGCCGATGACGATCCGGGGCGGTGCGTCCAGTAGCGAGGGTTCGCGCAGGGCATAGGCCAGGATCAGCCCGGGGATCACGAAGACGTGCTTGGTCGCGTGATCGAAGCGGGCAAGGCTCAGGTAGTCGCGCAGGCGGGCGGTCTTGCGGGTGAGCGCGGTGGCACCGGCAGTGGTCTGGGACGAGGTCATGTCAGACGATGGCATTTTCCGGTATCTCCTGGCGGAGGGAGTGGAGTGTTCACCGGCTCGCCGTGGAGGCGACGCGGTAGATGCGGCCGTCGGTAAATTCGCCCGCGGGGACGAGTGCGAGTTCCCGCTTCAGGCGGTCCTCGCTCGCGAGGTAGAAGCGCCAGTCGATCCGATCGAGGACGATGAGGTAGACCGGCAGTCCTGCATTGGCCTGCGCCCTGATGCGCGCGATCTGGGCCTCGGGCGGGTTGCGGGGATCGGGCCGGTTGGTGCGCAGCAGGCGCTCCATCGGAACGATCTGGGCAGACCTTTCACTGAGCAGGGCGACGACGTCCGCTCCGTTGGAATAGAGCGCCGCCTCGGCAGGGAGCGCGCGCACGGCTGCCATCGTCGGCGACGCCTGCCATTCGACGCTCAGGAAGCCGTTGCCTTCACGGAAGACCTGCTCCGTGCGCACGCCCGTGCGCAGGCCGTGACTGGCCAGGAGGAGCAGGGCAAAGGCTGTTAGAACGAGACCCGCCGTCCTTGCCCGGCCGGGCCGCATGTCCAGTCCGCTCGCCTGGGTCGTAACCAGCATGACCAGCACGACATAGGCGGGAAAGCCGTAGCGCCCGACGAACTGGAGATTGGCTTCCAGCGCCGTGGAGAGCCAGACGAAGGCGAGATAGCCCACGAAGAACAGGCCCAGCATCAGCGAGAAGGCAATGCGCAGCTCGCAGGAGATGTCCAGGCGCGAGCTGCGCCAGGCGGCGAGCTGGCGGGCGAATTGCCAGCCCGCGAAACCGAGCACGCCCAGCAGCAGAGCCACGCGGATTGTAAGCGGAACGGCATCGGGCAGGATCCAGGCGGCGGTGGTCTCGAGATTGGCCCACCACTGATCAGGGCCCATGTTGCCGTAGAAGCGCAGCTCGCGGCCGATCGAGTGGCCCACCGTCAGCGTGCTTATCGCAACCCAGGCGAAGAACAGTGCGGCGCCGGGGATCGCGAACAATGCGCTGTCGGCCATGCGGCGGGCGAAAGAGGGGCGCGGATCCGTCAGGATGACCAGTACGATCGCCAGGCCTAGCGGCGGGGCGGTGAAGCGCGTCAGGGTTGCCATGCCCAGCATCAGCGAGGCGATCAGCAGGTCGCGCCGCCGCCCGCGTTCGAAATAGTCCAGCGTGAACCAGAGGGTCAGCAGAACGAATGTGATGAACGGCGGTTCCGATATCACGGCCGCGTGAAGCGACACGAACTGAGGCGCCAGCGCGATCAATGCGGTGCCGAGCGCGGAAAGCCGCCAGTCGCCCGCCGTGCGCCGGATAAGCGCAAAGATCAGGACGACATTGGCCGAGAGCGTCACGACCGCCCAGGCCGCAGCGGCGGTCAGCAAGGGCACGCCCAGGGCGTGGGGCAGGACCAGCATCCAGTGATAGACCGGTGCGTCATAGGGGACCGGGCTGATCCCCATGTAGCGCGTGCTGTCCGGCCAGACGGTCATGCCGTGGTGGCTGTTCAGCCGGTAAAGCACCAGCGACAGGAGCACCAGCAACGCGCAGGCGAACCATCCTCCGCTCGAGGTGCTGCGCGCGCCTCGTCGAGGTGCCATGGCGGCGGGGAAGCGGCGCGTGCCGAGGGCGAGGCTGTCTGCGGGAGTGGCCATGGCGTCAGCCCAGCACGCGCTTGATGTTCTTCATCACGAAGCGCACCGTCGCGTCGGCCACGCCGCGTTCCAGCACGTCGTCCAGGGCGTCGATCAGCTTGTCGACCTGGACCTCGCTGACAATGTAGGGCGGCATGAAATGCAGCAGGTCGCGCGCACCGGGCTGGAAATGCACCAGAATTCCGTGGCGCTCGTAAAGCTCGCGGGCCATGGCGCCGATCAGGACGGTCTCATACGTCACGAAAAGTGAGTTCGTGCGAATATCTATCTCTTTTTCAGCGATTTGCTGGCCGAAATTCAGTTCGATTGCCTGAAAGCAACCCTTGCCGCGCAGGGAGAAAATCTTGCGCGGATGTTTCTCACGCAATTTCTCAAGTCCTGCTCGCAAGTATCTGCCAATATGGTCGGCGCGTTCGATCAGACCTTCGTCTTCCAGCACGTTCAGCGTCTCGATGCCGACGGCGCATGTCTCGCCCATGCCGCTGAAGCTGGAACTGTGCAGGTTGCAGTCGTTCTTGTTGCCATAGGCCTTGTCGAACAGGGCCTGGGAAGTCACCATCGCGCCCAGTTCGCGCTTGCCGCCGCCCAGGGTCTTGGCAAGGGTCACCACGTCGGGGACGACATCCTCGTGCTGGAAGGCGCAGAACTTGCCGGTGCGTCCCATGCCGACCTTCACTTCGTCGAAGATCGTCAGGATGTCGTTCTCGCGGCAGACCTCAGCGAACTCGGTCAGGAAGCCGGGATCGGGAACATGGCAGGAAGTTCCCCGGATCGTCTCGACAATGCCCGCGATGATGCGATTGCCTTTCTGCATCCGCTCCCGCGCAATGACCTCGCGAACCGAGGCGATGTCTCCGTAAGTGGCAATGACCACGTTTTCCTTGGGCACGCCCATGATGAAGCCGCTCTGCACGTCGGTGGCTGTGGTCAGCGAGAGCGGGCCGTGGGTCTTGCCGTGGAAGGCGCCTTTGAAGCAGAGAAACTTGGTCTTGCCCTTGGGCGTCTGCACCCGTTCGCAGATCTTCATCGCCGCCTCGTTGGCTTCCGTGCCGGAAACGGCCAGGAACGAGACGTTGAGCGGCTCGGGCAGGAAGCGCGAGATATTGTAGGCCAGCGCGCCCTGCAGCTTGTGCGGTGCGATCTTGATGCAGTCCAGCACCTTGCGATCGTGGCAGAGGCGCTCGGCGGCGATGATGCGCGGGTGGTTGTGGCCCAGGCCCAGCACGCCGAAGCCGCCGGAGTAGTCGAGCACCCTGCGGCCGTTCCGCATGGTGATTACCGGACCCTCCGCGCTCTCGATATCCATCTGCGCAAGGCCCAGGATGTCGAAGACCTCGAGCATATACTTGTTGAGGTGGGCGGCGTAGAGCCCCATCGCGGTCTCGCTGTCGAGCGCGAGGCTCTGCTCCAGCGTCAGCAGGGCGTGGTTCTGCCGGACTTCGCGGCTGGGGGCTTCGATCTTTGCAAGTGCCGTCACGCTCGTTCCCTTCTTCAAGCGGAATGAAGGAAGCGTACCGGGCACTGCCTCGGGAATGTATCTACAGGACCTTATAATACCGAATGCCAGTGTCTTGACAGCGGGCTAGCCCTAGGAGAGGTCCGTAACTATCCGTGCTGGGTAGACCCGATGCTGAAGGAGAAGGGGCGTCGTTCGTCGTCGAGGTGGCTCGGCGGTTTGTCGATTCTGCGACAAGTTTTGCCTCGCAAGCTGCCACGGAACCCCGTATTGGCGAAATCCGGCCCGCAGTGGGCCCGATCGACGGGAATTGCAGGCGAAGCCGAAGAACATGGCCTTGACGTTGGATAACCTGGAAAGGCTGCCGGAAGGCGGGCCGGGTCAGGACGACTTTTCCTCTCAATCCCCGAACCCAACTTCGCCATCGGACGGTCCGCCTCGCCGGGGACGGTCCCGTTGGTGGTGGTTCTCGCGCGGGCTTGCCGCCGTCCTCATGCTGTTCTTCCTGACGATCGGCTGGCTGGCGATCACCGCGCCGCTGTCGAAGTCGCTGCAACCGATCTCGCCGCCGCAAGTCACCCTGCTAGCGGCAGACGGCACGCCGATCGCGCGAAACGGGGCGATCGTCGATGCTCCGGTCGAAGTGAAGAAGCTGCCGGTCCACGTCACCCAAGCCTTCATCGCCATCGAGGATCGCCGCTTCTACAGCCACTGGGGCATCGACCCGCGCGGCATCGCCCGCGCCATGTGGAGCAATGTCAGCGGCGGCAGCACCCAGGGCGGCAGCACGATCACGCAGCAGCTCGCCAAGTTCACGTTCCTCACGTCCGAACGCAGCCTGACCCGCAAGGCGCGGGAAGTGCTGATCGCTTTCTGGCTGGAGGCCTGGCTGAGCAAGGACGAGATCCTCGAACGCTATCTTTCCAATGCCTACTTCGGCGACAATGCCTATGGGCTGCGCGCCGCTTCGCTGCATTACTTCCATCGCCGGCCCGAGAACCTCTCGCCCGCGCAGGCGGCCATGCTGGCCGGGCTGATGAAGGCGCCTTCGCGCCTGGCACCGACCAACAATTACGAGCTTGCCGAGCGGCGCATGAAAGTGGTGCTGCTGTCCATGGTGGATGCCGGGTACATGACACCCGCGCAGGCCCGCGCCATTCGCCCGCCGCGCCTGGACGTGCGCTCGCAGAACGACCTGCCGACGGGCACCTACTTCGCCGACTGGGCGCTGCCGCAGGCACGGGGCCTGGATGAAGCCAGCTATGCCGCGCAGACCTACAAGACCACGCTCGATTCCCGGCTCCAAGCCGCGGCGCGGCGCGCGATCGAGAATGCCCCGCTGGGCAAGGCGCAAGTCGCGCTGGTAGCGATGCGTCCCAACGGCGAAGTCGTGGCCATGGTCGGCGGCAGGGACTACGCCAAGTCGCCCTTCAACCGCGTGACCCAGGCACAGCGCCAGCCGGGCTCGACCTTCAAGCTGTTCGTCTATCTTGCCGCGCTCAATGACGGCTGGAAGCCGACCGATACGATAGAGAACACGCCTTTCGAGATCGGCTACTACCGCCCGCAGAACGCAGGCGGCGCCTATTCGCAGACGATCACGCTGGCCGATGCCTTCGCCCATTCCAGCAATGTCGCGGCCGTGCGCCTGTTCCAGAAAGTGGGTGACAAGGCGGTGATCGACATGGCCCGCAAGCTGGGCGTGACGGCGCAGCTGCCGCAAGGCGATCCCAGCCTGGCGCTCGGCACGTCGAGCATGAACCTGATGGAACTGACGGCAGCCTATGCCGGTGTGGCGGGCAATCGTTTCCCGGTGGTTCCCACGGCGTTCAAGGCCAAGGAAGAAGGCTGGTTCGACGGCCTCATCAATGGCCGCAGCAGCCTGTCCGATGGTGTCCACGAGAATATGGAAACCCTGCTGCGCGGTGCCGTCAATCGCGGCACGGGGCGCGGCGCGCGTCTCCAGGCGGCCAATTACGGCAAGACCGGGACCAGCCAGGAAAACCGCGACGCGCTTTTCGTCGGCTATGCCAAGGATCTCGTGGTCGGCGTATGGGTCGGCAATGACGACAATACGCCGCTGAAGGGCGTATCGGGCGGCACGATCCCTGCGCGCATATGGCGCGATTTCATGCAGCAGGCGCTGGGAGAACGCGCCGCGCCCCGTCCGCGCGCGACCGAGAGCCCCGACCCGGACGGCCCGGTACAGCCTCTCGACGTGCCGGAACTCGGCGACATTCCCGTCGGCAATACCGACCTGCGCATCGATCAGGGCAAGGCGGTTCTTTCAACCCAGATCAACGGTGCGCCGGTTGACGTGAAGCTCGACCAGAACGGCCTCCAGATCGACGGGCGCAAGGTGATCGAACAGATCGTGCCATCTCCCACCGCAAGACCGAGCGAGCCGCCTCCCCCGCAGCCCTGACGAACGCAAGCCTGACGAACCTTGCCGGGAACGGCTGACGTCCCCGCGCTTTCCCCTCAAGACTTGTGACCGGGAGCGCGCGCATGACCGACTACGATCTCTATTACTGGCCGGTTCCGTTTCGCGGCCAGTTCATCCGCGCGATACTCGCCTTTGCCGGAAAGAGCTGGCGCGAGCATGATAGCGCCCGGATCGGCGAACTCATGGGCCGGGCGCCCGCCGATCAGCCCATTCCCTTCATGGGGCCTCCCATGCTGATCGACCGGGCGGAAGACTTTGCGATCGCCGAAATGCCGGCGATCGCGCTCTATCTTGGCGAGACGCTTAACCTGCTTCCCGCCTCGGCGCAGGGCCGGGCACTGGCTATGAAAGTGGTGAACGACGCCAACGACGTGATCGACGAAATCACGCTGGATGGCGGGCGGGAAATGTGGACCGCGGATAAATGGCGCGAATTCGTGCCGCGTCTCGAACGTTGGATGGCGATATGGGAGGCGACCGGGACGGCCCATGGCCTGACCGAAGAAAGCGGCACCCTTCTGGGCACCGAGCAGACCGGACTGGCGGATATCGTTACCGCCGTGCTCTGGTCCACCATGGCCGAGCGCCTTCCCGCAATCGCTGCCATGCTCGACCGCCAAGCGCCTTGCGTCTCCGCCCTGGCGGCCAGGATCTCGGATATCCCGGAACTTGCGAAGCTTGCCCGAGAAGCCGCCGTTACCTACGGCGATCCCTATTGCGGCGGCGAAATCGGAAAGTCCTTGCGCAAGGTCGCGGGCTGAGATCGGGGTATCACAGAACGATCATCGTCATGCCGATTATGGCCGCCCAGAGCATCGCCGTAAGCCCGGCGATGGTGACGATGTCGAGCCTGCGCTGTTCTCCCAAACAAGGTACTGTTCGTGTCATGACGGGCTGCTCCTTGCGTTGCTGCCGGTAAAGTCCCGCATCTAATCAACTGCAAAAGCGGCAGAATGTTCCCGCACGCGGTCGGACGGCGCAGATGCGGCGAGAATCCGGGGCCTTCGCGGTGTCTGGACATCCCGGTTGGATTGTCGCCCAGCGGGAAACGGTTTGTTGCTTTATTTCCCAATTATGTCGGAGTGTCCGAGGTCTCATATGCACCTTGTCCGATAAGGGCATCGAACAAGGAAAGAACGATGAAGAAGATTGTCGCAGGGATTCTGGCCGCAGCATCGATCATGGCGGTTTCGCCTGCTTTCGCCGATACCTTCCAGGGGCCTTACGTCGGCGTGCAGGCCGGATGGAACCAGGACAAGGCACGCGGTGCCGATACCGACATCGGCGACCTCGCCATTCGCGACACCCGTGACGCCTTCGTCGGCGGCGCCTTCGCCGGATACAATTACAAGATCACGCCGAACGTGGTCATCGGTGCCGAGGGTAGCTTCGACATTGCCGCCGACGATGCCCTGCGCAGCGGCGGCGCCGTGATCGACCCCAACTATGCCTTCGACCTTTCGGCCCGCGCCGGCTACCTCGTCAATCCGAAGACGCTGCTCTATGTACGCGGCGGCTACGAGAACATGCGCGCCCGCGTGTCGGACGGCGTCGTGAGCGGCCATGACACTTTCGACGGCTGGAGCGCGGGTGGCGGCATCGAACGTGAAATCGTCGACAAGGTCTCGGCCCGTATCGAATATCGCTATTCGGACCTCGGCAGCAACGGCCACGATTTCGACCGCCACCAGGCGCTCGTGGGTGTAGCCTACCACTTCTGAAGAAGCGCCCTAGAGACGGAGACGGGCCGGGGGCGACCTCGGCCCGTCTGGCATTACGTGTGTACCTTGCAGGCCCTTGCGCCTAGAAGCCCGCCCATGCAGTTTCGAATGCTCATCGACGGCCGCCTTTGCGATGGCGCCTCCACCATCGACATTCTCGACCCTTCCACCGGCCGCGTGCTCGCGCCGAGCTGGTGTGCGGACGCGGCCATGACCGAAAGGGCGATTGCAGCGGCAGGCTGCGCCTTCCCGTCCTGGAAAAGCCTGACGGCGGACGATCGCGGCGGTGCTCTCGATGCTCTGGCCGACGCGATGGAAGGTCGGTCGGAAGCCTTCGCGCGGCTGCTGACGCAGGAGCAGGGCAAGACCTTGGCGGAAGCGCGCGGCGAAGTCGGCGCCTCGATCGCGGCGCTGCGCTATCACGCGGGACTTCGGCTTGAGGAGCGGGTGCTGGTCGATGGGCCGGACGAGAGGATCGTGGAACAGCGCTATCCCCTGGGTGTGGTGGCGGCGATCGTGCCCTGGAACTTTCCGTTGCTGCTGCTCGTGCTCAAGCTTGCCCCCGCGCTGGCGGCAGGCAACTGCGTGATCGCCAAGCCCGCACCGACCACGCCCTTCACCGCGCTTATGCTGGGAGAGCTGGCGGCGGACCTGCTGCCGCCGGGCGTGTTCCAGACGCTGGGCGACGACGGCACTCTCGGTCCTTTCCTCACCGCGCATCCCGGCATCGCCCACGTCAGTTTCACCGGATCGACGGCGACCGGCCGCAAGGTTTTCGCTTCCGCCGCGAGCACCCTGAAGCGCTTCACGCTGGAGCTGGGCGGCAATGACGCGGCGCTGGTACTGGACGATGCCGATATCGCGGCTGTCGCGCCGCTGCTGTTCGAAGGGGCCATGTCGAATGCCGGGCAGGTGTGTCTCGGAATCAAGCGGATCTATGCCCCGCACGGCAAGATCGATGCCCTGTGCGATGCCCTTGCCGATCTGGCCCGGTCATTCGTGCCGGGCAGCGGGCTGGATCCGGCGACGACGCTGGGCCCGGTCCAGAATGCGGCGCAACATGCGCGTTTGGCGGAACTCCTGGACGAAAGCCGGGCGCTCGGTCGGATCGTCGCGGGCGGATCGCCGCTGGAGCGGGAGGGATGGTTCGTCCCGCCGACCATCGTGCGCGATCTGCCGGACCACGCGCGTCTGGTGCGGGAGGAACAGTTCGGCCCGGTCATCCCGGTCCTCGGCTACGACACGCTGGACGAGGCGGTTATGCGGGCCAACGACAGCCAATACGGGCTCGGCGCATCGATCTGGAGCGCGGACACGGCGCGCGCCATGGCGCTGGCATCGCGGATTGAAAGCGGGCTGGTCTGGGTCAACCGTGTCTTCAGCCTGCCGTTCGAGGTCCCTATCGGCGGGGCCAAGCATTCGGGGATCGGCAGGCACCAGGGGCTGGCAGGAATGGAAGAGTTCACCCAGGCCCGCATCGTCAACGCGGCGCTGGGCTGACGGGGGCGCCTTGCATAGTTCCGGCCGCGCTGTATTCGGCCGGATATCGCGATATCCCGCGTCGGAACAAAGAGGGCTGAGCATGCAGGACGTTCTTCTTTTCTCCTACGGCACCTTGCGGCAGCCGGACGTGCAGATCGCCCTGTTCGGCAGGATGGTCGAAGGAACGGCCGATGCGATGATCGGCTGGCGCAGCCGCATGATCGAGATCACCGACGCCGAGGTCATCGCCAAGAGCGGTACGCGCTGGCATCCGATGGTCGAGCCGAGCGAGAGCGACGACGATGCGGTGGAGGGGATGGTCTTCCGCATTTCCCAAGCGGATCTGGCCAGTGCCGATGCCTATGAAGTCGATTACGTACGCCGCGAAGTGCGACTGCGTTCGGGCCTGACCGCTTGGGTCTATGGCGATCCCGAGGGATGATCGTCCGCCCCAAGCCCGGCCTGAAGGAGATCCTGTTTGCGGTAAGCGGGTCGATCCTGCCGCGCATCGCCGGGCGATTGCTGACGATTGCGGCCATCAGCGTGGCGGCGATCCTTGCCGCGCGCGGGCATCCCGGTCTCTTCGTCCAGATCAGCGCCATCCCCTTCACGCTGATCGGCATCGCGCTTTCGATCTTCATGAGCTTCCGCAACAATGCCTGCTACGATCGCTGGTGGGAGGGGCGCAAGCTCTGGGGATCGCTGGTGATCGCCTGCCGTTCCATCGCGCGGCGCGTATCCACTCTGGAGCACGGCGATCGTGATTTCGTCCTGCGCGGCCTCTGCGGTTTCACGGCGGGCCTGGCGGCAAGGCTTCGCGGCGGTGACGAGGTATCCGCGATCGAGGCGCATTGCGGGCAGGGGCCATGGCGCGGGGCGGTCAATCCCACCGACGCCTTGCTGTCGCGTATCGGCGCCTGGGGTCTGGGCCTGATGGAGGCAGGGCGTATCGGCCCGATCCATCATTCGCTGCTGGAAGAACAGTTCCACCTTCTGGCGCAAGTCCAGGCGGGGTGCGAGCGGATCGCCCTTACGCCGGTGCCGTTCAGCTATTCGCTGCTGCTTCACCGCACGGCCTATATCTTCTGCCTGGCCCTGCCGTTTGCGCTGGCGGGGACGCTGGGCTGGTGGACATTGCTGCCGGTTCTGCTGGTGAGCTACACTTTCTTCGGCCTCGATGCCCTGGGCGACCAACTGGAGGATCCCTTCGGGCTCGAACCGAACGATCTCCCACTCGCGGCCATGACCCGCACCATCGAGCGCGAGATGCTCTCGGCCCTGGGCGATGGCCCCTTGCCGCCGCCCATCGAGCCTGTTGCAAGGGTACTGCAATGACCACCGGCCAATGCCCGCAATCCATCGGGGACACCATGTCCCTATCTTCCTCGCCGCGCGAAGCGGTGGGTCCGCATTACGCCCTCGACGCCTTGCGTGAGGCGCAGTCGCTGTCATGGCGCGCACTGGAGCATATGGCAGCCCGGATCCGCCCCGGCATGCGGGAAAGCGAGGCACGGGAGATCGGGCATGTCGTGCTGGCTGAGATGGGCATGGAACTGGCCTGGCATCCCGTGCTCGTGCGTTTCGGGGAGAACACGCTGAAGATCTTCAGCGATCGTTCCGAAGGCGATGCCGTGCTCGGTGAGAACGACATCTATTTCATCGATATGGGCCCGGTATTCCTGGGCCACGAAGGCGACGTCGGTGCCACTTTCGCGGTGGGCGGCGATCCCGAGATGAAGGCCTGCGCACGGGACGTGAAAGTCCTTTTCGACCGGGTGCAGGCGATCTGGAACAAGGGCGAAGTGAGCGGGACTGCGCTCTATGCCCGCGCCGAGCAGGAGGCCCGCGCGATGGGCTGGGTGCTCAATCTCGACATTCGCGGCCACCGCGTCAGCGACTATCCGCATTCGGTTCACAAGGGCGGAAATCTGGGCGATTTCGATGCCGTGCCGGGCGGCGGCCTGTGGATTCTGGAAATGCAGATCCGCCATCCCGCGCGCCCTTTCGGCGCATTCTACGAGGACCTGCTGGCCTGACGTATCGGCGTCCCCCGCCATACAGGGGACGCCGATCGCATGTCAGAAACGGTAGTTGGCCATGAGGCCGAGGTAGTTGCCGTTCTTGCCGCCGTTTGCCTGGAAAGAGTCGCTGGCCGCGAAGTAGGTTTCCCATAGGCGGAAGGCCAGCCGGTCGGTGGCCTGCCAGGAGGCTTCCAGATTGAAATCCGTACCGATCGAACGGCTCGAACCGTAAGGCGCGAAGCTGGTGCCCGAGGGGCCGATATAGACCCCGTCCCCTTTGCGCGCGCGCCAGAGGAAGTCGGGCCCGGCCATGACGGTGATGGCGGGGGTCGGCTTGATCGTGACCGATGGATAGAGGTCCATCAGGTTGGAGAAGCTGAAGAACGCCGCCTCGCTGATAAGCGGCAGGCGGGCGGCGGCGGGAACGAAAGTGCCCATCTTGCCGTCGGCCAGATCCTTGTCTCCGCTGAAGTAGTTGGCACGCAGGCCGAGGCGCGGTTTCATCGGGGCGTCGAAGGTATAGCCCCCCTCGAACATCGCGCCATAGGCCTCGATGTCCTTGTCGATGAAAGTACCGCTCTGGTAGGTGGTCTCCAGATCGACGTCCCAGTGCGGGCCGCGCTTCCACAGGCGTGCGCCCCAGTTGTTGCGATCGTCCTTGCCCACGCCCGCCGCCAGCGTGGCGCGGTCGCGGTTCATCTCGTACCAGTAGAGATCGGTGCCGAAACCGGCGATGCGCGACGGCGCGCTGATGTAGATGCCGTGGAAATCCTGGGCATGGTTCGGGCCGTCGTCGAAAGTGCCGGGATCGATCTGCACCGGCTTCACCGCGAAGAGGTCTACCGAGAGCTTGCCCGGCAGGATGTAGGTGGCGCGCACCCCCTGATAGGTGAAGCGCATGTTCAGCCCTTCGCGTATTCCGGCCAGCTTGCCGTTGCCCAGCGGCATTTCGAAGCGGCCGGGGCGGAAGGTTATCTTGCCCGCCTTACCCAGCGGCACGGTCACGTCGACGAAGGCCTGGTAGATGTCCAGCTTGTCGCGATTGGGCGGGGTGGCGAACTGTTCGCCGAATTCGCGGTTGTCCCCCAGTTCGAGATAGGCGCGCAGGTTCGGGCCGACATGAAGGTCGGCAAGCACGCGCAGCCGCGACTGGAGGGGATCGTTGTTGTCGTTCGCCTTGAGCCCCAGCGAGGAGTGGTGCCAGTCGGTGTAGTAGAGGCGCGCCTCGCCGCCGAGCGTGAGGTAGACGTCATCGGCGATGGAAATGTGCTTGATCTTGACGAGTAACGGATCGTCGGGCGTTGACGGCTTCGACCAGTCCTCGGTCCAGCGGATGTTCTGCGGCAGGCCATAGGGACCGGGGCGACCGCCCGGCACGGCTTCGGCGGGGCGGGCCTGGGACTTGGCCGGGCGCACGCCGGGAGGCGCCTGGGTCGAAAGGGTGCCTTCACCGGCCTCCTTCGATTCCGGCGGAACGGACTGGGCAAGGGCGGGGAGCGCGGCGATCGATGCGGCGAAGCCGGCGGTGAGTGTGGTGCTACAGGCAAGCAGGGACAATGCGCGGGGGCGCATGGCGAATATTCCTCTCAGAAATCGTTTTCATATTCTAGAGCGGCCGATCCGATTGCATCGGCCGCTCTAGTTTTTGTTTTTCCGCATTTTCCGAGTCATCAGGTGATCCCACCTGATTAGAAAATGCTTTAGATAGGAGACGGCCGTTCACAGGCGGCCGTCTCCCGAAAATCACGCGATCGCGCTTTCCCGGTAGCGCGTCAGCGAAAGAGCGATGCCGCCCACCAGCGTGCCGCATGCCATGGCAATGGCCACCGATGCGAGGCTCCAGCCGGTGCTGAAGAGCAGACCGGCCAGGATCGGCCCGAGCGCGGCACCCGCACGGCCGATACCGATCACCAGGCCGGTTCCTCCGGCGCGAAGCGCGGCGGGATAGGACTGCGCGATGACGGCGTAGAGGCCGGCCGTGGCACCATTGGCGAAGAAGCAGGCGATTGCGGCGATCACGGAGAGTCCGCCGAGCGAAACGGCGCCCTGGCCGAACACGGTCACGGCGACGGCACCAGCGAACATCGCGCCGACCACGACCGGGCGGATGCCGATCTTTTGGCTCAGCAGGCTGACGGCGATCGAGCCGATCGCACCGCCGACATTGCCCCAGACCAGCACGCCGCCCGCCAGCGCAGGCGGGAAGCCGAGGTCCACGACGATCTTCGGGATCCACTTCACGAGGAAGTAGAACGTCATCATGTGGAAGAAGTAGGTGGCCGTCAGCATGATCGTGACATTGGCCATGCCAGGCGCGAACAGGGCGGCAACGCTGGTCTTCTGTTGCACCGGATCGGCAGGGGGCATTTCGTCAAGCGCCTTGCGGCCCTGCAGCACGAGCGTGCGGTTGATCTTTTCCAGAGCGCCGGCCGGGCGTTTCAGCAGGAGGAACGCCATGGTCTCGGGCACCAGCCAGAGCACCAGCGGAATGAAGCAGAGCGTTATCACGGCGCCGAATTCGAAGACGGATTCCCAACGTCCGGTGGCGGCGAGCAGCCAGGACGCGGCCGAACCTCCGACGATGGCGCCCATCGGATATCCGCCCGCCATGATCGCCACGGTGAGGTTGCGACGCCGGGCGTTCGAGCATTCCGCGACGACCGCATTCGTGGCCGCCAGCATTCCGCCGATGCCGAGGCCGGTGAACAGGCGATAGGCCGAAAGGATCGGCACGCTGGTGGCGGTCGAGGCCAGGCCCATGCCGATCCCCATGATCACCAGGCAGGCCAGCAACATCGGTCGGCGGCCGACCTTGTCGGCCAGGGTCCCCAGCACGAAAGCGCCCACGCCCATGCCGAACAGTTCCATGGAGAGGACAAGGCCCAATGCCGCACGGTCGATGCCCCAGTCCTTGGCGATGCCGGGGGCGGCGAAGCTGATCGACAGGACGTCGAAGCCGTCGAGAGCGTTGAGCGCGGTTGCGATACCGACGGCGATGACCTGCCGGTAATGCATCGGTTCGCGCGCAATAAGGGCGCGGGGGTCTTCCATGCACTTCTCCTCTGGCCCACCCCGTTGACCGTCTTTGCGGGGGGCGGGCATTATTGGCGACACTCGTCGCGGCGGCCTGGTTCGATCCGCCACCGAATGGATGGCTGCTCGTCGCCGCTCTTCATGGAGCCCTCAAGTGGAGCATTGCGCTTTTGAGGCACAAATAGCCAGATTGGATATCTGCCGAAGACCCCCTGAACGGCGGTTAGCTGCGCCGTTTCATGGCTTCAGCGGCGAATAAGATCCCTGTTGCCAGCTACTTCGGTGAATGGCTCCGGCGGCAGCAGGTGCTTAGAGTCTGTTTTCGTATCGGGTCAGTAGCAGGCCGAGCGGCACCAGCATTGTCGTCACCGCCGCGATCATGCCGAAGGCGGCCCACCATCCGGCGCCCTGAAGCCAGCCCGTCAGAATCGGCCCGAGCGCGGCAAAGCAATAGCCGATGCTCTGGACTTTCGTGGAAGCCCGGCGGTTCTCGTCCACGGAGCGCGTGAACTTCATGATCATCATGAAGACCAGCACGAAAGTGCCGCCGTGCGCGATGCTGCCGATCGGCGACCAGAGCAGCCATTGTCCGGGCGCGAACAGGATCCAGATCGGCGTGATCGTCCAGATCAGTCCCATCGCGATCAGCAGCTTGCCCAGCGACACGTGCCGGGCGAGCAGCGGCACGCCGAGAGAACCGGTCAGCGACAGGATCTGGAAGGACGACGCGACCATGCCTGCTTCGGTGACGCTCATGCCGCCTGCACCGGCAAGATAAGTCGGGAGCCAGGCCGTCAGGCTGTAATAGGCGAAGATATGGACGGAGAAGGCCAGCGCCATGATGAGAACCGGGGCTGGGGTGCTCGGCATCGTCTTGGATGGGTGCGAAAGTTCGCGATGGACTGTATCCCCGGCTTCCGGCGCATTGGCGCTTGCCGCCCAGCGCGGCGCCATGGCGGCCAGCGCAAGGCCGGCCCAGGCCGCAAGGGCGACGCGCCAGCCGAAGCGATCGGCCATCGGTGCGGTGAGGCCCAGGGTCAGCATCGCACCGAGGTTGAGCGAGATCGTGTAAAGGCCGGTGACGAGGTTGGTCCGGCCCGCAAAGTCCCGCGCGATCAGCATGAGCGAGACGATATTGCCGACAGCGAGGCACAGGCCGATCAGCAGGGTTCCCGCAAACAGGCCCGCAACACCTGCGAAAGGCCGGAAGATCACCGCGAAGGTCACGATCAGGAGGATCGACTGGATCGACCTGTCGATGCCGAGGCGGGCGATCAGCGGCGAGACGATTGGCGGAAGCAGCCCGAAGCAGAGCACGGGAATGCTCGTCAGCAAGCCAGCGCCCACCGTTCCCAGGTCGAGGCTTTCCCGGATCTGGCCCAGCACGGGCTGGACTGCCGTAAGCGGGCTGCGCAAATTGCAGCCGAGCAGCACCAGGGCCAGCAGCGCCAGCCAGACTTGCGGGGTAGAGTATGCAGGGGTGGGGCTGGCATGGGGCGATGCGGTCATCATGGAGCGATGCAAGCCGAAGACCCGATTGGCAATGCCTCTCGTCCTTGCTGGCTTTGCGGGACGCCGTCTGCTAAGGGGCGGACTCAGGCAACCAGTAGAGAGGGCGACGATGAACCATCCGTATATGCCCTCGGGGGCAATGATCCTGGCCTAGCATTCATTGGTCATGATTTCCTGAAGCGAGCCGCTTTTTTCGAAAGCCGCTTCGTTCTCGCCTTCTTCTGGCAGCGTTGCCGCTCCCAGCCTCAAACCAGTTCAGATAGGGACCGCGCAATCGGGCGCGGGAAATCTCGGCATGACCGATCAAGACGAAGACCTCTTTCCGCGCGCGGCGGTCCTGCGAAAGGTATTGTCCTTTACCTTCAGTCACTGGGGCCGCGCGCCTCTGCTGGCGGCAGCTTGCGGCGCGGCGATGATGGTGGCGACGGTCACGGAAGTTTTCGTGCCCGTCTATGCAGGCCGGATGATCGACGCCGTGGGCGGGGGAGGTGCTGCTGAGGCCTGGCGCGCCTTCGCCGCGATCACCGTGCTGGGGCTTGGCCTCGTGGTGTTTCGCTTCCTCGGCTGGTGGGCGATCACGCCGCTGACCCTCAACATGATGCGCGACGTCACGCAGGAAGCCTTCGCCCGCGTCCAGCGCCTTTCGACCGACTGGCATGCCAATGCCTTTTCCGGCTCGACCGTGCGGCGGATCACCCGCGGCATGTGGGCGCTCGACACGCTGAACGACGTCCTGCTGCTTTCGCTGCTGCCTTCCCTGACGGTGCTGGCGGCCACGGTGATCCTGCTGGCGATGCATTGGCCCGTGCTCGGGCTGGTCATGGCGCTAGGAGCGCTGGCCTATATCACGCTGACCGTGGGCCTGGCGATGCGGGTCCTGGCGCCCATCGCGCGGCTTTCGAATCAGTGGGACACGAAAATCGGCGGCATTCTGGCCGATGCCATCGGCACCAATGCCGTCGTCAAGGCCTTCGGTGGCGAACTGCGCGAGGAGGAACTGCTCGGCCGCACCGTCGCGAAATGGCGGCGGCGCACGCGGCGGACCTGGATGGCGTTCACCTGGGCGGGCAGCGGGCAGACGGCCCTGCTCTGGCTGGTGCGGGCAACGGTGACGGCGGCCGCGCTCTGGCTCTGGATGAAGGGCGAAGCCAGCGCGGGCGACGTGGCCTATGTGATCACCAGCTATCTCGTGCTCAACGGCTACCTGCGCGACATCGGCCAGCACGTCCACATGCTGCAGCGCTCGGTCAACGAGATGGAGGAGCTGGTCCAGCTTCATGACGAACCGCTGGGCGTGGCCGACCGCGCCGATGCGCAGCCGATCCGCATCACCAGCGGCGCGATCCGCTTCGAAGACGTGACTTTCCACTATGCCGGGCAGGACAAGCCGCTGTTCGAAGACCTGGACGTGACGATCCCGAGCGGGCAGCGCGTGGGGCTGGTCGGGCCTTCCGGTTCGGGCAAGACCAGCTTCGTGAAGCTGATCCAGCGGCTCTACGACGTGGAAAGCGGCCGCGTTTCGATAGACGGGCAGGACGTTTCCCATGCGACGCAGAGTTCCCTGCGGCGCCAGGTCGCCATCGTGCCGCAGGAGCCGGTGCTGTTCCACCGCACACTGGCGGAGAACATCGGCTACAGCCGTCCCGAAGCGACGATCGAGGAGATCGAACGCGCGGCGCGGCTGGCCAATGCGCACGATTTCATCGCGCGCCTGCCCAAGGGCTATCGTACCCTGGTGGGCGAACGCGGGGTCAAGCTATCCGGCGGCGAACGCCAGCGCATCGCGATCGCGCGGGCGTTCCTTGCCGATGCGCCGATCCTCATCCTCGACGAAGCGACCTCGAGCCTCGATTCCGAATCCGAGGCGGCCATTCAGGACGCGATGGAGCGGCTGATGGTCGGGCGTACCGCCATCGTCATCGCCCATCGCCTCTCGACCGTGCGCGCGCTCGACCGCATCCTGGTGTTCCAGCGCGGGCGCGTCGTCGAGGACGGCAACCACGAAGCTCTCCTGAAATCGGAGAATGGCCAGTATCGGCGCCTGTTCGAGCGGCAGGCGGGCACGGCCATTCCCGAAATTCAGGACCTTTGACGGCGCCGCTCAGAGCCCCGAAAGCGGTGGCGCCGAGCCGGTCTCGGGATCGTAGGCTGGGTTTGCGGGATCGAGCGGCGAAGGCGTGAGCGGCCGGAAGGTCTTCGCGCTTTCGCTCCAGGCGCGGCATATCATGTCGCGCAGCATGGCCGCGCCCTTGGCGGTCTGCGAATAGACCATCTCGCGCACGTCGCGGTCCTGGAAATTGTCGAAGCGGTCGCGCTTCTCCAGCACATAGACCTGTTCCATCCGGCCCGCCGCATCGTCGAGGAACGCCAGGACCGCGTCGAACATGTCGCCGTCACGATGGCCCGGAGCGCCGATCCGGGGCGCGATATCGCTGACGGCAAGGCCCATGCCGTCAACGAACCGGCTCTCGAAACGGCCGTGTACGGTGCGGTCGGTGGTGTAGCCCTTGGGGTTGTCGCCCCGCCAGCCGTCGCTGTTGACGGAATCGTGAAGCGGCTGCGCGCCGTCGCCGATATAGTGGCCGAGCCGGATGACCTGGAAGGCGCAGTGCTGTTCGGCAAAGGCGGTGTCCTTGCCTTCGGAGCGAAGCGCGCGGATCTGGCGCATGCAGGCGATCAGGCGCTCGTAGGCTTCCATGGCGGCGTAAGGCAGGGTGCCGGTCCACCGGACATTGGTGCGCTGCGCGGCTTCCGGGTCCTTGTCCCTGATTTCCTCGTAATGCTTGTGGAGCGCGAGGACGAAAGCATAGCGGGATCGCGGGATCGGCTTGAGGAAGGCGAACTGTTCCTTGAACCAGCCGTGGTTGGGATCTTCCTCGATCTTCGAGAACGGCTCGCTATCCGCGCGCCAGCCGTCGGGGAGGGAGGCCGAACCGGCGATGTAATCGGCATGGCGGCGCAGGAACGTGGGGCCGTCATCCGGGATCGCCTCGATTGCGGCGCGGTCGATAACGGCATGGGCGGTCCCGCCCCAGGCAAACGCCGGGGCGGGAAGGGCAGCGGCGGCCAGAACCGCGAGAATGAGCGGGCGCATGACAGGCTCCGTCAATTTTGTCAGGGGGAAGGTCAGGGATCCAGCGGATCGCGCGGATCCACGCGGGCGGATTGCGGCGAGGGGCGGAATTCCAGCTCGGTGGGAGAGATCCGGCGACCGACCTTGCCCGGCTCGTAGCCCAGTTCGGCCATGTTGCGCTGGACGAAGGCCGGGCTTTCGATTGCGGCGCTCTGGCCGGGGTTGCAGACGATGACGGTGTCCTTGTCGAGCGGCGCGCCCATGGCCATCAGCAGGCGCGCGGCATTGCGCATGTTGGTGGTGGTGTGGCGGGCGTAAGGCTCGATCAGGATGGCATCGGCAGGCACGCCGTAGCGCTCGATCAGGGCCTTGCGCATCTGCTCCGCCTCGGTGAAGCGCGTGGCGCGCGGATGGGCCCTGCCGCCGCTGACGATGATGAAGGGCATGTCTCCTTGTGCAAACCGGCTGGCGGCAAGGCGCAAGTGGTACTTGCCGAAGGGGCTGAGGGACATGTCGTCCACTTCCGGGCCGACCCCGGTGACGATCATCGCCGTATAGCGGAACCGCTTCCAGTCTATCGTTCTGGCCCGTTTCATGGCGGGCGCGTTGAGGCCGCCGGCCAGCGGTTCGAAGCCGATCGCGTCGTTGCGGTCGCTGGCATCGAGCAGGGCCAGCGCAAAGTCCAAGCTGGGATCGAGTGCTTGCGCGGAGGCCGCGCGCGGCGTATCGGCGAGCCATGCGGCGGCCTGGAGGCGGGAGCGTGTTTCCAGCGGGTCGATCATGCCTGTGCCGTCGATCTGCGGGTAGCGCGGCACCTGGCCGAGGCCGTAAGTCCGCACGATCGCATTGACGCCTTCGATCTCCCGCCCGGCCTGTGCGGCAGCGCCGTCATCGGCAGTGCCAGAGGACGTACCGGAAGGCTGCACCGCGGCGCCGGCCATGAGAGCGCTTTCCTGCGCGGTCCAGATCATGGCCTGTGCAAGACAGCCGATATCGGCTGCGCAGGCCTCCCGGCGCTGCTGCCGCGTGCGCAGCATCGCTGCGAGTTCCGGCCTGGCCCTGACGGACTCCATCGTGCGCGTATCGCGCCCCAGGGCATCGAACAGCGGGAAAAGCCGTGCGGAGAGAGCCTCCGTCTGAACGTCGCGAACCGCCCCGGCCGAAGCCGGGACGGAAGCGAGCGAGAGAATGGCGGCGGCAAGCACCGGCGCCGCCAGCCGATACGCCTTGCGGCGCATCACCAGGCCTTGCTCACGACGAGGCGGAAGTTGCGGCCGAAGATCGGGCGGCCGTAGATCGCTTCCGAACTGCCCTGTCCGGCCAGCGAGTCCGTGCGGGTATTGCCTTCGGTCAACCCATGGGCATTGAACAGGTTGTCGCCCACCACCTGGAGCTGCCAGGTGCCGTGCGAGACCGTGAAGCCCGCGCCGATCGTGCCGTAGGCCGGAAGGGCGGTGTTGTTGTAGAGGTCAACGTAGCGCTTCCCCATGTAGGTGTAGCGGCCATAGACCGAGACGTCGGTGTCGCCCGAAGAGAAGTTGAAGCTCGGACGGATGTTGCCGTAGATCTTCGGCTGGCGGACGATCTGGTTGCCTTCCGCCTGCTCGGGATCGGCACCGGTTGCGCTTTCGAAGTTCTTGTACTTCGGATCGCTGACCGTGAGCGCGCCGTTCAGCGTGAACCACGGCGTGACCGACCAGGCACCGTCGAACTCCACGCCCTTGACCTGCGCCTCGCCGATGAAGGGCACGTTCACGTCGTTGCGGCCCGTGGTCGGGTCGAACGCCAGGAACGAGGCGTTGAGGGGATCGAAGTTGGTGTAGAAGCCGGTGACGTAAAGGTACGAGCGGCCCGAAGCGAGCTTGAGGCCGACTTCGTACTGGTCCGCCACGGTCTTGATGATCGTGGGGTTGATGCTCATCACCGTCTGCACGTTGGGCGGCGTCTCGAGGTGCGAGGCGCGGCCGTAGATGCCGACATGGCTGGAGAAGTCGTAGTTCGCGCCGACCGTCCAGTTGGTGACGTTGGGCTTGAGCTTCTGGTTCAGGATCACGCCGGTGAAGGCGCGGGTGGTGTCGTCGGCCAGGGTGGTGGCGTCGCCGAGGTTGGCCTGCGTGGTCAGCGCGGCCCAGCCCTTGTAGCTGTAGCGTTCGTGACGGATGCCGCCGTCGATCCTGAGGCCCGGCACGATCTCCCAGGTGTCGTTGGCGTAGATCGCGAACATCTTCGCATCGGAATCGCCCTGGTTGAGCGTCGCCGCATAGTTGAGCACGCCGTTGTCGGTGACGCGGCCGACTACCGCTCCGGCGGCGTCGTATCCCACGAGGTCCAGCGTGCGCGGTTCACCCGCCACTTCGATCAGGTAGTTCTGATAGAGGGTACGGCTGTCCTCGCCGTAGAGGCTGCCGTAGAGGCCGACCTTGATGTCGTGGGTGCCGATGCCGGTCGCGAACTGCCTGGCCACCGAGAGGTTGGCCTGCCCCGAATAGAACTTCGAGTGGATGTCGCGGTACTGGCCCTGCATCACCAGGCCCGAGGCGGCATAGGGATCGTAGACGGTGTTGGTGCCGGCCAGCACATAGCCGAAGCGGGTCGCGCCGAACGGGGCGCCGCCGGTGCGGTTGAGATAGCCGTTGGCGAAAGCGTTGCCGTCCACCGGGTTGGTGGTGGAATAGAACGCCGTGAAGTCGTTCTTGCCATGCGTGTAACCGGCTGCGGCGGTGACGAGCCAGCCGTCGAAATCGCCTTCGTAATGGGCGCCGAAGTTCAACATCCGCATGTGGCGGCCGTCGGACAGGTCGCTGTTGCGGCTCTGGATCACGCCGTTGCCGTCACGGTACTTCAGGTTGACGTGGCGGAAAGCGGGCGAGTTCATCGTGCCGGTGAAGTAGTCGATATACTGGTTCAGCGACTTGCTGGGATCGCGCGGATCGTTTGTCGGGATCGGCAGGTAGAAGACGTTGTGGTCGTTGACGTAATTGAGGTTCAGCTTGATGAACCCGTTGTCCATCTCATGCTTGATGTTGGCGCGGATCTGGCCGCCCTTGTCGTTGGGGAAGCCGTTGTCACGGTAGCCGTCGTGGTGGCGGATGAAGCCGCCCACGGCGTAATAGGTGTTCTTGGCAAGCTTGCCCGCCTGGAAGGCGTCAAGGCGGTAGAGGCCGGTGTCGCCCAGCGTCACTTGCGCCTTGCCGCGCGCTTCCTCGCGGCCTTCGACCGTGATGGCATTGATGATCGCGCCGGAGTAGCTGGCATAGACCGGCGCCGGACCGCCGCGCACCACTTCGACACGCTCGGTCATGAGGTCGGGCTTGAGGATCGCGTCACCGCGGAAGAACACGCCGTCGTTCTCGTGGAACAGCGGCAGGCCGTCCTGCTGGAAGCTCACGAAGCCGCCGTCGTTGGGCAGGCCGCGGATGCGGTAGATGTTCTGCACTTCGCCGCCGGTGATCTCGGTCTGGAAGCCGGGGAGCTGGCCGATCAGGTCCGCGAAGTTGACCGGGGCGATCTTCTGCATGTCTTCCTGCGACACGGTGTTGATCGCGTAGGAAACGTCGAAGCGGCGCTGCGCGCGGGTCGAGCCGGTGACGATGATATCGCCCGGCTGCGAATCCCGATCCGCTGCTTCTTCAGAGGCAGGCGCGGAGGATGCGGAACTTGTCTGGGCGGCGGCAGGTGCGGCAAAGGCGATGCAGAATGCGGCGCACAAGGCAGCAGGCGCGGTACCGGAAGCGAGAATGCTCTTGGGCATTGGGGGGACCCTCATGTCGTTGCATGTCGGCCTTGGAAGGCGACCGGGTGCCCCTTGGCGGGCGAAGATGACACTTTTAATGAATATTGCTGAAATAATTGAATGTTACAATTCAAAGACTGCCGCCATTTCGCGATATTCGGCGGTGCCCGTCCCGATGAACGATATTTGACTGGCTTCCTCGAACGGCGCGGCTATGCGGCACCGACAACTCGGGGGCTTTTCGATATGGTAACGGGATTTGTGCGGATCGCGCTGGCGGCGCTGGCTCTGTGCGGTGCATGGCCTGCACCGGCATTTGCGGCTTCGTCCAGGCCCGTCGTCGGCGAGACGGCACCGGACTTCGAACTGACCTTGATAGACGGCAGCAAGGTATCGCTGGCTGACCTCAAGGGGCAGGTGGTCGTACTGAATTTCTGGGCGACCTGGTGTGTTCCCTGCCGCAAGGAACTGCCGACGCTGGACGCCTACTACGCCGCCCAGCGGCAGACCGGGCTGAAGGTCTTCGCGATCACGACGGAGGGCTCGATCCCGCTCTACCGCCTCAAAGCTCTGTTCGCGGCCATGGCCATTCCCTCGGCCAAGCGGATCAAGGGTCCCTATGGACCGCTGGAAGGCGTGCCGACGAACTTCATCATCGATCGCGCGGGCAAGCTTCGTTATGCCAAGGGCGGCGCGCTGGAGCTTGGCAGCCTCAATGCCCTGCTCGTGCCGCTGCTACGGGAACCGGCGCCGAAATAATTGACGCCGAATAAATGACGCTTGCATCAATCGACGACAAGGCTTGCCCTATCGTCGATTGACAGGCGCGGCGGTTTCCCGTCACTCCCTCTGGGTGCCTACCTCAGGGCCGCCCTCGGCATGGAGCCTTGTTTGTCCATCGATTTCGAAGCGCTGTTTTCCCTTTCGCCCAATCCCTACATCGTGGTCGATCGCGCGCTCAGGATCGTCGGGATGAACGAGGCCTATCTCAAGGCCACCATGCGAGAGCGGGATGAACTGCTCGGGCAGGGTATCTTCGATGCTTTCCCCAGCGATCCCGATTCCGAAAGCCATCGGATGATGCAGGCTTCCTTCGCGCATGTGCTGGAAAAGGGGGAAAGGGACGAACTCGCCTTCATCCGCTACGACATTCGCGGCGAGGACGGCGAGATGTCCTGCCGGTACTGGAGCGCGACGCATACACCCCTGATGGGAGCGGACGGTGAGGTGGCCTTCGTCCTGCAACACACGGTGGACGTTACCGAGCTTCACGAATTGCGGCAGCTTCGCGACGAAATGCACGTCGTCGAACGGGCCAGGGCGGTCCAGGCGCGCAACCGCGATCTCTCGGAGGAGAGCCAGCGGATCAGGACCATGTTCGATCAGGCGCCGGGCTTCATCGCCATAGTCGAAGGCCCCGACCACGTCTTCACGCTCGCCAACCATGCCTATCGCCGGCTTATCGGCGAACGGGAGATCATCGGCAGGTCCGTGGCGGAAGGCTTGCCCGAAGTGGTCGAACAGGGCTTCGTCAGGCTGCTCAATGAAGTCTATCGCACCGGGGAACCCTATATCGGCCGGGGCGAACGGGTTGCGCTCGTCAGCGAGGAGACCGGGGAACTGGAAGACCGTTTCCTCGACTTCATCTACCAACCGATTTTCGACGACGGCGGCGTGGTGCGGCAGATCTTCGTACAGGGGCAGGACGTGACCGAGGAAGTCGCGGCGCTGGAGCGGCAGCAGTTGCTGATCGACGAACTCAATCACCGGGTGAAGAACACGCTGGCCATCGTCCAGAGCCTTGCCACCCAATCCTTCCGGGAAATAGACGCCTTCGGTCAGGCCAGGCAGGTCTTCGACGCCCGGTTGCGCGCGCTGGCGCTGGCGCATGATCTCCTGACCGAGCGAAGCTGGCAGCCTGCCGAACTCGCCGCGACCTTGCGCGGCACGGTGGCGGCGGCCGTGGGCGCTGCGATGGACCGGGTAGAGATATCCGGCCCCAAGGTACTGCTTGCGCCGCATACCTCCGTATCGATGGCGCTCGCCATGCACGAATTGGCTACCAATGCCGTGAAATACGGCGCGCTGTCGGATGCGCATGGCCGGATCGATGCGCAATGGCATCTTCAGGAGGAGGAGGGGCGCAGCCGACTGGTGCTGGAATGGCGGGAGAACGGTGGGCCGAGGGTCTCGCCGCCCAGCCGCCGCGGCTTCGGCACGCGCCTGATCGAGCGCAGCTTCATGGGAGAAAAGGGCGATGCGGCGCTCGATTACCGGCCCGAAGGCCTGTACTGCCGGATTTCCTTCATTCTTCCCAAGGCGCCCTAGCGCTTCCTGGCATCATCATTCTTCCCGCGCGGCGGTTCGGTGGCAGGGCGGGGCGGTTCGCCTTCCTTTTTGGGCGGGCGAACCATCTCATCTTCCACTTCCCGGTTCTTCGGGCGCTTTTCCGGCTCGGTCATCTCGATACTCCTGCGGCGACGCTGCTTCCTGAGCAACGTCGCCGCCTGAGGCCGGTTCCTTGTTCGGGCCTACGACCAGATCAGACCCCGGATTAAACCATGGTCTCGGGGCGCACCAGCCGGTCGAAAGTGGGTTCGTCCACGAGGCCGAGTTCCAGCGCCGCCTCACGCAAGGTCTGGCCCTTGGCATGGGCATGCTTGGCAATTTTCGCGGCATTGTCGTAGCCGATTTCCGGCGCGAGCGCGGTAACCAGCATCAGCGAGCGCTCAAGCAGTTCAGTGATGCGGGTGCGGTTCGGTTCGATACCGTCGACGCAGCGCTCGGCGAAGCTGGTCATGCCGGTGGCGAGCAGTTCCATGGAGCGGATAACCGCCGCGCCGATCATCGGCTTGAAGACATTCAGCTCGAAAGCGCCCTGCAGGCCGCCTACCGTGACGGCCTGATGATTGCCAATCACTTGCGCGGCCACCATCGTCAGCATCTCGCACTGTGTGGGGTTGACCTTGCCGGGCATGATCGAGCTGCCCGGCTCGTTGGCCGGCAGGTCCAGCTCGCCAAGGCCCGAGCGGGGACCGGAGCCGAGCAAACGGATGTCGTTGGCGATCTTGGTGAGTGCGACAGCGAGCGTCGAGAGCGTGCCGGAAAGCTGCACGAGCGCATCGTTGCTGGCCAGGGCTTCGAAAGCGTTGGGCGCCTTGACGAAGGCCTTGCCGGTCTGCTCCGCCAGATCTGCGGCGATCGCTTCGCCGAAGCCCTCGGGTGCATTGAGGCCGGTGCCTACCGCCGTGCCGCCCTGGGCGAGGCGGAGCACACCCTTTTCGGCATCGCGGACACGCTCGTAGGCATCGCGCAGCTGCTGGACATAGCCGGAGAATTCCTGGCCAAGCGTCAACGGCGTCGCGTCCTGAAGGTGGGTGCGGCCGATCTTGACGATATCCGTCCAGGCCCTGGCCTTGGCGTCGAGCGACGCGGTCAGCCGGTCGAGCGCGGGAACCAGCACTTCCTCGATCGAGACGACTGCCGCGACATGGAGCGCGGTCGGAAAGCTGTCGTTGGAGGACTGGCCGCGATTGACGTGATCGTTGGGGTGGACCGGGCTCTTGCCGCCGCGCTGGCCGGAAAGGATCTCGTTGGCGCGGCCGGCAATGACCTCGTTGACGTTCATGTTGCTCTGGGTGCCGCTGCCGGTCTGCCAGATCACGAGCGGGAACTGGTCATCCAGCTTGCCCTCGATCACTTCGGCGGCGGCGGCCTCGATGGCGTCGGCCAGTCCGGCCTCGAGACCATCGGCGCGGTTGGCGCGGGACGCCGCCAGCTTGACGCGGGCAAGGGCGCGGACGATCGGCAGCGGCATGCGTTCGCTGGCGGCAAAGGGGAAATTCTCGATGCTGCGCTGGGTTTGGGCGCCCCAATAGGCGGCTGCGGGTACTTCGATTTCACCGATGCTGTCGGATTCGCGACGAATATCCATGGCCGTGACCGTCTCCTCGTTGCCGGACCACGGTATCTGGCCCGAAGTTGAAACTAGGATCTCCCCCCGAGGGGTTCAATGGCGGCGAATCATCGCGCCGCCCGGCTTCTATGAACCGCGAAAGAAGGAAAGCATATGCGACGCATTAGCAATTAATGCATCCCGGAGCGTCGGTTTTCGCATGACAGGGAAAGCGAAAGTTGCGTCTTGCAGCTAATACCGTATACGATTTCCATCCATCTCATCGAATAAGGTCGCGTCCCATGTCTCGTTCTGCTCGCCGTGCTCGTATCTGCGGACTGTTGATGGCGGGCGGCGCGGCGCTGATTTCGGCCGCAGTCGGGGCAACGCCGACACGGGAGGATATCGCGCGCTCGCTCTCCTTGCGCGAAAGCTGGCAATATCTCACCCGCGACGTGGCCTGGCCCGCGCACTGGACGCCGGACGGCAAGGCCTTTTCCTATCGCAAGACCGTGGAAGGCGGTTTCGCGTTCGAGACCGTGGATGCCGGGACACTGGCGCATAGTCCGGCATTCGACCAGCAGCGTCTGGCCTCCGTGCTGACCGAGGCGCTGGGCCGTCCGGTCGCGCCGCTGCGCCTGCCGTTCGAGGCGTTCGACTATGCCGGAGACCGCCAGACCATCCAGTTCTGGATGGGTGAGGACGGCTGGCGCTGCACGCTGACCGACTACGTTTGCGCGAAGCAGGAAGACCCGCGCCGCCCGCGCGGTTTCGGGGTCGTGCGCGATCTCTCGGTTCCGGCCGACAATCACCCGCGCCTCTCACCCGACGGCAAGTGGGAAGCGCTTGTCGAGGACGACAACCTGATCGTGCGCCCCGCCGGAAGCACGCCCGGAAGCAGGCCCATAAGCAAGCAGGCCATGCGCCTCAGCACGGATGGATCATCGGGCAATTTCTACGATCCCGAAACTATCGCCTGGTCGCCCGACAGCCGCCACCTGATGATTTACCGCGTTCGCCCCGGCTATGCCCGCAAGGTGCTTCGCGTCGAGGCGGCACCGGAAGGCAAGGGGCAGCCGGGCCTGCGCACCCAGCTCTATCCCAAGCCCGGCGATGCCATCGATCAGGAGCAGCCGGTTCTGTTCGATGTGGCCGAAAAGCGGCAGACTATCGTGGACGCCGCCCTTTTCCCCAATGCCTATGAACTCTCCGTCCCGCGCTGGCGTGCGGACGGCAGGAGCGTCGAGTTCGACTATGTGCGGCGCGGTTTCGGGCAGGCGCGGATCGTTTCGGTCGATGCCGCCAGCGGCGCTGCCCATGCCGCCGTCACCGAAGACGCAAAGACTTTCGTCTATGCCGACCGCCGTTTCTCGCATGACGTTGACGGGCTTGGCAACGAGATCGTCTGGGCCTCCGAGCGCGATGGCTGGAACCACCTCTACCTGATCGACGGCCGCAGCGGAAAGGTGAAGAAGCGCATCACCAGCGGCGCCTGGGTCGTGCGCGAGGTGGTGAAGGTAGACGACCGGAAGCGTCAGATCTGGTTCGCCGCCAGCGGCATGAACCCCGGCGAGGATCCCTATTTCCGCCATTACTACCGCATCGATTTCGACGGCCGCAACCTCACGCCGCTGACCCCGGAGCGTGCCGACCACAGCGTCAGCTTCTCCCCCGACATGGCGTTCTACGTCGATACCTATTCGCGCGTGGACCTGCCCAATGTCAGCGAACTTCACCGCACGAGCGACGGCGCCCTGGTCCAGACGATCGCCAAGGGCGATATCAGCCGCCTGACCGCAGCCGGTTTCCGCGCACCGGAAGTCTTCACCGCCAAGGCGCGCGACGGCAAGACCGATATCTGGGGGCTGGTGGTCCGTCCGCGCGATTACGATCCCGCGAAGAAGTATCCGGTGATCGAGAACATCTACGCCGGGCCGCACGACAGCTTCGTGCCGAAAAGCTTCTGGCCCTTCGGCTATCACTCGGGCGGGGACAAGGTGATCGGCATGCAGGCCCTGGCCGATCTCGGCTTCATCGTCGTCCAGATCGATGGTATGGGCACCGCCAATCGCTCCAAGGCCTTCCAGGATGTGGCATGGAAGAACCTCCAGGATTCCGGTTTCCCCGACCGCATCCTCTGGCACAAGGCGCTCGCCGCCAGGGATCCGGCTTACGATATCGGCCGCGTCGGCATCTACGGCGCCTCGGCGGGCGGGCAGAGCACACTCAATGCTTTGCTGTTCCACGGGGATTTCTACAAGGCAGGCGTCGCCATGGCGGGCTGCTACGACAACCGCATGGACAAGATCAGCTGGAACGAGCAGTGGCTGGGTTGGCCGGTCGACAAGAGCTATGCCGATGCCTCCGGCGTGGACAATGCCGCGCGGCTTCAGGGCAAGCTGTTCATGATCGTGGGCGAGCAGGACAGTAACGTCGATCCCGCCTCGACGATGCAGGTCGCCGATGCGCTGATCAAGGCTGAAAAGGACTTCGACCTGCTGGTCGTGCCCGGCGGCGAGCACAGCGTCGGGCGTTCTAGCGGGCCGATCGACTATGTGACGCGCAGGCTGTCGGAATTCTTCGTCCGCAGTCTTCAGTGATGGCGAAAGAGGGAAGCGCCTGCCCTTGCCTTGGATCGAACGTCAAAGCCATAGCGCGCCGTCATCCTGAACTTGGTTCAGGATCCATCTTGCCGAACGATCTGCCGTTGATGGCAGGCAATGGATCCTGAAACGAGTTCAGGATGACGATGGTAAAGCGGGGACGGTTAGTCGACAAACGCATCGATCCGCCGCCCCGCTCGTGTTTTACGCGTCGTCCTTTGCCGGAACGTCCTGGGCCGAGACGAAGCCGTCGTGGTTGGTGTCGTGGCGCAGGAACATGCCCCAGCCCGTCGCGGCGAATTCGGCCTGGGTGATGCCGCCGCTCTTGTCGCTGTCCAGCACGCCGAAGCGCACGTCCGCCTGACGCATCTGGCGGGTGCGCTCCTCGGCGCGCTCGCTTTCAGGGCGCTGCGCCAGTTCGCGCTCCAGGCGCTCGCTGTAGTCGCCGACATATTCGTCGTGCGAGAGAACGCCGTCGCGATTGCGGTCCATGCGGGCGAACTCGGCGTCGCGGCCGCGCTGGAATTCATCCTTGCTGACCTTGCCGTCGCCGTCGAGGTCCTGCTCCTTGATGAAAGTCGCCAGATCGTGGGAGGCGGCGTGGGCCGCCGCGGCGCCGGTGCCGATCGCGGCGAGCAGGGTCATCGCGCAGATGGCCGTCTTCATGGTCGTGTTCCTCTTTTGGTGACGGAATAAGTCAGGGCGTAAGTGTAGCTGCGCGCGGGCAGGGCACCGGCGGCGCCCACGCGGTGGCGGGTCATGGCGAAATAGAGGCCGGGCTCCGGCGCGGTAACGGTGAAGCGGCCCTTCGCATCGCTGGTGATGATCGGCAGTCGGGCGTTCTCCACCTCTCCGGCGCGGGCGGCTTCCACTTCCACTTCGGCATTGGCGAGCGGCTTGCCGTCGAACAGCACTTCGAACTCGGCGGGCTGGCCGGCGCGGATCGCCGAAGGATGCGTGATCGCGCGATATTCGATACCCTTGCCGACAGGCGCGAGCGCCGTCTCGCTCGGCTTGCCGCGCGTGACGTAGACCTCAGCCTTGGTGATGCTCTGCATGTCGACGGGAACGACACCCGCAGGCATGGGGCGGCGCGGGTCGACGAATTCCCAGATGCCGTCGATCAACGCGGCCTTGGCGACGCGCCCCTGCCGTTCGCCGCTGGTCAGGCGATAGGTTCCCTCGGCGGGCAGCGAAGCCTCCATGATCGAGAGATCGCGCAGTGCCACCGGCTTGAGGGGCACGGCCTTGCCGTCGGGTCCGACGAGGTGGAAGTCGTCAGACTGCATGGCGACTGTCGGCACGAAGACGTGCTCGCTGAAGGAGGCTTCGACCGTCACATGGTCTTCCTTCTCCAGCGCGAAGCCGTTCGGGAGCAGGTAGGGCGAGTGGGCCAGGGCGGGTACGGCGGCAAGGCTTGCGGCAGCAGCGCCGAGCAGGGCGGTCAGGCTCAGTTGGCGGAGGGGGCGGTGGGTGGAAGTCATCGCGTCTTTCTCGATGGTGAGCATATGCGCCCTTGGCCACATAAACTAATGCGAATCAATAGCGATAATTGTAACAATCTGCGAAGATCGCCGGGCTTCGAAAAAGCGCGATGCAAACCGCTTTGACCGCAAGGATCGGAGCGCTATCGCGCAGGACATGACGCTAGAAGCTGCCCGATGACGCAAGACATGAATGAGGTGGATTGGCAGAGGGTCTCGGCCGATCTCGACCGGGAAGGCTGGGCCGTGCTTCCGGGCCTGATGAGCGAGCCGGAATGCGCGGCCGTGGCCGGGCTCTATGGCGAGGATGGGCCGTTCCGCAGCCATGTCCATATGGCGCGGCATGGCTTCGGGCAGGGGGAATATCGCTATTTCTCCTATCCCTTGCCGGACCGGGTCCAGGCCCTTCGCGCGGCGCTCTATCCCCGCCTCGCACCGGTGGCCAATCGCTGGCATGCGCGCATGGACATGGCCGTCCGCTTTCCCGCAGATCATGCGGCCTTTCTCAAACGATGTCATGCGGCGGGTCAAAGGCGACCGACGCCGCTCCTGCTGGAATATGGTCCGGGCGATTACAATTGCCTGCATCAGGACCTGTACGGTGAGCATGTCTTTCCCTTGCAGGTGGCCGTCCTGCTCTCGCAGCCGGGCGAGCACTTCACGGGCGGTGAGTTCGTGCTGACCGAGCAGCGTCCGCGCATGCAGTCGCGGCCGATCGTCGTGCCGCTGAGGCAGGGAGACGGCGTGGTCTTCGCCGTGAACCAGCGTCCCCAGCGCGGTTCGCGCGGGGACTACCGCGTGACGATGCGGCACGGGGTTTCGAAGCTTCATTCGGGCAGGCGCCATACGCTGGGGATCATCTTCCACGATGCAGCCTGACCTGTTTTCCGATAGCCGCACCGCGGTGCCACTTGCGCCCGGCGCCGTGCTTCTGGGCGGCTTTGCACTGGCCGAAGGGGGCGCCCTGCTGGATGAGATCCCGAGGCTGGAAGCGATCTCGCCGTTTCGCCACATGACCACGCGCAGCAGAGGCCGTCTTGCCGTGGCCATGTTCAATTGCGGAGAGACCGGATGGGTCAGCGACCGCAGGGGCTATCGCTATCAGGCGCTCGATCCCGAGACCGGAAAGCCGTGGCCCGCGATCCCGGACATTTTCCGCTCTCTTGCCGCGCGGGCTGCCGAACGGGCGGGCTATGCGGACTTCGTGCCCGACGCCTGCCTCGTCAACCGCTACGATGCCGATACCCGCCTGTCGCTCCACCAGGACATGGACGAGCGCGACCACGACGCGCCTATCGTTTCCGTATCGCTGGGGCTCTCGGCCTCGTTCCTGTGGGGCGGTCCTTCTCGCCGCGACCGGGCGGTGCGCCACAGGGTGCATCACGGCGATGTCGTGGTATGGGGCGGACCTTCGCGCATGATGTTCCACGGCCTGGACGGCGTGGAGCGTGGACGTCATTCCCTTGCCGGCGCCTGGCGCTACAACCTCACCTTCCGAAAGGCACGATAATGACGATGCACCGCTGTCGCTGGGCGGGAAGCGATGCCCTTATGCAGGCCTATCACGACGAGGAATGGGGCGTGCCCGTTCGCGATTCGCGCGCACTCTGGGAGAAGCTGGTGCTGGATACTTTCCAGGCGGGCCTGTCCTGGCGGACGATCCTCCATAAGCGCGATGCCTTTCGGGCCGCGTTCGAAGACTTCGATCCCCGGCGCATTACCGGATATGGGCCTGCCGAGATAGAGCGCCTGATGGCGGATGCCGGTATCGTCCGCGCCCGCGCCAAGATCGAGGCGACGATCCGCAATGCGCGTGGCTTTCTGGCCATGGCGGAGGAGGGCGAGGACTTCTCCGATTTCGTGTGGTCCTTCGTGGACGGAGAGCCTCGCATGGGCGACGGCACCGGCAGCGCGGCTCGGTCCTTGGCGGGCGACGCCCTTTCGGCGGCGCTCAAGAAGCGGGGTTTCAGCTTCGTCGGGCCGGTGGTCGTCCATGCCTGGTTGCAGGCGGTCGGCGTCATCAACGATCACGAAACCGAGTGCTTTCGGCGTGAAGCCGTTTCCCTCTAAGCGGATTTCTTGACTTTCCTCCGACCCTCGCTTATCGGGCGGAGTTTACCGATCCACCAGATTTCATACGGAGTGCCCATGGCGCGCGTTACCGTCGAAGATTGCGTCGACAAGATCCCCAACCGCTTCGATCTGGTCCTTCTGGCCGCACAGCGTGCGCGCGAGATTTCGGGCGGCGCCGAGCTTACGCTCGAGCGTGACCGCGACAAGAACCCGGTTGTCGCCCTGCGCGAAATCGCCGAGCAGACCGTCACCCCGGCCAACCTCAAGGAAACGCTCGTCACCTCGATGCAGCGCGTCCTGCCGGACGACGACGACGAGATGGACGAGATCGGCTCGCTCAGCCAGTCGGCCGAAGCCCTGCGTATCACGGCCTCGGCGCCCACCCGCAATACTTCGCTGGGCGGCGACTACGACGGCTGATCGATAGCGGAGAAATCCGCGCTCGATCTCGAGTCTTGCGGCATCGGCCCGCGCTTCTCCTCGACCGTACCGGTTAACCGGTCGGCCAGCGGAAGCGCGGGCCGAGCCCGTTTGGGCCGCGCGGCAGTATTTTCCTGACCTGCGCAAGGTTCGCTGTTGACGGATCGCGGCTGTCCGGCAACGATCCGGGCGTGGCTGGAAAGAAGAACAAGTTACCCCGGATAGCCGGTCTTTCGCGGGAACCGGCGAGGCTCTCCGCTGTGGACGACGCGGACGGTTCCGGCAGCGTTGCATCCGATAGCGCGACGATCGCCATCTACAGCGTAAAGGGCGGGGTGGGGAAGACCACTTTCGCCGCCAATCTTTCATGGTGCTCGGCACAGGACGGGCATTCCACCCTGCTCTGGGACCTCGACGCCGCGGGCGGTTCGGGCTTTCTCTACGGCCTGGAATCCAGTGGTTCGAGGCTGGCCGAAGACGTGTTCTCTCGCGACAGGTCGCCCGCGCGCCTTATCCAGCGTACCGCCTGGGACAAAGTGGATGTCCTTCCCGCCGACGAAAGTATCCGCGCGCTCGATGCCCAGCTCGTCCGCATCGGCAAGCGCAGGCGATTGGCCAAGCTGACCGAGGAACTGGCCGGAAACTACGCCCGGATCGTCCTCGATTGCCCGCCGGTCATGAACGAGCTTTCCGCGCAAGTGGTCAGGGCCGCCGATCTGGTGATCGTGCCGCTGCCGCCGTCGCCGCTGTCGGCGAGGGCGTTCGATCTGGTGGTGCGGGAGATCGCCGGAAACACCCGCCGTCATCCTCCCATCCTGCCCGTGCTGTCGATGCTCGACTTGCGGCGCGGCCTGCACAAGCAGGCGCGCGAGGCGAATCCGAACTGGCCGACGATTCCTTATGCCAGCGCGGTGGAGCAATGTGCCGTGCAGCAGCAGCCGGTAGGCGCGCATTCGCCGCAGAGCCCCGCTGCCCAGCATTTCGCGCGGCTCTGGCGCGCGATCGAGGCGAAACTGGCCGATCGGCGACGTTAAAGGTCAGCGTTCCCGCACGCGCCGCGTCTGCCGAAGCGTCAGGGCAACCATCACGCGTGTCGAGCGGATGGCAAGGTCCAGCAAGGTTCCGCGCGGTTCCTCGCAAGGAAGCACGTCCCGGCGGAGTTCAGGACCTTCGAGCAGGGCCACCATGAGGCGTTCGTCCTGCGAGAGGCTATGCGACCTGCCCGTCCGCAGCGGTCTGCCCAGCGCCGATTCGAAGAGCAGGCAGAAGCTGTCCATCACCGGGGCGAGGACGGTGCAGTCGAATGTGTCGAGGCGAAGGGCTAGGCTCGGCTGCGGGGGAATGCCGTCGCGCCGGGCAAAGTGCCAGCAGCGCGCGATATCCACTAAAAGGCTGGGCGGCAGGGTGGCGGGCGGGCCGGACGGCGTGGGAAAATGAAAGGTCATCGCAGGGCTCTCCAGGTCGCCATGCAATGCTATTGCAAATCATTCTCAAATACTAGCCTGAAGTTTCGTCGCGGATCTCCGCCGCAGCTCGATGGTGGCAGCATGAAAGCCGCCACCGTTTTCGAGGATCAGAAACGATTACCGCGCTGTCGCTCCGAGCCGCCCGCCGGCGCCGTGAAGAACAGCTTGCGGAAGGTGATCTGGAACGCGCGCCCGACCGGATCGAGATAGTAGGGCGAATAGGCGAGCGGCGTATTGCCGTTGCCGTCGCGCACTTTCTGGCGGGCGTCGAACAGGTTCGAAACGGAGAACGTCAGGCGAGAGCCGCGCAGGAACGGCACTTTGTCCACCAGTTTCGGCTGCTGGCCAAGATCGGCGAAAAGCCTGAGATCGAACTTCGCGAAATCCTCGAAGCGCAGCTGAGTGGTGGGATAGCCTTCCACGCCGTCCACGGTCGTGCCGCTCTGCCAGCTTCCGGTCAGCCGCATGCCGAGGCCGCTCTGGGAATAGCCGGTCTGGAGTTCCAGCTTGTGGCGCGGCGTGCCGCCGCTGCTGGCACCGATGGTGCCGCCGTCGAGCAAGTCGATAGTCGGCTGACCGTCGCGCAGCACGACCCGATCGGAGAAGACCCAGGTGTGATAGAGCGAAAACGTCAGGCGGCCGCCACGCGCGCCTCCTCCGCCGAAGCCGCCGCCTCCGAAGCCGCGACCACCACCGCCGGGGCCTCTGCCGCCGGGGCCTTCACCGCCAACACCGCTGTTGCCGCCGGTTTCGGCGCTGCGAGAAGGCTGGGCGGAGGCGTCTCCCGTGCTGTTACCGCCCGCACCGTCGCGGGATGCTGCGGCATTGTCGCCCTCTCCCGGGGGCGGCGGCGGTGGTCCACCTTCCCCGTCCGGGCGGCCGGGAAAGCCGCCGGGGAACCGTTTACGGAAGCTCTCGCGCATGGCGTCGATCTGTGATTGCGGCGTCTTGAGCGATTTCGTGAAGGTAATGCCCATGCGCAGCTGCGACTTGTCTTCGCTGGCGATATTGATCGGGCGCAAGTCCACGGCGACGAGTTCGCCGTCGGCATCGCGGGCGAAGCGCTCCGGGAAAGCCGCAACCACGGCGGGGGTCGCGCCGGGAAGGGCGGTGACCTGGTTGCGCTGCCAGGTGCGGTTGTAGTCCAGATTGAGCGTGATGTTCGGATCGGAGAGCCTGAAAGTTCCGCCCAGGCGGAAATTGCGCTTGCTGGCGGCCTTGAGGTCGGGATTGCCGCCGGTCACTGCCGTCACGCGAACGGATTCGCCGCGGGTGTAGTCGAAGATGTCGACATTGGCCGTCGTGATCACGGCCCCGCCAAGCTGCGCGGCGGTGGGTGCATTCTGATCGTCGCGGTAGCTGGCGATCAGGCTGAACTGGCTGGTCGGGTTCCAGGTCATGCCGCCGCCCAACGTGCGCAGCGTCCCGAAGTCACCGATCTGGCGCACTGCCGCATTGGCGTTGAGCGAGATGCGCCCGGCGCCCGGAAACAGAGGAACCGCGCGGCTGCTGATCGGAATATCGATATTCACCGAGGCTTCGCCCTGATCGCGATCGACGCTGGTGTCCTGCGTCAGCCCCTGCCGCGTGACGGCGCTGTTCGAGCGATCGAGATTGCCACTGACCTTGAAAGTCGTGTTCACCGCGCCTGCCGGGAGGTCCAGCGGCGACGTGGTGGCAACGAAATTGACTTCGGCGCTGTCGGTGGAATTGCGGGTCTGGTTGACGGGCTGGAAATCCAGGAACGCGCCCGCCACCGGAAGCGAGGGATCGGCCAGGGGATCGCCCGCAGCCACGGCCGCGGCATAGTCCGCCAGATTGAGCGGGCGCTGCTGGATCGAGCGGGTGTCGCTGTGGTCGTAGTTCCCGGTAACGGTCCACTGCCATTTCGGCGTGTTGCCGTTGAGGGTCAGGCCGAGGTGCCCGGTCTGGGTGCTGTTGCTATTGCGCAAGGGAGACAGCCCGTCGACCGTCGGCAGGAATGTCTGGTCATCGGGGCCGTCGGCATAAGGGCTGCCGCCCGGAATTGTAACGTAGGGCACGGCGCTGCCACGCAGGGCGCTGGTCTCGGTCGTCGTCGCCTCGCCGTTGATCGTCGCGAGCCAGACGCTGGAAAGCGGCTTCGCCCAGGTTCCCGTCAGGGTAAAGGCTTCGGATTCCGGGCGAAGGGTGCGGTTGTTGCCGTCTCCGCCGCTGGTCGCCAGGCCGCGCTGCGCCTCGGTGATCGGATTGGCATGGGAATAATTTGCGTCGATGTTCACGCGCTCGCCGCGCCGGATCGCCAGGAAATCGCCCTTGGTGTTGACGCCGAGGCCGTCGCCCTGCGTCCCGAGCTTGCCGCTGCCTTCGACCGCGAAGGCGCGGAAGCGCTGGCGCAGCACGATGTTGACGACTTTCTGCGTGGCGGAATAGCCGTACTTGAGCGCGACTTCCTCCGGCAGGATCTCGACGCGCTGGATCGCCTCGGTAGGGATCGTGCCAACTTCGCGGAAGCTGGCGATGCGGCGCCCTTCCAGCAGCACGACCGGCGCTCCGCCGCCCGCGCTTTCGGTCTGAGGCGCCAGTTCCTCCAGCAGTTCGGTGACGCTGGACACGCCGAGCGCGCGCACGTCTCCCGAGTTGAACGTCACTTCCGGGGCGATGTCTCCGATGACCGAGCCGCGCGGCTTCTGGCCGGCGACGACGATTTCGAATTCCTCTCCGCCTTCTTCCGCCGCGTGTGCCGGAGCAGGCGCGCTATCGGATGACGAACTGGAGACTGAACTGGAGATCGGGCTTGGGGCCGAACCGGGGTTCGACTGGGCATGCGCAGAGACGAGAGGCCATGCCGTCAGTGCCGCCGACGCCAACAGGCCGAAACGAAATCGCACCACCTTCGTAATTCCCTCATGTTGTTTTGTTGCTGTCATGACAAAATTCGCGCTTCTTGGGGCGTCGCAATTTGTATTAATTGGTGACAGTCAGGCTCCGCTTGTTACCCGCTTTCATGGGCAACAAGGACGCGAATGCGCCGGGTCGGATTTACACAAGAGGAGCGGGCGCGCCTTTCGGGCGGCGCTATCGCCGGTCGATGAGCTTTTCGCGCGCTATCTCGGCTACGGTCGCGCATCCGAGCTGCGCCATGGCCGCTTCCAGTTCGGCGCGCAGGAGATGAAGGGCATGGGCCATGCCGGGCATTCCCGCGACGGCCAGCGCATGCATCTGCGGGCGCCCGATCAGCACCGACGATGCCCCGAGCGCCAATGCCTTGACGATATCGGTGCCGGAGCGAAAACCACCGTCGATCAGCAGCGGCACCCGCCCTTCGGTCGTCTCGGCAAGCTCTTCGATCACGTCGAGCGCGCTGGGCAATCCGTCCAGCACCCGGCCGCCGTGGTTGGAGACGATCAGGCCGTCCGCGCCCATGTCCACGGCGCGCGCGGCGTCCTCGCCCAGGACCATGCCTTTTATGAGGATCGGCAGGCGCGTCTCTTCCCGTAGCCAGGCGAGGTCTTCCCAGCGCGGCGCCCGGTCCGCAAGCGGCGTGCCGAGCAGGATGTGCCCGCCCGGCGTTGCGGTCTGGCGGGCTTGCGGCATGCCGGCAAGGTTGGCCGCGACGACACCGGGGGGCAATGCCATTCCCGAGGGCTTGATCGCGGCGTCGATGGTCAGCACGATGGCCTCGTATCCGGCCGCTTCGGCCCGGTGCAGCAGGGCCAGGCTGTGCTCGCGCTCCGGTTGGAGGTAGAGCTGGAACCAGAGCGGCGGCGCCTGCTTGCCCAGTTCGCGGGCAAAGGCATGGGCGGCGGCGGCAATCTCCTCCAGCCTGACGCTCGACAGCGTGCTGACGATCATGCCTGTATCAAGCGCGGCGGCGGCGCGGACTGCCGCCAGTTCGCCGTCGGGATGGGCCAGGCGCTGATAGGCCAGCGGCGCGAGCATCAGCGGCGCAGCGTGGCGGCGGCCGAAAAGCGCGATGGCGGAATGGCCGCCGCGCAGGTCGGCCATGGCGCGCGGACGAAAGGCAAGGCGCGGGAAGACCTCCCGATTGGCGCGCAGGGTCTGCTCGGTGCCCGAGCCTTCCTGAATGTGCTGCCAGACTTCCGGCGCGAGATGGGCAGGGGCGCGGCGCTCGTAATCGGCCAAGCTGCGCAGGTCCGCCGGGATCTGTGTGAGCGGCGGAAGCGGCGTGTCGGTCACGTTGCGGACCACTGGCGCAGCAAGTTGTGATAGACCTGCGTCAGGGTATCGACGGAGCCATGTTCGGGATGATCGGTCGCTACCGACTGGATCGCCCCGTCGAGTTCCAGCAGCAGCCGCCGCCGTTCGGGTGCCGCCACGAAGCTCTGTGTCCAGAAGAACGAGACGAACCGCGTACCGCGCGTCACTGGCGCGACGCGGTGCAGGCTGCTGCCGGGATAGACGATCAGATGCCCGGCCGGGAGCTTGACGGAATGGGTGCCGAACATGTCCTCGATCCTCAGTTCCCCGCCGTCGTATTCGTCCGGGTCGCTGAGGAACAGCGTGCTCGATATGTCGCTGCGCAAGTGTTCGCCGGTGCCGGGGATCGGGAAGATCGCGTTGTCGACGTGATTGCCGTAGTGCCCGCGCCCGTCATAGCGGCTGAAACGAGGCTGGAGCACGCGGCTCGGCAGGGCGGCGGCGATGAACAGCGGCGTTTGCATCAGGCGCGCGGTCACGCGGGCGGCTAGTTCCTTGGCCAGCGGATGATCGAGAGGAAGCTGTTCGTTCTCCTTGACCTGCGCGGCGCGGTGACCGGCGGTGACGCGGCCGTCCGTCCAGTCGGCACTTTCCAGCGCCTTGCGGAATTCGCGCACTTCAGGAGCGGAGAAAAGCTCGGGAATTTCGATGACCATGCGGCTTCTCTTGCCCAATTATCGGGTGCTGACAATGACCGCGATCAAGTGCTCTTCAAAGTGAAACCCGGCGGATGCAGGATCTGCATCCGCCGGGCCGTTGGGACCTCGTTACATCTTGGCGGTCAGGGTCAGGACGGCCGAGCGGGCATCGCCCGGAGTCGCCCAGCCCACGCCATTGCCGCGAATGCGGGTGTAGTAGAGCTTGTCGCCGATGTTCTTGACGTTGATCTGCGCCGAGAAGTTGGGCGAGAAGTCGTAGGCCAGATAGGCCTGGTGGATCAGGAAATCGTCCGACTTGATGGCACCGGCGGTCGGCGTGGCGGCCGTCAGCAGGAAACCGTCCTGGTAGGTCAGGCCGTAGCCGATCGTCAGGCCGAACGGCAGACGGTAGGTGGTGAACAGGCTTCCCGAGTGCTTGGGGGTCTGGGGAAGATACTGGTCGCCGCCCGGGTTGGGGTTGGCCGGGGTATTCGTGCAAGTGCCGACGCCGGGGTTGGCGAGGCAGTAGTCCGAAACCGACTGGAGCAGCTTGGCCTTCAGGTAGGTGTAGTTCGCCGTGATCGACCAGGCCTTGGCGATCGCACCCGATGCGCCGAGGGCGATGCCGTCCACGCGCGACTTGCCGTCGAGCTGCTGGTTCGGAACGGTGGGATCGCCGGAGACGACCGCATACTTGTCACGCTCGTTGCGGAACGCCGAGGCGGTGAGCAGCAGGCCGCCATCGAACAGTTCGCCCTTCACGCCGATCTCGTAGTTCTTGGCCGATTCCGGGTTGATGTTGCAGGTGGCGTTGGTGACGCCCGGCGCTTCGGCCGTGCAGGCACCGTTGACCGAGTTCTTCGAGGGCGCGCGCGAATTGCCGTAGGCGGCATAGATGCTGACCTGCTCGATCGGCTTGTAGTTCAGGCCGACGCGATAGGAGAATAGCGTGTCTGCATTACGGGTCTTGATGCCGGGCGTGATCTGGCCCTGGGTAACCGTGGCGGTGGTTGTCGGGGCGATCGTATCGGCGCGGGTGGTGCCGACGTTGCGCTCAAGCCGTGCCCCGGCGCTGAGTTCGAACTTGCCGAGCTTCATGGTGTCGAACAGGTAGCCGGCGACGTTGGTCTGCTCGCCTACCGTGTGGCCGGTGCGGATGAAGTTGACCGGGCCGGTGTAGATGTTGCTGCCATACGTGAAGTTCGACGTCGCGGGGCCGGTCACGATCTCGTTGGGATTGTCGATGTTCATCAGCGGCAGGCGCGTGAAGGCCGCCGTACCATCGGCGTTGCGCAGCACGTTGCCGTTATAGAGATCGTACTTTTCCCAGGTGGCCGCGCCGCCGATGTCGATGGTGTGCTCGATCGCGCCGGTATTGAACACGGCCTTGAAGTCGAACTGGTCGAACATCAGCTGGTTGCGGGTGTCGCGGGTCGTGCCGCGCGGACCTGTCGGATAGTAGAAGCCGGCGGGCACCGGGGTGGAGATGCCGGTTACCGTGCAGGCGGCGCCGGTCGGGGTCAGGCCGGTGGAAAGGCACCAGGTGCCCTGCGGCGGATTGACCTGCGTGAGCTGGCGCGAATCCTGCCAGCGGGCGAGGTTGCGGATCGAGACCGTGTCGCTGATCTCGTGCTCGAAGATGGCGGTGAGCTGGTCGACGTTGATGCGCTGCTTGTCGACGTTGCGGTAGCCGAAGTAGTCGCTGCGGTGGACGCCGGGAAGCTTGTTACCGGCATAGTACGGCACGCCGTACTGCGGGATATTGTTGTCTTCCTGGTGATTGTACTGAAGCGTCAGGCTGGTAGGGCTGTCGATGCCGATGGTAACCGAAGGCGCCACGCCCCAGCGCTTGTAGTCCTCGACATCGCGGCCGGGCACGTCGTTGCGGTGCCACATCGCGTTGAGGCGGAAGGCGACCAGATCGTTGACGCGCTTGTTGAGATCGACGGTTGCGCGGTAATAGTTGTCCGTGCCGATTCCCGCCGTGGCGAGGTAGGCATCGTCGGCCTTGGGGCGTTTGGTGACGATGTTGATGTTGCCGCCCACCGAACCGGCGCCGGAGATCACCGAGTTCGCACCGTTGGTGACTTCGATCTGCTCGAGATTGTAGGAGTCCGTGCGGGTGATCTGCGCGCTGTCGCGCACGCCGTCTACCGTGATGTCGTTGCTGGCGCTGTAGCCGCGGAAGGTGATGTTGTCGCCGGGGCCGGTGCCGCCTTCGCCCGCGCCGAAAGTGATGCCCGGCACCGTCGAGAGAACGTCGCGCAAGGTCAGCAGATTCTGCTGCTCGATCACTTCATTGCTGAGGACGGTGATCGTCTGGGGCGTGTCGAGAACCGGACGGGTGCGCTTGGGCGATTCGAGCTTGCGACCCGGCTGTTCATCGATCGCCGTATCGCTGACGGTGACGCCGCCCAGCACGCGCTGGCCATCGGCTTCCTGGGCATGCGCGCCGGAAGGAAGCGTGGTGGCGAGCGCCGGAGCGATACAGGAGAGCGCGAGGAACGAACGGCGCGCGGCCGCGGACGAACTCTTGGACGACATGGTTTCCCTCATGACCGGATAATTCCGTTGTCGCGTCGATAATGAGAGTCATTCGCATTCGCAATATACATTTGTTACATATGTTGCGAAATGTATCGGCACTATGTCGCTGCCGTTCGGTGCTGTAAAAAATTCTTATGAATTTAAGCCAGTTATAATGTCATTCTGTCATCAGCTCTGCGAGCGCCGGGCTGATCCATTCCGAGATTTCATCGCCGGTGCGGAAGAGCGTTCTCGCCGCGAGACCGCGACGGGTCGCCAGTTCGACCGCCGCATCATGTGATTCGACGCAGATAGCGGTGGCCCAGGCATCGGCCAGCATGGCAGAGCGATGGACGACGCTGACGGACATGGCATGTTCGACCGGATAGCCTGAACGCGGATCGACGGTATGGCGGCCGCGCACATAGTCGCCGGACGTGGCGACCGCGAGCTGATGGAGGGCGAGCCGCAGTGGGGCGATGGTCTCGACCGGGGTTTCCAGATCCACCCACCAGGGATCGCCGTCGGGCCTCATGCCGGAGCCTGCCAGTTCGCCGCCGATCTCGACGAGGAAGTGGTTGCAGCCATGCTTGCGCAGCAGCGTGGCCAGCGCGTCCACCGCGTATCCTTTGGCGATGCCGGAAAGATCCAGCCGCAAACCGCCCGGTTGCTGGAGGCTCTGATTTTCGTGATCGAATTGCAGCCGTTGCCAACCGGAGATACCGAGTGCCTCGGCCACGGCTGCTTTGCTGGGAGGGGCGCTGACCGGCATGGGGCCGTGGCCCCAGATATCGACGAGGGCGCCGATGGCGGGATCGAAGGCTCCGCCTGTCGCCTCGGCCACTGCGAACGCGGCGCTCATCACCCCTGCGAAATCATCGGGGAGCGCCGTCCATTCGCCGGGTCCGGCACTATTGAACTGGCCCAGCACGGAATCCCCGCGCCAGTGGCTCATCTGCGCGAGAATGTCTTCCAGGCGCTGCTCGATCGCATCGAGCAATGTGTAGCGATCGAAATTTTCGGGTTCAGTCAGTCTGATATGCCAGCTTGTTCCCATCGTTTCTCCGCCGAGATCGATGACCCGGGCGTCCTGCAGCCAATCGGCAAGGACGCCCGGATCGATCTCTCGCGGGACCGCCAGCCTGGGCTTGGCTTTCAGCGCTGGCGGTTCGTAGCTCAGGGCGCCATCACTTCCACGGTCGCCGTATAGCTCATGCGGCGTTCGGTCGCGCGCTTCTCGCTCGGCTTGTTGTCGGTGGCGCTGGCGTTGATCCAGTACATTCCGGCGACCGGCCATTTGACATGGAGCACACCGTCGGCACCGGTGGTCAGTTCCTGCGCTTCCTCGGTCTCGCGAAACTTCTTGCTGCCGGGGACGACGGTGACCTTTAGGCCGGCGGCGGGTTTGCCGTCGATCAGGAAGCGGAACTGGCCTTCCTCGTTCGAGACCAGTTCGTCGGGGTGCGTGATCGGATCGAGTTCGAGGCCTTTGCCGGTCGCGGTGAAGACCGTTTTCGTCGGCGCGTCGGCCGTGACGTAGATGTAGTTGCCCGACTGGACTTCGGTGAGCTTCACATCGGTCGCATTCGCGGGAATTTCGGCTACCGAGGCAACTGCGCGCGGGGGAGCGCCGCCCGGTGCGCCCGGACCACCGGCGCCCATCGGGCGGCCGCGGCCGCCGAGGCGCCATTCCTGGCCGTCCACCTTGAAGCTGCCCATGACGGCGGAACGTTGGGTGCCGATCTTCCAGGTTCCCGGCTTGTCGATCTTGACGTCGAAGGTCGAGCGATAGCGGCCGGTGGCGGGGTTTTCGAGCTTGCCCGTGGCGCCGTCCGGCATCCAGACGGTGACTTGTTCCGGGCTCATCGGAAAGTGGTCGGGATAGAACAGGTCGTTCGATACCGCCGCGTCTACGGTGACGTATTCGCTGGTTCCGGCCAGCGTCGTCGTCGAGGGCAGCAGCCACTGGCGATGAGCGGAGGCAGGCGAGGCGAGGGCGGCGGCCAGGGATGCCGAAGCAATCAGGATATGGCTGTAGCGCATGTCATGTCCTTGAAGTTTGCGTCACAGTGAACTGTAAACGCAAGATAAACCCGATAGATCAGCGGATGGTCACGGCGCCCAGTTCGGCGCTGCCCGAAGCGGATCCGCCCTTCTTCACCGGAACCGTGACCGGCACGGAAACCAGTTCCCGCCCGCCGGTTTCGCGCGCCGCCTCGACCTTGAAGACATATTGCCCGGCGGGGAGGTTCGACGGCAGGGCCACCTGATAAGTGCCCGGCGCGCGCGTGGCGCCGCTGACACCGTCTGCGGGAAGCTGCATCGATCGGCCGCCCTTGCGCCACCAGGTGCGCAGGTCTGCCAGCCACTTGGTGCCGGGCTCGCGACCGGCCTTCTTGACGTCGTACCACACGAAGACAGTGCGGGCCGTGCCACCGGCAATGGGTTCGAGCCAGCCGACGACATAGGGGCGATGATATTCCGCGACGTTGATGCGCGGGATCGTCACGCTCACGGTCGCTGCAGCGGCTGGGCTGGCGATGGTTCCGGCGGCTACCAGCGGCGCCAGGAGCGGAAGGGCGGGCAGTACCTTCGATGTCGTCATCGGTGCCTTCTTGTATCAGTGGATGAATATCAGGGCGATCGCGACCGGAATCAGCAGGCTCAGGCCCACCAGCGGCCAGGTGGAAGGCCGGTGCTTGGCGTGAAGCTGGAGCAGGAACAGGCCGGTCACGGTGAACAGGATGCAGGCCGCCGCGAATGCGTCGATGAACCAGAACCACGCGGACCCGGTGTTGCGGCCCTTGTGGAGGTCGTTGAGGTAGGAAATCGTGCCCCGGTTGGTCACTTCGGCCGAGACGGCGCCGTTCGAGCGATCGATGCTGACCCAGGCGTCACGGCCCGGCCCGGGCATGGCCACATAGACTTCGTCGTCGGCCGACCAGTCGGCCGCGAAGCCGGAAGGGTCGAGCGGCACTGCCGCCGCCACTGCCTTGGCCACTTCGGACGGGAGCGGGGCGGTGCTGTCTCCTGCGGCGGGCAGTGTGCGCAGCAGGCCGGGTGCGATGCGCCCCTGGCTCTGCACGACTTTCGGCTCTGCGCCGATCGAGGCGGCGTGGTTGAGCGTTATGCCGGTGATCGCAAAAAGGAACATGCCCGCCAGAGACACGGCGGCGCTGACCCAGTGCCAGGTGTGCAGCTGCTTCAGCCAGAAGGCGCGGGCCTTCTTGTTCTTCTTTTTGGCAGCGGTCTTGTGCGGTGCGTCCGGCGCCGTCTTGCGGACGGGCTGGTTCATCCGTGCGGCAGCAGGCGCGCGTTCCGCGCCGTCCAGCACATCGATGGTTTCGCCGTTACCCCTCAACTTGTACATTTCCCTTGGCAAACGGGAAGCGCGCGCAGCGATGCGGATCGAGTCCCGGCCCCCTTGAAGCCGAGCCCTTACTGTAAGTGCGAATGCCTCGCAATAACAAAGGTGAATATGCGCTATTAGAATCGTGCAAGCGAAGAATGCCGACGGGCGCCGAATGAACGGTACCCGCCGGCAGGTCCGTCGATGCGCGCTAGGATAGGATTCGCGCGCACGGACGGTTGGGACTTCGAGATCCGGTTAATCAGCTTCCGACGATGAGCATGACCGCGCCACGTGCCGGAACCGTGTAGCTGGCGGACAGCTTGGCGGACTTCGCGCCGCTCCACAGGTCCTCGACCTGCGAGATGGCGGCGAGGCCCGCATCCGCCGGGTTCATGGTCAGCGAGGCGGCGGCATCGCCGCGGTTGAACAGCGCCAGGGCCACGCGGCCATCGGCCAGCGGCTTGGCCCAGACTTCCATGGAGCCCGCCTTGCGCACGGCCTTGCCCTGCACGCCCTTGGCATCCTGATCGACGGCGATCACGCGCTTGTTGGTAAGCATGGCGAGCGTTTCCGCATTGGTTTCGCGCAAGTCGTGGCCCATCATCAGAGGCGCCGCCGACATGGCCCAGAGCGTCATATGGGTGCGATATTCATCCGAAGTCATGCCGCCGTTGCCGACTTCCAGCATGTCCGGGTCGTTCCAGCCGTGGGGACCGGCCCAGTCGGGGTTGCCGTTCTTGTCGAAGCCGATCTTGGCCATCGTCAGATAGTCGTCGGTGATGTCGCCGGTCGTGCGCCAGAGCTGTCCGCCGACGTCCCGGCCCCAGCTGCCCACATCGAAGCGGCCATATTCGCAGAGCGAGAAGATGAACTCACGGCCGGTGGCCTGGAGCGCTGCGCCCATCTCGTAGTAGCTGCGCTTCACGGTATCGGCGTCGGCATAGAACCATTCGCCCGAGCAGAGGTCGTACTTCAGGTAGTCGAAGCCCCATTCCGCGTAAGTCTTCGCATCCTGCGCGACGTGGCCGTAGCTGCCCTCGTAACCGGCGCAAGTGCGCGGCCCCTGCGAGGAGTAGATGCCGATCTTGAGGCCCCGGGCGTGGACGTAGTCCGTCAGCGCCTTCATGTCCGGGAACTTCTCGTTGGGCTGGAGCACGCCGTTGGCGTCGCGCTTGCCCTGCCAGCCGTCATCGATGTTGATATAGAGATATCCGGCATCGCGCAGGCCCGTGGAGACCATGGCATCGGCCTGGGCGCGGATGGTCTTGTCGTCGATGTGTTCGGCGAACTTGTTCCAGCTGCTCCAGCCCATCGGCGGAGTGGCGGCGATGCGGTTGGGGATCGGCGCGCCCAGCGGCGCAAGGGTCGAGAACTGGAAGGCGCGCGCCTTGGCGTCGGCGGCCTTGCCCTTGTAGCCCTTGCTGTCGACTTCGGATTCCCAGATCCTGCCCTTGAGATGCGCCTTTCCGTCTTCCAGCGCGACGCTCCAAGGCCGGGTCAGGTGCTCCTTGTCGTTGATGTTGCGGGCTTCGAACTTCAGTTCCCCGTTCTCGACACGAGGATTGATCATCTCAACCGGGCCGTACCACTTGGTGGTGACGGTTCCGGAGATCTTGCCGCCCTTCGAGGTGACTTCCATCATCGTCACGCCGGGCGTGGGCGGGGTGTCGTCGAAGAGCCAGACGCCGTCGTAAGCGGTCTTGGCAAGGGCGGGCGTGGCAGGCGAAAGGGCGCTGCCGAGCAGGGCGGCAGCCAGAACGAGGGCGCGTTTCATCGCGATATCCTTGTATCTTGAGAGCTATAGTTGGGAGCGGTTCGAGGTCAGGCCGAGGCCATGGCCTCGCGCGCCGCTTCGCTGCGGGTGCGGCCGTAGAGGAAGTAGACCAGCAGGCCGATCACGTTCCAGGCGCCGAAGCGGACCAGCGTGCTTTCGGGCAGGCTGAACAGCAGGTAGGCGCAGCCCAGGATCGTCAGCGTGCCGACGACGAATGGCTTGGGGCACTTGAACAGACGGGGCAGTTCCGGCGCGCGGCGGCGCAGGATCATCAGGCAGGCGCCGACCGAGATGAAGGCGATCAGCGTTCCCGCATTGGCCAGTTCGGCGATCTCGTCGAGGCGGAAGATACCGGCGACGACGGCGATCGACACGCCCGTCATCAGCGTGATGCGGTTGGGGGCGCCGGTGCGCGGGCTGATCTTGGCGAGGCTGCGCGGCAGCAGGCCGTCGCGTGCCATGACGAAGAACACGCGGCTCTGGCCGTACATCATCACGAGGATGACCGAAGGCAGGGCCAGCACGGCGGCAAAGGCAATCAGGTGCGCGGCGACGGGTTGGCCGAGTTGGCGCAGCACGAGGGCGAGCGGCTCGGGCGAGTTGGCAAGCTGCTGGAAGGGCAGGGCGCCGATCGCGGCGATGGCGACGGCCATGTAGATCGCCGTGCAGACGACCATCGAGCCGATGATACCGATGGTCAGGTCGCGCCCCGGATTCTTGGCTTCCTCGGCGGAGGTGGCAACGGCGTCGAAGCCGTAGAAGGCGAAGAACACGATGGCGGCTGCGGCCATGACGCCGCGCTTCTGGCCTTCGATCTCGGTGCTGGCGAAGCCGTAGGGCATGAAGGGTTCGAGGTTGCCGCCGTTGAAGGCGGGGAGGGCCATGGCGACGAAGATCGACAGGGCGACGAGCTTGATGATTACCAGCACGATGTTTAGGGTCGCGCTTTCACGCGTACCGGCGATCAGCATGCCCATCACCGCCAGTGCCACGAAGACGGCAGGCAGGTTGATCAGGCCGCCGCCGTGGGGGCCGACCAGCAGCATATGCGGCAGGTGTATGCCTGCCGACTGGATCCAGCCGACCAAATAGCCCGACCAGCCGACCGCCACGGTGGAGCAGGCCAGCGAATATTCGAGAATGAGGCTCCAGCCGACGATCCAGGCGATGGTTTCGCCCATGGCGGCATAGGAGAAAGTGTAGGCGCTGCCCGCGGCGGGGATCAGCGTGGCCATTTCGGCATAGGCAAGCGCGGCACAGGCGCAGACGGCACCGGCAATGGCGAAGGCCAGGATCACGGCGGGACCGGCGCGCTCGGCGCCGACGCCGGTAAGGGTGTAGATGCCGGTGCCGACGATGGCACCGACGCCCAGAGCAATCAGGTGCGGCCAGCTCAGGGTCTTGGCCAGGGAGTGCCCGGATTCGCGTTGAGAGAGTTTATCTATGGATTTACGCGGTCCGAGCATGGATCCCCCTGGTTATTGTCTCAGCCTGTCTGGCTGGCGGTAAAATGAGCGCGCAAGTCGTCGAGCGTGCTGGCGATATGCCGGGTGAGCAGGCTCTGTACCTTGGCGGCGTCTCCGGCCAGCCAGGTGTCGAGCAGTTCACGGTGTTCGGTATGGGCGCGGTCGCCGCGGCCTGCCGGTTGCAGGTGGGCGATCACATAACGTTCGGCGAGAACTTCGAGGCGCTCTACCAGCTGCGTGGTCAGCAGGCGCTTGCCGGGGCGCACCAACGAGACGTGATACTCGCGGTTGCGCACGGCCACGTCGCTGAGATTGTCCTTGGCGGCGGCGTCCAGAACCTCGAAGGCCTTCACGGCAGCCTTGCGATCTTCGTCGTCGGCGACGGCGCAGGCATAAGCGGCGGCGGCGGGCTCGATGGCCAGGCGAAGGAGGTAGATTTCCTCGGCCTGGTCGCTGGACATCGGGCGCACGAACCAGCCCCGGTTGGCCTGGCTGGTCAGCAGGCCTTCATGTTCCAGCCGGGCCAGAGCCTCGCGCAGCGGGATCTTGCTGACGCCGAGTTCGGCAGCCAGGGCATCCTGCCGCACCGGCTCCATGACGGGGAGCTTTCCTTCGACGATCCTTTCGCGGATCACGTCGAAAATGCGTTCGGCAAGAGTGCGGACGACGATTGTCACCAGTGAATCTCCATACAGGTCTCGACGGCGCGAAACGCCATCGATTTAACGTATACGGTAGATGATGCCGAATGGTGCTGCAATCCGACCTTTTTCGACGCGCCCTTGCATCTTGTTAATCGCGGTCCTCCGCAGCCCGGACTTGCCGGGACGCTGTCAAAACGGTGGATCGAGACGTTCATGCGCGGTGCAAAGCCTTGTGCGAACGGGCGGTGATTGATATATGGTATACGATATAGTCTGACTTATGCAACGGAGTTTTTGTGGGGTCCATTGGAATTGTCGGTGGCGGGGTGGTCGGCCTTTGCGCGGGCATCGAATTGCTCGAGGCGGGGCATCAGGTCGCGATCGTCGATGACGATGCCGAAGGCGGGGCGGCCTCATGGGGCAATGCCGGGCATATCGCGGTGGAGCAGGTGGAGCCGCTTGCCTCCATGAGCATGGTGCGCAGCCTGCCGCAGCGCCTGTTCATGCGCGGCGGCCCGCTCGGCTTTCCGCCTTCCGCGATCGGTGAATGGGTGCCTTTCGGCCTGCGCCTGCTGGCTGCGGCGCGTCCGGGGCAGTTCCGAAACGGCTGCAAGGCCCTGGCGCCCCTGCTGGCGGGCTCGATGCCCGCCTGGACTTCCCTGGTGGATCGCATCGGTGCGTCCGAACTCGTCCGGCAGGACGGTCACTTCGTGCTCTGGCACGGGGAGCGCGCGGCGCGCGAAGGCCGGGCCTCATGGCTGGCCTCGGAAACCGGAACGGCGCGCGTGCATGATGCGACGCAGGCGGAAAGCGAGATGCTCTCCGCCTTGTGCAAGTCTCCCGTGGCGGGTGCTGTCCGGTTCTCGGGCAGCGGCCAGATCGCGGATCTCGGCGAACTGCGGCAGGCTCTTCGCAAGGCTTTCTTGGAGCGCGGCGGCGCGCTTGTCGCGCAGCGCGGGGAATTGCGGCTGACGGGAAGCCGCGTGGAGATCGGCGGTGTCGATGCCGAACAGGTGCTCGTCTGCGCTGGCGTGCGTTCGCGCGAACTGATGGAATATACAGGCCACAAGGTGCCGATGATTGCGGAGCGTGGCTATCATGTCCGCGCCGATGCCCAAGACTGGCCTGCCGACCTGCCGCCGGTGGTTTTCGAGGAGCGCGCGATGATCGTCACCCGCTACCGCAGCGAGGTTCAGGCCGCGAGCTTCGTCGAACTCGGCAAGGCCGACGCGCCCGCCAATCCGCGCAAATGGGAGCGTCTGGAGCGCCACGTCGCGGAACTGGGCCTGCCGATCGCCGGGCCGTTCCGCCGCTGGATGGGCTGCCGTCCGACCCTGCCGGACTATCTTCCCGCGATCGGACGCTCGACGAAGGCGTCCAATCTCTACTATGCCTTCGGGCATCAGCACCTCGGGCTTACTCTGGCGCCGATCACGGCGCGACTGGTCGCGTCGATGGTCGCGGGGGAGCAGCCTGCGTTGCCGCTTGCACCTTTCGACATCCAGCGTTTCGCATAAGGAATAGATGACATGATTGGCGGATCGACCGCAGAGATCGAACTGGCTGGCCTCCAGCCCTGGGCCGATGTCGCCCCGGCCATCGCCGTGGCCGAGCGCGAAACGCGCATGGAGCGGGCCCTCGAACTCACCGAAAGGCTTGGCGCGGACGCGCTGCTCGTCAACGCCGGTGCCTCGCTGCGCTATTTCTCGGGCCTGCCCTGGGGACAGACCGAGCGCCTCGTCGCCATGCTGCTCGTGCCGGGCCGCACGCCCATCATGATCTGCCCGCATTTCGAGATCGGCACGCTCGAAGCCGATCTCGCGATCCCGGTGGAGATCCGCTCCTGGCAGGAAGACGAGGATCCGGTAGCGCTTGTAGTACAGGTCCTGGCGGAGCTGGGCGCGAAGACGGTCGCGATCGATCCCGAACTGCCGTTCCACTTCGCCGAGCGCGTGCGGCAGGGCGGATCGGCCCTGCTCGTGGACGCCATGCCGGTGATCAAGCAGTGCCGCATGGTGAAGTCCGCCGCCGAACTGGCGCTGATGCAGCAGGCCAAGAACATGACCTTGCTGGTCCATCAGGCCGCCGCGCGCATCCTGCGTCCCGGCATCCGCCAGAGCGAGGTGGTCCACTTCATCGACGCCGCGCACCGCAAGCTGGGCGCCAGGGGATCGAGCTTCTGCATCGTCCAGTTCGGGGAGGCGACTGCCTATCCCCATGGCCTTCCGGGTGACCGAGAGCTTCAGGAAGGCCAGTTGGTTCTGGTCGATACGGGTTGCACGATCGAGGGCTATCACTCGGACATCACCCGGACTTACGCCTTCGGGCAAGTGTCGGACGAGATCCGCCGCATCTGGGATATCGAGAAGGAAGCGCAGCAGGCCGCCTTCGACGCCTGCCGTCCGGGCGAGCCCTGCGAGGCGGTGGATTACGCCGCACGCGCCGTGCTTGAGAAGGCCGGCTTGGGACCGGACTACAATCTGCCGGGCCTGCCGCATCGCACCGGCCACGGCATCGGCCTTTCGATCCACGAACCGGCCTATCTCGTGCGCGGCGACAGGACTCCGCTGGAACCGGGAATGTGCTTCTCGAACGAGCCGATGATCGTCGTTCCGCAGAAGTTCGGCGTCCGTCTGGAGGACCACATGTTCGTGACCGAGACAGGCGCCCAGTGGTTCACCACGCCACAGGTCTCCATCGATCGGCCCTTCTAAAGCGGCCAGCAGTACATGATGAGCGGCGTCCCCACGGCCAGCACCAGCAGGGACAAGGGGGCGCCGAGCCGGGCGTAGTCGCCGAAGCGATAGCCGCCCGGCCCCATCACCAGCGTATTGCACTGATGCCCGATCGGCGTGAGGAAATCGCAGCCCGCGCCGATCGCCGTCGCCATGAGGAAGGCATCCGGCCGGTAGCCGAGATCGGTGGCGAAAACCGCCGCGATCGGCGCCACGACCAGCACCGTAGCCGCGTTGTTGAGGAATGGCGTCACCGCCATGGACGCCGCAAGCACCATGGCGACGGCGCCCCACGGCGGCATGTCCCGCGCGATATGCGAAAGCTGGGTCGCCAGGATATCGGAGGCACCCGTGGTCTGCAGCGTCTCGCTGACCGGGATCAGCGCGCCCAGCATGATCAGGATCGGCCACTCCACGGCCTCATAGGCGTCGTTGACCGGCAGCGCGCCGGTGATGATCACCGCGCCCGCCGCGGCGAAAAATGCCACGGCCACCGGCACCAGCCCGGTCGCGGTCGATATGATGGCCAGGGCAAGGATCGCCAGCGCCCACCAGCTGCTGCGGTTCATGCCGAGCCGGATCTGGCGCTGGGCAAGCGGCAGGACGCCGAGTTGCCGCAGCCTTCCCGGCATTTCTCCCAATACGCCCTGCAACACCACGACATCGCCTGCCGCCATGACGACGTTGCCGGGCTTGTTGCGCAGGCTTTCGCCCTGACGCGAGATCGCCACGAGCCTCAGGCCCAGGCGGTCCTTCAGCATGAGCCTTCCGGCGGTGCTGCCCACGAAAGCGGATTCCGCCGTGACGACCCCCTCGATCACGCCGATGTCATCGCGCGCGCGCTTGTTTTCCCCTGCGTGCTCGTCGTCCTCCTCGTCATCGTTGAGGCTGAGCTGCGAGCGGGCGATGGCGCGTTCCAGTGCGTCGGGATCGCCGGACAGGATCAGGACGTCTCCCTCGGCGATATGGGTGGCGGGATGGACCTCGCCGCGAAGGCCCGCACGCAGCACGGCGGTAACCTCGATCTCGTTGTCGTGTCCGGCGACGAATTCCTCGATGGTATCGCCGATGGCGTCCGAACCGGCCGATACCGTGGCCTCGGTCGTATAGTCCGAGATATTGAGCGCCTCTCCCATCGTCGCGGCGGCGCGGCGGTCGGCAGGGACAAGTCGATAGGCGACGCGCAGGAACACCAGGCCCATCAAAAGCATGCCGAGGCCGGTGGGCAGATAGTCGAACATGCGGAAAGGCTGACCGGTCATTTCCTCCCGCACACGGCTGACGATGATATTGGGGGAAGTGCCGATCATCGTCGTCAGCCCGCCGAGCAGGGAGGCAAAGGCCATCGGCATCAGGAAGCGCGAGGGGTTGGTGCCGCTGCGCCGCGCAAGCTGGGAAGCGGCCGGCATCATCATCGCCAATGCGCCGATGTTCTTGATGAGACCGGATGCGACGCCAACGGAGCCGGTCAGGACCAGAAGCTGCGATCCGGGCCTGCGTACCCACTGGCTGACCAGATTGACCGCGCGCTCGACAAGGCCGGTTCGCTGCACCGCGGCCGAGAGAACCAGCGCGGAGCCGATGATGATGACGATGTCGTCCGCGAACCCGGTGAAGGCCTTCTCGGGGGGAACCAGACCCAGCGCGAGTGCCGCCAGCAGGGCGATTATGGCGGTGATATCGTAGCGGAAGCGACCCCATATGAAGAGAAGCATCATGCCGCACAGGGTGGCGACGGAAAGCCACTGGTTCAGGGTCATTCTATCTCGCTTTGGCCTGGCCGGTTGTCCGGTACAAAAGGCTTAATGCTTGAAAGGGCCCATTGTGCCTTCGCGGGTTGCATCGCGTCACCAAGGCGGTCCTACAGCGACGTAGTGCCTTGGAAGCGATGGAAGTCGGGGCGGGGCGATAGGAAGTGCCGTCAACTTATCTTGGTTAATCGGGTAACCTTGTTGAAGTAAGTCTTGTGCCATAGGTCGCGGCGCAATGGTTTGCGAATCGCCGCATTCGGGCTTCCTTGCGAAAGCTCTGCCTGCGCTTGGGCTCCTCCTCGCCGCAATAGCGTGGCTGGGGTTGGCGGATCGTGCCGGGGCCGAAGTGTTGCGGATCGGCAGGCCGCTCTGCCATTCGGTCAGCCGTTCGGTATCGCGCGGGGACGCGATACCGTCGCACTTCGTCTGTTCCGGCGCGCCCGAGAACTATCAGAAGGGCACGCTCTGGCTGCAGGCGCCTCTGCCGCCTGCGACCGATGAGGGGGACGATCTTTCGCTCATCGTTCACAGTTCGCGGTTCGACCGGCTTGTCGTCACCTTCTCCTACGCGGACGGCGCGGTCGAGCGGCAACATGTGCGGAGCGGCGATTTCGGAACGCATTGGCGGGCGGGTGGACAACTTGCTTTCCGAGCGCCGCATCGCGATGTTGCCCCGGTCGGCGTGACCATGCGCTTCGACAAGGTGGCCAGCGCCGGTCTTCTGCGCATGCGCCTGGTAGGGCGCGGAGAGGAAAGCACCCAGACGACGGGGCTGGCGACTTCCATCGGCGCGGCGCTGGTGCTTCTTCTGGCGGGGGCCATCTACAACGCCTCGATGGCGATTGCGGTGCGGCGGCAGTTTTCGGCCTGGCAGGCGGCCTGGGCCACTTGCATGATCCTCTGGGGCGGTTTCTGGTCGCAGCTTCACCTGTTCTTCTTTCCCGGCCTGGCGGGCGCAATATCGGCCCAGATCTGCACGGGCCTCTCCTGCCTTGCCATTTCCCTCGCGACGCTGAGTGCCGTGACCGCGCTCGAAGGCGGCAGCGTCAGTCCCTGGCTGCGCCGGACGGCGCTCTGGCTGACCGCAGGCGTCGCCCTGCTCGGCGTACCGCTTTCCCTGATGCGTTCGGGTCCGATCGAGGCGCTTGGCGCGGTGCTGGGAATTCTGGTTCTCGCCAACCTCGTCGCGGTGGCCTTCTGTATCGGGCAGGCGTGGCGCCGGGGAAGCCCCGAGGCGCGCAGTTTTGCTGGTGCCTGGTCGGTGCCTATGCTGGTGCTCGCCTCGACCGAGTTCATCGATACGGACCGGATGTTCTGGGGCGGCGGGTCGCAGATCCTGGTTCTGTTCGCCGCGGCATGGCAGACGCTCTGGCTGTCGATCGCGGCCTCCCGGTCCCATGCGCGGCTGCGGATCGAGCGGGACACCGCGCGCCGTGCCGAGGCGCAGGCCCAGGAACTTGCGCGCCGCGATGCGCTGACCGGCTTGCCGAACCGTCGCGGCTTCATCGAGAAAGTGGGCACAGTCCTCGAAAGGTCGCAAGGTCGCGGCGAGACCACCGCGCTGCTGCTCATCGATGTGGACTGGTTCAAGTCGATCAACGACATCTACGGTCACGACGCGGGTGACATCGTCCTGATCGCCATAGCCCGCCAGATCGCACTGTATGAAGGCGAGAACTGCCCCGTCGCCCGTCTCGGCGGCGAGGAGTTCGCAGTGATGGTCTCCGGGCTCGAAGGTTTCGAGCTGGTGCGGTTTGCCGACAGGCTCCGGCAGGATATCGGTGGATGCCGGCACGGCGAGGTTATCGGGCATCGCAAGGTCACGGTCAGCATCGGCATCGCCGAAGCCTCGACAGCAGCCGAATTCCGTTCGCTTTATAGGCTGGCCGACGAAGCCCTTTATGAAGCCAAGCGGCTTGGCCGCGATCAGGTCGCCATTCGACTGCTCGAGGATAGGGCATCGACGGACGATCCCGGCCAGATCCTGCACGGAAGCGAGCACCGATAATATTCGAACCGGACCTAACGCTTCTTGCATGCCCCAAGAAGCGCGGTAAATAGCCGGTGGGGAATATTGGGGACGATTCAACAAGATGCGATCGATTGTTATGGCCTGTCTTCTGGCCATTCTTCTGCGCCCGTCCATCGCGCGCGCGGAATGGCTCGAGGCGTCGAGCGACCATTTCGTGATTTACGCCAATGACAACGAGCGTGATCTGCGCAAGTTTTCGGAGCAGCTCGAACGCTACCACACCGCGCTTTCGCTCCTGTTCAACTACAAGGCTCCCGTACCGAGCCCGTCGAACCGCGTTGCCGTCTATGTGGTGAGCAGCGAGCAGGAAGTGCGCAAGATATACGGCGCCAACAGCAAGTATGTCGGTGGATTCTATCTTCCTCGGGCGGGCGGTTCGCTGGCGATCATCCCCCGCGTCGATGCTGCGCGAGGCACCAACGACGATTCGATGATCACGCTTCTTCATGAATATGCCCATCATTTCATGATTTCGACCAACAGCATGGAAAGGCCGCGCTGGTTTACCGAAGGCGCTGCGGAGTTCTTTTCCTCCACCAGCTTTTCGGCGGATGGAGGCATGATCCTGGGGCGCCCCGCCGTCCATCGCGCCATGGAACTGTACTTTGCGCAAGACGTGAAGGTTTCGGATCTTCTCGATCCGGCCGCCTACGACAAGCGTTCGCATCGCAGTTACGATGCGTTCTACGGCAAGAGCTGGCTGCTCTACCATTACCTGACTTTCGAGGAGACCCGCAAAGGTCAGTTCACCCGCTATCTCCAGCTTCTCGATCAGGGCAAGGGACAGGCGGAAGCGGGGGCTGAGGCCTTTGGCGATCTTGATCAGCTCGAAAAGGATGTCGAAGCCTATCTGAAACGCAGGCGGCTGAGTGGCCTTACCATCGAAGGCGCCAAGCTGGTGATCGGCAATATCGCGATCCGCAGGCTGTCGACGGGAGAGGCTGCGATCATGCCTGCCCGCATCAGGACCAAACGGGGCGTGGATGAGGAAAGCGCGAAGAGCGTGCTGGCCGATGCTCGCGCCGTGGCAGCCCAGTACCAGGGCGATGCAGCGGTTCTGTCAGAGCTGGCCGAGGCCGAATACGATGCCGGCAACGACAAGGAAACCGTTGCCGCAGCCGATGCGGCGCTGGCGCTCGACCCGTCTACCGTGAATGCCTATGTCCAGAAAGGCTATGCGCTGTTCCGCCAGGCGGAGGAAACCGATGGAGACAAGGCTGCCGCCTATCGCCTGGCGCGTGGCCCGTTCGTGGCACTGAACAAGCGTGAAAACGATCATCCCTTGCCGCTGATCTACTATTACCGCAGTTTCGTCGAGCAGGGGCAGCAGCCTCCCAAGCTGGCGATCGACGGATTGATCCATGCAGTTGAACTGGCGCCTTTCGATCTGGGGCTGCGCATGACCCTGGGATCGGCGCTGATCCAGCTTGGCCGGGCCAGCGATGCCAGGATCATCCTGACGCCGGTGGCGTTCAATCCGCATGGCGGCGGGATGGCGGAACGTGCCGCCGAGATGATTGCGCGGCTTGAGAAAGACCCGAACTGGAGAGGGGCTGAAGTCAGCGCGGGCTTCGACGACGCCAGGGAAGACGACGTCGCGGCGGGCGGATCGAAACCCGCCGTGAACGAACCGAAAGATCCCGCGAGTTCCGCGGGATCCTGACGGCAAAGGCTCAGGGCGTGAAGGTCACCATGACGACGCCGTGGGGCTCGACTTCGGCAGAATAGCTGCCTTTCATGGCGCCAAGGTCGCGATGTGCCCAAAGATCGCGCAGCTTGAGCGACTGGCCCGCCGGATAGTCGAGTTGCCCCCAATTTACAGTGAGTTTCACGGGAGCTTCGCCCCGGTTGAACAGCAGCGCCGCGCGCTTGCCATCCGCCAGGGTACGGACCCAGACTTCCTCGTTCCCGTTCTTCGACACGCGGCGGCCCTGGCGACCCAGCTTGTCCTGATCCACCGCGATCACGTCCTTGTTGAGCAGAATCGCCTTGGTGTCCGCGCTCATGTTCGCCACATCGTTACCGGCGATCAGGGGCGAGGCCATCATCGCCCAGAGCGAGAAGTGGCTGCGGTATTCGGTTGTGGTCATGCCGCCGTTGCCGACTTCGAGCATGTCGGGATCGTTCCAGTGCCCCGGCGCGGCATAGGGCCAGAGCGGCTCGTTGAGATCGACGATGTCGAGCATGCCCAGCGCATAGCCGTGCTTGCCCGACCACTTGTCCGTGATATCGGCGGTGGAACGCCACATATTGCCGATCTTCGAGGCCCAGAGCCATGGGCGATTGGTACCCCACTCGCAAAGCGAGAGCAGTACATCGCGCCCCGTGGAACGTAGCGCGTCGGACATCAGCGCATAGGCTTCTTCCGCGTTGCGGCTGCCAGTGCTGCACCAGTCGTATTTCAGGTAATCGACACCCCAGGAGGCATAGGTGATCGCATCCTGATACTCGTGCCCCTGGCTGCCCGGGCGCCCGCCGCAGGTCTTGGTGCCGGCGTCCGAATAGATGCCGAACTTGAGGCCCTTCGAGTGAACGTAGTCTGCCAGCGCCTTGATCCCCGAGGGGAAGGCCTTGGCATTGGCGGTGATAAAGCCCTTGGCATCGCGCTCGCCATGCCAGCAATCGTCGATCACGAGATAGTTGTAGCCCGCATCCTTCATCCCGGTGACGACCAAGGCATCCGCCGTATCGCGGATGGTCTTTTCCGAGATGTTGCAGGCGAACTTGTTCCAGCTGTTCCAGCCCATCGGCGGCGTCTGGGCAAGGCCGTTCGCCACGCGGGTCGGATCCTGCGAGGGCGGCAGGCGGTTCTGGTCCACTTCCTCCGCCAGCGCCGGATTGGTGAGGGACACAGGGGCAAGGCTCAGGGCGAGCGCGGCGAATTTCGCAAGTCGCGACATGGTGGGCATTCTCTTTCTAAAGCTCAGTTTGGGCAGATCGCGCCGGTGGGATCGGCATCGAGCTTGACGGTGGAAATGGCGATCGTCTGGCCCGCATTGCCTTGCAGCACGAAAGGACGGGCGATCCTGGTCATGTCGGCCCCGGCCTTGGCGAAGCAGGAGAGCGAGACCTTGACGCTCGCCCATTGGCCCGGCGCGGCGGTGAAAACCTGCTCGCCGTCGAGGAAGGTCTCGCCCATGCCGAGCTTGGGCGCGACGGAACCCTTGGCATCGACACGGTAATCGATGCGCAGGCTGAGCATCGCGTTGCTCTGGCGATTGAGATCGACAGTCGGCCCTTCGATGCGCACTTCGCCGGGGCCAGTGAAGGTGAGCTGGCGCGCGCCTTCCTGCGTGCCGCCGCCATCGACGTTCTTGACCGCGACCGCGCCGCCCGTGGCGAGCTTCCACGGCGTAAGCACCTTGCCGGGCAGATAATAGACCGAGACATTGGAAAGCGAGGCATCGAGCCCGGCCACTTCGCTCAGCTGCGGAACCGAGGTCTTGTCCTTGTAGGTCAGGCCATAGCCATAGGCGAACTGCGGATCGTAGCCCGGCTGACCGACATTGTTGAGGAACTGGCCCGCGTTCTTCGGCCAGGAATAGCTGAGCTTGCCGCGGAAGTCCTGGTTCGGCGCGCCGTCCTTCTTGGCGACCAACACGTCGGCAAGGCCACCGCCCTCGGAGCCCGGCAGGAAGGCGGCGACGAAGGCGTCGGACTGGTTGATCTCGGGGTTCACCCAGAGGGCACGGCCGGAAATGAACACTGAGACGACCGGAATGCCCTGCGCCTTTAGCGCCTTCAACTGTGTCAGCGCCTGCTTGTCACCCGGCTGGAATTCCAGCGTGGAGATATCGCCGACCATTTCGGCATAAGGTGTTTCACCGAAGACGACGACGGCAACGTCCGGCTTCGGCCCCATCACCTTGCCGTCGGCGCTAAGCGTGGCGGTGCCGCCCGCAGCTTCGATCGCGGTCTTGAGGCCGCCCCAGATCGAGGTGGCGCCGGGGAAGTCGGCATTGGTGTTGCCGGTGCCCTGCCACGACATCGTCCAGCCGCCGGTCTGCATGCCGATATCGTCGGCATGGGTGCCGGTGACGAGCACCTTCTGGCCCGGCTTGATCGGCAGCAGCGCGCCGTTGTTCTTCAGCAGCACCAGCGATTCCGAAACCGCCTGGCGGGCGATGGCGCGATGCGCCGGTGCGCCGAGTTCGTTGCGCTGTTCATAGGGGCGCGCCGGATCGAACAGGCCCAGCTTGAACTTCACGCGCAGGATGCGGCGCACCGCATCGTCCACGCGCGCCATCGGGATGGTGCCGTCCTGCACCTGCTTCAACGTATTGTTGAACAGATCCTTCCAGTCGTTCGGCACCATCGCCATATCGAGGCCGGCGTTGAAGGTTGCCGCGCAATTGCCGTTGGTGCAGCCGGGGATCTGGCCATGCGCGTTCCAGTCGCCCACGGTGAAGCCCTCGAAGCCGAGGCGGCCTTTCAGCACATCGGTCAGCAGCGATTTGTTGCCGTGGTTCTTTACACCGTTCCATGAGGAGAAGCTGGCCATGACCGTCATCGCCCCGGCGTCGATGCCGCTGACGTAGCCGGGCACGTGCAGTTCGATCAGGTCCTTTTCGGGGACTTGCGCGTCGCCCTGGTCGATGCCGCCATGGGTGCCGCCGTCCGCCAGGAAATGCTTGATCGAGGCAGCAACATTACCGTTCTGGATGCGGCTCTTGCCGGGCGCACCCTGAAGCCCGCGCACCATCGCGGCGGAATATTCGCGGGTGATCTCGGGCCGTTCCGAATAGCCTTCGTAGGCGCGGCCCCAGCGATCGTCCTGCGGCACGGTGACGGTGGGACCGAAGGCCCAGTCGAAGCCGGAGGCGGCGCTTTCAGCAGCGGTGACCTGACCGACCTTCTCCATCAGGGCCGGATCGCGCATCGCGCCAAGGCCGATGTTGTGCGGGAAGATCGTGGCGCCGAAGACGTTCGAGTTGCCGTGAACGGAGTCCATGCCGAAAATCACCGGGATCGGCACGTGCCCAGGGCGCTTCTCGATCGAGATCTGGCGGAAGGCTTCGGCGGTGGCGATCCAGTCGCTGGCCGGGCCGCGATCGTTGCCCGACAGGGGCGGATCGTTGCCGCCGCCCAGGATCGAGCCGACCGGATATTCGCGCAGTTCTTCCGGCTTCATCGCCGCGATGCTGGGCTGGATCATCTGCCCGACTTTCTCGCGCACCGACATCTCGGCCATCATCTTGGTGATCTTCGACTCGGTCTCGGGATCGATGAGGCCCTGGCTCTTGGCCTTGGGCCAGAGATCCGGGTGTGCGGTGGCCGCTGCGGGTAGCGTGGAATCGGCGAAGGCCGCAGCGAACGGCACGGCAGCGCAAGAGAGGGCGAGAAGGGAAAGCGTCAGTCGCATCGGTTTCCTAAGCGGAGTTTAGCGTGAATTGGGGTGCAGCATTTTGCGCAGGCGCTGCGCAAGTCTCGGCGATGAATTGCTCATGAGTGCCTGCGAGCGAGACGGCGCGGGCCACGGCAGCGCGCATCTGCTCGAAGGTGTCGCCCAGTTCCTCGGTGGTGAACTGATCGGCCAGCGGGTCGTAGCGCGACGGCCAGATCTCGAACCCGGCGAACATCGACAGCCAGCTGGGCGACTGGAACGAATCCCACTCGAAACGCGGCAGCTTGCCCGCGCCCTTGTAGGCGCGGATGCGCCGGGCCAGCGTTTCCGGCAGGTCAAGCGCGCGGCATTCCTGCCACATCTTTTCGGTTCGCTGGCCGCCCCAGTAGTGCAGCAAAAGGAAGTCGCGGATACGCGCATATTCCAGCGCGGTAATGCGGTTGAACTCGTCCGCCAGCGATGGATCGAAATCGCGGTCCGGGAAGTGCGCCAGCAGGCGCTCGATGCCGCTCTGGATGAGGACGATCGAGGTCGATTCCAGCGGCTCAAGGAAGCCTGCCGCCAGCCCGAGGGCGACGCAGTTCTTCTCCCACACTTTCGTCCGGTGGCCGGTGCGGAAGCGCAGCATATTGGGTTCGGCCAGCGCCTTGCCCTCAAGGCTGGCGATCAGCGTCGCGGTCGCCTCGTCGTCGGAGATGTGGCGGCTCGAATAGACGTAGCCGTTGCCGACGCGGTGCTGCAGCGGAATGCGCCACTGCCAGCCAGCGGCAAGCGCGGTGCTGCGGGTATAGGGCGTGAGGGCATCTCCATGCGCACAGGGCATCGCGACTGCACGGTCGCACGGCAGCAGGTGCGTCCAGTCCTCGTAAGGCACTTCCAGCGTCTGGCCCAGCAGCAGGCTGCGGAAGCCGGAGCAATCGACGAACAAATCGGCTTCAAGCGTGCGCCCGTCGATCAGCGTGACCGAGGCGATGCGCCCGTTCTCGCCGTCGCGGGTGGCGCCGGAGATCGTGCCTTCAAGATGGCGCACGCCCAGCAGGTCACGCGCGCGCTGGGCAAGGAAGCGGGCGAACAGGCCCGCGTCGAAATGGATCGCCCAGTCGAACACGCCAAGGTCGTTGACCGGCTGCTCGGGCGGCAGCAGCATCAGATTGCGCATCGCCGCCTGTGTCGGCAGGCAATATTCGGACAGCGGCGTCTCGTCGCCCGCCATCCGGCGTTTCAGCCAGTACTGGTGGAACGGCACCGAGAAGGCGTCGACGCCGTAGCGGCCGAAAGGATGGAAAAAGCTGGTGCCCGGCGCCCGCCAGTCGCGGAACTCGATGCCCAGCTTCACGGTGCCTTGCGATGCCTGCATGACTTCGGCCTCGGTCACGCCGATGGCCTTGAAGTAGTCGCGGATCGCGGGAACGGTCGCCTCGCCCACGCCGACGGTGCGGATGTCGGGGCTTTCGACCAGGGTGATTTCGATGGGAAGGCGGCGCAGGCGCGTCGCCAGAAGGTTGGCCGCCATCCAGCCGGCCGTGCCGCCGCCGACGATCAGGATGGAACGGATCGGACTGCCCTGCATCGCATGAACTCCCCGAACGTGGGTCTACCCTGCTCGGGCAGATCGGGAAAGGGATCCCCCCCGCCCGGAGGAGGTGGGCGGGGGAGAAGGCGGGGAGATCAGAACTTGACGCGCGCGCCCATGGTGAAGCGACGTTCGAAGATGTTGTTGTAGGCCTTCTGGTCCTTCCAGGTGAGATAGTACTTCTCGTACTCGCCCGTCAGGTTGGAGCCTTGGCCGTAGATCGTGATGTTCGGCGTGATGTCGTAGCTCACGGAAGCGTCCACATAGTTCGTGGGTGCCTGATAGAGTTCGAGACCGGAGATCCCGCCGAAATTCGACTGGACCGCGCGCTCCGAGCGATAGTTCCATGCCACGCGGGCCTGGAAGCGGGAGTCCTGGTAGAACAGCGCTGCGTTGGTCTGGATCTTCGAGTTGTCCTGGAACGGAATCTTCTTTCCGGCGAGATCCCGGTCGCCGGTATTGGACGGAGAGAAGGTGAAGTTCGTGTCGATACCGAAGTTCGAGAGGAAGCCGGGCATGAAGCCGAGGTCGGTAAACGAGATCTTCGCGCCTGCCTCGATGCCCTTCAGCGAGCCGCCCGAACCCTGGATCGGCGTACTGATGGAAACCGTGCGGCCGCGCACAACGCCGTCGTTGTCGGGCAGGTCGGAACGGTTCACGTTGCCCGACTGGATGAAGCTGTCGACGTCGATATAGAAGGCGCCGACGCTGAGCAGACTGCCCCGGCCGAGATAGTACTCCAACGATCCTTCGACATTTGTGGCGCGCCAGGGGTCGAGATCGGGATTGCCTGACTGGCTGCCGCCGGTGACGCGGAACACCGGTGCGCCCGGATTGCTGGTGTCGATCGCGTAAGTGGGGTTCAGGCCACCGCCCCACTGGTTGAGATCGAGCAGCGTCATCGTCTTCGAGAAGGCGAAGCGGAACTTCAGGTTCTGCGCGAAGTCGAAGGCCACGTTGAAGGCGGGCAGGATGTCGGTGAAGTCACGCTTGGTGTTCACCGAACCGGCCAGGGCATTGGCAAGGCCGTAAGGCTGCGGACTGCCGGTCACGTACTGCGTAATGTCGAGCTTGGTGTTGATCACCTTCACGCCCGCGTTACCCGAGAACGGCACGCCGAAGAAATCGCCGCGGAAATCGGTCTGGACGTAGCCGGAGATCTGCTTGACGCCCACGTTGAACGAGGCGCCGGGGTTCATGACCTCGACATTGCCGGGATAGAACTCGTTCTGGAAGGCCACGGCATTGTCCATGGCCTTGGGATCGAGCACGTAGATGTTGGGCACACCGGCGACGCCGGGGTTGAACAGCTTCACGCGGCCGCCCAGGGTCGGGTCGTTGGCCAGGCGCGTCAGGCCCGCCGTGTAGAAGCCGGAGGCATCGCCCGCGCTGCACGTGCTGTCGCTCATCGGCACGTCGAAGGCCTTCCACTTGACGAGGCAGCCGTTCGGGTTGCTGGCCATGCCCGCATAGAGCGGCGCGGCGCGGTCGAACTCGTAATCGTCGATCGAGCGTTCCGAGTACCGGCCGCCGAAGCTGACCGTCAACTCGGGCGAGGCTTCGTAGGAGCCGTCCGCGCGCAAGACCTTGAGGTCGCCCTTGCGGCGATAATTGCCTTCCGAGGACATCGTTTTGAGCGCGTAGTTGCCGATATCGCCCAGGGAATCCAGAAGTTGCCCCGGCAGGGTGAAGGCCGGCTTGTTGCCGGTGAAGTCGACCACCGCGGGAAGCGAGTTCAGGCCCGCGATCGTATTGACCGTATAACCGTTGGCATTGAACACTCGGTCGCCGTCTGGGTAGTGGCCGATCCCGCCCGGCTGCCACTGCTGGCCGTCAGTCATGCTGAACTGCAGGTAGCTCTGATCGTAATACTGGTGCGCCTTGCCGTAGATGCCGCGCAGGCTTCCCTTGAACGGTCCGCCGTTGTCGAACTTCAGCTCAAGGTTGTAGTTCTGCGACTGCGACTTGTAGCGGTCGGTCTGGGCGTAGGAGTCGAAGTTGCCGAGATCGTAGTTGTAGATCTGGGTGGTATTGAGGTTGTAGGTCTGGCCGTCTCCGCCCAGTACGGTAGCCCCGGTATCGCGGGACTGGCCGGGCACGAATTCGGCGGCCTGCCAGTTGACGTCCTGCATCTGGAAGCCTGCCGTGCGGGCGTGCTCCTTCTGCCGGGTGAAGAAGGCGTCGCCCGTTAGGGTCAGCGCGTCGTTGATCATCCACTGCGCCGAACCGTTGATGCCCAGGCGCTGGCGCTGGTTGACCTTGTTCCAGCCGGTGAAGCCCTGGGGAACGATGAAGGCGTCCTTGGCGTCGCCATCGCCGTTGACGTCCACGCCGCCGGCAACGGCCGTTCCGCGCGGACGGTTGGCCGGAGAGAAGCCGCCCGACGAAGTGGCATCGAGCGTACCTTCGTTATGCAGGGCCGCGCCGTAGCCTTCCTGAATGCCGTTGTGTGAGTTCGACAGGCGCACGTCCGAATAGGCGGCCGAGACCATGAAACCGAAACGGTCGTTGTGCCAGGAAAGCAACCCGTTGAAATTCGGGTCGAACTTGTGCTTGGTCTTGTCGCCATAGGCGGCTTCCGCAGCCGCGGCGACGGTCAGGCCTTCTTTCAGGTCGAAGGGGCGGCGCGTGCGCAAGTTGACGGTGCCGGTGATGCCCGCGTTGAGCGCATCGGCCGTGGCGGACTTGATGACGTCCGCTCCGGCGAAAAGCTGCGAGGGGATGTCGTTGAAGTTCGGCTGGATCGTGGTGATCGACTGCGCGCCGAGATAGGCTTCGCCGTTCAGCAGTGTGGTGACCTGCGGCAGGCCGCGAATGTTGATGGTGGAGCCTTCACCGGCGCTGCGCAGGATCTGCACGCCGGGAATACGCTGGAGCGAGTCCGAGATGGTGACGTCTGGCAGCTTGCCGATGTCTTCGGCTGAGATGGAATCGACCACCGAGGTGGCATTGCGCTTGATGTTGACCGCGCGCTCCTGAGAGGCGCGAATGCCGGTGACGACGATATCGGAGCCGGTCGCCTCACCGCCCGGTTGGCCTGCGGAAACGGCTTGATCGGCGGCAGCGAGCCGCGTGGCCGTTCCCGTGACTACCGGCGCGGTTTCCTGGGCCAGGGCACTATGCGCCGAACCCAGCGCCACGATCGAAGTTGCCGCCAAAAGAACACTGCGGCGCACGCAATTGTGCTGAATCATTCCCCTCAACTCCTCTCCTCTCACGCATGATGCGTGCCTCGTTTTTTCGGAGAGGGGTTTCTACCCAGCGGTCATTAGTGCCGCTTTCCTCTCCTAGTACGAGCATTCTGACGTGACTCGTGTTGGCATATGCATCCGCTCAAAGGTTCGGAGCGTCAACTTAAATTTTTTCTTTTTTGTTAGTTCAGCCGAGAGTGCAGGTGATATCGTCCATCTTCATGAAAAGAGAGGATCGCACCGTAACGGGCCCTGATTCGGCGGAAGCTCGCGGGAAACGGCTCGCCATTTCACTGTCAGGCACCAATCTGGCACGGGCGAGTGATTATAATCAGCGCATCGTGCTCCAGGCCATTCGCCTGAGCGGGGAAACCACACGCATCGCACTGGCCAGGCAGACCGGCCTTACGGCCCCCACGATCGCCAATATCACGACGCGCCTGGGCGAGATGGAACTGATCGCCCACGTCGGCCGCAAGCATGGGGGAAGAGGGCAACCGGCGCTGCGCCTGGCAATCAATCCCGACGGCGCTTTCGCAATCGGCCTCAACATAGATCGCGATCACATCACGCTGGTGGCACTCGATCTGGCCGGGGAGGTTCGCAGCCGGGTCACGCGCGAAGTGCGTTTCGCCATGCCTGCGGACGTGGTGGTAATCGTCGCGTCTGAACTCGATGGCTTGCTGAGTGCGGGAAATATCGATCGCGCCCGCATACTCGGCGTCGGCGTGGCCCGCCCGGACGATCTTGGCGGCATCGCTTTGCCGCACAAGCCGAAGGGCTATGAAAGCTGGTCGCAGGTCGATTTCGCCACTCTTTTCCAGGAGGTTCTGCCCTGGCCCGTCCATATCGACAACGACGCCGCCGCCGCTGCGCTGGGTGAGGCGCAAGGCGTGGGCGGCCAGGAAAAGCCCAGTTTTTTCTATCTCCTGATCAGCGCCGGTCTCGGCGGCGGCCCAGTGATCGACGGCAGTTACTATCGCGGTGCTCGCTCGCGCAGCGGTGAGATCGGCCTCATGCCCGATCCGGGCGCGTCGGTAGCGGGCGCCGTGGTGCAGGACACGGTTTCGCTTTCCGCCTTGGAGGAGCGCCTGCTGCGGGAAGGGCGCCCGCTCGGCGCTCTGGAGGATCTCCTTGCGCTCGATCCGGTCATGGCCACGACCGTCGACCAGTGGATAGCGGATGCCACGCGCGCCCTGACCGGGCCGCTGGTGGCGGTCTCCTGCCTGCTCGACCCGGATGCGATCGTCATCGGCGGGCGTCTTCCGGTTCCCCTGATCGAACGGCTGAGCGCGCGGATCAATGCTGCGCTGGCCGAGGTCGCCATGCCCAATCGTGTGCCGGTACATCCGGGACAGATGCCGGCGGAGGCCCCGGCGATCGGTGCCGCCATCCTTCCCTTTCTCGATCAGCTTCTCCCCTCCGATGCTATTCTCATGCAGGCAGGACGATCGGAGAGCGTCTAAAAAAAAGAATTTGTCTTATTCTTTCGACCTGCCATCATGCCGCGACATTCCGAAGCGGCGTGAGGGCGGCGATCCCCCGGCAACGTCGCTCCTGACGACACACAACACGATGCAAATGCCGGAGAGGACTATGTCGAAAAATCCCCCCATGCGGCGCAGGCCTGCATGACCCTTCGGATTGGAATCGATTACGGCGGCACCAAGATAGAAGCCGCCGCGCTGTCGCCGGAAGGCTCGGTCCTTTATCGGCGCAGGACGGCGACGCCGGACAGCTATGATCTCGTCCTGACTACGCTCCGGGATCTCGTCGCAGACGTGGAGCGTGAAATCGGTGCCGACGCCAGTGTCGGGATCGGTACGCCGGGGTCGATGGAACCCGCCTCCGGCATGATCCGCAATGCCAACGCCGCGTGCCTGAATGGCCGTCCGTTCAAGCGGGATCTCGAAACGGTACTGGCCCGGGAAGTGCGGCTCGCCAACGATGCCAACTGTTTCGCGCTTTCCGAGGCGATCGACGGAGCGGGGGCGGGACGCGCATCGGTGTTCGGCCTGATCATCGGCACCGGATGCGGTGCTGGATATGTGCTGGATGGCAAGCTGGTCGGCGGTGCGCATGCGCTTGCGGGCGAAGTGGGCCATATGCCCCTGCCGGATCCGCAACCGGACGAACTTCCGGCACCGCTCTGCTGGTGCGGACTGAAGGGATGCCTGGAATCCTGGGTTTCCGGGACCGGATTCCAACGCGCTTTCCATTCCGCGACTGGACGCGACCTCGATTCCAAGACCATTGTTGCTGCAGCGCAGGGTGGCGAACCGGAGGCCGTGGAAGCCCTGCACCGTTATCGCGACAGGCTGGCGCGGGGGCTGTCTGTCGTCGCCAATCTCATCGATCCCGATGTGATCGTGCTCGGCGGCGGGATGTCGAATGTCGAACCGATCTACGAAGGGCTAGCCGAAGCGATCAGGCTGCGCACATTCTCCGGCATCTGGAAGGGCGATGTCGTCCAGGCGCGCTGGGGCGACAGTTCCGGGGTTCGCGGGGCGGCGCTGCTCTGGGGCCTTGAGGAGACGCTCGCGCGCGCCTGATCAGGGCGCCGCGCGCAAGCTGCAGCGATCCGCCGCAAGACCGGTGACCTGTCTCGGCCCTGCAGGCGTGAACTCCAGCGATCGGGCTTCCCGGCCGAACAGCAGCCACTGCGGCAGGCCGGACCCATTGGGATCACCCGTGACGGCGAAATTGACCCAATAGGCGGGAAGGGGCGCGGGAGACGTGTCGTCTTCGCCCTCCTGCCCAAGAACATAGGCGATCTCGGAGCCATGCGTGACCGGCTTGCCTTCCGCCCCTGAGAGATCGAACTGATAGTGCCAGGTCCGACCGCCGCTTCGTGTGCGTTCGGCGGCGACATGGAGCGAGGGGCAACGGAAGGTGAGGTCGTTGGCAAGCCTAAGCGGCAAGTCGGCAGGCGGTGTCTTGCCCGGAGCCAGCCCGTAAGCGGCGCGCGCTTCCGCCGCCTTGGCACCGAAACCTTCGGAAATGGCGCGTTCGGGGCTTCCGTAAAGGCCGAGTTCGTAAAGGTTGTTGCCAATCAGCAGCGGAATTTCGCGGCCCACGCCGCGGGCCAGCGAGGCGGCGGGCGTCTCGGTCAGCACGGCACCATCGACCACGGCCTGGAGCCAGATGAAACTGTCATCGTCGAGACCCGGAACGTCGGCGGCTTCGCTCGCCCTGATGAGCGCATCGGCGGGAAGCGCGCGCAATTGTTCTGCATCTGCGTTGGCGGGCGCTCCGGCTGCAACCGCGATCTCTTCACCGAGCGCCTCGTTTTGCGCCAGCGTTCGCGGCGGAAGTCCGAAGCCGGGCGTGCCGCTTTCGGCGATGGCCTTGGCGAACAGTCCTTTGCCACCGGGCGAAAGCAGTTGCAGGCCGACGTCCTGGGCTCCGGCCGACTCTCCGAAGATCGTGACGTTTGCAGGATCGCCGCCGAAGCGAGCGATGTTGGCGCGCACCCATCGCAAGGCGGCCTGCTGGTCCATCAACCCGTAGTTGCCGGACCGTTCACCCAATGCCGGATGCGAAAGGAAGCCGAGCGCGGATAGCCGGTACTGGATGGACACCAGCACGACGCCCCGCCCTACGATCGGGGATGCGATCGTGCCCGCGCCGCTGCCGCCGCGATTGCCGCCGCCGTGGATCCAGACCATGACCGGCAGCGGCTTCGGCGGGTGCAGGGACGGCGTGGCCACTTCCAGATAGAGGCAATCCTCCGATTGCCGCGCGGCCGCGCCGTGGTTCCAGCCGTAATCGACCTGCATGCAGGCCGGGGCCGAATGGGTTGCATCACGCTCGCCGTGCCAGGGCGATACCGGCTGCGGCGCTCTCCAGCGGAGATCGCCGAGCGGCGGGGCGGCGAAGGGAATGCCGCGAAACAGGCTCCGCCCATCGCCGCCGATCTCGCCCCGAACCGCGCCGCTTTCGGTCTCCACTACCGGGGCGGCGGCGTGCGCGCCTGTGCTTGCGAGCAGGAGCGCGAGCAGCGCCGTCTTCACGGCACGCGCGCGGAAGCGAGCCGGTTCGGCGCGGGCAGGGCAAGCGCTTGCCTGAACGCGGCTTCGGCCACCTTGTTCATCACTTCGTACCCGGCAAGCGTTGGATGGACATGGTCCGACGTCAGGCCCTCCCGCGCGCCGAGGCCGGTGCCCTTCATCGCCGTCCAGTAATCGGCGTAGACGGAACCGGTGCTGGCGGCATAGCTCTTGAGCCAGGCATTGAGGCGCTGGATGCGGGGGCCGGTGTCGAGGCCCGGCCGCCACGGGAACTGGTCCGCAGGCGGTATCGAGGCCAGGATCACGCGGATGCCATGGGCCTGTGCCATCTCCACCATGGAGCGGAAATTGCCCTGGACCTGCTCGTCGGTCATCGGCCCGGTATTGCCGGCAATGTCGTTGGTACCCGCCATGATCTGCACGACTTGCGGCTTGAGGTCGATCACGTCCTGCCGGAAGCGCAGCAGCATCTGCGATGTCGTCTGGCCGCCGATCCCGCGACCGATCCGACCCGGCGTGAAGAAGGCGCGGTCGAGATCGTACCAGCCCTGCGTGATGGAATCGCCCATGAGCACGATGCGCGGACGTGCGGTGCCGGCCGCATCGGCAAGATTGGCATCGCGGTAGCGGGCGGTCCATGCCCAGTCCGTGTGCAGGCGCAGGTCTGCCGCGCTGGAGGCACTCGGTGCCGCGGGTGCTGGAACGGGCGCTACCGGCAAGGCCGCTACCGGCACGGATTGGGCCGCTGCCGAACCGGCGAGCACGGCGGCGGGAAGGGCAAGCAGGGACAGAAATTTCAGGCGCAAGGTCATTTCCCTGTGGCGATGGTGCGGGGCACGACGTTCCAGCCGCGCAGCTTGACGGAAGGTGAACTGCCCGCGGCTTCCTTGGGCGCGGTGATCGTCACGCTGCGTGTCTCTCCGGGGAGAAGCGATACGTAGTTGTCGGAAAAGTAGGCCGGAAGCACCTGCTTGCCCCTGGCGTCGAACAAGGTCAGCTTGGTCTGGATCGCGGCGGTCTTTCCGGGGTTCGACAGGCTGACTTCGATTTTCGTTTCGTCCCCATCCGAAGAGGCCTGCGCAGACGCGGTGAGCGGGACTTGCGCCATGGCGCTGAGCGCCTGGAGCGCCTCGTCGCTGGCTGCCTGCCAGTAGAAGTTGTCCGAAAGCCGGGTTCCCGAAGTGTCGAGGGCCTCCAGGCGCACCAGCACCGGCCCGGCAGCCATCAGCGGCGCAAGGTCCAGCGTGAAGGCCTCGCCCACTTTCCCGCCGACGAGGTCCAGCTTCGTCTCCTGCGCAGCAAGCTGACGGCCATCGAGCGCCTGCACGGAAGCACGCACAGTCACGCCCGAAAGGGCGGCCATGCGGTTGTTGACGAGGATGACCTTGTGGTCGGGCAGGTTCATCTGGACGTGAACCGGCTCAGAGGCCTTCTTCATGCCGTAGAAGGCGCCGTGGGTATCGTAGTCCGAAGAGAGGATCTGCCATGCCGAACTGGGCCATGCGGGCTGCGTCATCCAGAGCATGCGGCCGGAGTTCTCCGTCCAGAGCCCTGCGTTCATGCCCTCGAAGATCGCGCGGTAGCTTTCGTATTCCAGCATCTGCGCCTTGCGCTCGAAGTCGGGCAGGCTGCCGGGCTTGCCGAATTCGCGGTCCATGGCGTCGGTGAAGCTCTTGACCGCGCCGTTCCCGGTCTGATGCCAGTCATGATAGGCCCATGTGTCGCTGATCGGCCAGCGTTCGCTGGCGGGGATTGCGCGTTCCCACGATTCCAGCGTCGGGAAGGAAGGCGTGCCGACTTCCACCGCGAAACCCTTCGAATATTCGGTGAAGTACTTCTCCGGCGGGCGCCAGTTGTAGGGGCCGGAATCGTGCAGGTTGATGCGGTTCGAAGAGGCCATGTAAAGCCGCGTGCCGTCTTCCTCGCGAAGCATGCTGTCCAGCCCCTCGTTGAGGATCGGCTGCGGCACGCCTTCGTTGCGGCCGAACCACAGGATGATCGAGGGGTGATTGCGGAAGCGCTGGACGACGTCCCGCGCATTGCCGAGGAACAGGCTCGCATCCTCCGCCTCGATATTGTAGTCCTGCGTCGATTCCCAGAAGTCGCTCATGACCATCAGGCCATATTCGTCGGCCAGGTCGAAGAAGCTGGCCTGCGTATTCTGGCCGACCCAGTTGCGGATCACATTGACGTGGGCATCCTTGTGGAGCTTGAAGAACGGCTCCAGTCGCTTGCGATCGACGCGCTTCATGAAATCGTCCATGCCGATCGAACCGCCGCGCGCGGCAATACGCACGCCGTTTACTCGCAGGACGAGGAAGGGCGCCAGGCCTTCGTCGCCCTCGATCGGCGTGACGGCGGGCGACTTTTCGGCGCCGGGCGCGAAGGAGTAGGACCACCCGCCGCGCACCTGCCGGATCGCCTGGTGGCGCTCGTCGACGATCTGCTGGCCGAGCGCGCGCGCTTTCTCGAAATCGATGGCGACGCGGTCGAGATTGCCTGCCTCGTCCACCAGCGACATTTCATAGGTCACCTGCCGCATGCCGAAGCGCAGGTCTTTCGAGTCAGATTTCGCACCGTCGACCGAGGCCGTCAGGTGGAGCAAGTGCAGGGCCGGATCGCCGTAACCGTTGGGCCACCAGAGCTTCGGATTGCGCACGGCAAGGGCCGGATCGGTCTGGGGCGAAAACCGCACCGATGCGGACTGGCGGGCAGGGACGGTGACCGAACGTTCTACGGTGACATCGTCGAACGCGGCGCGAACGGTTGCGGTGCGAGGCTGGTCGGACAGGTTGGTGACGGGAACCGTGATCTCGACATGGGCCAGCGAATTGTCGGGGTTGGGCAGGGTCGTGACGACCTGGGGATCGCCGATCTGCACGTCGCCGGAAGCGAGAAGCTGCACGTCCTGCCAGAGGCCGGTCTGGCGGTCGCGAATGGTGGGGATCCAGTCCCAGCCTTCCGAGGCGCCGAAGGTGGGACCGTCAAGCATCATCGCGCCGCCGTTCTCTCCGACGCCGGCGGTGAGCGATTCCTCATGGGCATGGCCCGGATGCGGCGGCGGCGAGACGCGGATGGCCACGGCATTACGCCCGGGCTTGAGATAAGGCGAAACGTCGAAACGGCCGCGCACGAAGGCGCCCTTGGTCACGCCGACCCGGGTGCCGTTGACCCAGACCTGCGAGCTGAAGTTCACGCCGTTGAGCAGCAGTTCCAGGCGCTTGCCGGACGCTTGTGAGGGAAGATCGAACTCGGTGCGATACCAGTAGTCCTGCCGCGCGAGCTTTTCGGGGATCACCAGATTGTTGAGGCCATGGGCCGGATCGGGGTAGACGCCGCGATCGACCAGCGTGGTCAGCACGGTGCCGGGCACGGTTGCCGCGTACCATTTGCCGCTCGCGAAGCCGCTCTGCGAAATCGTGCTGCCGTCTCCTGTGATTCCCGGCGCTTCGGCAAGGGTCCACTTCTGCAATGTCCAGCGCCCATCGCCTTGCGCCGCGAGCGGTGCGACTTGCGGAACCGGGCTGGCAACGGGCTTGTCGGGCGCGGTGGCGCTGCGGGGCAGGGTCGCGGGCGGCTGCGGCGTCAACTGGCCCTGCATCTGCCGCACCTGGAGGGGCCAGCGCGCGCTGGTCTCGGTGAACTGGACGAGGTCTGGATCGGGCGCCTTCGCCGCTGCCTTGCGGAGATCGTTCTGAGACAGGGCGCCGCTATCCACCTGAAGCGCGATGAGCCGGGTAGAAGACTGCGATGACGCAACAAGTAACTTGGCAGGCGCGCCGACCAGCGGTTGCGAAAGGCTGGCGGCAGGCTTGCCGTCGATGAACAGCCTCTGGCCGGTTTGACCGCCAACGATGGCGTAATGATGCCAACCGCCCGGCCGGGAGGAAGGCGCGGCGGCAGTACGTCCGCCGGAAACGAGCGCAGGCTTGCCATCTACCATCGCCAGGGAAAGCAAGGGCGCGCCGCCGCTATCGGCAATCGCCACGAGCGAACCACCACTGCCTTGAGCGCTGCCTTGGGCGAGATCGGCCCAGAAGGACAGTGTCCAGTCGCCCGCAGGAAATGCGGCGTCACTGGACCATGTGGGGGCGGCCGGGATGACCTGAAGATCGAAAGGTCCGGCAACTTGCGCAGAGGCCAAGGCGGAGATGGCCAGCGATGATACGGCGCAGGCCGCTCCGAAAACCGCGCGCGCGGAAATATTCGTCCGTTTCGTCATCCCCATCCCTCCGGTGCCTCGCGGGCATTGATCGTGCAAGGAAACACGGCTTCCGCTAAAAAGACAAATGTTTTTACATATTATCGCGCAGCTTTCTTTGCGGGGCCGCGTTGACGCCGGGCGTCAGGTCGGCGATGTGCGCGAAAACAAGGGCACAGGTTCACTGGAATCGGAATATCGATGAGAATTGTCATCATCGACGATAGCGGGTTGCGCGCGACGGTTCTGGAAGAGGGCCTGCGCGAGGCCGGATATGACGACATCCATATCGTTCCACCGCGCGGCGCTTTCGTGGCGCGGCTCGAACGCATGGCGCCCGACGTCGTGCTGATGGACCTCGGCAGTCCCAGTCGCGACACGCTGGAGGAAATGCTCACCGTCAGCCGCGCGCTGGCCCGGCCGATCGCGATGTTCGTCGACCAGTCGGACGAGGCGATGATCGGTGCCGCCATCGACGCCGGTATCTCGGCCTATGTCGTCGATGGACTGCGCAAGGAGCGGGTGAAGCCGGTGCTCGAACTGGCCGTGCGGCGTTTCAACGCTTTCGCCCGGATCCAGGCGGAACTGGAGGAAGCCCGCACCGCCCTGTCGGATCGCAAGGTGATCGACCGTGCGAAGTCGATCCTGATGGCGCAGCGCGCCCTGACCGAGCAGGAGGCTTATGCGCTGCTGCGCTCCAGCGCGATGAACCAGGGCAAGAAGATCGTGGATGTGGCGCAGGCGCTGATCACCGCCAGCGACCTGCTGGGAGGGGGAATATGACGACGAACTTGCGTATTGCCTTCCTCCCGCTCAACGACGTGGCCGTACTGGCCGCAGCCCGCGAGCGTGGCTTCGCGGAAGAGGAAGGGCTTGCCCTCGAACTCCTGCGCACGACTAGCTGGGCGACGCTGCGGGACCGGCTTGTCTATGGCCAGGTTCAGGCCGCCCACATGCTGGCGCCGCTGGCCGTGGCCGTTACGCTGGGTCTCAGCCAGCAGCCCGCCGCGCTCGCCGCGCCCTACAAGCTGGGCGTCAACGGCAATATGCTGGTGATGAGCCGCGATTTCGCCGCCGCCCTGGACCCGGACCCCGCCAGCCGCATCACCGATCCGCTGGCCACCGCGCACGATTTTGCCGCCGCCATCGGGCTTTGGCGGCGCAAGCCGGTGATCGGCGTGGTTCATCGCTTCTCCAGCCACGCACTGATGCTGCGTTACTGGCTTGCCAGCGCCGGGGTGGATCCCGACCGCGACGTGGTGCTTCGAGTGCTGCCGCCTTCCCTGACGGTGGAGGCGCTCCATGCCGGCGAGATCGACGGTTTCATCGCCGGTGAGCCCTGGGGCAGCGCGGCGATCGATGCGGGGCTTGCCGAAGCCGTCGCCGTGGGAGAACGGATCTGGCGGCGCGGCGTGGAGAAAGTGCTCGCCTTTCGCCAGAACTGGATGGAGGAGAACCCGGATGTCGCCGACCGGCTGCTGCGTGCGCTGGCGCGGGCGGCGGCGTGGTGCGATCAGCCGGAAAACCACGATGCGCTGGCGCACCTGCTCTCCGATCCGCGCTATGTGGACCAGCCTGCCGACCTGATCCTGCGCGGTTTGACTGGCCGGATCGTCACGCAGGCGGGGGAGGCTCCAATCGCCAACCCCGATTTCATGCTGTTCTCGCGCGAGGCGACGCCGTTTCCGTGGCGCAGCCAGGCGCTCTGGATCTATTCGCAGCTCGCCCGCTGGGGCATGGTCGAGCATTCGGCGGAGAATGCGGCAAAGGCAGGCGATGTCTTCCGGCCGGACGTGTTCCGCCGGGCCCTGGCCTTAAGCGATGTCCCCATGCCCGGCGCCAGCATGAAACTGGAAGGCGCCGTGGAACTGCCGCTCGCGGTAGGATCGAGAAAGGGCGACCTGACGCTGGGGCCGGATCGTTTCTTCGACGGCAGGGTCTTCGATCCCGAACGGATCGAGGACTATCTTGCCGGATTTGCGCAAGGGCGTTGATTTGCGGCCGAATTCCGGGCCTTTGAAAATTGTGCCTTGCAACATGAGCCGAATCGCCCGATGATGAAGGCCTCACGCGACGCCGCGTGACTATTCAGGATGCGCTGTTCCAAGGGCGGAGCGCCATCCTCACCGAAATTCGCAGCAAAGCCGCTGACCGGGCTCACCCCATGGTGACGTCCGGCCTGCGGCTTTTTTCGTGTCCGTTTTATGGGGGACCTACGATGGCAACCGCTTATTGGGAACGTGACGGAGAGGCAGAAGCCGCCAACGACGCGCCGACGGCGCAGCCGCATGCCGTGCCAGCAACCAGCTTCTGGAAATCCGGGCATACGCCTACGCTGATCGCGGCTTTTCTCTACTTCGATCTGGCTTTCATGGTCTGGGTCCTGCTCGGGCCGCTGGCCCCGGAGATCTCCAAAAGCCTGGGGCTGACTTCGGCGGAAAAAGGGCTGATGGTGGCGACGCCCACGCTGGCGGGCGCGCTGCTGCGGGTCGTCAACGGATTGCTGGTGGACCGCATCGGCCCCAAGCGTTCGGGCGCCATCAGCCAGTTGATCGTCATCGCCGGGCTCTTTCTCGCATGGTTCATGGGCGTGACCAGTTTTGCCGGCACGCTGGCACTGGGCGTGGTACTGGGCTTCGCGGGCGCCAGCTTCGCCATCGCCCTGCCGCTGGCGAGCCGCTGGTATCCGGCCGAGCATCAGGGCAAGGCCATGGGGCTTGCCGGCATGGGCAATTCGGGCACGGTGCTGGCCTCGCTCTTCGCGCCGCTGCTCGCCAAGATGTTCGGGTGGAACGCGGTGCTGGGACTGGCCTGCATTCCGCTTTCGCTGGTCTTCGTCGTGTACATGCTGATGGCCAAGGACTCGCCGAACCAGCCTGCACCGCGCAAGCTGATCGACTATTTCGAGCCGCTCCGTCAGGGCGACGCCTGGTGGCTGATGGCCTTCTATGCCGTAACTTTCGGCGGCTTCGTGGGGCTTGCGGCATCGCTGCCGATCTACTTCACCGACCAGTTCGCCCTCACACCGATCGTGGCGGGATACTGCACGGCGGGATGCGTCTTCGCGGGGTCGCTGGTCAGGCCGATGGGCGGCGCGCTGGCCGACCGGATCGGCGGCGTGAAAGCGCTGATGGCGGTCTATTTCGTTGCGGCGCTGGCCCTGGCCGGTGTCGCCAACGCCACCAGCCTGCCGGGCGCGCTTGGCATGTTCGTGGTGGCCATGCTGGCGCTGGGCACGGGCAACGGTTCGGTGTTCCAGCTCGTGCCGCAGCGCTTTCAGGCCGAGATCGGCGTCATGACCGGCCTTGTCGGTATGGCGGGCGGGGTGGGCGGCTTCTACCTCGCCAGTTCGCTGGGGCTCGCCAAGCAGATGACCGGCAGCTTCGCGCCCGGTTTCCTGATCTTCGCAGGGCTTGCTCTGGCGGCGCTGGTTTCGGTGGCAGTAGTGAAGAACCGCTGGCGCGCGACCTGGAAGACGGCGGCTCGCATATAATGGGAGAGCGCGGCGGTTGGACTTCATGGTCCGGCCGCCGCCTTCGATTTGCCCCCCAGGAGACTTCACCGAATGCGATACCTGCTTGCTACGACGGCCGCGTTGGCCGCCGCGGGACCTGCCTGCGCCCAGGATTTCGAGGTCAGGCCGCTGGCGGAAGTACGCCTGCGCAACGAGCATGTCGATCAGGATGGGCTGCCGCGCGAAGCCGATGCGGTGACCGCGCGGGTGCGTACCGGGGTTGAGATCGGTTCGGGGCCGTGGAGCGCGACGGTTCAGGGTCAGGGCACGCTGGCCCTGGTGGACCACTACGACGACGGCCTTCACGGTCCTGCCGATCGACCGCAGATTTCCGATCCGCAGAACATCGGCCTTTATGTGGCACAGCTCCAGTATCGGACGAAGGGCGCCGTGCTGACGGCGGGGCGCCAGAAGATCGCGCTGGATGACGAGCGTTTCGTCGGCAATGCGCCCATTCGCGACAATGCCCAGACATATGACGCCGTTCGCGCCCAGCTTTCACCCGTGCGCGGCGTGAAGCTCGACTTATCCTATGCCTGGAGCGTACGCACCATCTGGGGCATCGACGGACGCGGCGCACGTCAGCAGGCGATCGGCGGCGACAATCTCTTCGCCAACCTTTCTTACGCCACCCCGGTTGGAACGCTCACCGGTTTCGCCTATCTGGTCGATCAGGACGAGGCGGCAGTACAGGGATACCGGTTGTCCAGCAGGACTTACGGTGCGCGCTTCAGCGGCAGCCATGTATTTTCGCCTGCCGTGAAGCTGGACTATGTGGCCAGCTATGCCCGGCAGTGGGATCATCACCGCAACCCGAACGACTATCACGCCGATTACTGGCTGGGCGATGCCACGCTCGACGTCAGGGGCTGGAAGCTCAATGCGGGCTACGAAGTCATGGGCGCAGGCGACGGGACGCCTTTCACCAGCTTCCAGACGCCGCTGGGCAGCAACTTCAAGTTCCAGGGCTGGACCGACAAGTTCCTGACGACCCCCGCGAACGGTATTCGGGACCTCTATTTCGGCGGCGGTTACGGACTGAAGCAAGTGGGGCCGCTTTCGGGCGTTTCGCTCCAGGCGGTTTGGCACCGTCTCGACAGCGACCGGCTCGACCAGCATTACGGCAACGAGATCGACCTTCTCGCATCCGCGAAAGTTCGTAAGACGCTCGTTTCCCTGCGTTACGCCCATTACGACGCGCGGGAATTCGCAACCGATACCGACAAGTACTGGATCCAGCTCGACTGGACATATTGATAGAGCGCCATCACGGAATCGCTTGAGCCCTCGGGCGATTCCACTTATGGTGCAGTGCAAAGGACGACGCTGTCCTTTCAAACCATAGCCGACGCGGTCCACTGACGGATCGGGGAAGCTCGAATGATGGCAAGGCCGCCATCCATACTCCCGGTGTTCAAGCCGGGGGTCTGGATGGCGGCCTTTTTCTTTTTCTCCCTTGTTTTTCTGGAGTCACGGGGATGGAATTTCAGGACGGGATCGAACCTTACGCAGACTGCGACGAAGCGCTGAAGGCGCCGGTGCAGGATGCGCGCGAACATCTTGTGGTCATCGGCAATGGCATGGCGGGATGCCGTGCGGTGGAGGAACTGCTCGCGCGGGATGCGGCTCGCTACCGCGTCACCATCTTCGGCGCCGAACCGCATGTGAACTACAACCGGATCATGCTCTCGCCGGTGCTAGCGGGTGAGAAGACGTTCGACCAGATCGTCATCAATACCCGGGAATGGTACGAAGAAAACGGCATCGAACTCGTGACTTCTGATCCCGTGGTCGCCATCGATCGGGCGGGCAGGACGGTTACCGCGCAGTCGGGCAGGAAGGTTCGCTACGACCGCCTGCTGATCGCGACCGGCTCCGATCCGTTCATCATTCCCGTTCCCGGCAAGGATCTGCCCGGTGTCGTCTCGTTCCGCGACATGAAGGACGTGGACATGATGCTGGACGCCGCCGGAAAGGGCGGGGACGCGGTGGTGATCGGTGGCGGACTGCTGGGCCTTGAAGCGGCGCATGGCCTCAGCTTGCGCGGGATGAAGGTGACCGTCATCCACCTCATGCCGACGCTCATGGAACGGCAACTGGACGAGGCGGCGGGGTGGCTGCTCAAGACGGCGCTGGAGGCGCGGGGCCAGACGATCCTGACCGGCGCCGACACAGCCGAGATCTACGGCAAGGGCAAGGTCGAAGGCGTGCGGCTGAAGGACGGGCGCGAAATCCCGGCCAGCCTCGTCGTCATGGCGGTGGGCATCCGGCCCGCCACGGCTCTGGCACGAGAAGCCGGGATCGACGTCGGACGCGGCATCAAGGTGGACGATCACATGGTCACCAGCGATCCCGCCGTGCTGGCCGTGGGGGAATGCGTGGAGCACGATGGGAATGTCTACGGCCTCGTCGCGCCGCTCTGGGACATGTGCCGCAGCCTTGCCGACGGTCTGACCGACCGCCACAGCGGCTATCGCGGTTCGGTGACCTCCACCAAGCTCAAGGTCGCCGGGCTGGATGTATTCTCGGCGGGGGATTTCTCGGGCGGGGAGGGCTGTGAGGATATCGTCCTGCGCGATGCTGCTCGGGGGATCTACAAGCGGGTGATCGTGAAGGACGGCAAGATCGTCGGCGCCGTGCTCTACGGCGATACGGCGGACGGCAACTGGTATTTCGATCTTCTGAAGAAAGGCGAGGATGTCTCGGAAATCCGGGACTATCTGATCCTCGGTCAGGCTTTCGCATCGGGCGGGAGCGCGGACCCGTTGGCGGCGGTGGCGGCGCTTTCGGACGACGCCGAAGTCTGCGGCTGCAACGGCGTGTCCAAGGGGCAGGTCACGGGTTCCATCGCAGGCGGCGCATGCAGTCTGGATGCCGTGCGCGCCACTTGCAAGGCGTCGGCAAGCTGCGGCTCCTGCACCGGCCTGGTCGAGAGCCTGCTGGCGCTGACCTTGGGCGAGGAGGTGAAGACCGGTCCCAGGACCATGTGCAAATGCACCAGCTTCACCCATGACGACGTGCGCCGAGAGATCGTGGCACAGGGCATGAAATCGATCCCGGAAGCCATGCAGAAGCTGCACTGGTCCACCCCGGACGGCTGCTCTTCGTGCCGGCCGGCGCTCAACTACTATCTGCTCTGCGCGCTGCCCGGCGAATACGAGGATGACCAGCAGAGCCGCTTCGTCAACGAGCGCATGCATGCCAACATCCAGAAGGACGGCACTTATTCGGTGGTTCCGCGCATGTGGGGCGGCCTCACCAATCCGCGCGAGCTGCGCGCGATTGCCGATGTGGTGGAGAAGTACGATGCGCCGATGGTCAAGGTGACCGGCGGCCAGCGCCTCGATATCTTCGGGATCAAGAAGGAAGACCTGCCCGCCGTCTGGGCCGATCTCAATGCGGCGGGAATGGTTTCGGGCCACGCCTACGGCAAGTCGCTGCGCACGGTGAAGACCTGCGTGGGCAGCGAGTGGTGCCGCTTCGGCACACAGGATTCCACCGGCCTCGGTGTGAAGACCGAGCGGATGACCTGGGGCTCGTGGATGCCGCACAAGTTCAAGATCGCGGTCTCCGGCTGCCCGCGCAATTGCGCCGAGGCGACGATCAAGGACTTCGGTATCGTCTGCGTGGACTCGGGCTATGAACTCCACGTCGGCGGCAACGGGGGCATTCACGTCCGCGCCACCGACTTCCTCTGCAAGGTCGCGACCGAGCAGGAGGCGCTCGATTACTGCGCCGCCTTCGTCCAGCTCTACCGCGAAGAGGCGCGCTATCTCGAGCGTACCGCGCCGTGGATCGAGCGGGTCGGGGTGGACTATGTGAAGCAGCGGATCGTCGAGGACGATACCGGCCGAGAGGCCCTGCGATCCCGCTTCCTCTACTCGCAGAGCTTCAGCCAGGACGACCCCTGGGCCGAACGTGCGGCCGGGGGGAACACCGAACTGCACCAACACCTCGAACCCTTGGCCTCCCAGGAACTGGCCGCAGCGGAGTGACGCGCATGAACGACTGGATCGATATCGGCACCCTCTCCGACATTCCCTTGCGCGGTGCGCGCACCGTAAAGCTGGAGAGCGAGAAGGAAATCGCCGTGTTCCGCACCGGGGATGACCGGATCTTCGCGCTCGTGAACGAATGCCCGCACAAGAAAGGGCCTCTGAGCCAGGGCATCGTTCATGGCCATTCGGTCGCCTGCCCCCTGCATAACTGGAACATCGCGCTCGCCAGCGGCGAGGCGCAGGGCGAGGACAAGGGCTGCACCCCGACGATCGCCGTGAAGCAGGAGGGCGAGCGTATCCTGATCGCCCGCCCGCAAGTGCTGGAGGTTGCCGCCTGATGGTGGGGCCCCTCACGGCGCGCCCTCTGATTACGCCGGGCGAGGTATGGCTGGTGGGTGCGGGGCCGGGCGATCCCGACTTGCTCACCTGCAAGGCGGCGCGGCTTATCGAGGCGGCGGACGTCGTGTTTCATGATGCCCTGGTCGGTCCCGGCGTCCTCGATCTCATCCCTCCGGCAACACGGCGGGTCAGCGTCGGCAAGCGCTCCGGCCGTCACAGCAAGGAACAGGGTTCGATCAACGACCTGCTTCTGGAAGCGGCGCGGGCGGGCAAGCGGGTGGTGCGGCTCAAGGGCGGCGATCCGTCGATCTTCGGCCGGTCGGCGGAAGAGATGGACCATCTTGCTGCCGCAGGGGTAACGGTTCGCATCTGCCCCGGCATCACCACCGCCAGTGCCGCTGCCGCCAGCGGTCTGGCTTCGCTGACCTTGCGCGGCGTGGCGCGGGGCCTGACCCTCGTGACGGCGCATCTGAAGGCAGGCGAGCCGCTGCAACTGGATTGGCAGACGCTGGCCCGGCCCGGCGGTACGCTGGGCGTCTACATGGGCCGCGCCGCAGCGGGCGAAATCGCCCGTTCGCTGATCGCAGCGGGCCGCGATCCCGACACGCCGGTGATGATCGCGGTAAACGTTTCGCTGCCCAGTGAGCGGCTGATCCGGGGCAAGCTTTCCGCGCTGGCCTTCCTCGTTGCCGCGATCAGCGACGACGATCCGACCCTGCTGCTCATCGGCGAGGCGGTGGAGGCCCGGCAGGCCATCGCGGCGCCGGCCTTTTCAGAGTGTGAGATCGGTGCGGCCTCATGACCGCACCGATCCTCCAGGTCAGTCGAGATAGAGCGCGCGTAGTCTGGCGATCTGCGGGGCGTCCAGGCCCATCTCGTCCTTGAAGTAGCCCATGGCGCCGCCGCGATGCGCATCGAGCGCCTTGAAGGCCGCTTCGATGTAGCTGCGGTCGGCCTTCATGAAGGCAGCCTGCACGGCAGGCGGCAGCGACATAAATGCCTGACCGGTCGCCGCGCTCGGCCCCGTCTTCGCCTTGGCCATGGCGGCGGGCAGGTACTGGTTGGTCAGCAGGTAATCCTGAATGACCGTTTCGCGCGGCACGCCGAGTGCCGTGAGCAGAAGCGCGGCGGACACGCCGGTACGGTCCTTTCCGGCCGAGCAGTTGAACGCCAGCGGCGCATTGCCCGCAAGCAGCTGGGCGAACATGCGCTTGAACTGCGGCGCGAAGGTCCCCAGCATCGTCGGATAGCTTCTCGCCATGATGGCGGAGGCCGCTTCGGGCGTGATCTTGCTCAGGTCCTTCGGCATGAGGCCGATCGCCATGCCGTCGTAGTCTTCGGCGAACACGGTGGGGCCGGTCCCGGCAGCCCAGGGCATCGGTTCGGCCTTGCGCTCGCCCTTGTCGCGGTAGTCGCAGATCGTCCTTACGCCCAGCTTGTCGAGATAGGCGAGATCGTGCGCGGTCAGGTCCACCATCGAGCCCGAGCGGAACAGCATGCCCCATTTCACGGTATGGCCATCGGCCGTGCGATAGCCGCCGAGGTCGCGGAAGTTCCGGCCGCCTTCCAGCGGCAGCAGCCGCTGGTGAGGGCTCGCCTCAGCCGATGCCGGAGCAGCAGATTGCGCCAGCGACTGGATCGCGGGCTGTGCAAGCAGGCCGAGCGCGAGGATTGCGCCGGCGGAAATGCGCCAGTTCATGATGTCTCTTCCGTTTCAGGGATTCAGTACTTGACGGTCGCGGAGATGCCGAAGGTGCGCGGATCGTTGAAGATCCCGTAATAGCCCAGTGAAGAGCCGCCATTCGCTCTCACGAAAGTGTAGGATTCGTTGAACAGGTTGCGCGCCCAGACCGAGAGTTCCAGGTCCGGCCCGCTCGCCATGCGGATGTCTGCCAGGGCGACGCGGCCGTTGACGATGAAGGACGATCCGGTCTTCGTGGGATCGTTTGCCATCGAATACTGGCCCGAGGCGTAGTTGCCGTCGAGGTGGAAGCGCAGCGTGGACGTGCCGATCGGCAGTTCGTAGTCGATGGCGCCGCTGGCGGCATGCTCGGGCGTGTAGACGGTGTAGACCTGAACCAGCTTGTCCCCGTCGAACGGGTTCGGAGCGGGCGGCAGGTGAACGTCGGTATAGGCATAGGAACCCGTGATCGTCAGGCCCTGGAACGGGCTGAGCGTCAGATCTGCCTCGATACCCTTGATGCGGCCTTGACCCTCGGCATTGCGGGTTTCGGTGGTGGTCCGCGTCGAATTCAGCACCGGAGCGTTGAAGTCGATCTGCATGTCCTTGTAGGCCGAAGTATAGGCCGCGATGTTGAAGCGGGCATGGCGGTCGAAGAATTCGGTCTTGGCGCCGATTTCGAAGGTGGAAACCGATTCCGGGTTGAAAGCGTGGTAGCTCTGCGAACGGCTGTTGGCGCCGCCTGCCTTGTAGCCGGTGCTCCACTTTCCGTAGACATGAACGTCTTCCGACACGTCCACGGCAAGGTTCACCATCGGATCGAAGCGGTTCCAGGAATCGTCGAGAGTGTAGTCGGTATCAACACCGTTGACCTTGTCGAGCCTGCCGGTCTTGGCATCATGGGTGAAGCGGCCGCCTGCGGTGAGGTGGACGATCTCGTTCAGCATTTCCGGGGTCCAGGTCGCCTGGCCGAACACGCCGATGCTCTCGGTTTTGGCGTGGCTGGCGCGATCCGGGAACGGGATCGACGAGGTGGGCGTGTCGAGAATGGTGTAGCCGGTGCCGTCCGCGTTCCACTTGTTCGTGTAGGGCGTCCAGGCGTTGTCGTGTACCTTTTCGTTGTAATAGAAGCCCCCGGCCACGAAATTGAGGTGCTTCATCGTGCCGATCAGCTGCACTTCCTGGCTGTACTGCTTCTGCCAGACGTCGGCGAGGCTGAAGCGGGCGAAATTGGTGTTGTCGCTGTAACCCTTGATGAAGACGCCCAAGTTGGCGGCGCCGTTGTCGTTCTGGGTCTGGGTCAGCTCACGATAGGACGTGATCGATTTCACTTCGAGTTCGGGCGAGACAGTCCAGTCCAGCGTCAGCAAGTGGCCGTGCGTCTTGCCGAGCGCCCAGGGCTGGGGCACGCCGATATTCGCGGTCTTGGCGCGGTCGGGCTGCAGCTGGAGCAGGGGGCCGGTGGTCTTGGTCAGAAGCTGAAGGTAGTAGGGCGTGGTTTCGTCACGCGAGATGTCGAACGAGTAGAGCGCGTTGAAATTGCTGCTCGGCTCCCAGAGTACGGCCGCATGCAGGCCCTTCTTGTTGTAGGCGTTGAAATCGTGCTCACTGGCCAGCGGATTGTCCACCGTGCCGCCGCGCGTGGTGATCAAACCGTCCAGCTTGACGGAGAAGTTGGCGAAGCTGGGCAGGTCGAGGTGCAGGCTGGCCTCGCGGGAATCGTAGTTGCCGACGCCTACCGAGGCGCGGGCCCCGAGCTCGCCGCTGGGCTTCTTGGTGACGATGCTGATCGCGCCGCCTTCGGTGTTGCGGCCGAACAGCGTGCCCTGCGGACCCTTGAGCACTTCGATGCGCTCGACGTCGTAGAGCGCCGAACCGAGGCCCTGGGCGCGGCCCATGAACACGCCGTCGATATAGACGCCCACGCCTTGGTCTCGCGCGGGTTGGTTGGCATCGCCCAGAGTGCCGACCCCGCGCATGCCGACCGTCAGCGCCGAACTGCGCGAGAACATCGGCGCAATGCGGAGCGAGGGGATCGAACCGTCCGCCAGCGATTCCAGGGAAACGACGTGGCGGTTCTGAAGGTCCTGACTGCTGACGACCGCAATCGAGATCGGCGTCGTCTGCAGGTTGGTCTCACGCTTCTGCGCACTGACGACGATGTCGTTAAGGCCCGACCCGGCCTCCACTGCGGCGCTGTCGACGGCTGCTTCTGCTGTGTCGGCTGCCTGTGCGGCACCTGCCGTCAGGAGCGCACCTAATGCGCTGCCGGCCAGGACGATGGAACGGAACGGTATGGATTGACGGACGAGCATTGGGACGACCCTCATGGTGATGACGGGGCGTCGGCTAGAACGTCTGTATGTCAACTGTGTTACGCTTGTTCCAATTGTGGGGCCAGCGTGGAACGCCTCGCTTGTTTCGACGTTCAGCCTTATGGCGGTGTCAACGCATCTGTGGTTGGCCTCGGCTTCAGCATCGGAAAAAGGCTGTCTGTAAAACGTGATAATTCCTGAAATTACAGAATTTTCATCGCAGGGTAAGCTTATCCGCGCTGCGCTGGGCCTATGGGCGAATCAGGGGCATTCGGCGATGTCCGCAAGGGCATTGTCCCGTGTGACGGGGCTCCCGACCTCCAGCATCTATCATCACTTCGGTTCAATGGAACAGTTGTTGCAGTCCGCTCAGGCCTATGCGCGGGACGCCGCGCAGGTCTGGGTGGAGCGCAAACTGCAGGAACTGGCCGGGTGGCCTCGCGACGGCGGCCCCGAGTCGATGGCTCGGGCGCTCGCAGTTCTCGTGGATGATTGGACGGTCGAATGCCGGGAACTGGCTTTCGCATCGACCCAATGCCATCTGCTTGCCCAGCGCGATCCTTCCTATCTCGCTGCGATCGATGCATGGCGCAATCTCTGGGCTGGGTTCTGGGCCGAGATCGGCGCACGGGCCGGACTGGCGCACTATGCGGCGCCGACATCCTATGTTTTCGAAGCAACGGCGCAGTTCCACCTGATCCGCTGGAATCGCATGATAGATCGGGCCGCGCTCGACGAATTCTGTAGCGGGTGGGGGCTCTGGCTGTCGGGCAGCCTGGCCGCGGAAGGGCCATGGCGGCGCCATGCCCGCGAAATCGCGCTGACTTCGGCGCCCGAGTTGCCTGCTCAGAACGGCTTGGCCGAAGCCATTGCCGAGGGGGCGGCCGATGTGGTGGAAGAGGCCGGCATTGCCGCGCTGACGCATCGGGCGGTAGCAGCCCGCGCGGGCGTCACGCTGGGCGTGGTTTCGTACAACTTCCGTACGAGCGCGGATCTCGTCCGTGCGGCGTTCGACGCGATCTATCGCAGGGTTACGCAGCCGAGAGCCGAGAAGTCGTCGGATACCGCAGGCTGGGCGGAGCCATTGGTGGCGTGGCTCGATTTCCCGTCGCAGCCGCGCCGTCTCGCCGCGATGGAGGAACTGATGCTTGCGGTGGCGCGCGACCCGGACTTGCGGGACTTCGCGCCGCAACTGCGTTACTTGCGGGGGCGCAGCAGCCGCGTGCAACTTGCGACGCTGTTGGGGGTGAATGCCACGATTTCACCGCTGGACGCGGCACTCTATTCCAGCATGGTATCGGGTCAGCGCCGAGCCTTGATCGAACGGCCCGCAGCGGAAATTCAGGCGAGCCTCGACCAGACGGAGGCTTTGATCGGGACACTTCGCAGCGCGTGAATGACGCCCGGTCGGGCTGGCCGGACCGGGCGTCATTCAAAGGTTCAACTCAGTGCGCTATCAGAAGCTGGCACCGACCGAGAAGAGAACGGTGGAACCGGCAATCTGCGATCCGTTCTTCGTCGAAGAGAAGTTCGGCTGCAGGTAGGCGCTCTGCGACTTCGAGATGTCGGTATCGACATAGGCGACGCCCAGGGTGACGGGGCCAAGCGCAAGGTCGGCACCCAGCATCCAGTCGAGATATTCGCCGGTAGGCGCGACGCTGGTACCGTTGGGGCCGAGGCCGGAGTTACCGTTCGAGTAGCCGAAGTGCGCCTTGAGGGTCAGCGGGGTATCCGGGATGGCGGTGTTGCCGTCGACCCAGAGATAGACGTTGTCGGTCTTGGCGCCGAAGTTGCCGATGCCGTCGGCATAGTCCGCGCCGCTGGCGTAGACCTTGCCCAGTGCCTGCTGCTTGGGTGCATAGGCGACGCCGACAAGGAGGTTGGCCGGGCCGACGGCGCCGGAAAGCTTCACATAGGGTTCGGCGAAATCGGTGTCGGAAGCGCCGCCCGGATACATGTACCAGGTCAGGCCGACGTCCAGCTTCACGCCGCTGGTGATTTCGGTGGCGAAGCCGCCCACGAGGTCGAGTTCCATATTGGAGCCGCCGAAGGTTCCCCACCCCGAAAGGTTCGAGGCCCAGGTGCCGACGTAGACGCCGCTTTCATGCGAAACGGTGATGCCGCCCTGAACGGCCATTTCCTTGTCGGTCTGCGAGACGCCGCGGAAACGATAGTCGGATACGAGGCCGACGGTGCCGGATACGGTAATCTCGCTCGGGGCCTCTTCCTGGGCCATTGCGGGAGCGGAGAATGCCAGACCGGACGCGGCAAGGCCCAAAAGGCCTGCGGCAAGACGGATTTTCATAATGGAACGCCCTCATGTTGACTGTTGTCGCGTTCCATCCTGCGGCCTGCAGCCGGACCCTGCATTCATGGCGGGCCTGTTTCGTGCAGACGTGGACATTTCTACATGCAGAAATTTTGCCTGTACAGCCCGTTTTGTAACAAAAATGTTTTCATGAAAGCCCAGCGGCCCAAAAAGAAACCGGGCGGACCTTCTGAAGGACCGCCCGGTAAGGAGAGGGACGCGGACGTGAGGGTGTCCGCGTCTTACGAGAAGTGAGGCTCGGTCATGCCGCCACGGGTAGCGGCCGCAGGATTGGCGCGGGGCCGGTCACGCGGTCTGCATGGCCGCTCTGACGGCGACGGTTGAGCCATTCGCTGATGGTTTCGGCCGTCGTATGGTCCATGACTTTCAGTTGCCCGAGGTCGAGATGGACCGGGCGGCCGTGCGGCAGCTTTTCCAGCACCTTGTTGAGGCGGGTAAGCCCCAGGAAGGTTGCGCCGCCGCCAAGGGCGAGACGCGTCGCTTCTCCGGCCTCATGCTCTTCGACATTGAGCTTCAGGTTGCGGAAGTGCGGGGCGAGTTCAAGCACGGTAAGGGCCAGACCTGCGAGAACGCCGGTCAGGAGGTCGGTAGTGACCACGAGAACGAACGTCACTGCCCAGATCGCGGCCGGAAACGCGCCGTAGTTGTGGAACAGGTGGCGGACATGGCTGAGGCTTACCAGGCGCCAGCCGGTCACCACGAGGACGCCGCCCAGGGCTGCCATCGGCACTTCGCGCAGAAGCCAGGGCAGCAGTGCAATGAAGCCGAGGATCCAGGTGCCGTGCAGGATCGTCGAGAGACGGGTCCGGGCGCCGGCTTGCACGTTGGCAGAGCTGCGCACGATCACGCCCGTCATCGGCAGCGCGCCGAACACGCCGCAGAGCAGGTTGCCGATGCCCTGGGCGCGCAGTTCCTTGTCGTACTTGGTGCGCACGCCGTCATGCATGCGATCGACCGCGGCGGCCGAAAGCAGCGTCTCGGCGCTGGCGATGAAGGCGATCGCCAGGGCGGCGATAATCAGTGCCGGATTGCCGAGAGGGGCAAACCAGCCGCGGTCGGTCGGCAGCGTGAACGCCGCACCGATCGATTCCGGTACGGCGATACGGGCGACGTCGAGGCCCATGGTCCAGGCTACAGCGGTTGCCGCGACGACACCGAGCAGGGCGCCGGGGACCAGCCCCATGCTCTTGGGGCGAACCTTTTCCCATCCGAGCATGACGGCCATCGTCAGCACACCGAGCATAAGCGCGAGTTCGGTGGATGCGATATTGCCGGGATCGAGACCGAGAACGCGGGCGGGCATCATCGCCATGTTCTCCAGCCCGCTCGACATCGGCTTCTGGTCGAAGAGGATGTGGAACTGGCCGATGACGATCAGCGCGCCGATACCGGCGAGCATGCCGTGGACTACGGCCGGGCTGATGGCGCGGAACAGACCGCCGAGACGCAGGGCGCCGGCGACAAGCTGGAACACGCCTGCAAGCAGCAGCACCGGGCCGAGTGCTTCCAGGCCGTGCTCGCGCACGAATTCGAAGACGATAACGGCAAGGCCGGCCGCCGGCCCGCTCACCTGGAGAGGCGAACCTGCCAGAAGGCCGACCACGAGGCCGCCGATAATGCCGGTCACGAGCCCCTTTTCAGGGGGCACGCCCGAAGCGATGGCAATCCCCATGCAGAGGGGCATGGCCACCAGGAACACCACGATCGATGCCGTGAAGTCCCGGCCGAAGTGGGCGAAAGGCCCACTCCGGCTTGCCTCCAGAGAGGTGGCAGCGGGGGAGGTCACTCCGCTGCCTCAGCCAGTTCGGTGCCGAAACGCGCCTTGGCGGCGAGTGCCACGGGCAGCGGGCTGTCTTCACGCAGCGGCACGAACTGGCCGGTGTCGCCGTCGAGGCCGAGGACCTGACCGGCGTGAATGTCCACGAACCAGCCGTGCAGCGTCATTTCGCCGCGCGCGATGGCCGCGGCGACCGAGGGGTGCGTGCGCAAGTGGCTGATCTGCGCGATAATGTTTTCGAGGGTGATCGCGCGGACGCGGTCGTTGCCTTCGAGATCGCCGTGGCAGGTGCTGACGATGTGCTCGGCGGCGGCGCCGTGCTTGAGCCAGGCGGCCACGTTGGGCATGGTCTCAAGGCCGGTCGGGTCGCTCAGCGCCTTCATGGCGCCGCAGCCCGAGTGGCCGCTGATGATGATGTCGCGCACGCCGAGGGCGGCAACGGCATATTCCACGGTGGAGGTCACGCCACCGTTCTGGGTAGCGTAAGGCGGCACCATGTTGCCAGCGTTGCGGCAGACGAAGAGGTCGCCCGGCTGGGCCTGCATGATCTGTTCCGGCACGATACGCGAGTCCGCGCAGGAGATCATCAGGGCCTTGGGCTCCTGGCCTTCGTTGGCCAATTTGCCGAACAGTTCGCTGCTGGCGGGGAAAATGGTCTTCTCGAAGTGGAAGACGCGTCCGATCAGTTCATTCACTCTCGTCACCTTTCCTTGTTTCAGGTGCTCCGCGCGCCGGAGGGGATGGGGGGACGGGCGCGGAGCTTGGTGATGAAAGTTACGGATCGCTGTTGTCGCCCGTCGTGCCCCATTGTCAGGAAATGTTGCTGCGATGCAGCGTAGATGAACGGCAATTCAGGAAAAGGCCGCAGTTTCTGGTGATTTCCCGAGCACGCGAGAAATGTTTCCGGGCATTGCCGAACTATAACAAGCGCTTGGATTGAACGCCCCGTGAGAGCGATGGAAGGAGCGTGCTTCAGTTCTTTGCGAGAGGAAGGCGAATCGTTGCGCGAAGGCCGCCCTCGGGCCGGTTCCTTAGATCCAGCGTACCGCCTTCGAGCCGCACCGCCTTGCGCACGATCGGCAGGCCCAGACCCATGCCTGCGGTATCGCGGGCGCGGGCGGTATCGAGCCGGACGAAAGGTTGCAGGGCATCGGTGATGCGGTCTTCGGGAATGCCGGGGCCGTCGTCATCCACGGTGATTTCCGCAGCGCCGCCGTCCCGGCGCAAACCGACGCGGACGTTGCCGCCATAGTGCAGCGCATTCTCGATCAGGTTCGAGAGTGCGCGGCGGATCGAAACCGGGCGCGCCATGATCTCCAGGCTCGAAAGCCCCGAATAACTGGCGTTGGCGCCGCGGTCGGCGGCGGTATCGACAAGGGTTTCGGCCATGATGGCAAGATCGATGCGCTCGGCGGGGATCTGGGTGCCGCCGGTATCGACATAGGCCTGGATCGAATCGAGCAGCATCCGCATCTCGTCGATGTCGTGATTGATGCCGTCGCGGACCACGGGATCGATATCCCCGTCGTCGAGCCGCAGCCGCATCCGCGAGAGCGGGGTTTTCAGGTCGTGGCCGATGGCCAACATAGTGTGGGTGCGATCGAGCAGCGACTGGTGGATGCGCTCCTGCATCTCGTTCATGGCGCGGATCAGTTCGCGCATTTCGTCGGGGCCGCGTTCGGGCACGAGGCGCGGCGGGCCTACGCCGAAATGCCGGGTGGCGCGGATCAGCGAACGCAGCGGGTTGAGCGCGGCGCGCAGAAGCAGCCAGGCCAGTGAAATGAGCAGCAGGGTGGGCAGGACCAGGCTGGCGAAGCGGCCGATGCTGAGGTTCCAGGCCGACCGGGCATGGGTCCTGAAATCGAGCACCGCACCGTTGGTCAGCCGCAGGGAGCCGCCGATATTGCCCTCGCGAGGAATGGATTCGAGGTGCAGTTCGAGATCGCTATGTGCCAGTTCCGGGGCCATCTCGATCACTTGCGCGCGCAAGTTGGCAAGGCCCAGAGAACCGCGATAGCGCCTGCCCTGTTCGTTCAGGCGAAGCGAGAACTGCGCAGTGCTGAGCGCGGATGTGACGGTCTGGCGGTCATCCGTATCGGCATGCTCGATGGCGCGGCTGGCCAGTACCAGGTTCTCGGCAATGCGCTGGGCATCGTCCCGGCGCAGTTCGAACGTGTTGGCACGTTCGAACAGCACCGTGTTGCAGATCACGTCGATGACGAAGACCAGCAGGAGGACTGCAATCAGCCGTTCGGGCAGGCCGAAGCGCCGGAACAGACGGAACCGGCGCAAGTTCATCAGGCGCGCGTGACCTCGGCCTTGAACATGTAGCCGACACCGCGAACGGTGACGATCGGCGATTCCGCGCCTTCCGCCTGGAGCTTGCGGCGCAGGCGGCTGACGAGGACGTCGACGCTGCGGTCCGAACTGTCGCCCAGGCGCGAGCGCGAAAGCTCGATCAGGCGTTCACGGCCCAGCACGCGCTGGGGATAGGCCAGGAATGTGGCCAGCAGGTCGAATTCGGCACCGGTCAGATCGACCATGGCGCCGGTGGGAGAGCGCAGTTCACGTCGCGCCATGGAGAGATTCCAGCCCTCGAAATGGATCGATTCGGGGGTGCGGCCATCGGCGACGGTATCGCTTCCGTTGAATTCGGCGGTCGCGGGATTGTTGCCGCCACGGCGCAGTACCGCACTGACGCGGGCGGCGAGTTCACGAGTGCTGAAAGGTTTGGCGAGATAGTCGTCCGCGCCCAGTTCGAGGCCGAGCACGCGGTCTTCCTCGCTGCCCCGGGCGCTGATGAAGATCACCGGAATGTCGCATTCGCGGCGCAGGCGGCGGAACAGGTCGAAGCCGCTGGTGCCGGGAAGCATGATGTCCAGTACGACCAGGCTGACCGGGCCTTCGCGCAAGGTCACCCACATTTCCGCGCCGGTGGCGGCGGTGAGCACATTGAAGCCGCTCTGGCGCAAGGCGCGGGCGGTCAGGGTGCGCAGGGGGCCGTCGTCTTCCACCAACAGGATCGTCGGGGTGGGCATCGGGCCGTCGTCGAGATGGCGATAGATGGGGGCTGTCGTGTTGTTCATCGTCTCTTCATGCACAGATGTAGGTTTTCCGGCGCGGCTTGGCAAACGGCGCCTGTGGTTTGCCGGTAAAGTCGCTGCATCGAACGGCTGCCGTGTGGCGTGCGTGCGTTCGGCGGTTGATCGTTACCAGCTGCGGGAGGCGGCGTTCCCGACACTGAGCCCGGGACGGGACTCGGTGAGGGCGGGAGCAGTGCCAAGCGGCTCGGAAGCGACCGCAGTCGCCATCACGGGCCGTAGCCATTTTATCGTATACGGATCTCCAATTTCGTCGGATCCGAATCTGGCCATGCTTCGTTTCTTTCCTTGTGCGGAAATATTACGAAGTGTTTCTGCGCGGAGATATCTTGCAATCAACCAGCAAGGATGTGGAAACGCGGGTCTCTCCGCATCACGATCCTCGCATCATGCACTGCTGCGGTTGTTTAACCGCGAATTCGCTGCAGTTCCATAGCGCTTTGTCAGGCGCGCCGGGGCGGCGCACGAACGAGAAGGACATGGCGTCGACCGAGTTTCCCGAAAGCGGGAGGCTCCGCGCGCGGCGCGAAGGGTCGGTCCAGCCAATGAAGCGGCACTCTTCCAGTCCGGCACAGCGCTGCTCGGCGATGTCCAAGAAGGTCGTCGGAGCATGGGCCGGAAGCGTGACGAGAAACAGACCGGGTTCCGACGCTGCCAACGCTTTCGGCGCGTCGCTGTTTTCCGATAATGCCGGTAAGGCATCCTCGTCTGGATCTGTGCCGACATGGGCCATGGAGAGATTTGCGAGACGGGCAATCCGGGGCTCGCCGCCGAGATAGCGCCGGTTGAAGGCGGCAGAGGCACCGATACTTCCCCGCCAGCGAAAGAACAGGTGGGTATCGACCACGGCGAGCTTGTCCATCTCACGGTCCCACGGCGGGCTGACCCAGTCGGTGTGGTAGTGGGTCGCTTCGCCTACCGTCCCTTCGACCCGGCCGAGCAGCATTTCCGCAGCCGTCTCTCTGGCCTGCCGCCAGTCACGGCGCGAAGGTCGCCGCCGATCGAGCGAACCGTCGCACGTGAAAGTGAACTGGCATCCCGTCACGCGTTCGGCTCCGGCAAAGACGACGCCGCAGATCGTGGCGGGGAATGCGGCATGGCGGACCCGGTTGAGCACGACCTGCGCCACCGCCCGCTGCCCTGCCGCGTCGCTGCCCGCCTCGTAGTAATCCGCAGCGGCGAGACAATCGATCGCCCGCGCCCGGTCTTCCGCGCCGGAGCCGAGGTAGAAGGGGCGAGCGGGGGATAGTGCCACAGGGATGGCGGCCTTGCTCGTGGTAAGCAGACCTGCGCGCGATGTGCCCCCTCGTGAAACCGGCAGTCCTGGAGCGGATATGGGCACCGAGTTCAGCGGAACCTTCTCGGCGGGCGCCGTCAGGATCGCGGCGCCCAGGAGAAGGGCGCCCTGCCGGATCACAGGTTCTGGTTGGCCGCAGCGGGATGCCCGGCATCGACCAGAGCCGCTTCCTCGATCCCCGCAAGATGCCCGTAGCGGCTCACGACTTTCCCGAGCGGCCGGGTAATGCGCAGCAGGGTATCGGCCACGATCATGACTTCCTCCGGCAGAGGATGGCTGATGAAGTGAACCGGACTGGCGGTCAGGCCGTAGGCGCCGCTGTTGTGAACGGCGAGGAGATCGCCCTCCGCAAGGCGAGGCAGTTCCACGCCGCTCGCGAGCCGGTCTATCGACGTGCAAAGCGGCCCGACCACATCGACAGCCTCCAGTTCGTCGTCTTCCCTCTGGCCGAGCCGATGCATCCGATAATTCCGGCGCACCACCATGCCGAAATGACCGGAGGCGGGAAGATGGTTGTTCATGCCGCCGTCGCAGATGGCGATATGCCGTCCGCGCGATAGCTTGGTGGAAATCACGCGCGTCACGAAGTAGCCTGCCTCTGAAACCAGGTATCGCCCCAGTTCCAGCACTATCCGGGTCTCGGCATAGCGGGACAGGTTCTTCAGGTCTGCAAGTGCGGGCAGGAAGGCCGCGGAGACGGCGGAGAGGTCCAGCGGCGTGTCGTTCTCATGGTAGGCAACGCCGAGCCCGGAACCCAGGACCAGCATTTCGGGTACGATGTCATGCGTGGAACAGAGCCGGTCGAACAGGCCGAGCAGATGGCGATAGGTTTCCGCGATCGCTTCGGCCTTGAGGCACTGGGTCCCGGCATAGCTGTGCAGGCCTGCAAGTCGGAGGCCGGGAAGAGCGACGATCGCCGCCAGGGCGGCGTCGGCTTCTTCAACGTCGATGCCGAAAGGCGTGGGACGGCCCGCCATCTGGTCGCCGAACCCCTTGGGCAGGCTGGCAGGCGAGATCCTGACCAGCACGGGCTGAACTTTGCCCAGGCTGCGCGCGATGCTGTCGGCCAGTCTTGCCTCGCGCAGGGATTCGATCACGAGATGGCCCACCCCGGCCCGGATCGCCTCCTCTATCTCCACCTCGCGCTTGCCCGGGCCGGTGAAGCTCAGCAGCGCGGTGTCCCACCCGGCTTCCTGAGCCAGGCGCAGTTCTCCGGCCGAGGAAATATCGAGTTGCTCGATCCGGCCCGACAGCCATTCCAGCAGGGCCGGGTTGGGATTGCTCTTGACCGCGTAGCTGAGTTCCAGCGCGCCGCCGAAGCTGTCGCGCAACTGGTCGATGCGTTGCTCGATCGGTGCAGTGAGGTAGACGAAGCAGGGAGTGCCAAAGCGTTCGGCGGCCTTTTCCAGCAAGGCGTCCCTGTCGTCCGCCGTCACGCCGCCAGCTTTCTCGCGAAGTCCAGAATGCGCGAGGCCGTATCGAAGTTCTCCAGCGTCACATCCTCAGCGCGGATCTCGGTGCCGGTTTCGCGCTCGACGTACATGATGAGGTTGAGCATCGCCACGGAATCGAGAGCGCCGCTGGAAAACAGCGGGGTTTTGGCATCCACTTCGCCGTCAAGTGCAGCAAATTCGGCGATGGAGCGGATCAGGCTGTCTTCGGTCAGGGGCATGGCTGGACTTTCTCAGGCGGGAGCGGAGGGCTGAGGGGCGGGAGGTTGGCACTCGCGGATCACTTCGGGCCGCGCCAGCTTGCCGCTGGCAGTGCGGGGCATGGCCTGCGGCCAGACGTGGATGCAGTGCGGCACCATGTAGGCCGGCATGACCGAGCGGCAGTGCGCGCGCAGGGCCTCGCAGGTTGCGTCTCCCAGCAGGGTCACGGCAATCTGCACCGCCTGGCCCAGCATTTCGTCCTGCACGCCGAAAGCAACCACGTCGGCGGCAAGGCCGCTGCGATAGACGAGGTCTTCCACTTCCTCGGGACTGACGCGGTAGCCGCTGGTCTTGATCAGCGCATCGTTGCGGCTGACGAACCACAAGTCGCCGTCCTCGTCGATGCGCACGATGTCTCCGCTGTAGACGACGGGTTCGGCGCCGATCAGGTCGAAGAGTTCCGGGCAGGGGCGGATCTTCTCCGCCGTCGCCTCGGGTCGGTTCCAGTAGCCCTGGCTGACGAGCGGCCCGCGATGAACCAGTTCGCCCTGCTCTCCCGGCCCCGCGCGGCCAATGCCATGCCGGATCACGAAGACTTCCGCGCCGGGGATGGCGCGACCGATCGAGCCCATCTTCCGTTCGAACCGCTCGGGCGCGAGATAGGTGGAGCGGAAGGCTTCGGTAAGGCCGTACATCAGGTAGATGTCGGTACCGGGAAAGACCCCAGCCATCTGTTCCAGCGTCGCCATGGGTATCTTGCCGCCGGAATTGGTGACGTAGCGAAGGGCGGGAAGCGATGTCGGCGCAGAGGCCAGCAGGCGCACGATCTGGATCCAGAGCGGCGGCACGGCGGCAAGGCCGGTCACCGCGTGGCGTTCGAGCGCGCGGACGATCTCGCTCGCCATCGGTACGTTCTGGTGAACCACGCTGCCGCCTACCAACAGCATCGTCGTGAGCTGGTTGAAGCCGTAGTCGAAGCTGTAGGGCAGCACGCTGAGCAGCCGGTCGTCCGCGGTCAGGCGCAGATATTCGGCCACCGAGCGCGCGCCTTGCAGGATATTGGCGTGGCTCAGCATCACGCCCTTGGGCTTGCCGGTCGAACCTGAAGTATAGATGATCGCGGCGAGGTCATCGGTCGTACGCGGAACGGCCTCGAAATGCCGGGCGGGAAGGTCGGAAAGAGTGGGAACATCGTCCAGCCCCCTTGCGCTGGAGACAGGCAGGATCCGCTCGGCAGTAATGCCTTCGGCAACGAGCATGCGGGCCATCGCCGGTTCGACGATCAGCAGGCTTGCGCCGCAGTCTTCGGCCACGAAGCGCACCTGCTCGGAAGTCCAGGCCGTGCTGATATCGACGAGCACGGCCCCGGCGCGGGTGACGCCCAGCAGGGCGGCCACTTCGGCTATGCCCTTGCGCACCTGCACCAGTACCCGGTCGCCCGCGGAGACGTCGCGCGATACCAGATGCGCGGCGATCGCGGCGCTGTACGCGTCCACGTCCGCATAAGTCGCCTCACGGTCGGGATCGATCAGGAAGACCTTGCCGGATCGCGGGGGCAGGTTGTCCGCGAAGAGTTCGTGCAGGGCGGCGGCGCTCATCGCAGCGGCCCCAGGCGAGGGTAAATTCGCGCCGGTGAGCCGACCACGATGGAATCGGAAGGAACGTCCGTAGTGACCGCCGTATTGGCGGCGATGCGCACCCTGTCTCCGATGCGGATCGCGCCAAGCACGGTGGAGTTCACGCCGATGAAGACGTCATCTCCGATCACCGGCGCCCCTTCGCGCATGTTCGAGCCTATCGTCACGTTGTGCATGACGCCGAGGCGGTCTCCGATCACCGACCCCGGATGGATCGAGAGCGACCCCTCGTTGTTGACGATGTGGAAATCCGCGCCGAGGGTCGCGCCGGGGGGGATCCAGATCTTGGTCAGGTTCGCCACGAAGACATTGGCGAAGCCGTAAGTCCGGGACACCAGCATGCGCGCCAGCGGATGACGCAGATCGCGGCCCCATCGTCCGTAGCGATAGAGGCAGAGCGAAATGAAGGACCCGCTCAGCAGTGTCCCGCCATGCCGCCGATAATCGCCGCGCACGGCGGCCCAGCCACCTTGCGCAGGCTTGCGGTCTCGCCGGTCAGACAAGGTCGAGCGTGCGCTCGATCTCGTCGATGTTCGCTGTGAAAGCATGGTTGGTTCCTTCCCCGACGACCAGCGCATAGCTTTGCCCCTGCCGGTCGGTGAGCAGCTTGAGTGCCGATACCGCGCGCAGCGGCGGTTGAATGACGAAGGCGCAGCCGTCCGGCGGCATCGTCACCAGCCCGTGAACGAGGTGACTGCCTTCCACCCCCGCCACGACCTTGGCGCCGCCGCAGGCGCGGGCGATCTCGTCCAGGGGAGCGTGACTGGGGTCGAGCACCTGGAAGCCTCGGCGCGCGGCGAGATGCTCGGCGATCCGGCGCTCGTTCAGCAGGACCCGCGCATCGCCACTACGCCCGCGAAGGAGAAAGACACCGGAATGGCGCTCTATCGGCCCTCGAATGAGCCTGCGCCGCATCGCTTCCGCGCGCTGGCGCTTGTGTTCGTTATGGGCGCCGTCGTCGAACAGGATCAGTTCACGAAAGAAACCGGAGGTGCCGCGCGCGGGCAGCATGTCCAGCGCGCGTTCGTATTCCGGCATGTGCCCGTCCTGTCGCCGGGTCGCGTAGGGGATGCCTGCGCTTTCCGCGAGCCTGTACGTCAGGCAATCGTCGCTCAGCCAGTTGCCGAACCAGCGGTTGCCTAGCCAGGATTCGAACAGCGCCATCCGCGCTTCCTCGCGCGGGACCAGGGCGGCGGGCGAAAAGGTCGTTCGCCGCCGCAGGTGCCGCAGGGCGCCGCCCGCGTAGAGTACGCCGTCGTGCAGAAGGGCGTTCCTGAGGCGGTAGCCCAAGGTGGGGCCTTGCCTGGCTTCGAAATCCCCCTTGAAGTGCCGCACGACTTCGCCGATCGAGCCGAACTCGGCCCCGGCGATCCGTTCGAGCTGGCCCGGCAAGGCTTTTGCCGGGCGGATATGCGAAGAGGTTCCCGGCGCGATCTGCCAGCGTTCGGCCGCTGCCTTGGCGATGTCCGGCCGCGCTTGTCCCAGAAGACGGGAAGCAAACGCCGCCGCAGGCCGGAGCGAAAAGGCGCGCGCCGCAGTTGCCCGTGCGAAAGGAAGGGGCGCCGGACGGGACAGGCTGAAAGTCATTGCGCCGCCATCCCGGACATCGTCCTCTCGCCCGTCGCGGGCATCGGTAAAGGCCTGGATTCGGGCAAACGATATCTCCGCAGGCGTGTCTTTCCGTAAAGCAGGTTCAAGTTCGCACGATGGAGCGCGGCGGCGCATCCGGGCGATGGGGGACCCATGGTCCACAGGTCAAAAATGCCATTGGGAAAAGTCGCAATGCCGCGCCGACCGGCGGTTCTGCATAGTGTGAGCCATGATGGAGATCGCGGACCCGGGAGGACGTGGAAGCCTCGCTCTGCAGGGATGGCAGTGCGAAGCCTCCGATGCCTTGCCGGTCGATTCCGCGCCAGCGGGCGAAGCAGGGGCGACTTGCAGGATCGCCTATTTCACCAACGTCTATCCCAAGATCAGCCACAGCTTCATAAGGACCGAAATCGCCGCGCTGGAGCGCCGGGGATTTGCTGTTCATCGCTTCACCATCCGCCGCTCCGGCGAGCGTTTCGAGGACGCCGAGGATCGAGGCGAGGACGATCGCACCACGGCGCTTCTGGAGAACCCCCGCGCTCTTGCCGGTGCGGTTCGGGCCAGTCTGATCACACGCCCGCGTGCAGCGCTCGCCGCCTTGAGGCTCTCCCTGTGCATGACGGGACGGAAGCAAGGTCTCAGGGCATTAGCCTACTTCGCGGAGGCGGCCCTGTTGGTGCGGCTGCTGGAGCGAGAGGACGTCCGGCATATCCATGTTCACTTTGGCACCAATCCTGCCGCGGTGGCCCGTCTTGTCGCTCGCCTTGCGCAGGTGTCCTACAGCTTTACGGTCCACGGCCCGGATGAGTTCGACGATCCGCGCGGCCTGGATCTTGCCGGAAAGATTGCGGAGGCGCGTTTCGTCGTCGCCGTTTCCAGCTTCGGTCGCGGCCAACTCATGCGCTGGGCATCGCCGGACGATTGGCATCGCATCCGGGTCGTCCGCTGCGCAGTGGCGCCGCAATTCGTTCGAGCGGCGGCTCGCCCTTGCGCCGTCGTGCAGGCTCCGAGACTTCTCTGCGTCGCCCGTCTGAGCGCTCAAAAGGGATTGCCGCTGCTGATCGAGGCCATGGCCAAAGTGGCCGCTCAGCGCGCCGTCACGCTCGACCTGATCGGCGACGGCGAGGATCGCACCGCGATCGAGCGGCAGATCGCGCAGGCCGGCCTGCAGGAAAACGTCCGTCTGCTCGGCTGGCAAACGGGCGAGGCGATCCGCGAAGCTCTGGGCGAAGTGCGTGCGCTGATCCTGCCGAGCTTTGCCGAAGGGCTGCCGGTGGTGCTGATGGAGGCCATGGCCTGCGAACGTCCAGTCATTGCCACTGCGATTGCGGGGGTACCGGAACTCGTCGACGGAGAGGTGGGCTGGCTCGTGCCTTCAGGCTCGGCAAACGCCCTTGCCGAAGCCATGATCTCCGCGCTGGATGCACAGCCGGAAGAACTGGCCGCCATGGGCAGGAGAGGGCGAGCACGCGTGCTTGAGCGCCATGACCCCGACCAGAATGCGGCGCAGCTTGCCGCCTTGCTGTCCTCATAGGCTTGCAGGTGGGATCAGCCTGAGCAGCGGGGACAGATGGCGGCGCCACAACGCGGCGCGGTTCTGCCGTTCCGGCAGGCGGCGAACCATCCATGCGATGTCCTTGCGCGAAAGGCCGGTGCGCTCGCACAGGAAAGGATGGCGCGGCGGGTTGGTGAAATAGCTGTAGAACAGGGCCGCGCGATCCCGCGTGATCGCGGGCTTGCCCCGGTGGAAGCAGCGCGCGGTATCGCAGAACACCACGGTGCCGCGCGGCCCTTCGCAGCTGACGATATCCCTTTCGTATCCAGGCCCGAGGCGCTGTTCCAGTTCGGCATCGTCGGAGAGGGCATATGTGAAGCCCTTCAGATCGTCCTGAAGCGTATCCGCGCGGGATATCTGCTGGAACGGGCCGCCGGCAGCGTCCACTTCATGGAGATAGACCGCGATCTTCAGCATCCTGCGGTCTTCCCAGTCGCGGTGCCATTTGCGCGTGGAAATGGCACGGCCGTCCGCCACGGTGTAGTTGATGGCAACGCCGTCGTAGGCGGCAGGCAGGCCGAGATAGGATTCCGCTATGTCCAGCAGCCGGTCCTGAAGGCCCCAGCGAAAGATTGCGGCGCGGCGCACGATGCTTTCCGGGGGGACGACTATGAAAGACCGGCCCTGCCGCGCCAGGGCACGCGCCGTTTCCGCGAAATTCTCCGCTAAGGCAGTTGCCCGCGCGAGGATCGCCTCGCTGCCGGGTACGCCCAGCGTCTCCAGCGTCGTGACATGGATGCCGCGGGAATGAAGATCCTTGACGATCTGCGCATCTCCGGCCGAGAGGTGCGGGAGGGAGGCACGATGACGCTTGAGGGCATCGTCATGCCGATGGCCCAGCCAGGTTCGGACCGGGCGCTGGTTGAACAGTTTCAATGCCGTGCGCGCAGGCAGGTCGCGTAGCCACCGGCTGTCTCCGAGGCCGATCATGGTAGCTCTCCCCTGTGTTTGGTCTCTGTCTTGGCGGCCGCACAGGCCACCGGTTGTGTCACACCCGCAAGGGAAGGCCAGCCAATCAGGTTTCGGCGCGGTCCCGATAACGCCCCGAATAGCCATATTCGTTTCGCCGCACCGGCTGGGACAGCGACATGTTGAGAATGGACCCGATGATCGGCGTCCCGCCCAGCGCGCCGGTCACTTCCAGCACGCCGCTCTTGCGGCTTCGTCCTTCCTGCGCGACCAGCAAAACACCGTCGACGACCCGCGCGATATGGACCAGATCGTCGCCGATCAGTGCAGGCGGCGTATCGACAATGCAGATTGCGGCGCTGTCCTCGGCCGCGACCTGATGCAGCGCATGGGCCAGCCTCGGCGATGCCAGCATTTGTTCGGCGCCGAGATGAGCGCGCCGAACCCGGTGAACGGCAAGGTCGAACCCTTCGATCGGCATGGCGGTTTCCCGCCATTCGGCCTCGCCCAGAAGATAATCGTCGATCCCGGCCGTCCCTTCCTCAAGCCCCAGTCGTACGCCCAGGGTAGGGCGCCTGAGGTCCAGTTCGACAAGCACGGTGGGCCTTACCCGGCTGAGCACGGCGGCGAGGTTGGCGGCAACATGCGTCTTGCCGTTGCCCGCCTCCACCGACGTGATGGCGAACAGGCGGTTGCCGCTCTTCTGCACATGTGCGAGCAGGGTCGAGCGGATCATGAAGAACGGATAGAGGTCCTCGCCCATCTGCCCGAAACCGAAGATCCGGTTGGCCGCAAGATGTGCCGGATCGAGGCGAGCCTGCCGATTTGCGTCCCGATCGATCTGGCGGCGCAGAGGGGGAATTCCGGGTTCGGCATTCATCTACCCAGCTCCTTCCCCGGTGCATGGCGGAAACCGGGCAGATAATCCCGCAAGGCCGCCGTCAGCCTCGCCATTCTCCCCGAAAAACGATCTTCCCCGGAAACCAGCGGGACCACACCGAAAGAGGGCACTTTCAGGGTCCTTGCCAGAGTGTCGGGGCCATGGATGGTCCCACTGAGCAGTTCGAAACCGAAGATCATGCAGAGGCCGACCACGGCACCGCCCGCCATCCCCGCCGCCAGAAGCATCACCGGCTTCGCGCCGAGCGGCTGGAGCGGCAGGCTGGGCTGGTCGACGACGGTGAAGCGCTCGCCCTTGTCCTCGGACTGGAGATTGGCGGCGACTTGCGCTTCAAGCTGCTTCTCTCGCAGGGAATCGTACTGTCGTTTGATATTGTCGTATTCGCGTTCGATCATGTTGAGTTCGTAGGCCGCCTGAGGCGCCTGCGAAGCGCGCTGGTCCAGATCGGCCATCGTCTGCACCAGTTCGGCCCGGCGATGGGCGAGCACGGCGATGCGCTGCCGTCCTGCGGCGATCTCCGTCGAGATCAGGTTGGTTCCGGGAGGCGGCAGCCGCGATTGCAGGGCCTTCTGGCGCTCGACTTCGGCCCTTGCGGCGATCACGTCGGGGAACGTGTCGGAATGGACTGCCAGAAGCTGGGCAAGCCGGTCCTCGGAGCGTCGCAGCCCGTCACCACCCCCGGAAGCCGCTTGGCCGATCTCCTGCTGGCGCGCGGCGAGAAGGCCGTTCTGCTGGACGAGACCCTGGGTTTCGGCATCGGTTCGCGAGATTTCCGCGCGCAAGGCCGAGCTGGACTGCGCGCTGAGGGCGACGCTGCTGGGCAGGGCGCCTGCATAGTGGGCCTCAACGCCGCGCCGCTTGTCCTCCAGATCGCGAAGCTGGCGGCGCAGTTCCTCGGACCGGTTTTCCAGAAAGGAGGCCGTGCCGCTAGCCTGTTCGGTTCGAAAACGCTTGTCTTCGGCAAGGAACATACGGGTAAGTTGCTGCGTGACCGCTTGCGCCTTCAGCGGATCGGCATACTTGAACGAGAGCGTGAAGGCGATCGTGCTGCCGCCGCCCCGCGCCTGGTCCGCGCCGACGAGATCGACGCCGATGTCCTGGCGCATGATGTCTAGGAGCCCGGGAAAATCCATCTTCTCGCGCTTGTCCGGGTAGAGCGCATTGGCCCGGATCAGCCCGGCCAGACTGTCGCGGCTGACGATCTGTTGGCGGATCTTGGCGATACGCTCGTCGGCGATGTCGGTCAGCGGCGAAGCGACGAGGCTGGTCGGGATCTGGGGGGAATCGATCAGCAGCGTGGCCGCCGACTGATAGACCGACTTGCGCATGGCGACGGCAATCCCCGCGGCCAGCAGCCCCAGAACGATAGGGGCGATCATCCATCGCCAGCGGCGGCGCAGCATGGCCAGGATTTCGCGGGGATAGATGCCGATGCTGTCGGGATCGAAGCCGGGCGGTTCGGCGCCCCGCAGGTCGGTGGATGCCGTGTTCATGGCCGCGGCATCCGCAGGAGCAGCCCGGCGCGAAAGGTCAGGGAGTTCATCTTCTGGTCGGCCAGCCCGGTTCGTTGCTGGTATTCGAGGCCGCCGTAGACCGTGAAACGCCCATCGAGCCGATGTTCATAGCGAGACGTGAAGGTCAGCGCCTCGAGAGCGCCTTGCCCGCCACCACCGCCGGAACCTGCACCCGCACCTTGCGGCGAGCGCCGATATTCTCCGCACGCCACCAGCCTTCCCCGCTCACTCGTGCGCCAGTCGAGGCTCGTCGTAGCCGAGATCTCGCGCTGGATCCCGCTGAAGCTGCTCACGACCGAGACCACGGCGGCGGAAGTGCAAAATCGCACCCTTCCGGGTTCGTGACAGAGATTGGCAGTGCCAGAGAACTGCACGGGGCCGCGCTCGCGTCCCATATCCAGACCGGCCATATCCAGACCGCGCCGTGAAATCTGCGTGACGCCGATTTCCAGCTCGGCACTCCAGCGCTTGGGAAAGCGACGCGCGGCTTTCGCCCGCAAGGCCCAGGATCGCGGATCGCCGCTGGTGTCGGAACGGCTCGACGCCAGCTGACCGGCGATGCCGATCGTGGTGATCGCATCGACCCTCGTGGTCGCGCTGAAATCGAAGGACAGGGCGGTGGTCGTGGCCAGCAGGATCGAATTGCGCGGGATGATGCGGTTCCAGCCAAGTCGGCCGTCCAGCGTCGTACGGGCATCGGGATGCAGGGACAGCGCCTGCGAAATATCGTAACGGTCCTGAAGACTTATCGGGTCCACCGCACCGTCAAGGCTGGAGGCGACCGCTTCGATCGGCAGTATCCGCTCGAACGACGCCTCGGTGCGCAAAGAAAGGTATTCGCTGCGCCGATGGATCAGCGCCGCTTCGATGTTTCCGGTGAGGAAATCGCCGTATTCGCGGACATATCGCCTATAGGCCAGGCTGCCTTCCGACGCGATTTTCGTGCGATAATCGAGCGGCCATTCACCGCCTGCGGTGAGGATAACCTGGCCGCCCGGAATATCGGCATCGTCGCCGGGGCGCAGGAACGGATTGTGTGCCGCAAAGACGCTCATGTCGATTTCGATATACGGCCGGTTCTGCGCACTCGCCGGTCCCGAAGCCGCCGCTGTGAGGATGAGCGCGTGACCCAGGACATGAAGTGCGCGAGCGGGAAAGGCGTCATGCAGCCGTGCCGTCACGGAATGACGAGGACGTCGCCGCTCGACAGGGTCGGCAGCGGCTTGGCGAGGTCGCCGGGATCGAGGCTGCGGCCGCCCTTGAGCAGACGTTTGAGTTCGACCGGCTCGACGACCTGACCTTGCGGAGTCTGGCGCAGGATGACTGCGTGCGCGACATCGGCGAATTCGGCAGTGCCGCCCGCCATGCTCAGGGCCTGCAGGATATTGGGTGCGGTCCCGCTGGTGAAGCTGCCGGGCGTGCGGACCTTGCCGAGAACGTAGAAGCGCATGCCGGTGGCCTCGCGCAGGGATACGGTGACGTCCGGCGGGGCTGCCCGGTAATTGAGCGAAATGCGTTCGCGAAGCTCCATCGCGATATCGGATACATTGCGCCCGCTGGCCTTGATCGTTCCTGCCAGCGGGAAGGCGAAAGTGCCGTCGGGCTGGACAAGGACCTGCCGCTGCATCCGCTCCTCGCCCCAGACGAACACGTCAAGTTCGTCTCCGGCGTTCACGGTGTATCGGCTGGGGGACGATAGGGCCGCCGCCGGCATGACCTCGCGCACGTCCTGCGCACTGGCCGCGACAGGTGCCAGCACTGTGCTGGCGGCGAGCACCAGCAGGCCGATATGCGCTGAAGAACGGCGGACCACAAACACGAAACCTCCCCGACCGCCGCCTTCCGACGGTCCGCTCGAACTCTATCCCTCGCGGCAAAGCCTCGAAATCGTTCGATCGAAGAGCAGTCTTCACGGGTATGAGAATTGAGCAGGCATGCTCTGCCCGTCCGGCGGGAAATGAGGATGCCGGATCGAAGGTCCGAAATTTCGGCAGGCCGATTGGCGGTCCCGGTCGCTACAAGAGATCGCCGGGCGGCACTGGGGCATGATCGCTTCCGGGGAGAACCGTCATGTACCTGGATCAGTTCCACAAGACGTCGGGGCAGTTCGAAAGGGTCGTGTTTTACGAGCCCGTCGTAGCGGTAGAGGCCGTCACCGAGCGGCAGATGGAGGAACCCGGTGCGACCGAGTTCCTGGATCTCAGCTTCACGCGGATCGACACGAAAGGGGCTCTGGAGGCGATCGTATCGCGGCCGCCCACGGCACCGTTTTGCTATATCGTCACGCCCAATGTCGATCATGTCGTGCGCCTGCAGCGCCGCCGTTCGGACCTCTGGCCTGCCTATCGCGGCGCCTGGATGACGCTGTGCGACAGCAGGATTCTCGCGAAGATGGCCAGGGCCGTGGGGCGCGACCTGCCGGTCGTGACGGGCAGCGACCTCACCGCCGCGCTTTTCGAGAACGGCATCGGCCCGAACGACAGGATCGCGATCCTCGGCGGGAGCGAGGCCATGGTGGAACGGATTGCGGCACGTTACGGGCTGCGCGACGTTCGGCACTACAATCCGCCGATGGGCTTCATCCGCAACGCACGCGAAGTTGCGAAAGCGGTCCGTTTCCTCGCCGAAGCGCGCGCCCGTTACGTGTTTCTGGCCGTGGGCTCACCGCAGCAGGAAGTGATCGCGCGGCGACTGGCCCGGACGCGCGGCGCGTGCGGGATCGGCCTTTGCGTGGGTGCCGGGCTGGAATTCCTGACCGGAGACCAGGACCGTGCGCCGCGCATGGTCCAGCAGATGTCGCTGGAATGGCTCTATCGGCTAGGGTCCGATCCGCGCAGGCTCTGGCGGCGCTATCTGGTCGAAGGGCCGCAAATCTTTCGCATCCATCAGGTCTGGCGCCGGATGACCCCGGGGTTCCCCGATAGAGCGCTGCACCGGACAGCGGGAGGAGCACCCTCCTGAAGCCTCTCGCGATCGCGCTGACCCTGTGCGCCGTCGTCATGGGGACGCTGGCGATCGTCATGCCCGAGGTTCTTCGCCGTTACGTGCCGGTGCGGCTAGCCATGGATGAGGCCGCGCGCGTCTCCGGGCCTGAGATCGTGCCGCCGACATCGCTGGGGATCAATCTCTTCGGCCTGCAGACCTTCAACCGCCAGCAGGTCTTCGCCAACATGATCCTCCAGAGCGAATGGTTCTCCTCGCGCGGAGACGGGTGGACGCCGATGCCGAAAGCGCAGCTTGACGAGCGGGGCTGGGTGAACCGGCTGGAACCGGGCCAGACCGCGCCGCGCCCGCTGGTCCTGCCCGCCGCTTCGCCGCACCCGGTCGCGGTTCGCTGCACCTTTGCGGGCATTGGCGAACTGGGCGCCGGGGGCATGGCAAGGATCGTCGGCTCCACCGGGAATGCTCTCGAACTGGAACTGGCCCCGACCGGCGCGAAGGATAACGGCGCCTGGCTCGAACTGCTGTCCACCGATCCGGCAAACCCCTTGCGCGATCTTGACTGCCGCAAGGCCGATACGCCGCGAGAGGCGCGGTTCGAGCCGGAGTTTCTGGCCTTCGTGTCCGGCTTCAAGGTGCTGCGTTTCCTCGATTGGCAGCGTACCAACGACAATGCGGACATCGCCTGGAGCGCGCGTACCAAGCCGGACAGCGCCTCCCAGACAGGCGCGGCGGGCGCCGCGATCGAGGACATGGTCGACCTGGCCAATGAACTGGGCGCGGACCCGTGGTTCCTGATGCCTTACGATGCCGACCCGGACTATCTGCGCAGCTTTGCGGAGCTGGTTCATGAGCGGCTCGATCCCCGCCGGCGGGTCTATGTCGAACTGGGCAACGAGGTATGGAACGATATCTTCGATGCCGCGGCACAAGCCGAACGGGAGGGGGTCGCACTGGGTCTGGGCGGCGGCGATCCGATGCGCGCGCGGATGGAGCGTTATGCCGAACGGATGGTCGCGGCGATGCGCACCTGGACGGCAGTCTACGCCGACCGGCCCGGTGCTCTCGTCCGGGTCTGCGCCAGCCAGCATGCCAACCCGGACCTTGCCCGTATCGTGCTCGCTCATGGCCAGGCCGATCGCTGGGTCGATGCCCTTGCCACCGCGCCCTACATCTGGCTGGAAATGGAGGGCCGTGAGCGATCGGATCTCGATTCCATCTTCGCGCAGCTTCCAGAATCCGTCGATCGAACTCTGGCCATGGCCGAGGACAATCGCGCGATCGCGGCGGCGCACGGCCTGCGCTACATCGCCTATGAGGGCGGCCAGCACCTCGTCACCGCGAACTTCGAACTGGCCGCAGCCGTGCAGCGAGATCCGCGCATGGGCGATGTCTATGCGCGCTATCTGGAGGGATGGCGCCGCCGTTTCGGCGATACGCTGGTCCTCTACACTTCGACCGCGCCTGTCAGCGAATATGGCTCCTGGGGTCTGAGAGAATATGCCGGGCAGCCTGCCGAGGAAACGCCCAAGCTGACGGCGGTAAGGCGTTTCCAGCGGGAGGCCCCGTGAACCGGCATGCCGTGCAGTCGGTCGCGGGCACGGCCTTTATCCTTTCCGTGCTGGCGGCGGCCTATCACAGTCTTCATTCGGCGCTCTACGTCTCCATCGTCAGCAGTGCGGGAACGGTGCTTTTCCTCCTTTGCCTGAAGGGCACGCATCGGGACGAGATGGCGGCTCGCAGCCTGCTCTGCGTGATCGCGATGCCGATGCTGGCATGGTCGCTGCCGACGATCAGGATGCTTCATCTGGCCATGTGCCTCTGGGTGCCGCTGCTGGCAGGCCGACCCGAGCGCATCGCGCCGCTGTACCTGTTCAGCCTGCTCCTCCTGCCGCCCCTCGACGTTCCGGTGACCCTGGGCGCCTTGAAGCTGTTCGACTTTGGTGTTCAGGACGGGCTGGCGGTGGGCGCGGCGTTGGCGCTGTTCTACCATCGTCCCGGTTTGCATCTGGCCGGCTCGCTTCGCAGACCAGCCAGCGACGGATGGGTAGCCGCTTTGCTCCTGTTTCTGGGCATGGCGCTCTCGCGGGAAACCAGTGCCACCAATTTCCTGCGGACCACGGTCAACCTCCTGCTCGATTTCGGCTTGCCCTATTACATCCTGAGCCGTGGGATCGTGGACGTGGCCGGCCAGCGCACGGCCCTGCGATGGCTGGCATGCAGCGGCATCGCGGTCACCGCGATTCTGGTGCTGGAGGCCTGGCGCAGCTGGCCGATCTTCTATGAGCTATACGGCCACTACAACGTGGAGATGCTGTTGATCGTCAAGGCGCGGGGCGGCCTCATGCGCGCGGGCGGACCTTTCGTCGAACCGACCTCGATGGCGCTGGTACTGGCCATCTGCTTCGCCGCGCTGAGCGTCCTGCGAGAGGATTTCCGTTCGGGTCTGCGCCATGCCGGGCTGCTGGTGATCTGCTTCATCGGCGTGTCGGTGCCGCAATCGCGCGGTGCCTGGATAGGGCTTGGCCTGGCGACGGTTGCCATGGCGATCTATCGCGGGCGCTGGCGTGCGCTCATGTCGAATGCGGCCGTGATCGGGACGATGCTTTGCGTGGTCTTCGTGACGGCCAGGCTCTCGCCCGGCTTTGCCGAAGCCCTCGGCCTGTCGGACGGCGGCGCCAACGAGACCACGACTTATCGGCGGGACCTGTTCGAAAAGGGCAAGGAGGTATTCTGGATGAGCCCCCTGTTCGGCCATTCCATGCCGAGCCTCAATATCCTGATGGAGGACCTGCGCCAGGGTGAGGGGATCATCGATTTCGTGAATACCTACTTGTGGATCGGCCTGATCGGCGGGGCGGCGGGCCTTGCGATATTCATCGGCAATATTGTCGATCCCCTGACGGCGCTGTGGAAGCGGCGGCGTGTTCTGCGGGGAACGCCCGGAATGGCGCCTGCGGCTTTCGTGTTCGGAACGTTGGCGATGCTGAGCGAGATGCTGTTCTTCACCTCTTTCGGCGGTCGGCCCGCGTTCCTTACCTTGGGATTGTTCGGGTTCAGCGCCGCGATCCTCGCCAGGACGAGCGCGGACGCGTTACCCCAGCAGAGGACCGAGCACACCGGAAACGATCCGGCCGCAGAGGGCACCGGCCAGTCCGACCGCCAGGAAGAGCAGCTCCTCGCGTAAGTCGAGCAGCCCGACGAGGTGCATGCGCAGCCATTTCATGCCGAGCGCGGGTGCTTCCATCAGGCCGACGGCAAGGACCAGCCCTAACTGGCCCCAGACGAGATATCCTGAAATTCCCGCAACCGTCAGCCAGATCAGCTTGACCACGCTCGCCTCCAGCGTCGCGCTGATCCGACCCGTGGCCGTCAGCGCCTCGTTGGCCGCGTTGGAGGGCAGGGCGAGAAGCGAGGAGATGCAAAGGATCTGCAGATAGCCCGAGGCTGCGGCATAGCGAGGATCGTACAGGATGCCGACAATGAGCGGCGCACTGCCGATGATGCCGCCGGTGGCGAAGCCATAGAGCAGGCCCGGCAGCCTGCGCTTGCCGTAGAATTGGTCGCGCAGGTCCTTCACGCCGTCCCGCCAGAGCTGGGCATAGGCGGGATAGAGCACCCGGCTTGCATAGTTCGCCGCAAAACTGAGCGGCGCAGAGGCAAGGTTTCCTGCCAGGATATAGAAGCCGAACTGGTCGAGCGGCATCAGCTTGGCCAGCACGAACTTGTCGACTTGCGAAATCAGCAGGAAAATCAGGCTGGACCCGGTGACGTAGCGGGAAAATGCCCACAAGGCCTTGAGGGTCGGGCGGTCGAGCCTTAACCGGCGGCGCGCGTTGTCGAACAGGCCATAGCTGAGAGCGGCCTTGAGCGCGCTGCCCGCCAGAATGCCGCCAAGGATCGCCCAGTAGTTTCCCCAGGCCCAGGCCAGCGCGGCGCTTGTGGCGATCTGCACGACCAGGGCAACGAGTTCCAGCGCGGAAAGCCGCAGGATCAGGCGTTGCCGCAAGGCGGTTAGCAGGCTGGTGGAACTCAGGCCTTCGACCAGGAAGGTCAGCCCCGAAGCTGCGATCAGCGGCGCCAGCTCGGGCTTGCCGAAAGCCTGGGCCAGCGGCACTGCCAGTATGGCCAGCGTCAGCGCCAGCAGGAGCGAGCGGATCAGGGCAACGGTCCAGACGGTATCGAGGAAGCGCCTTTCGGCCCCGTTTTCCTGCCGCACCACGAATGCCTGAAAGCCGAGGTCGGTGGCGAGGGCGACCGTGAACTGGACGGATGCGATCACCCCGGAAATGCCGAAAACCTCCGGCACGAGCAGCCGGGTCAGCACCATCCCCGAGATCGCGCGCAGCAGGTTGTTCAGGATCACCGACACGATCACCACATTGGTGTCGCGTGCGGCGAAATCGCGGAGCCTGAGCCAGAACCCGTGCCTTTCCGAGGATCCCGGCCATGCCCCACCGGCAGTCCGCTCGTTCATCAGGCGGCTATCCGCTGCGTGCGGCGGATCACGGTCTCATAACAGGCGAGCAACTTGTCGCCCACGACATCCAGCGAGAACTCCGCCGCACAGCGCTGGCTGGCAGCAGCGCCCATTGCCGCCGCCTGCTGCGGATGTTCCAGCAATCGGTCGAGAGCCAGAGCCAATCTTTCCGGCTCCGCCACGGGTGTGAGAAGGCCGGAGCGGCCGTCGATCACGATCTCGTCCGCGCCCGGCCAGTCGGTCGACACGAGCGGACATCCGCAAGCCATCGCCTCCAGCAGGATGTAAGGAAAATTCTCCCAGCGGGAGCTTACCACCGTGGCCATGGCCTTCATGCGCAGCGGCAGGATTTCCGCAGGTTTCAGCAATCCCCGAAAGGATATTCTGGCCCTTGTTCGCGGCGAGAGGCGGCTTGCGGCGAACGCTTCGAAACCCTGTCGTTCGCCCGGCGCGGTTTCCAGTCCCTCGTCAGGCCCGACCATCGTCAGTTGCACATCGGGTCGCAGATCGAGCAGGCGTTCGAAAGCCAGCAACATGGTATCGCCGCCCTTCCAGAAATCGAACCTGCCGACCATGAGGATATGTCCCGGCTCTGCCGCGTCGACGCTCCAGCAGGCGCCGTCATGGCCTCGGGGGATGGGGTTGGCGATGACTGCCGAGGCTCTTGCGGGATCGCGGCCGTAGCTCTGGCAAGCCGCCGTCATGATCGCCTGGGTCGGGGCGGTCACCATGGCGGCGCTGCGGATGGCGCGGGCTTCCGCTTGGCATCGTTCCCGTTCGCGGCATAGTTCCGCGTCCGTCAGATGGCGGGCGGGTTTCAGGACCTGGGGGCCGTGAAGGCGGGTCACGACCGGTGCCGGGATGGCGCTTGCGGCGAGTTCGGACCAGCCGAAGCTCTCTTCCATTTCGACCAGATCGAAGGCGCGGATACGGTGCGCCGCCGCGATCTGGCGTGCCACGTTCCGGCCGACCTCCGGCAAGCCTCCGCTCGCGTCGCCTCGAAGGCGTGCCAGCCTGTCCCCGGCCAGCGCCATGACCTTAGCGGTGCCGCGAGGGGACAGCGAGACCGCGCTGCCGTCGCTCAGGTAGAGCCGTTCCTGCGAGATCACCGAGACCTCTTGTCCGCGCGCGATGAAGTGATCGCGTAACGCGGCGACGTAGCTGACGATGCCGTTGGCGCCTCTCGAAGGCGGCCAGTGGGGGGAGCAGAGACCGATATGCACGCCAAGATCTCCCGTCACTACCTCCCGCTCGGGGCCTTCCCGAGTTTCGTGGGAATCTACCGAACCGCTCCCGGGGGAGTCGATCATGAGAACTTCCAAGGGAATTTCCTGCCTGCCGCGCCGCGGTGGTGCTGCGTTATCGTCGGGCCACCGGGAGGCGGCGGAAACGGACTCGACCTGCCGGTGCGCAAGCGTGCGGAAAGGGGTGCAATGGCGTTGCTCGAACTGACGGACCTCGGTGGCTACAAATGCTTCGACCAAGAGGCCTGCAAGGCAGCCGGCGCCGAGCATTCCGCGCGCTATCGCGAGAACCAGCCTTTCCCGCACATCATGTTCGACGCGTTCCTGGACCGCGACGTGCTGCGCAAGGTTCTGGAGGAATTTCCCGAGAGCAGCGGTCATGACTACTTCGACCGCGATCAGGAACGGCTGAAATTCCAGTTCAGGCCCGACCAGTGCAGCGGCCCCGTTACCCGCATGCTGTTTGCCGAGCTGAACTCGCGTGCATTCCTGACATTCCTGTCCCAGCTCACGGGGATCCGGGGCCTGATCGCCGACCCCTATCATGCCGGTGCGGGGCTGCACGAAACGCGGCGCGGCGGGCATCTGGGCATCCACGCGGATTTCCCGCATCACGGAAAGATGAAGGTGGAACGGAGGCTCAATCTCCTGATCTACCTCAACGAGAACTGGTCCACCGATTTCGGCGGCGCGCTCGAACTGTGGGATCGCGGCATGACCCGTGCCTGCCGCACCATTCAGCCGGAATTCGGCCGCGCCGTGATCTTCAGCACCGACCGCGACACCTATCACGGCCATCCCGATCCGCTGGCTTGCCCCGCAGGGCGGTCCCGCCGCTCGATCGCCACTTACTACTATACGGCGGTCGGTACGAACCTGCCTGCGATCGAGCGCACTACCGATTTTCGCGCCAGACCCGGCACCGGCGACAAGGCCGACTGGAGGGTGCGCCTGCACAACCTGAAGGCCGACTGGTTGCCGCCGATCCTTCAGCGCCGCCAGCGCGAACCTCTGGAGGCGGTGGTGCAAGGCTCACCTGCAACGCCCGCGCCGTGATGCTCCAGGCGCTTGTCTGGACGATGGCCTTGGGGACTTCGATCCCCGCGATCGTGCTCGCCGCCGAATGTCTGGTTGCCCTGCGAAGAACCGTGAGGCCGGCGACCGTGCCGGCTGCGCCGCCCTATGTCGTGCTCATGCCGGCTCATGACGAGGCGGGCGGGATCGCACCGGTAGTCGCAGCGGTGCTGCAGCAATTGCGGCCTTGCGATGAACTCGTCGTCGTCGCCGACAATTGCACCGACGCAACGGCGGAAATCGCGCGAGAGCTTGGCTCTACCGTCATAGAACGGCGGGACGCGGAGCGGCGCGGCAAAGGCTGCGCCCTGGAATTCGGGCGGGAGTTCCTCTCCTTGCGGCGCTCCGGTCGGGATGCGCGCGTGGTGATAGTGCTCGATGCGGACTGCGTACCCGGCCCGGCCGCCTTGCCGACGATAGCCGCCCTTGCCGAAATGCGACAGGCGGCCGTGCAGGGGGCCTATCTTCTGGAACCGCCCAGGCACGCCGATGCCGTCGTGCGCGTGTCGTGCTTCGCCTTTCTGATGAAGAACCTCGTGCGGCAGATTGCACTCGACCGGCTTGCGGGTGCCGCGCTGCTTCAGGGATCGGGCATGGCCTTCCCCCGCGCCATGTTTGCCGGAATGCGCTGGGCCACGGCATCGCTTGTCGAGGACCTGGACATGGGGCTGGACCTGCTGCTGGCGGGCCGATCCGTGATCTTTGCCGAGAATGCGCGGTTCGTCGGCACGGCAAGTTCGCGACAGGGAACGGCAGGCCAGCGTCGCCGCTGGGAACACGGCATGTTGCAGACCATGACCCGCTACGTTCCCAGGCTGCTTGCGGCCGCCTGGCGGGAAAGGCGCGGGGGGCTTGCCATGGTGGTGCTCGACTTGCTGGTGCCGCCGACCGTATTGCTCGCGATGGCATTGGCAGCGGCGATCGTTCTTGCCGCGCTTGTGGACGGCGCGGGGCTGCCCCTCTGCGTCCTGCTGGCGAGTTCGCTGGGCCTTGGCCTTGTCCTGCTGGCGACGTGGCAGCGCCATGCGCACGCGATCCTGCCGCTAAGCAGTCTGGTGCAGATCCCCGGCTACATGCTGTGGAAGCTGCCGCTGCTCGTCCAGTTCGTGACGCGGCGTCAGCGGGCGTGGCTGCGAACGGAGCGTGATCCATGAACACCGTCGGCTTCGTCATCATCGGCCGCAACGAGGGCGCCCGGCTCGCCTTGGCCATCGACAGCGTGCTGCGGCAAGTGTCGCGGGCCATCTATGTCGATTCGGGATCGGCCGACGGCAGCGTGTCGGTGGCCGAGGGGCGCGGGCTGGCGGTTGTGGAACTCGATCCCGCTCGGCCGTTCACGGCGGCACGGGCGCGCAATGCCGGTTTCGCATGGCTCACCGCGAACCATCCCGATCTGGAATTCGTCCACTTTATCGATGGCGACTGCGAACTCGTGCCGGGGTGGCTCGAACGCGCTCTGGCCGCGATCCGTTCGGATGAAAGACTGGCGGCAGTCTGCGGGCGAAGGCGAGAGCGATATCCGGGCGCCAGTCCCTATAACCGGCTCTGCGATCGGGAGTGGAACACGCCCACAGGTCTCCGGGACACCTGCGGCGGCGATGCCCTGTTCCGCATCGCGTCCTTCCGCAGCGCAGGCGGATTCCGGGACGACCTGATCGCGGGCGAGGAGCCCGACTTGTGCCATCGCATCCGCAGGCAGGATTGGCAGATCCTGCGGGTGGATGCGGAAATGACGATCCACGATGCGGCGATGACGCGGTTCTCGCAGTGGTGGCAGCGCAATCGGCGCAGCGGCTATGCCACGGCGGAAGCCTTCGCCCTGCGCGGGCAAGGGGATGCGCGACTGCGCCGAGAGGTGACCAGCAATGTGCTCTGGGCCTTGCCGCCAATGTGGCTGCTCTGGCCGCTGCTCTGGAGCCGCATCTTCATGCGCAGCGGCGCCTTGGCCGCGACCTTCCTGACGCTGGGGAAATTGCCGCATTGCCAAGGGCAAATGCAATATTGGTGGTCGACATATCGCAGCAGGATCACCCGGCGCGAATCTCGTCTTATAGAATACAAGTAAAACCAGAATAAATATTCCGCATGCCTGTACCCATACCATGAATTTCTGGACCGAGTTGACGAAATGGCCTCGATCAGGACGATTGGTTACCGTCCGTATCTGAGGAGAATATCCATGGGTGGGACATTCTATCCCGACGTAGCCGGAAGAACCGCCAATCTGTCGGACACCGGCGAAGGGCATTCAGGCACCGGATATCGATCGGTCCTGATAGGCAATGAAACGCTTCTGGCCGAGTGCGGCAACCTGCTGCGCGCCAAGGGGCATGATATCGTTGCCGTCGTTGCCGAGGCCACTTCACCGGCTGCGGACTGGGCGAGACGGAGCCGCATCCCGCTGCTCGCCCGCGCGCGCGATTTGCCTGCGGTGACCGGACCGCTCGACTGGATCTTCAGCATTTCCAACTTGTCTATCCTGCCCGAGGACGTGCTGTCTCTCGCCGTGCGCGGCGCGATCAATTTTCATGACGGACCGCTTCCCGCGCGGGGCGGTCTCAACACGCCGGTCTGGGCGCTTCTGGACGGCGAGCGGCAGCACGGCATCACCTGGCACTTGATGACGGGGGCCGTCGATCAAGGCGCGGTGCTTGCTGCCGAGGCGATCGAACTCAGCGAAGGCGAGAGCGCCTTTTCGCTCAACACCCGCTGTTTCGAAGCGGCCTTGCGCAAGTTCGCGGGGATAGTGGACGATCTTGAGGGCGCGGTCTTGGCAGCGGTGCCGCAGCCGCACGCCCCGCTGCGCATGTTCGGCCGGGAGCACCGTCCCGAGGCTGCGGGCACGATCGACTGGAGCAAGCCCGCCGAGGAAATCGTACGGCTCGTATCGGCGCTGGACTATGGCCCATATGCCAATCCGATGGGGCTGCCCAAGGCGATCATGTCGGACCGGCTCGTGCTGGTTCAGCAGGCCACCGTGCTGGGCACGCGCTCCGGTGCGCAGCCGGGCACCCTGATCGCTACCAAGGGCGCGCCGGTTGTGGCCACGGGCAGCTGGGACTTGCGGCTCGATCGCCTTGCCGCGCTTGACGGCACTCCGCTGACGGATCTGGCCGAAAGCAGGCTCGCGTCACTCGATGCAGTGCAACGCACCCGCCTTCACCAGCTCGACGCCTTGGCCGGACGCCATGAGCCATGGTGGCGCGGGCGGTTGCGCCAGCGCGACAGCCTGCAACTCCCTGCTTTCCGCCCGGCGCCTGCCGGTGAGGCGGGGCGATGGATGCGGGTGGACACCGTTATCGAGCCGGGCAATGCCGCTCAGACGCTCGCGACGATCATCGCCTGGCTGGCCCGCGTCGCCGACCGGGATCTCATCGAGATCGGCTATGCCGATACCGCCATGGACGAGCGCTTCGAAGGTGTCACATCGTGGTTCGCGGGCGAGCTTCCCCTGAAGGTGGCGCTGGATTTCGATCAGCCCTTGTCGCACCTGATCGCGGAGATCGAACGGGAGATCGACGGTCTGCATCGCCGCGTGGGCTATTGCGCCGATCTCTTCGCCCGCAGCCCGGAACTGCGCGGAAAAACGGGTGTGGAGCATCCCGTGACTTTGCGTTTCTCGGGGCGTATCTCGGGAGGGGAGAGCGCGCGAGTGCCCTCGGGCGAAACCGTGCTCGATATCGCCATCTGTCCCGAGCGTGGAACGTGCCGATGGACTTATGATGCGGCCCGCCTGCCGGAAAACGAAGCGGCTGATCTCCTGACCGCCTTCGATGTGTTCAAGGCGGCAGCAAGCACTGACCCTGCCTGTCCGATAGGCAGACTTCCGCTGCTTTCGCAAAGCGAACGCAGGCGCGTGGTCGAAGACTGGAACAAGACCGGCGGATCTTCTCCCAAGGCAGAGGTCTGGCACCGCCTGTTCGCGGAGCAGGCGATCCGCACGCCGGACCTCGTCGCCGTCACTGCGCGGGGTATCTCGCTGACCTATGCGCAGCTCGATGCCCTGTCCAACCGGATAGCGCGCCTGCTGGCGAAGCGCGGTGTCGGGCCGGACGTGCTGGTCGGCCTCCATCTGACCCGTTCGGTAGATATGCTCGCCTGCGTGATCGCGGTACATAAGGCGGGCGGCGGCTACGTGCCGCTTGATCCGGCCTATCCCCAAGACCGCATCGCGCACATGGTAAACGATTCCGGGATGCGCCTTATCCTGAGCGAGGAAGACATTCGCGGCGGCCTGCCGGACGGTGAGGCGGAAGTGCTCTGCATCGAGGATATCAGGCGCGAATGCCCAGATCTTAGCGCGGATCCTTTCGATGGCGGCGTGCAAGGCGCCAATCTGGCCTACATGATCTATACCTCGGGTTCGACCGGCCTGCCCAAGGGCGTCGTCGTCGAGCATCGCAACCTGACGAACTTCTTCCATGGGATGGATGCCCATCTGGAGCCGGAGGGTGTCTGGCTGGCCGTAACAAGCCTCAGTTTCGATATCTCGGTGCTGGAACTGCTCTGGCCGCTGATGAACGGGTATCATGTCGTCATCGCGAGCGAACGACAGGTGCGGGGGGACGTTTCGGATGTGCCCGCGCGGCACACCGGTTTCAGCCTGTTCTACTTCGCCAGTTCGAGCGCCGGGAGCGCCGCCGAAAACTATCGGCTGCTGCTGGAAGGCGCACGTTTTGCCGACAGTCACGGGTTCGAGGCCGTTTGGACCCCCGAGCGGCATTTCCATGCCTTCGGCGGGCCCTATCCCAACCCTTCCGTAGCCTCCGCCGCACTGGCCGCCGTGACCTCGCGCGTGGCCATTCGTGCCGGGAGCGTCGTCGGCACGCTTCATCACCCGCTACGGATCGCGGAGGAATGGGCCCTCGTGGACAATATCTCCGGGGGACGGGTCGGCATAGCCTTCGCCTCGGGCTGGCAACCGAACGACTTCGTGCTCAATCCCGCCGCCTTCGCAGATCGTCCGGGTTCGCTGAGGACGTGCATGGAAGACGTGCGCGCCTTGTGGCGCGGCGAACCGCGCCGTTTTCCAGGCCCCCTCGGGCAGGACGTGGAAGTGCTCACGTACCCGCGGCCCGTTCAGGCCGAACTGCCCTGCTGGATCACTTCGGCCGGAAATGTCGGCACTTTCATCGAGGCAGGGAGAGCGGGCGCTTTCGTGCTGACGCACCTCTTGGGCCAGTCGATCGAGGAGGTGGCGGAAAAGCTGGCCGCCTACCGCCGGGCCTGGCGCGAGGCGGGGCATGCGGGAGAGGGCCATGCAACCCTCATGCTCCACACTTTCCTGGGCGATGACGAGGCACGGGTTCGCGAGATCGTCCGCGGGCCGCTGATAGAGTATCTACGCACGGCCACGGCGCTGCTGCAGGAGCATGCCTGGTCGTTTCCCGCTTTCAGGCGTCCCGGCGGGGTAGAGGCGACAGGTCAGGTCGATCTGGGCAGTCTCAGCGAAGCGGAGACCGAAGCCCTGCTCGAACATGCTTTTGAGCGCTATTTCGAGACAAGCGGACTGTTCGGCACGCCGCAGGACAATCTCGCGCTGATCCGGCGTCTCGGGGAACTCGGGGTCGACGAGATCGGCTGCCTGATCGATTTCGGCGTCGATTCCGAAACGGTGTTGGCCCATCTGCCCGCGATCGACCGCCTTCGCGCGCTGGCGCAGGACATCGAGACCGAAGATCGGACAGAGTGTCCACTGCATCGGCTGATGGAGCGCCATGGCGTGACCCACCTGCAATGCACCCCGTCGCTGCTTCAGGCGCTTGCGGGTGACCCGGCTGCCCACGCGGCGCTCGCTGGCCTTAAGCGCCTGATGGTGGGCGGAGAAGCCTTCCCGCCGCATCTCGCGCAGGAGATGCAGAGGCTGGTGCGCGGCACGGTGATGAACATGTACGGCCCGACCGAAACCACCGTGTGGTCCGCCGTCCACTGCCTTTCCGGGGAGGATACGATTCCGCCGCTCGGCCGCCCGCTCGCGCGTCAGCAGATCTACATTCTCGATCGCAGGCTGGAGCCGGTGAGGCCCGGTGCGCCAGGCGAGCTGGTGATTGGCGGCGCAGGCGTGGTGAGGGGATATCACGAGCGCCCTGAACTTACCGCCGAACGCTTCGTGCCGCACCCGTTCCTGCACGGAGAGCGGGCCTATCGCACGGGAGATCTGGCGCGGCAGCGAGAGGATGGCACGCTCGAATTCCTCGGGCGGCTCGACCATCAGGTGAAGATCCGTGGCTACCGGATCGAACTCGGCGAAATCGAGGCGGCACTGACGGCGCATGAGGACGTTGCAGAAGCCGTGGTTGTCGCCCGCAGCGAGGGGGCTGTGACCAGGCTTGTCGGTTACGCGGCGACGACCGCGAACCCGGGTCCTTCGCCCGATGCCCTGCGGGAGCATCTGCGGCAAAGCCTGCCGGAATTCATGGTGCCGGGCAATCTGGTCGTGCTGGATGCGCTGCCGCGCACCCCCAACGGCAAGATCGACCGCAATGCCCTGCCTGACCCCGCCGCCCGTGACAGCGCTTCCGCCGATCCGGTGGAAATTCCGACGACGCCGATGGAAGCCCAGATCGGCGAGATCTGGTGCGATCTCCTGAAAATCGGGCATGTCGGCCGGGACGAGAACTTCTTCGACATCGGCGGTCATTCGCTGCTGGCCATTCAGGTCCACCGCCGCCTTGCCACGGTTGCCTCGCGCCCGGTGGCGCTGACCGACATCTTCCGGTTCCCGACCATAGCCGCCTTGGCAACGCACTTATCTGGCGAGGGAGTCGAAGCATCGGCTGCGCGCGAGGGGCAGGACCGGGCCATGGCGCGCCGGGCGGCGCTACTGCGGCGGAGCGCCGTGCGAACAGTAGCGAGGACCTGAGCCATGGACCAGGATTTCGGATCCTTCGAGGATCGCGGCGATGCGCCGGACGCTGCTTCCATCGCCATCATCGGCATGGCCTGCCGGTTCGCCGGTGGTCGCGGCCCCGACGCGTTCTGGGACCTGCTTCGGGAGGGCCGGGAAGGGCTCGAGACTTACACGGACGAGGAACTCCTTGCCGCCGGTGTAAGTCCCGCACTCCTGCGCAATCCTCGCTATGTCAGGCGCGGTGCGCCGCTGGCGGACATGGAGTGTTTCGACGCGGCGCTGTTCGGCCTCAGCCAGCGCGATGCCGCGATCATGGATCCGCAGCACCGGCATTTCCTGGAGTGCTCGTGGGAAGCCCTGGAAGATGCCGGGCACACTCCGCAGGGCTTCGGCGGCATGATCGGGGTTTTCGCAGGCTCCGGGCACAATGCCTACATGCCCTACAATCTGCTGGGCAACCGCCGACTGGTGCAGGACACCGGCCTGTTCCTGCTTCGCCACACCGGGAACGACAAGGATTTCCTCACCACGCGGGTGTCCTATCTGCTCGACCTGAAGGGGCCGAGCATCAGTGTCCAGACCGCCTGCTCGACGTCGCTGGTGGCGATCCACATGGCCGCGCAGAGCCTGCTGTCCGGCGAATGCGACATGGCGCTGGCGGGCGGGGTCTCGATCGAACTGCCGCACCGACAGGGCTATCTCTACGAGGAAGGCGAGATCCTTTCACCCGACGGGCGTTGCCGTCCCTTCGACGCGTCCTCGCAAGGCACCGTATTCGGCAGCGGCGTCGCCGTTCTTGCGCTTCGCCGCCTTGCCGATGCCATCGAGGGCGGCGACCATATCCACGCGGTCCTGCGCGGATCGGCCATCAACAACGACGGCAGCGCCAAAGTTGGCTATCTCGCGCCCGGCGTCGAGGGGCAGGCCGCGGTCATTGCCGAGGCGCTTGCCGTTTCCGGGGTCGATCCCGCCGAGATCGATTATGTCGAGGCCCATGGCACCGGTACACCGATCGGCGATCCCATCGAGGTGGCCGCACTCACCCAAGCCTTCGGGCAGCGCGAGCGCACCCGCCCCTGCGGGCTGGGTTCGGTCAAGGCAAACATCGGCCATACCGACACGGCCGCGGGCGCGGCGGGGGTCATCAAGGTAGCCCTTGCCATGCGCCATCAGGAACTTCCCGCAGTGCCTCATTTCGAGGTGCCCAATCCCGATTGCGCGATCGCCACGAGCCCGTTCCGCATTCAGGCGACGCGGGAAGCCTGGCCCCGGCGCGATAGCAGCCCCCGTCGCGCCGGGGTCAGTTCGCTGGGCGTCGGCGGCACCAATGCCCATGTCGTCATGGAAGAAGCGCCGCTCCGCTCCCCCGGAAGTGCGAGCCGCCGCCGTCAGCTGCTGGTCGCTTCGGGCCAGAGCGAAAGCGCGCTGGCGGCAAATCTCGCGGCCCTGTCTCGCCGCTTTGTCGAGGCGCCCGATATCTCGTTGCCCGATGCCGCCTACACGCTGAGCACCGGGCGGCGTCATCTCGGGATGCGGCAATTCGTCGTGGCAAACCGTGACGCGTCGGAGCAGGCGGCGGCCTCGCTCGAAGCGGCGGCACAGGCGGCGAGCAGACCGGCGGCGATCCCCGGTCGCAGCGTGGCCTTCCTGTTTTGCGGCGGCGGCCCTCAGCACAACGATATGGCGCGGGGTCTTTATGAAACGGAGCCGCTGTTTCGCGCCGAAGTCGATCGCGGCCTTGGATTGCTGGACGCGATTGCCCCGAACGAACTGCGCCGCTGGCTCTTCCCGGCGCAGGAAGATTTTGCGCGTGCTTCCGCCGAACTGGAGCGCCCCTCGAACGCCTTGCCCGCTCTGTTCATCGTCCAGACCGCGCTGGCGCGGCTATGGATGTCGCTGGGGATCACCCCCGCCGCCATGATCGGCCACAGTTGCGGAGAATATGCCGCCGCGCATCTTTCCGGCGTGATCGACCTCGCAAGCGGTTTGCGTATCGTCCATACGCGCGGCGTCCTGTTCGAGAAGACCGGCGCGGGCGGAATGCTCGGCGTTTCGCTGTCGGAGGCGGAACTAGCGCCCCTGCTTTCCGAAGGTCTGTCTATCGCGGCGATCAACGGGCCTCGGCTTTGCGTGGTGTCCGGCGCCTCGCATGCGATCGAACGGTTCCAGCGCGATCTGGAGGAGCGGGAGATCGAGGCTGCGCGGATCCCGATCACGGTTGCCGCCCATTCGCCCATGCTCGATCCGATCCTGCCGGAATTCCGTGCGCGACTGTCCGGGATCGCCTTCCACGCACCGCGCATACCCTTTGCCTCGAACCTCACGGGAGACTGGGTCAGGGCCGCCGAGGCGACCGATCCCGATTACTGGGTAAGGCACTTGCGCGAACCTGTGCGGTTTACCGATGGCCTCCAATGCCTGCTCGCAGAACCGGATCGCGTTCTACTGGAAGTCGGGCCGGGGCGGAGCATGGCGAGCCTTGCCCGGCAGCACGCCGCGCGCAAGCCCTCGCAGCCCGTTGTCGCCTCGATGCGGCACCCCGACCAGGATATCGCGGACGATGCCCGGTTCCTGGAGGCGCTTGGAGAAGTCTGGACACTCGGAGCCGATATCGACTGGAGCGCATTCTGGCACGGCGAGCGGCGCTTGCGCCTGCCTTTGCCGACATATCGGTTCGACCGCCAGCGTCACTGGTTCGACGCGCAGACGGCGACGGAGCGGCAAGGCGGCAGCGACGCCGATCCCGATCTGCGCATGGATCTGGCCGAGTGGGCCTACGAACCGGTCTGGATGCGCGACGACGAAACGGAGGGCGAAGCCGGAAAAGGTCCGGTGCTGGTCCTTCGAGATGACACCGGATTTTCGGACAGGCTCATCGCGAAGCTGCGCGGGCAGGGCGCGGATGTGATTGCCGTGCGCCGCGGTCGGCGGCGGAAGGCATGCGGCCGGGAAGATTTCGTAGTCCGCCCGGCAAGGCGCGAGGATTGGGCCTGGCTCTTCGATAGACTGGCACAGCAAAACCACCTGCCGGAACGGGTCTTCCACTGCTGGATGGTAATTGGCAGGCGCAGGCCCGGTCGGGACAGCCTTCTTGACCACGGCCTGTTCTCGCTAACCGCGATGGCCCCGGAATTGGCAGCGGCCTGTGAAGGTGGGGAAGTGTGCGTGGTCCTCGTCACCGACCGCGCACAGCGGATCGCCGGAGACAGCGATATCGAGCCGCTGAAGGCCGCCCTCATCGGCGCCCGCAGGAGCATTGCGGCCGAATATCCGGGGCTGCGTTTCCATGCAGTGGATATCGACGATCGGGCGGGACGCTCCTTGTGGCCGGACCGGACGGTCGAAGCCGTGATCGAGGAAGCCACCTCCGCGAGCGACCGGGATGTAGCATGGCGGGCGGGCGAGCGCTGGACGCTCGGCCAGCGCCCTGCGCGCGGGGTGCTGGACAATGCGGAGACCTCCCCGTTCCGCAAGGACGGCACTTACCTGATAACGGGCGGCCTTGGCGGGATCGGCCTCACCATCGCACGGCATCTCGCGGCAACGGTAGGAGCGCGCATCGCGCTTCTGTCGCGCACGGTGCTGCCGGATCGCGCGCGGTGGGACGAACTGCTGGAAGACGGCGAACTGCCGCTTCCGCTCAGGGAGAAGCTGCTGGGCGTTCTGGAACTGGAAGCCATGGGCGCGCAAGTGGAACTGGCCACCGCCGATGTCGCCGAGGTTCGCGGGCTGCGCCGCGCCATCCGCCGGGTGGAGGCCCGCTTCGGCCGGATCGACGGGATTTTTCACACGGCCGGCACGCTTGACGACGAACTGGTCGAGACCCGCAGCCGCGCGGCGATGCAGGCGGTGCTGCGCCCCAAAGTAGCGGGGACCCTGGCGCTTGAGCGGGTGATGGCGGGGCGTCCGCCCGACTTCCTGATGCTGTTCTCCTCGATCAGCGCATTTGCCGGACTTCCAGGCCAGGCCGATTACGCTGCCGCCAACGCCTTTCTCGACGCCTATGCCCAATCGCGCAGCCAGGATCCCGCCACCCGCGTCCTGTCGGTCGGATGGAGCCAGTGGGCGCAAGTCGGGATGGCGGCGGTCCTTGCTGGAGACAGCGGCCAGAGCGGCGCGCTTGCTGCCGATCTCGGCAAGGGGGAGGCCGTCGCGCATCCCTTTCTGGAACGGCTCCATTCGATTTCGTCCGGCGAATTCGTTGTGGCGACCAGCCTGACGCCGCAGCGCCACTGGATCCTGGACGAGCACCGGATGGTCGGCACCGGCCCCTTGCTGCCCGGGACGGCCTATCTCGAACTGGCCCGCGCCGCTGTTGCCAAGGCCGAACCCGGCCCCATGGAGTTCAGCGATTTCACCTTTCTCGAAGCCTTCGCCGTTCCTGATACCGAAACGCGGGACCTTCGGGTTCATGCCCAAAAGGACCGGGAAGGCGCGTGGCAGGTCGTCGTGCTCGGCCGCCCCCTGCGATCGCGCGCGCCGTGGACCGAGCATGCGCGAGGGACCTTGCGCCGCCACGATACCCCGCCACTCCGCGCCATGCTCGACCTCGATGCGATCGCGCGGCGATGCCGTCCCGGCAGGGGGGGAAGCGAAGACCAGCCTCGCCTGATCTTCGGGCCGCGCTGGGAAAACCTCTCGGTCCTGCTGATCGGCCAGGACGAGGCGCTGCTCACGCTGGAACTGCCGGAAGCCTTCCGGGGCGAACTTGAAGAACTGGCGCTCCATCCCGCCCTGCTCGATTTCGCGACAGCAGGTGCGCAGGCGCTGATTGCAGGGCGGGACCCGGATCAGGACTTCTACGCCCCCTTCAGCTATCGCCGCCTCGTGCTCCATGCTCCGCTTCCCGCGCAGATCGTGAGCCATGTGCGCTACCGGGCCAATGCTGAGGCAAGCGGAAAAACGGCGACCTTCAATGTCACCATTACCGATCCAGATGGACTGGTGCTGGGGGAAATACGCGATTTCACGATGATCCGCGTCGCAGGGACGGCACTGGCCAAAGCTGCGCCAGCCGAAATCGGCACCACAGCCGAAGGCCGTACAGGTATTCTCCCGGAAGAGGGCGCAGAGATCGTGGCAAGGCTGCTCGCCGGTGCGCGGCGACCGCACCTGGTGATCTCTCCCTATGATCTCCCCGCCGTCCTGGCCGAGATGCGCAAACCGGCTCGCCCCACGCCGACGACAGCCGCCGGAGACCCCGCCGATGCCCCAAGGACCGAAACCGAGCGGCTGATCGCGGACTTGTGGTGCGACCTGCTCGGCATGGCCGCAATCGGACGGAACGACAATTTCTTCGATCTGGGCGGGCATTCGCTTCTGGCCGTCCAGTTCTCCAACCGGCTGCGCAAGCGGACGGGCAAGACCCTGCCGCTGGCCGCGATGCTGGGGCAACCGACCGTGGCCAATCTGGCCCTGATCATCGATCCGGGCAGCCGGGCCGATAATGCTGGAGCCGGGACCGAGACCACTGAAGCTAACGCCCACGAAGGCCTCGTCACCATCCGCGAAGGTGGCGCAGACAGAGCATTGTTTTTCGTCCACGACGGGTTAGGCGAAACGCTGCTCTACCGGAACCTCGCCCTGCGGCTCGATACCGATCGGCCGATCATCGGCATGGAGCCCTTGCGGCGGGCCGACGGCACTTATGCCCATACCCGTATCGACGAGATGGCGGCGCATTACGTCGACCGTCTGCGTCAGGTTCAGCAGGAAGGGCCTTACCTTTTGGCCGGGCTCTGCGCGGGGGGCGTCATCGCCTTCGAAATGGCCCGGCAGCTTCAGGACGAGGGCAGTCACGTCGCATTCGTGGGGATCATCGACGCGGCCGATGTCGAAGCCCGCAAGTTCCGTTTCCTGACCACGCGTTTGCGAATGGCGCGCCTGAAGACGCTGATGGCGCAGTCGGGACCCGGAGGCCTCCTCCCCAACCTTGGCCGCAAGGCATGGAACGCGGCATGTTGGGAACTCGGCTCGCGCCTGCGCCAGGCCCAGGATCGGCGCACGGTGCGCACGATGCGAAATCGCGAGGCGGGCGAGGGCACACCGGTACTCACGACCAGTGAACCGGCAGGCGCGATCCCCTTCCTGAAACTCTACGAAGTCGCCCACCGGGAACACCGCCCGGTGGGAATATTCGAAGGCGGCACCGTCGCGCTGTTCAAGGCCGGGAGCGATACCGGACTGCCCGATGATACGCCCTATTCCCTGACCTACCGGGACTATGCCCTGGGCTGGGGCAAGCGTGTCCGCGACGAGATCGTCATCGTCGACATTCCGGGTGGGCACAGCAGCAACCTGCAGGAGCCATACGTAAACAGGCTTGCGCCGCTGTTCCAGGAAGCGCTCGATTCCGCGCTCGCAAACATCGATCCCGCTCCGTTCGAGACCATCGGGGTTGCGGCCGAATGATCGGAACCGGATTGCTCCACGTGATCGACGTGATCATCGTCAACTACCGCACGGGACCGCTGGTCGTGTCCTGCCTGCAGACGCTGGCTGCCGAGGCCGGGGAGGGCATGCGGATCCGCGCCTTCGTGATCGACAACGCTTCGGGCGACGGTTCGGCCGACATGATCGAGGCAGCGATCGCGCGGCACGACTGGCATTGGGCCAAGGTGCATCGCTCTGCCGTCAATGGCGGCTTTGGTGCGGGCAACAATATCGGCATCGACCTTGCGCTCGCGCAGGCGCAGCCTGCCGGACTGATCTGGCTGCTCAACCCCGACACCCGCGTGATGCCGGGCGCGGCGCGGGAACTGGCGCGCTTTATGGCAGGCACGCCTGGTGCGGGTATCGTCGGCACGGCTCTGCTGGAGGCGGACGGCAATCTCTGGCCTTTCGCGTTCCGTTTTCCGTCGGTCCTCGGAGAGATCGAGCGCGGTCTGCGGTGGAGCTTCACGTCCCGGCTGCTGTCCCGCCATGCCATCGCGCGCCGCATGGACGGGCAGCCTGCGGTCGTGGACTGGGTCAGTGGAGCCAGCCTTGCCATTCGCCCGGCCCTGCTGCGGGAAGGGCTGCGCTTCGACGAGGGCTATTTCCTCTATTACGAGGAAACCGACTTGTGCCGGGCGGCGCGGTCGAACGGGTGGCAATGCTGGTATCTGCCGCAAGCGCTGGTGCTGCACATCGCCGGGCAAAGCACCGGAGTAACCGCAACCCAGGCAAGGCCGCGCCGTCTGCCGGATTACTGGTTCCAGTCCCGATCCCGCTATTTCCGCAAGAACCACGGGCGCGCCTACGCGCTTCTGGCGGATCTGGCCTGGATGATCTCGCACACGATATTCCTGGGCAAACAGGCTTTGCGCGGCTCGCCCGGTATCGATCCGCCGCGCCTGCTGAGCGATTTCGCGCGGCATAGCGCACTGGTGCCGGGGCGACGTCGTACATGACGCATCAAGGGGTTGGGCCGGACTGGCTTGAGGCTATGGGATGTCGGACCATCAAGCTACCGGCCCCCTTCGATCTATGGCGCATCGACGTGTCGCCCCAGGTCGATCAGCGCCTCATGGCCTGGCTGTCCGAGGAAGAACATGCCCGCGCGGCGACGTTCAAAACCGAGGCGCTCGCCCGGCGCTATCGCACCGCGCATGCAGCGCTGCGCATCCTGGGAGAATGCCGTTGCGGCATTCCGGCCGCGCAGCAGGTCTATCACACCAACGCTTTCGGCAAGCCTTGTCTGGCGAATGTCTCGCAGGCCCATTGCAGCCTCAGCTACAGCGGCGAGAGCGTGCTTATCGGGTGGAGCCTGGATCACGAAATCGGCATCGATCTGGAGCGTGTCCGCGTTCTGGACGATGCAGCCGAACTTGCTGAACTCCATTATACGGCCCGGGAGAGAGCGTCCCTGCCACGTCCCGGCTCTCGGCACTACAGCCGCGCTTTCCTGACGCTCTGGGTTCGCAAGGAAGCCTGCGTCAAGGCGCTTGGTCAGGGCCTGAATATTGCGCCTTCCTCATTCGATTGCGACGTTGACCCGAGGTTGGCTCATTCTGAAATCGATGGCTCTTCTGTCGAGAGCGACGTTTACGACCTGAAGGACGGCATTCTGGTGGCCTGGGCCCGAATCATCCAGAATAACTGGTCTGACCGGAACCGAAGGCTTGCCGCCGGGCAGTCTGTCACTGCTGGAGTTGCAGCAGCCCCTCGCGAATGACATGGGCGATCATATGTGCGCGATTGCGCGTTCTGGTCTTGAGGCGGACGTTTTCGACGTGCCGTTCAACCGTGCAGGGCGCGATATTGAGTTCGATGGCCGTTTCCTTTGCGGACCGCCCCATGGCCACGAAACGCAAGACATCCAATTCACGAGCCGTAAGTTGCACAGCTTCATTATCAAATCTGTACATGAAATTCCCCCTACATTTCGATGATGATATTCGAACCCCCTACCTTCCGTTGAGACTTTTCCGAGCCTCGGCCACAAATGTTGCATTGGCGAAGATTCGAGTCACGCTATATTTTGGTTTCATCGCGGCGCCGTTTGGATTTTGTTCGCCTTGAACGACAATCGCATGGGCACGGGGACTATCCCGATTCGACCGGATGTCCTTCAGGATAATCCGGGAGAGTTATGCTCACGATTGCACATAAAGCTTCACGGGTGGTTTTCGTCGTTGGTCAGGACCGCGGATCGAGAGCCCGGACGTCATGGAAACCGGCTCCGCAGAGCACCCGCGCAGGCCCCTGGCGATCTGCCAGTTCGCGGGCAAGCACTGCCGCCTGTGTGCGGTTGCTTACGGACAGCTTCTTCAGCAGCGATTTGACCGTGGCCTTCACCGCCGATTCACTGATGCCGATGTCGCGTGAGATCGTCTTGTTCGGCAGACCGCGTTCCAGGGCGCCCAGCACATCCCATTCCCTTTCGCTCAGATCGTAGCCCTGCGCCCCGCGATGCAGCGGCGGTGCTTCGGTCAGGAGCAGGAGATTGTCGAGCAGGTCGATGATTTCCGGCGGCGCCACCTTCTGTCCCACCGCGACCATCTGCATCATCGCCACCAGCGACTGATAGGGTACCTGATCGAGAAAATAGGCATAGGCGCCCGCCGCATAGATGGCCGCCATTTCGGTGAACTCGAAGGACGACACCAGAGCGACCACGCGGGCGGACGGAAACCGATGAAGGATTTCTCCGACGACGGCCGCTCCGTCGCTTCCCAGCAGCGATCGGTCGACGACGATGACATGATCTGCCGGGCCTGCTTCCTGCGGCGGCGCCAGCTTGTGAAGATCGTCCACCGATTCCGTGAGATCGAAACCTGAATCCGACAGGATGCGGCGAACGCCTTCGCGAATGAGCGAGTTCCTGATGGCTACCGATACGGCCACCGATACTGCTGTAGTCATGATCGTTCGCAGGCCTCTCTTTTTCGTCGCATCTACAGGAGATGGCGTGAGGTCCGAGGAAGATCCGTTCCGCCCCAACAGAACTCGGAAAAACAAGTATTACGCGCAAGGCACCGATTTACGTGTTAACCCTAGAGCAAACCGCATGGATTTTACAGTTTCCGCTTTCGGGTAGGGTGATTTTCACCATTTGGATGATCTCCGAATGATCATCATACCGATAGAGGACCGGACGCCGGGCGTTTTTCGATACGGCGGATCATCCGGCGAAGGGGGCTTTCGAAGGAACGGTGGAGCATCCAGGCCAGCGCCGTCACCATCGCGGAGACGGCCAGCGAGGCGATCCAGTCGCTTGCCTCTACCCCCAGACCGAGCATGTGAGCCTCGCCTTCCAGCCGGTCCACCGTGCCGATGGCCTGGAAATGCAGCAGATAGATGCCGAACGAGACCTTCCCCAGGAACATGAGCGGCGGAGACGCGAAAATGGACCTCAGGACACCGCGATCCTGCGCGATGGCGACGATCAGCGCGATAAGGGCCAGATAGGCGGGAAAGTCGGAAAGGGCCTGGGCCATCGTCGCCATGACCAGCAGCAGGACCATGCACTGGAGAAAGTTGCCGGACAGTGCGCGGCGCACAAGCGCATTGTCGTGCAGGCGATAGGCAAGTTGGCCGATGGTGAAACCGGCCAGGCACCGCACCAGCGTATAGGGCGAAAAGAACAGGTCCAGATCGCCCTTAGCGATCGGCGCGCCAATGTAATGGCGACTTGCCGCCAGGGTCATGACCAGAATGGCCAGCAGTGCCATGCAGCCGGTGGCGAGCGCAATTTTCGGGCTGGACCTCAGGCAGGCCACCGCGATGAACGGAAAGAGCAGGTACGCGACCATCTCGGTGCTGACCGACCATGCAGGCGGATCCAGACTGGGCCAATTGCCCAGCGACTGGAGCATGACGAGGTTCGCCGCCAAGGCCGGAAGTGTTGAGCTGCCGCCTCTCCCAAGCGCGAGGAAAGCCAGTGTCGCCAGGATGTAGAGCGGGAATATCCGGGCGATCCGGTGAAGGAGAAAGCTGCGCTGCCGGAACGTGCCGGATTGCAGCGCCTTGCCATAGACGTGCGCCATGACGAAGCCGCTGAGGATGAAGAAGAGATCCACGGCCAGATAGCCATGCAGCACGATGGTGGAGAGTGGCCCCGTAGCCACCATCCTGAGATGGAAGTGATAGATCATGACGAAAATCGCAGCGGCCCCGCGAATGCCTGTCATTGGCCTGATTTCCGTCGCTGCCATCGTCACGCGGCCCGAAGTGATTTGTCTTCGCGTGATTGTCATACGGAGGCGGGGGCAAGGTAATCCGGCTTATCGCCCTCCCGAATAGGCGCCGGGAAAACGCAGCGTCGCTTGCCCACCTTTTAGGCGTTGTGCCGCGCTTGCGGGTGGTTAAGCATAGCGCGATGCGGATCGGACTTTTCATGGCAGGCTGCCTCATCCTGCAAGCGCCTATGGCCGGCGCGCAGGAACGCGATGCGAAGAATCTTCCGAACGCAGGCAGGGCCATCGATCCAGAGTTCGTGGGACACTACTATCTCTCCGGCGTGATGGAGACCGGATCGGAGCTTCTGCTTCGCGCGGATGGTTCATTCGAGTGGTACATTTCCTATGGCGCGCTGGACCAGTTCGCACAGGGAACATGGCGACGGGAAGGAGAGGAGATCGTGCTGGTCGCCCCGCAACCGCCGAAGAACCGGCCCCTGTTCGCCAATCTCGATACCCAGCCGTGGCCAGCCGAAGCGGCGCAGAAAACCGGGCTCGCCGTGCGGGTGATCGATCCCAAATCGGGCGGCGATGCGCGCGGGGTGAGAGTGGCCTTGCGCTTTGCCGATGGAGCAGAGCTGGAAGTCGTGACGTCCGGCGACGGAATGGAGCCGCTGCCCAATATCCCGTCTTCGGCTCTCGTCGAAGCTACGCTCAGTGCTCCCTATGTTCCGGGACAGGAGGTGAAAGTAGCCTTGCCTCCCGTCAGAAGCGGTGTGGTGCGTTTTTCCATCGACGTCGATCAGGTGAACGCCCCTCCGTTCGAAAGGATGGCGCTGCGGATCGACGGGAAATCCCTCTTGCCCGTCGAACTGGGGAGAGGGCGCTACACCCGCTGAACATTCTCCGCCTACCGCCGGGAACCGGCGGCGCCTGCGGGCGATTTGCAACACAGTCGTCTATAAGGCGTGTTATGCAATTTCGAACTCTCCTGTTCTTCGCTCTGATGACTGCGCCGACCATGGCGGCCGCAGAGGACCGCGACTACTGCCCTGATCGGCCGGGTATCGGCACCCCGGCCTGCACGATGGCGCCGGGACGCATGTCTTTCGAGACCGGCCTTGGCGACTGGACGCTCAGCCGCGATGCCGATCAGCGTGACGATGTCCTGCTCATCGGGGATTTCCTGATGCGCGTGGGCATAGCTGACCATGCCGAAGTCCAGCTTGGCTGGAGCAGCCTGGGCTTCGCGCGCAGCCGGGATCGCCGGACTGGAGATGTCGAGCATCGCAGCGGCACAGGCGATCTGATGCTGGCGCTTCGGCGCAATCTCGTGAACCCGGACGGCTCGGGTTTTTCGGCGGCCGTGATGCCTTTCGTCTCCTTGCCGACGGGCCGCGAACCGATCGGGGCGGGAGATTGGGGCGCGGGCGTGCAGATCCCGCTGTCCTATGAACTCTCGCCTGCCACCAGTCTGGAAATGGTGCCGGAATTTGACGCCGACGTGAACGAGGACGGAAACGGCCGTCACTTCGCCTTCGGGAATGTCGTGGGCGTCTCTACGCCGCTGAGCGATGCGGTAACGGCGACGGCGGAATATCAGTTCCGCGCGGTTCGCGAACCCGGCGACCATCACTTAGAACACCTTTCGGGCCTGTCACTTGCGTGGCAGACTTCGGATCGATTCCAGTTCGACATCGGCGCCAATGCCGGGCTCGACCGCGACGCCGATGATCTGGAAGTCTATCTGGGCGTTTCGCGCCGCTTCTGAGGTCTTTCCGCTCCTGAAAACGTCATTGATGCTGCACTGCAAGAGAAGGGCTTGCGGCGACCGGGCGCTTGCGGCAAGATAATCGGCAATTCGGATCCTGACCGCAAAGGCGCGGAGGGGATCCTGCAGTCCGCAAGGGCTGATCAGCAAGGCAACGACGCCATCGGTCGAACCTGAACAGGGTTCCGGCCGGTGGCGTTTTTTCGTTTGGGGAAGACGTGGCGAGCAGCAAGGTCAAGAGTGCATGTCCCTATTGCGGCGTAGGCTGCGGGATCGTCATGGACGTGGCGGACGGCCGGATCGTCAAGGTTTCCGGCGACAAGAGCCATCCCACGAACTTCGGCAGGCTCTGCACCAAGGGCAGTTCGTGCCATGTCCCCGTCACCGCGCCGGGGCGCGCGGAAACCGCTTATGCCCGCATCGAAGGAGGCCGTGACCAAGGCGCGATCCCGATGGCGGAGGCGATCACCCGCACCGCGCAGGGGCTACGCCGGATCATCGACCGCGACGGCCCGGATGCGGTTTCCTTCTATGTCTCGGGGCAGATGTCGCTGGAGGCGCAATATCTTGCCAACAAGCTCTGCAAGGGCTTCATCGGCACCAACAATATCGAAAGCAATTCACGGCTCTGCATGGCCAGCGCGGCAAGTGGGTACAAGCTTTCGATCGGCGCGGACGGACCGCCCGGTTCCTATCAGGACTTCGACAAGGCCGACCTGTTCTTCGTGATCGGTGCCAACATGGCGGACTGCCACCCGATCCTGTTCCTGCGCATGATGGATCGTGTGAAGGCGGGCGCGAAGCTGATCGTGGTCGATCCCCGCCGAAACGGCACAGCGGACAAGGCGGATCTCTTCCTGCAAGTCCGCCCCGGTTCGGACCTCGCCCTGCTCAACGGATTGCTTCACCTGCTGGTCGAGCAGGGCGACATCGACCACGACTTCATCGCCGCCCATACCGAGGGCTGGGATGTCATGCCGGCGTTTCTGGCCGATTATCCGCCCGACCGGGTCTCTGCGCTGACCGGCATATCGGAAGCCGACTTGCGCCAGGCCGCGCAATGGATCGGTGAAGCAGGAGCGTGGATGAGCTGCTGGACCATGGGGCTCAACCAGAGCGCCCATGGCACCTGGAACACCAATGCGGTCTGCAATCTCCATCTCGCCACCGGCGCGATCTGCCGCCCCGGTGCAGGGCCGTTTTCATTGACCGGCCAACCCAATGCCATGGGCGGACGCGAGATGGGCTACATGGGGCCGGGCCTGCCGGGACAGCGGGCAACGCCCAGCGAAGCCGACCGCCGCTTCGTGGAGGAGGTCTGGGGCATTCCGCCCGGCACGCTCAAGGTCGAGGCGGGCGCGGGCACCGTCGCGATGTTCGAGGACATGGCACGAGGGCGCATCAAGGCCTGCTGGATCATCTGCACCAACCCGGTTGCCAGCGTGGCCAATCGCAAGACGGTGATCGCCGGGTTGGAGGCCGCCGAGCTCGTCATCGCGCAGGACGCCTTCGTCGATACCGAGACCAACCGCCATGCCGACCTGATCCTTCCCGGCGCTCTCTGGGCCGAAGCGGAAGGGGTGATGATCAATTCCGAACGCAACCTCACCCTTATGCAGAAGGCCGTCGATCCGCCTGGCGAGGCCATGGCCGACTGGGAGATCATCGCCCGGGTGGCCTGCGAGATGGGCTATGCCGAGGCCTTCTCCTATGCCTCCGCAGCGGACGTCTTCGAGGAAATCCGCGGCTTCTGGAACCCGCGCACAGGTTACGACATTCGCGGCGCCAGCCATGCGCGCCTTCGTGAGACGCCGCTGCAATGGCCATGCCCGCCCGGTGCCGGGAATGATCGCAATCCCATGCGCTACCTGAACGACGGGGTGAGCCAGTCGCTTCGCACCGGCGCGGACGGCGAGCGCCCGGCCATTGCCTTTCCCACCGAAAGCGGCCGCGGCCATTTCCTGCCGCGCCCGCACATGGATGCGGCGGAAATGCCCGATGCGGATTTTCCGCTCGTGCTCAATACCGGCAGGCTCCAGCACCAGTGGCACACGCTCACCAAGACGGGGAAAGTGCCGACGCTGAACAAGCTCAATCCCGGGCCGTTTCTGGAGATCCATGACGAGGATGCCCGGGCGCTGGGCATTGATGAGCGCGACATGGTGGAACTGCGCTCGCGCCGGGGGCGGGCCGTCCTGCCCGCCGTGATAAGCGACCGGGTAAGGCCGGGAAACTGCTTCGCCCCGTTCCACTGGAACGACGTTTTCGGTGAAGACCTTTGCATCAACGCCCTGACCAGCGATGCGGTCGACCCGCTATCGCTGCAACCTGAATTCAAGTTCTCGGCCGTTGCGATCACGCGGTTGTCGGGTCCGGTCGAACAGGCTTCTCTAGCTGCAACGCCGGACGAGATGACGCAGCCCTTTTCCGCGAGCATTCCCGCCGTAAGCGCCCTCATGCCGTGTCAGGCTGCCGCCATCGATGCTTTCGCGCAAGTCATGGGGCTGGCACCGGGCATGCCTCCGGCGCTTACTCCGGTCGAGGCCCGTTACCTGACGGGGTTCACAACGGGACTGCGCGCCAACGATCCGGGCGGCTCGGTCCCGCAATTGCCACCGGGCACGCCGATCGAGAGCGACAAGCTGGACTACCTGAACGGCCTGCTGGCCGGGCTGTTTGCCCGCATGCCGCAGTCGGACCGCGAGCCTGCCGCCGAACCGATATCACAGGTCATGGTGCTCTGGGCATCCCAGACCGGCAATGCGGAAGCGGTTGCCGAGCAATGCGCCAGACGGCTCGAAGCCCATGCCTGCCGGGTCCGTCTCGCCGCGCTGGACACGGTCAAGCCCGCCGAACTCGCGGCGGCCGGGCAAGCGCTGATCATAGCCAGCACGTTCGGTGACGGCGATGCACCAGATAATGGCGACAGCTTCTGGTCGTCGCTGAAGACGCATGGCTCTTCGGGGTTCGACGGCCTGTCCTATTCGGTGCTGGCGCTGGGCGATTCTAGTTACGACCAGTTCTGCGGTTTCGGGCGCAAGCTCGACGCAAGACTGGAAGAACTCGGCGCCAGACGCCTTGCCCCGCGCGCGGATTGCGAGCCCGATTACGAGAATACTGCAAGGCAATGGCTGGACGATGTGCTGGGTTCGCTGCTGGCCGATCGGCCCGCTTCGCCCGGCCCGGTCCAGTCCACCGTCGCGGCCGAACCGAAAGTTGCGGCACGAGAGACGGCGGGCCCCAGCTACAGCCGCAAGGCGCCGCTTCATGCGCGCATGACTCGAAACACGCTGCTCAGCGGTCTCGGTGCGGCCAAGGAAGTCCGCCAGTTCGGGTTCGATCTGGCCGGGCAGGGTTTCACCTACCGCGCCGGAGACGCTCTCGGTGTCTGGCCGGTCAATTGCCCGGCACTGGTCACGGAAGTTATGGGACTACTCGACCTAGCGCCGGAAACGCCGGTAACCGTCAAGGATATCGGCGAAGTTCCGCTCCACGAGGCGCTCCTGAAGCACTGGGATATCGCCAAGCCCACCCGCAACATTCTCGAACTCATTGCCGATCGCCTGCCCGAAGCGGCCTTCGTCCCGCTGCTCGATCCCGATCGCAAGCCGGACTACGATCACTTCCTGCGCCGCCATCAGATTGCCGACGTCCTGCATGAAACCGGCGCGCGGCTGACGGCGCAGGATCTGGTGAAAGTCATGCGGCCGATTCAGCCGCGCTTCTACTCGATCGCCTCCAGCCCCCATGCGCAAGTGGACGAAGTCCAGTTGACGGTCTCCGTCCTGCGCTATGCCAACGGCGGGAGGCGACGGGGCGGCGTCTGTTCCGCATTCATGGCGGATCGGGCCGAGGATCTTGGCGCGGGCCTGTTCCTTCAGCCCGCCGCGCATTTCCGCCCACCTATGGATCCCGCGCGCGCGGCGATCATGGTCGGGCCGGGCACCGGCATCGCGCCGTTCCGGGGATTTCTCCATGACCGGCTCGCCACCGGCGCCACCGGCAGCAACTGGCTGTTCTTCGGCGAGCAGCACGAGGCGACCGATTTCTATTATCGCGAGGAAATCGATACCTGGCGGCGCTCCGGCCACCTCGATCGCCTGAGCCTGGCCTTCTCGCGCGATCAGTCCGAGAAGGTCTACGTGCAGGACCGCATGATCGAGGAAGGCGCCGAACTCTGGCGCTGGATCGAAGGCGGGGCAAACTTCTACGTCTGCGGCGACGCGAGCCGCATGGCAAAGGATGTCGACCTCGCGCTTCGCAGGATCGTGGCAGAGCATGGCGGCATGAAGCCCGATGCGGCGGAAGACTACATCGCCCAGCTGCGCGAGGACCGGCGCTATCTTCGCGACGTCTATTAGGCGATTTCGCGCATCCCGGTCAGAAGCCATGAAACCTGTTCCAAGCCACGCGCGTTGCACATCCAGACGCGGAGTGGAGAACAGCCATGACAGCCAGGGAAACCCGGCCGGATCCGGGGATCGCACAGGACGCTGGCGGCGCAGACTGCGTCGTGCTCGGCGCTGATCCGTCGCTGATGCCGGAGCCAGTCAATCGCCGGTCCCGGGCTTTCCTGATCTGGCTGCTTTCCCACCGCGACGCGAAGCGCGGTCAGCTCGCCGTGGATTGGTCCGAACTCGCATCCTGACGATCCGCTAACCGGAACCGGCGCACCGATCGCGAGTTCGGTGGTTCTCTCGACAAGGAGTACACGATGCCGACAGCGAAGTTCGAAACCCCCGAAGGCGATGAGATCGAGGTCGATCCCGCAGACGTCGTCAACATTTCCACTGGCAAGGAAGACGAGACGACAGTGATCGAGCTCGACGATGGAGACGAGATCACCGTTGTGGCGACCCCCGTGGAAGTGGCTGCCGAACTGGGCCTCGACCCACTGGACTTCATCGATCCCGATGAGGACGACGAGCCTGCCGAAGACTACGATGATGAAGACGAGGACGGCTACGCGGACGAATAATCGAACGGGCGTCCGGCCTGCCCCGTGAATGCCTGTCCTGCGAATTGTGGAGACGATATGCTTGAACATGTTCCCCGCTGGCTCGGTGCCCTGATGACCAATGTACGCGCGGGTCACGCCAAGCTTGCCATCGTGCAGGAAGAAGTGGCGCAGTCCGCCGCATTCATCGAGCTGTCCAGCCCGGCATTCGCCAGCGGCAGCCGCTTGCCGCAGCGGTTCACCGCCGATGGTGAGGGCGTATCTCCGCCGCTCGTATGGGGCGAGGTTCCCGCAGGAACCGTCAGCCTGGCGCTGCTGGTCGAGGATCCCGATGCTCCGGCGCCGAACCCGATGGTGCATGCCCTTGTATGGAACCTGCCTCCCACCGAACGGCGCCTGGCCGAAGGAGATATCGTCGCGGACGGATATGGCGGGCCGGACGGGCGGGATGTGGGCCGCAACAGCTACTTTCTGGAAGGCTGGCTTCCTCCCGATCCTCCGCCCGGCCACGGCGTACACGACTATGTGTTCCAGCTTTTCGCGCTCTCCGAGGCGATTGACGTGGATGACAATCCGGGACGATCGGAAGTAGTGAGCGCAATCAGCGGTAGGGTGCTTGGGGCAGGAATGCTGGTCGGGACTTATTCGCGTGACGAGCCGCTTCAGGCCAAGCGGGAGGTTCCGGTTGCCGAAAGCATGGGCGGAACAGGCGCGCTTCCCGCCTGATCACAGGAGGATGTCATGCCCCGAGGCGACAAGAGCAGTTATACAGATAAGCAGAAGCGTAAGGCCGCTCATATCGAGCAGGGCTACGAAGACCGCGGGGTCAGTCACGAGGAGGCGGAGCGGCGCGCCTGGGCCACCGTCAACAAGGAATCGGGCGGCGGAAACAAGTCGGGTTCGGGGCGAGGGCGCCCCGATACCCACGTATCCTCTTCGCGCGGCGGCAAGGCGAACAAGTCCGGCTCCCCCGAACAGCGCTCTGCCGCCGCCCGCAAGGGCTGGGAAACGCGGCGGAAGAACGGCAACACCTGAAAGGGCGGGGATTACCGTCCGGCTGCGCTCTGGCCGATACCCAGGCGGCGCAGCGCCAGTCCCGGTTGCGCGGTGCCCAGAAACAGCATGCTGCTCCAAGGGTGCTGCTTCACGATCAGCCAGAAGATCATCGGCAGGGCCACGCCTGCGGCGATCAGCACCGGTTCGGAAGTCACGCCGATCTCCCGCAGGGTGAAATGCACGAACTGGTGAAGGAACATCACCGTCATCGAGGCCGCACCGATCACGTCAAGCGGACGTGAAAGTCCTGGAACCATGCAAACTGCTTTCATGAGCTGGAAGAACAGCCAGGTGATCGCGATGGCCAGCGCCATTCCGATTACCGCTGGGCCGGGCTCGGCATATTTCAGATCCATTCCGAAATGAACGCCGTATAGTCCTGCAATAACAGCGATAAATATGACGATGATGCAAAGCGCCCACGCGCCTCTGAGGCCCAGTCGCCCCTGTTTCATCAGATGACCGAACCAGAGAAACGGCAAACCGAACGGAACCACGCCGATGGCCAGGGGCGTACCCAGCTTGGGTGCCGCTAGCCACAAGGCATATCCAAGGGCATAGAGCAGCGTCACCACAGCGATGATCTGCGGACTCGCCGGGTCCTTCCAGCGCAGCAGCATGGCGTTGTAGAGGTTCTGCGTCAGGAACAGGCAGGTCATGAACCAGAACACGCCGAAGTCGCTCTTGAGATACTCTCCCCCGAGGATAACCGCCTTGATCCCCTCGCGGGAGAAATAGGGATTTGGCACGTGCAGCACGGCCGAACGCAGCGCGATCATGATGAGTATCAATGCCAGAAATGCGACGTATGGCACTATCAAAGAAAGAAATTTCTTCTCGAAAAGCACCGTCGGCGGACGCGCCGAAAACAGCAGGCCGGAGACAACGAAGAACATCGGCATGCGGAACAGCTTGAGAAACCAGACGATTGCCGGAGACATTTCCGCCGTGGACTCCACGCAGACATGGAGCACCACCAGCAGGATGATGCCCAGCCCCTTGCAGGCCTCCAGCCAGGCGATCCGTTTGTAGCCGGGGCTCGCTTCCAGTGCCTTGGCGCTGTTCACGCGTCGTCCTTCATAACCGCACTCCGGCCTATCACGGCGACCCGGAGTGCCGCTTCAAGTGGGGCCAGTGTTAGTCGGGTAGCTTACAGCGCGCGATAATCCTTTAAGATCGCGCACTAACCCTTGTTGATCGCCGCGCTGCTCCTGGTGAGGCTCCATAGTATAATGGCGGGCAGGCGCCGCCTGATCTAGGGTTCGGACAGGACCGCCAACAAGCTGGGAACCGATCTTTGAGCAGCCTTGGAAAGCGTATCGTGAACCGGTTGCTGCCGCGTTCCATGACCACCCGGCTCTGGAGCGAGGAACAGTACCGCCGGAATCTCAAGGACTGGCCTCTGGGCGACCGCAGGCCTCACCGCCTGCCTAGCGAACTGATCGTTTCGCTCACCTCCTATCCCGCGCGCTATGCAACCCTGCATCTGACGCTCAGGAGCCTGCTGCGGCAGGAAACGGTGCCGGATCGGATCGTCCTGTGGATCGCCGGGAACGACATCGCGGCGCTGCCGAAGCAGACACGGGACGTGCTGGAACAGGGTATCGAACTGCGTACCGTCACCGATGCCCGCAGCTACAAGAAGCTGATCTTCGCGCTCCAGGAATTCCCGGAAGCCTATATCGCCACGGCCGACGACGACGTGTTCTACCGGCCCGACTGGCTGACGCTGCTGGCCGAAGGGCAGGGCGGCCCTCACGATGCGATAACCTGCCACCGCGCGCATCGCTTGAAGGAGCGGGGCCCTAGTGAAATCGTCCCCTACCATGACTGGGAATGGGACGTGCAGGACGATCGCGCTCGCCAGCCCAGCGTCGATCTCATGCCCACGGGGATCGGCGGTATTCTCTATCCGCCCGGTTCCCTTCACCCCGACGCCGTGCGGCAGGACCTGTTCGAGCGTTACACGCCCTCGGCGGACGATTTGTGGTTCTACTGGTGCGCGCGGCGCGCCGGCACGCCTTACCGGAAAGTGAGCGAGCGCTTCGACCAGACGGCCTGGTGGTCTTCCCAGAAGGAGCGCCTCTACAATCACAACCAGCAGGAAAACGATCTTCAGATCGCCGCGCTGACGAAGGATTTCGGCAACCCGCTGCGCATGCCCGTCTCGGCATCTCGTGAAGCAGCATCAATGGGTTAGCTCACCTCAAGAGTGCCGCCAGTAGCTATTATGGGTCATTGATCGTGAAGCGCCCCCACGCCAAACGGGGTTCGACACCACCAGGAACGGGATGGGCTCGCGTGACGTCGATCTGTGTCGTCATTCCACTGCACAACAAGGGGCCGCACATCGGGCGGGCGCTGGATTCCGTCCTTCGCCAGACCGTAGCCCCGGGAGAGATCATCGTTGTCGACGATGCGTCCTCCGACGATGGTGCGCAGATCGCGCGCAGTTATCCCGGCGTCCGCGTCATGACCCGCGACAAGCCCGGCCCCGGCGGTTACGCGGCACGAAACCTGGGCATCCGATCGGCAGCCTCGGACTTCGTCGCGTTCCTCGACGCAGACGACGAATGGGACGATAATCATCTGGAAACATTGAGTAGATTGATCGAAAAGGCGCCGCAGGATGCGGTTATGTTTGCCACGGGCTACGATGAAATCCATCCCGGTAGTCGGGTAATCGAGGACGTCTACCGGCGATCGGGCGGCAAGGAAGCCTTGCTGGCTTTCCCCGACTTCGTCCGCGCTTGGCTCGACCACGGCGAATGTCCCGTCTGGACCTCGGCCATCGCGGCGAGAAGAAGCGCACTTCTGGAGGCAGGGCTGTTTCCCGACCAGCGCTGCCGCCGCGGCGGCGACAAGGACCTGTGGCTGAGGCTCGCAAAGCAGGGAAGGGTGGCGATAAAGCCGGTCCGCACGGCGGTCTACTTCAAGGACTCGCAGAACATGGTAACCTCATTGTCGCACGACAACGTGTGCCATTGCATGATCGAAACGATCCGCTCAATGCTCGACGGCGAACCAAGATCGACACGTAACCTGCTGATCCGGTTGGCCAACCGCGAAACCTATCTCTACGCCCTGCGCACGGCCAAGAGCCAGCGCGTCAGGCCCGCAATGTGGAAGCATTTCCAGCCTTTGCACAATCCCCTCCAATTTGCCGTTTTGCTCGGGCTCTCGTCTCCCTTCAGTCGGCCGCTGGCGAAACTCGCGGTTGGCCTGAAGAAAAGGATCGCGCCGCAATGAGCGCGCTGCCGAAGATCCATCTGGTCAATCCGATGCTCAATCCCTCGGGAGGCAGCGAGTGGCGCACGGCCAGCCTCTACCGGCAGCTTCAGGGCTCTGCTGACTTGCAGGTCTGGCATTTCCGGGAGGCCCCTTCGGATGCCTTCACCGGGATAAGGATGAAAGGGATCGACACGCGCCGCCTGTCGTTCCCGCGCGGCGGAACGCTGGTTTTCATCGGCGTCTATTTCAACATCAGTCACTGGATCCGGCTCGCCCGGCCTTCGCGGGTCATCCTGACCTACAATACCCCCGATCCGCTGCGACTGGCGGAAAAAGTCGATCTCATCCGCAAGACCTGCGGGATAGAGCCGGAGATCGTGTTCTGCTCGCAGGAACTCGCGGATCAGGTGCCCTATCGGGGAACCGTCGAGCCTTCGCTCGTCGATCTCGAAGCCTTCGTTCCGGTAGACCGTTCGGGCCGGGACAGCTTTCGCCTTGGCCGTCTGAGCCGTGACGCACCGGAAAAACACCATCCCGAGGACATGGAGCTCTATCGCCATCTCGACGCGGCAGGCTGCGAGATCGACGTACTGGGCGCCACGGCCGCCATGCAGGCCGTGCCTTTCCCTTCCGGCCGGGTCCACATGCGGCCCATCGGCAGCGTCAAGGCGACCGACTTCCTCCGCTCGCTCGACTGCTTCTTCTACAGGACCTCGCCCCAATGGGCCGAGCCATGGGGCCGGGTGATCATCGAGGCGATGGCCAGCGGCTTGCCGGTGGTGACCGATCGCACCTCCGGCGCATCGTCCGTGATCGAGCATGGCCGAAACGGCCTGCTGTTCAACACGACGCAGGAGGCCCTGGATCTCCTCATGCGGGTGAAGGCGGAACCGGAACTTCGGCAATCGCTGGGCGATGCCGCGCGGGCCACCGCCGAGAACCTGCTCAGCGACGAAGTGCGGGAAACCGTGAAAGCCTTCTACCTGAAACCGGCCTGATCCTGCCATTTCGAGGAATAAGCCATGGAATATCGCTCGTTCGCGGATCTGGCGGAAACCGTGTTCTTCAACGCCCACGCCATACCCGAAGACGTCGACCTGATCGTGGGCATCCCACGCAGCGGCCTGTTGCCCGCCAACCTCCTGGCGGTTCAGCTTCACAAGCCCCTGCTGGATCTGGAAAGCTACCTTGAGGGAAGGGCGCCCACCCTGGGGCGTACTGCCCGCGAGACGATCGATGGCAATGTGCGGCCGAGACGCGTCCTCATCGTGGACGACAGCATCGCCTCTGGCGAATCCATGCGCGATGTCCAGGCACGGGTGAGGGCGATCGCGCCGGACGTTCCCACGACCTACCTCGCCGTTTACGGCACCAAGGCGGTCCACGAGGATGCCGACCTGGTTTTCGAGGCAGTGCCGTCTCCGCGCATCTTCGAATGGAACCTGATGCGCCACAAGCGCCTCGCCGACGCCTGCTTCGACATCGACGGGATCCTCTGCCACGACCCGGAGCATGCGCAGAACGACGATGGCGAAAAGTATCGCGCTTTCCTGCTGACCGCGAAGCCGTTGCTGCGCGCGAATGTGCCGATTAAGCACCTCGTGACCAGCAGGCTCGAGAAATACCGCCCCGAGACCGAGCGCTGGCTTGCCGAAAACGGCGTGAAGTACGAGCATCTGTGGATGCTGGACCTGCCGTCCGCCGAGGAACGACGGCGCCAGCGCGCCCATGCCAGCTTCAAGGCCTCGGTCTATGTGAAGACGGGCGCGGGCCTCTTCGTGGAAAGCGAAGACAGGCAGGCGCAGGAAATAGCCGAATTGAGCGAACGCCCGGTACTCAGCATAGAAGGGCAACGGATGGTCTGGCCCGGCGACACTTCCGCCGCGCGGCGCAGCTACATTCGCCGCAACGAGACGAAGAGCGGTGCCGTGAAACGTCTGGTCAAGGCCGCCGCTTTCGGCATTCTGGGCGACCGGACGATCGCGAATATCAAGCGCAGCCTGCGAGGGCACGGTTAGAGCAGGGCGGGCAATGCCAATTGATCAAGGCCCATTGATAAAAGCGGAGATTGCATGCCCCAGGTTTCGGTCATCATGCCATGCTACAATGCCTCGGCCTTTCTGGACCGGGCGATCGGCAGCTTGCGCGACCAGACCTTCCAGGATTGGGAGCTTCTAGCGATCGACGATTGCTCGACCGACGATACCGCCGAGCGCCTGCGCGAATGGTCGCAGCGCGATCCGCGCGTGCGGAACCTGCGAACCGCGTGCAACGGCGGCCCCAGTGTCGCCCGCAATATCGGCATCGGTGAGGCCCGCGGCGAGTGGCTTGCCATCCTCGATGCGGACGATGCCTTCAAGCCGGAACGCCTTGCGGTCTTGACCGCGCTCGCAGAAGAACGCGCTGCGGATTTCGTGTTCGACGGCCTGATCTACTACGACGATCAGGAGGGCAAGGAAACCGGCCAGTCCTTCCAGCATACCGGCATATCGCCGGTCTCGATCTCGGAACTGATCCATGCCGAAAGGCCGGGATCGCCGCTCAAGTTCGGCTTTCTAAAGCCCATGATGCGCCGTGCCTTCATCATGGATAACGCCTTGCGTTATTCGGAGCGACTGCGCTTCGCCGAGGACTTCGATCTCTATGCGCGCTGCCTGCTGTCAGGCGCTCGCGGCATTCTCGATCGCCGGGGTTTCTATGTCTACACGACGCAGCTGGGCCAGGTGAGCGGTGCGCGGTCCCAGGGCACCCGCACGCGGTTCACGCCGCAAACCCGCGTCGAGATCATGGACAGCCTGATTGCGGACTATGGCGAGACCATCGATTCCTCGACGATGGGAACCCTTCTGCAAGGCCGGCGCTGGCAGGTCCTTTACGCCGACGCCCACCGCCTTGGCGAACTGCGCCGCACCGGACAATGGCCTGCATTCGCTTCACTGGCCGCTCGCCATCCGCACGCTCTATGGCGCTTTATATCACGCTCGCGCCTGTTTCGTTCGAGCGGGGGCGGCAACAATTCGGCGGCCGGGATCTGAGCGGCGTTTTCATGTGAGGGACTCAAGATCATATAGACGATAATATAGATTATGTTAATTAAAGCGCGACGCTGCCGTCTCAAGCAGTCACAACATGCCGACTTTTCAGCCCGCTCGCGCCCAGCATCATATAAAGATATCTTTATATGATGCTTGACAGGAAACCTCTGAAGGTGTTGAATGAGCCTGTCGAGGTTCCCCGCGTCAGGCATGATCGCGGGGCTAAGACGGGAAGCCGGTGGTGCCTTTTGGGGCAGAGTCCGGCGCTGCCCCCGCAACTGTAAGCGGCGAGTAGCGGTTCCATTTCGTGTCACTGGGCTTTTGCAAGAAGCTCGGGAAGGCCGGAACCGCCGCGATGACCCGCAAGCCAGGAGACCTGCCTTCGGCGCTATAACGTTCCTCGGACGGGGGTTCCTCCGGTGGATCGCGCTTGAAGCAGGCTTCGTGGCGTGGCGCCATGACCCGTTGTGCATATCGAGCGCGCTCTTCCTTCGGCCCTTCGCCCGTCAACAGCAGGTGATCGGTTGATGTCTCCAATCCTTTTCCGTCTCGGTCCATACCGACGAATGCGCCCGCGCGCCGAGCCTTGGGGCTGATCGCCGCCTGACGCGGCGCGCCGCAAACCCGTTTCATTTCCGAACAGCAACGACGGACGGCGCATGCGCCGGGCCGAAGGAAACCTCGCATGCCTGTAAACCACGCCGATCCCGCCCTTCCCCGCGTCGACACGGGCGCGCCGAAAGACCGATTCAATCGCGCTTCATCAGGACAGCCGATCATGACAAGCAAAGATCTGACCTTCGCGATCAAGGGCATTCGCTTCGACGAGGATTATCGTCCCTCCGACAATACGCGCATCACGACAAACTTTGCCAATCTGGCCAGAGGCGACAATCGCCAGGAAAACTTGCGTAATGCCCTGAAGATGATCGACAACCGCTTCAACGACCTGGCCGATTGGGACAATCCCGATGGCAATCGCTATGGCGTGGAACTCGATATCATATCCGTCGAGATGAGTATCGGAGGCGATGCCAGCAGTAAATCGTTTCCCATGATAGAAATTCTGAAGACAGGTATTATCGATCGTGAAGCCGATACCCGCATCGAAGGTATCGCTGGAAACAACTTCTCCTCCTACGTGCGCGATTACGACTTCAGCGTGGTACTGGCAGAGTACAACAGAGGCAGGACCGCGTTCGCAGCGCCGGATGGTTTTGGCACCCTTCATGGCAATCTGTTCAGGCACTTCGTGAGCTCTGACGCATACAAAGCTAATTTCAGGAAGCCCCCTGTCATCTGCCTGAGCGTATCGAGCAGCCGGACTTATCATCGGACGGAAAATCATCATCCCGTCCTGGGGGTGGAATATCGGCAGAGTGCGTTTTCCTCCACCGACGAATACTTCGAAAAGATGGGGATGAAGGCGCGCTATTTCATGCCCAGGGGCAGCGCCGCACCCATGGCTTTTTATTTCACCGGTGACTTGCTTGGCGATTACACCAATCTTGAATTGATCGGCACGATCAGCACGATGGAATCGTTCCAGAAGATCTACAGGCCGGAGATCTACAACGCCAATGCAGCGGCGGGAAAATGCTTCCGGCCCAGCCTGAAGCACAATGACTATTCGTCTACGCTGATCGTCTATGACCGCGAAGAACGAAGCCGCCTCGCGATTGAGCAGGGCAGGTTCGCCGAAGAGAACTTCATCAAGCCGTACCAGGATATTCTTGCGCAATGGTCCGCAGAATACGCCCTTTGACACTGCAGAATACAAGGTTATCCATCATGAAAGTACTGTTGCCCACTTCGACCGCAGGCAGTCTGCCCAAACCGTCCTGGCTCGCTCAACCCGAGACGCTCTGGTCACCCTGGAAATTGCAGGATCAGGAATTGATCGAAGGCAAGCAGGATGCCCTGCGCTTGGCTGTGGACGATCAGCGACAGGCGGGTATCGACATCGTCGGCGATGGCGAACAGACGCGGCAGCATTTCGTCACGACCTTCATCGAGCATCTCAGCGGTGTCGATTTCGAGAAGCGCGAGACCGTCAGGATCCGCAATCGCTACGATGCCAGCGTGCCGACGGTCGTCGGCGCGGTCGCGCGTCCGAAATCGGTTTTTGTCGATGACGCCCGCTATCTGCGCGCGCAGACCGATCAGCCGATCAAATGGACGCTCCCAGGCCCCATGACGATGATCGATACGCTTTACGATGCCCATTACCGGAGCCGCGAAAAGCTGGCCTGGGAATTCGCCACCATCCTCAATCAGGAAGCCAGGGAACTGGAAGCCACGGGCGTGGACATCATCCAGTTCGACGAACCGGCGTTCAACGTGTTCTTCGACGAAGCGAACGACTGGGGCATCGCCACGCTGGAGAAAGCCGCCGAAGGCCTGAAGTGCGAAACGGCGGTCCACATCTGTTACGGCTACGGCATAAAAGCGAATACGGACTGGAAGAAGACCCTGGGTTCGGAATGGAGGCAGTATGAGGAAACCTTCCCCAATCTGCAGAAGTCCAGGATCGACATCATTTCCCTGGAATGCCACCACTCCCACGTCCCGATGGACCTTATCGAACTGATCCGGGGCAAGAAGGTGATGATCGGCGCGATCGATGTGGCTACGGACACCATCGAGACGCCGGAGGAAGTCGCCGAAACGCTGCGCGAGGCACTTCAGTTTGTAGATGCCGACAAGCTCTATCCCTCCACGAACTGCGGCATGGCGCCCCTGTCACGCCGCGTGGCGCGCGGCAAGCTGGAAGCTCTGGCGGCCGGGGCGGCGATCGTCCGTAAGGAACTCTCGGCCTGACAAGCCTTGGAGGATATTTTCTTCCTCGGCGATGAACGCTGAGATGGGGCCGCCCGACCAATTACCGGCACCTGCGGGTAGGCGGTCGGGCCGTACTTTCAGTCGTCCTGCTCCGCCGCCTACGCTCCCTGCGCGACGGCCAACGGCAGAGCCGCTGCGATAACCAGCTTTTTCATCAAACCCCCGAACGTGCGACCCAGATCGCAACGCGACGGACTGCACCCCCGGCACTTTCCGTCGTGCTGGCTAGCGCGCCACAGTCAGGGGGCACCGAAGCGCCGGAAGCCGCGGTTTGCGGGTCCGCATCGTCTTTCCCGGACGGGGGTGCAACATCCTCGGGGCTACGCCGTTGATACAAAGGTCTTTAAAGGAGATCCGCGTGCCTATCCGCGTCTACAACGGCCTTATCGTACCGCCGCTGCTGGCCCTCACCGTTGCTCTGGCGGGTTGCAACAGTTCCTCGCAGGCACCCGAGGCTCCGCCCTCTCCCGTCAGCATCGAGGAGGTGCGCTGGAACGAGGCGGGCCTTCGCGACTTGCGCGCCGCCATCGATGGACGTGCCGTCCATGGGCTCGACCACATGGCCTTTTCCGCAAACGGCAAGCCCGGCACCGCCGAAGGCGACCGCGCCCTGACCGAGGCGGCGCTGCGCTATGCCCGGGCGCTGGCCCGCGGCGCGAGCGATCCCGGCAAGCTCTACGATATCTACACCGTCCCCCGCCCCAGCGGCGACCTGCTTCCCGCCCTCGCACAGGCGCTCAAGGCCGGGAAGCTCGGGAACTGGCTCGATGGCCTTGCCCCGCAGGGCGATGGCTATCGCAGCCTGTCCAGGGCCTATCTCTCGCTCCGCAAGTCGCAGGACGCACCCGCACCCGCCATTCCTGAGAAAAGCGAGCCGCTCGATCCCGGCGCGACCGATCCCCGTATACCGCTCATTGCGCGCCAGCTCGTGGCATCCGACTATCTGGACGAAAAGGATGCACAGGGAGACCGCTACACGCCCCCCATGGTGCAGGCGGTGCGGCAGATGCAGGCCGACTTCGGGATCAAGCCGGACGGCGTGATCGGCAAGGACGCGCTGGAGATCCTCAACCTTTCCGATGCCGAACGCGCCCGTGCCATTGCCGTCGCCATGGAGCGCATGCGCTGGCTGGAGCGCCAGGCGCCGGAAACGCGCATAGACGTCAACATCGCCTCGGGCCGCCTCACGTATTGGCGCGATGGCAAGGTGGCAGATACCCGCAAGGTCGTCGTCGGCGAGCCCGAGAACGAGACGCCGCAACTGGGATCGCCGATCTACCGGCTCGTCGCCAACCCCACCTGGACGGTACCGCGTTCGATCCAGAACAAGGAGATCGCCGGGAAAGGCAGTGCCTACCTAGCCCGCAACAACATGGCGTGGAAGAACGGATGGATCGTGCAGCAGCCGGGGCCGAAGAACTCGCTCGGCCTCGTCAAGTTCGACATGAAGAACGAGCACCAGATCTACCTGCACGACACGCCCGCCAAGCAACTGTTCCAGGAAGTGCAGCGCCAGCGGAGCCACGGCTGCGTGCGCGTGGAAGACGCGCTGGGCTTTGCCGAGATGCTGGCCCGCAACGAAGGCGTGATCGACGAATGGAACCGCGCAAGGGCAACCGGCAAGGAGACCTTCGTGCCTTTGCCGCGCGAGATCCCGGTGCGTCTGCTCTACCAGACCGTTCTGTTCGACGACAAAGGCGATCCGGTGGTCCGCGCGGACCCTTATGGCTGGAATGAGCGCGTCGCGACTGCGCTTGGGTTTGCCGAAGGTCAGGGCCATCGCCTGAAGGGACGCGGCGGCGACGTCGGCCCGTAAGGGAACAGCGGGCCGGGCAATGGGTTGGAGCGCAGACAGGAGCCGGGCTTGAACGACTTTGCCGAATGGGTAGCGCCGATCGCTACCATGCTGGCCGCGATCATGACGGCCTCCAACCTGGGCGCGCGTCTCACCGGTTTCGGTTTCATCGTCTTCACCATCGGTTCGATCGCCTGGACCATCGTGGGCCTGTCCACCGGGGAGACGAGCCTGATCGTCGCCAATGGTTTCCTGACCCTCGTGAACGCGTTCGGCGTATGGCGGTGGCTGGGCCGACAAAGCACTTACGAGCAAGGCGGTCGCTCGGCAGAACGGGCCAGCCGCCGCTCCTCGGCGCCCACCCTGTTCGGCGCGAACGGGATTGCCGGGATGCCGGTCGAGGACTGCCACGGCAAGCACCTAGGCAAGGCGGTCGAAGCCCTGCTCGAATGCCGCAGCGGCAAAGTCCGGCACCTCGTGATTGCCAGTTCCAGCGATGCCGGATTGGAGGAGGACTTGCGCGCGGTCCCGGCCTCGCAAGTCTGCTTCGAACGAGACAAGGCACGGCTGCGCATCCCGGCTGACGTCTTCGACCGGATCACACCGCTCGACGGCAGCGACTGGTCGGATATCGGCTACGGAAAATAAGGCGTTCCCAGACCTGCATTTCCCCAAATAGTCACGAAATAATCAATAAATCATCAAGCATTGTCGATGAAATCGTACTATTCTCGAAGACAAGCCCGCAAGATGGCTTGCCGATGGAGAGTATGGATGCAGCACGATACGGCACACAGCCCCATCAACGCCAATAAAGCACTATGGGAAAAGGGTGATTTCACACGCCTTGCCGCGACGATGCGGGAAAGCGGCGATGAACTCGTCGCCTGGATCGCGCCGCAGCCGGGCATGGAAGTGCTCGACCTCGGCTGCGGTGACGGCACGACCGCCGTTCCCGCCGCCCGGCGGGGCGCGCATGTGCTCGGCGTCGATATCGCCGCCAATCTCGTGGCCGCAGGCAATGCCCGGGCCCGCGAGGAAGGCCTCACCGAGCTGCAATTCGTGGAAGGCGATGCCTCCGCCCTGACCAGTATCGAGGATGCCCGTTTCGATCTGGTGGTCAGCATCTTCGGCGCCATGTTCGCGCCGCGCCCGAACGACGTTGCGGCGGAAATGGTACGGGTCTGCCGTCCGGGCGGCCGTATCGTCATGGGCAACTGGATCGCGGGCGATCCGACGCTGGTGGCACAAGTCCTGAAGATCAGCGCCGCCTTTCTGCCGCCCCCGCCGGAAGGCTTCATCAGCCCGGTAAGCTGGGGACAGGAGGATACGGTCCTGGCGCGTTTCGGTGCCGCGGGCATCGCGCCCGAACGGATCCGGTGCGAACGCGCCAGTTACACGTTCCGCTCTCCCGGCCCTGCCCGTGACTTCCTGAGCGTGTTCCGCGACTATTACGGCCCCACCATGAACGCTTTCGAGGCCGCCGAGAAGAACGGGAAACGCCGCGAACTGGAAGACCAGCTTGAGGACCTGTTCGAAGCGCAGAACCAGGGCGGCGCGGACATGACGGTGATCCCCGCCACCTATCTGCGGGTGACCGTAGAGCGATAAGGCAAACAACCGAGGATGTACCACCGGGAACCGCTTGATCGCTGATGAATTTCCCCGCATGCGGGAAGTTCCGCAAGATCCCGCGTTCTTCTTTCCTGGCAGGCACATGCATTCACCTTACACGCAGGCGGCCCCTGCCCAGCAAACGCTCGACGGTCGAGGCGGCATTGTCCCGGGCGGACGACGATCCGGGGCGGGGCTGGCGAAACCGGGGCTGGACCCGAAGACCACGTTCGGCCTCGCGGTCGCCATCCTGTTCTTCCTGGCCAGCGGAACCGTGGCCTATTTCAACGTGCGCGTCCTGCGGGACGATGCCCAGAAGATCGTCCATTCCCACCAGGTCATCGTCGCCATGAACGGCCTGCTTTCCGCCGTGCAGGATGCCGAGACCGGGCAGCGCGGCTTCCTGCTGACGGGGCGGGAGAGCTATCTCGATCCTTATCGCAGCGCGCTGACGGAAGTGGGCGGCCAGTTCGCCAGCATCGCCCGGCTTACCGGCGACAATCCCGAGCAGCAGGGCCGCCTCCAACCGCTGCGCCGTCATATCGACGCAAAGCTGGCCGAACTTCGCGAAACCATCGAGGCACGCAAGAGCGGCGGCCTGGAAGCCGCGCTGCTGCTGGTCGCCTCGGATCGCGGCAAGATCGAGATGGATGCGATCCGCGCCCAGCTCGGCCTGATGCAGCAGGAAGAAGCGAGGCTGCGGGAGGAACGGCTTGCGGAAATGGAGCAGGCCTACCGGTCGGCCTGGGCAAGCGGTGTGGCCTCCTGCCTGCTGGGCATCGCGCTGACGCTGGTGATCGGCTTCCTGATCCGCCGCGCCGCGATCGCCGCCGGGCACCGCCAATGGCTCCAGTCCGGCCAAGTCGCACTGGCATCGGCGGTACTGGGCGACCAGCCGGTGGAGCAGCTTGGCGAGAATATCCTCGCCTTCCTGGTGAAGTTCGTGGGCGCGCAGGCGGGCGCGGTATTTTCCGGGGACGGCCATCACTTCCGCCGGATCGCCTCCTACGGCGTGCCCGCCGACGCCGGAATCGTTGAGCGCTTTTCGCTGCGCGAGGGTCTGCTCGGCCAAGTGGCCGCGGACGGTGCGCCGGTCCTGCTGGCCGACATTCCCGACAGCTACCTGACCATCGGCTCCACTTTCGGCAGCGACAAGCCGCGCCATCTGCTGATCGCCCCTGCCCTTGCCGACGAAGTGGTCCACGGCGTCATCGAACTCGGCTTCCTGCAACCGGTGGACGAGCATGTCCTGGCCTTTCTGGCCGAAATCTCGAACGCCATGGGCGTCGCCCTGCGCTCGGCCCGCTATCGCGCCGACTTGCAGCATCATGCCGAGGAACTGCAGGTCCAGAGCGAGGAACTGCGTGTCTCCAATGAGGAACTGGAAGAACAGGGCCGCGCGCTCAAGGAATCGCAGGTCCGATTGGAACACCAGCAGGTCGAACTGGAGCAGACCAACTCCCAGCTTGAGGAGCAGGCCCAGCAGCTGGAACACCAGCGCGACGACTTGGCCCGCTCGAACGCGGCCGTGGAACTGAAGGCGCAGGAACTGGAGCAGGCCAGCCGCTACAAGTCCGACTTCCTCGCCAACATGAGCCACGAACTGCGCACGCCGCTCAATTCGCTGCTGATCCTCTCGAAGCTGCTGGGTGACAACCCCCAGGCCAACCTTTCCAGCGAACAAGTGCAATATGCGCGCACCATCGAGACTTCGGGCAACGACCTGCTGGCGCTGATCAACGACATTCTCGACCTTTCCAAGATCGAGGCCGGGCACTTGCAGATCCGCCCCGAAACCGTTCTGCTGGAACGGCTTGCAAGCGATATGCGGCCGGTCTTCCAGCCGGTCGCGCGGGAACGCGGGCTCTCATTCGAGATCCGCGTCGCGCCGGGCTGCGCCGCCACGCTCGATACCGACCGTCAGCGCCTGGAGCAGATCCTCAAGAACCTGCTCTCCAATGCCTTCAAGTTCACCGAGACCGGCAGCGTAAGGCTGGAAATCGAACCCGACGGCACGCAAGCCGGCGCCCTGCTGTTTTCCGTGACCGATACCGGGATCGGCATTCCCGAGGACCAGCAGCAAGCCATTTTCGAGGCCTTCCGGCAGGCGGACGGCACGGTGAACCGCAAGTATGGCGGCACGGGCCTCGGCCTCTCGATCTCGCGCGAACTCGCCCGCCTGCTGGGCGGCACGATTTCGCTCGCCAGCGTGCCTGGACAGGGCAGCCGCTTTACACTGCGCCTGCCGCTGGCCTGCGATCCCGGTCTGACCGGTTCCGCGCAAATCCAGCCGAACGGCTTCGCGCCTCGCCCGGCACCGATTGCGCCCCCTGCACCGACGGCGCCCGAACCGGCCACTTTGCAGCGACAGGTCGAGGACGATCGTGACACGGCCGCCCTGGCCCAGCGCGTCCTGCTGGTGGTGGAAGACGATTCCGCCTTCGCGGGCATCGTGCGGGACATGGCGCGGGAAATGGGCTTCCAGTGCCTCGTCGCCGGAACCGCGGACGAAGCGCTCCAGCTTGCCCGCAGCTTCCGCCCGCATGCCGTCGTGCTCGATATCGGATTGCCCGACCAGTCCGGCCTCGCCCTGCTCGACCGGCTGAAGCGGGACGTCGAAACGCGCCATATCCCGGTCCATGTCGTCTCGGGTACCGATCACACCCAGACCGCGCTCTCGCTCGGCGCCATCGGCTATCTCATGAAGCCGGTGAAGCGCGAGGACCTGTCAGGCGTACTGGAAACGCTGGCGGCGCGTCTGGATTCCTCCACGCGCCGGGTGCTGATCGTGGAGGACGATCCTGTCCAGCGTGACGCGGTGACGCGCCTGCTGACCTCGGGCGAGGTGGAGACCGTCGCCGCCGCCACCGCCGCCGAATGCCTCGAACTGCTGGCCAGCCAGACTTTCGACTGCATGGTACTGGACCTTGCCCTGCCGGATGCCAGCGGCTTCACCCTGCTCGAAACCCTCAGCCGGGAGGGCGCCTATGCCTTCCCGCCGGTGATCGTCTATACCGGGCACGACCTCACCGCCGACGACGAGCAGCGCCTGCGCCGCTATTCGGATTCGATCATCATCAAGGGCGCGCGCTCGCCCGAACGACTGCTCGACGAAGTGTCGCTGTTCCTGCATCAGGTCGTCACCGAACTGCCGCCCGAGCAGCAGACCATGATCCAGCAGGCGCGCAATCGCGATGCTATCCTGGAGGGCCGCCGCATCCTCGTGGTGGAGGACGACGTGCGCAACGTCTATTCGCTTACCAATATCCTCGAACCGCAAGGCGCGGTGGTGGAGATCGCCCGCAACGGGCAGGAAGCAATCGACGCGCTGGACCGCTCCGCCGGGGACGCGGGCAAACGGATCGATCTGGTGCTCATGGACGTGATGATGCCGGTGAAGGACGGCCTCACCGCCACGCGCGAGATCCGCCGCGATCCGCGCTGGACGAAGCTGCCGATCATCACGCTCACCGCCAAGGCCATGCCCGACGATCAGGAACGCTGCCTGGAGGCCGGTGCGAACGACTACATGTCGAAGCCGCTGGACGTGGACAAGCTGCTCTCGCTCGTCCGCGTCTGGATGCCGCGTTGATGCCCTGTGCTGACGGAGGGCCGCTGATGGAAGAGGAGAAGATCGAGGACATCGAGATCCGCCTCCTGCTGGAGGCGCTCTACCGCCGCTACCATTACGACTTTCGCGGCTATGCGCAGGCCTCGCTGAAGCGCCGCCTGCGGCAAGCCCGCGACCAGCTGGGTCTGGCGACTTTCTCCGCGCTCCAGGACCGCATGCTGCGCGATCCCGGCACCGTCACGCGCCTGCTCGGCTTCCTGACCGTACAGGTCAGTGAACTGTTTCGCGACCCGGCCTACTTTCGCGCCATTCGCGAAAAGGTCGTGCCGCATCTTCGCACTTACCCCTCGCTCAAGATCTGGATCGCCGGATGCAGCACCGGGGAAGAACTCTATTCGCTGGTCATCCTGTTCCGCGAGGAAGGCCTGGAAGAGCGCACGCTGTTCTACGCGACCGACATCAACCAGGACGCACTCGACGCCGCCGCGCGCGGGATCTACCCGCTGGACCGGATCCGCACCTTTACCGAGAACCACCAGCTCTCGGGCGGAAAGTCCTCGCTGTCGGATTACTATTCCACCGCCTATGGCCATGCCGCCTTCGACAAGAGCCTGCGCGAACGGGTGGTCTTTTCCGATCACAGCCTGGTCACCGATGCAGTCTTCGCCGAGATGCACATGATCTCCTGCCGCAATGTCATGATCTACTTCGACCGTGCCTTGCAGGACCGCGCCGTCGGCCTGTTCCGGGATTCGCTGGCGCGTAAGGGCTTTCTGGGACTTGGTACGCGCGAAAGCCTGCGCTTCTCGCAACATGCCGATGCCTTCACCGATTTCGCGCGCGAGGAGAAGATCTACCAGAGGCGCGACCCTTGATTACGCCTGCGCCCGATCGTGCAGTGGTGGTGGGTGCTTCCGCCGGGGCAGTTCAGGCGCTCTCGCGGTTACTCCCCGTCCTGCCGCGCGACTACCCGCTGCCGGTACTGGTGGTCGTCCACGTCCCCCCGCAGCGACGCAATGTCCTTGCCGAACTTTTCGCCGCGAAATGCCGACTGGCAGTGCGGGAGCCCGACGACAAGGAACCGATCGCGCCGGGCACGATCCTCTTCGCACCGCCCGACTACCACATGCTCGTCGAAGCCGACCGCACCGTCTCGCTTTCGGTGGAGGGGCCGGTGCAGTTCTCCCGCCCCTCCATCGACGTGCTGTTCGAAAGCGCCGCAGATGCTTATGGAACGGGCCTGACTGCCGCCGTGCTGACGGGCGCCAACCATGACGGCGCCGAAGGCCTTCGGGCCGTGGCCGAAGCCGGAGGCACTGCCTTGGTCGAAGATCCGGCGAGCGCTGCCTATCCGGTCATGCCGCTTGCCGCGCTGGCCCTCGTTCCTTCCGCCGAAACCCTGCCCCTCGAAGCCCTGGCGCGGCGGCTGCTGGACGCCGGGGGATAAGGCGATCTTCTACGGGCTCTATTCCGCGCTAAGACGTGTCCACTTGGTGTCCGAGGCGCTGTTGGTTATCGTGCTCTCGACAAACGCCATCGTCCGTATCCCGGCTTCCACGGACGGAAATGTATCCCCCATGCCCGGCACTTCTGCATCGGCGCGAATAGCGGCAGCAAAAGCGCGGTAGAGGTTCGCGAAGGCCTCGATATAGCCTTCCGGGTGGCCAGCGGGCGTGCGCAGGCGGTTCAAGGTGGAATCGGCCAGCCCCGGCCCGCCGGCCCGCACGGTTTCCATCGGCCTGTCCAGCCAGCGCAGCACCAGGCTGTTGGGCTCCATCTGCGACCACTCCAGCCCGCCTCGCTCGCCATGGATACGCAGTTTCAGGCCGTTCTCGTCTCCGGCCGCGACCTGGGTGGCCTTGAGCATGCCGCGCGCACCCTGGTCGAGGCGGACCAGCACGCTGACGTCGTCGTCCAGCCTGCGGCCGGGAACATGGGTCGTCAGGTCGGCGCAAAGTTCTTGCACGCGAAGTCCCGAGACATGTTCCGCAAGGTGAAAGGCATGCGTGCCGATGTCGCCAAGGCAACCGCCAAGCCCGGCGCGGGCAGGATCGGTCCGCCATTCCGCCTGCTTGTTGCCGTCCCGGTCGATCGGTTGGCTGAGCCAGCCTTGCGCGTATTCGACCTGGACCAGCCGGATTTTCCCGAAATCGCCGCGTGCCACGCGCGTCCGGGCCTCCTCCACCAGAGGGTATCCGCTGTAGGTGAAGGCAAGCCCGAAGTGTCGGCCGGAACGCGCCGCGGCCTGCGCGATCGCCCGGGCTTCTTCCATGTTCAGCGCCATGGGCTTTTCGCAGAAGACATGAAAACCCGCGTCGAGTGCGGCGATCGCCATCGGCGCGTGAAGATGATTGGGTGTGACGATCGATACCGCGTCCACCCGCTCTCCTTCAGGCAGAGCCGACTCCGCTGCAAGCAGGGCGTCCAGCGAGGCGTAAACACGATCCGGTGCGATTCCCAGCATTTCTCCTGAACGGCGATTGCGTTCGGGATCGCTGCTGAAGGCACCGGCCACCAGGTGCCAGTCGCCATCCAGAGCCGCCGCCGCGCGGTGGATCGCCCCGATAAAGGCGCCCTCGCCGCCCCCGACCATGGCGAGACGCAAAGTCCCTGTCATCACCCTCTCCTTTTTCTCGTTCACGATAAGCCGCTTATTTCAGGCCTTGATCCGATATGATTTACCGGTAAACGTATGACAACAAGAAACGACAATAAGAATTGAAACGGAGAGTCGAGGATGCGCATGACAGCAAGCCTCTGCCTGAAACCGATCGTTGCTGCGGCGGCGTTGCTCACTGTGCCCGCGATGGCGCAAACGGCACCTCCGGCCTTCAATGCCTGCCGCGCGTGCCACAGTGTCGAAAAGGGCGGAAAGAACGGCATCGGCCCCAACCTGAACGGCGTCGCGGGCAGGCAAGCCGCCTCGGCCCCGGGCTTCAACTATTCGCCGGCGCTCAAGGGCACCAAGCTGCGCTGGGACGACCAGAGCCTGGACACGTTCCTGGCGGCACCGGCCAAGAAGGTGCCCGGCACTCGCATGCCCATCGGCACGCCGGATCCGGCCAAGCGCGCGGCGATCATCACTTATCTCAAGAGCCTAAAATGACGGAAAACAAAGCCATGCGCGGTCCGGCGATCTTCCTGGCGCAGTTCATGGGCGATGCCGCACCGTTCGACACCCTCGACAATGCCGCAAGGTGGATGGCCGAAGCGGGGTACAAGGGCATTCAGGTGCCCAGCAACGATCCGCGCTGCATGGATCTTGCTCTGGCCGCGGAAAGCCAGGACTATTGCGACGAACTCGCCGGGCGCTGCCGCGAGGCAGGCGTGGAAATCACGGAACTCTCCACCCACCTGCAAGGCCAGCTGGTCGCGGTTCACCCCGCCTACGATGCCGCCTTCGACAATTTCGCGCCGGCCGAACTGCGCGGGAAACCCGCAGAACGACAGGCCTGGGCGGTCGATCAGCTGAAACTCGCCGCCAAGGCCAGTCGGCGACTGGGGCTGAACGCCCATGCGACGTTTTCCGGCGCTCTGGCCTGGCCGTTCATCTACCCCTGGCCGCAGCGTCCGGCGGGGCTGGTGGAGGAGGCCTTCGCGGAACTGGGTCGTCGCTGGCGGCCGATCCTCGATGCCTTCGAGGAAGAAGGTGTCGATCTCTGCTACGAACTCCATCCGGGCGAGGACCTTCACGACGGATTGACCTTCGAGCGCTTTCTCGATGCCGTCGGCGGCCATCGGCGGGCCAATATCCTCTACGATCCCAGCCACTTCGTGCTTCAGGCGATGGACTATCTCCAGTTCATCGACATCTATCATGACCGCATCAGGATGTTCCACGTCAAGGATGCGGAGTTCAATCCCACCGGGCGGGCGGGCGTCTACGGCGGTTATGCCGATTGGGTCGATCGACCTGGCCGGTTCCGCTCGCTGGGTGACGGCCAGGTCGATTTCACCGGCATCTTCTCGCGCCTGACCCAGTATGGTTACGCGGGCTGGGCCGTGCTGGAATGGGAATGCTGCCTGAAGCATCCCGAGGACGGCGCCCGCGAAGGCGCCCCCTTCATCGAGGCGCATATGATCCGCCGCCCGGAACGGGCGTTCGACGATTTCGCGGGAGGCGGCGATCCCGCCGACAATCGCCGCTGGCTGGGACTGGCCTGACAGCAAGGCCAAAGACGCAAGACTGGCATGAACCCCGACAACAGATATCACGCGGGGCGATAGGGGAGAGAAGCGGGCATGACGGGCATAAACCGGCAAAGGCTGTTCTGGCTGAGCGTCCTGGCGCTCTTCACGGCGTCCATGAGCGCATCCTTGCGTGCCGCCGTGGCGAGCAGTCTCAAGGCAGAGTGGATCGACCCCATAGCCCCGATCGCGGCGGGTGAGATGATCGGGGCGGCGCTCGGCTCGGCGTTTCTCGGCTTTTCGATCACCGTCTTCGTGGTCAGCGCGGTGCTGGACCGGATCGGCATCCGCCGCGTCCTGATCGGCTGCGGCGTGGCATTCCTGATCGGCACGTCCCTGATCGTCGGCGCGGGGCTCTTCGCCAAAGGCATGGCCGTCTACCATCTGGTCTGGCTGGGCATGCTGCTGAGCGGCATCGGCTGGGGCTTCGCCGAAGCCTCGATCAATCCGCTGACGGCGCGGCTCTATCCAGAGGACACCACGCATCGCCTGAACGTGCTTCACGCCTGGTATCCGGGCGGGCTGATCGTCGGCGGACTCGCGGGCGTGTTCCTGGCGCCGCTGCTGTCCTGGCAGGCGATCATGGCGCTGGTCTACCTCCCCGCCATCTTCGTCATCCTGATCGGCGCGACGACCCGCTTCCCGGAGCCTCCCGCTGCCGCCGGTAGCCGGGCGATGAAGGACATGATGCTGGAAGTTGTCCGCCGCCCCAGCTTCTTCGTCTGGTTCGGCGCGATGTTCCTGACCGCGTCCTCGGAACTCGCACCGGGACAGTGGATCGACGTTGCGCTCAGCAACCGCGTCGGCATGCGCGGCATCCTGCTGCTGGTCTACGTCAGCGCGCTGATGTTCGTGTTCCGCCATTTCGCCGGACGGATCGCCGGGCGCCTCTCCAATCCGGGGCTGCTCTGGGTATCGAGCCTGCTCGCCGCGATCGGGCTGTTCCTGTTGTCGCAAGCGCAGTCGCCGGTTTCCGCGATCCTCGCCTCGACTGTCTGGGGCCTCGGCGTCTGCGCCATGTGGCCGACGATGCTGGCCTCGGTCGCCGAGCGCTATCCTCGGGGCGACTCCTGGGCGCTGGGACTCGTGGGATCTGCGGGTGCGCTCGCAAGCTTCTTCGTCCTGCCGCGCCTCGGCGAGATGTTCGACCGGGCCAAAGTGGAGATCGCGGGCGGTCCCGAAGCCTTCACCCGCCTGAGCGGAGAGGCGCTGCGCGCGGTGGAAGACGCCGCCGCATCGCAGTCCTTCGCACGGCTGACGTTCGTGCCGCTGGTGCTTCTCGTCGTGTTCGGCGCCGTCTGGCTGGCCGAACGGCGCTCCGGCCGCCCGAGTGCCCCCGTCGCGGAGGGCGCGGCATGAGCCTCACCCGTCGCGCCGTGATTGCCACCGGCCTTGCCGCAACCGCCGCCCCCGCGCTCTCGGCGGCCACCGGAAAGGGCAGCTCGAATGCCGCGCATTTCTCGCTCGGCTATGCCCCGCATGAGGGCAGCTTCGCCAGCCGTGGCGGCCTGCTCGAACAGATCGCCTTCGCCGCAGATCAGGGCTTCCGCGCCTGGGAAGACAACGACGCGCGCAAGCGGCCCGTCAACGAGCAGGAAGCCATGGCCCGCGCCCTGTCGCAGCGGGGCATGACAATGGGGGTCTTCGTCGCCAGCATTCCGAAATGGTCGGATTTCCGGCCCCTGCTCGGCGGCAATGACGACACCGATCGGGAGGCTTTCCTGGCCGATATCCGCACCTCGATCGAGGTCGCGCAACGGCTCGATGCAAAGCACATGACGGTCGTGACCGGCTTCATGGATCGCAAGGTGCCCGAAGCGATCCAGACCGGCCGGATCATCGACTGCATGCGCCGCGCCGGAGATATCGTCGCGCCGCACGGCCTGACATTGGTAATGGAGCCGCTCAACACCCGGACCAACCATCCCGGCGTGTTCATGCAGTCCATCGCGCAGGGCTATGCCGTCGCGCGTGGGGCCGACAGTCCCGGCGTCAAGATCCTGGCGGACCTCTATCATGAGCAGATCCAGTCGGGGAACCTGATCCCGACGCTCGAGGCCTGCTGGACGGATATCGGCTATATCCAGTTCGGCGACAATCCCGGCCGCAAGGAACCGGGCACCGGCGAGATCAACTACGCGAACATCGTGCGCTGGCTGCGCGCCCGAGGCTATGCCGGGGTGATCGGGATGGAGCACGGCAATTCACTTGCCGGGCGCGAAGGCGAGGAGCGGCTGATCGCCGCCTATCGGGCCATCGACAGAACATAGGAAGGGGAGCGAGAGGATGAAGATCATCCCGATCTGCGCGCTGACAGCCGTCACTATCGGCGCCTGCTCATTGGTCGAAGCACAGGACAAGCCGGGTTTCAAGGATACGCCGATGCTGCCGGGCGGCCAGTGGCATGTCCATGACCCGGACCGACCGGCGCCCAAGGTCGTCACGCCCGCAGCCGCCCCCGGCGGCGCGCCGTCCGATGCCGTCGTGCTGTTTTCCGGCACCTCGCTCGACGCCTGGCGCGGCGAGCGCGCGCCCTGGACGGTCGAGAACGGGGTCATGACCGTTCCCTCCCGTGCGAAGAGTGGCGGCGAGAACAACCTGATCTCGAAGCAGGAATTCGGCGACGTGCAGTTGCACCTCGAATTCCGCTCACCCAACCCGCCGCAGAAGAGTTCGCAGGACCGGGGCAACAGCGGCATCTGGTTCATGCAGCGCTACGAAGTGCAGATCCTCGACGGCCATAACAACCCGACTTACGCCGACGGCACCGTGGGCGCGGTCTATGCCTGGAAGCCGCCGCTGGTAAATCCCTCCCGCCCGCCGGGAGAGTGGCAGAGCTACGACATCGTCTTCGAGCGCCCGCGCTTCGATGCAAGCGGCGCCCTGCTGCGCCCGGCCTATGTCACGGTGCTGCTGAATGGCGTGCTGGTGCAGAACCATCAGGCCATGCTGGGCACGACCGCCTGGCGCAAGGTCGCGCAATATTCGGCCCATGGAGACAAGGCGCCGATCCAGTTGCAGGACCACGATTCCCCGGTTTCCTTCCGCAACATCTGGGTCCGGCCTCTCCCGGAAGAGGCCATCTCTCAGGACCTGAAAGGGGTTCAACGCTAATGGATCGCAGAAACGCGCTTGGCGGCATGCTCGCCCTGTTCGGCGCCCAGGTTTTCGCCCCGCTTGCCCGCGCCGCAGGTCTCGCCGCCCCTCCAACCATCGATCAGGGCGTGCCGCGCCTCCAAGTCTTCACGCCCCATCAGCGCGCGCTGATGACCGCCCTGTGCGAGCGGGTCATCCCCACCACCGACACCCCCGGCGCCATCGCTGCGGGCGTTCCCACCTATGTCGAGAAGCTGCTGGCCGACTGGGCCCTGGCGGAGGACCGCCTGCCGATCCTGTCGGGCCTTGCGGAAATCGATGCCCGCAGCTGGCAGGACTACAAGGTCCCTGCCGTCCAGGCCAAGCCGGAGCAGCAGGACGCCCTCCTGACCCTGGCGATGAATGACGAACTTCCCGATGGCGAGGAGTTCTTCAAGGCGTTCCGGCAGATGGTGATCGTCGGCTACTACACGTCCGAGATCGGCATGACGCAGGAACGCGAATATCTGCCCGTCCCCGGCGAATACAACGGCGCCTTCCCCTATTCTCAGGTCAACAAGGTCTATTCGGCATGATCCTAAATCGTCGTTCCATGATGCTGGGCACCGGCGGTGCCGCCCTGCTCGCAGCCCAGCCCCTCGTTGCGGGTCTCGCCCGCGCCGCGCAGCTTCGCAGCATCGGGCTGCAACTCTACACCGTGCGCGAGCTCTTCGCGGCCGATCCGGTCGCCACGCTCGAAAAAGTGGCGAAAATCGGCTACCGCGAGGTCGAATTCGGCGGCGGCGGGTACGATACCATGGACCATGCACTGCTGCGCAAGACCATGGACCGGCTTGGCCTGAAGGCACCTTCCATCCATGTCGGCTACGATGCCCTGCTGGACAAGTTCAACGCCAGCGTCGCCATGGCAAAGTCGCTGGGCGCGGACACCATCGTCCTGCCCTACATGGTCGACAAGTACCGCAACGCCGAGGCGTGGGACGCCGCGCTGGTCAATATCAACCGCTTCGGCGAGCAGCTGAAGGCGGTCGGCCTCGGCTTCGCCTATCACAACCATGACTTCGAATTCACCGTGAAGCCGGACGGCGTCAGCCTGTTCGACCGTCTGGTGAAGGCCTGCAACCCGGCGCTGGTGAAGATCGAACTCGATCTCTACTGGGCGATCTATGCGGGACAGGATCCGCAGGCACTGATCCGCAGCCTTGCGGGCCGCGTCTATGCCTATCACGTCAAGGACATGCGCGCAGACCGCAGCATGACCTCGGTGGGCCTCGGCACGATCGACTTCGCCGCCATCTTCAAGCTCAACGGGCTTGCCGGGGCGCAGCACTTCTACGTCGAGAATGACCAGTCGCCCGCGCCCTATCTGCCGGACATCACCAAGAGCTTCCAGACGCTGAACACGCTCAAGTTCTGATTGCGCTTCTGACCATCGACCAGGGAGAGGATAACGATGGCTACTACGGACAGGTTCGATGCGATCGTCATCGGCTCGGGCATCAGCGGAGGCTGGGCCGCCAAGGAACTGACCGAAAAGGGTCTGCGCGTGCTGATGCTCGATCGCGGCCACATGGTCGAGCATGTCGACGACTACACCTACGATGGCAAGCCCGCCTACGAAGTGCCCGCGCGCAATATCATGCCGGATGCCTTGCGCGACAGCGACTACTTCATCGCCCAGCATGGCTATGTCGCGCCCAGCAACCAGGCCTTCTACAACAACGACCGGCTGAACCCCTACGATTACGAGGACGGCAGCAAGTTCTACTGGATCCGCCCCGCCGCCGTCGGCGGCAAGTCGCTGATCTGGGGCCGCTGGAGCTTCCGCTGGAGTGCCGCCGATTTCGAGGCGAACAAGCGCGACGGTATCGGCGGGGAATGGCCGATCGGCTATGACGACCTCGCCCCCTGGTACAGCTATGTCGAGAATTATATCGGCGTATCGGGCTCGCGCGAGAACCTCGACTATCTGCCGGACAGCGAATTCCAGCCGCCGATGCCGATGAACATTGCCGAAAAATGGATGAAGCAGCGGCTCGAAACGGCCTTCCCCGGGCGAAAGATGATCAACGCGCGCCTGTCCAACATGACCGAGGACAAGCCGGAACAGAACCGCTCCAAGTGCCAGCTGCGCAACCAGTGCGGCAACGGCTGTTCGTTCGGCGCCTATTTCTCGACGCAGGCGGTCACCCTGCCCGCCGCCCGCGCCACCGGGCGCCTGACGCTGCGCAGCGATGCGGTGGTCACCAATCTCGAATACGATCCGGCCACGAAGAAAGTCACCGGCGTCCGCCTCATCGATGCCAAGACCGGGCAGGCGGAAGTGGTTCGTGCGCGGGTGGTATTCCTGAATGCCTCGACGCTCGGCTCGGTGCAGATCCTCATGAACTCGCGCGCCGAAGGTAGCGAGCGCAGCCATTTCGACACCAGTGGCACCCTGGGCCGTTATGTGATGGACCATATCTTCCGCGTCGGCGTGAAAGGCGACATTCCCGGCATGGAGGAATTCATAGAATATGGCCGCCGCCCCGGCGCCATCTATGTCCCGCGTTTCCGCAACAACGGCAAGGATGAGGACCTCGGCTTCCGGCGGGGCTACGGCTATCAGGGCGGCGCCTATCGCGAACCGTCCAAGCCGGTCGGCTTCGGTGCCGCGATGAAGGAAGGCATGCGCCGCTACAGTGGCTGGAAGTTCCAGATGGGCGCTTTCGGCGAATGCCTGCCCTATGAGGACAACCGCGTCTCGCTGAACCCCAACAAGGCGGACCGCTTCGGCCTGCCGCTGATGCGCTTCGACGTCACGTTTCGCGACAACGAACTGCGCATGATGGCCGATGCCCGCGAGCAGGGCGAAAAGATGCTGCGCGCCGCGGGCCTCAAGAACGTGGAGAGCAAGGTCAAGGAGCACGTGCCGGGCGATGCCATCCACGAGATGGGCGGCGCGCGCATGGGCGACGATCCGCGCGCCTCGGTGCTCAACAAGTGGAGCCAGGCGCATGATGCGTCCAACCTCTTCGTCACCGATGGGGCGCAGATGGCCTCGATTTCCTGCGTCAATCCCTCGCTGACTTTCATGGCCCTGACCGCGCGTGCGGTGGATCATGCCGTGAAGGGACTGAAGGCAGGCACGATCTGACACGGAACAGCAGGCCTCTGGCGGCAGGTGCGGGTTTTCAACGCTGTGAAGGTGTAGGAAACCCGCTATCGGAGGATATGGAAACACGAATCTGATGGCGAGGCGCAACGAAAACGGCGTGACGATCCGCGCAGTGGCGCAGCGCGCAGGCGTGTCCGCCATGACCGTGTCCAACGTCCTGAACGGCGCCGGACGTGCCAGCGCCGCCACGGTGGCCACGGTCCGGGCGGCGATCGCGGAACTGGGTTATGTCCCCAATCTCGCCGCGCGGCGGCTGGCGAAGTCGCGCGCGACGACTGTAGGCCTGCTCTACAGCAATCGGCGCACGCCCTTTCTGGACGCCGTGCTGGTGGGTGCCTTGCGCGCGACCAATGCCCACGGCCTGCAACTGATCCTGCGCGACGGCGAAGGCGTCAGCCGCAAGGAAGCCGAACGCATGGCGCAGGACCTCGTGCGCTCCGGCGCCGATGCACTGCTGCTCATCCCGCCCTTTGCCGAGCAACTCAGCGGATCGGACATCGTGCCCGAACTGGGCGTTCCTCTCGCCGCGATCGCAACCGGCACGGCGATGCCCGACGTCACCACCGTCAGGATCGACAATCGCGCCGCCATGCTGTCGCTTACCAGCCACGTCATTGCAGGGGGGCACCGCCGCATCGCCTATGTCGCAGGCCCCGATCACTACAGCGTCGTCGCGGCACGCCTCGACGGCTTTATCGCGGCGCAGCGCGATGCCGGGATTCCCACGGACACCGACCTGATCGTCCAGCACGGCGAGTTCGACTATGATGCAGGACAAGCGGCAGCGCGCGTACTGCTGTCGCGATCCGATCGGCCGACCGCGATCATCTGCAGCAGCGACGACCTTGCCGTCGGCATCGTCGCCGAGGCCAATCGCCGGGGGCTGAAATTGCCCGCCGACCTGACTGTTACAGGCTTCGACGATACCATCCTGGCGTCGCGCATCTGGCCGCCGCTCACGGTCGTGCGGCAGCCGGTCGAAGATATGGCCTTCCGCGCCGCTGAATGCCTGATCGCCGCACTTGGAAAAACCGAAAGCGGCGTGAGCGACGAGATTTTCGATCACACGATCGTCGTTCGCGAATCCATCGCACGACAGCCGATATGATGAACCGCAACCCACCGGCCCTCGGAAAACCGGCCTGCAGGAAAAGGAAAGCTGCACCATGGAAGCAAGCAGACGGGAAATGGCAGCCATGATCGCCCTGGGCGGCACAGGCATCGCCCTGGGTGCGACGGGTGCCGCAACGGGCGCAGAGGCGGCCACCGCTCGTCCCCGACTGGTCCACCACGTGTTCTTCTGGCTCAAGCGACACGGCTCGCAGGAGGATCGCGACCGGCTGATTGCAGGCCTGCGCACCTTGCGAGGCATTCCCGTGATCCAGAACCTCGAGATCGGCATTCCTGCCAGCACCGAGGCGCGCGATGTCGTCGATGGCAGCTACGACGTTTCCGAACTCATGTTCTTCGGCAGCGTGGAAGACCAGAAGACCTATCAGGATCATCCGATCCACCGGGCCTTCGTAAAGGCTTGCGAGCATCTCTGGGACAAAGTCGTGGTCTACGACATGGCTGTGGTCTCGGATGGCAATTCAGTTCCAACAGCCGGTTCAGGTTAAGGAAACTGCCGGGGTTCTTGCCCGCGCTGCTTACGCCAGCGCCACAGTCCGGTCAGGAACAGCAAGCCCGGTATCAGTCCTATGCCAACCAGGAGAACACGCAGGAACAGTCCACCAATCGATCCGTCGTGAAGCGGATGTAACCAGTTGGTGACAAGCGCGGCCGGCTCTGCCTGTCTGCTGTCATCGACACGCAGGACATGTTCGTCGTACTGATCGACAAAGACGAAGCTATGCGGAAAGCGGAAGCTGGGGTCGTCCGGCTGCTGCATGCGTACCATGAACGCACCGTCTCCCGGCCCCGGTGCTTCCACCCAGGCGATCCTGGCGTCCGGCAATTCCGCATGCGCGGCACTCAGAGCCTGGCGGATCAGTACCTGCCTGCCGGTCCGCCCGCTTGAGTGAGGCGCAGGTTCCGCTTTTGCTGTGCCCAGAATGGGCGCCATCACAGCACCAGTCTGGCCGGGAAGCGCCAGCATCGCCCCGGTTATCGCCAACATCAGCAACAGTGCGAGCCCGCCGAGCCCGGCAAGCTTGTGGATATCGCGCAGACGGCGCGATGGTGAACCTTCGTGCTTGTAGCGAAAGGCCTTGCGCCAGCTTCCCCGAGGCCACCAGGCCCAGAGACCCGTAGCGAGCAGGAAGACCAGACCAACGCCGATCCAGCCGACCGCGGCATGGCCGGTTTCGCCCAGTGCCAGTTGCATGTGCAGGTCGTAGATGAAGGTCATCAGGTACTCACCCCAGACCGCCTCGCGCAGGATCGTTCGGCCATCGGGCGAAAGCCAGACCATCACGCGCCGGTCGTGATGACCGGCATGCGGAGGCTGATAGCGCACCGGCAATGCGCCGGGCTCCCCCGTCACCTCGAAACGCCAGTTGCCCTTGCGATCCGGCCAGCGGACATGAAGCGTCGCGAGGGCGCGATCCCATACAGGAGAGTTCCAGCCCGGCGCGGGCTGCGACGTCTCCACCCGGATTTCCGGGTGGAGACAGCCATCGATGGCCTGATAGAACACCAGCGCCGATCCGGTCAGCCCGAGCAGCGCGAAGAACCCGCCAAGGGTCAGTCCCAGCCACAAGTGAACCTTGCGCACGTTTCGTCGCATGGTGGACCCGCTAATCCGCATCGCCATCAGAAATGCGTCGCCAGCGCCAGTTCGAAACTGCGCGGCGCGCCGATATAGACGTTGGTAGTGGGATAGCCCGAATACTCGGCGTAGAACTTGTCGGTAAGATTGCGCGCGCGGAAGGTCAGCGAGCTCGCCGCGGCCACCTGCCAGGAAACCGCCGCGTCGAAAGTCGTGCGCCCCTCGACCCTGATGGTATTGGCGGTATCGGTGTAGAAACCCGAAACGTAGTTGGCAAAACCGCTCAGCGTTATCCGCGTGCCGGGGATCGCGTAGGCTGCATTGGCGCTTGCGGTGGTCGTCGGCGTGTTGATCGGGCGATTGCCGGTGCGCACGGCTCCCCCCGCCTCGACGAGTTCGTCGTATTTGGCATCGGTGTAGCCCAGGCTCGCCCCCAGCGAGAGCTGCCGCGTAGGAGCAGCGGCAAGGCTGAGTTCCATCCCGCGTGAGGACTGGCTGCCGCCCTGCACGGTGATCGTGGGATCGCCTGGATCGCGGGTGAGAATATTGTCCTGCCTGATCCAGTAGGCGGCGCCCGTAACCGTCAGGCGCTTGTCGAAGGCCGAAAGCTTGACACCGCCTTCGGCCGAGCGGCCCTTGGTCATCTTGAAGCCGGTATTGGCGATCGATTGCAGGAGGATCGTCGAGACCGGCACGGTCGCCGTCGTGTACTGCGCGTAAAGCGTCAGGCCGCCGCTCAGGTCGTAAGTGGAGCCAACGCGCCACGACAATGGATGATAGTGCGGATTGGCGCGCTGCAGTGTGTTCGGAACGGCGTTGTAGTCGGTGACGGCCCGCTCCAGATCGATCTGGTCATAACGCAGCCCGCCGACCACCAGCCAGCGCGGCGTCAGGTTCAGGGCATCCTCGGCGAAGACCGACAGCGTCTTCAGCGTCGAATCGTAGAGAACGTTTCCGCGGGTATAGGCGCTGTCCGAGGTCGGAAACGAGCCGACTTGCGGATCGTAGGGATCTACGGCTGCCACCGCCCCGCTGGACGATTGCTGGCGCAGGCTGGCGAAATCGGTGTGGTTGTACTCCGCCCCCACACTGAAGCGATTGCGCAAGCCCGCCAGAATACTGTCGTTCGAGACCGCAGTACGCAGGTTCCAGAAGGTTTGATCGTGATAGAAGCGCTGAAGCGTGCGACTGAAGCTGCCGTTCGGGAACGCGCTGGTCGGCGCGACGAAAGTCTGCGTGTCGCTCAGCACGAAGGCGCGGTCGGCGGTGTACCATGTCAGGTCGGTTCCCCAGGACCACCCACCTCCCAGCTTCCAGTCGATGCGCGAGCGCAGCGTGGTCTCGTCCGAACCCGAATAGGCACCAGCGGGGTTGTAGTTCCGGCGGCGCAAGGCCTTGTCGATCACCAGTCCATTGCTGCTGCGCAGGACCGAGCTGGGATCGCGCGCAACGGCGGCCGAAACGAGCGGCAGGCCCTGGTAAGTGCTGTCATAGCGATCGTTGAAGTGATCGACCGCGACGAGGATCGAGAGGTCCTGCGATGGCTGGAACAGTGCGCTTGCGGTTCCGCCGGTGGAGCGGGTGGCATTGTCGTCGACGTCGTAGAGACTGTCGGAGCGCATATTGCTGACGTCGGCGCGCAGCGCCAGCTTGTCGGAAACCTGATAGTTGACGCCGCCGGCTGCCGTGACCGTATCGAAGCTGCCCACGCTGATCAGGGCATCCATGTGGTCGCCGTCAAAAACGGGTTTGCGTGTCACCTTGTTGATGACGCCGCCCAGCGCGCCCTCGCCATAGAGGACGGAGGCCGGGCCCTTGATCACCTCGATCCGGTCGAAGTGCCAGGTATTGGTGTCGCGTTGCACGACGGTGGAGGTGGAGACGCGCACGCCGTCCTGCAGGATCGAAACGGCGCTGCCGGAAAAGCCGCGCATCATCACCGCCGCGGGATTGCCCGGAACGTTGCCCGAGATCGCGCCGGGAATACCGGCGAAAGCCTCGCGCGCGGTGCGCAAACCGCGGAACTGGATATCGGCCTGGGTAATCGTCTCGACCGTTGCCGGCGTCTCGCGCGCGGTCAGGTCGAGGCGGCTGCCGGTGGCGTTCCCGGCGTCCAGTTTGAGCTGGTCGGTCTGGCCGACAACGACGATCTCGTCGCGCGGCTTCTCTTCGGCAAATGCGGGCGTGGCGATCGCGGCCAGTGCGGCGGCGATCGCAAGAACGGAAGTCTGCATCGAAAACCCTGTTTTCGCACGCAGGCGTCAAGCGCGCGCGTGCGTTACCTGAAGTCGAGCGGAAGCGTGCCGGCGCAATTTGCCGGGCCCCGCACACGGGACATCAGGTCAGGGCTGGAGGTCCTCTCAAGGGTGGACGGAGATAATATGACCGGGTGAGAGCCGCCGGGCGGATGGCCGCAAACCCCAGCGCCATGATGAAGGCAATGGCCAGAGCCAGCTGCACCGGATCGGCGCCGCCCAGCGAGGCCATGGACAGCGCCCCGAAGGGACACTCGCCCTTGGCAGGCTTGCCGGGCACATGATCCGAACCCGCCTTCGTCGGCACCAGCATCTGCAGCGTGGAGCTGCCCCCGGTGGCATCATGGCAGATTTCGATGGTGATCGTGCGGTGATGCTGCCCCAGCATGAAGCCGCTGGGGAGCAGCGCCTTGAGGCAAAGCGCCAGCAGAGCAAGGACAAAGGCCTGCCGGTAGTGTCGCTGGAAATAGGCGCGCAGGGTCCCCATCGCCGTTGGCCTTAGCCTGCTCATTCGGCCCTGTCATCAGGACAAGATGTCATACCGCCCAAGCGGCATTCAGGTGAAAGGGCGCCGTCCGCTCAGGGTTTCGGAGTTCATGGTGTTGCCGTTCTTCACCCGCTGCCAGCAACGAAACCGCCATACAAACTTGCTAATGCGAGTTGATCGCATTAGTGCGCCCCCAAGTTTCAGGGGATTCACATGTCCAAGCTCTCCATCATTTCGGCCGTCCTGCTCTGCGGCACTTCGTCGATCGTTCATGCGCAGACGGCGCCTGCCGACGAGGATCAGCGCCGCGGCGGTGACATCATCGTTACCGCCACCGGACAATCGGAAGCGATATCGACCACCAAGAGCGCGACGCCGATCATCGAATCCGCGCAGTCGATCTCGATCATCAATCGCGACGAGATCGACTTGCGCGCATCGCCGACCATAGCCGACGCCCTCAGCTATACCGCTGGCGTGCAGGCGGAGCCCTCCGGCATCGACAGCCGCACCGACGAAGTTTCCGTGCGCGGCTTCGGCGCGGGTGGGTTCTCATCGAACAACAACTTCGTCGACGGCCTGCGCCTGCCTTCCGGCGGCCAGTGGACCCGCCCCGGCTTCGACACTTTCGCGCTCCAGCAGATCGAAGTGCTGAAGGGCCCTTCCGGCGCGCTCTATGGCCAGACCGCGCCGGGCGGCGTCGTCAATATCGTGTCCAAACGCCCGACGGACACGTTCCATGCCGAATTCATGCTCCAGGCCATGGGCACCACCGATCTCGACAACTGGAACGGACAAGCCGCGGCGGATGTTGGCGGACCGATCTCCAGCACGCTGTCCGCGCGCGTCGTCGGCCTTGCCCGTTATGGCGACACGCAAGTCGACGGCGTCACCAATTCCCGCCAGTACGTCTCGCCCAGCCTGACCTGGAAACCCGACGATCAGACGACCTGGACCCTGCTCGGCCAATACCAGCGCGATGAAGGCGGGGCGACCTTCCAGTTCCTTCCCGCCCTTGGCGCGCTGCGCATGAGCAATGGCCACTACATCGCCAACGACGCCAATCTGGGCGAGCCGGACTGGAATACCTTCGATCGCAATCAGTACCTCGCGGCCTCGTTCTTCGAGCATCGCTTCGGCGACAGCGGGCTGACCCTGCGCAACAACACCCGCTACACCCATATCGACACGCTCTATCGCGTGGTCGTGCTTTCCGGCGATACGCTGACCACCTGCCATGCGACCATTGCCGGCTGCATTCCCGGCCAGACGATCGGCCGGCGCGCCGTTCAGGGCACCGGCGAAAGCGATGGCTGGGCCACCGACACCCAGCTTCAGTACGAAGTGAACACCGGGCCGCTGAAGCACACGATCCTCGGCGGCGTCGACTACTTCCACACCGAGTGGGAACACTATCGCGATCTCGTGAGGGCCTCGCTCGTTCTGCCCATTCTCGACATCTTCGATCCCGAACCACGCGGATCGGCCGGCTTTGCCGCGAACATGAGCCCGCAGATCTATACCGAGACGGTCAGCCGCCAGACCGGCGTATACCTGCAGGACCAGATCGCCCTCGGCCGCCTGCGCGTCACGGTGGGTGGGCGCCAGGACTGGGCCAAGGACCGCACGCATAATCCCGTCACCGACAAGACCTATGTCACCAAATCGGACGCCTTCACCTGGCGCGCAGGCGCGGTCTATCTGTTCGACAACGGCCTTGCTCCTTACGCCAGCTATTCGGAATCGTTCCAGCCGCAAGTCAGCGATCCCTCCACCAGCCTCGACGGCGAACCGTTCGTGCCCACCACCGGGCAACAGTGGGAAGCCGGTCTGCGTTACCAGCACAAGGGCATCTATGTGACGCTGGGCGGGTATCAGATCACCCAGCAGAACATGACGACGCCCGATCCCGCAGGAACGCTGTGCGGCACTTCGACCTGCCTGGTCCAGACCGGCGAAGGCCGCGTGCGCGGCATAGAGCTTGAGGCCAAGGCCAGCCTGCCGTTCGGCCTGGCGGTCATCGGCACGACCACGCGCACCTGGAGCAAGATCACGGAGTCGAACACCGTCGCCCAGCTTGGCAACAGGCTGCCGCAAGTCCCGGAATGGATGGCCTCGCTGTTTCTTAACGAAAGCATCCGCTCCGGCCCGCTAACGGGTCTCGGTTTCGGCGGCGGCGTGCGCTATACCGGCAAGAGCTACGGCGACACCAACAACACCCTCGCCATCCCGGACTACACGCTGTTCGACGCCTTCATCCGCTACGAACTCAGCGACCGCACGACCCTGTCGCTGAACGGACGCAACATCGCCAACAAGCGCTTCGTCGCCACCTGCACGGCCACTTCGGCCTGCTATTATGGGCAAGGTCGAAGCGTTACCGCTCGGCTTCAGTTCAAGTGGTGAGCGGGCGCAGGCTGGCCGCCGCCCTGGCGATGACGTCCATGGCGGGGGGTGCGACGGTGTCGTTCCCCACCAATGCCTCCGCCGCACCCTGGCAGATCGAACGATCGGACGTCCTTACCTTGCGTTCGGCGGACGGGCACGATTACCGGGTCATGGTGGCATGGCCCGATGGCCCGCCGCCGCCGCAGGGTTGGCCGGTGCTCTGGCTGCTGGACGGGGAAGACAACTTCGCCATCGCCACGATGACGGCCCGCCGCCTTGCCGGTGCCCGCGCGCGTTCCGGGGTCGAGGAAGGCGTGATCGTCGCCATCGAATCCGGTTCGCTGCCGCGCCGGATCCTGGACTATACGCCGTCCGTGCCGGGATATGCCATTCCGGCCGGGTCCCCGGCCAGCGGTCGGCCTCTGGGTGGAGGCGATGCTTTTCTTGCCTTCCTGCGGGACGAGGTCCGCCCGCAAGTAACCCGGCGCTGGAAGATCGACACCGGCCGCGAAACCCTGATGGGGCACAGTTTCGGCGGACTGCTGGCACTGCACGCTCTGGCAGGCGGCGGCTTCTGGTCGCGCTATGTCGCGGTCAGCCCTTCGCTCTGGTACGGCAACGGCCTTGTCGCCCGGGAAGCCGCAGCCATGTCCACAACCCCGGGCAAGCGCGTGCTGATGGCCGGGGGCGACCGGGAGGGCGCTCCGGCGGGAGGCTCGGGAAGCCTTGGCCATGTGGCCGCAACGCTATCGACCCATGGCATTGACGCACACGCCGTAGTGCTTGCGGGTCAGACCCACGGCTCGACGATGATGGCGGCCATGGCAGACGGCATCGCGCTGGCATTCGGGCAGCCGGAACGGAAGGACGCGAAATGATCTTCGCGCTGGGCGGAGGGCTGCTCGCCCTGTTTTCGAGCGTGCTGCTCTATCTCGCTTCGCCCAACCAGCGCTGGGGAGAACTGCCCTTTCCGCCGCGTCTTGCCGGATGGGGCGGGCTGCTCTTCCTGGTCGCAGGCACGGCAATGATGCTTCGCTGGGCAGGCCCCGCGACGGCGATCTTCATCGTCATGACTCTGGCGATGACGGTCTGGAGCCTGGTCCCGCTTGTCGTCGCCTGGTTGCGGCGCGAACCGGAGGGGCGAAAATGAACAAACCGCTTTCGAGCAAGGACTGGTTCGGGAAATCCAGCGCCGGTCTGATCCTGGGCTTCACGCTCGCCTTGGGCGCGGCAGGCCTGTTTCAGCGGCTCGCCGGAGTGGGCGACACCTTCTTTTCGACCAAAGGCCAATTCGCGATGTGGTTGATGTCGCCGGTCTGGGCCATGACCCTCAGCTTCTGCTTCATGTTCCGCTCGACCGCCCGTGCCTGGTGCTGGCTGGCCGTCGCCAATCTCGCGATTTGGGCAATCGTGCTGCTGCCGGGAGGTTCGCACCCGTGAAGCTGCCTACAGACCTTGTAAGGATGTACAAGGAGATCCACGGCTGGGTCGGGATAATCTCCGGGCTCGCGCTGTTCGTCGCCTTCTATGCAGGCGCCGTCACGATGTTCGAAACGCCGCTGCAACGCTGGGCCTCTCCGCCCCCTGCGCTGGCCTCGGCGCCCTCCTTGCAGCGGACGCCCGAACTCGTCGCCAAGGCCCTGGCTGCCCATCCCGAGGCCGCGAAGGGGTATGAGATCCACCTGAAGATCGATTCCGCCAATCCCGCCCGCATGAGCTGGACTTCGGCGCGAGGCGAGGAAGCCGAGCATGGCGGCGGTGTGAAGCACTACGCCTCGCTCGCGCCGGACGGTACGCTTCAGGTCGCGACCGGTGGCCCTTCGGAAGTGGCGCAGTTCATCGACGTGCTGCACCAGCAGGTCGGTCTGCCCTTTCCGCATGAGATCGCGATGCCGATCATGGGCGCGATCGCCCTGCTTTACACGATTGCGCTCGTATCCGGGCTGGTGGTCCTGCTGCCTAGCCTCGTGAGCGATCTCTTCGCGCTGCGCATCGGCAAGAACGTCAAGCGCATGTGGCTCGACGTGCATAATGTGCTTGGTCTGTTCAGCTTGCCGTTTCACATCATCATGGCGCTGACCGCCGTGGTTTTCGCATTTCACGACCAGTTCTATGGCGCGCAGGGGATGGTTTTCGGCGGCCAGGAACGCGCAGGCCGCGCAGCCATGTCCGCAGCCGCCCCGCCTCGGCAGTCGCTTTCCCCCGTCCAGCTTGTGCAGCGCGTGAAGGCGCAGGCCCCCGGCTTCACGCCAGAAGTCCTGGTCTATGGCCAGGGACGCGGCGGATTGCCGTCCCTGCGCGTGCAGGGCAGCGACGCGCGCCATGGCATGCGTGCGCCGACTTACGGAATGGCGGGTATCGATCCTGAAACGGGGGCGATCACCGCCACCGATTACATGCCGGGCATGCAGGATGGATGGTCCGCTACGATCACCAGCTTCTTCGCCCTGCATTTCGGCAATTTCGGCGGCAATGCAATCCGCTGGTCCTACTTCCTGCTGGGATTGGCGGGGGCATTCCTGTTCTACACCGGCAACCTGCTCTGGGTGGAATCGCGCCGCAAGAAGGAGCGCAAGGCGGGCGCCGTCGAACAGACGCGCGCGACGAAAATACTGGGCGCGCTGACGGTCGGCGTCCCGCTCGGCTGCATCGCCGGTATTTCGCTCACACTCGCAGCAGCAAAGCTATTGGGCGCGAGCGCGAGCTACGGTCTGCACAGCGCAATCTACTACGCCGTATTTCTCGGCGCTACCGCTTGGGCGCTATCGCGGGGAGCGGCACGCTCAGGCGCGGAACTGACGCTGTTCGCCGCTCTTTCCATGCTCGCGATCCCGGTCTCAAGCCTGCTGGCCGGCTCTCGCTGGTTCGACACGGCCAGCCTCGTCCTTGTCGATACCGCTGCTCTTGCCCTTGCGGCCATGCTCTTTCTGGCTGCGCGGACGGCGAAAAAGCGAGCGCGGCAAGGCCCCCGCGACAGCGTCTGGTCGCATCGCGAGGAAGGGCCGCAGCCAGTCTGATAAAAGTGGTCGCTTTGGCTGCGGCCGATGCACCTCCAGCGTGGCTCCCGAGAAAATTCTCCATATCAATGATATGTTGCAACATCACCAAACATGAGGCAAGGCACCGCGGAAGCACCAAGTATCGCACCGCAAATCCAGCAATAATCAGGAAACAAAATGATTGAGCCCGCCTTGCCGATCCTGATCGAAGATGTGTTTCTAGCTTACGGCGACCATCCTGTGCTGAACGCTCTTTCGCTCAACGTCGCCGCCGGTACGGTCACCGCATTGCTGGGCGGCAACGGCGCGGGTAAGTCGACCACGCTGTCCACACTGCTGGGCTTCGTTCGCGCCGATGCCGGCCGCGTGGCGATCTGCGGTATCGATCCCGGCAGCCAGCCCGAAGCCGCCCGTCGCAACATCGCCTATCTGCCCGAGAACGTTGCGCTCTACGAACACCTGACGGCGGTTGAAAATGCCCGGTATCTGCTCGCCTTGTCCGGCGATACGCAGGATCGCGCGGCCATCACCGATGCCTTCGCGGCGGCAGGCCTTCAGGAACGTGCGTGGGACCAGCGGCTCGGCGCCTTTTCCAAGGGCATGCGCCAGAAAGTGGCAATTGCGGTCGCGCTGCTCCGCGAAGTGCCGGTGCTATTGCTCGACGAGCCGACATCGGGCCTGGACCCGCGCGCGACGGCCGATTTCAACGCGCTTGTCCTGGCCGTGCGAGAACGGGGCACGGCTGTCCTCATGGTTACGCACGACCTGCTGAGCGCGGCGGATATCGCCGATCGCATCTGCTTTCTCGAAGCCGGCCGGATCGTCGAGGATGTCACGGCCGATGGCCCGGATCGCTTCGACGTGCGCGCACTTCACGCAAGGTTCGCCGTGAGCGCCGAAAGGCTGGCGGCATGAACGTCGTCCGCCTGATTGCACGGGACGAATTGCGACTTATGGCCCGCAATCGCGTGGCCGTGATCGCCTCTGTGCTGATGGTTCTGCTCACGCTCGTAGCGGTCGCAAGCTCGTGGGCGCATCAGCGCGGCATCGCGGACTTGCGTGAGCGTCACCAGCACGCCGCCGAAGAAGCCTTCGACGGGCAACCGGACCGCCATCCGCACCGCATGGTCCACTATGGCACTTTCATCTTCCGCCCGCTGAGCGCGCTCGCCGCCTTCGATCCCGGCGTCGATACCTTCACCGGCAATTCGATGTTTCTGGAAGGCCATCGGCAGAACACCGCCAATTTCGGCGACGTCAACCAGAGTTCGCTGCTGGTCCGTTTCGGCCAGCTGACGCCCGCCTTTGTGCTGCAGGCCGTGGCACCGCTGCTGCTGATCTTCCTCGGCTATGGAGCCGTCGCGCGCGAGACGGAGCGCGGGACGCTGCGCGTGCTGATGATGCAAGGCGCCAGTCGGACGCAGATCGTGGGCGGCAAGCTGCTCGCGCTCGGCACCGTCGCCCTGCTGCTGGCACTCCCCGCGATCGTCGGCCTCGTTGCCCTTGCGGGACAGCCCGGCGCTTCGGCCCTGCCGATGGCGGTCATCGTCTTTGGCTATACGGCATGGCTGCTGCTCTGGGTTCTGGCGATCGTGCTGGTTTCGACGCTGGTGCGTCGTAGCCGGGACGCCCTGCTGGCACTCATCGCGATCTGGGCGGTCATGGTGGTCCTGCTGCCACGCGTAGCGCCCAGTCTTGCAGAGGCGGCGGTCCCCTTGCGCAATCGCCTGCAGACCGACGTCGCCATCGCCCGCGATCTGCGGAAACTGGGTGACGCGCACAACCCCGAGGATCCGACTTTCGCCAGGTTCAAGGCATCGGTGCTGGAACGCTACGGCGTCACCCGCGTCGAGGATCTGCCGGTGAACTACAAGGGCCTGCTCGCCGTCGAGGGTGAGCGGATCACGTCCAACCTGTTCAACCGCTACGGCAGCGAGAGCTACGATGCGCAGGGCCGCCAGAACGCGATCGCCGGCGCCATCGGCATGATCAGCCCGGCCATTGCCCTGCGCTCTCTGTCGATGGCAGCGGCCGGGACGGACTTTGCGGCCCATCGCGGGTTCCTCGAACAGGCGGAGGCCTATCGCTACAGTCTTGTCCAGCGTCTCAATCAGCTGGAGGCCGATGGCGTCAGCTATGCCGATGACACCGCCAAGGACTCCGGTGCCGACCGCCGCAAACGCGTATCGGCCGATCATTGGGAAGCCATGCCCGACTTCACCTACAAGGCGCCGACCGGCGCTACGCTGGCAGGCCGCGCCCTGCCCGGCCTTGCCATCGTGCTCGGCTGGCTTGCCGCTGCCGCCGCGCTGCTTGCGCTGGCCACCCGCCGTCTGGGAGAGCGCCGATGACCCTGTGGATGCATGAACTGCGCCTGCTGATGCGTCAGCGGCTGGCAGCCACTGCGCTCGCCCTGCTGGCAGCGCTTACTATTGCAGCGCTTGTCGCGGGCATGGCGGAAGTCGCGCGGCAGCGCGCTGCCATCGCCGCCATTCCCGCAGCGCAAAACGAAGACATCGGCGCCATTGCCGCTTGGGTGGACAAGGAGAAGGACGCGGGCAGCGCGGCCTATTACAGCTTCCATCCGACCTGGGATGCGCCCTCGCCGCTTGCCTTCGCGGCACTGGGGATGCGGGACGTGTCGCCTTACATCCTGCGTGTCCGCGCGCTCGGGCTGGAGGCGCAGATCTACGACGGCGACACCTTCAACCCCGAAATGGCCTTGCCCGGCCGCTTCGACTTCGCGTTCGTGCTGGTATTCCTCGCCCCGCTCTTCGTCATCGCCCTGTGCCATGACCTCAATTCGAGCGAGCGCGAGGCCGGGCGCTGGCGCACGCTGGCGGCATTGCCGAACGGCGGCGCGGCGCTCTGGCGGCGGCGCGTGCTGCTGCGTCTGGCGCTGCTGTGGAGCGTGATCTGCATGCCCTTTGCGGTTGCGGCAGCACTCTCGGGCGCAGGCTTTGCAGCGATCCTCACGATCCTGCTGCTGGTCGCGGGCTATCTGCTGTTCTGGGTCGTTCTCTGCGCGCTTGTCGAGCGGCTGGGATGGAGCAGCACGGCCAATGCAGCCACGACGGCGGCGCTCTGGCTGATGCTCGTGCTCATCCTGCCGACGCTGGGCCACGTCGCCATAAACCGGGCGATCGCGATCGATCAGGGCGCCGAGATCGCCCTTGCCCAGCGGGAGACCGTCAACCGCGCCTGGGACATCCCGCGCGAGGATACGATGAAGGCGTTCTATGCCCGTCATCCGCAATGGGCGGACTCTTCCCCGCTAACCTCCGCATTCCATTACAAGTGGTATTTCGCCTTCCATCAGGTCGGCGACGAAAGCGTGGCCGGCAAGGTCCGTGTCTATCGCCAGGGCCTCGAAGCGCGGGACCGCGCCGCCCACGGTCTCGGCTGGTTGCTGCCTTCCGTAGGCGTCCAGTCCGTGCTGACCGGCATGGCCAGGACCGACCTTTCCGCCCAACTCGCCTATCGCGATCGTATTCGCGACTACCACCGGCAGCTCCGCGAATTCTACTACGGCTACATGTTCCGCGACCGCCCCTTCGGCAAGGCGGACTTCAAGCGCGCGCCCATGTTCGACGCTAAGACCTGAGACGAGCCGAGGGCGCCGGTGTGCGGCAGAAGTGTCTGCACACCGGCGCACACAACTTGTTGATCGAATTCAAACGCTTTTTGAGATTGGTTCGCAACAAGTGATCTGTTAGTGGCCCAGCATGGATAAGCCCTTCGGGAGCAACGCGGAAACGGACAGGCCGGATCATCTTGGCGTGTTCACCAAGAACCGTTCAGCTCTCATCCGCTACGCATCGACGATAACCGGCGACATCGGACTGGCCGAAGACGTCGTGCAGGATGCCTGGACGCGTTTCATCGACGCTGCCGAAGTCCAGGCAATCCATGAACCCGATCGCTTCCTGTTCCGAATCGCACGCAATCTCGCACTGGATGCCAGACGGCGACGCGCTTTCGAGGGCCGCCTGTTTGCACAGGATGCAGCCGACGCCGCGCAGCAAATCGCTAGCGACATGCCCTCGGCGCAGGCCTGCGCGGAAGCTGCCGATGAACTCGCTCACATCATTGCCGTCTCTCGTCTCCCGGAACGGACACGCCAGGCCTTTCTCCTGCACCGCGTCGAAGGGCTTACGCTGGTCGAAGTGGGTACCCGGCTCGGTCTGTCGAAAAGCCTCGTCCACGAACTGGTCGTTTCCGCGCTGGAACAGTGCCGGAAGGCTCGCCGCCAGGGAGGTCAACGGCGGTGATCAGATTTTTGCGGAAAAATGGCGGCGCCATTCGTCGTCCAGATAACGAGAGAGAAAACTTCGGCCATTCGACGGGAAAGACGCAGGTTCCATGATCAGCGAAGACGGGAACATGAGTGCCCTCGACCGGGAGGCGCTGGATTGGCTGGTTCGCCTCGACGACCAGCCTGGCGACGAGGCCGTGCATGCCGCGTTCGAAGCCTGGCTGGAAGGCAGCCCGGCGCATCGGGCCAGTTGGGAGGCGGCACTCGATCTGGCTTCCGAGGTCGAAACGGCGTTTCCCTCGGTCATGGTTCAGGACAATGCGCCTGCCCGTGACGGAGCCCTATCGAACGATGTCATCGCGCTACCGCTCCGCGAGAAGCGAGCTCGTTCGCGCGGGCCGCGCTGGGGCCTGGTGGGCGGCCTCGGTCTTGCCGCCTGTCTTTGCCTCGCGGTCGCCCCGGATGTGGCGCTGCATCTGCGCGCGCAGGAAATGACCGGCGCAGGCGAGGTCAGGTCGCTCGTGCTGGATGACGGCACTCAAGTGAAGCTGGCGCCCGACAGCGCCTTGTCCTTCGCGATCGACGGCAAGACGCGATCCGCGCGCCTGCTGCGCGGCCGCGCCTATTTCGACGTGGCGCACGATACGGCACGTCCGTTCCGGGTCATGGCCGAGGACACCGTGGTCACCGTGCTGGGCACGGCGTTCGAAGTGGACGGCCTCTCCGACAACGCCTCGGTGGCCGTGCGCCGCGGCATCGTTGCTGTCGACTACGCCGAACACGGCCCGCGCACCGTTCTGCACCGGGGCGAGAGGGTTTCGCTTGCGGCAGGTGGCCAACCCGAACGCGGCATGGTGCGCGCGGAGCGCGTCGCCGGATGGGTCGAGGGCAGGATGTTCGTGAAGGACCGGCCGATCGGCGAAGTGCTCGATGCGCTGCGCCCCTGGTACGGCGGCTATATGGTCGTTCGAGGGCCAGGGCTGGCGACCCGCCGGGTGACCGGGATCTACGACCTCCGCGATCCGAATGCCGCCTTGTCAGCACTCGGCAAGGCCCATTCCATCCGCGTCAGAGCCATCACGCCGTGGTTGAAAATCGTCACCGTGCAGTAGGGTGGCGCTCTGATATTAAATTTTATCAGTTAAAATCATATACTTGAAAATTTTTGCATTTTCTCCCGGAAATGCGCCTTGCTCGCCCGTCAATGAAATATGCAAATGCTTATCAATAGCATTTCATATCGATATTCAGCACAGGGAGCGACAGTGTGATCTCGGGGGCAAACAGGGGACGGTCAGGGCACGTCCGAACGATTGCGGGAATTCTGCTGGCCACAGCTTCTACAGGTGTGCTGGCATGGCCGAACGTTGCGGCGGCGCAGACCGACAGGGCATACGCCGTTCGCAGCTTCGATATCCCGGCGCAGGCTCTCGACGAGGCGCTGATGGATTTCGGCAGCCAGTCCGGCCTTCAGGTCAGCATCAACGCCGCCGACCTGCAGGGCCAGCGCAGCACCGCCCTTCGCGGCCGGATGTCCACGCAGGATGCGCTGGCCCGTCTGCTGCCAGCGAGCGGCTTCACTTATCGCATCGAGGGCAACGTCGTCACGCTCGCGCGCCCACGGCAGACCGCCGCCGATGTCCCCCCTGAAGCCGGAGTCGTGAACCTCGGCACCCTCAAGGTCGAGGGCCAGAGCATCGAAACCACCGCCGAGACCGGCGCTGAGCGGGACGCCCGCCGCAAGGATGCCGTCTACGATCAGGACATGTCCTCGGTCTACGCCGGCAAGGAGGAAGTCGAGCGCTACAAGGGCGTCAACACCGCCGATGTGCTCAAGGGCATGGTCAATGTCTACAGCGGCGACGCCCGCAACGGCGGCGCCATCGATCCCAGCATTCGCGGCATTCAGGGTCCGGGCCGCGTCCCGGTAGTGATCGACGGCACCGAACAGGCGCTGACCGTCTGGCGCGGCTACAACGGCGCCAGCAACCGCAGCTACATCGACCCCAGCCTGATCTCGGGCGTGCAGGTCCTGAAAGGGCCGGTCTCGGCGCGCGGCGTCAACGGATCGACCGGCGGCGCGGTGGTCATCAACACCCTCGATGCCGATGACATCCTGCAACCGGGCCAGAGCTTCGGCTTCGAACTGCGCCTGGAGGGCGGCAACAACTCCACCAACCCGCGCCTGCCCACGCTGCTGACCGGGCAGAACTACAACGACGTGCCGGGCTTCCTGTGCGGAACCGGCGGCTCGCCCACGTTTCCCTACTGCGATTCCTCGCTACGCGTGAACTTGCGCACTTCGGACGACAACGAGAGCTTCTCCTTCGGCGACCGCGCGATCCGGCTGGCCGTGGCGGGCCGGGTCGGCGATCTCGACCTGATGGGCGCCTATGCCTTTCGCGAACGCGGCAATTACTTCTCGGGCAAGACCGGCGCGGGCTATTACCAGCAGGAAGGCCTGCCGCAGAACGCCGATACTTACGTGCGCATCCTCGGTCTCAACTACGAGCCCGGCAATGAAGTGCCCAACACCTCCAGCGAACTGGAATCGGTGCTGCTCAAGGCCACCTGGCACATCGCCGACGACCAGGCGCTCCAGTTCGGATTCCGCGACAGCCGCACCAGGTTCGGCGAAATCATGCCCTCGCGCATCATGACTACCGACGGCAATTACTTCGGCAATATCCAGTGGCCGCTGAGCAAGGTCCATGCGCAAGCCTACAACGCCGAGTACAAGTGGCAGCCCGGCAGCCGCTGGCTGGACCTCCGCCTGACCGGCTGGGCAACCGATACTGTCAGCGATACCTACAGTTCGGGGGGCTTCCCGAATTCGGCATCGATCGCAGATCCCATCATCATCAACAGCGCGATCATGAACGCGCACAACGACCGCTTCGGCTTCACCGCCAGCAACCAGTTCGCGCTCTCCGACACGCTCAGCTTCCTGCTCGAAGGCAACTGGCAGCATGAGAAACTGCGTTCGGACGACGAATATTCGGATGCCATCGCCAATGGCTGGCGGCAATTGCCGCGTGCCGGTCGGCGTGAGGAATACCGCATCCAGTTCAGCGGCGAATGGAAGCCGGCCCGCTTCCTCAAGCTGAACGCAGGGCTGGCCTATTCGGGGTACTGGGCGAAGGACGACTTCCTGCCGGAGTACATCGCACTGCAAGGCGGTTCGCTGGATCGGTACATGGCGCAAGGCTACGCCACCTCCTATCAGACCAACGAGTTCGGTGTCGCAGCCTACGAAGCTTCGCTGCGCGAGCGCTATGCAGGCAGCACGGCCAATCCCGCCACGATCGAGCGCGTGATCACCCAGGCCGTAGCGCGCTATGCACTCAATCCGACCGCCTTCGTATGGTCCCACACCGGTCCAGTCTGGGAAGCGGGTGCGGACGGCCGCTATAGCCGCGCAGACAACATCTGCCTGAACGGTTCGCTCGACAGCATTGCCAACTACGCAGCCGGTTCATGCACCGCCTCGGCACAGATTGCGGCCATTTCGATTTCCGATGTCAAACGCCGGTCCGCCCATGGCTGGACGCCAACGGCTTCGGCCACCGTCTACTTCAGCGACAGCAGCCGCGCTTACGTGCGCTATGCGCAGGCCCTGCGCTTCCCCAGCATGTTCGAAAGCACGACCGGGTTCGCGGCTTCGATCAACCCGCTGGCGAACCTCAAGCCGGAGCGCATGCGCTCATGGGAAGCCGCCTTCATCCAGGACCTGCGCCCGCTGCTGGGCCTCGGCGGCGAGGATCAGCACGCCGACATCAAGCTCACCTGGTATCACAACACCACGCGCAACGTGATCGAGCGCAGTACGAACCTGATGTTTTCCAACCTCGACAAGCAGGTGATCGCCGGGTTCGAATTGCAGGCCCGGTTCGACAACGGCCACTTCTTCACCGACATCAGCGCCGGTCATATGACCACCAACAAGGCCTGCGACGAATCCATCGCCGCGCAGCTAGACCCTTCGCGCGGGCGCGTGCCGAACTGCGTGAAGTACGGGTTCCTTGCAGGGTTCCTGCTCACGCAGGCAACGCCCGAGGACACCGTGAACTGGACCATGGGCGGGCGCTTCCTCGATCGCCGTCTGGAAGTGGGCGGACGCCTCATCTGGTACAGCGCCTACGACAATCCGCAGCTTGCCGAATTTACGCAGGAGAACGACTGCGTGGGCGGCTGTGCGCTCAACATCCCCTATACCTGGGGCGAGATCGTCACGCTCGATGCCTACGCCAAGTTCCGCATCAACGCGCGCTTCAGCGCCGAACTGACCGGGCTCAACCTCAACAACCGCTATTATCTCGATCCCCTGTCCCGCTCCATGCTGCCCGCTCCGGGCAGGACGGTACGGCTCAGCCTGACAGGGAAGTTCTGAGCAAAATTTCAGGACCGCCGCCGCATCCAGCAATCCCGACAGACCCGGACAGCGACGGCGACCCTGGATGAATGCGCCTGAAGATCAGGCGCACCAACACGCAGGAGAAGTAGAATGAAATTCTCTCATCTCAAGGCTTTTGGTCTCTCCCTTGCAATTTCCGGCGCCATGGCGGGCGCTGCCAATGCCCAGGTCGTCGGTGAATCCAGCGATGCCACCAAAGTGAAGATCGGCGTCAGCACGGTATCCGCAGGCTCGATCCACGTTCCGGGACGCGTGGGCATCAACGTGCCCAGCATGCTGCCCACCCAGTACATCGACTTCCAGGGCCTCCAGGGCATCCTCGGCACCGATGCCAACGGCGTGACCAGCTTCGTCAACACGACCCAGGCCACCACCGACCATTCGAAGTACGGCCGCTTCGACTATGCCAAGGTCGGTTCCCAGGACGTCTACTACGGCGAATGGTCGCAGACCGGCAGCGCCACGGCAGGCGATCACACCGTCTATTACGGTGGCACCGGCGCCACTGCGGACGCCGGCGTCCCGACCAGCGGCACCGCCACTTATGCCGTCAAGGGCATCAGCAACTACGCGGGCAGCGGCGCCCAGCTGACCGGCAACTTCACCGCCAACTTCGGCGCCGGCACCCTCACCGGCTCGATCCAGAACGCCTCGCTGAAGGTGGACATCGGCACTGCCGATATCGTCGGCTCGCAGGTCGTCGGCCTTGGCACCGCCACGGCATCCAACGCCGCGACCAGCGCCACGCTGGCATCTGGCGGCGACGTGAGCGGCCAGTTCTTCGGCTCGGCCGCGCAGGCACTGGCAGGCGTCGCGACGTTCGCGGGCAGCCGGCAGTACGACACCGCGTTCGGCGGTTCGCAGTAACGGCCTGAACAGGGAGGCGGGGTTGGACCAATCCGGCACAAACGGTCCGCCCCGTCTTTCGGACGAGACATGACGCCTTACCCCGCATCCTTTCGGCTCCTCCTCTGCGCCAGCGCAGCGGCCATGCTGCTGCCCGCCCAAGCAGCGGCGCAAAGCGCGACCGATCAGGACACCCGCCTGCGCCTCGACCAGCAGGCAGACGTGCAGCAGCGCAAGGCCGAACGCGAGCGTCTGAAGGATGCCGAGGACTGGGACACTTTGCCCACCGCGCTGGAAGTGGACGGCACCACTTACGCCGTCGGCGACAATGTCGACGACATGGGCCGCGCGCTCTACATCGCGATCGGGCGCAAGCAGTGGCGCGACGTGCGCCGCTTCCTCGCCGCCTATCGCCGTTATCCCGATCACGACCCGATGCTGGTGCTCAGCGCCGAGGGTGCCCTGGCCCGCCAGGGCGGCAAGCTGGCCGAGGCCGAACGCCATTACCGCGCGCTGCTCAGGCTCAGCCCCGATTTCATGCCCGCCCGGCTGGAACTGGCGCGCGTGCTGTTCGAGAACCGCAAGGACCGCGAGGCGAAGCGCGCCTTCGAGGACATCCGCCGTCTGCTCAGCACGCAGGGCGACCAGACGCGCGGGGTTCTCGCCACCGTCGATGCCTTCCTCGGCGCCCTGAAACAGAGACGCGGCTGGCAGGGCAGTTTCGCGCTCGGCCCAAGTTACAGCAGCAACCTCAACCAGTCCTCTGCCAGCTATACCTGCCTGCTGGCCGCCCTCGACGGGTCCTGTCTGTTCGAGCGCAAGGTGCCCGATCCGATCCAGGCCATGGGCGTCAATTTCGAAGGCACCCTGGGCCGAACCCTGCCGCTTTCGGGCCACAACGCACTGCGGGCCAGCGCCTTGCTGTTCGGAGACATCTATCCGCAGCATCACAGTTATTCGCAGGCGACGCTGATGCTGCGGATCGGCTATCAGTACCAGTCCGCGCGCGATACCTTGACGCTGTCGCCCTCCCTCGATCTCGGCACTTTCGGATCGGCGCTGCTCTACACGGCACCCGGCGGCAATGCGCTGTGGCAGCACGTCCTCTCGCCAAGGACCCTGCTGCGGATCGAGGCCAATTACCGTGACTACCGCTATCGCCAGCGCGTGTTTCGCTCTCAGGACGGGGCGCTGACCGACCTGAGCTTGACCGCCTGGTACGCCCCCTCCGCCGGCTGGAGCCTGTTCGCCGGGCCGGACTTCGCCAGCAAGGATGCGCCAGCACAGGTCGATGCCTATCGCCAGTGGGGCGCGCGCCTGGGAGTGAACAAGACGTTCGGCACGGCAGCCAGCCTGCTGGTGATCGGCTCCTGGCGCCACCGCGACACCCTCGCCTTCAACGAAGTCTTCGCCGCCCGCCGCCGCGACGACCAGTACAACGCCACCGCCATCGCCCGCTTCCCCGCACTGCAATTCGCAAGGCTCGTTCCCGAACTCGTGCTCCAGCACACCCGTGTCGAGAGCACTATCGACTGGCTCTTTTCCTACCGCCGGACGAGCGCGAGCCTGCGCCTCAGCCGCTCTTTCTGAGATCACCAACCGACAGGAGACCATGATGACCATGACCATCACCGATCCCACCGAAAACGGCATCAGAAGCCGGGCCAAGCGCCTCAAAGCCGCTACCATTCCCGTCCACGAAGGCGTGGATCGCTCGATAATGTCCACGGCCTCCTTCGCCACGCTGGGCGGCTATCGGCAATTCCTGCGCATCCAGTACCTGTTCCACCGCGACGTCGAGGCGCTCTATGCCGATACCCGCCTGCGCGGTGCCTTCCCCGATCTCGCCGGCCGCTGCCGAATGGCTCGCGTGATCGCGGACATGGAGGACCTCGGCCTCGACCTGCCTGCCACCGAGGCCCCGGCCTTCACGCTAGACACCCCTGTCGATCTCGGCACCGCGCTGGGCTGGCTCTATGTTGCCGAGGGTTCCAACATGGGTGCCGCGCTGCTGCGCAAGGAAGCGCAGAAACTCGGGCTGTCCGACACCTTCGCCGCCCGCCATCTCGCCCCGGCCGAAGAGGGCCCGGCCCCGCACTGGCGCGCCTTCACCGCCGCGCTCGACGCAGTGCCGCTTTCCGAAGCCGAAGAGGCGAAAGCCGAAGAAGGCGCCCTTGCCGCATTCGCGCGCGTCCAGGCCCATATCGATGCCCACATCGCCTGAAGTGACGAAAGCGGACCAGACACCGGGCCTTCTGGTACGCGGACGCATCGCGCGAAGTGCCTGGTTCGCGCTGGGCCTCACACTAATCGCGATCGGCTTTGTCGGCATCTTCGTGCCGCTGCTGCCGACTACCGACTTCATGCTGCTGGCCCTGCCCTGCTTCGCGCGCTCGTCGCCGCGATTGGAGGGATGGCTGCTGAACCATCCCCGCTTCGGCCCCAGTCTCCGGGCATGGCGGCGGGAGCGCGCGGTGCCGCGCCATGCCAAGATCGCCGCCTGCATCGGCATGACGCTGGGCTTCGTGCTGTTCTGGCTCCACGTCCATCCCCGGCCGCTGACCGCCGTCGCGATCGGTGCCTTCATGTTGTTATGGGCGTTCTGGCTCGTCAGACGCCCGGAGCCGCAAGCCGAGCCGGAAGCAGGTTCATGAAACCACAGCTTGTTCTTGCACCGACCTGCCCGGAAGCGCCCGACCTTGCTGCCGTGAGCGATATCGGCGGGCGCTACAGCGAAAACTCCGTGGCGTGGAGTTCCCGCCTCGTGGGCCTCTCGGGAACGTTCTCCATCGCCGGGCTGACGGCATTCGCCTTGCTGTTCACCTGGCAGGCCGTGAGACCGAAGCTCTCCCCCCCTTCGCGCCCGCTCGTGGTCGAGTTTCGCCCCCTCGCGGCACCTGCCGACCCAATCCGCGAATTGCCACCAGGTCCGGTGCAGGTGGAACGACAGGACAGCGAACCGCAGCCCGATCGGGACATCCCGCCACCGCCGATCGTGCTCAGCCAGACAGCATTCCCGCCGCCTGTCACCGCCAGGCCGCTCGATGTGGTTGATCCGGGCCCGCCGGTGCCACAAACGACCGCCCCCAAAAGCATCGCCGCCCCTACAGCCGAGCGCCTGTCCAGCGAGACCCGTCCCGATTGGGAGGCCGCGGTGCTCGCCCATCTGGAACACTTTCGCCGTTACCCACCCCGCGCCCGTGCAGCGAGACAGCAAGGCGTCGTCCAGGTCCGCTTTACGATGGACCGCAGCGGCGCCGTGCTTGCCAGCGCAATCGTGCGAAAATCCGGCTTCTTCACCCTGGACCAGGCCGCACTCGACACGCTCCGCCGCGCACAACCGCTACCCGCGATTCCCAGCGGCCGGCCGGACACCGTGGAGCTGACCGTACCGATCCAATTTGAACTCGATTAAGTCACTAAACAGCCGAATTCTCCAAAATAAAATGATCTTCTTAAGCGATTACCTTAAGCCTATTTTCCCTCGATCATTCCACCACGGCAAAGCGCGTCGTTGCTTGAGCTTGCGAGTTCCCGCCTACCCATATGTCGAAGGTACTTCTATCCTGGATCCAGCTCTTCGTGACGTCGCTCCAGTATCGAAGGTCTTCAGCACTTAACGTGAACTGCATCCGGCGGCTTTCTCCGGGCTTCAGCGTAACCCGTGCAAACTTCTTGAGCTGGCGCACCGGGCGTGAAGAGGTGCCCGTCCGCTGATGCAGGTAGAGTTGTGCCACTTCATCCCCCACTCTCGCCCCGGTGTTCCTGAGTACAAACGAAACGGTGACTGCCTCCCCGCGCTTGATTGCGGCGCGATCGACTTTCACGTCGTCATAGGCGAAGCTGGTGTAGCTCAGACCGTAGCCGAAAGGCCAGGTCGGGCTATTGTCTTCATTCCAGTAGCGCGTATCCGCACCCGCAGGCTGGTGGGAAGGCAAGAAGGAATAGGTATAAGGAGCCTGCGCCGCGCTGCCTATCCAACTGAAAGGGAGCTTGCCCCCCGGTACAGCGTCGCCCACGAGAAGATTGGCTACAGCGGTGCCGCCCTCGCTGCCCGGATACCAGGCCTCCAGCAGAGCACTCGGCCGGGCATCTCCCAAGTTGAAAGGCCGAACGCCCATCAGGACCACGACGACCGGCTTGCCGGTGGCGATCGCCGCTTCCAGCAATTTCTGTTGCTCGCCAGGCAACGAGAGATCGGATCGCGAAGCGGATTCCCCTTCCATGTTCTGAGGTTCACCGAGCACCATGACCGTGACGTCCGAGGACTTTACCAGATCGAGCGCCTTGGCGAACTCGACCTTCTCGTCAACGGGCGGGCGGGGCTCGGGCTTGTTGATGTCATCGAAAAACGATCGGTTCTTGCGTGTGGGCCATGCCACGCCTGTTGCGTATTCGACCTTGGCCCCATCACCCAGTTTGGTGCGCAGCCCTTCCAATATGCTGATCGCCTTGGGACCGTTTGCCGGAAAGACCCAGGGTCCCAGCGTATCCTGCCCCGAAGCGGCCAAAGGCCCCAGCACGGCTATCGATTTCAGGGCCTTGCGATCCAGGGGCAAAAGACCCGCATCGTTCGTCAGCAATACCGCCGAACGCTCGGCGGCCAGTCGGGCGACGCGGCGATGTTCCGGGTCTTCAAGCACCTTTGCGGCCTTTGCCGGATCGACATAGGGATTTTCGAATAAGCCCATCCGAAACTTGGCTTCAAGCAAACGGCGGACCGCATCGTCGAGCGCTTGTTCGTTCAGTTCTCCCTTGCGAACGGCATCGACAAGCCCAAGCATCGGCGATGGACCGCTGGGCACCGACATGGCCAGATCCATTCCCGCCTCCAGCGCACGGACAGCGGCCTGCTTCTGGTCAACGGCCATGCCTTGCGGCTCCAGCGAATTGACGCCGTTGGCATCGCTTACCACGAAGCCTTTGAAACCCCATTCCTTGCGCAATATCTCCGTCAGCAGCCAGTGATTGGCTGCCGCCGGCACGCCGTTCAGCCCCATGTAGGCGCTCATGATGTTTCCTGCGCCGGCATCGATGGCGGCCTTGAACGGTGGCAGGTAGGTATTGCGCAGCTGGTTTTCGGATAAGTCCACTTCGTCGTAGTCCCGCCCGCCCATCGAGGCGCCATAGCCGACGAAATGCTTGGGTCCGGCGATCACATGGCCCGGTTCCCCTATGGCTTTCCCCTGAAAGCCGCGCACTTGCGCTGCGGCCATCGCGGAGCCGAGCACAGGATCTTCTCCGGCGCCTTCGACCATGCGCCCCCAGCGCGGATCCAGGGTGATGTCCACCATGGGGGCAAAGGTCCAATGAATGCCGACCGCACGGGCTTCGGCAGCCGCCACCGCCTGCCCCTTCTCCGCAATATCGGGATCCCACGAGGCGGCAACACCGATCGGCACCGGCATGATCGTCCGCAGCCCATGGATCACATCGAAACCGAAAAGCAGAGGTATCTTCAGCCGCGTCTTCGTGACGGCAATGCGCTGGAGTTCGTTGATCCGCGCAGGATCGGTAACGAACAGCATCGCTCCCACGTCACCCTTCGCGATAGCCGTTTCAAGATCGACCCCCGTGGTATCCGCACCGGCGACGGTGGCACCGCCGAAGTCGAAGTACTGGACGAGTTGGCCCGCCTTCTCCTCCAGCGTCATGCGCGCCAAAAGCTCGTCGGCACGGGTCCCAGCTTCAGCGGTTGTCATCGACGCTCTCCTTTCGGCAGAATATGTTATCGACGGGAGAGTTGTGACACCGGCTGCAACGAGCGCAAGCGCCAGGGCGCAACGTGAAGTTCGCAAATTCTCTGCTCCCGGAAATGATAGGCCTGGACGATGCAAGGCCAGGGCAAAAGAGGTCTCGGATGATAAGGTGATCTTGAAGCTGCAAATCGCGGAGGCGCCACCGGGCGGTCTTTCGACCGCCCTATGATGACCGACCTGGAGCACCAGCTTTCATACCCGCGCGCGTCATGCTGGACATTCCTTGCGGGGCAGGCCGGACATGCCGAACAGAAGGGCCGCCAGCGCGAGCGGTGAAGCCACGGCGCAGACGATCGAAATCGAAATTCCCAGGCGAGCCGGATCCGCGAACACGAGGTCGGTCACCAGCGCCACCGAAGTCGGGCCCAGGGTCGAGCCGATCAGATTGATCGCCAGCATGTAGATCACCGAGACTTGCGCGCGCATGCGGTTGGGGGTCAGCGACTGAAGCGTGGCCAAGCCGCCGCCGAAGTTGAAGCCTGCGAAGAAATTCATGCCGCCCACTCCCGCGAGCGCCAGAGCCGCCGTCGGCATCAGCGGAAAACCGATCGTCAGCGGGATCAGCGCCGTGAAGCCGACCACCGCCGCCAGAAGGTTGCCGTTAGGAATGCCCCGCTTCTGAAGCCAGCTTCCGGCAAAGCCGCCGCAGAGCGCACCGCTGGTTCCGCAGAAGAATACCATCCAGCCGTAAGACGAGCCGATCTGGGAAATCGACATGCCATAGGATCGCTCGAGGAATGCGGGTATCCATGCTCCTGTACCGTTGCCCACGAAAATCATGAGCGCGAAACCCAGGATGATGCCGAAGTAGGCCCGTCCATGCGTTGCCAGTTGGCGGAAGAGTTGCCCTACACCGGCGGCCGCTTCCTTGCCCCCTTCTTCCTCGGCTGTCCGGCTGCCGCTTGCGCGGCGAGCGGGTTCCCGCACCAGGAGCATGGCAAACGACAACAGAGCCCCCGGAATGCCGAGGGCAAGAAAGATGATGTGCCAGCCCTTCATGTATCCAAGGATCGGCACGGAAATTTCAGAGGAAGGCGGCACCGCACCGGCGATCAGACCGCCAAGGATCAGCGCGCCCGCTCCGCCAAGATACACGCCCATGTTGTAGACGCCCATGGCCAGCGCCAGACGTTCCTTGGGAAAGTAGTCGGAAAGGATCGAATGGGCGGCCGGGCTCAATCCCCCCTCCCCGGTCCCGACCGCGACGCGGGCTGCGAAGAGGCCGGCGTAACTGCGGGCGATGCCGCATGCCGCCGTGGCCAGGCTCCAGACGAAGATCGATACGACGATGATGTTGCGCCGGTTGGACCGATCCGCCAGCCATGCCACGGGTATTCCGACAATGACGTAGAACAGGGTGAAACTCAGCCCGTAGAGCAGGCTCATCGCCGTATCGGAGGCGCCGAGATCCTCCTTGATCGGCTGGACCAGCAGTGCCAGCGCCTGGCGATCGACGAAGGCCAGGGTATAGGCCAGCATGAGCAATATCGCCGCGGTCCAGGCCTGACCGGTCGGGGGCCAGTCCCGCGAATCGCGATCTTGCTCCATCATCAAGGCGGTATCTTCTGCGATCCGCAGCATATTACCCTCTCCCCGCACGATTTTTGTTCTACGCGATGCCGTCCGCTTCACCCTTGGTGCGACCCGAAAGGCATGGACAAGCTTTTATTTAGCGCTACAATTGCTGCCATGCTTCGGATTGTCAATGTCCTTCCCGGACAGGCGGTCGCCGGTCTCATTCTTGCCAATTCGCAGCCGGAACCTATGACGGGATGACTATGACAAGCGACACCACCACTCGCAAACGACGGCGCGGCGGCGGCGGCCCCACGATCGCCGAAGTGGCCGAGCTGGCGGGCGTATCGACGATGACGGTTTCCAACGTGCTGAACAATCGGCCCGTCGTCCACGCCGACACGCGCGACGCCGTGCTCAAGGCGGTGAAGGCGCTCAACTACACACCGAATAGCGCCGCGCGCGCCCTGGCCAGCGCCGCGACGCTGCGGATCGGGCTGGTTCACAGCGATGCCGAAAGCGCCCTGCTCAGTGCCATTCTGGTGGGCTCGCTCAAGGCCGCATCGCGGTTAGGTGCGCAGCTCATCATCAACAGCTATGATCCGGGCGATCCGGTCGGAGGGGTCGAAGCCTTTCTCAAAAGCGGACTGGACGGACTGCTATTGCCGCCTCCGCTTTGCGAAATGGTAAGCGCCGCCGGCATACCGGAACGTCACGATACGGCGATGATCGCCCTCGCTCCCGGCGGCGACCTGCGCAACATGGACTGCGTGCGGATCGACGATGAACAGGCCGCCTACGAAGTCACGCGTATCCTGCTGGAAAAGGGCCACCGCCGCATCGGTTTCGTGACCCTGCCCGGCGCACTGGTCGCCGTTTCCCGACTGCGCGGCTACCTTCGGGCACTTGGCGAGCAGGGCGTCATTCCCGACATGAGCCTGGTATGGGAAGCGCGCCCGACGTTCGATGCCGGGCTCGACCTGGCGCAGCGGGTGCTTATCGAGGACCGCCGCGTCACCGCCGTGATTGCCGGCAACGACGATATGGCCGCGGCTTTCGTGAACGTGGCTTTGCGCAACAACCTCTCCGTGCCCGGCGACGTTTCGATCATCGGCTTCGACGATACGCCGATCGCCGTGAAGATCTGGCCTGCTCTTACGACCGTGCGCCAGCCGCTCGCGCTCATTGCCGAAAAGGCGACCGAACGCCTTGTGACCATCCTTCGCGAGGATGGCGGAAAAAGTGCCGTGGTCGAAGCCAGCTACGTGGACTTCACCGTGATCGAACGCAATTCGGTCGGCTGCGTGCCGCTGAAAGAGTAGGCGGCGGCGGACTTGCATCCGCCGCCGCCCGGCAACCGGCTCGGGAGGAGAAGCTCGAGCGGTTGCCTGCAGTTGTCATCTTACTCGGCGTCCGGTTGGCGGGACGGAACGGCAACCTGGAAGGCCTGCAGAGCGTTACAGGCCGCCGCCACTTCCGCGATGCGCGGGAAATCGAACCTTGCGCCGAACCGCCGCGCATTGCCGAGTTGAGGCACCAGGCAGATGTCTGCCAGCGTGACCTGAGCACCGAAGCAATAAGGGCCTTCATTCCCCGCGATCGTCGCGGAGAAGGCTTCGAGACCGGTTTCGATCACTTCGCGCGCCCAGTCCGTCACGCCTTCCTCGTTCAGACCGCGTGCGCGCAGCATGTCCAGCACCTTGAGATTCTGGAGCGGATGCACTTCGCAGGCGATCAACTGGGCGGCGGCACGGACTTTCGCCCGCGCCAGCGGATCTGCAGGAAGCAGCGGCGGATCGGGTCGGATCTCGTCGAGATATTCGCAGATGGCGAGGCTCTGGGTCAGCACCGTACCGTCGATCTCCAGGCTGGGTACGAGGCCCTGCGGGTTCAGCCGGAGGTATTCCGGCGCCCGCTGCTCGCCGGCGCGTAGCCGGTAGGTACGCCCACTCCAGTCCATCCCCTTGAGCGCGAGCGCTATGCGCACGCGCCAGGAGGACGAGGAACGCCAGAAGGTATGGAGAACCGGCTGCTCACGCACCGGCGGGCAGCCCTACCGTCACCACGGTATCGCTGAGGCCCGCAACCGAGATGACGATCTTGTCGCCCGGCACCACGGCGCCCACGCCCGCCGGGGTGCCGGTGTAGATGAGGTCGCCCGGTTCCAGGCGGTAGGCGTTCGAGAGGAAGGCGATAAGGTCCGCTACCGGGTGGATCAGTTCGGCAAGGTCTGCCTCCTGCTTGACTTCGCCGTTCACCGTCAAGCGGATCGTGCCTTCGTTCAGCGGGCCGGTTTCGGCGATCGGATGGATCAGGCCGAGCGGAGAGGATTCCTCCACGTTCTTGCCCGCGTCCCAGGGGCGGCCCTTGGCCCGCGCTTCGAGCTGGAGATCGCGCCGGGTCATGTCGAGACCGGTGGCATAGCCGTAGACGTGGTCCAGGGCGTCGGCCGCGGCGATGGCGCGCCCGCCCTTGCCGATCGCGACCACCAGTTCGGCCTCGTAATGGAAGTTTGCCGTCGACGGCGGGTAGGCCATGACCGACCCGCTGGGGATCACGGTCTCTGCCCACTTGGTGAAGTAGAACGGCGCCTCGCGGTCAACCTCGACACCCATTTCCTTGGCATGGTCGGCATAGTTGCGGCCGATGCAGAATACCCGGCGGACCGGATAGTCGTGACCGTCACTGGTCTTCGCAAGGACAGGCGGCAGCGGGTCGAACAGATAGGTCAATGGTTGCACTCCCGGTAGAGATCGAGCTTCACTTGCGAAGCCTTGTCGGAATAGGCGAACAGGACCAGCTCGGACGCCGCGAGGAAGCGATGCGGCACCCAGGAGGGCACCACCACAACGTCCCTGGGCTTCAGCGCGATGGTTTCCTCGCTCAGCAGCAATTCGCCCGCGCCTTCGCAGACGACGAGGACGGTGCCGTCCGTCGCCTGCCGGGTGCGGCTTTCGAAGCCTGCGGGCAGCAGCCGGACATGGGCGGAGATGGTGGAGAGCACCGGGCCGCCGTCTGCGGGATTGGTGAACTCAAGGGCGTGGCCGAAATGCGGGTCGATCTCGCCCCCGGTCGCCAGCGACTGGAGCGCGGGCCGCCAGTCGGCATAAGGATAGTGGAACAGCGGACGTCCTGCCGGTCGCCGGTCCGCGGCGCTGCCGCGCATGGGCCGCATGTTGTGGCCGTACCGCGCCAAAGTGTCGCCGGGCACGGCGGTTTCAGGGTGAGCCGCAGAGCCGAGACGCTCGGCAAAGCTGGCATCGAACAGGCGCACGGTCGGGATGTCGAGGCCGTCCAGCCAGATCATCGGGGCATCGCCTGCATTGCCGTGATCGTGCCACTGGTAGGCAGGCGTCAGCACCAGATCGAACTGCTCCATCACCGCTTTCTCGCCGTCGAGCGCGGTGAAGGCGCCGCTGCCTTCCATGACGAAGCGCAGGGCGTTCTGCGCATGGCGGTGGCAGGGCGCCACTTCGCCGGGCAGGATAAGCTGGAGCCCCGCATAGAGGCTGGGCGTGATCGCCGCCTGACCCGTCAGGCCGGGGTTCTCCATGATCAGCACCCGGCGCTCGGCCTGTTCGGCGCTGATGATGTCGCCGGCCCGCATCAGGAAGGCGCGCGTCTCCTCGTAGTCCCACCGCCATGGACGGGCGGGAGAGCGCGGCTCGGTCAGCACCAGCGCGTGAAGGCTTTCCCACAAGGGCTGAAGCCCTTGCGGCGCCATTGCGGCATAGAGCGCTTCAAGCTGCGATCGCTGGTCGTTGGCGCCTTCGGTCATGTCGCCCTCACCACTTCAGCTGTTCGAGGCCGCAGAACGGATCGACCGGGCTGACGCCGGTGAACGGCACCTCTCCCGTCAGGCGGCGGACCGCCTCACGCTGCACCGGCTCGATCGAACTATAGGCGTTCACGCTGGTCTGCATGTGCGGGGCATCGAACAGATAATAGGGCTGGCCGAAGGAGACCATCAGCGTGGGGATCTCGCGCGAATACTGCGTCATCGCCTTGCGGTTGTTGCCGTGCAGCTTCGCGAAATCGAGGAAGATGCGCGAAGCGCTGGGCGTGGCCTCCTGACCGACCAGATAGAGGACGAGGTCGGTATCCTCACGCGTGGGCATCGTCTCGGGATCGAACCTGCGCACCTCGAAGCCGCGCTGCGCCAGCTCGGCGAACACAGAGCCGTAGCCGCGATCGAGCGAGCCGTCCCAGAAGCTGAAGCCTTCCTCCTCGATCACCACGACCCGGCGGTGCTTCACGGGATCGAGCGGCAGCAGGTCCTGAACGTCCTTGACCAGGGTGATGCTCTGTCCTGCGGCGGCGCGGGCCGTTTCGAGGTCTGCGGGGGCCTGAAGCGCCTCCCGCATGTCGGCAAGCGGCATCAGCCGCTCCGAAGGCTCGCGCAAGTGCAGCCCCAGCCGCGCCTTGAGCGTGAGGATGCGCGTGACCGCTTCCTCCAGCCGCGCTTCGGAGAGGAGGCCCTTGCGCAGGCCGTCCAGCATGAAGCCGTAGTCCCGTTCCGGCGCGCGGCTGAACAGGAAGATGTCGCAGCCGTTCTCGATCACGGTCGGCACCGTCTCGGCGCGCTCCATCCAGCCCGTCAGCCCGCCCATGCCGGTGGCGTCGGAGATGATCAGGCCCTTGAAGCCCAGCTCGCCGCGCAGCAGGTCGTGGTTGAGCAGCCGCGAGACGGTGGCGGGCTGGAACGCCTCGCGGCCGGCATCCGGCATGCGCGAGCGAATATAGGCGGGAAAGGCGATATGCGCGGACATCACCGTCATCACCCCGTCCCGGATGAGCGTTCCGTAGATGCGGCCGTAGAGCGCATGCCACTCCTCCACCGAGAGCGGGTTGACGCTGGTGACCAGATGCTGGTCGCGCTCGTCGAAACCGTCGCCCGGCCAGTGCTTGAGGCAGGCGGCCACGCCCTCTTCCTGAAGGACACGGGCATAGGCACGGGCCTGCGCCAATACGCGCTCGGGATCCGATCCGAAGGAACGCGTGCCCACGATGGCGCTGCGGAAGGCCTCGTTGATGTCCACCACCGGCCCGAACGACCAGTCGTAGCCGAGCACTCTGCTCTCGCGCGCGACAAGACGGGCGATGGACTCTGTCGTGGCGAGATCGTCGCAAGCCGCCAAGCCCATGATATTGGGTACGGCAGTGGCGAAGGGATAGCTGATGGTGCCGCCCTCGATGTCGCCGGTGAAGATCGGCGGCACGCTGGCGCTTTCCACCGCGAACATCGTCGCATCGCGGAAGGCCGCGAGGTCCGGGCGGGGAAAGCGGTTGATGCCGCCCGGCTTCAGCGCCAGCAGCGGGGCCAGTTCCTCGCGGCTGTCCTGCGAGGTGGAGAAGACGAAAAGCTGGCCGACCTTCTCCTCGGTGCTCATCGCATCTCGGGTGCGCTCCACCCAGGTACGGGCCTGGGCGTCGATCGCGAGGGGGTCGACGGTATCGGTATCAGTCATGAATAGTTCCCGAAGTCACGGCCACGGGGCCGCGCTTGAAAGGCGCAAAGCGGGCGCGGGCGGCAGCGAGGCGGCGGCGCATATCGTCCAGCACTTCCGGGTGCCGGTCGGCCACGCTGTAGTTCTCCGAGCCATCGGCGCTGAGATCGTAGAGTTGGGGGTACTTGGGATCGGTGGGTCTGAAACCGGCCAAGAAGTAGTCACCGGAAACATATTTCCAGCGTTGCGTGCGGATCGCCACCGGGTCTTCATTGTTGAACAGGACGAGTTCCTCGTGGGGAGACTGCTGCGCGCCGCCGAACAGGATCGAGGAAATGTCCTTGCCGTCCAGTTCCGCAGCAGGAAGAGCGACACCGGCCAAGGCGCAGCAGGTGGGGAGAAAGTCTATGGCCATGGCGATCGCATCGCTGTGGCCGGATGCGGAGATGGAGCCGGGACACCAGGCGATCAGCGGCACCTTGCTGGCGCCGTCGTAACCGCCGCCGCCCTTGCGTTGGCGCAGGGGGCCGCTCGAACCTTCGTACCAGGGCCCGTTGTCGGAAGTGAAGAGCACCAGCGTGTCCCGCTCGAGCTTGAGCTTGCGGAGCAGTGCCAGGATACGGCCGACCTTGTCGTCCACCTCTTCGACGGAATCGCCATAGGCCCCCGCGTTGGAGCGGCCCGCGAAAGGCGCAGGCGGATGGCAGGGCAAGTGCGGCGCGCTCAGTGCCAGTTCGACGAAGAACGGCCGCGCGGCGTTCTCGGTGATGAATTTCTCGGCCTCCTCGCAGAAGATCTGCTGGAGCGGCGTGATTTCGGTGGGTGTCTGGACGGCGTCTTTCCCGGCCTCCGCGCGCACGAGGACCAGCGGGCTCATGTCGTGGCTGTAAGGAATGCCCACGAAGCGGTCGAAACCGTGACGGGTGGGCAGCCAGTCCGGTCCGCGATGGCCCAGGTGCCACTTGCCGAACAGGCCGGTCGCATAGCCGGCGGGCTTCAGCGCCTCGGCAATGGTCACTTCGGACTGCGGCAGGACACGGTCGTCGTTGTAGAGGATGACCTTGTCGCCCAGGCCGGTTCGCACGGGATAGCGGCCGGTGAGCAGTCCTGCGCGCGACGGCGTACACAAGTTGGCGGCGGCATAGAACTGGGAGAAGGTCAGCCCCTCACGCGCCATGGCATCGATGTTCGGCGTGGCGATACCGCGAGCGCCGGTCATTCCCAGATCGCCATAGCCCAGATCGTCGCAGAGGATCACGACGACGTTGCGCGGGCGGCGCCTTTCCGCAGCCATGGCGGCAGGGGCCGAACAGGCTGCGGCCGCTACGGCGCTCGATGCCAGAAACTTGCGTCGGTCCAAGGAACGATCCTTCAAGAAGCGGCCGGGCGATAGCGCCCGGCCCAAGGTGGGTCTCAGAAACGGGCGCCGAAGGTCGCACCGAAGTAGCGGCTGGAATCCTTGTTGTAGGTGCCGACCAGATCGTAGGGATTGGCCGTGGTGGACATCAGCGAGTTGTGGCCGATGCTGGTCAGGTAGTTGGTGTCGAACAGGTTCTTCACGAAGACCGAGAGGCTGTAGCGCTTGTCCGGCGTGGCGACACCGATCGTGGCATCCACCAGCGTGTAGGACGGCTGGCGGGTCAGCGGGTCCAACTCCGACGTGAAGTACTGCGCGCTGGTGAAGTTCACGCCCAGTTGCGCGAAGGCGCTGAACTTGTCGCCTTCGTAGTCGTAGCGCGGCGACAGGGTGACGCGCCAGTCGGGGCTGGCCTGGAGCGGACGATTGCGCAGGTTCTGCTGCGGCGTCGCGCCGGGGGCCGTGCGGTAGCACATGTTGATCGGCGTACCGGTCATTACCGGCGCGGCGGCCTGCAGCTGCAACGGGCAGTTCAGGCCGTCGATGTTGATCCGCGACTGCGCGTAAGTAACGCCCGCGTTGACCGAGAACGAGTCCGACGGACGCATGGTCGCTTCGATTTCGAAGCCCCGGCTGCGCGAGGAACCGGCATTGGTGGTGACGAACTGGATGACGCCGGTCGTCGGGTCGGAACGGTTGGCCTGGACCTGAAGGTTCGAATAGTCCGCCTGGAACAGCGCGGCCGAGAAAGTCAGCGTGCGATCCGCCGTGCTGCCCTTGAAGCCGATTTCATAGGCATTGACGTGCTCGGGCTGGATCGCGTTCTGATTGGCGAGATCGGCCGAGATTTCCATCTCGTAGCCCAGGCCCTTGTAACCGCGCGTATATGTCGCATAGACCTGTGCATTGCGGTTGAATTCGTATTGCAACCCGGCCTTGCCGGTAACGGCGGTGTCGTGGGCCGAGAAGCTGCCGCTGGTGCTGGCATTGCCAGGAAACACGTTGTCTCCGGCGACGATCGGCGCGGTGCGGGTGCCGCTATTGGTGCCCTTCTCGTATTGCACACGAATGCCGCCGATCGCGCGGAGCCCGCCGACGATGCCATAGTCCGCCTGACCGAACGCGGCGATGCTGTCCTGCTTCAGACGAATGCGGCTTTGGGCGGACTGCCACACGATGTTGGTGGGAGCGCAAGGCTGGCCGACGATGCCGGTGGTGCAGCGGGCCCGGCGGCGGTCGAAGGGCCGCAGGATGTCGCTGTGCATGTAGAAGGCACCGACGACGTAGTTCAGGTCCGACTTGCCGTTATTGGCAATGCGCAGTTCCTGCGACCAGGCGCTCAGATCGACGATGCCGTGATTCTGGTTCCAGAAAGTATAAGGCGCGAAGGCGGCACTGCCCAAGTAGAGCGGCGAAGTGGCATTGATGCGGTCGATCGGCTGGTTCACTTCCAGATCGTACTTTTGGTAGGCCGTGATCGAGGTGATCGAGGCAGCGCCGAGGTCCCAGTCCGCCTGTAGCGAGTAAGTCTGCGACTTGCTGTTGGCGTAAGTGTCGGTGTCTTCGTTGATCGTGCGGTTCTTGCGGCTGGCGTCGATCGGGCCGACGACTTGCTGCAGCACCGGATTGACGATGGAGATCAGCGTGGAGGCGCAGCAGTCCGCATCGGTCTTTTTGTATTCACCAGCCAGCAGGAAGGTGAGGTTGGGCGTGGCTTCCCACTCCAGCTTCCCGCGCACGCCCCAGCTCTTCGAGCCGTTCACCCACTTGTCGGTGCCGATGTTGCGCGTCACGCCCTGGACATCGCTGTAGAAGCCCGAGACGCGGGCTCGCAGGGTATCGGTGATCGGGCCGGAGACGGTCCCCCGCGCGCGGTATTCGTTATGCTCGGCGATCGTGATTTCGCCCTTGCCCTCGAACGTGTCGGAAGGGCGCGCGGTCGTCACGCTGATGACGCCGGCGGAAGCGTTCTTGCCGAACAGCGTGCCCTGCGGGCCGCGCAGCACTTCGATGCGCTCGATGTCGGCCAGTTCCGAAAAGCCCTGGGCCGAACGCACTGCGACGACGCCATCGACGACCACCGAAACCGAGGATTCAACGCCTTGGCCGAACAGCGCGGTTCCGACCCCGCGAATGCGGAAGCTGGTATTGGTGGGATTGGCACCCTGCTGGAACGAGAGCGAGGGGATGGCGGTAACGAGCGAGGTCGTATCGTTGATCTGGCGCGCGGCCAGCGCGTCGGCGCTCACGGCGGTGACGGCCAGCGGCACGTCCTGAAGGCGCTCGGCGCGCTTCTGCGCGGTAACGACGATATCGCCGGGCATGGTTCCGTCGGGCGCGACTGCATCCTGCGCCATGGCCGGTGCGGTCCAGAGAAGCGCGACGCCGAGCGCGGTAACGGAAACGGTAGACGCACCGAGAATGGTCTTCAGAGACATGTTTTCCCCTCCACTTGGGCTCCCGGCATCTTTGACGTCCAGTTCTCCTGGAAGTCCGCACCGGGTTCGAATCACCTGATTCATGTAACGCTAAACTCTACGCTAGGCGGACCTGTCAACGATTTATTTTACCGCTAATATCGATGTGCTGCGTGTGACTGCCGCGAAAACGGCACATTTCCTCATGTTGCCGTCCAATGGCACTAACGAAGAACTGCTGGGCGTGTCCTCCGCGCCACAGCTGCAACTGAAGCGGTTGAAAAACCCGATTGACATCCAGGTCTACTCTTGCTGTTTTAGCGTTAAATATAGGCCGCGCAAACGACGCGGACCACATCAAATGGAGGGGATCGTGAGGGAACAGTGCGAGAGCGATGGTCGTCAGTGGCCTTCGCAGAAAAGGGCGTGGTTCGCTGCCGGAATGCTGGCAGCGGCGAACACCCTGGCCTTCGTGGACCGACAGGCGCTTGCCCTCCTCGTCCAGCCGATCAAGGAAGATCTGCAGGCCTCCGACACAGCGATGAGCCTGCTCTACGGCCTCAGTTTCACGATGTTCTACGTACTGGTCGGAATTCCGGTAGCGCGGCTGGCGGACCGCGCCAACCGCCGCAACATCGTGGCCGGTGCCGTCTTCATCTGGAGCATCGCCACGGCCCTCTGCGGCCTTGCCCGCAGCTTCGGCACGCTGTTCGTGGCGCGGATCGGCGTCGGCGCCGGTGAAGGCGGCCTCAGCCCTGCCGCCTATTCGATCCTGGCCGACTACTTCCCCAAGGAACGCCTGGCCGCCGCCATGGGCGTCTACCAGATGGGTATCTATGTCGGCGGGGCCGCCGCTCTCCTGCTCGGCGGCTTTCTCGCAAGCGTCGTTCCGCCGGGCAGCGTGGTCCTGCTGCCGGTGATCGGCGCGGTGAAAGGCTGGCATCTGGTTTTCCTGATGCTCGGCATCCCCGGCATCGTGCTCTCCGGCGCCATGCTGCTGGTACGCGAGCCCGCCCGCATGGGCCTCAATGGCACCGCCGCTGCGGCCAGCCCGCCGTTCTCCGAACTGGCCGCCCATATCGCCCGCCATTGGCAGGCCTATCTGGGTATCAGCTGCGGCTTCGCCCTGATGATCTTGGTCGGCAACGCCACCGGCGCCTGGATCCCCGCCTTCCTCGAACGAAAGTACGGCCTGACGACTGCTGAAATCGGCGGGATCTATGGCACCATAACCGCAGTGTGCGGCGTGAGCGGCACGCTGGCAGGTGGCTTCGCGGCGGCCGCGCTGCGCCGCCGCGGGGTCGAACGCGCCAACCTTATGGTCGCCTTGTTCGGTTTCTCGGCACTGATCCCGGTCACCACGCTCTTCCCGCAGGCTGCCGAGGCGTCGCTGGCGCTGACGCTGATCGGGGCGATGAACTTCCTGGCCGGGTTCAATTTCGGCGGCGGCCTGGCCGCGCTTCAGGAGATCACCCCAAACCGGATGCGAGCCTCGATATCGGCGGGCTACATGCTGATGGTAAACCTGATCGGCGCGGCCGGTGGCCCCTTCGCGATCGCGCTGGTCACCGACTATTGGTACGGCGATCCCGCCGCCCTGCCCAATGCCATCACCATAGTCTGCGCCGTGGCCTCGCCGCTGTCGGTGGCTGCGCTGCTGCTGGGCCTGAGGGGTTACGGCCGTGCCATTGCCAGCAAGAACTGAGACTGCTTTCACGCATATGACGCCGGACCGCCAAGCGCACCGGAACAACAGGATGAGGAACCCTATGTCGAAGCTGAAGCGCATGACTCGCCTGACCTGCGCCGTGGGTTTGACCCTTGCCGGTTCGCTTGCTTCGCAGCCCGGCCTAGCAAGGACACCGGATGCCGCTCGGCCTCAGACCCGCCCCAACATCGTGCTGATCGTGCTGGACGACACCGGCTTCTCGGACATCGGCGCTTTCGGCTCTGAAATCCGCACGCCCAACATCGATGCGCTTGCTGCGGGCGGGCTGCGCTACAACCACTTCGACACCAAGGCGGTCTGCTCCCCCACCCGCGCTTCGCTGCTGACCGGGCGCAACCCGCAGACCGTGCGCATGGCCGACCTGCCCGCCAAAGTGCTCGACCCCAAGGACATGACGCGCGACCGGGGCGAACTGCCGCAGAACGCCAGCACCATCGCCCAGGTACTCCACCGCGCGGGCTATGCCACCCATGGCTACGGCAAATGGCACCTTGCCCCCGAGGACGAGGACGGCTCGCCCGGACATAACGGATCCTGGCCGCTCCAGCGCGGCTTCGATGACTTTTACGGTTTCTTCCTCGGCTGGTCGGATCAGTACCACCCGGACCTGATCGAGGGGAACCGCAAGCTCCCCAAACCCGACCGGCCCGGTTACCACTTTTCGGTGGACATCACCGACCACGCGATCCAGGCCCTCCCCGCCAATCCTGCGCAGCCACAGTTCGTCTACCTCGCCTTCGGCGCTGCCCATGCTCCGATCCAGGTACCCAAGGCCTATATCGACGCTTATGCGGGCATCTACGAAAAGGGCTGGGATGCCCTGCGGTACGACCGTCTGGCGCGCCAGAAGCTGATGGGCATCATGCCCCCCCAGGCGGAACTCTCCCCCCGCGCCAACGGTGACCGCGCCTGGGCGGACCTGACGCCTACGGAGAAGACCGTCTTCGCCCGCTTCATGGCCACTTACGCCGGTTTCATCACCCATACCGATGAGCAGATCGGACGGCTGGTGCAGCACCTCAAGGACACCGGGCAGTTCGACAATACGCTGATCATCCTCGTTTCGGACAATGGCGCGGCTTCGGAAGCCGGGCAGAAGGGGTCGTTCGACCGGATGTACCGGCCCAATACCCTGACTCCCGAACAGATGCTCGCCCGTATCGACGAACTCGGGACAGACAGGACGCAAAGCGAATACCAGCGGCCCTGGGCCTATCTGGGCGCCACCCCTTACAAGCGGTACAAGATCTGGCCGCAGCTCGGCGGCGTACGCACGCCCATGGTGGTGAGCTGGCCCAGCCGCATTCGCGACGGTGGCAAGGTCCGCACGCAATATGTCGACGCAGTCGACATCGCGCCCACCTTCGCCGCCGCAGCCGGTACGGCCTTCCCCAAGTCGATTGCGGGCCTTGCGGAAATCGCGGTAGCCGGCAAGTCGTTCCTGCCGACGATCGCTGATGCTTCCGCGCCCGCCGCCCGCAACGTCCAGTATTTCGAGCTGCGCGGAAACCGGGCCATCACCCAGGGCAAGTGGCGAGCCCTGGCGGTCCACCCGCGCGACGGCGATTTCGCCAAGGACGTCTGGCAACTCTACGATACCGAGGCTGACCCGGCCGAGAACCACGACCTGGCCGCCGCGATGCCCGCCAAGCTCAAGGAACTCCAGGCGCTCTGGTGGTCGGAGGCGCGCAAGTATTCCGATCCGCCGCTGGCCGAGGCGCCCAAGCCCTTCCGCTACCGCGAGATGTTCGACGGCAGCGGTGACCGCACAGCCGCCCCGGTCGAGGGGCCGAAGTAATGCTGCGGTTTGCCCCGGCACTCGCCGCGCTCGCCCTGAGCACCATGATCGGCGGCATTCCGCCCGCTCTCGCCGCCGGTCCGACCACGGCTTCGGCCAGCGCCCCTGTGCCTGCTGCCCGCACCTCCGGCCCGCCCAATATCATCCTGATCCTGGCTGACGATTTCGGGGTGGAGGGCATCAATGCCTATGGCGGCGAATACCACACGCCCCATGTCGACAGACTCGCCGCCGAAGGCACCCGTTTCGACAATGCCCATGCCATGCCGCTCTGCTCGCCCTCACGCGTGCGGCTGATGACCGGGCAGGAGAACTGGCGCAATTACGAGGCGTTCGGCTACCTCGCCCCCGGCCAGCGCACCTTCGGCAATGTCATGAAGGAGGCGGGCTACGTCACCGGCATCGTCGGCAAATGGCAGCTCATGGGCAACGGCTTCGACGGCCGCACCGGCATCACGCCCGAGGCCGCCGGGTTCGACGAAAGTTACTTGTGGCAACTCCAGGCGCTGACGCCCAAGGGCTCGCGCTATTGGGGGCCGACTCGTGCCGCCAACGGCACGCCGAAGATCAGCGAGGAAGGCTTCGGCCCCGATTTCGACAGCCGCAAGGCACTGGACTTCATCTCGCGTCACAAGGACAGGCCGTTTTTCCTCTATTACCCGATGGTCCTGGTTCACAATCCCTGGGTCCAGACCCCGGATTCGATGACCGCCGAAGGGGCCGCCAAACGGTTCAACGGCATGGTGTCCTACATGGACCGACTGGTCGGCGATCTGATGGCCCGCCTCAAGGCCGAAGGGCTGGACCGGAACACTATCGTCATCTTCACCGGAGATAACGGCACCAACCGCCAGATTACCTCCATGCGCGATGGCCATGCGGTTCGCGGCGGCAAGGGCACGACCGAGATCAATGGCACGCACGTTCCCTTCATCGCCTGGGGCCCCGGCATCCCCCAAGGCAGGACGAGCGAGGCCCTGGTAGATTTCACCGATCTGCTACCCACTTTCGCCGACATGGCCGGGCAGCCCGCCCTTGCCGGTAAAGTCGACGGCGTGAGCCAGTGGCCGGTAATCGAGGGCAAGGCGAGTGCCGCGCGCAGTTCGATCTTCATGCACTATGCGCCGATGTGGCAGTTCCGGCCCGAGCGCTTTGCCTTCAACGCCCGGTGGAAGCTTTACGGAGATGGCCGCTTTGTGGCGATGAACCCCGTTTCCGGCGTCGAGACCGAAGTGCCCAGCGGCGAACGCAAGGGCGAGGCGGCGCGCCAATATGCCGCGCTGCGCAAGGTTCTGGACGATACCCATGACGGTCCGCTCGATCCAACGCGCTATCCCTGGTGCGAGGGGCAGCGGTCGGTCGATCCCGGCCAGCCCGCCACGGTCGCCGGTTGCGGCAGGACGCCGGGAGGAGAAGAATGATGCCCCGTAAGCTCGTTTCCGCAATGATGGCGGGTACATGCCTGCTCGGCCTGTCCGGCTGCACGACGAACACCGTACCGACGCACGCCGCCTCGGCACAGCGCCCCGCCGCCGCTCGCCCCAACGTCGTCGTCATCCTGGCCGACGATCTCGATTGGGCGGATGTATCCACTTACGGCCGCGCGGACGTGCCGACGCCGAACATTGACCGGATTGCGAAGACCGGCGTAGCCTTTTCCAGCGGCTACGTCGCGGCCTCGGTCTGCGCGGTCAGCCGCGCGGGACTGCTGACCGGACGAATGCCGCAGCGCTTCGGTTTCACCTACAACATCAACGATGAAGGCGACGAAGGCGCGGGTCTGCCCGTCGACCAGAAGACCCTGGCAGAGCGCCTGAAGCCACTCGGCTACCGCACGGCCGCCTTCGGCAAATGGCATCAGGGCGCGGAGCGACAGTTCTACCCCACCGAACGCGGGTTCGACGAGTTCTTCGGCTTCATCGCGGGCGAAACCAACTACGTCGATCCGAAGACGCCGGGCATCATCACCACGCCCACCAAGGCGGACAAGTACCCGATCACCCCACGCACCGGCAATCACGCCATGGTCGAAGGCCCGGAGGCCAGGCCGGCCGACGATTTCACCCGCTACCTGACAGACCAGATCACCGACCGGGCCGTGGACTTCATCGGCCGCTCCGCCGGGGATCGGGACCACCCCTTTTTCACTTATGTCGCCTATAACGCGCCGCATTGGCCGTTGCAGGTTCCCCAGGCCTATTACGACCGTTTCCCGCAAGTGAAGGATCCGGTGCGCCGCACCTACATCGCCATGATCGCGGCGATGGACGATGGTATCGGCCGTATTCTCGACAGTCTTGAAGCGCGCGGGCTACGCGACAATACCATAGTCGTGTTTCTCTCCGACAACGGCTGCCCGACCCGCTTCGGATTCTGCAACCCGGACCATCCTTGGGGATCCGGGAAGTTCACTTATCTCGAAGGCGGGGTGCGCGTGCCTTTCGTGCTGTCCTGGCCTGCGGGCCTGAAGTCGCAGGGGATCAGTGACAGTCCGGTCTCCTCGGTGGATATCGCCGCGACCGTGCTTCATGCGGCATCCCCCCGCAGCCCCCTGCCTGCCGAGCTGGACGGACGCGACCTTGTGGAAACCGCCCGCCATCCCGATCCCGACCGTCTGCTGGTCTGGGGACAGGAGCCGGTCTATGCCGCGCGGCGCGGCGCCCGCAAGCTCTGGGTCTCTCACGACTGGAAGACCTCCCACCTCTACGACCTGAACCGCGACCCGGCCGAGCTGGAAGACCTCTCCGCCGCCCAGCCGGAAAGCGCGGCCGATCTCTCCGCCGAAATCGAGCGTTTCCGCGCAGGCTTGCCCGATCCGCGCTGGAAGCTTCACTTCACCCGCAAGACCACCGTCAACGGTCGCGAGACCGAATGGGTCTACTGACGAGGAACCCCGATGAAGACCAGAACCGCTCTCCTCGCCCGCGCGCTTACCGGTGCCGCCTGCTTCGCCGCCCCAGCCCTTTCAGCACTTGTACTATTGTCGCCGCTTGCCGCGCAGGCCAAGACGCCTGCCGCCGCGCCTGCCACGCAGGAATCCCGCCCGCGCAACATCATCTTCGTCCTCGTCGACGACTTGCGCTATGACGGCATGGGCTTCCTCCAGCCCGGCCTGCTGAAGACGCCGAACATCGACCGCATGGCGAAAGAGGGAACCTACTTCCCGAACGCCGTCGTCACCTCCTCGCTCTGCAGCCCCAGCCGCGCCACGATCCTGACCGGGCAGACCGCGCGCAATCACGGCATCGTCGACAACAACGACGGTTCCGAAGCCGGGCTCACCTATTTCCCGAGCTATCTCCAGCAGGCCGGCTACGACACCGCCTTCTTCGGCAAGTGGCACATGGGCAGCAGCACCGACGCGCCGCGTCCCGGTTTCGACAAGTGGGTGAGCTTCATGGGCCAGGGCAATTACTGGCCCGCCAAGGCAACCACGGCCCATTCCTCGCCCGACCTGAACGTCGACGGCAAGGAAGTGCCCCAGAAGGGCTATATCACTGACGAACTGACCGACTATGCGATGGACTGGCTAACGAAAGAGCGCGATCCGAAGAAGCCGTTCTTCCTCTATCTCAGCCACAAGGGCGTCCATTCCGACCCCCTGCCCCCGCCGCGCTACGCCCACCAGTACGACAAGGCGAAGTTCACCCTGCCCGCCAGCGCCGCCAACACGCCGGAGAACAACGCCGGAAAGCCGGTCTGGGTGCAGAACCAGCGCAATTCCTGGCACGGCATCGACTTCTTCTACAATGCCGACGTGCCGATGACCGAGTATCTCAAGTATTACTACGGCACGCTCTCCGCGATCGACGACAGTCTCGGCCGGATCATGGATTACTTGCGCAAGAACCATCTGGAGAAGGACACGCTCGTCGTGTTCACCTCCGACAACGGCTACATGGTCGGCGAACATGGCCTGATCGACAAGCGCAACGCCTACGAAGCCTCGATACGCGTGCCGCTGGTGGTGTGGGAGCCGGGCACCGTGCCCGCGAACAAGGTCAACCCCGGCCGCATCCGCAATCTCGACTTTGCGCCCACTTTCCTGGATGTGGCCGGTGCCAAGCGCCCGCAGCAGTTCGAAGGCACCAGCGCCTGGAACCTCTGGGCAGGCAAGCAGGCCCCGAGCGACTGGAAGCCCGGCGACTTCACTTACGAATACTACTGGGAATACAACTTCCCGATGACGCCGGGCACCTTCGCCATCGAGCGGGACCGGGTGAAGTATATCCAGTATTACGGCGTCTACGACACCGACGAACTCTACGACCTCAAGTCCGATCCCGAAGAAATGCACAATCTCATCGACGATCCCAAGTGGGCAGCAAAAAAGCAGGAACTGCGCATCGCGCTCTACGACCAGCTCGCCAACCGGGACGGCAAGCATATGATCCCCTACGGGGCCCGCCTCTCGACCGGCGCGGTGCGGCGTGACGTGAACGGCACCCGCGCGGCGGACTTCCCCGCATCGTGGTACATCAAGCCGAACCCCACCGACCGGCTCGATCCGATCCTCCCCGACGGACCGGCCAAGCTCAAGGCTCAGGCCGAGGGCAAGCCGCTGATCTACACCCCACCCCTGAAGGACGAACTGGTGAAGCAAGTCGGGAGCGCAGGCCAGTGACCGTGGTATCGCGCCGCACCGTGCTCGGTTCGATCGCCGGAGCGACCACTCTGGCGGCCACGGGGACCGCTGCGCGCGCCGCCCCGCCGCTCCAGCGCCCCAACATCCTGTGGATCGTCAGCGAGGACAACAACCCCTACGTGGGCGCCTATGGCGACAAGCTCGCCCATACACCCACGATCGACGCGTTAGCGGCCAAAGGGCTGCTCTTCCGCAACGTCTATTCCAACGCCCCGGTCTGCGCGCCATCCCGCTTCGGCATCCTCACCGGTGTCTATCCCGAAAGCTGCGCCCCGGCGAACCAGATGCGCGCGGTGGGCAAGCTGCCCAAGGCCTTCAAGACTTATCCAGAGCTGATGCGGGCAGCGGGCTATTTCTGCACCAATAGCGCGAAAACCGACTACAATTGCGACGTGGATCCCCAGGCAATCTGGGACGGACAAGGCAAGGCCGCCCATTGGCGCTTGCGCGAAGACAAGAGCCAGCCGTTCATGGCCGTGTTCAATTACGAGACCACGCACGAATCGAAAATCTTTAAGCCCACCCAAGGCCGCGTGACGCCCGACATGATCGACGTTCCAGCGTTCCTGCCGGACACGCCCGGCATCCGCCAGGACTTCGCCAGCTACTACAACCTGATGGAAAAGATGGACGGCCAGCTTGCCGAACGTCTTGCCGAGTTGGAGGCCGACGGGTCGAGCGAGGACACCATCGTCTTCCATTATTCGGACAATGGCGGCGTCCTCGGCCGGTCCAAGCGCTACTGCTATGACGAAGGCCTGCGCTGCGAGATGGTGGTCTATGTGCCGGAGAAGTGGCAGCACCTGATGCCCGGCCGCCCCGGCAGCGAAATCGCCTCTCCGGTCAGCTTCATCGACCTGGCGCCCACGGTGCTGGCATTGGCCGGGGCCGCGCAGCCGCCGCAGATGACCGGGAAGGCCTTCCTCGGGCCCAAGGCCGCGCCGCAGAAGTACGCCTTCGGCATGCGCAATCGAATGGACGAGAGGATCGACTTCCAGCGCACCGTCACCGATGGCCGCTGGCGCTACATCCGCAACTACATGCCGCACCGGCCGCTGGGCCAGCATCAGGCCTTCGAATGGCTCGCCAAGGGCTACCAGGAATGGGAGCAGGCCTATCTCGACGGTACGCTGACGGAAGCCCAGGCCCGCTTCTTCCAGCCCAAAGCCTTTGAGGAACTCTACGATCTCAAGACCGATCCCGAGGAACTGCACAATCTCGCCGCAGAACCAGCCCACTGCGCTTTGCTCAAGACCTTGAGCCAGGCGCTCGACGAGCACATGCTGGCAATCCACGACAATGGCTTCCTGCCCGAAACCATGGCAGGCGAAGGGTGGGAGGCGAGCCGCAATCAGACGCTCTATCCGCTCAAGACCGTCATGACGCTTGCCCGCACCGCTGCCGTGGGCCGGATCGAAGGGCTGCCGTCGCTACGCAGCGCCCTGACCAGCCCGACTGAGGTTCTGCGCTACTGGGCAGCCATGGGGCTGCTGATCCTCGGCGCTGGAGCCGCCCCGGCCAAAGTCCAAATGCAGGCGGCTCTAGCTCGGGAAACCTCGCCTCACGTTCGCATCGCCCTGAGCGAAGCGCTCGCCCGTCTGGGGGATGACGGCACTCCGGTAACGGCGCTTGTCGCCTTGTGCGGCGAAGACCAACCCTGGCAAGTGCGGCTGCATGCGATCAATGCTCTGACCTATATCGGCGCGGCTGCAGCGCCTGCGATGGAAGCAGCGAAGCAGGCCATGACCGGTTCCAACGAATATCTGAAAAGCGCAGGCAAGTATCTGGTGCTGAAACTGACAGGCACCTACACCCCGGCAGTTCAGGTGTTCGACTGGGAGGGCATGCAGGCCCGGATCAAGGCTGGAGGCGCACCATGAACACAGGTCCCGCTGCCCCCGCGCCCACACTCGACTATGCATTCTCGGCAAGGGTCACATTGCTTGATCCCATCGATCACGGCATTGTCGAAGGGCGCCGTCGCCGCTTCGTGCCGATCAGCGGCGGCGTAGTCAGCGGGCCGCGTCTCGAAGGCGTGGTTCTGCCGGGCGGCGGCGACTGGCAGGCGATCGGATCGGACGGCTCCACTCTGGTCGATGCTCACTATGCGCTGCAGGCCCGCGACGGGACGGTCATCGACGTGCGCAATGCCGGGGTGAGAATGGCCAGCGTCGAAGTAAGCGATCGGATCGCGCGGGGGGATCCCGTTGATCCCGGCAGCTACTACTTCCGCACCGCCCCCCGTTTCGAGGTGCGCGACGGCCCCCATGCCTGGCTTCGGCAGACCATGTTCATCGCACGCGGGGTGCGCTATCCCGATGAGGTCGTGATCGATTTCTATCAGGTCGGCTGAGAACGAAGGTCATCACCTTTGAATGAAGCCCTTCTTGATCCTTCGCCGTGCCCTCTTAAACGCCGCCGACGCGAAAGAACCTCACGGATCAGGCGAGGTGCATCAAAGATACTATGAAAGTTAGCCTTTGAAGAAACAGGTCTCGCCAGCAAATAAACGGGCAGATGGCGGGAAGGACCGAGTGGAGTAACCGTGGCGCCGAGGCCTCCTTGCGCGGTTGCTGGATGAAGGGCTGATTGCCGCTCGGATAGGGGGCGGCGATGGATAGCGAGATCGAAGGTGGACCAGCGAGCNCCTTGCGCGGTTGCTGGATGAAGGGCTGATTGCCGCTCGGATAGGGGGCGGCGATGGATAGCGAGATCGAAGGTGGACCAGCGAGCAGTCATATGAGTGCTCATACGAGCGGTCGTATGAGCACTCGGATTGAGGTCGTTGCAGGTCGGCGCCGCTGGACAGTGGAGCAAAAGCTGGCGGTCCTTCGCGATGCCTTCGGCCCCGAGGGTTCGGTTGGGGACGCCTGCAAGCGACACGCGATCGGCAGCGGGTCGATCTACACTTGGCGGCGGCAGGCGATGTCGGG
>NZ_MSQB01000059.1 GCF_002149965.1 Novosphingobium panipatense | reverse complement strand
CAGGATTCGACAACCAGAAGTGTGCGCCTCCACCGGGGTCCGAGGAAGCAGCCGCAATTACACGATGACTCATAAGCACGGAGCCACAGCCGCATTGAGGCGAGCTGGACCATGGCCAGGAAGTTTTCGGCCAGCTTTTCGTAGCGGGTGGCAACACGGCGGAAGTGCTTCAGCTTGGAGAAGAACCGTTCGACGAGATTGCGCTGACGGTAGAGCCATGTGCTGAAGTACGGTTTTGATCGGCGGTTGGACTTTGGCGGGATGTTGGCGAACGCCCCTTTCTCGCGGAGAGACACCCGGATGCGATCGGCATCGTAGGCCTTGTCCGCCAGAATGATTGTTCCGGCACCAACATGATCGAGCAGATCGTCAGCGGCTTGGCCGTCATGGCTTTGCCCTGCGGTCAGGCTCAGCCGGATCGGGAGGCCTTGCCCGTCGACGACCGCATGGATTTTGGTCGTGAGCCCGCCTCGGGAGCGACCGAGACAATGATCTCGATCCCCCTTTTTGCCGTCGCTGCCTGCTGGTGGGCGCGAACGGAAGTGCTGTCGATCATCTGGATGTCGCCATCGTGCGCGGCGGTGATGGCGTCCATCATTCGATCCCAGACGCCAGCCTTCCGCCATCGCGCAAAGCGGTTGTAGCAGGTGGTGCGCGGGCCATAGCGTTCCGGCAGATCACGCCATGGAGCGCCTGATCGCAGCACCCAGAATATTCCGTTCAGAACGCGCCGGTCGTCGACACGCGGCACGCCCCTCGGCTTATTTGGCAACAGCGGCTCGATCACGCGCCACTCAAAGTCGGTCAGGTCATATCGGCTCATGCCGTCCCTGAATCAGAATCTAAGCGGGATTGAAAGGTTTATGGCTGTGGAGGCGGGTCATATAGCGATCCCTCGCCCCAAGTAGGTGGAAGGTCGAGATCGGCCTGATCGCACCAAGTAAGGCGTCCGGCCTTATACGCATCACTCTCGATAAGTTCGGTATGGACGATGCGCATGGCCAGCATGAGGGCTTGGAGCCCATCCAGGCCGCACGCATACCGGCGAACCTCTCGTTCCGGCCATCCTATGACATAACGGCATTGGAACTCGCCTCAAGGTGCCTTCGATGGCGTGAAAAAGCAGACGACCAATTCACCGCCATCAAGCTCGAACCTGCGCTCCACAAATGGCGCTTCAATCATCTGCCCTCCTCCATCGCGGGAAGGTGTGGCATAGGGCTGAGAAGGCGGCAACTTTTATGGGTTCACGGCCTAATTGAACGGCTTGGATGGGCGCATTTCAGCCTAAGGACTGATGGCAATTTTTAGGCCAGGAGCGTCAGCTTCCTTGCGCGACCCTGCTGCTCGCGTCCTATAACGGTTTCCGACAGAAACGCCGGATCGATCACCTCGAGAGCGACCTCGGCCAGGCCCAGCTCGATGCCGCCACTTTCGAAACGATGATCGCGTCCCTGTCGAGCTCATTCGCTTCCGGCACTTCGGTGGTCTCTTTGCTCGCCAAGCGGTCGTCGCTGGTGCTCGACGAGAACGGCTTTGTCGACGGGATCGAATTGCCCGGCCCGGACGGCCTCACCCGCATCCCATTCCGCACCAAGGGAGAATGACGATGGCAGACGGAAGCCGCCAAGCCACCAGAAGCGCGCGCCACGACCGCGCCGCAGGCCCTCGCCCTCAACTGCGCCATTGCCCGCGAGGACTACACGGCGGCCGAACTGGCGAAGATGTCCGAATATCAGGAGCATTGCCGATGATCCGCCTCGCCGCCCTCCTGCTCGCCCTGCTCGTGGCCGGGTGCAAGACGTGTCCCGCTCTCGACTTTCCGCGCGCGGCCGACGTCACGGCCATCACCGCGCCGCGCCCGAAGATCCCGCCAGCCGCGCTTGACCCGGAGAACCCAACTGCCGCGGCGAACTATCAGTCGGCGGATCGCCGCATGGAGCAAGGCGGTCAGCGATTCTGGAGGCCGCATCTGCCTTTACCTAGCGCAATTGGGGATGCCGGGCATCGTGTGCCCAAAAGCGGCAGATTAGTCGCAGGCCGCCCTCCAAGCAGGATGTCTAGAGCTGCGAAGCCTCTTGACCTCGAAAACAAAGGTGCAAATATTTCGTAAGGCGGAATCACCGCCAACGTGAGGAGAGCTGGAAGAAAGGAGGCACCACAATGTCCCTCTCCAATTTTCGTCATCCATTGGAATTCGTGAAGCACCCCCAACTCGAACCGGAGGTTAAGCGCGCAATTCTAGCTTCATGGGCCTCAGATGCCCAATCAGTCGAAAACCGTCCTGATCTAAGGCGACCGCCCGGCACATCGGGATCAATCAGGCTCGACGACATAATGTCTGCTATGCGCAGCCTTGATGCTCGCGAGGCATAACCATGTCGGAGAGGCTATTTACGTTGCTGCGCGAAGAGCGAAAACGTCTCGAAACCGCCATAGCGAAAGCGGAGGAGAGCGGAAGCGCAGACCCGTCAGAGGTTAAGCGCCTAAAAATGCTGCATCGAATTGTAAACGAGCAAATCTGCAGTTGGATGCGGGACCTCTACGGCAAAGATCCAGAGGAACTCATGCTAGCGGCCTAGCGTCGAGATCCTATCAGCGCGCAAGGCAAAGATAGTGAAATCCTGAGAGGGCCCGGGGTTTCGACACACCCCGGGCTCATTTCTAGATATGTGCGAGCGAATGACACTGTAATTCACGGTGCGGCGACCTTTGAGAAGTAGCTGCAGCAAAGGATATGGATGGGAGGATACCCTGCAAAAATTTCAGGGACAAACGCCGTGATCCATAGACTCTACCAAAGGCGCGGAACTCTTCCGCCTAGCCTGTCGTTGCAGGCAGTGGATCCCTTGGGGTCAAGTTCCGCGGCATGGCTCTCCCCCAAACGCCGTGTCCGAGCGGTGAGAAGAGGCCGCTTCGGCTGGCCGCTGACGGCGGCCTCTTCGATCCTGTCACGCTCAGATAGAGGTGTTCGAATGTATCTCGTGCGCTTATTTGACGGTCGGAATTTGATCGGAACGATAAATTGGTCCCGTCACCCACTGGAGGGCGTGATAACCCAAGCGCACAATGCTTTGGTTCGTGGTCCTGCCACCAGAATCGAGATCGAACGGCGCGACGGGAAAGTCGTTTATCGAGTACCGGCTGTTGTTGTGGAGCTAGTGAATTAGAGATTGCCGGTCGAACGACAAGGCATCTGAGCGGCCTCGTTTTCGAAACTGAGAACTCGGGCGCAACGATTTCGGAACCATTTTTTCAAATCCGCGCTTAGCTTGCAGGTGTCGGCGGTTTCTGACAAATCGAAGCCTCGATGAATGCGGATGATTCGTCATCGGCAGATTCTAAATGAAAATGGCCCCGTAGCGACCGAGCGCTACGGGGCCATTTACCTTGCGCGCAAAAGGATGACCCACGATGCGCCAGATCGCTCAACGATTGAGATATTGATCCGCTAACCTAGTGCCGTATGCTGACTCAGGAACCGGTGCCCCCCGGTTTGAGGTCGCTTCTGGACAGGAGGCGACCTCTTCTATGTCACAGCCTTATGAACCGCGTGGCGCCAACACCCCCGCAGTCCGCGTCCCAAGGCGCGAACCCATGGAAAATCCTCAAACACTTGCGGAAGGATTCTGGATCTCAGTCCCGCGCCAAGCCTCGATGAGCCTTGTTGCTCTTGGCGAGATCGTTCACCAGCCAGCCCTGCCCGACTGCGGCAAATAGCGGTCTGCTTTGAGGTTGACGCCGCAGCGCGGGGTGGCGCGGCGGCGTCTGAGAGGTAGCTACGGACCGGGCTCGACACCGGCTACCAAGCGGCCTTCATTCCACTTGGCCCGACCGCTTTCGCGATCCTCAAGCATGGGCACGTCCATCCGTGCAGCCGCAGCCAAGTGGAAGCTATCACGATCGAGGCACGGAACAATCGCCCTTGCCACATGTTAACCCATCACCTCGGCGGATCACCCCCTGTCTCCACCGAGTTAGAGGCCGTCCCTTTTGCGGGGGACGGCCTCTCGCTTCATAGGGCCACGACGCCCACCAGGATCACACAGCAGCCAAGCGCAGCCAATATTCGGCGGGTGGCAGGCCCAAGGCTTCCGTCCGCGAGTATGGCTGTAGCTGCCAACGAAACTCCGAACACAACAGCGGCAAGCATCAGGTAGAGGTGCTCGACATGCATCAGGGAAACTCCTGACCGATTCTCATGCGTCACCGAATTACAATATCCAAAAAGGCGCCGGATTAAAAATCGATAAGGCATTGGAACCTTTTGAGACTTGGTACATTTTGTCGCCGGTCCTCAGGAAGTAACTCCGTTACCTGCCAAGGCCACCCTTTTGCGCGAAAGTGCAAGGCGACCCAAACTTGAAAGCCCGGGGCAGTCAGATGCCTCGGGCCTTTTCAGTTATCGACTTAGCTGGTGAAGCCCCGGAAAGGGATCGTCATGCCGTCTCCCCAAGGGGACCGGATACGAAAGCCTTCCCAGCAGACCATCTCGTGTTCGCCGTCGTGCCCCTTGGGCCGAAGGCAAAGCGAAAGCCTGTCCTCGCTCGGCGCACCGCAATGCCCGGAGTTCAGGAGGAAGCCCGCTGTCAGGCGCCATGCAAAACTGGGCCGGTAGCGACAAATAGAACTGGCCCCCCCCTGAATGAGGAGGGACTGATGAGTAGCCTGGATAATGCGACAATCTCCGCAGTGTCTGCGCGGAGAGATATGATGCTCGAGCCTGATGAGGTGACGGCGATGCTGAGGCTAAACAAGCTCGGTTGCGCGAAACAGAAAAGGCACTCGCGAAACTGGCCGCAGCGCTGCAGATGGCGCAAGCGCAACAAGCGCAGGTCCGAGACAGGCTGGACACCAGCCGCACGAACCTCCGCAGCCTCGAACAAAAGCTGGCCGACTGGCGCACCCGTCTCGGCGGACGTCTCGTCGATGACGCCTTTTTTGCACAAGGCCATGAAGTCTCAAACCTGTCCGCCCCGTGGGTGCCGGACAGCATTCATCGCAAGCGCGAAGCGCTGTTCATCGCGGCGATTGCCGTCCACAAGGTCTTCATCGACTGCGCGGCCCAGAAGCTGCTGCAAAACCTGAACGTGCTGATGGACATCTTTTCCAAAGGCGCCCCCAAGGACCCGGCCAAACTGGCCTTGCTCCCCGAGCTCTGGTCAACGCTTTTCCTGGTCGTGCCGGTTCTGTCGACCACGTTTGCATCGGTCGAGCGCATGATCGGCGAACTGCCTCCCGAGGCGATCGGCTGGCTCTTGATCGACGAGGCAGGCCAAGCGCTGCCGCAAGCAGCGGTGGGCGCGATCATGCGGGCGCGCCGTTCGATCATCGTAGGCGACCCGCTGCAGATTCCTCCTGTGGTCACCCTGCCTCAGCGACTTTCGGTCGAGATCTGCAACTACTTCAATGTCTATGTGGACAAATGGGCTGCGCCCGAAGCATCCGCCCAGACCTTGGCGGATGCGGCATCGGCATATCAGGCCAGTTTCCCCTCCCCCCAGGGCGACAGACGCGTGGGTATTCCCCTCCTCGTTCACCGCCGCTGTGACCAGCCCATGTTCGGCATCTCCAATGCCATTGCCTATGACGACAAAATGGTCCTTGCGACGGCTGCTGGAGAAAGCCCAATCGGTAGAGTCCTGGGTGTTTCCTCGTGGCTGAGTGTCGATGGCGATGCCGAAACGAAATGGTGCCCCAAGGAGGGAGAGCTGGCCAAGTCGCTGCTGCGACGCCTTGCAGATGCAGGCATAACGCAGCCCGACATTTTCCTCATCAGCCCGTTCCGAATTGTCGCCCAGGAAATGCGCCGTATCCTGAAGCAGGATAAGGGACTTATGAACGCGCTTGAAGTCGATGCCCACAGCTGGGCGAACGACAGGGTCGGCACGATCCATACCGTTCAGGGACGCGAAGCCGAAGCCGTCGTTCTGGTGCTGGGTGCCCCTCGGGCTGACCAGGGCGGCGCTCGAAATTGGGCCAGCGGGACGCCGAATGTTTTCAATGTGGCGGTTTCGCGCGCAAAACGTCGGCTCTACGTTATCGGCTCTCATGGAGCCTGGTCGGGTGTCGCCCATGCCCGCGCTCTGGCTGGCGACCTTCCAGTCACGCGCGATGGCATCTCCATATCAGACAGCTCGGATGCCGCGACGTCATTCGCGCCTCCATGCGGCTGACCGAGGATGAAGTTATGGCGTGGTCTGGCCGTTGCACGAACCGCTTCGCGGAGGGTGTAATCGGTGAGGTTCCTGCACGGATCGTGGGTCGTCCGGGGATTGAGCGTCGCGGGCGGTA
>NZ_MSQB01000058.1 GCF_002149965.1 Novosphingobium panipatense | reverse complement strand
GGCGCTTCTCATGATGAGATGAAGGGGGTCAATTTTAGACGCCGATCACCCCGCTAAGGGGGTCAATTTTGCACGCCGCTCCACATCCTCACGACACATCGCTTCCAGCTTATTGGTCAATGACTGCATATGACCCAGCAGGGAAGCACAACAACCAGAGCGTGCAGGCCCTAACTGGCATCGTCCTTGAATACGAAAAGCGCTACGAGGCTGAATTGGTTCATGCCCTCAAGCAGATGCCTTGGCACTTCCTCTTTGCTGACACAGAGCGCAAAAGCGGTCAGTTCGTCAGTGTCTTTTTCCCCTTGGCGTTCGAGCCAGACATAAACCGCTTCATGCGTATCGCAGGCGTCCTTGTGCAGCAGCTTGGCGTCTATGGGCTGAGCAAGGGCAGCGGCACCCCTACATTCCTCGTCAAACTCGTTGGCGGTCAACAAGTCCAGGAACATCAAGGCCCAGCTATCGGCCTCAATTTCATCAGCGGGACGAAGGACGTTCAAGCGAATGGCGCGATACAGGCGTTTCAGGGGCCAAGGCCGTTCACCGTTAACCCCAGCGCGGTTAAAATCACGCCTGCACCGCTACAAGGTAAGGAGAAGCAGATTGCAGCCCATTTCAGGATGCTCGCTGACCTCTTTGACCCTGAATAACACCCATAACGAAGCCCGCTCCTGACACGACAGTTGCGGGCTTTCAGTTGGCTACATTGGATTGCAAGTTCCGACGTGGATGAGCGGATCACCTAAGAAAAGAATTACCTTGAAGCGGTAATTGACAATACCGTTATTTTTAACCTCCTCGATTGTGAACACATTGCCAACCCAATTTGAAAACACGATTGTATCACCAAGGGCGTCAACGTGCTTTAGCGGTGATACTTTACCGCCGACATTCAGGCTGGTGATCGAGTCGTTGGTAAAATCAACTATATCAGAGACATTTGAAGGTCGCTTAGTGCATGTCCCGTCATCATTACACATGATGAGCGTATTTGCTCGGCAGAACCACTTCCCTGCTGGCAAAAGTGTGTTTTGCGCCGTCGCAGGCGTAGCGACTGAAAGCATAGCAAGTGCCAGCGCACTGATGGATTTTTTCACGAATTCCCCCACAGGCATATTCCGCATTCACGGGTGCGGTATCGGCGCGGGTTAAGTCAAGATGTGAACAAAGTGCGCTCAGCGGCACGGCGCTTCACAAGGCCAGCCAGCACTTTGCCGCCCGCTTTGTTCCAGACGAGGAATTGCTCAGCAGCACCGCCAAAATCCCCTGCATTTAGCTTTCTGAGCAGCGTAGAGCCTCTGAGAGCGCCAACGCCCACATTGTAAGCAAAGGACACGAGAGCGCCTGTCTGGTTTGCTGTCAGTTTGACCTTTACCAGTCCCAGCACGTTGCGTTCAAAGCCGTCATACTCAGCGATCAGCCATGCATCAGCCTGAGCCTGTGTGCAGGTATCTCCTGCTTTGACGTTCGTAGTTCTGCCGTAGCCAATGGTCCATACGCCAGCAGGGCATTTGTAGGCTTTTAATTCGACCCCTTCGTATTGCTTGATGAGCGCCAAGCCTGCGCGTTGTGATGAATTTGTCATCACATATTTAGTTGAATGAAAAGCCCCGCAGATTGCTCTACGGGGCTTCACTATTAGTGAGTTGGCTTAGGCCTTGATGCCGCCCAGCCGCTTCGCCTCTGCCGCATACTCTGACAGCGATTGGGTTGGGACAAACGACAGGTCTTGCTCGATGCCAACGGCACCGCCCATCATCCTGATTTCTGCGAGTTCATCGAGGCTGACATACCCAAGTTCAGGTGTGCCAAATCCAAGGTCTGCCAGCCCAAACGCCAGTCCATCCTCATCGCATTCCGTGAGCAGCCACGTTGCGGCACCGCAGGGATTGAACAGCTTGCAGACGGGCACGAAGTCCTGTTCGTGCGGCGTGCCCTTGAGAGGCTGTTGCTGATCCCAATTCGCCCGCAAGCGCTGGAAAGTGGCGTCTTGGATCATGTTCTTGAACGTCATCTGTTGGCTCCTTTGTTTGTTGCCAACAGACCCACCTAAAGCCATCTTTCTTGATTGCGATAGAAAAAGGCTCTGGTGATATCGACTTCAAGACTCGTTAGTTCAGACTGACAATCTAACCATAAGGAGATTGTCATGTTTAAACCGTGGGAAAAGTGGGTTTTGTTTTTTGGTGCGTTGATTGCTGCAAACAGCTTGTATGAGGTTGCAACCTACGTCCCTCATAATCAGCCTCATATGATCGCTCAAAAGTAGGCTTTTCTATATCGACGCCTTGAACGACCTGTTTAGATGGACTGGCAGTTACAAAGGAACTGCACCATGCAACAGCTTATTCAGGACGTTACGGAATACCTCGATCTTGACCCCCGCTTTTGGGATAAGACGGACGGCGAGTTTGAATACGGCGATGACCTCGTATTCTTCCGCAAACTGGACGATGTGATCCTGCTCAGCGTGAACGGCGTGATGTATGAGGCACCACGCCACTAAATCAGTCAGCTATCGCTGCATCCTTCTCGAACGCCTGTTCAATCAAAAGACCGTCAAGCGCCAGCGCTGCATTCGCTTGTTCAAGGGCAAATTCCTTGAGGTCTGCTGGGATAGGAAATCCTCTCAATTTCGCAGCATCCCACATACTTTGCAGCGTTGTTTCCACGACTTCTCTTGTACCGCCGTTCACGACAAGGATGTTGATGAGCGGCAATTGTCTATCAAAGCACCAGACGCCCAAAACCTCCAAGCTGTTGAGCATAGGGCGCACCCAATATTGGCCCGCTGGGATAGGCCCGTCGTTAAATTCCAGCCAGAGATCGCCGTAGCTGACACGGCCATCGTCAGACGCCTTGGCCATCAAGAGAATCTTGCGAGCCAATTCAAGCAGAGGGTACGACGCAACTTTCTTGCGTTGCTGCGCCAGCACTAATTCAGCGCGAGGCCATTTGCCGCCTTCTGTGAGGCCTCTTTCATCGTAGTTGGCGATCATCCGCTTAATTTCTTGCTCAGTCAGATCGTCGATAGTCCTTGCCATACTGCACCTTAGTTCACGCAATCGTAGGTCTACGCTCACTTAGATACACAATGGTAAGGAATCGTGAACTCCGCTTGGTCGCAACCCTCTTGCCATATGTTCCTGTTTCGTTCCATCATAAGCGCATGGAACGAATCGACCCCCAGCAGCTATCAGAGGCCATTCTAACCGCGCCTGCTTGGGCGCGTGTTGGCATCACCATGCCTGACGAGAAGATGCGCGAGAAAGCAGCCGCAGAGCTTGCCCACGCCATCGTTGACCGTCTCGCTGATTACCCTGCCATTCCAGACCCTAATCAACTGAGCCTGTTCAAATAGCCGCAGAATTCTGCCGTTTTTCCTCTCTCGACTTTTTGGTGCGAACTCTACATAACATGGAAGACGTGGCGACGCCCGAGGCTTTCGCCCGCGATCCCGATCTGGTGCTGCGCTTCTACGACATGCGGCGCGCGGCGATCCAGACCAAGGCGCCCAACGCCGCCCACCATGCGCTGGCCAGGCTGGACCGCGCGTGGCCGGGCGAACTGCTGATCGTCACCCAGAACGTCGACGACCTGCATGAGCGGGCAGGGGCCGAACGGGTCCTGCACATGCACGGCGAGCATCTCAATGCCTGGTGCATGGCCTGCGACGCGCGCGTGCCCTGGACCGGGCCGCTGATCGACCGCCCGGCCTGCCCGACATGCGGCGCGGCGGCGCTGCGGCCCGATATCGTCTGGTTCGGGGAAATGCCGTACGGCATGGACGCAATCTTCGAGGCGCTGGAGCGGGCGGACCTGTTCGTCTCCATCGGCACGTCGGGCGCGGTCTATCCTGCCGCCGGTTTCGTGCGCAATGCGCGGGAATTCGGGGCGGAGACGCTGGAGCTGAACCTCGAACCCTCGCAAGGTACCTCGTGGTTCGACGAGGCCCGCCACGGCCCGGCGACCGAGCTGGTCACGGCATGGGTGGACGAGATGCTTTGCCCATGATCCACCGGGGAAGCTGCCATTGCGGCGCGGTCACGCTGGAACTCGCGGATACGCCGCATGAGGTCTGCGACTGCAACTGCTCGGTCTGCCGGAGGCTGGGGGCGCTGTGGTCCTATCACAGCCCGGCGAAGCTGCGGATCGAGGGGGAACGCGTCGGCTATCAGACCGGGGACAAGGTGCTGACCTTCTGGCACTGCCCGCACTGCGGCTGCACGACGCACTGGAGCCCGGTCGATCCGGCGCAGGACCGCATGGGCGTGAACATGCGCCTGTTCTCGCCGGACCTTCTCGCCGGTCTGCGCCGCTACGCTTACGACGGCGCGAGGGCCTGAGCCCCGCAGGCGCGGCAGCCGGGGTCCTTGCCGATCTTGAGCGGCCGCATCGAGGGCGCCATGCCGTCGATCAGATGGAGCGTGCCGTATTGCGGCACGCCCAGCGCCGCCTTGCCGTCCAGCAGCACGCGCATCGCGTGCATCGCCGCGAACGTGCCGACCATGCCGACCATGGCCCCCAGCACGCCGTCCGCCGCGCAAGTATCGCAGTCCTGCGCATCGAAGGCATCGCCGACGAAACAGCGATAGCAGGCCTGATTCGGCAGGTGTCCGGCGAAATTGGCGACCTGGCCCTGAAAGCGGCCAACCGCCGCAGAGGTGAGGGGAATGCCGAGTTTCACACAGGAATCTGACACCAGTAGCCGAGTCGCGAAGTTGTCACACCCGTCCATTACCACGCTCGCGCCGGAGAGAATCTCTGCCGCGTTGTCACCCCCGAGACGCGTTACGTTTGGCAGAACCTCAAGGCCAAGATCAAAGCGCCGCACCCATTCGGCCGCCGCTTCCGCCTTGGGCTTGCCGATATCAGATGGCGAATAAATCGTCTGGCGTTGCAGATTGCTGGCGTCCACCGTGTCGTCGTCGATCAGCGTCAGCCGTCCTATGCCGGCTGCGGCGAGATATTGAAGGGCAGGACTGCCTATCCCGCCGCAGCCGACAAGCACGACATGGGCATCGGCCAGTGCCACTTGCCCGGCGCCGCCCACTTCGGGCAGCACGATGTGACGCGCGAAGCGCTGCAGTCGTTCCGGCGAGAGGCTCATTCGCGTCCCGTTTTTCCGGCAGTTTCCCCAGCAGTTTTCGGGGCAGTTTCCGCGCTTTCGGCTTCGGGCAGGCGTTCCTTGCGGAAACCGTGCATGCCGAACCACCACTGGGTGGCGATCACCGCGCCCTTGGCGGGCTGAAGCATGCCGATCATCATCGCCACGGCCAGCGGCACCAGGATCGCGAACATCGCCGCCACGCCGAGGTGAAAGTCCTTGGACAAAGCGATGATCAGCGGCGCCATGAGGTGGCCGGTGACGATCATGGCGATATAGGCCGGGAAGTCGTCGGCCCGCTGCGGGGTGAGGTCCAGCGTGCAGACCGGGCAGCGTTCCAGCGGCTTCAGCCACTTGCGGAACAGGCGGCCTTCGCCGCAGCGCGGGCAGCGACAGCGAATGCCGCGCAGGGCGGCTTGCGAATAGGCTGCGGGAAGGGCGGGACTCATGGGCCTTGGCCTACAGCAGAGGCACCGGCAGGAGCAAGCGCGCGGGCACGGTTCCTATTCGTCGCGGGAGATCTGCACCCGGTTCCGCCCGCCGTTCTTGGCGGCATAGAGCGCGCTGTCGGCATTGCGGGTGGCTTTTTCGAGATGGGTGTAATTGCGCACCGGCGCGAGGCCGCAGGAGAACGTCACCGGCCATTCGTCGCCCCGCAAGGTGGGATCGAGCGCGATGCTGGCCCGCAGCCGCTCCATGACGACGCGGGCTTCTTCCAGCAGGGTATCGGGGAAAAGGATCGCGAATTCCTCGCCGCCCCAGCGCGCGACCACGTCCGAACGGCGCACGCCGTGCTCCAGCCGCAGCGCCACTTCGCGCAGCAGGGCATCGCCGGTGGCATGGCCGAAACGGTCGTTGATGGCCTTGAAGCGATCGATATCGACCATCGCGAAGACCGCGTTGCGCCCGTCACCCAACTGGCGGCGCGCCGAATCGAGGAAACCGCGCCGGTTGCGCAGGCCGGTAAGTTCGTCGCGCTCCGAGACTTCTATCAGGCGCTCGATCCGGGCGGCCGATTCGTTGGCGGCCACGGCCACGCCGTGGAGCAGGCGTCCGACCAGATCCTCGTTGCCGATCGGCACCATGCCGACACGCTCGCCCGCCTGGACGGCGCGCAGCATCTGGGTGGCGGCGGCGATCGGGCTGAGCAGGGCGCGGATCGCGGCAAGGCCGAGTATCGTGCCGAGCAATGTGGCGGCGAGCAGGACCAGCAGCGTGACCGGCTCCCACTGCCCCGTCACGCCCTGATAGGCGATGCAGGCGAGCAGCGGCACATGGACCGCGGCGAAGCAGACGAGCAGTAGACGCCATTCGTAACGGCGGGGAAAAAGGAAAGCAGTGGCCTGATAGAAGCGCATCGGGAAGTGCCTCTTCGGTCGGGCGGACAGTACCCGGACACCGCGAGATTACAGCACTCGGCTTATTCAGTGGTTAAAATTTTCCATGCCGGAAGGTTGTTTGAAAATCCGCCGCAGGCGGATTTTAGCGGCACCGGCCCACGCCCCCACCCGACCTCCCACGAGTGTATCCTAGATGGGAGGTCGGGTGGGGGCGT
>NZ_MSQB01000057.1 GCF_002149965.1 Novosphingobium panipatense | reverse complement strand
AGCCCTTCACCTGGGCCGCCGATCCCGACAAAATCATCGCCGCCGTCAAGCGCGGGCACCAAGCGTTAGATTCCATCCACTAGCCTATGTCGAAGGCGGCGCAGCGGCCGGGCGGCACCCTGGCGGAAATCTCGCGGTCGTTGAGACCGTAGCCGCTGGCGCTATTGCTGCCGACGAGCTTGTTGACTTCGTCTATTCGCTTCGGGCTCCCTACAGGTCGGGGGCCGTTTGGCTGATGAACAGCAACACGGCGGCGCGGCTCGCCAAGCTGAAGGACGGAGAAGGTAACTACCTGTGGCGGCAGGCTTTCACCGTTGGCGAGCCAGCCACCCTGCTTGGCTATCCGGTGGAAATCGATGAAGGCATGCCGAACGTCGAGGCCGGCGCGCTGGCTATCGCATTCGGTAACTTCCGCCGCGGCTACCTGATCAACGATCGCTGGGGCACTCGCCTGCTGCGCGACCCTTACACCAATAAGCCGTTCGTCATGTTCTATTCCACGAAGCGTGTGGGAGGCGGCGTGCTGGATCCCAACGCGATCCGGCTGCTGAAGATCAAGGCTGCCTAAACCAGGAGCGCGGCCTCAGCCATGAGCGCCGCAAACAGGCCGCTGGTGGAGCAGAAGTGCGCCACCAGCGGCAATCCGTTTCAGGATAGACGACGATAGTTCGAGGATGCTTGCGATGCGAGACGACGGTGGCCCAACGCTAGGAGTGGGTTTTGCAATCGAGGCTAACGGCTCGCTGGAAACCCTACGGCAGATCCAGTCCGCTATGGACACGGCGCAAGGTAAGATTTTCTCCGATGCGTCGAAGATCGAGCGGGCCACTGGTGGTATGCTGAAACTTGGCGGTGTAACCGCCGAGGTCACTACCTTCAGTCATGCTGCAACCCGTGAGCTGGCCAGCGTCGCAAGGGAAACGAACAAGGCGGAGCGATCCGCCGAAGCTATGGTGCGGCAGCTTGAGCGCCAGGTGCAAACCTTCGGCAAGTCCACGTCCGAAATTCGGCAAATGCGTGCTGAGATGCGGGCCACTGAGGCGGAAAGTCGCGGGCTTAGCGAGGTGGCTGCGCGTCTTCGGGCGGTGAGCAGTCAAATGGATTTGCTGGAGAAGCGGCCGGGTAGAACGCGCAGTTCAATGACCCAACTGTCGTTCCAGCTAAACGACGTGGCGACGATGGCAATGTCCGGCTCAAACGCCATGCAGATATTCGGCACTCAGGCTGGGCAGATCTTCCAAGTTGCTCAGCAGGCCGAGGGTGGCGTGAAAGGTTTCGCCGCAGAGCTCGGCACCGTAGCTTTGCGGTTTGCGCCACTTGCGGCCCTGGCGGCGGCGACGGCGGCAGGCATCGGCATCATGTCGTCCGAAATCAATAAGAACTCGACCGTAACAGTAAGCTGGATGGACACGGCTTTGGGCGCGTTTGATGCCGTAAAGGCTGGTATCGCGGACGGTCTCACAGGGGCATTTGCCTACTTCGGCACCACTTCGGGAGCGGTCTGGACGACGGTAGTCGAAGGCACGAAGTGGGCGATAAATCGGATCCTGGGATACTCCTCTATGGTCCCTCGCGCGATCAAGGATACCTGGAGCCTTATCCCTGCGGGCGTCGCGGACATATTCCTGAGCGCTGTGAACTACGGGATCGACGCCATAAACCTGCTCATTCGCAAGTCTGTGACGGGCGTAAACGGTTTCATAGCCCAAGCGAATTCGATCCTCGCAAAAGCGGATCTTGCTCTACCGGCCCTTACCGCTCCCCAGATCGGTCGACTCGCCAACGGTTATGCGGGGGCTGGCGCAAAGCTAGGCTCCGCCCTGGTGAAGTCTATTGGCGACACGATGACGCGCGACTTCGTGGGTGACGCTGCCAAGGCGATCAGCCCGTTCGCTCAAGCTCGTGCCAGAAAGCGCGCCGAGGATGATGCGGAGAAGGCGGGTAAAGCAGCCGGGGCTAAGCTGGGCAAGAGCATGGCCGACAAGGCGGCTGACGACTTTCTCACCAGTCTGAAAAAATCCGGTCTGGCAGAATTCTATAGCGATTTCCTGGCTGATCAGGAGAGGCAATGGAAACAGTTCCAAGACGAAGTCGGCCGTATGGATGCTTTCCGGTTCGCGGAACAGGGGGCGGCGGCTGAGCGCGCCCGTGAGGAGGCGGATGCCTACGCGGGCAGCTTGGCGGATATCGTGTCGCTGTTCGATCGCATGGGCGGGCAGGGCCGGAATCTGGGCGGCATTTTCGGCGTGCTGACGGGCAGCACGGCAGCGGTGGGAGGAGCGCTGGGAGACCTGCTGAACATCAGCGTGGGATCGTCCAGGGATGACCAGGGAAGGCTTATTGCGCGTACGATCGGAAGCGAGCTCAGCGAGGTTTTCGGACAGAATGGCTCTTTCGGCAAGACGATGGCGCGGCTGTTCGAGGGCGGTGCGACCGGTGCCTTGGCTGGAGGGCTTTTGTTCGGCCGACAGTCCGGCGCCGAGCAATTGGGGTCTGCAATCGGTGGCGCGATCGGTGGGAAAGTGGGCGAAAAGTTCCTATCGAAGGGGCTCGAAAGTGTTGCGAAGGGGCTGGGTGATTTCGCCGGTCCCCTCGGCTCCATCGCCGGAGGAATTGTCGGCAATGTGGTCGGAGGGATGCTCAAGAGCGTGAAGTGGGGGCGCGTCGATCTGTCGGCCTCCGGTGTTTCCAGCGCTAGCGGCAATAGCGGTTCATCGCGGAAAGCAGCACTCGCAGCTGGTAACAGCATTTTCGGGTCGCTCGAGGATATCGCCAGCCAGCTTGGAGGTGCGGTTTCGGACTTCGGCTCCTTCGCGATCGGCGTTCGGCACGGTGACTATCGCGTGAACACCAACGGCACGTCCCTCAAGAAGAAAAAGGGTGCTGTTGACTTTGACGACGATGCAGAAGCTGCGGCGTTGTATGCGCTCCAGCAGGCCATCAATCGCGGGGCAATAGCAGGGATACGTGGCTCCACATCGAACCTGCTGAAAGCCGGCGACGATTTGCAGGCCAATTTGAACAAGGCCCTGCAATTCGAGGGTGTCTTTTCTGAGCTGAAGAGCCGGACAGATCCGGTAGGATACGAGCTCGAAAGCCTGGCGAAACAGTTTGATCAATTGCGCGGCGTGTTCGCGCAGGCCGGAGCCAGTGCGGAGGAGTATGCCCAGCTGGAGCAGCTGTTGGCGCTGAAGCGCAGCGACGTTCTGCAGAAAGAGCGCGACGCCCTCGATGACGTCAGTGTTCGGATTGCGCGGGCGCAAGGTAACGAGGCTGCCGCCCTCGCGATCGAGCGCCAGCAAGAGCTTGCTGGTGCAATGAACGATGCGGTGCGCGCTGAGCTCCAGCGCCTCTACGCCGTGGAGGATGCGGTTTCGCAGCAGCAGCAGCTTACGGAAGAACTCAGGCAGCAGAGCGCGGCCGCCGAAAGCCTGAAAGAGGCGTGGGCTTCGGTAGGTGAAACGCTGATGGACGAAGTGGAGCGTATACGGGGGATCACCGATGGAACAGCGACCGGATCCTTCGCTGTGCTGCAAGGTCAGTTTAATGCCGCCACTGTGGCGGCGCGCGCTGGCGACCAGGGGGCGGCTTCCAAGCTCGTTGAGCTCAGCCAAGCCCTTATATCCGTAGCGGGCAACACCGCGACGAGCCGGCAGGAGTTGGAGCGCGTGAAAGCGCAGACTGCAGCTAGCCTGGAAGCTACCTACGGATTGATCGGCGTAATCAGCGGGGCAGTTCCGGCAACCAGCCAAGGTGTTGTGAGTGCAGCGGCCGCCGCGACGGCGGCGGCACCGGTGGCGAGCTCCATGAATGCGGAGATCGGCGCTACGATCGAGGATCTTCGGGGCGAGTTGGCGGCGATGCGTCGTGACCTTACTGCCGGAAATGCCGCGATCGCGGGCAACACGGCTCGAATCGCCAACACTCTGCGAGACGTGACCGATGGTGCAGGCGGCCGTGCAGTTTCGGTGGCGGGGGTGGCGTGATGGTCACATACACTCTTTCGCCGCAGATCGTGCAATTGGTCCGAGAAGCGAAAGAACGGCGAAGGGCCCGCGCGTCTCACCTAGTGCATGTCGCTGCGGAGGTGGGTGCCAAGGATGCGATCGAGCTTTTCCGGCGACGGCACAGGATTGGCATTCACCGATGCACATGCGCTGCCTGTGCCGAACCACATTAACGCGCTTAAGCCCCCTCTTTGGCGAGAGGGGGTTGCGCGTTTTATATTGTGGAGGCAATAAGCCCGATGGGTGTAGTAGCCCGGACCAGTGAAGCAGGTGGTGGACCGATTGGCGTCGGACCGCATCTGCCAGAACAGCTTGGCGGCTGTTCGTACGAGCGTGGATTGGCGTCCACCGCTTGCCGACCTCTTATGTCGGGAGTGGGGCGCACATACAATACCCTTTCTGAGGGAAAAACGCTCCACCTGTCTCACTGGCAGGCTACTACCCTCCCGGCGCCTGGGCCGCTCCCAGGCAATGGCTGTAGTAGGCCGAACCAGTGAGAACCTCCATGATGCATATGCAGATCACCCCAGGCTTGCCCCAGGATGTGGCCAGCGAGCTTTTGGAAGCCCGCAATTGTCTCGATGTGCTTCGAACGCAGATCGATGACGCGTCCGAGCTGATGTGGATGCTTTCCGGTAACGACGACCTTTCGTCCGCTCAGAGGCAAACTTTTCGAGCGCTGGAGCGACTTACGAAAGCACTGTCAGCCGATGCCGAATCAGTCGCGGACAAGCTGGAAGGTATCGCAAAGCGGCCCTAGCTCTTCGAGCATCTGTTACCTAGGTCGATACCTAAGCTCGTGCAGATCGAAATTGTGAGACGGCAAAAGCCTAGGTTTCTCTGGTGCCGGCTGCAGGAATCGAACCCGCGACCCCCTGATTACAAATCAGGTGCTCTACCAACTGAGCTAAGCCGGCCCGGCGCACCGGAAGATCGCGATGCGCGAAACAAGTCCGGCGCCCTTACCGCGAGGGAGGGGCGCCGGTCCAGTTGCTTTTGTGAAATATCTTCTCAGATCTTTTTGAAAAATGCCTGAAGGGCATTTTTGAGCGGCACCGGCCCACGCCCCACCCGACCTCCCATCAGGATACACTCGTGGGAGGTCGGGTGGGGGCGCCTAAATCCAACTGGGGCCGGTGCCGCCAAAATCCGCCTGCGGCGGATTTTCAGAATGACTCTCAGAAAATCGCGTGGGGCGCGTCTTCCTTCATCATGGCTTGCCGTACCAGCGGGATCGGCGGGCCGCCGTGGCTCAGGAACTGGTCGTGGAACGGCTTCCAGGCCGCGCGGCCGCCGCGGGAGGTGGTCCAGTCGTCGCGCAGCTTGCGGATCATCAGTTTGCCCAGCGTGTAGTTGAGGTAGGCCGGATCGTAAGTGCCGCGCGCGGCCTGTTGCTCGGCGGTGCCTTCGTCCTGGTAGCATTCGTCCATGAACATGCGCTTGGACTGTTCCTGCGTCATGCCGCGCGCGTGGAGGCCGATGGCCGAGAGATAGCGGCAGTTGCGCAGCAGGGCGTTTGAAAGCTGGCCGACATGGACGCCCGCATCGCCGTTGCCCAGGCCCGCGTCCCACATCATCTCCTCGGCATAGTGCGCCCAGCCTTCGGCATAGGCATAGCCGACCCAGAGACGGCCCACCCAGGAAGGCGAGCGGTTCGAGTGGAGGAATTGCAGGAAGTGGCCGGGCATGACCTCATGCACCGAGGTGAACAGCAGGTCGTTCTTTCCGGGGATGTAGTCCTGCTGCATCTGCTGCGACCACGAAGGGTCGGGCGGCGAGATGTAATAGACCGAGGGAATGCCCTTCTCCAGCGGCCCGGCGGGATCGATATAGGCTGAGTTCTGGCGGTTGTAGGGCGGGCTTTCCTCGACCAGCGCCTGTTCGGTGCCGGGGATCGTGGCAATGTCTTGCGCGCGCACGAAGGCGGTCAGTTCGGGGATCCGGAGGCGCGCGGCGGCGACGGGGCCGCCTTCCGGCTTGTCGGCGCGCATCTTGTCGAAGCAGCCCTGGATGTCCTTGCCCGGTGCATATTCGGCGCAGGCGGCCTTCAGCAGGTCCTGATTGCGCTTGAGATCGGCGCGGCCCACGGCTTCCAACTCGCTCAAGGGCGCATCGACGGCCTCGGTGGCGGCCAGCATGCGCGAGAACCGCTCTGCACCCATGGCGAAGTCCTGCGTGGGCGTGGCCTTGCCGAGCCAGTCCGAAAGGTCCTGCATGGCCTTGGCCGCGCTTTCCGAACTGGCCTTGAACTCGGCCTGGAGCTTCGCGTCCTTCACATCGGCAAAGGCGGCGCGGGCATCGCCCCGGTAGTAATCGGCAAAGCCCGAGAAGCCTGCGGTTCCGAGCTTGATGAAGCTGGCGGGCATGGCCGTCTTCAGGTTGCCGCGGATCTGCGCGGCGGCGGTGGGCACCGCCTTGAAGAAGGCGATCATGGCCTTCATGCGCGTCGGCTTGTCGGCATAGGCGCGGCTGACATAGACGTTCGGATCGAGGCCGCTCTCGATATAGTAGCCGGGGTTGTTGTGCGGCTTGTCGGCGTCTTCCAGCCAGAACAGCTGCCCCTTGGCGACCTGGACGAGATAGTCGCGCTCGAACCCGTCCTCGGCGGAGAGCCCGGTAAAGGCGCCGGCATCGGCGATCACTTTCTTCAGGAACGCGCCCCGCGCCTTGAGGCCTGCCGGGCTCCAGTCGGGCAGCTTGCCGTCGAACTGATGCGCGCCCTGGTAGACGGCGAACGACGGGTCCTGCGCCATCCAGGCTTCGATCGTGCGGTTGACGAAGGCCTTCCACGGCGTGGCCGGCTTGCCCAGGGCGACCGATACGGGCGTCGGTCCCGGCGTGGATCGGGGCGCGGGTGCCGCGTTCGAGGCTTGTGCTCCGAGACCCAGAGCAAGGCAGGCGATCCCTGCCAGCAACGCATGTTTCATATCGGAACTTTCCCTGTCAGTCATTTGGCCCTGTTGGCCATGTTGGGAGCGGATCTTGCGCCGCCCCGATGGCCATGGTTCTGGGCTATGGCGCGCCGAAGGTCCAGCCCTCGGTCCGGGCAAGTTCGGGTGTCAGATCAAGGGGTTTCCACAGGTCGGCGCGCGGCGCGGCGGTGCGCAGCCAGGCGGCGGTGAGCAGGGCGTCGGCGCTGTGATCGTCGATCGGGCCGGTTCCGCCGATCGGCGGCGCGCCCAGCACGCAAAGGGCATCGTCGAGCGCGGCATGGTCGGTGATCTTGGCGCGGCCTGCCGTGCGTCCGGCGGCGACGGCGGCGAGGGTGGTGTAGATC
>NZ_MSQB01000056.1 GCF_002149965.1 Novosphingobium panipatense | reverse complement strand
TAAAGGCCGGACACGCGACTGCACTCGATATGGCATGTCAGAACGTCAGAAAATCGCACCGCAACGCGGGAGCCATCCACACGCGTACGCTAGGAGAGAACCTTTGACGAACGCGGGTGAATGACATCATGCGGCCAAGAGCGATGAAGGCGTGCGCAACGGGCGGAGCTGGCCGGGATCGGGGCGGCTTTCGACATTCCAACGATAGTCGCCGGTGAGCGAGATATGCTCCCATCCCAGCGGGGCGATATGGCGCGCAACGTCTTCGGGGATCGACAGCGCCCCGACCGCCTGTTCGAGATAACGAGTGTTCCACAGGATGATGGCGGCCACGAGGAGATTGAGGCCGGAGGCGCGATAGGTCTGGTTCTCGAACCGCCGGTCGCGCAGCTCGCCGAGCTGGTTGAAGAAGAGCGCGCGAGCGAGCGCGTTGCGGGCTTCTCCCTTGTTGAGACCAGCCTGGGTGCGCCGGCGCAGGTCGAGATCGCGCAGCCAGTCGAGCATGAAGATCGAGCGTTCGATCCGCCCGACCTCGCGCAAGGCCAGCGCCAGCCCGTTCTGGCGTGGGTATGGCCTGCGGAACGCAGGGTTGACCGACCATCTGGCAGCGCTGCTCGATCGCACCGCGCAAGGCGGCGTGTGGGGTGCGGCGCTGGGAACCGGCCTGATCGCGGCCGTCCTGTCGTCGGTGATGAATAACATGCCGACCGTGCTGGTGGGCGCGCTGTCGATCGACGCCGCGCACGCAACCGGGGCGGTCCGGGAAGCGATGATCTACGCCAACGTGATCGGCTGCGACCTCGGCCCCAAGCTGACGCCGATCGGCTCGCTCGCAACGCTGCTGTGGCTGCACGTCCTGGGACAGAAGGGCATTCGGATCGGGTGGGGCTATTATTTCCGGGTCGGGGTGACGCTCACCGTGCCTGTCCTGCTCATCACACTGGCGGCGCTCGCGCTGCGAATTGGGATTGCCTGATGCCTCTGCGTGACCTTGCCGACCCCGATCATCTGCCAGCGCTTGATAGGCGCTATGCGATCGATCGTCCCGCCCTTGGGCTGGGCGCTGGTGATCCGCCGCCCCGCATCCTGCTGCTCTACGGATCGTTGCGCGAACGATCCTATTCGCGCCTGTGCATCGAGGAGGCGGCTCGCCTGCTCCGCTTCTTCGGCTGCGAGACGCGCATCTTCGACCCGGCGACGCTGCCACTGCCCGACCAGCACGCAGGCAACGATCACCCTGCCGTCCACGAGCTGCGCGAGCTGTCGATGTGGTCGGAGGGACAGGTGTGGTGCAGCCCCGAACGCCACGGCCAGATAACCGGCATCATGAAGCTGCAAATCGATCACCTACCGCTCAGCATGGGCGGGATGCGTCCCACCCAAGGCCGCACGCTGGCTGTCATGCAGGTGTCGGCGGGATCGCAGTCGTTCAACAGCGTCAACACGCTGCGCGTTCTCGATCGTTGGATGCGGATGGTGACGATCCCCAACCAGTCGTCGGTCGCCAAGGCGTTCGACGAGTTCGATGATGCAGGCCGCATGAAGCCGTCGAGCTATTACGACCGGATCGTGGACGTGATGGAAGAGCTGGTGCGCTTCACCGTACTGCTGCGCCCACATACCACCCAACTGGTCGACCGCTACTCCGAGCGAAAGGAAGCCGGTGTACCGATCGATCCGGCAACGGACCTGTCGGCCATCGCCGTTGCTCCGGGGCGCTGATCGCCATTCACGCAAACGACCCAATCGAAGCCTAGGTTACAGCCATGCAGAACATCGCACCCATCGATCGTCGTTCCTTTATGGGCCTGACCTCACTCGCGTTTTCGGGCCTGGCGCTGAGCGGTTGCGCGACATCGAGCCTTTCTCGTTCATCGATCGCGGCAGGCTATGGCCCGCTGGAGGCTGACCCGCGCCAGCTCCTCGATCTGCCGCGTGGCTTCTCATACCGCGTCATTTCCGCCCTGGGCGATCCAATGGACGACGGTCTGCGCGTACCGGATCATGCCGATGGCATGGGAGCGTTCCGGCTCGATGCGCGCCGGGTAGCTTTGGTCCGCAACCACGAGCTGTCGCCGAAACATGGCAGCATCGGTCCGTTCGCGTCCGCTCGCAGCACAGGGTCCGGCTTCGACCGCGGAACGGACGATAGCTGGTTGCCGGGCGGAACGACGACCCTCGTGTACGATCAGATGACCGGCCAGGTTGAGCGCCAGCATCTAAGCCTCGTCGGCACGATCCGGAATTGTGCAGGCGGTATCACGCCGTGGGGAAGCTGGCTCAGTTGCGAAGAAGACGTGTCGCGCGCGGGAAATGGCTTGCGCGAGGATCATGGCTGGGTGTTCGAGGTTCCTGCCGCGCACGCGGGGCGGACCGAGGCCGTTCCGATGCGCGCCATGGGGCGCTTCAACCATGAAGCAGCCGCCGTCGATCCGCGGACCGGCATCGTCTATCTGACCGAAGATCGCGACGACAGCCTGTTCTATCGGTTTCTTCCTGCATCGCCCGGGCAGCTCGCGCGCGGAGGTCGCTTGCAGGCGCTGGCGTTCGTGGACCAAGCGCTCGGCACCGACAGCCGCAACTGGGACACACACACGCTGTCCGTCGGGCAGTGGGCCGATGCCCGCTGGATCGATCTCGACGGCACCGACAGTGCGAACGACGACTTGCGGAAGCGTGGCAATCTGGCAGGCGCCGTGCGTTTCGCCAGAGGCGAAGGCATCCATTTCGGGTCGGGCGAACTCTACTTTTGCTGCACCTCCGGGGGCGCGGCGAAGTTGAGCCAGATCATGCGCTACAAGCCGTCCGCCAGCGAGGGTCAGGTCGGCGAAGCCGACGCGCCGGGCAGGCTTCAGCTCTTCGTGGAGTCGACGAGCACCGCCATGCTGAACTTCGGCGACAATCTGACGGTCGCGCCGAACGGGCACCTTATCGTCTGTGAAGATCAATATACCGAGGTGGTCGACAACCACCTGCGCGGAATCACGCCGCAAGGGGCGGTCTATTCCTTCGCCCGCCTCCATGCGCAAACGGAGCTGGCCGGCGCGTGCTTCTCACCGGATGGGCGGACGATGTTCGTAAACATCTACAGTCCCGCCAAAACGCTGGCGATCACCGGCCCTTGGCACGCCGTCACCGCATAGCTTCGGCTGACGATCCAATATGCTTCCCCGGTCTCAATCACTGCCGGGGAAGCATCAACAGATTACGCCGCACCGTCTCGCTCAGTGCCCCGCGCGTCTTCCGAACCAGCGCCGGTCGAGCGACCAATCACCTGGCCCGACGATCAGCAGATACAGGCAGCCAAGGAGCATCGTCAGATCGGCGCGGGACTCATGCTGTGCGCTCCAGAAGCCGTAGCGTTTGAAGTCGGGGAGACTGAACGGCCCGAAACCCTCGCCGAGCAGGATCGGGAGCTTCGTCGAAACCAGCGCCACGATCATCGTGACAATCAGGGGAATCGTCGCCCACCTCGTAAATAGGCCGAGGATGATGAGGGCACCGCACACCAATTCCACCACGCCGACGAACGGCCCCATGATCTCGGCCCCGGGAATACCGATCTTAGCAAAGCGTCCAGCGCCGAGGATGTCGGGGAAAATAAGCTTCTGGATGCCTTCGGGGAAAAACACCACCAATCCCACCGCAAGACGGATCAGGATTGTCCATGGGCTGGCGTTGCTCTCAGCCCAGCGTGATCGCATCGTCATCGGTGATTTCATCCTTTTCTCTCTTTGGTTGCGACCCACCTTGAGGCAGCTCGGCCACCCAGCTCGCCAGCGATAAGTGACACCGCCAGCAGGAGCGTAGCGGCCACGGGTTCCTTCACGAGGAAGAACAGGCTCCCCCCACGACGAGGCCAAAAACGTTCACGTCGGCCCACGCCCATTCCGGCTTTGATATGCGTAACAACGACATCAGGCGTTCAGCAGGGCACGGCGTCCATCAACGTGGTCGTTTATGGGCGAAGCCATGTTATACCTCCGGTGAGACGAAAGGGACGATCGAAGTACGTGAGGGACCGTAAACCGACATTCGCAACGACGCTATCGGTTTTCGACATCGAAGTTCGTCTCTATAGCTCGCAGGATGATGATTGATGGATCACCGCGAGCTGTTGTCCGGCTTCGTGCGCCTGCACATCCTGCTTCATGCGGCCGACGCGCCGATCTATGGCCAGTGGATGATGGAGGAGCTGGCGCATCACGGCTACCGTCTGAGCGCCGGAACCCTGTACCCGATGCTGCATGGCATGGAGAAGAAGGGCTATTTGACCAGCCACGAGGAACGGCACGGTCGCGCGGTCCGCAAATTGTATGTCGCGACCGATCTTGGACGCGAAGCTTTGGAGATCGCACGCGGGAAGGCGCACGAGCTGTTCGGCGAACTGGTGGAAGGGCATGGGCGTGAGCGGCGCCCGGGAAACGATACCGCCTGATGCCAGCCGGGTCGGCGAGGTGTTCCTCGCCTTCCTCAAGCTCGGCCTCACCTCGTTTGGCGGACCGATCGCCCATCTCGGATATTTCCGCGACGAGCTGGTGCTACGTCGCAAATGGGTCAGCGAGGAAGCCTATGCCGAGCTGGTGGCATTGTGCCAGTTCCTGCCTGGCCCAGCGTCCAGTCAGACCGGCTTCGTGCTTGGCCTCCTGCGCGCAGGTCCGCTTGGCGCGCTCGCGGCGTGGACGGCGTTCACGTTGCCGTCCGCGCTGCTTATGCTGGCCGTGGCATCCGGCGCATCAAGCCTTCAGGGCGCCGTCGCGGCCGGCGCCATTCATGGCCTCAAGCTTGTTGCCATCGTGATCGTCGCCCAGGCGGTATGGGGAATGGCGCGGTCGCTTACTCCCAATCTCCGGCGCGCGGTGATCGCGATAGCGGCTGCCCTCGTCCTCGTCCTTTCGGGCGGGGCGATCGGGCAGGTCGCGGCCATCATCATCGGCGGATTAGCCGGCCTTGTCCTATGTCGCGATCTGGCGGCATCTCCCGGCGATGGCCTGCCGGTATATCTGTGCCCGTTTTATGTGACGCCCCCTAGAGGCGGGCGCATCGGTCGAGGCTGACTGCGCCCATGCAGTCCCGGGGGCAGCGATAGTTATTACCGAAATTAGATATATATGTTTCATCGAATCAATAATGATGATACATATGCATCATGATAAGCGATGACGCATCCGATTTCTGGCTGGCACTTCTTCACCAGTTGCCCGCAAAGCCGCCCTATCTTCGCGTAAAAATATGGCGCCGGCTGCAAGCCATCGGTGCGATTCCGCTTAAAAATGCGGTTCATGTGCTTCCACGTCGGACAGTTACGGAAAGCGCCTTTCGCGACCTACTGGGAGAAATCATCTCCAGTGGCGGCGAAGCGACGCTGATCGAGGCACGTATGATCGAGGGACAGAGCGACGCTGACCTTCGCGCGCTGTTCGATGCCGCGCGCGACAGTGACTATGACGAGTTGGCACAGGCGGCGCGAGCACTGCTTGACACCGGACCGCCGTCTGGCGCGGAAATCGCAAAGCTCCAGCGACGACTGACTGAGATCGTCAGCCTGGATTTCTTCGATGCCCATGGTCGCCAGAACGCAGAGGCTGCGCTGCGCGAACTGGACGAGAAGCGTTATGCTCATCCCGATGTTAGTCGCAGCAGCGAACCCGCACCGCTGTCGGCAGGGGATCTCCGGAAACGAACCTGGGTAACACGGCGCGGCGTCCATGTGGACCGCATCGCGTGCGCCTGGCTGATCCGCCGCTTCATCGACCCTGATGCCACCTTCCGGTTCGTCGATGCCCGCAGCCATGAGCCACAGGCAGGCGAACTGCGGTTCGATATGGCCGATGCCGAGTTCACCCATGAAGGCGACCGGTGCAGCTTCGAGACGCTGCTCGTCCGCGCAGAGCTGACGGATGACATCGGCCTCGTCGCCATCGGGGAGATCATTCACGATCTCGACATCGGCGACGGCAAATATGGCCGCCCGGAAACTTCCGGCCTCGGCGCGATGCTGTCGGGCGTATGCGCCTCGACCGACGACGATCTGCAACGGATCGCTAGCGCGGGAGACGCGCTCAACCAGTTCCACGCCTATTTCAGCGCCCGAAAGGCCGAGCGATGACTGCGATCACCACGGAATTGCCGGATATGTCTCAGGTTCCGGCAAAGGATCACGGCATCCCGTTCGGGGAGGCGGTGAAAGTCTGGGCGCGCATTGCATCGCTCAGCTTTGGTGGTCCCGCCGGGCAGATCGCGGTGATGCACCGCATTCTGGTCGATGAGAAACGCTGGATCGGGGAGGAACGCTTCCTCCATGCCCTGAACTATTGCATGTTGTTGCCGGGACCGGAGGCGCAACAGCTTGCCGCCTATATCGGCTGGCTCCTGCATAAGACGAAAGGCGGACTGGTCGCCGGCGCTCTGTTCGTCCTGCCTGGCTTCCTCGCAATCCTGTGCCTGAGCTACATCTATGTGCTGCTCGGCCATTCCCCGGTCGTGATGGGTCTGTTCTTCGGCCTCAAGGCGGCGGTGCTCGCCGTTGTGCTTCAGGCTGTCGTGCGAGTTGGGTCACGCGCGCTGAAGAACAATGTCATGCGCGGCATAGCGGCGGCGGCGTTCGTCGCCATCTTCTTCCTCGACGCGCCCTTTCCCGTCATCGTTCTGACGGCAGCGCTCGCGGGCTATGTCGGTGGGCGGCTCGGCCTGCCTGCTTTCAAGGGCGGCGGCGGCCACGGTCCGTCGAGCGGTAACATCGTGCATGACCGCGATACGGCTCTGGGCGAAGGTCTTCCCGACCATGCCCGGCCGAATCTTGGCTGGTCGCTCAAGATATCCGGCGCCCTGCTTGTCCTCTGGCTCGCGCCGGTCGGCATCCTGTTTGCTTTGCTCGGCCCGGACGATGTCTATACCCGCATCGCGACCTTCTTCAGCCAGATGGCGGTCGTAACGTTTGGTGGGGCCTATGCCGTCTTGGCCTATGTCGGGCAGGAAGCGGTCGGCACCTATGGCTGGTTACAACCGGGTGAGATGCTGGATGGCCTTGGCCTCGCGGAAAGCACGCCGGGACCGCTCATCATGGTGACGCAGTTCGTGGGTTTCCTTGCGGCTTTCCGCGAGGCTGGCGGGCTGCATCCGCTGGTGGCAGCGACCCTCGGCGCGATCCTGACGACCTGGGTGACCTTCGTGCCTTGCTTTCTCTGGATATTCGCAGGTGCGCCGTTCGTGGAGCGTCTGCGCGGCAATCTCGCGCTGTCCGCCTCGCTCGGCGCGATCACCGCTGCAGTCGTTGGTGTCATCCTCAATCTGGCGCTCTGGTTCGCGATCCACGCGCTGTTCCGTCAGGTTCACACGGCGACTATCGGCCCGGTTTCCTTCGACTTGCCGGTCCTGTCGTCGCTTCATGTACCCGCGCTTGTCCTCGCCATCGGTGCTGCGGTGGCGGTGTTTCGCTTCAAAGTCGGCATGATTCCGACGCTTCTGGCGACGTCTGCCGCCGGCATCGCCCTTTATCTGCTCACGCCCATTTTCTGACGTCCACCTTTCGAAAGGAGACCCTGATGAAGTCCATGCGATTGTTGAGCCTGCTCGGCCTTCTGGCGCTGAGCGCCCCGGCACATGCGGCCGAACCCTGGGAGCAGGCAATCGCCACGTCCTTCGGCAAGGCCGGGACGGAGATGCCGGGCGGCGTCTACCGCATCGCTCTGCCGCGCAGCGATCTCAAGGTGACGCTGGACGGCGTCGCCCTGAAACCCGCCCTCGCGCTTGGTTCCTGGCTCGCGTTCATGAGCCATGGGAATGGCGAGGTCATGGTGATGGGCGATCTCGTCTTGACCGACACCGAGGTTAATCCGGTAATGGCCAAGCTCGTGGCGAACGGGTTCGAGATCACCGCTCTGCACAACCATCTGCTGCGCAATAGCCCTCACACCATGTATATGCACATCGGCGCGAGTGGCGATCCGGCGAAGTTGGGCAAAATCCTCCACGATGCGCTGGCGTTGAGCAAGACGCCGCTGACGGCTCCTGCGACTTCTGCGCCGGCCCAGCCAGATGCGATCGACCTCGATACGGCGTCGCTCGACAAGATCATGGGCTACAAGGGCAAGACCGGGGGCGGCGTCTATGCCTATGGCATTCCGCGTGCCGAAGCACCGCGCGACGGCGGCATGGCGCTCCCACCCGCCATGGGATCGGCCATCGCGATCAACTTCCAGTCCACAGGCGATGGCAAGGCTGCCATCACCGGGGATTTTGTGCTGGCAGCTTCAGAGGTTAACCCGGTCCTACGCGCGCTGCGTGAGAACGGCATCGAGGTGACTGCCCTGCACAACCATATGCTGAACGACGAACCGCGCATGTTCTTCATGCATTTCTGGGCAAATGACGATGCGCAGAAGCTAGCGACGGGCCTGGTAGCGGCGCTCAGCCATGTGGCTGTTACCCCAAGTACGCGCTGAGGCTAAGGCTGCGCGTCCGAAATTCTCAGATCAACCCGCGTCAATGGTGCTGCCTCTGGCGCGGGAAGGTCTGCTTAAAGGAACGGGATTGAATATAACGGATGGCAGAAATTGGCGCTGAGCTGCCGTCTAGGACATGCAGGGTGTGCCATGTGGCACACCCTAGCGTCCCCCAATCGAGCGGGACTTCTGCAATATCTGGTCTTGAGCCATTTCCCTGACGCGCTGATCCTGGCGAGCCTTGACCCCGACACCTGAAATTGTCTCTCCTCGCCCATGAGAGCCAGGTCGCGCCTTTGTCGTCGCGTCGCGACAGGAGGGCGTCGAGCGTCGCGCATTCGGGTTTACTGAGATCCCCGGCGAGCACGTCATGGACCAGATCCCCGGCCTGCTGCCGCGCCCGCCGCACGATCGCCTCGACCACCGTCACGGGCGGCAGCAGCAATCGCCGGCGGCGCATCTCGTCGATGACGATACCGGCAAGCCGCGAGGGCCGGGTGGTGGTCTGCGCGATCGGCATGGCGAATGCGACCAGCGCGTGAAAATCCGCGCGACTGAAAACGCGATGACCGAAACGGCGCGACAGGTCGGCGAGGTGCGTCCGCCGCGTTTCGTCGCGGCGGGCATAGTCGCGCCATGACGCGGGCGACACATCCAACTGACGGGCCACGAACGCGAGGATCGGCATGGGCGGCGCTTCGCCGGCTTCCAGCACGCGCCCGGGCCAGCGGAGATACAGCATCAGCATCGCATAGCCGAGGCGGGTGGCGTCGCCGCGCCGGGATGCGATCAGTTCAAGATCGTCACGGGTCAAGGTGAAGTGGCGGGCGATTTCGCGTTCATCGAGCGACGAATCATAATGCTCCGCAAGCATCTCGCGGGTCAGCAGGTGTCTTCTGGCCAAGCTCGAACCCCTCCATGTCACTGTCCGTCAGACGTCCGTTGGACGGCCACCGGGAATGTGTCCGTCAACTCTGGACCTTCGATGGCGATTCGGACAAGATCACTTGATGATGGGAAAACGGACACGATGGGGCGGCCCGTGGCGCTGATCGGCTATGCGCGGGTCTCCACCCCCGACCAGAAGCTCTCGCTCCAGCACGACGCGCTGAAGCGGGCGGGATGCGAACGTTTGTTCGACGATCAGGCGTCGGGCGCCAGGACCGACAGGCCCGGTCTTGCCGACGCGCTGGCCTATCTGCGCGCCGGCGACACGCTGGTGGTGTGGAAGCTCGATCGGCTCGGCCGCTCGATGAGCCACCTGATCGAGAAGATCGGCGAGCTGGCGGCGCGAGGCATCGGGTTCCGCTCGCTCACCGAGAACATCGACACCACCACGCCGGGAGGCATGCTGGTGTTCAATATCTTCGGCTCCCTCGCGCAGTTCGAGCGCGATCTGATCCGCGAGCGCACCCAGGCGGGCCTGCGCGCCGCGCGTGAGCGCGGCAGCAAGGGCGGTCGCCGCCCTGTCGTCACCCCCGACAAGCTACGCAAGGCGCGGGCGCATATCGCAGCGGGACTCACTGTGCGCGAGGCCGCAGCTCGCCTGAAAATCGGCAAAACCGCGCTCTACAAGGCCCTCGAACAGAACGTCGCGACCGCCAAGACGTGATGTTGCCGGTCCGTTCTCCCTTAGCACGCGTGTGGATGGCTCCCGCGTTGCGGTGCGATTTTCTGACGTTCTGACATGCCATATCGAGTGCAGTCGCGTGTCCGGCCTTTA
>NZ_MSQB01000055.1 GCF_002149965.1 Novosphingobium panipatense | reverse complement strand
TGATAGCCCAAAGCCACCAACCGGCGCGGCCGCCTACCGGCCATCATAATTGACGCCGACCGGACTCCGTAATCGACGCGCTACACAAAGACGCGCTCAAGCTCCTGGCGGTAGATGGGCTCGCTGGAATAGATCGAGCGTGATTGGCGGCCTGTGCTCGTATCGACCAGATCTGCAACATCCATATTGGCCTTCTCCTCTCCTCCGTTGGACCTCCCGGCTTGGAGCGGGCGGTTCCACGTAGCCATGGATAAAGCAAAGATCATGCCAAGGTGAAAAATGGCGCAAACATGCTCGATAAGGGGGATCGGCTCACGCTCGATTGCTTTCAGGGATTGTCATTTGCGTCAATTGTTCAGAAAATCGTGGTGCAGGATTGACATTTTGGTAAAAAGGATGGCGATGAAACAGCTTCCCGGCTACGCCGACCTTACCAAACGCTTGCGCTTTTCGCCCGAGCAGGGCCGCATCTGGCGCGACAGCGAACGATGCGTGCTTTTGAGCCAATCGGCGCTGACCACGCTGCGCAGCCAGCTGGTGGTGCAACTCGGACTGGCGCGGGCGCGACGCCTGTTCTGGGACATGGGCTTTGCGGAAGGCGCGAGGTGCGCGGTCGAGGCGAAGGAACTGCGCCCCGATCGCGGGTTTCTCGAAGCCTTTGCGGTTGGGCCCCAGGCCCATGCGCTGACCGGGTTTGGCTGGACCGAGATTGAGACCTTGGACAGCGATTCGGCGAGCGGCCATTTCCACGGCAGCTTTGTCGTCCACGATTCGATCGAGGCCGCGGTCCATCTGGCAACGGATGGCGTCAGCGCCGATTCGGTCTGCTGGTTGCAAACCGGCTTTGCGAGCGGCTTTGCCAGTTCCTTCGCGGGCCAGCCGATCGTCATGCGGGAGATCGAATGCCAGGGGATGGGAGACGGCGCCTGTCTGCTGCACGCCAGGCCGGAAGCGGAATGGCCTGAACTCGACGACGTCGAGAAATCGGTGCCGCCGCAGATGTTGGCGAACTCGCAGGCCGATCGGCACGAATTCGTCCCCGGCGTTTCAGCCGGGTATCACGCCGTCCGGAACATGATTGAACGCGCCGCCGGGACCGATGCCAGCCTACTGTTCCTGGGCGAGACCGGCGTCGGCAAGGAAGTGTTCGCCAAGATGGCGCATCGCGCCAGTCTCCGAAAGGACGCGCCGTTCGTGGCGCTCAACTGTGCCGCCATACCCGAAGGGCTGATCGAGGCGGAACTGTTTGGCGTGGCAAAGGGTGCCTACACGGGCGCGGTGGCAAGCCGCCCGGGACGGTTCGAGCTGGCGCATGGCGGCACACTGTTCCTTGATGAAATCTCGATGCTGTCCCCGCTGGCCCAGAGCAAGGTTCTGCGGGTCATTCAGGAGGGCGAATTCGAGAGAGTCGGCGATACCAGGACCACGAGGGTCGATGTGAGGTTGCTCGCGGCGTCCAACATCGACCTGGAAACGGCAATGGAAGCAGGCCATTTCCGCGCCGATCTATTCTTCCGGCTCGCTACCTTGCCGATCCAGGTTCCTCCCTTGCGTCACCGCCGCGAGGACATTCCCGGCTTGATGGAACATTTCCGCGCGAAGTACGCACGGCGCCATCGGCGTGAGGTCGCCGGCTTCACTGCCAGATCGATCAATGCCCTGCTGATGCACGAATATCCAGGCAATGTCAGGGAACTCGAACGAATGGTCGAACGCGCGGTTTTGCTGGTGAACGATCGCGAGGCGATCGACCTTCGGCACCTCTTCCTCGGCTCGGATCGCATGCGCATCAGGGCCGGCCTGGCCTTGACCAACGATGGACGGGTGTCAGGCGCCGAGGTCGGTAAAGAACAGGATCAGTCAATCAGTCACTTGGTCGGACTGTTGCGGCAGAAAGGGGAAGGGCTGAAAGCCGTTGAGAGCAGGATCGTCGAAGCCGCGCTGGAAGCTGCGCGGGGCAATGTCGCGCAGGCAGCTCGAGACCTAGGCCTGACCCGGCGGCAGCTTGCATCGCGCCTGGAAAAGATCGGACGGTAGCGAGAGCCTTGGCGTCCATCACTTGCAAGGAGTTGTATAATGTGCAATGAAAACCGCTGATTTGGGGATGCGGCGAGCAGCCCGGACGTGGCAAACAGAAAGTGGGGAGAGAACCAAGTGCGCTCGATTGCGATTGTTGGTGCGAATCTGGCCGGTGGGCGCGCAGTCGAAGCCCTGCGGCAGGCGGGGTTCGACGGGCGAATCACCTTGATCGGCGAAGAACCCTGGCGTCCCTATGAACGTCCGCCGCTGTCCAAGGAAGTGCTGTGGGACCCGGCCAACGTCCCGGACAATTTCTTCCTCCAGGACGAGGCCTGGTACGATGACAACCGTATCGACATGCGGCTGGGCACCCGCGCCGAAGCGATCGACCTTGCGGGCGGCGGGGTTCGCCTGTCGGGCGGCGAATTGGTTCAGGCGGACCGGATTCTGCTCGCCACTGGCGGCCATGCCCGCAAGCTCAACCTTGCCGGGTCCAATTGCGCCAACGTCCATTATCTGCGTACGCGCGACGATGCGACCCGCATGGCCCTCGACCTGCGCGAAGGGGCCAGCATCGTGATTGTCGGCATGGGCGTGATCGGCGCCGAAGTCGCCGCCAGTGCGGTGAAACTCGGCTGCAAGGTCACCGTCGTCGAGCCGATGCCGGTGCCGATGGAGCGAGCGCTCGGCCGGCGCTTTGGGCAATGGCTGGGCGAGGAACATCGCAAGCGGGGAGTCGCGACCCATTTCAACTGCGGCGTGACCGGCTTCAGGTTTTCCGACAACCGTGTCAGCGCGGTCGAGGCAGACGATGGCACCGTGATCCCGTGCGATGCCGTGATCGTGGGGGTGGGAATCGTGCCGGCCACCTCGCTGGCCCGCGATGCCGGGATCGAGGTCAACAACGGGATCATCGTCGACCGTCGCTGCCAGACCAGCAACCTGGCGGTTTTCGCGGCGGGCGACGTGGCCGAGCAGGACGGGTTTTTCGGCGGTCGGTTCCGGCAGGAAACCTACCAAAACGCGGCGGACCAGGCGCAGGCGGCTGCTCTGGCGATGCTGGGGCAGGAGGTCTCCTACTGCAAGCCGATGTGGTACTGGAGCGACCAGTTCGATCTCAACATCCAGTTCTGCGGGCAGATTCCGGTGGAAGCCGAGGTGGCGATCCGCGGCGAGATGGACAGCAACGCCTTCGTCGCCTTCTTCCTGGCCGGCGAGGCGATCGAAGGTGTGCTGACAGTCAACCGCGCGCCCGATATGGGGGTGGGAAAACGGCTCGTTGAACGCCGGGCCCGCGCCAGCGCTGCGAGCCTGGCCGACGCCGGTATGTCCTTGCGGGATCTGCTCAAGCAGGCGGGCTGATTAGCCCGCGGCGCGGTCAGCCGATGCCGCCCCCGGCGACGAAAAGTGTCTGGCCTGTGACGTAGGACGCATCGTCGGAGGCGAAAAAGCAGATCGCCGCGGCCAGTTCATCGGGCTCGCCAAAGCGGGCCATCGGCGTATCGCGCAGCGTCTGTTCGAACACCTGGCTGAAGCCCAGGCGATCCGCTTCGGTGGGCGCAGCCGGATTGCGGGGGGTGACCCTGGTCACGTTGACTCCGCCCGGCGCGACGCAGTTGACGCGGATGCCGCTGGCTTCGAGCTCAAGTGAGAGGGCTGCGGTCAGCGCGGCGACCCCGCCCTTTGCGGCGGCATAGGGGACCCGGTTGACGCCGCGTGTCGCAACCGAGCCGATGTTGACGATCGCACCCCGCCCTGCAGTCCGCATGTGGGGCAGAACCGCGTGGCAGCACCACAGTGTCGGCCACAGAGACCGGTTGATTTCCGCGGTGATTTCCTGCGGGGTGTAGTCCCAGTAGGGCTTGGCCCAGATCGTGCCGCCGACGTTGTGAACGGCGACGTCGATTCGCCCGAATCGGTCAATGACCGTCTGATACAGTTCAACAGCGCCTTCGCAGTGTTCCAGGTCCACCGCGACTGCCAGGGCATTGCTGCCTTCCGCCTGGAGCTGTGCGGCCGAAGCCTCGGCCGCCTCCGCTGCGCGGTCGGCGATGACCACGCTGGCGCCTTCCACGGCCAGGCGCCTTGCGGTCGCCAAGCCAATACCTTGCGCTCCACCCGTGACCACGGCCACCTTGTCATGGAATCGATTCAGCAAAGTCACGTCCACATTCTCCCCGTCGTCCGCCCCAGCGAACGAGACCTATTCGATCTTCGGCAATTCCTGCCATTAGCGGCAAGAGCCCGATATTAGGACTTGAAGTGACATAAGGAAAAGCATTACACAATAGCGAACGTCCCGCTCGAGGCGGGCAATTTCCATTGGGAGAGTATGAGTCATGGCCAAACCGTTGTTGAGCGCCGCCGATGTCAAGGGCGCTTGGGCAATCATTCCGACCCCGTCCAAGGATAACGCGTCGGACTGGCGTGCGACCAAGACCGTCGATCTCGATGAAACTGCTCGCGTGGTCAACGGGCTGATCGATGCCGGGATCGACGGCATCCTGAGCATGGGAACGCTGGGCGAAGCCGCGACCATGACCCATGACGAAAAGCTGGATTTCATGCGTGCGCTGATCGACGCGGCGGCCGGTCGGGTTCCGGTTTTCGTCGGCACGACCTGCATCAACACCCGCGATACGGTGGCGCTGACGCGGGAAGCGCTCGCGCTCGGTGCCGACGGCACGATGCTTGGCGTGCCGATGTGGTGCGCGCCTAGCCTCGACGTCGCTGTCCAGTTTTACAAGGACGTTGCCGAAGCCGTGCCGGAAATGAACATCGCGATCTACGCGAACCCGGAAGCCTTCAAATTCGATTTCCCGCGTCCGTTCTGGGCTCAAGTGGCTGAAATTCCGCAGGTCGTGACCGCCAAATATATCGGCGTCGCCAACCTCTTGCCCGATCTGGCCGCGATCCGGGGCCGGATCAAGCTGCTGCCGATCGACTTCGACTATTATGGCGCGGCGCGGATGGATGATTCGGTCGACGCTTTCTGGTCGAGCGGAGCGGTCTGCCACCCGCTGGTGACGACCACCCTGCGCGACCTGGTCGCCCAGGCCCGCGCAAGCGGCGACTGGAGCGCGGCCAAGGCGTTCATGGGCCGCCTCGGCCCGACCGCAGCCCCCTTGTTCCCGAACGGCAGCTTCAAGGAATTCTCGACCTACAATATTGCGCTTGAAAAGGCGCGGATGGACGCCGGTGGCTGGATGAAGGCCGGGCCTGTACGTCCGCCCTACCATCTCTGTCCGGAGCCCTATCTGGCGGGAGCGCGCAAGTCCGGTCAGATGTGGGCCGAACTGGGCAAAGCGCTCGAAGCCGAAGCATTGGGGGCTGCTGCCTAGGAGGATTGCGATGAGCGAAATTGGCTTGACCTGGCCCAAGAACTTCAACGAGGTTCCGAAGGCGGCGTTCACCCGCAAGGATATTTACGCCGAAGAGATGAAGCGCATCTTTTTCGGGCAGGAATGGCACCCGGTCGCGCATGAAAGCGAGTTGCCCAATCCAGGCGATTTCAAGACCTTCCGCTTGGCCGGCGTTCCGCTGCTGATCGCCCGCGACAGGGAAGGCGTCGTGCGGGTGTTTTACAACGCCTGTTCGCATCGCGGCAACCAGCTCGAAACCGCGGTGATGGGGAACAAGACCGAATTCGAATGCCCCTATCACCGCTGGCTGTTCGATGCGAAGGGCGATCTGGTCGGTTGCCCCAACCATCGCGATTTTCTGCCCGGCTTCGACAAGTCCGACTATCCCCTGGCGCAGCCCCGGTTCGACAGTTTCTATGGCCTGATTTTCGTGACCCTTTCGGCTGAAACCGAAACGTTGACGGAGTTCCTCGGCGCGTCGCAGAACACCTTGCGCGAACTTCTCGGCGGGGACGGCAGGCTCAAGCTGCTGGGCTATCAGAAGGTGCGCTACGACAGCAACTGGAAGTCATATACCGACAACGACGGCTACCATGCGCCATTGCTCCACCAGGCATTCAAGATGCTCAATTGGCAAGGCGGCAAGGGACGTCAGTTCACCGCGACGAAACATGGCCACATCTGTTTCGAATCGGCGCTGTCGGTGGTCAGCGGCCCCACAGTGCTCAAGGATGCTTCGCTGATCGCCTTCAAGGGGCAGGACCCTGCGGTCGGCTCGCGCATCGTTTCGCTCTTCCCGACCTTCGTTTCGACTAAGCATCTCGATGTCATCAATTTGCGCTTCGCAACCCCGGTCGATGAAGAGACGGTCGAGGTCCACTACGCCTATTTCGCGCACCAGGACGACGATGAGGACATGGTCCTCCATCGTCTGCGGCAAAGCTCCAACCTGCTGGGACCCTGCGGCCTGATCAGCATGGAGGACGCATCGATCTTCCATCGCATCCATATTGGCAACCATACGCCCGGCAATGCGATTTTCCAGAAGGGCGTGCACGACCAGTCGAAGCTGGAGTCGGAGTTCCTCCAGAACGACGAGAGCGGCAATCTTCCCCGTTGGGAATATTACCGATCGGTGATGGGTTTTGAGAGGGCCGAGGCATGATGCAAACCGACACCACGCTCGAATCCGCGCTCGACGCCCTTTTGATGGCCGATGCAAGCGCGCTCGATAGCAAGGACATGATGGGCTGGCTCGCTAACTATTCCGAGGAAGACGAGGCCTCCTATATCTGCCGTGCCGCCGAAAATTCGGAAAATGGTCTCGCCCTGGGGTTCATGTACGACGATTGCCGATCCCGGCTCGAGGATCGCGTCACTTTCGTGAACGATATCTGGGTCGGTACGTTCCAGGACTATCGCACCCGTCACTTCGTCCAGCGCGTCGCGTATCAACGCGCCGATGCCTCTACTATCTCGATGCGATCGAATTTCTCGCTCTTCATGACGCCCACCGATAGCGGCATCACCCAAGTCCTGGCTGCGGGTCAATATCTTGATACCATCCGTTTGGAAAAAGCCGGTGCGTTGAAGCTGCTGTCCAGACGGGCCGAGCTCGATACGTCCGTTCTGCCCCGGTATCTGGTATATCCGATTTGATATCGGCTGCTGAACATTGCTGAAAGCGCCAGCCATGGTTGGAATTCTCAATGGATAGCAAAGTGCCGATGATCGGCGCCCATGCGCGCCTTGTCGCGCCTGCAGCACTCGACGCGTACAGGGAGCAACCTCGTGGTTTCAGGGGCAATATGGCAGTAGCTATCGTGCGCAGTTTTCCGATCGTCTGCTGGATGAGAGCGCGGACCAGAACGTCAAGATTATGGATGCAGTGGGGGCCAGACCTGCAGTTGTCCGGTGGAATGCCTACACGAGGTGTGGGCCGGTCAGCGTGGTGGGCCATTACGCCTTGGGAACTATCCACTGGCGCTCGGTTCCTGGAAGATTGCTTCGGCGCTGGCCCCGGATGCACCGTGGTCGTCAAGCCTTCCGAGCTGACCCCGCTCAGCACGATGCGCCTGGCCGAGCTGTGCCTCGAGGCGGGCCTGCCCGCGGGCGACCTTAACATCGTCAACGGCTATGGCCATGAAGCGGGCGAGGCGCTCGCCAGCCACCCGGGGTGTCGACAAGATCACCTTCACCGGATCGACCGCTGTCGGCAAGAAGATCGTCGAATATTCGCTGGGCGACATGAAGCGGGTCACGCTCGAGCTTGGCGGCAAGTCGCCGAGAATCGTGTTTGACGATGCCGATCTCGATCAAGTGGGGCTGGGCGCCGTACTGGCGATGTTCTTCAATTCGGGCCAAATCTGCTTCGCGGCCATCCGGCTGTTCGTCCAGGACAGCGTCTACGACAAGGTGGTCGATGCGGCCATTACCGGGCTGACCCACCATGGCATTTCGGTCGACGACATTCACTACGACAAGTTCACAGACAGCAGGGATCAATAGGCCGCGATCGTCAGCATAGGCGACGCGCAAGAAGGGAGACGGGGAATGAAAAGCAAGTTAGTATTGGCATCGGGTTTCTGCATGGCGCTGTTCTGGTCCGGCAGCGCTCATGCCACAGATGGCTTCAATTTCATCGGCTATGGCCCGACGTCGATCGCGATGGGCGGAACCGGCGCGGCCTACGACATCGGCCCGGCCGGCATGATGATCAATCCCGCAACGCTCGCGCTGATGCCGGACGGATGCGACGGCCAGATCGGTGGCGACATCATCACCAGCAATCTCAAGATCCGGAATACCGCAACGGGCGAGGTCGCGCATTCCAACAGCGAGGGCACCAATAACGGGCCCTATTATGCGCCGGAGGTCGCCTTCGTCTGCCGGAAGGGGCGATACACGCTGGGCATCGGCTCCTTCGCGGCAGCCGGCGTTGGAACCCAATATGCCGCGGACAGCTTTCTGTCGCGCACCGTCACCAATACCACCGACACGGGCCTGCGAAACTTCTCTCGCATGCTGACGCTGCGGATTCCGGTTTCAGCCGCCTACCAGGTGACGGACAGGCTTGCGGTCGGCGGCTCGCTGGACGTGGTCTGGACCTCGATGAACGTGGGGCTGCTCCTCGACACATCACAGATCGGGACGCTCGCCGCCCAACAGCGCCTGTCCGGGTCGCTGGTGCCGACCCTGCTCGGCATTCCCCAGCTCTCGGGTGGCTATTTGAACTTCACCAACCACAGCATCGTCGGCGGAGCGGCCGAGGGTTGGGGCATCGGCGGCAAGCTCGGCGCGACCTATCAGGTATCGCGCAGAACGCGGTTGGGCATCGTCTATAGTTTTAAGACCTCGGTCAGCGATCTCACCGGCCACTCGACGCTTACCGCGGTGAGTGCGGTGGCCGGCAACATCCCGCTCAGCGGGAAGGTGCGGGTGCGCGATTTCCAGGGCCCCGCGCAATTCACGGCGGGCGTGTTCCATGAGTTCTCGGACAGGCTCTCCGTGGCGGTCGACTATCAGCGCGTGTTCTGGGGAAGCGCGATGAAGAATGTCTCGGTGGGTTTCAAGGACGACGCTTCGGGCGCCGACATCAATCTGTCCTTTCCGACCAACTACCGGGACACCAATGTGGTCGGCGTGGGTGTGCAATATCGACTGACCCCGCGCTTCGCGGTGCGGGGCGGCTTTCACTATGCGGACGAGCCCACCCCGGGCCACGGGGTGTTGGCGATCATCCCGTCCACACCGACCACCAACATCACGGGCGGCGGTTCCTGGGCGCTCGGCAAGAACAGTGCCCTCGATTTCGCTTTGACCTATGCCTTTCCCAAGAGCGTGTCCAATGACGGGCCTCCCAACACGGCCGCGCCGATCGAAGCGACGCATAGCCAGATCGCGGCCTCGATCGCCTTCCGGAAGCACTTCTGAGAGTCCTCTCTGATTGGGGCTGTTGAAGTCAACTCCTGTCGGCTTTTCCGGTTCATCGCACGGGTCACGCGCTTCTCTTCGCGGTCGGCGCTGTGGCCGCCGCATGACGGGGTCAGGAGAGCAAGGCGTCTCAATCTGTTTCACGACCTTGCGGGGATTGGCGCTGCAGGTTGGGGGCTCTCAACGAGATCACCTCGCCCATCGTCCCCGTGGACGATCCGGATTTCGCCCTCTCGGGCAAAAATTTGTTCTGCGTATGCCTCAGATCCTTCTTTCAGGGTTATGCCGCCAACGCGGCAGGCTCCTTGCCGAAGCGGAACTCGGTGGCATCGGCCCACTTGCGATGCAGGCCCTCTATGGCGACGACCATGCGGTTCGGGCTCGAATGGCTGCTGACCCCCCTGCTGGTCTATCAGAACTATCACCTGATCCATCACCTTTATCCGGAGATACCCTTCTACCGGATGCACAAGGCCTATTACCTGCGCTACGATGAGATCAACGCGCAGGACATTCCGCGGCAGACTGCATTTGGGCTGGCACCGGAAAATATCGAATCGCACCGGGCATTCCGGCGGATGAAGGATGCGATAGCGGTTCCTGCCGAGTAGGAACGATTCTAGACAGCGTAGTTTTAAGGCGGCGCTATATCAACTTTGCCGGCCGCATGGTGTTCATAGTCAACAAGCTTCCGATCATGCTGGTAAATCTCGGTGGCGCACCCAGCTCGTCACCGTGGCAATTGTGGCCCGCTCGAGTTTGGCTTGTCCGTAAGCGGAGCCCTGACCCCACCTTGCGGTCGTAGGAAGCAGCGCCGAGTCTCCGCGCCCTGACGGACTGGGGTGCGCTGCTACTATGATGATCACGAGTGATGATCCTGTGAGCAAGGGCGCGCAGCGGTTTGAGGTATTCACGGGCGCGGGCAAGCGACGGGACTGGCCGCCTGAGGTAAAGGCCTCGATTGTCGCCGAGTGTTACGTAGGTGAAGGTGTCAGCGCCGTCGCGCGCCGTCACGGGTTGGATCCGTCGCAAGTCTAGGCCTGGCGACGGGATTTGCGGAAGCAGTTCGAGGCTGACGGTCGTCTTCCGGCAACACCTCGTTCGGAAGCGCCGGTCTTCGTGCCCTGTAGCCGTTCCAGCGCGTCCGACAGGCGCGTATAGGAGCGGGCCGAGCCGTTGACGCCGGTGACGTGGAATAGGTCGTGAGCGGTAAAATAGAAGTCCTGGGAGACGTCCACGCCGGCCTCCAGCTTCGCCACCATGAGGCTCGCGATGTAAAGCAACACCTCTTTGTCGTAGATCGTCGCAACGCCCTTCGCGGTGGCGACGATCTCGATCGAAACCGCGTCGGTCTTGTAGGCGAGCGGCTTGGTCCACTTACCCTTGCCCAACGCAAAGAACGGGAACGCCATCAGCGACCGTTCGCCGCGAACCTCCTTCAACAGCGGGCTATCGAGCGAAAACAGGTCGCCCTGTTGGATAGGCAAGCTCATGTGGTCCGCAGCCCCATCGGGTTCCGGCCGGTTGTCGAAAGCACGAAGATTAGGGCTGCTGCCCGGTGGCGCTCCCCTGTGATGGCCGATTTTACGGTCAAAGTTCGTGCTTTCGATAACCGGACGACGGCGTTGGCATCGCCATTCGTGCTTTCGGAAACCGACGGACGGGACAGCCCCCGCGGCCTTCTCACAAACGATCGTTTTTGAAGCGCCATCATGTGAGAACGTGTAACAGCCGATGCCGACGTCTCAAAACACTTTCGCAAAATAAAAGTCTCGTGCTAGGCATCGCAGATGAGTTTTGAGAACAGCCCATGCTGATTGGCTATGCCCGCGTCTCCACTCCGGAGCAGGATTTAGCTCCTCAGCTCACCGCGCTTTGCGAAGCGGGTTGCGAGAAGGTGTTCTCCGACAAAGCCAGTGGCGCCAAGGCCAACCGTGCTGGCTTAACCGATGCGCTTTCGCATGCTCGCTCAGGTGATGTACTGGTGGTGTGGAAACTCGACCGGCTCGGTCGAACGATGAAGGGACTGGTCGATCTTGCTGCCGAGCTGGCACAGCGTAAGATCGGCCTGCGCTCTCTAACAGATGGCATCGACACCGCCGGGACGGCCGGCAAGCTCGTCTTCCATATCATGGCAGCGATGGCAGAAATGGAACGCGACCTGGTGCGCGAACGCACGACGGCAGCGCTCATCGTCGCCAAACGTGAGGGCAGGGTAGGGGGCCGCAAGACAGTGATGACGCCCAAACGCCTCGATGCAGCGCGCAAGCTACTTGCTTCTGGCATGACTGCAAGGGAGATCGCCCCGACCATCGGGGTTTCCGTCGCGACGCTCTACCGCCACCTCCCGGCTCCGGAGCAGGAAGCGATCAACGCCGAAGAGGGTATCGCTCCGAAAAAATCTAGCGAGTAGCAGACAATGTGTTGATCAGCGGACACCCGATATGACCATCGGAATTGCAGGCCCGCACTGTGTCGGAAAGGACCTGCTCCATGCGCTTTAAATCCGCGATCCGCGCGCGAACCTGCGTCAGATGCAAGGTCGCGATTTCGCGGGCATCGTCACATGAGACAGCATCGGCGGTAGCAATGCCGAGCAGCGCGCGAATCTCGTCGAGCGTGAAGCCCAGCTCCCGCGCGCGCCGAACGAAATGCAGCCGCGCCACGTCCGCGGGGGCGAAGCTCCGATACCGGCCCCGCCGCGCCGCCTCAGGCAGGAGCCCGATCCGCTCATAATGGGCTGACCACACGAAAGTGCATTTTACGATGGAGTGGATGGCTCCCGCTCACCGGCTGAGGCAGACTGCCTCGGCTGAAGAGCGAGGAGACGGACGATGAGTGAGAT
>NZ_MSQB01000054.1 GCF_002149965.1 Novosphingobium panipatense | reverse complement strand
CCGCCAGGCGCAACGCCGCAGCAAAGCGCATCGTCAAACCAAAGGCGACCTAGCCGTGGCCTCCGCGGCCTTCACCGGATGGGTACCGAAATGCGAGGGGCTTTCAACCAAAGGCGCATATTATCACTCTAGCTTTAGCCTGGCACCCGGTCCCGTCGAGTGCCGCAAGGCGCTGATTGGTCGCTATAGCCAGACCAAGCTGAAAGCCGTTGCCAGGCAACGCAACGAAGACCAAGAAAAACGCTCGAATACAAAAACCCCGCCTGCATCGGCGGAGTGCTCCGCAATGAAATCTCTTCTCCCTTCGGCACCAAGTGCAGCGCTTTGCGTTCCTCGGTTCTTATGCCGCTGAGGAGTTGCCGCTTGGAAAACGTCGTCGGTTGGATCGCGCCCGCTGCCACGATGATCGCCGCCATGATGACCGGAGCCAATCTCGGTACGCGGGTCACAGGCTGGGGCTTCGTTGTCTTCACTATAGGGTCAATCGCATGGTCGATCGTCGGCCTAACGACGGGGCAGACCAATCTTCTGGCTACCAACGGCTTTCTAACGCTTGTCAATCTGATCGGTATCTGGCGCTGGCTGGGCAAACAGCGGGCTTACGAGGATGGCGGCAAGTCTGCCGCCGAGGCAAGTCGGCGCTCCGCCTATCCCACGCTGTTCACCGCGACGGGCATGGCCGGCATGCCTGTCACCACCACTGATGGCGAGCCGATCGGCAAGGCGGTCGAAGCGCTCGTTACCTGTGAGGGCGGCAGCGTGAGTTACGTCGTGGTGGCCTCGAAGGGTGTCGGGGGAATCGGCGAGGAACTTCGTGCCGTTGACCGGACGCAGATCGACTTTGCTTGCGACCAGTTAAAGCTGCGGCGCCCTCGCGATTGGTTCGAAAGCCTGCCGCCTCTCGCTGACGGAGACTGGCCCGCGGCACCTGCAGAGATGGCCTGGAGCGACCGTCGCTGAACGCTCTTTATTGTCTGGCAGCGACCACCTTTGCGCGTGTGCGGAGTAGGTCATCCGCCAAGCCATTTGAGAGTGATCCGCAACAGGAGCGAAAGTCTGGATCGCCGGTTATCGCGGAAGGCAGGCCACCTGCCGAAGATAACAGCGAAGGAAAAACCATGACCAAGAAAGCGCAAGATGCGATCGCCTTGCTCAAGGCGGATCACCGTACTGTTGAGGAGCTGTTCGAGAAATTCGAGAGCGCCAAAGCTCCGACCAAGCAAGCGACGCTTGCGAAACAGATTTGCACCGAGTTGATCATTCATACGATCATCGAGGAAGAAATCTTCTATCCTGCCCTAAAGGGTAAGATCGAGGACGAGATGTATGACGAAGCGCATGTCGAACACGATGGTGCCAAGCTGCTGATTAGTCAGATCCTCGCCGGAGAGCCTGGCCAGGACTTTTGGGACGCCAAGGTGACTGTTCTGTCCGAGGAAATCAAACATCACGTCCATGAGGAAGAGATGCCCAAGGAGGGCATGTTCGCGCAGGCGCGCGCGGCTGACGTGGATCTGGATGCACTTGGCGCTCAGATGGCTGAGCGGAAGGCCGAACTACAAGCCCAGTTCGAAGCTGAAGGTCTGCCCACGCCGACCGCGCGGACACTTGGTCCTGTCGAGATCGAGCTTGGGGCCCCCGTCGCCTGATACTCGGGCGATCAAGCGCCAAGCTTGAATGGAGAAGACAATGTCCATCATTGACAAGGCCATAGCGGCCATCACCCCGCTCGAAAGTGACGAAGCACGTGCCAAGGCCCGCGCGAAGGCCGAGAAAGTGGCCCAACCAGGCGATTGGCTCTCGCAAATCCTGACCCACCATCAGAAGATTGAGGCACAGTTTGCGGCGGTTAAAGCGACAAATGATCCCGCATCGCGACGTGCCGAGCAGCAGAGGCTCGGGCTGCTGCTGACCGCCCATTCGCTCGCCGAGGAAGCGGCCGTCTATCCAGCTCTCGCTGCCGACAATCAGGTCGGCCATGCCGAGCTGGCGTATCAGGAACAATCAGCCGCCAAAATGGAAATGGGCCTGTTGGAGCGTGTCGATCCCATGAGTCAGGATTATATCGACAAACTTGAGCACATTGAAGGCGCAGTTGCCCACCACATCTATTCGGAGGAGGGCACGTGGTTCACCAAACTGGCAGAATCCGCCTCTCCTGAAGACCTAGCGCTAGTCACGGCCCGCTACAGTGAGGAATTTGCACGATATATGGGCAACCACCCCTAATGCCATCGTGGTGAGCCCGACGGCTATCTACAAGGGTGCGTTGCATTGCGACGCACCCTCTTCACGGTAGGCAGGTCAAGTAAGAGAAAACCGGAGTAGAACGCATAAGCCTTCGGCGCGAAAATCAAATTCCGTGCCGCAGCCCTCGCCGCGAAGGGCGCGGGATATCATCCGCGAGCCGAAACCTTTTCGATCTGGGGAGCCTACTTCGGGCCCTCCAGTCTCAAGCCATCGGAACTCCAGGAAATCGATATCGCCCTCAACATGAAGCTCCCAAGCAATCTTCACCGTCCCGGTGAGATTGGAAAGAGCCCCGTACTTCGCCGCGTTCGTCGCCAATTCGTGAAGGACCATGGCAAGCTGGAGCGCGCGCTCAGCTGAGATTTCCACCACCGGCCCGCTGATTTCAAACCGCTTATCGGCCTCAGCTGCGAAGGGCGATATCGCCCGCTGAACAATATGGGTGACGTCGACCGCCTCCCAATCCCGCTGGGTGAGCAGATCATGGGCTTCAGACAGGGCGAAAAGGCGCGCGTTGAATGCCTCTTTCTCCGCGCTTGGGGCTTGGCGAAACGTCTGCATGGCCACCGCCTGGATGGTCGCCAGCGTATTTTTGAATCGGTGCTTCAGTTCATGAAGGAGCAGCTCATTCGCTTCCTCTGCACGCCTGCGCTGTTCGATTTCCTGCTGGGCAGCCTTATGCAGCCGTGCATTGTCCATCGCCACAGCGGTCTGGGCAGCGATCGCGGAGACAAGGTTTTCCGTGTCAGCCGTGAACTTACCGGGCTCATCATGGGCAAAAAACAACCCGCCTAGCACTTCGCCCGACACTGACGTCACCGGCACCGCGAGATAGCTGACGACGGGGAGGTGGCCCGCCGGCATGCCGTAGTGCGGGGCACTGTGCCCGTATCGCGGATCTTTCCGGATATCGTCTGAGCGGATTACGCCTTGGCCTGCAAAAGTCGGTGCAAAAACCGCCGTGTTCCGCGGCATTCCGAAATTGAAAGCCTCTCGTGCAGCGCCGGAAAGCGTATAAAGCTGGTAGGATCCCCCGGCGGAATCCGTGACATTATAGAAGAACGCGCCGAATTTGGCGCCGCTCAGTTCGGTGCCGATGTCGGTTACTGCCTGCACAATCCGGTCAAGATCAAGATCGCGGGAGATTTCACTGGCGACGCGGTAGAGGGTCTGCAGGCGCTCGGATTGCTGAGTGAGCAATGCTTCGGTTTGTTTGCGCACGGTGATGTCACGGGCAATTTTGGAGGCGCCGATCACCTGACCATCAGTGGCTTTGATCGGGGATACGGTGAGAGAAATATGGATCAGCGCCCCGTCCTTGCGCCGCCGTAAGGTTTCAAAATGCTCGACCCGTTCCCCCTTTTTGAGACGCGCGATGATCTCGTCTTCCTCGGACCTGCGATCCTCTGGAATCAGGGTCCTAATCGAGGCGCCTACTATCTCACTGGAAGAATAACCGAAAATTCGCTCGGCGCCGGCATTCCAGTCTGTGATAATACCATCGAGCGTCTTCCCGATGATGGCATCATCGGAGGATTCAATAATCGCTGCGAGCCGATTGGCAGCGCTCAAAGCGTCCTGTTGTTCAGATTCTCCGTTGCCGTCCATACCCGTAGCGACTTCCGCAGCCATTAAGGCTGTCCCCTTTCCCTACCCAGATCAGCGACAGCAGTGAGCAAGCGATCCATTGCATACGGCTTGTCGAAAACAAGGTCAAAGAGATCGGCACGCGACCTTGCTATGCCACCCTGCGCGCCGCTGACCAGGATGATGGGGATGCCTTGCAGGGCACTGTCAGCCTTCATCGCTTCGGCCAGTTCGAGACCGGTCATCAACGGCATCATGAAATCTGTGATAACCAGATCGGGCTCAAGGCTACGAACTAGAGTCAATGCGTCTGCACCGTGCGGGGCATCGTGCACCTCGTAGCCGGCCTCTTCCAAACAGACCACGAGCAAGTCGGCGATCAGAAACTCGTCCTCTGCCACGACTATTTTCATGGAGAACTCCGCCGGGCGGTTTTGACAATGATAGCCTTCATGCTTCTAGAGGTTTGGCTAACCCGGTCGAAATCCCGGTAGCCTGTTCGAACTGGCCCCGGATCGCGAGCCCATGCCCGTCGATGTAGACCTCCTGTGGTGCGGCCTGGAATGACTGGTCACGGATCTTGAGCACGGACAGAACGCGCTTGTACTCGGACCGAATTTCGACTTGGCGCATCATTATAAGGTTATCGAGCAGACTGGAAATCTCCGGCCCTGGCGCTGCAACCCCGGACGCGAAGAGGTCACGCAATTCCCACGTGCCAACAGCGGTAACGCCCATGGCGCGCAATTCGTTCGTTAGAGCAGCAAAGAATTCCACGAGGCGGGGAGGATGAACGGCTGCGCGCTCAAACCCGCCGAGAGAATCAATGAACAGCCGCTTCACGCCTCGCGCCGAAACAGCGTCGAGGAGGCGATAGGCCATCTTGTCGATAAGATTTTCGGTCAGCGGCTGCCACAAGATATCGACCTCTTCCCTCGCGACATTTCCCCTGAGGTCGAGGCCCAATGCGTTCGCCTTGAGCAACAGACGTTCCGGAGATTCGTAAAAGCCGAAATGCAGGCCTGGTTCCTCTCGCGAGGAGGCCGAAAGGAAATTCAGCCCAAAGGATGTCTTACCGCACCCTGAGGGTCCGATGAGCAACGTGATCGAGCCTTGCGGAAGTCCCCCGCCGGTGATTTCATCGAAGCCCTGGATCCCGGAACGTAGCGGCTTCGGGTCCGGATTGTCGGTTGCAGAGGGTACATGAAACGCGGCCTCGATCCGCGGGAACACCGAAATACCCTCGTTGCCAATTTCGTACTGATGATAACCTCCCAGAGCAGCACTGCCGCGCGATTTCCGGGCGCGGAGGCGACGTACGGTACGGACACCGACAAGTTCGTCATGCAGCTCGAGCACACCGTCCACCATTGTGTGCTCTGGGCTCTCGTCATGGATCCCGGCGCTGGTCAGGAACAGGACGGTGCAACCCACAAACGCAGCCTGGCTCTGAACCTCAGCCACGAACGTTTTCACGTCGAGGTCCGTCTCCGCGCGGTCACGGGCGTTTAGCAGGCCATCGAAGACGATCAGCGAAGCGTTTTGACGTTTGGTCTCCTTTCGCAGCAAATCGACGACGGCGCCAAGCCCCTCCCTGGTAAGGGTCTGGAAAACGCTGACATAGACGATGTTGCTGCCGAGCCGGCCTTTTTCGAAGAAGCTCAGCGTCGAAAGCGATTGGAATAGCCGATCATGCGTTTCCGCAAGTAGCGTGACGTAGAGCACCTTTTTGCCAGCAGCTGCCGTTGCGAAGGCAATCTGATTGCCCAGGATCGTCTTGCCGGCGCCGGGCTGACCTTGCACGATGTAGGAGGCCCCTTCGACGAAGCCGCCGCCAAAAACGGTGTCCAGGCCAGGGATCCCGGTTGAAAAGCGGGGAAGGGTCTGCGTCACGAATAAACCTCATAAGCGCGTAATGGCCAAGAGGGCCCGGTCGTGCTGATAGCAGCCCGTGAAGCCACCGTCAGGATGGGCGCGCGACTTTTTTGCCGTCACATTGCTAGCAGGATTTGCTTATTCGACTTTGGAAGCCGCGGCATGATTATCTGGCAGGTTTTGAGCGACGCGGCTATCACTCACCCATCCAATTCGCACTTGCACAAAATTATTCGCAGATGCAGTATGGTTGTACCTTTCAGGCATTCTCTCCCAGACTTCAAGGCCGGCTTTGCCTGCCTTTTTTTTGGATCAAGCTTGAGCTTTGCCAGTTGCTACAGATCCGGCAATAGTTGGTCGGCACGTCCCCAGTGGGCGAGGTTCTTTGATGACGCGCGCTTCAGCATTTCGGCTCCGTCACTAATATGCCAGTGCGAAGGCGCGTCGAGATCGTGCAATTCATCCCATGTCAGAGGAACGGCGATGGGCGCAAGCTCACGACTGCGGGCGCTGTAGGGCATCACAGCCGTCGCGCCGCGCTGGTTACGCAGGTAGTCGACGAATATGCGCCCCGTCCGCCGGGCCTTTGACAAGGCGGCAGTATAGCGGTCAGGTTCTGCCTGCTCCAAGGCTTGAGCGAACCGATGAGCAAAATCCTTTACCTGCGGCCATTCGGCCGCCGGGGTCAGCGGGGCGATCACATGAACCCCCTTGCCGCCGGTGACCATCGGAAAAGTGGTAAGCCCCATCTGGGCAAGGAGATCGCGCACATGGAAAGCGGCTGAGACGACATCCTTGAACCCAAGTCCTTCATCGGGATCGAGATCGAAAACCAACCTGTCGGCCTTTTCGACATCCTCGATCCGCGCGCCCCAGCCATGGAACTCGATCGTGCCCATTTGCACACAGGTAAGCAGACCGGCCGGAGTGTCGATAAAGAGATAGGCTTCTTCATGACCGTCCTTTTCGCGAATGCCGATGTGTTTGACGTCATCGCCGAAGCTGCCCGCATCATGCTTCTGGAAAAAACACTTCTTTGCGCGGCCTTGCGGACAGCGAACGAGACTAACGGGCCGGCTTCCTGCCCATGGGAGCATGATCGGCGCAACGGTTTCATAATAGTCTGCCAGCTGGCCCTTGGTGAGCTTGCCTTCCGGAAAGATCACCCGATCTCGGTTGCTCACGTTCACTTTACTTGCGGGCGCGGCCGTGGCGACCGTCACTGGAGCCTCCTTTTCGATCACCACCGCTTCGGGCTTCTTGTCTTCTCGAAGGCCAAGATAGCTGGGATGACGCAGCACGCCTTCATCGGTGAACTCAAGGTAGGCAATCTCCGCAACCAGCTTCGCTTCGATCCAGTGGGCGCCGCGCACCGCGGCACGCGGTGCCTGAACCGTCGCCTCCTTTCGCGCGAGAGGCGCCATGATTTCCAGAAGGCGCTCTATCTCGTCGCCGGTAAACCCCGTGCCGACCTTGCCTGCGTATCGCAGCTTTCCACCCTCGTTGACGCCGAGGAGAAGCGAGCGGAACCCCCGCTGCTTGTCTGAAGGCGTCCAGCCTACAATGACGAACTCCTGCCGGCGTATGCACTTGGTCTTGACCCAGCTGCCGCTCCGCGAGCCGATATATCGCGCGTCGACGCGTTTCGATATGACCCCTTCCAGCCCGGCCTCGCAAAAGCTGGTCAGCAGCTTTTCACCGTTCCCGACGATATGATCTGAATAGCGCAGCCGACCCTTGTGGTCTTCAAGAATACTTGCCAATTTCTCTTTGCGCTCGATCAGCGGCAAGCTTGTGAGATCCTCGCCGTTCAATTCCAGCAGGTCGAACGCGAAATAGTCAATGGTCCCAGGGTCGTCCTTCAACGCGGCTTGCAGCGCCTGAAAGCTGGTCCGTCCGTCGGGCAGCGTTACCACGGCCTCGCCGTCGATTAGTGCGCTTTCAACATCAAGCTGGGTAGCCTCTGTGATAAGACTCCCGAAGCGATCCGACCAGTCCAGACCTGATCGGGTATAGGCCCGCGCTTCACCGTCCCCGACGGTAATCAGCGTTCGATAGCCGTCATACTTCAACTCATGCAGCCACCGATCGCCAGGCGGCACGTGGTCGACGAGAGCAGCAAGCTGGACCGGCTGGAATGGAGGGAGTTCGCCTTTGTTCCTGCCCCGGCGGGAAGGGACGGTCGATGATTTGCGCTTGGCGGTCGGGGCTTTGGCTTTGCCGTTCTGTCTCCGGATCGGCTTGCCTGCGGCTATTTCCTCCATCGTACGTCCGCTATCCACGCTCGTAAGATGGACGCCGATGAGGTCGTCTGAGCCACCGGCGAACTCATCCTCCACCTTGCGCAGTATCCAGTTTTCACCCTTTTCCTTCCCGCGCGGCTTGAGGCGGAACATGATCCACTCGCCCTTCATGCGGCGGCCATGGAGGGTGAAATGCAGATGCCCTTCGGCAAGAGTTTTGGTAGGATTCTTGCCCGGGACCGGCTCCCAAGTCCCATTATCCCAAAGCATCACGGTGCCGCCGCCATACTCCCCCTTGGGGATGGTCCCTTCAAAACGAGCATAGTCGAGCGGGTGGTCTTCGGTGCGCACCGCCAATCGCTTATCATCGGGGTTGGCGCTTGGCCCTCGGGTCACCGCCCAGCTGACTAACGTGCCGTCCAATTCGAGGCGGAAGTCATAATGCAGGCGAGTCGCGGCATGCTTTTGCACAACGAAGCCATTCCCTGCGGTCGGCTCGGAGGAGCCGCTAGGTTCAGTCGTACGCGCAAAATCCCGCTTTTCGCGATATTTCACGAGCCGGTCTTCTGCCGAAGTAGCTTTCGCTTTGGTCGCCCGTGCCATATTTGCTCCGATCAAGGACTTTCTCAAATCTCGGGGAGGGCGCCGCGTTCCCATCGCACACGTGTGTGAAAAGCCGCGGCCCAGGAACGACACTTCAGTATCGCGCTAGCAGCCGTTCCACGCTTGGCGCTGCAGTCTTCTGCTTGTTATCTTCATCCTTGATGTCGGCTTCGAGCGCTTCGCGGATCTTGGCAATCTGGGCGTCTGTCAGATGCTCGATGCCCACAAACTCCACCCGGGCCTTGTCCAACGCCCTGATAATCTCGTCGAGCTTTGCCTGCATGGCCGCGCCGTCACGGTTCTGGCTGTTTTGGATGAGGAAGACCGCGAGGAATGTCAGGACCGTGGTCGCGGTGTTGACGATTAGCTGCCAGGTATCGGAATACTGCATGAACGGGCCGCTCACCGCCCAAACGACAATGAACAGAGTGGAGAGTATGAAGGCCAAGGGCTGACCCATCAGCTGGGCGGACCTTGTGGCGATGCCGGTGAAAATCTTATCCATCATGGGGCTCCGTACTGTTCGTATGTTGTTATTCATCGGCCCCCGGCGTCGTCCGGGTTGTTCACTCTCCAGTCTGCGCGTTCGGCGCTGCTACCGGTTTTGATTCAGGGGATTCTTGCTGCCGCAGGAATATGGAAAGGACCACCAGCACAGCAGTCGAGAGAAATTCACTCTGCCAGTTCTGGAAAGATTCGAACCACAGCTGCGCATCGCCGAGGTAGGCGAGGGCGGTCTTAGGTGTTTCGCCATGTTCCAACGCCTCTTGCGCTGAGGCATGAGCGCTGTTGATCCAATGCAACGTGAACGAAGCGACAAACAGCAGGATCAATGCGAGGCCAAGGGAGCGAGCGTATATCGCGCGCCAGAGCGGACCCTTGCGCAAGATCGACGGTGCGCCGGGTTGTTGGGCTTTGTGATCCAGATCATCGTCCCGCGGCGGAGAATCCGGGTCCTTCGATTCTGCCGATCCGCGCTGGATCAGGAAGGCGGTAAGCACGACGTAGGCCGCCATTTGCAGGAACTCGCTCTCCCAATTCTCGAACACCGACGAGAGGAATTGCGGGCTTGCCGCATAGGCAGAAAGCGTCAGCCCTGGCTGGGCATGGCGCCGGGCGTCTTCCAGATCGACATACCATCCCGCGATATATTGCCCGGTAATGCAAACGGCAAAAAGCGCCAGAAGGACGATGGTTAGCCCGTTATCTTTAAGCAGCCGCATGTCTATGCCTCTCGCCGTTTTGCCTGGATGGAAACGCGCGAGAAACAATTGGGTTCGAAAGGGCCTCGCCTACCGCGCCAGGCCAGCAAGCCATTCGCGGAGGGATTTCTTTGAGGTGGCAGCCGTCTCTGCTCCCATGCTCTGTTGTATGATCTCAAGGGCCCATCGGCCCCGTTCGTCGCTCTCGGCGGCTACAGCATCTTCAGGCACCCACAGGGCGTATTTACGCATATGGGCATCAGCCGCAGTGAACAACACGCAGATGTCGGTCGCGATTCCGCTCAGCACTAGTTTGCTGACGCCCAGCTGCGGCAGCAGCACCGGTAGGTTCGTAGCGTAGAACCCGGAGAATTGCGGCTTGATGATGAAAAAGTCGTCGTGCTCCGGCTTCACCATTTCTGTGACCGGATTTTTCTTTTCAAGCGCGCGTGCTACCAGTTTGGAAGCCTCTGAATGCCATTCGCCAAAATTATCGTTGACGTATACGACTGGCCATCGATGCGCGCGAAATTCCTGGCGTAGGCGATCTATTCGGTGTGCCGCTTCGAGGGCCCGGGGCTCCAAGGCCTCAGCCCCCTCAAAATCAAAGCAGTTGACCATATCCAGGATCAACAAGGCCGGAAGACCGCCAGATTCTGGCGAAGTTGCTGCAGCCTGCTTGTCTTGGGGATTCATAGAAACCTGCCATGAAGTTGGGGCCAGTGTTGGCCGACCCCATTCCGCTCATTCCTTGCTTAGCTTTTCCGCCTCAGCGTCCAGCGCCGTGCGATCATTGCCAAATCTGTCGATGAGATTTTGTGCCTGCTCGACAGTTAGGCCATGCTTCCGAGCGAAGTAGTCCACTTCATAGTCCTCGCCGCCCGCGACTGTGCGGCGATCGGCACCGCCTCGCTGCGATTTATCATCTGCCATGTTGCGCTTCCTTTCTTCGCGGCTGCCTGTTTTGCAACCCGTGCCAAGGCCGCGAGTTCCAGCAAGGTCGTCTTGAGCAGGGAACTCGCATGCCATATCGCCGGTTGCGCATCTAATGAACCAGCAGCTTGACTGTCTTGTCATCGGCGCAGGTCCCGCAGGCCTGACGGCGGCTATTTATCTCGCGCGGTTTCACTTCTCGATCGCAATTGTAGATGCGGGACATAGCAGAGCGGCCCTGATTCCCCGTACGCACAATCATGCCGGATACCCAGGTGGGATAGCTGGCACCGAACTTCTTCGGTTGATGCGGGCTCAGGCTGCCGATTTCGGGGCGGTTGTGACTGACGGTTTTATCGAGGGATTGAACCGGACCGACGACGGATTTGTCGCTCATGCACAGGAGAGGGCATGGTCTGCGCGCACTGTCCTCCTCTGTACCGGCGTAGTCAACAATCGCCCTCAGATCGCACCTGACATCCATGATGCGGCGCTGCGCTGCGGGCTGCTTCGATATTGCCCGATATGTGACGGGTACGAGGTCACCGATAAGCGCGTCGGCGTGTTGGGCACTCGTTCCCATGGTTTCAAAGAAGCAATCTTCTTGCGGACGTATACCAAGGATGTGACGCTGATTGCTACCGATGGGGACCACGACCTTTCAGAGGACGAAAAGCTTCGGCTCGCTGCGGCAGGCGTTGTAATGATCGACGGTCCCTGTGCACCGCTCCGGACGGAAAATGCACAGGTCGTTGTACCGACGCCGCGCGGCGAGCTTGAATTTGATAGCGTCTACCCGGCGCTGGGCTCAGTTATCCGATCCGAACTGGCGATGGCGATCGGCGCGAAAGGCACGAACGATGGGTGTCTCATCGTAGACGATCATCAGCGCACTTCCATCCCTGGCCTTTACGCGGCGGGAGATGTCGCCAAAGGTCTCGATCAGATCAGCCATGCGATGGGCGAGGCCGGGGTCGCCGCAGTCACGATCCGCAATGATCTCGCCGTGCAGAACGTTTTATTGCGCTAGTTTATCATCGCAGCAGGCACTGCCGGTGAATACCTTGCCGCAGCCTGGATATCGTAACCACGATTCCAGAACCCTTCTCACCTTGTTCGCTAGCTGTTCGATGGTGAAAGGTTTGCCGATCAATTCGGTCCCCGGGTCGATCACGCCATAATGCACAACCGCGTTAGGGGTGCAGCCGAAAGTATAGAGCACCTCGAGATCGGGGCGCCGACGCAGAGTTTCGTCCGGCAATTTACGGCCGTTGATGCCTGGCGTCACAATGCTTGTTAAAAGCTGTGTTGTATCGGGGTGTGCGTCGATCAGCTGTAGCGCCGCCATAGCACCGTCGGCGTCAAGCAACTAATAACAAGCTTCGTCAACGCATCGACGCTGAATGGGCGCACTGCCGGCTCGTCCTCAACCACGGGAATGACCTCCTGTTCCTTTCCCAATGAGAGCTTACTCAATTTCTCGATTAATTAACACCGAGCTGCGCGGCGACAACTACGGTGGCCGGTTGAGCGGCAACTATGATGGCCGGTAGGATCGGTTGTCTGGGCTGATCGTAGGGAGGGGC
>NZ_MSQB01000053.1 GCF_002149965.1 Novosphingobium panipatense | reverse complement strand
GGCCATACGAGATCGCGCTTCGCGCCAGGCGGCTGATCAGGTCCGATGATGCTTCTCGGCCGTGCCCTTCCTGGCATCCAACGCGCATCCCCGTCGTCAATGTCCACCGCGAACTGGCCCCGCAGGTAGTCAATCAGGAAATAGAGAAAGTCGCGCCAGTCCTCGATTCCATAGCCTTTGGCAGCGACGATCTCAGGCAGCTTGTCCTTGCCGATCCTTTCGATGTCCGGGAACCGCAGACGCGCCAGACCCAGCGTTTCCATGGCGTTCGCTTTGCGCGGTCTACGGGCCATTTCGCGCAGCAGCATGAAGCGGGCCAGTGCATCGCGGTTGTCATGAAAGCGCTCGCTGCGATCGAGGTCCCAGACTTTGGCCATCATGCCGATCGTCGGCTCGGACGCCAGCGCGGATACCAGATCCTTCCATGGAACGCCGAAGCCGCCGGTGCCATTGAGCTCGGCATCGATCTTCGCGATGTCGTCCCTGAACGATGGCATTTCCTCAACAAAGCTCGCGAGCTTTACGCGCTTTTTGAGCAATTCTTCCCGCGCCTCTTTTGAAAGCGCGCTTCCCTGCGCCGCTTTCTGCACAGCGTGGTAGATGAAGCCGCGCACAAAGCCGCGTTCGCCGTTGGTCTCGATATTGGCAGCAAAGCGCGCCGTTCCCTGCCGACTGTCGGAAAAGCTGATCAGCTGGCGGCCATCGAAAGGCAAAGCATGGTCTGCCTGATGCGGAGACACGCCTTCGAGCAAGATCGGCGCGGCATTTTGGGTCAGGAACGGCGTGCCGAAGCGGAAGGGCAGCATGGCCGGTCGGCCCTGACGCTTGTTGCCGAGGCAGGCCGGACAGCGGCCCTCATTCAGCTGGGTAAGATGGAAGTGACCGGTTCCATCTAAGAATTCGCCGCTCGCCACGTCGAACCCGATCGGCGTCGAGCTGGTTTGCGGGTTAATCGCGATCAGGCGCGGATGCCCGATAGCCTCCGATTGCTGTTCTTCCTCGTCGCCATCGGCGTCGTCATGGTCCTGATCCCGGTAGCTGTTTTCGCGGAACTCGTCGGTATCTTGTGCGCTCCGGCGCGGCAGGAGCCTGTCGCCCATATCGTCGGCGGGCAGGTATGGCTCGCCGCAATCCGCACAGCTCTGAACCTCATACACCAGAGAGTGGCAATGCGGGCAGCTGTCCCGTTGCTCGAACAGGAGGGAGCCGAACGGCCAGCCTGCGGGCTTTGCCTCACCGCTGCAGCCCGGATTAATACAGGTCCACAGGCCCGGGATCGCGCGGGTGAAGCTATGGGCGCGCATTGGCAGAACCGGCTTGGCCTCGTTTGCATTGTGCGCGGAGAGATCGAGCAGGATCTTTTCGGCGGCGTTCGTGACAGAAGACAGCGCCGAGATGGTTTGCGGCCTGTTCTCGAGCAGCTCAGCCACCTGTCTTGCGGCAGGATCATCCGATGCGGTCAGCACTTTGGAAAGATCGACCGGCTGCGGCTTGCCAATCACGACATGCGTTCGCTCAAGCGGAACGCCAGCGATATCGGAGAGGAACCGCTGCAGTGAGGCAACAGCTTCCGCATCATCAGCCGATCCTATGGTGGCCGAGGTCGCCACAAACCGAACCTGATCGGGCGTCACATCGAAGGCATTCATCACGCGCCGGAGCAGGAGTGAAAGCTCGGCTGCGGCAGAACCAATATAGCTATGGGCTTCGTCGATAACGATCCAGCGCAGCTTGCCGTGCGATGCATCGAGTATCGGGCGATCCTCGCGCCGGATCGTCATATATTCGAGCATGGTCTGGTTGGTGACGAGAATGGGGGGCGGATTGGCGCGAAGGGTTTCGCGGTAAAGAACCTGGTGCGGGATTTCGTGTTCGGCCTTATCGCGGCTCGACTTGCGCGCCGTTCCCATAAGACCGTTGTAAAGCGCAAAGCGTACGTCGCCCGCGAGCGGTTTTGTCCACGCGGTTAGGCGCTTCTCCTGGCTCGCGATCAGCGCGTTCAGGGGATAGAGCATGAGCGCGCGCACACCGGTGAGCTGGCCTTCGGCCTCCGACGCGCGCACCAGATCATCAAGCATGGGCACGAGGAAGCACTCGGTCTTGCCCGAACCGGTGCCACTCGAGACCAGCACCGATTGCGGGTCTGTCCCGCTCAGCAGCTCCCAGGTTTTGAGCTGATGCGCATAGGCCGGATAATCGAACCGCAACGCGGCGTCGGGCGTCTGGGTGATCGCTTCGATCGTGCGGGGATGAAGCAGTGCGCTGAGCTGATCGGGGCTCTTGCCAGAGGAGACATATCCGGGCGCCGCCTGGAAAAGCTGCTCCGACACGAGCGCTCCCTTCGCCGGATCTGTGCCAGCAAGACTTTGTCGAAGAAAGGCGTTGAGCCCCTCGTGGCGGATGCCCGCGCGCGATACGACTGCCTCGGCGAGCCCTGCTTGCAGGCGCCGGTGGACAGCCATCGGCGACAAGTGGGCAGGCTGGGATAGATCGTTAGCGGACATTCTAGAGCTCCGAGAGGCCGTAGCCATAGGCTTTGGCAAAATATGTGGGGTGACGGCGTTCGACGTCCTTCACCGTGAGGACCTGTTCCCTGTCGAGCGCAATTCGGCCCTTGGCCGCCAGAGCAGCCACGAACGGGGCATCGAAAACCCGCATAAGGGACTCGATGAAACTTTCTCTGGGCAGCAGGTCGCTAAATGCGGGGCGGAATGGATTGAAGCCGCCCGCATCCATGCTGATGCTTTCGCTGGTATGGCTGGTAAAGTGGCTGCGAATGTCGTTCCAGCCTTCCGGCGCATAGCCGCGGCACAGCAGCGGTGCCAACACGGGGGCTCGCGCCGCAATTTCGTTTTGCCGGTCGGTAATTCGTGTCAGCGCCCATTGGGGATCATCAAGGCGGGACACGAGATAAAGTCCCTGGGCTTGAAAGGCTGTCTCCCAGGAACTGTACGGCAAAAGGGTCCAGCTTGAGCAAAGACCGTCGAACACTTCGAGAATGGGAGACAGATATTGCTCTTCGCAGCGGTAAAGCAGCAGTGGCGCTAGGGCGCCCGCTGCCTCCAGTTTTCCGAAGATCTCGAACGTCTGGGGAGGTAGGCCGTTCAGTGACAAGGCCAGCTTCATGACGGCCTGTATGGTCTTGTTTGCCTCGTCCGTTGCGGGATCGCGCGCGATCTCATCGACCAAAATCTGGAGATCCTCCCGCGCCAGTTCGAGCGGCTGTGCCATAGCGCGCCCAAGCCTGTGCTGCGGTGCATCGGGTACCAGGTCGCCAGCGATGAATTTGGGGCGCGTAAGAACGCGAGCTCCCTCGCGCAGATAGACGAGCCATGGCCCGCGCAAACGCGAAAGCTGAAGGAGTTGGCCGCCCAGGCCACTGAGCAAGCCTGTATAGGAACCAAAGTCGGTTTCTTTCTCAGGCGCGCCCAAGAACCGGCCGCAGACGCGGACATTTTCGCCAAGAATTGCGTTCTTTGGACGAAGCCCCCCACCGGGCTCCCATTCCAGCGCGTTCCCGAACTCGGTCACATACCAATGATCGTTGCTGCCATTATGGAAATCGAGCCGGACCTGGGCATCGATGCCAAGGGGCCGCATGAGCGCGGCGACGTCGGTCCGCAGGGCTGACAAGCCGAGTTCGCCATCAATAGTCCAGTTGGCCTCTAACGCGGCTCCGCCGTTCCCCACGACCTCCCCCATGAGGACCGCGGTAGCGGGCACTCGGGCCACGGTGTCGCGAAGGTTGGCAAGCCCCAGAATGGTATCACGCCTTAGGAGCTCGCCGTCCCAGGTGGTCAACCATTCTTTCGACCGCAGCGGAACCTGGAGCTCAAAGCCTGGGCCTGTGCCCGGCGTCAGCCGCAGAGGCAGCAGCGCCCTTTTGGGGGGATCGATCCGAACTTTCCAGCTGTGTTCCTGCGAACGCGGCTCACCGCCGAGCGTGGCTGTGCTGGCCCATCCGTCCAGCACGATCTCGGCTTGCGATCCATGGGTACGTTGGCTCACCGCAAAATCGGCAGGGAGCACTATGGCGGTCAAGCGGTCGCGAACATGGTGCGTTGCGCTATCGAGCCAGGCAAATTCACAAGGACCGGGGCCAGCTTCTGCCAGGTCATCGCGCCAGGCCCGTTCGCCAGAAAGGCGCCAGCGAACTTCCCCGCGAGTGGCGACGCGGCGCGACATCCCATCTTCCACTTCGGCGTGGAAGGGGTGCTTGAACAGCCGCTCCCCATCGCTTGCCTTCACGCCGGCAAGCGCCGTGGCGATGATCGAAAGCCTGTCCTTGCGGTCCGCACTTTGACCGGTTCGAATGAGGAACCTGTCGCCGTGAGCCGTTTCGGCGACAATCTGGCCCGCGCATCGGTAGAGGCGGCGGCCAAGGGCAAAGGCAAAGTCCTCGGCTTCGATCTCAGTCGCGGTGTCCTTTCCTCGGATTGACCAATCTTGCGGCACGTCGATGAACACCAGTTCAGCACGGTAGCCGCCCGAACCCTGGCCAATAAGCGCAAATGTCCCCTGTTCGCTGTCTCCGGCTCGCTGTTCGAACACGCGCAAGCCGTTGGTGACCGGCTTGCCGCCTGGGACCGTGAAGCTTCTGCCCAGTCTTTCGCCACGCGCATGAAATTCAGCGGTAACGGGTAGATCCAGCGGAAATTCGATCGCCGTCTCGCTGCGCATGGCCCGGGCGATCCAGCTGTTACCAACTTCGTGCTCGAGATAGGCCAGCCGGCCCGAAGCCCGGTCGGCAAGTGCCCCCGAGGGTTGAAGAAACACGCGAATATGTTCGCCGGGCGACAATATGCGATCCTTGTCATCCCAGCGACCATCGAGGTGAAAGTCGAGACACTCACGCCAGTCACCGTCGATCTGGCGCATCAATCGGCCGATCTGGATACTGCCCGTGCCGGTCAGCTTGCGTGCCTCGAGAAGAGTATCGATGAGGCCTGTCGCAGCGCTGTCGAGTGTCATCGGCAGCTCATCGCGCCAGTCTTCGTAGGCCTGGTCCAGCCTGGCCGAATAGGGGCGGCCATCGGCCGGCGCTTCCTTGTCGCCAAAAGCCCGCAATTCGACGATCTTGAGCGCGAGCTCGCCGCAAATCGCATGCATTTCCTGGCTGCGCCAAATTGACGGGAGAAGATATTCGTTGCGTTCGCAAATGGTGACGGCAGTCGCGATGTCCGGCTGGTCGGCGCCCAGGAGCTCGCCCACGGTCCTTTCAAGAAACCGGCGCGGCCAGCTTGCGCCGCTGGCGATGGCCGCCGCCGGAAATCCGCCGTGACGCGCGAGATTTGCCAATCGCTGGTTGCCGTATGTGGTAACAAGCGGCGCGATTCCCCAGGCGTGAAAACCGCGATCGGCAAGCGCCCGCCATTCGGATTGCGGAAGCTGCACGCCGAGCACGACTTCAATGTCCGACCAGCGCTGCATGCCGCCTTGGTAGGATCGTCGAAACCAATCCGCGGCCCAAAGAACGAAGGCCGGAGCAAGCAAGGGCCGGAGCATATCCGACGCCAGGCTCGATGACAGCTTCTGCGCGATCCGCTCGAACGTGCCCGCCGCCAGTTTATAGCGATACAGCGGTAAATCGGCCGGGCGCGGCAAGGCGAGCTCCGCGCCTATCCTCCCGAGCGGGTGCGGTCCGCTGGCGGCTTCTCGCGCCAATTGTATCGCCCGGATCATCAAGATGCGGGGACCACCAAGGGCGTGAATTTCGTCAGCGATCTTGCGCAGCTGCTCGGGATTTCTGCGCGCGGCTGCGATCTCGGCCTTAAAATCACGTTCTTTTAGTGTTGAGCTATCCACCCGGCGCCTCGTCGTCTCCAGGATGCTCGCGCGACACCCCCATGTCCCCCACCACCACTAATCATTACTTTCTAATTAATTATGAAGCTTAGCCACACCTAATGCACCCGAGATGATTCCGCCGCCGGACGCTCATGAAAGGCGTTGACCACGCACGACCAGCGCGCGTTCATGACGCCATCGATCCCGCGCCCCAGATCCCAAATTACGCTATCGCCGTTTTCAAGCCGGGCTTTGACAAACCGGTCGTGCAGATCGCCGCCTGATCGCCGCGACTTCTGGACAAGGTGCAAGGGCACTGAGGCCATCATGCGCTGCCAGCGCTCTTCGAGATCCTTTCGCTGCTCATGGGTGCTTTCTGGATCCCGTGTTTGAACCGAATCCGCGTCAAAGGTCACAATGTGGACAGCGTCGATTTGCGAGGAGAGCTGCTCAAACCGGCTGAGGAAATTGATAAGACGGCTACGCGCCTGTTCGTCCGCGCAGCAATAAGGATCCTGGACTTCGAGCCGCGCGATCGCAGCGTTACGCGCATATTGCTCAAAAATCGTCCAGTCGCGTGGACCATATTGCTCGAAGACCACGCGCTGAACGAACTGCGTGCGCGCTTCCGCCGCCTCAATCGGGGTGCGCGCCGACAGAATGGGGCGCCGCAGGGGTCGCGCAGTCTCGCGCGATACGGCCTCCGGCTTTTCTACGCTTGCTCTTTCGACAAGAGGTCCGGCTTCGTCCAATGGCAAAGCCTCGGTCGACATCGACCTTTGCGGCTCATTTGCCGGGATTTCAGGCTCCGGATTGTCGCGTTTCTCGGCGATCGGAGACTCTGACGAGGCAGCCACGGCTGCGGAGAACGATAGATCGTCTGCATCCGGCGCCTCATCGTCCGAAGAGGCGTCAGGCACGCTTGCACTGCGCCGATCTTCCCGAGACGCTGCGTCTGTGCTTGACGCAGCGGCATTGATTGCCCTTGCCTCCGGCTGGGCATGACGCCCGTCGAGCACGTCGGACAAAAGATCCTCGACGTCGCGCTCGCTTTCCGGCGGCATGAGCAGGCCGCGGCTCAGCGAACGCTTGCGATCCATCAGCGCATCGAGGCGTTGGTCAAAGCTTGAAGGGCCGATGGCCTCGTCCGGATGGATGGCCATCGGAATGTGGATCGTCACCGGGCGCGTCTGGCCGATGCGATAGGCGCGGTCGGTCGCCTGGTCTTCGACGGCCGGGTTCCACCATCGCGACAAGTGGATCACATTGTTTGCAGCGGTGATGGTCAGACCGACACCGCCCGCTTTGGGCGAGAGAATGAGAACATCGAATGCGGCGGATGAGGTCTGGAAAGCGCTCACCATTTCCTGACGCTTGTGACCTGCGACCGAGCCGCTGATACACATGGGTCTGCGCTTAAGATCGAAGCGCTCTTGTACCGCCATGGCCAAAAAGGCCTGCATTTCGAGGTCTTCGCAGAAGAGCAGCGCCTTCTCGCCGCGTTGCTTGACGCCCTCAAGGATTTCGAACGTTTTTTGGAGCCGTGCGGACTGCGCGATGTAGGCATCGATATCGGTAATGCCGCGCGGCGGGAGGGGATGGAGCGACGTGCCGCGCAGCATATGCAGCACCTTGAGCATGGCGCCCTGCTCGCCGCTTTCGCGCAGCGCCCGCGCGCGGGCCAGGACTAGATCATAAGCCTGAGCTTGTGCTGGCGGCATCTCGACGGCGTATTTGCGTGCACTCTTTTCCGGTAGGCCCGTCAGAATTTCGTCTTTCATGCGCCTAAGCATGAAGGGAGGCAGTTCGTCGTCACGCTCGATCAGCCGTTGCTGCAGGTCTCCGAGCCGCTCCAAATCGCTGGCGGGATAACTGTTCTCAAATTCGCGGCTCGATCCCAGAAAACCGGGGTAAACGGTGTCGGCTATCGACCAGAGGTCCTGGAGCCTGTTTTCCACCGGAGTGCCCGTCATCGCGACCTGCAGGCGCCCGTTCAGCGCCTTGGCCGCCCGTGTCATCTGACTGGCCGGATTTTTGAGCTTCTGGATCTCGTCGTAGACAATGGTCGCAAAGGGAATGCGCGCAAAGCTCATATGATAGTCGCGCATGGTCTCGTATGTGGTAAGGACAATACCCGCGCTCTCCCACTCGCTCACGTCCAGACGCGAGGTTCCGCCACGGATGTCGCTCCCCGGCTCGAGCCGGATGTTACGCAGATTTGCTCCAAAGGCTTCCACCACCGGCCCCAAAAGGCCGGGTTCGATATGCTGTGTAATTTCGGCCTGCCAGTTTCTTAAGAGACCGGTCGGGGCAACGATCAGTACGGGCTTGGGATGCTCCGATGTGCGCTGCAACCAAAGCAAGAACATCAGCGCCTGGAACGTCTTGCCGAGCCCCATATCGTCGGCGAGAAGAACGCCCGGCAACTTGCGTTCCCACGCTTCGGTAAGCCAGGCAAAGGCCTCGCGCTGGTGGGGCTTGGGCTGCGACTTCAAGCCTTGCGGTAGCTCGGGGACGGTAAACGGCTCAGAAGCCGCTTGCGACCGGGGCAAGCGCGCATAGTCGAGTTGCTCGAAATTCTCGCCGACCTGGAGGAAATAGGTTTCGAGCGCTTCACGATCGGCCTCGTCGGTCAATGGATTCGCCGCATTTGCGGCAACCTGCTTCTCAAGATCGGCCAGGGCGCGCGCCGACTGAAGCGTGGCAGGCGTAGCGGGAATGTCCTCGCCCCGCCAGGCAACCGTTTCGCTGCCCGCGTCGATCGCCTTTTCGACGGTCTCGGCCAGGTTTTCGGCTTCACCGGCCGCCAATTCGATATGGCGCGCATTCGGCGGATCGCCGATCCGCAGGCCGAACCCTTCCGGAAGCCAGCTGTTCGGCTTCGGCTTGATCCAGGGCAGGACGGGCTTCTGCCAAACTTCGATGCCGCTGACCCGCTCGGAAAACTGCTGTGTCTCGACAAAGAGGCGATCGGCCGCCTCATCATCATCGCCCGCGTCTAGTTTCAGCTCTTCGCGTAGAATACGTTGTGGCGAGCGCAGAAACTCGCGCTTTTCCTGCGAGGAGCTGGCTTGCTTGGAACGGACCACATCGAGAGCCTTGCCCAGCATCGGGTCGAGGAACAGGAGTGTACCGTCCGAGAGGAGATAGCTGCGCCGTCCACCTTCCTGGCCTTTGAATCTGCGTTGAAAGTGCTGAGAATCCTCAGGCGTCAGCAGCGATGCCGCCTCTTCATCGACAAGATCACCATCCAGGGTTTCAGCGGCATTTCTGGAAAAGAGCACCGGGTCAAAATCGAAGCGCCCGTGATCGGTCTTGGCGTTGAGCGAGAAATTGGCAGCATAGGCGATCCGTACGCGCTCGAGAAAACCGTCGGCCTCGATGCCGCTGCCGATTTCGTCACCGAGCTCTGCGCGAAGCTGCGCGAATGTGGCCCGGCGTTTATCGGGATCGGCCGTCGCATTGACCGCCAGCGCCGTCTGGAAGACCGAGAAAATCGGCTCCGGAATCCGCCCGACCCGACCGCCCTCGCGCACGCGTGCACCTGTTATATCCGCGCGGACCGGTAAGCCTCCGCGGCGAACCCACTTGACGTTGACCTGGATCGAGCCCGCTGCGAGCGAGCCGCTCGAATTGAGCTGCAATGTCAGCGCGGTAGCTGGCGGCAAGCCGAGCGCGAAGGCATCGGCTTCATCCAACCGCGCGACAATATGCGCGGGAAGGACTATGCCATCGGCTTCCTCGCGGATTTGTCCTTCGCTGTCGAAAGAGCGCGCGAGGGCCAAGGCGGCCTGACCCGCTTGAGGGGCGGCCTTGAGCCAGTCCGATAGCGGCACATTTTCACTGGAAGCGCGCCGGAACAGCCCTCCCGGCAGGTCGCGGAGCAGTGTTATTGTTTCGCTGCCGTCAGCTGCTTGTGTCGCGATGAACTTGGTGGTCACAATTGATCAATTCCCGTTTCGGGTCCGTCCCCTGCCGAAGCGGGGGTGGGCGATGGCGGCACGGCGGTGGATCAGTCCAGCGAACTTGTTTTCCCAACCAGGGCTTGCCGGCACATGCGATTCGAATTCGAAATCGGCCCGCCCACTGGTCGTCCGCAGTTTGCCGCCGTCGTAGACTTTTGCGTAAAGCGCCGGTGCATCAGGATCATCATCTCGCCAAAACCGGCATGAGCCATTGTCGCTCCACTCTGAAATCCTGAGATCACCGATTTGCATGATGATCGACGAAGATGACGCTGGTCCCCCTTGGATAATTCCGAATTCGGGGCGTTCACCGCTTTGGCGGATGAGATGCTCGATCTGATTGCGCGCGCGGATGCCCAATGCCGGCCAAGCGTCGGTAACAAGACCCTCATCGAGATAGGCCATCCAGAATTTTTCACGCTGTGCCCATTGATCCGGGCGGTCTGTTGTCTTGGCTATGGCGCGGAAAAACTCGCGCATGGCCACTTCAGTGAGCCAGCGCTTGAAGACTTGGGCAATCTCGCGGGCACGCGCTTCACCGATGGCCTCGGATAACGAGCGCACGATCCGGTCCCAGCGGGTGCGCTGAATACGCGGATCACCGACCTGGTCCAGGAGAAAGGCCGAGATTGCCTTGCGATGCTGTGGCTCGGGCTTGGCGCCGACCCAAGGTTCCAGCAATGCCCGCACAACCAGTTCGAGTTGCCCGGCGAGCGCATCGCGGTCGAAGAGTGCGAGCAGATTGCGCTGAGCACCAAGCGCTTGGCTCGGCGGCAAGGTGGCGGTTGCGACGCAGGTTTGCGCAAAAGTCGCCTGCCCAAACCCGCTGGCCGCAAGGTTTGCCCCCAGACCGGTTTCGCGCATGAGCTGTGTCATTGCGTCGGCGTCGCATGACACGAAATCGAAGGCCACTTTCGATGGGCCCTGCTGGGGAGCGAACATGTCCCAGCGTCTAGCCCTGTCGCGCCACGCCCAGTCGTGGCGCTGCGCCGCGCTTGACGCGGCACTCGCGAGTTTGCCCATAATAGGGCGATCATAGGGAAAGTAGGTCAAATAGCCGTCGATCACGGCCTGGTCAGAACTGCGCCGCGGTTCTCCGACCACGCGGTCGATAGCGGCGGATCCCAAGTCATCAAACTCGGGATCGCACCACGCTCCGCGCAGCACCCGGTTGAGCTGATAACGCGGAAGCTGCTTGGCGCCGGTATGCGCCGCTTCGCGCAAGAACGGCTTGAGCTCGATGATCGGCTCCGTTTCGCCGATCCCCGCAGCCCCGAGTTTGGCAAACTGCCGCTGCAACTCGGGCTGTGTCGTTGGCGGCTTCGCCAGACCCGCGCCTGCAAGCGCTTCCATCCGGGCGATCGCAGTGCGCAAGAAGCTCATTTCTTCTGCCTCAGAATATCCTGATCAAGGCCCGCGCTCGGCGTGGTCATCAGGAAACGCAAATCGATCCGCCGATTGCGCTTTTTGGCAGCTTCGCTGTCGCCCGGGGCAATGGGGCGGTCCGGACCGTAACCGCTGAGCCCCAGGATCGGCGCCGATCCGGGCTCACCTTCGGGCTTGTTGCGGAATTCCTGCAAGTCCGGCTGATTGCGCTGCAACATGCTGAAGGTTGTTTCGGCCCTGCGCACCGAAAGGCCGTAGTTGTTCATCGCGCCCACCATGGCGTCGGAATCAGTATGCCCCTCGACAAAAACGGCATCAATGAGATGCGGCGAGCGAGCCCCTTTGCAGAGGTTCGACGTGGTAAAGCACGGCAGTACCTCGACCATGGCGCTCGCGACCTTGCTAATCGCGGCCTGTCCCCTGTCGGTCAGCTCCCACTGGCCTTTGTCAAACAGAACGTCGTCGGGCAGCCGCAACACGCCCGTCTTGGTGTCGATCTCGACTTGCAGCCCCTTGTCCTTGAGCGACTGCTGGAGATCGTTGAGGATCTCCGCCCGGGTCTGGTTGGCCCCGGTCAACTCGGCGGTTTTCGATTGAAGCTGCAGCGCGAAATAGGCCAGGAGGATGATAAAGATCAGCAGCAAGCCGACCATCATGTCGGTCATCGACATGAAGTAGCTTTCACCCTCTTCGGCGTGCTTCCGGCGAACGACACCGTCCATTATTCAGCAGCTTCCCGGCTTTGGTTCGCGAGAATTCCGGCGAGCTCCTCAACCGTGTCGCGCAAGGTCGTCAACGGTTCGAGCGCGCCGGCAAGCTGAGCGACACCTTCGCCAAGCGCCTTGTCGATCTGGCCGACCCGCTCATTGAGGTTCGAGGCATGATTGCCCGCAGCGTCGGAAATCTTCTGAATCGCATCGCCAAGCGCCCGGTCGACTTCCTCGAACCGTGCCCGATATTCAGACCAAGCCGAGGAGGCTGCGGACGCGGTCTGATTGAGCGATGCCGCGAGTTGGCGCATTTCCTCGCGTGCGCTTTCCGACGATTGCGCATTCTTCACCACCACCGTCTCGACCGATTTGACCGCTTCGGCGATTGCAAGCGCTGACTGGCGCACGGGTGCGCTGGCCGCCTCGACATCGTTGGCGACGGTCCCAAAAGCGGTAGCCAAGTCGCTCGAACGCGCGGCAACTTGCTCGATGGCGCGCGCGTGGTCGCCTATAGCGCCCTGTGCGCTCGCTAGCCTGTCGGCCGACGAGGCGATCGCATCGCCCGCGCCCTTCATGCTCGCTACGAGCGGCGCGCCAGTGGCGTTGAACTTTTCGACAAAGTTCGAGAACGAGGTTTCCAGCGCTTCTTGACCGATGCGCGCAGCGTTGTTCGCCGCGTCGGCCGAGGCTTCGCCCATTTTGCCTGCCGCTGCGGCCAAGCCTGCTTTCATTTCGTCCAACGTGGCACCCAGATTGGAGAGCAGCTCGTCCATGCGCTGGCGGGCCATGGCACTGGTTTGCTCGTTTTCTTCGCGCATACGGTCTGCGATGACGCCGAAATTCTTATTGAGGTCACCGAAGGCCGCCCTCATCTCTTCAGAGGCTTGGCCAAAGCGGCGCACAGCTTCTTCGATCTGTTTATCCGCTTCACCGGTTTGCTTTTCGAAACGGTCTGCCATCGTCGCCATCGAGGCGGTCATTACGCCAATTGCTTCGGCCAGGCCCGCCATCTCAGCGCCAGCGCCCGAAACAATGGCATCCCGGACAGCGTCACCACCGCCGCCGGTGATCTTGTCGATGCCCTGTTGAATCGATCCCAGATGGCTGATCATGGGCGCCATCTGCTTTTCAAGCGCGCCGTCGAGGGCCGCTGCTAATTGTTCGGAAAATGTCCGAAGCGCCGGCGTCTGCTCCTTAAGCTGCTCGAGTTGATCGGCCGCGATGCGCTGAGGGGGCAAATAGGCCATCCCGTGCTCCAGCCCATCACACAGCGCCGAAAGACCATCGTTGATGCGCTTGCCAAAACGGTAATCGTACGAGCGCAATACAATTGAAGCGACGATACCGCCCACCGACGCCCAGAATTTGGCCCCAGCCACTTTCATCAGCTCGTTGAGCCGCTCCTGCATGGCATCAACCCCGCCGCTGAAATCTAGGGTCGAAAGAGCTGCAATGATGCCCAAAAAGGTAATGAGCAAACCGATCGCAATAAAAATATTCGCAAACCAATTAAGTCCGCGATGATGCTCGCCGATATTAACAAAAAAATGTTCGGGGCGCCCCGCATTTTTCAACACGTCTGCACCAGGATCGACAATAGTTTCGCGGTATTCTTCCCAAGTTCGGCGAAGCGGAAGCACCTCCGGATGAGCCGCATCCATCATCTGCTCATCGATATCATTAAAACGTCGTGCAAAGGCGAGCCGTGCGGCATCGGCATCCGCCATACTGCCGCCGGTTACCTCATCGATCAGGCGTACGCGCGCTTCAATTGCGGAAGCTAGGGGCTGGTGATGCTCCCGCTTATAGCGATGGGCGATCGCAAAGGCTGTCCCAATGAGAACTACTGCCAAGAATGCCGCCATCGCATCGCCGATGAGCGGAACTTGAGTAAAGAAAAATATTAGCCCATGACCGAGCCATTCGGTAATTCCCACGCAGTCCCCCTAGTGTCCGCACAACTCGGCCTCCCACTCCTGCGCAGTGGCGGCCTGCAACGCTCGCGAATGGGAGCCAAACGAAAGCCCCCGAATAAGGCGCAACGTTACCGAACCGGTTAACCCTAGCCAAGCCGCGTTCTGCTCCGTCTGCACGACCATTGTGCATTTCTTGAGCAGATTTTTGCTCTATTTTAAGTATTTCTGTTTGTTTCCCCCTCTGGGCGGAGCGGCTCCTGATAGTCCGCTCCTCCGTACCTGAAGGCCGACTTTGTCAGCATCCGACATGCCGTTTCGAGCTGGGAACAGCATATCTCGAACGCGTATATGCGCAAGCAGCGGAAAGGCCGAAGCTATGCGTTGGAATTTGGCAGCTGGATGGCGAGGATAGGAAGGCAGCAATGCGCTCATTGGCGGTCAGTCCGTGTATGACCGGGCCTGGGACAAACCCTGCGTTCATAAGCCCGGCCGGGAATGGCAGATCCTCGTCCAACACCCGGCATTCCTGACGCCCTGATAATCGTTTCAGGAATGCGCAGGGTTGGCCGATGCACGAACCGCTTCGCGGAGGGTGTAATCGGCGCGGTACCTGCATGGATCGGACGTTGCGCTGGGGTTGAGCGTCGCTGGCCTTA
>NZ_MSQB01000052.1 GCF_002149965.1 Novosphingobium panipatense | reverse complement strand
CACCCATTTTCCTACACCAAAGCAATCGCTTACACCACTCCCGCCAACCCTTCTGACCAAGCCCGATGAATAAGCCGGGCTAGACGTAGCTATGAGATGATAACCTTGGAAAAACCTTGAGCGTGGCAGGAACAGGATTTCTCCGTTGCCCAGAACGGCATCTATATTGAATGAATGATTCTCGCGGCCGGGATGAAGCCGTAAAGATCTTAGCAACCGGCCAGATACTCGCGTAGCCCCACCCGGTTGGTAGTCCCCGCTGCGCGAAACTCATAGCCGCCCTGCACCCCGGGCACTTCGCCAATCTCGGGTTAGACCGGGAAGATTGCGCTGCTTGCAAGGTTATCCTGCGACATAAAGTCTGAGCGCTGCAGCTCCAGCCGAACTGAGTATAGAATTGTAGATGCCATATCGTAAGGTGGATCTATGCGTGGGTGGTTGTACGAATACATGAAAGCGCGCTCGCGCGCCCAGTGGCGAAAGCGGGCACGTAGATCGAGGCCGCGTGGTGGCGTTCCCGCTTTACTTCAAGGACGTAAGGGCTGTCGCCGCCTTTCCCCCCAGTTGTTCGCGAAACGACTGGGGGCATTGCATAAGTGAGGCTGAGGTCGCGGTCCAGCCTGCCAGGTTACAAGATCCTTCGACGAAGCGCCGCGACGCTGCAGGTAAATGTCATCAAATCAATCCAGCAGGAACAGCGATCGCTGAACCTTCGACGTGACGGATAGGAAGCTGAGCGATCATGGTATGTATTCCTACAACTACTGGTTAACGGTACCGGCGAGCTTGCCGACCTTTTGTACGCCGGCGACGGTGGTGATCATGATGTCATCGCCATCGACGACGACGATCGCGTTCTCAAGCCCGATTACCGAAACGCGCGGTCCATCGCTGTCGACAAGGACATTGCGGCAATCGACCAACTCCACCGTGCCGGTACCGCGCACCGAGTTGCCCCAGGGATCACTTTCCAGCGCTTCGTGCAGGGCATGCCAGTTGCCGATGTCGGACCAGTTCATGGCGGCGGGCACCATTGCGGCTCGCTCGGTGTTCTCCATGACGGCATAATCGACGGAATCGCTAGGCACGTTGTCGAAGACTTCGGCATTGGGGTAGAAACGCTCGCCATCCTCATAACCCTTGGCAACGGCCTCCTTGACGCCGGCCGCAATTTGGGGCCGATGGCGTTCGAGTTCGGCAATGAAGTCCTTGACGCCGAATGCGAAGATGCCGCCGTTCCAGGCATAGCCGCCCTCAGCCAAGAAGGATTTAGCGCGTTCTAGGTCAGGCTTTTCAACGAACTGTGCGGTACGATAGCCGATGTCGGAGATCTTTTCCCCCTGACGCAGATAGCCAAATCCGGTTTCTGGCCTCGTTGCCTCGATTCCGAAGGATACCAGCCAGCCTTCTCGCGCCAGATCGGCGGCGGCACATGCCGTGGCCGCAAATGCATCGGCATCACCGATGTGGTGGTCGCTTGGACACACGAGCATGACTGCATCCGAGGGCAAGCGATACGCCGCCAGCGCAATTGCAGCGGCAGTGTTCCGTGCGGAAGTTTCGACGATGATCTGCGCGCCATCCATTTCACCCAGCTGAGATTCGACATGTTCGACATGCTTGCCGCCTGTGACCACGACAGGAGGGGAAAAGCCGCCCGATGCCGGGCAACGACGCACAGCGGCTTCGAACAAAGTGCAATCGCCAACCAAGGTCAGAAACGGCTTCGGCTTCACCGCCCGACTGCGCGGCCACAACCGTGTGCCGCTACCGCCGCAAAGGATGACCGGAACTATGGTTGGCATATACGTCCTTCGCTAAGGTAAGTGGCTATCAATGGCGGCTTCTTAGAGGTTGCCGCCAGTATTGCAATGTCGGGCTGTCAATAAGAGCCTACGTATCATCGGTCTCATCGAAGCCAGGTGGTCGCTAATCGAATTTTCTACCTCGATCTCTAATTATCTGCGTGAGCACAAGCTCAGATCCCACTCAGGCGTCCCTCATCGTCGATGAGCGAGACCCGGGGTGGCGACGTGGCGCCCCACTTCCAGAGCACGAGGTTGAGATCCACCTCGGCAGCGCCGCGCGCGAAACTGCGGACTAGCAGCCTGTTGACGCCTTTGGTGATGAGGTGCTGGGAAAAGGCCAGCGTCGCCTCCTTGCCGCCTCGCATCTGGTCCCGCCAACCCGGGTCGGCGAGGCCGGACGGGGTCATGCCAAACTTGTTGAGTGCGCCGGGGGCGCGGCTGTTGAGCACGTTCTCTCCATCGCTGTCGTAGGCCACGATCGCGGTTGGCTTCAGGTCGCCGGAGTGCTCGATAGGCCTTGGCATTATAACGCACTCGCCCGTTCAGGCGTCAACGCCTGCGTCCACGGCGTCGATATATTGTAGGACCTCGCCTGCCCTACCGGCGCGCCACAACCGCCATGATGGCACCGGGTTGAGTGGTCTACTTCAGGATCGCCAGCTTCTCTTCGTCGCTCCAATGCCGGCGACGTTCCACCCGTACTACCGCTCCGCCATCTCTGCGGGCGCTCATACGAGGCTCTTTTTACTGCTCAATATCCACTCGCAATGCCTCCACGTGCCCTGCGAAATGTCAACGGCGGAGCAAAATTCGGCCATGCGGCGGCGTAAAACCAGGCCATCGTGTTACATGCCGGGGGGAGTGGCGTGGGGGCGTAGCCCGAGGGGCACTCCCCCCGGCATCGGCTTGATTTTCAGGGTCTGGTTTTGGCCTTGCGGGCCCGGCTGTGAGCAAGGCGATAGCTTTCGCCATTCATCTCCAGGATGCTGACGTGATGGGTCAGGCGATCGAGGAGCGCGCCTGTGAGACGCTCGGATCCGAAGGTTTCGGTCCATTCGTCGAAGGGCAGGTTGCTAGTGATCAAGGTGGAGCCGCGTTCGTAACGTTGGGAGATCAGTTCGAACAACAGTTCGGCGCCGGTCTTGGAGAGCGGTACGAAGCCCAGTTCGTCGATGATGAGCAGCTTGTATCCGGCCATCTGCTTCTGGAAGCGCAGGAGACGCCGCTCGTCACGGGCCTCCATCATCTCGCTGACCAGCGCCGCCGCGGTGGTGAAGTTCACCGACAGTCCTTTCTGGCATGCTGCCAGCCCGAGCCCCCAAGCTACGTGCGTCTTGCCAGTGCCCGATGGTCCCAGGGCGATGAAATTCTCACGCCGCTCGATCCATTCGCAGCGCGCCATCTCGAGCACCTGCATCTTGTTGAGCCTGGGGATAGCGGCGAAGTCGAAGCTGTCGAGGCTTTTGACGGCGGGGAAGCGCGCGGCGCGCGCCTGTAAATGCTGATCGAATATTCCTCCACATTTGGGGAGATTACGACCAGCACTCACACGTGCCGTCTGGCAGGATCTTCGCCACCAGGCAGCGATCGTTGTCATAGACGATCGAGCGCGGCACCGCGCCGAAGAACGCGAAGGCATGGACATGTCCGTCCACCCAGGCTTCCGCCACTGCCGCCGGATAGGCCCGCACATAGCAGGCATCACTGTGCGGCAGATCGAGCGCGAAAAAGTAGACCTTCTGCTCCACCCCGCCGATCTCCACCAGCGCTTCCCCGAAATCGGCCTGCGCATCTCCCGCCGGGTGCGCCAGCGGCACGAACATCTCCCGGCTGCGCTGCTCGCGCTCCCGGATGTAATCCTTGATGATCGTATAGCCGCCGGTGAAACCATGCTCGGTGCGCAAGCGGTCGAATACCCGCTTCGCCGTATGCCGCTGTTTGCGCGGGACGTCGCGGTCACCTTCAAGCCATCCATCGATGATCGCCACAAACCCGTCCAGCTTCGGGCGCTGCGGTACAGACTGACGCCGATAACCCGGCGGCGATGAAAACGACAGCATCTTGCGCACCGTATCGCGCGACACATTGAAACGCTTCGCCGCCGCCCGTTGGCTCATGCCATCCGCGCAAGCCAAACGGACCTGAAGATAAAGTTCCACGCTGTAGATCCCTACACCTCCCTGACTTGGCAGAAAGGCTTCAAGGTGGACGACTTTTACGCCGACCGCAGCGGGACTATCCCGCCGCTAGCGTGGTCGAATATTCCTCCGCCGTTCTCAGACGCCCTATGCGCCCATTATGGTATGGAGCCGACGCGCAACAACACAGGCATTGCCCACGAGAACAGTGCGATCGAGAGCGCCCACGGCCATATCAAGGCAGCAGTTCTGAAGGGCGCGCTGTTGCTGCGCGGAACCACGGACTTCACCGACCTTGCCGCTTATCGCCGCTTCATCGACGAAAGTCGTGACCGCGAGGAACCGGCGCCAAGGTCCCGGCATCGATGCTGAGCGCAACGCATTGCAATCCCTCCCGAACGCACGGACTACCGATTACGTGGAAGTCCTCGTGACAGTGACGTCCTCGGGCGGCTTCACCCTGCGCAAGGTGTTCTACACGGTCCCCTCATGCCTGATCGGACATCGCCTGCGCGTGCGCCTTTACGACGACCGTCTCGATGTCTTCATCGGCAGCCTAAGGCTCATGACCCTGCAGCGCGGCCGCGCCGGTGTGAACGGTAAGCACGGCCACGTTGTCGATTATCGCCATGTCATTCATTCCCTGCGCCGCAAGCCGAGGGCGCTGCGGGGATCCTCAGATTCCGCACCTTGGTTCACTTTGTCTGCGAAGGACGACTATCGTTCAAGGCGTCCAGTAAGACGAGGGCAGAATTGCGCCAGCACGTATCGGGCCGCTGCACAATGATTTGGCCTGCGGCAACGTTGGCGATCCAGCGTCTCAGGCAATCTTCCAGGGTTTCGTTATCGGCATCGACGGGAAAATATTGCACGCCTGCGCCAGCATGAGGGCGAAAGACAGGAAGATCACGCGCAAGAACGGGCTTGCCATGCCCAAGGCTCTCGATCACCGGCAGGCCGAAGCCTTCGCCAAATGACGCTATGATCGATCCATTGCACTTTTCATAGAGTTTATACAATTCGCTATCATCAACGTCGTCGAACCAGAAAAGGCGCTGTCCCCGTTCTGGATGTTCAAGGATAGTTTGCCGCAGGTCGTCCACCTGCCATCCCATCCGGCCAACCAGGACCAGACGTTCAGGTGATCCGGCACGCCAGAGCCGATCGAAAGCGGCAAGTATGTCGGCATGGCCCTTTCGCGGTTCCAGAGTGCCGACCATGAGGAAGAAAGCCGGGCCTTTGCCGATCCGCAAAGGTTGCGTTGCTTCGTGCTGCCGAATTGCACTTTCCGCTATGTCATGTCCCATTGGCAGGACACGGCTTACATATCCATGCCGCAGGCCGAATTCCTGTTCGAGATTTCGGCGGAGATCCAGGTCTGTCTGTTGCGAATTGCAAAGAAAGCCGTCTGCCATGTCTGCAAGGATGCCCAGCCAAGCCCGGTATCGGATAACCGTGTTGCGGGAAAACCACTCCGGCTTCTCGAGCGGCAGAAGGTCGTGAACAAGAAACCACAGCTGCCCGCCATCTCGGCGAAATGCGGCCAGTTGCCGGCGATGGCGGCGCACGGCATCGAGTGAGTAGTCCAGACCCAGGAAGACATCTCCGGGACGCGCTCTTAGAATCTCGAACCGGGGCACGGGTTCCGGGTCTGGCCAGGATATCAGATGGTAGCGCCGACGGCGGGTTGCCGCCACGAAATGGATATCCCATTCCATGGCTTTCACGTCGATCACAGCCAGCGCGATAGCGCGGACAACCCGCTGGATGCCGGTTCCTGCATCGTGCTTGCTTATGACGGCTAGGTCGATGAAGAGCCGGGGCCTTTGCAGGGATGCCGCCGGTCTGGAAACCCGGGTATACCAGCGCCGCCATCTGACTCGCAGACTGCGAGTGGTGCGATGACCGAACGCCTGTTCAAGACGGCTTGGAAGAAGGTCGAGGAAGGGCTGGAGAAAAGCCATAAGGGTATCTGTCAGTCAGGCTCACCGACGTGCAGTGGTCAGTGAGCCTCACCGGGGGCCTTAGTTGCTGTTCTGTACGGTCTGGACTGCCGCAGTAACAGTCATGAGTGGGGTGAACAGTTGACTGATGAGCTGGAACAGCTTGCTGGGCTGATTCGCGGCTGCATTGCCAAAGTAAAGTACGTCGCGATCCTGCATGTCGAAGCGCTGGGCCAGGAAATAGGAGCCAGCCTGCATCATGTTGATATGATAGACAATCGGTGTCTCGTTGCCCTGATCGTCACGCACGTAGCGAAAAATGAACAAGGCAGCCGGATCGCCCAGATTGGGATTGACCCCGCCTGCACTGGCGATCGCTTCGGCCAGAGAGATCGACGAGCGAGCGAAGGGCAGTTGTTCCACCTTGCCGCCCGCGCCTAGAACAGTGAAAGACCGGGGCTCGCTGAGAAGCACGACGCGGTCGCCGGGGTAGGCGCGCACGTCAAGCTGCGGCTTGGTGACAAGGTCGTCTATGCGGACATCGAAATTTTCATTGCGACGAACCAGGTGCAGCACCAGATCGCGGGCATTACCGCGGTATCCGCCCGCCAGTGCGATTACGTCGGAAAGGTTTTCCCGATTGGTCTGTAGCACCAGCCGTCCGGGACGAGCCACTTCACCACCCATGATGATGGAATTTGAGATGGCTTGGCTCAGGGTTACAGTCACCTGTGGGTCCTGCGACAGGCGGCGCAGAGACTGACGGATCTGATTCTGGATTTCACCGAGCGTGCGACCTACGACATGGAGCTTGCCGGAATATGGGACGAAGATGTCGCCTTCATCGTTTACCCGGCTGGGCGGCAACTTCTGGACCCGTACGCCCGGGTCAGCCGAAAGCGGACTGGATTGCGCTGCGCCGCCGCCCGAACCGGCGAACAACGTCACCCCGGCTTCGTAGATGCTGATGTCGAGTACATCGCCAGGACCCACCATATCGGTGGGCGGCGGCGCTAGGTTGGAAGGCATCCGGGCGGTCGAGGACCAAGCGTTGACACTCGGCAGGTCCGCAGAAGACGCGACGTGGACAACCTCGATAGGCAGACCGGCTTCGGCCGCTGCGGACTTTTCTATCTGCTTCCTGGTCGGTCCGCTTGTTGGCAAAGTGGCACAACCGGCAAGCCCTGCAAACAAGGTAAGGCAAACGAACTTCTTGACCTGCATCGGAGGATTGACCAACTTTCAGTTTTGACGCCAAGGCGCTCTTAGATCGGTATGCGGCAGGTAACAAGCGAGGTTTGGGCTGGTCCCCGCGCAATCCGCGATGATTTGAAAATCCTCGGTCTTGCGCTCGGGCTCTTGTTCGCCTAGCGCCGCTGACTGGAAAGCACCATCGTGCGCTGCCCTCTGCTTTAGGTGCTGTGAAGACTTCTATGAACGTTGAACATTCGTTCCCGGTTGATGCTCCCGCAGGGGTGCAGGAATCCGCATTCACCGTCTGGGTGAAAAAGCGGCGCTGGTTTGTGCTTTTCGTTATCTTGCCCACGCTGCTGGCCACGATCTACTATATGTTCATCGCTTCGGACATCTATGTTTCCGAAGCGAGATTTGTTATTAAGAGCCCCGATCAGAAGCGATCCCAGATATCTTCGCTGGCCAACATTATCCAGACGACCGGCTTGTCCGGCGGCCAGGAGCAGACCAACGAAATTCTCGATTACATTCGATCGCGCAACGCGCTTAAGGATCTGGACCATACGGTTCATATCCGAAAGCGTTTCGCGTCCCCGGTGGCTGATCCGATCTCGCGGTTCCCGCAGCCGCTGATGGAGAACACTTTCGAGGACCTGTTCAAATATTATGGTAAGATGGTGGATACCCGTCTCGATACCGAGACAGGCACCGCCATCGTCAAGGTCAAGGCATTCACCCCGCAAGATGCCTACACGATCAACCGCAGCCTCCTCGACCTTAGCGAAAGCCTGGTCAACCGTCTGAATGCCCGCGTCCAGAATAAGGGTATCAGCGAAGCGCAGAAACAGGTCGATCTGGCGACGTCACGGGCGAAGTCGGCGCGCGTGGCGCTTGCCCAATATCGCAATGCCGCATCCCTGATCGACCCGGCGAAACAGGCTGGTGGCGTGATCGAGATCGCTAACACGATGGTGGCAGAGCGCGCGGCGCTGCAGGCGCAACTGCAAACCATGCAGCGACTGACGCCAGAAAATCCTTCCATTCCTGCGTTGCGTAATCGCATATCGGCCATCTCTGCGCAGATCGCCTCGCAGGATAGCCGTGTCGCAGGCTCGAATACCGGCATCGCTTCGAAGCTGGGTGGTTACGAGAACCTTCTCGTCGAGCAGGAATTCGCGACCGAAAATCTTAACGTGGCGAACGCCGCTCTGGTTCAGGCGCGCACCGAAGCCCAGCATCAGAGGTTTTATCTTGAACGGGTTGTCGATCCCAACATGCCCGACATGGCCCTGTTGCCGCAGCGTCTCATCGCGATCCTGACCGTCGCCGCAGCTGCCGTCTGCCTTTATTTCATTGGCTGGATGTTGATCGTGGGCATTCTCGAACATGCACCCGACGATTGAGAGTGTCAGGCATGAGTCTCAGTAAGTTTCAGAACGGCTGGCGCATCCAGTGGCGGGTAATCCATGCGTTGATGATTCGCGAACTCCATACTCGCTACGGCCGCGAGAACATCGGCTTCCTGTGGATCATGGTGGAACCCATGCTGTTCGCGGGCTTGGTGGCTATCTTATGGCGGGTGATGAAGGGATCAGAACAGCACGGTGTGGGCATCGTGGCTTTCGTGGTGTCCGGTTATCTCCCGGTCGTTCTGTTCCGGCACGCTGTGTCGCGCTGCGTTGCCCTATTTGTGGCGAACAGCAGCCTGATGTATCATCAGCAGATCAAGGTACTTGATTTCGTGCTCGTGCGCTTCATCATCGAGCTACTTGGCTCTATGATGGCATATTTTTTTATCGCCGTTGTCCTCATTGGGTTCGACCAGTTCCCTGTTCCCGCAGATATCGGGCTATTGATATCAGGGTGGCTGCTATATGGGCTGTTTACGCTTTCGCTTTGCCTCATCATCGCGCCTCTTTCCGAAATGTCGGAGATCGTTGAGAAGTTCATTCCTGTCACGACGTATATCATGCTGCCATTTTCAGGGCTTTTCACCATGGCATCATGGCTATCTCCGAGTTCGCGCGAATATCTTCTTTATTCGCCTTTCGTGAATGCCATGGAAATGATGCGAAAAGGTATATGGGGCGATAAAGTGACGGCCTATTACGATATTTGGAATCCGATTACCTGCTCGGTCGTGCTGACCGTCATCGGACTGGCATTGTGTCGTCACGTTCGCAAAGTTATAACCGTCGAATGATTGTCTGCCAGAACATCAATAAGACGTACAAGTTGGGGTCAGGGCACAAGCACGTGCTCAAGGACGTCAACCTCGTTGTTGACAAAGGCGACCGTGTCGCATTGCTGGGGCGCAACGGTGCTGGCAAGAGCACGCTGATCAAGCTCCTTGGCGGGGTCGAGATGCCGACCTCGGGCAAAGTGCAGCGACATATGTCCCTGTCATGGCCGCTGGGGTTCGCTGGGGGCTTTCAAGGCAGCCTTACCGGTTACGACAATGCCCGCTTCATCGCGCGTATCTATGACCGCGACTACGGTGAAATGCGCGCCTTCGTAGAAGATTTTACCGAACTGGGCCGCCAGTTAGCGATGCCGGTAAAGGCGTACTCGTCAGGTATGCGGGCGCGTCTGGCATTTGCGCTGTCCTTAGCAATCGAATTCGACTGTTACCTGATCGACGAGATCATCCTGGTGGGCGATCAGAATTTCCAGCGCAAATGCCATTTCGAACTTTTCGAGAAACGGGCGGACCGCTCCATGATCCTTGCGTCCCACAGCACAGATATCGTTCGAGAATATTGCAACCGTGCCGTCATCATCGACAAGGGACAGGCCACAACCTACGAAGACGTAGGGCAGGCGGTGGATATATACACGCAACTTTGATCGGTACGGGGGCGTATTGATGGGGGATCGTCATCCTCCTTGCCGATCCGAGATGGGAGACCGGTGGCAGCATCACGATGTGTTCCCGAGCTTGCCAACTTCTGCATGGCTTTACCCCATCGACCTTCTGGCCGAGCGCGCATTCTGCGTTATCTGATATTCTGCCACCAGCTTCAACACTGTCAGGTCGTCCAGCAGATCGGGAAAGCCAAGCCCCTCTTCAGCTGACTTTGGGGAAAACTCATAAAGGTCGCCATGGCTTTCAGCTCGGACTTTTCGGAGGGATCGTCCGTCCATAGGATCACGAAGCTGTATCGCAATGATGTTTGCAGAATCAAGTTTGGATACCCATTCATGTAATTTTTCGAAGGTTCCAACAAGATCGTGATGATTACCCGAAATCATCACGAACAGCTTTGCGCTCCCGCCCCCTACGATTTCACGAAAACGATCTACGCACCGCATAAAGAATTGGTGATCATCAGCTTTAACCGGATCGCGATGCGCGAAAAAAGAATCTACATTGTAGAATTTTTTATAAAATTCATGATCTGCTCGCGCCTCTCCATTTTTGGGTTCAAGACTTTTATAGTATGACTTATCCAGAAACTTGTCGAAGTTGTCTTGGATGCAATGAAGTATTGCATCCGGTGAGCTGAACAGCCAGTCAAATGGGAAAGATTGTGATTTCAGCCCGTATTTTTTTAAAATAGAGCTGGCCTGGTAATGCGTGCCCAAAGATATTATGTGCTCGACACCCTTTCCAGCGATCAGTCTTTTGGTATTTTCGGATAATATTTCTGAAAAATCAAATAGGTTGCGATGGAGCCATTTATATTCGTCGCTTCCGACAATTCCGTCCGAGATTGTCTTATACCGCGCTGAAATCCCAATTGATTTATGGTGTAAAGGCCGCCTGCAAGGCCTGCTTCGTCAGGGCTGCGGTGTAGTAGCGAGCGGTATAGCAAGGACACGGCAAACTTGGCCCCAAGGCTTTTTCCAATGTTCAGCAGCTGTTCCATAAAATCAATGTGCCCCAGACGTATATCCTTCCGCCTAGTCTATCTTTGGGGCAATGGCCAGATGCTAACAGGCTGCCTGGAATTTCGCGATCAGCGCTTCTTGGTCCATCGCTCCTTTATCCGTCGGTGCGGGTGCTGCCCTTGGAGGAAACACCCGGTGCAATCCTATTTCACGCTCCAGCAAGCCAAGGATTTGCGGTACAGGGCAGTCACTGCCTGACGCGATTCCACCCTCAGCGGATTGCAGAGGTTGCCGCCCACCTCGAAAGCGATGGCGCCGTCTTTGGCAAGAAGTTCGACCTCCCGGGCGGCCCATCCCCCGTCAAGCCACTTGATCGTGCCCGTCCCGGATAGCACCACGGCGTGATTGAGCGGCAGGTTGACGCGCTCAGAAACCACTGCCGCCCCCTCCGCTGTATCGAGGCCAAGGTTCTGTCCTACGACCGCGTCCACCGCGGTTCTTGCGGCCGGAGCCCAGACGATAGGCGTCGTGCTATTGCCAAGGTCGTTGCCAGTGAACACCCCAACATTGGCTGCCTTGGTCTGGACTGCGATTCCGCTCGCCAACTGGCCAGCGGCATTATGGTCGCAACTGCCGATCGTGCTGTTGCGCACCGCAGTCGCCATCGCATCGCCCGTAACGACAAAGCCAGTGCCCTTGCCTTTGCCGTCGCTGCATATGGTGCCGGCGTCGAATGTTATTTTCTGTCCGCTGCGGACCAGGAAGCCCGATTGATCGCGCGCCATATACGTACGGTGGCCAATGAAATGTACGCCCAGGATGTTATGGCTGGCAGCGCTGTCTTGGATCAGGACGCTGGCTCCGTCGGCATTGCTCGCCCATGTTCCTGTGAAGTTGAGACCCCATACGGATGCCGTGGAATCCTGTGTGTCGATCACCAGATTGTGGTCTGCATCGGTATCCCCGAGGACCGTGTTCGAGAAATACAGCCAGGCCACCATCTGTCCGGCGCCAGGAAAGACTTTGGTGCCGATGGCGCACCCGTACTGTGTGTTATTACGGATGAGGGCGCCACCGCTGTCCGCGATGAGGGTGCCGATGCCGAGCTGCTTTTGGCAAACCAGTGAGTTCCCGTCAATCCGTGTATCCACGGTATTGGCTTTCATTGAGTTGCGCCCGATCGCGATACCGACCGCATTGGCATGAGCGGCCGAAACGATTGTATTATGCCGCAAGACGACGTCGGCATTCTGGGTGGCTCCATCCAAACCCGTTCCTGATACTGCGATGCTCGTGATCTGATTGTTGATATGACTGTCAGCAATGATCACTGAATTCGCGCTGCCGAGGATGCTTATCGCCGTGCCGCTTTCCATCTGAACGTTAGCATCGATACACAAATTGTAGATGCGCGACCCGCCGCCGTGGATGACGAGGATATCCTGTTTCGGGTTGTTGCTACGCAATCCCGAAGTGCACGATTGCTTGTAAATCCCTCTGCCGCCGCCAGCGCCGATCAGGGTGATGGCCCCCTTGCTTACCAAGGGGGAACTGACGAGGTAAAGACCCGTCCCCAGGTTCAACACGCCCCCCTGCCGCTTGTCGATCCAGCCTTGCAGGCACGCAGTGTCATCCTGTTTGCCGTCGCCCGCACAGCCTGGCAACACGCCGTTGTCCATCATGGAGACAGGCATGCTGGGGCGTGCCTCAATCGCAGCACCCGCGACACTGGAAAGCAAGCTGATCACGAGAGAGGCGCGAATAATCATGCAGCTGGCCGTACCGACCTGCCGCATGGCAAGCAAGGACTGCCGAGATCACTTGCACAAAAGCTGTGGCAAGGGTCGACAGGCTCAATAAATCGGCTATCCGTTCCGTCAAGGCAACCAGACGCGACCAAAGTGTCTGGCCAATCGATAGTGGGGCAAAAAGGACAGAATCCTCATGGATGATAGTTATGATGCCATCAGTCTAAACCATGTTGACCACCCTGCCCGTCTTGAGGGATTTTCCAGTGTGGAAAAGGAAGGGCGATGGACTGATGGGGCGTTGGCAAGAATAGAACTTCCAATTACGCCCGAATGGACCGATCAAATCTGTGTTGATCTGGATGTCAAGGCTTTTGTTCGGCCGGATACTGGCTATCAATCTGTCTTCTTAAGAACATCTCATGGGGTTAGGTCACATACCCATAAACAGGATTCCCAAAGCGTCAGCGATCTGATTCATTCTCCGAGAAGGGGATTGATATGGCGCGGTTCGATTTGACGGATTTCGAGTGGTCGGTGATCGAGCCGCTGCTGCCGACGAAGGTGCGAGGGGTGCGGCGTGTCGATGACCGCCGGGTACTCAACGGGATATTCTGGCGGCTGCGGACGGGCGCTCCCTGGGCCGATATTCCTGCGCGATACGGCCCGCATACGACATGTGTGAACCGCTTCAACCGCTGGCGCCGGGCAGGACATTGGGCGCGGATATTGGAAGCAGTCTCAGCCGCTTACAAAGGCGATGTTCAGATGATCGATAGCTCCTCGATCCGGGTTCACCAACATGGCGCCAATGGCGATAAAAAGGGGGACCCGGTTGCATGGGCCGTTCGCGCGGTGGCCTGACGACCAAAATCCACGCGCTAGTCGATGCCAATGGCCTGCCGATCGCACTCAAGCTCACGGCCGGCCAGGCGCACGACGGCCGTAGCGCTGCCGACATGCTGGACACTTTGGGTGATGGGGACGTGCTGCTCGCCGACCGCGCCTACGACAGTGACGCGCTCCGGGTCGAGATGGCCGCTCGCGGCGTCTGGGCCAACATCAAGCCCATGCCGAACCGCAAGCGCCGCCCCGTCTTTAGCGCATTCCTCTATCGGTATCGCAATCTCGTCGAACGCTTCTTCAGCAAACTCAAGCAGTTCCGCGCCGTCGCCACGCGCTACGACAAGCGAGATGATAACTTCCTCGCCTCAGTCCAGCTTGCGTCCATACGCATTTGGCTGCGCCATAATGAGTCGGTGGCCTAGTCGTAACTTCAAATTCTTCAGACATCTTGAAAGCCAGCAGATACGGTTTGAGGTCAATCTGGATCGAGATGCTGCGGCCGAGCATCTCGAAATAGAGTTTTATGTCGAATACCCGGGGCAACCTTCCAGCTTCGCCATGTGGAACGATGACCGGCAACTTGGGCTGCTGATCAAGACTATTCGTGTTGCACCACGGACCGGGCCGCTATCAGCCTCAGCCCAAAATCCCTATCGCGATCTCCCCGCTCATCAATTCTGGCGTAAGGCTATATCAGCTGTAGAAACGCACAGGGTCGATCCAGTGGCAGGGACCCGCTTCAAGATTTCAGCACAAGCGCGCGTCGGGACGGCAGGCAGTTGTTTTGCGCAGCATATCTCCCGCCGGATCATGGGGGCGGGGTTCAACTACTTTGTAACCGAGGACGGCGCGCATCTTCCAGAGGATCAGCGTAAATCAGGCAATTACGGAACGTTCTCTGCCCGTTACGGAAATATATATACCCCGACCCAGTTGCTCCAATTGTACCAGGAAGCATTTGGTGAACGCATTCCTGCCGAACAAGCATGGCGGCGCCCTGATGGACGCTTCGTGGATCCGTTCCGCCAGCAGATTCAGCCTGAAGGCTTCGAAAGTGTGCAAGCTGTCGTGGCTGATCGCATGAAGCACTTGGGGGCTGTGCGTGAGTTGATCGAGAATGTCGATATTTTCGTATTCACGCTTGGTTTGACAGAGGCTTGGCGATCGCGTCAGGATGGGAGTGTGTTTTCAGCCGCGCCCGGAGTGATCGGTGAAAATTATGATCCGGCACGGTATGAATTCGTCAACTTTGATTTTGATCAGACTTACGCTGCGCTGAGCACCTTTTTGGAAAAATTCCACGAAATCAATCCGACAGCTAAAGTGCTCCTCACTGTATCGCCTGTACCGTTAATCGCGACATACGAACCCCGTTCGGTTCTGACCTCAACCGTATATAGTAAATCAGTACTGCGGGTGGCTGCGGAAACTGCGTTCAGGAAGTTCGATTGGATCGATTACTTTCCGTCCTATGAGATCATTACTGGAAGCTTTTCTGGTGGTTTATATTACGAAGCGGACTGGCGCGAAGTGAACGCTACTGGCGTCTCCCATGCCATGCGTTGTTTTATGAACAATTATATTGAGGGACGGCAATCCGTTAAAGAGCAGATCGCCAATTTCGATATTGGTGAATCCATGGGCACCATCGTGTGTGACGAGGAAGTCATGGATCGGGCAAGAGGTTGAAGATGGATAACTGGCTGATCGTGTCAAATTGCCAAACTTACGGGTTGGCAAACAATCTTCAAGCGCAACTTAGCGATGTGACCGTCGAAGGTTTGGATGTGCTGCTTTTTTCGGCGCAACCGGAAGCGTCGATTAGTAAAGTCGAAGCGGCAGACAAGTTGTTTATACCAAGGGAAATTCGCGAGACATTGCTGCCCCTGGGACTGCCTGAGGACAAATCTTGGGTCGATCTACCCATGTGTGGAGCGGCGTGCAAAATTGACCCCCTTAGCGGGGTGATCGGCGTCTAAAATTGACCCCCTTCATCTCATCATGAGAAGCGCC
>NZ_MSQB01000051.1 GCF_002149965.1 Novosphingobium panipatense | reverse complement strand
GACTACCGGGATAACCGCCGCACTACCCAGAGGTGGGGTCAATATTGGGCGCCGATAGGGGGTCAGTTTTGCGCGCCGGTTGACACACTGATATTCCGGCATTGAAAGGAACACGCAATGTCCCCCCGCTTGTTTATGTTTCTGGCGACGGTCGCCGCAATGTTCGCATCATCGGCTTCGCAAGCGCAATCGACGGGGCTCGACGACATGGTCGGCGCTCGTGCCGGACAGGCCGAGGGGGAACTCCAGCGTCGCGGTTATCGGAACGTGGGTGCGGAAAAGGGGGATGATCGCAGCTACACCTATTGGTGGAACGAGGATCGCAGACAGTGCGTGTCCATTGCTACGATGGATGGCCGCTACGCATCGGTTACACCTTCAACGCCGCCCGATTGCGGTAAAGGAGCAGCGCGGACCGGAAGGGTGTCTAATGAGCGGGATCGTCGCGATCCGGGCAGCCGCGCATTTGTCGCTCCTGATGAATTGTCTCGAATCTGCCGAAACGAGGCTAGTGCCCGTTTTGATCGACGGCCTAGCGAAGTGACAGCGAACGCCCCCATTCAGCAACGCGATGGCTACCTCATTCAGGGCTGGTATGATCGTCGCGACGGCAGCAAGGGCACCAAATTCTTCAATTGCCGCTTCGATCCCGATGGGCGCTTCCTGAGCGTCAACTGACGACCGCGATCAGGCTCTTTCGTCTCATTCAAGGCGCAGCGATCCACTCATTGCGGGAGTTCGCGATGACCCTCTCAGACCAGTCTATGAATGCCCGAACCTGAGGCGCCAGATGGCGCTGCGCCGGATACATGACCGAGAGCGGTCGACGCAGCTTGCGCGCATTCGGCAGCACCTCGACCAAGGCGCCTGATTTGAGATGCTCTGCCATGCATGCACCCGGCCCCTGCGCGAGGCCTAGCCCAGCCAGCGTTGAGGCGATGAAAGCCTCGGTGTCGTTCACCATGACACCGCTTTTCACGACGATCTCCTTCAGACCGTCGCTGTCGGGGATCTGCCAGGGCATCGGCCGGTGCCCCCGGCCCGCAAAGTAATTCACGGCCTTATGGCCTGTAAGGTCGTCGAAAGTCTGTGGCGTGCCATGCGCATCCAGATAGGCGGGCGATGCGCAGATCACGATCTCCATCTGCGCGATCACGCGCCCCACCATGCTGGATTCCGGCAGATGCCCCAGCCGGATGACGCAATCGACGCCTTCGGCCAGCAAGTCCACCGGCTGGTCGCTGACACCCAGAATCACCTCGACATCGGGATAGGCCGCGATGAACTGCGGCAACGCGGGGATGATGAACGGCTTGGCGATCGCGACCGGAATATCAACGCGGAGGCGTCCTCTGGGACGCTCTCCCGATCCACCGAACAGACCCTGCGTCTCATCGACATCTGCAAGCAATTGCAAAGCCCGCTCGTGCAACTGTTCTCCTTCCACGGTGAGGGAAACACGTCGCGTGGTGCGATGGAACAGCCTCGCCCCCACGCTATCTTCGAGCGCATTGATCGCATTGGTCACGCCGGGTCGGGTCATGCGCAGCGCCTCCGCCGTCCGAGCAAAACTGCGGTTTTCCGTGACCGCCACGAAGACGCGCAGGCGTTGGATGAAGTCCATTCCGGGCTTATAATTGTTATCCATATTCATAACAATGAAGTTACGAAACTGGTGGTTCTGACTAACGTTCGTCAGCCCTAGATCTTGTCCGAACGGCGCGGTGCGTCGAAAGGGATGGATCGAAATGGACCTGCAACTGAACGGAAAAACGGCGCTGGTGACCGGCGCGAGCCAAGGGCTCGGTCGCGCGATCGTCAAAGCGCTGGCCGCTGAAGGCGTCACCGTCTTCGCAACGGCACGCAAGACGGGTTTGCTCTCCAGTCTCAAGATAGAGGTGGAAACTGCCGGCGGCATTACCCCACACATTTTCGAGCAGGATTTCGTCGCGCCAGACGGTCCTCAGGCGATAGCCGAGGCAGTTCTGGCCGCGTTTGGCCACGTCGACATCCTAGTCAACAACGCCGGTGGCTCGCGACCGATGGCGATCGATGCGCCCGAGGACCAGTGGACCGAAGGCATGACACTCAACTTCGACCGCCACCGCCAACTGACCCAGCGCCTGCTGCCCAACTTCATCGAACGTGGGTCCGGTGCAATCGTCAGCCTTTCCGGCAACCTGGAGCCGCCGGGCGTCAACGCTGCGATGGTCGCGAAGGCCGGTATCGCCATCTGGTCGAAGGGCTTGTCCGAAGCGCTCGGACCGAAGGGGATCACCGTCAACTGCGTGCAGCCCGGTCTGATCGATACCGCCCAGATCCGCCGCCTCTACCCCGGCGACGAGCGTCGCAAGTTCGCAGAGCGCGAAATCGCGCTGCGTGACTTCGGCGAACCGGAGGACGTGGCGAACGCAATCACTTTTCTCGCCTCACCTCGTGCTCGCTACATCACCGGCGCCATCATCCACGTCGATGGCGGCATGCGCCGCCACGCGTTCTGATCCCCAATCTCAACGAGAAAGAATTATCATGCCCCGTATTGTCCGCTTCCATGAGTTCGGCGACGCCGACGTCCTGCGCATCGAGGAACTCGATGTTGCGTTCCCCGCCGCAGATGAAGTCCGGATCGCCGTCAAAGCAATCGGTCTGAACCGCGCCGAAGTCATGTTCCGCCGGAACGCCTATGTGCAGCAGGCCGAGGTTCCCAGCCAGCTCGGCTATGAAGCCGCCGGGGTCGTGGAAGCGATCGGAACGGATGTGACGGACCTCGAGGTTGGCGACGCGGTCAGCGTGATCCCGACCGAGGACATGGCGCGCTGGGGCGCCTATGGCGAATTGATCAACATCCCGGCCCGCCATGTCGTGAAGCATCCCGCAAACCTGTCCTTCGAGCAGGCAGCTGCTTCGTGGATGATGTATGTGACTGCATGGGGCGCACTCGTGGAACAGGCGAAGCTCACCAGCGGAGACTTCGTCATTGTATCTGCAGCATCCAGCAGTGTCGGCACTGCCGCTTTCCAGATTGCTCATGCGGTCGGGGCAACAGTGATCGCGACGACGCGGACCAGTGCGAAGCGTCAGGCACTGATCGATGCCGGCGCCGACCATGTCATCGCAACGGCCGAGGAGGATCTGGTCCCGACCGTGATGAAGATCACCGGTGGCAAGGGCGCGCGCGTCGTGCTCGATCCCATCGGCGGGCCCAATATCGCGATCCTCGCCGAGGCGATGGCACCTCGCGGTATCCTGCTGGAATATGGCGCGCTCAGCGCCGACGAGGGGCCGTTCCCGCAGTTCGCGGTGCTCGGCAAGAGCCTGACTTTGAAGGGCTACCTCTACAACGAGATCGTCAGCGACGATGACGCTCTCGCCCGCGTCCAAGGCCTTCATTCTCGCCGGACTCGGCAACGGGTCGCTGACGCCGCTGATCTCCCGGACCTTCGCCTTTGACGAAGTCCAGGAGGCTACTCGCTTCCTCGAATCCAATGAGCAGGTCGGCAAGATCGTCCTAACGGTCTGACGATCGCAACTGGCCTTTCCTGCTGTGCCATTGGTGATGATCAGATGTTTACGCTGATGGTCCGGGGTCGCCCCGGCCCATCAGGTCTGAATGGCAGGTTCAGATTTCAGCGCCCTCTGCGAGCGTCAAAGCGTCCTCCACGTCCACGCCGAGGTATCTCACCGTGCTTTCGATCTTCGTGTGCCCAAGCAAAATCTGGACGGCGAAGATTTCCAGTCGCCTTGTAGATGACCGACGCCTTGGTTCGGCGCAGAAAGTGGGTGCCATAATCTTCGCCGGGCAGTCCGATCCCCGTGACCCATTCGTCAACAAGGCGAGCATATTGCCTGGTGCTTATATAGGCTGCGTGATCGGTACGGCTCGGAAATGCAAAATCCTCCAAGGATCCACCTCGATCCGCACCGGCCTCACCAAAGTCGGCATGCCGGGCGGAGAAGCTGGCTGAGCAGCGAAGACCCCTCGGTGGGCGAATTCATGAAGCACTTCGGCTATGCCACCGGCCAGTTCGGCAAGAACCATCTGGGCGACCGCAACGAACACCTGCCGGGGGGCTGTGCATCGGCTACGATAGTGGCGACGCCGTATCGAGCCTTTACAAGCCGCGCTTCGATTTCTCGAGCGGCGTGCTGCACAAGGTGGTGTTCGATGTTGCCGATGATGGTTACGCCGATGACCAGAAGCAGCTTCAGGCCCTATTCGCGCGACTGAAACGGCGGTCCCATCATCTCCGGTTTTGAAGGCGCTTCATGACGACCGTTTTGGTCTCGACGGGCGTTAACCACCATTTCGGCTGTCGACCGTTCTTCGCTGTTGAGGCTCCATTGCTCCGTTCTCAGAGGCGGACGTCGAAGGGAGCCGAATGATTGGCTATCTCGCGGACGGCGAGGTTGGACAATCCAAGGAGGCAGCTTCAACCATATCAAAACGCTATTGGCGGCATTCGACTGCCTCGAAGCCGACTGACCGGACGTATGTCAGGCGATCGATACATTTTGCGGGTGAAGGCATAGGCCTTTGCATTCGCCGCCACCCACGATAGGCGCGCGTCATGATGAACATTCCCTGGGACCAGCCCGCAACGCTGATCGATCTGGATGGCAAGACGCCGGTTATCGGATCGATGCTCGAATGCGTAATGCACTTCTCACTTTTCAAGCCTTTCGCAAAGGAGCAGGCCCGCATCCTGCTGACGCGGCCCGTGTTCCGCGAAGGCCGCAAGACCCGCACCTGGATTCTCAATCCAGATGAAATCCAGAAACTTGTCGAGCGGCTCAATGCCGAGAAGAATGCGGCTCAGTAAGCCCGCCGCACTCAAGCAGTATCCTTCGCGTTGATCGTGGCGGCAAGAGCGAGGATCGTGCGCGCGTGCCGCAAGGCCACAGCTTCGCGGTTCGCACCATAACCACCGCCCAGGGTGCTCGCCAGCGGGATGCTGCGCCGCTTCGCTTCTGTCGCTACAAAACGATCGCGGTTCGTAAGGCCTTCGTCGGTCAAGGACAACCTGCCGAGTTTGTCGTCCCTATGGGCATCGACGCCTGCCTGCAGCAGGATCAGCTCCGGCAGGAAATGATCGAGAACCATGGACAGCGATCCGATCAGAGCGTCCAGATAGCCCGCATCGCCCGTCCCATCGGGTAGCCCGACATCCAGTGAAGAGCGCGCCTTGCGGGTGGGGAAGTTCTTCTCGGCATGAATGGAAAGCGTGAAGATGTCGCTGCGCCCTGCGGTCAGGGCGGCAGTACCATCGCCTTGATGCACGTCGAGATCGAGGATCAGGATGCGCGAGACATCACCCTCTTCGATCAGCCTGTTGGCGGCAAGTGCCAGATCGTTGAACACGCAGTAGCCCGCGCCGGTATCGGCCAGGGCGTGGTGACTCCCGCCAGCGGAATTGGCGGCATACCCATGCTGCAGCGCCAGCTTCGCCGCGAGCCATGTGCCCCCGGGGGAGAGCTGCGATCGACGGGATATCCGCTCGTCGATCGCAAAACCGATCCGGCGCTCTTTGGCGGCAGACACCGAGCAATTGATGACCTCGTCGACATAGGCCGGGTCGTGGACAGCCTCGAGCCATTCCCGCGGCATGACCTCGGGCGCATGGACTTTCATTGGCATGTTGCTTTCGCCCAGCGCACGCATGACCAAAGCGTACTTGTCATGCGGAAATGTGCCCGCTTGCTCGGTTTCGACCACGTAACCGGAATGATGGACGACATGCAGCATGACTTGCAGGTAGAACGCCAAGACGCGCAGGTCGAGCAGCATTGCTGGGAATGAGATCTGACGATTTCAGCAATGGTGCTTTTGTCATAGAGGGCCCCGGTCCGACCCTTTATAGCCGTTCAGCCGCCCAAATCTGATTCCCAGCAGCAGCAGAACGTCTGCTTTTCTGTCACCAACACCTGGGATGTAACCGTGAGGTTGGTTCGGCTGTCTGACAAGCATCGCCTCCGCCACGAACGACAATGTCCAGCTTCTTCATCCAGGAAAGGAGGACCTCCTGTTTCGGAAATTCTATCACAGATTGGCCTCCGCCATGATCCTCAGCGCGGAGACAAGGTGCTTCACGTCCGCCTCCGCTGTAAAGATCGCCGGTGTCACCCGCACGCAGGCGCCGCTGGCGAGGCCCTCGCGGTGGACGGTGAAGATGCCGAAGCGGTCGAGCAGCGCTGCTGCAAGCACCTTGTTGTCCTCCACCGACGTCCGCCCTTGCAGACGGAACGAGGTCAGCGCGCAAGTCAGCCGCTTATCACCAGGCGTCAGGATTTCCAGCCCGCGATGGTCGCGCAGGTTTTCCGCCCACAAGTCGCGCAAGTGGCGCAGGCGCGCTTCCTTGGCCGGAGTGCCGATCGCATCGTGGAAGTCGAGCGCGTCGTTCAGCGCAAGATAGCCCGCATAATTGGGCGTGCCGGTGTGGACGCGACTGGCTGTACCGTGATCGGAGTTGCCTACCTCGCTCATGTTCGGATCGATCGCATCTAGTCGCTCTCGTCGGATATGGACGATGCCCACCCCCATCGGTGCGCCGATCCATTTCTGGCAGGTGAGGCCGGTGAAGTCGGAGCCGATCTCGTCCAGCCGGAAGTCCAACTGGCCCCAGGCATGGGCGGAATCGAGGATCACATCGACCCCTCGCGATCTGGCCAGCGCGATGATCTCCTTCACCGGCATCACAAGGCCGGTACGATGCCCGACGTGTGTGAGTAGTATCAACCGCACCTTGGGATGCGCGTCCAGCGCGGCGGCGTAAGTATCGATCAGAGACTGGTAGGTCGCCGGCTCGGGCATGGCGATGGTGACGAGGTCAGTGCCGCGCCGCTGCTTCAACCAGCGGAAGGCGGCCTGCGTGCTGTCGTAGTCGAGGTCGGAATAAAGCACCTGATCGCCGGGTTGCAGACGGTTGTAGCCCGCGATCAGCGTCTGCAGCGCCTCGGTGGCGCCGCGCGTGAAGGCGATTTCCTCGGGCGCAACGCCGAGCAGCGCGGCGGCGCGGGCACGGACCGGCGCCAGATCGCCCCACAGTCGCCGTCGCGCGTAGTAGGAATTGTCGGCATTCACCTTGTGCAGATGGCGTTGGTAGGCCTGCTCCACCGGACGGGCCATCGAGCCCCAATTGCCGTTCTCGAGCTGGGCGACCTCGCGCGTGACGTCGAACTGGGCGGCGACCCTCGCCCAGTAATCGGTGTCGTCCGGCCGGATCTCCGCCCGCGCCGTGAGCATTGGAGGGGGGCTTGCGGCGCGGGCGGAAGCCGAAACGAGCGTGCCGGCAAGGCCGGTGGTCATGGCGCCCGCCATCAGCGCGCGGCGATTGAGTATGGGCGTCATGACCGGCTTTCCTTGACTCAGAACGATGCGTCGATGCGTGCGTAGTAGTTGCCGCCGTTGGTGTCGTACGGCGCGTTGCGCGAATAGACGAGGCCGCGGCTGGCCTGGAACGTCGCCTCGTCGGGGTAGGTGTTGAAGATGTTCTCGGCACCGACGCGCAGCGACAGGCCATCGCGTACCTTGTAGGTCACCCCTGCGTCGAAGAACTTCATCGAGCCGAAGCGCTGGAAGATGTCACCGCTGGCGTTGCCGCTCGAGTCCGTCCACGGGCCGTAGTAGCGCATCCGCGCCATCAGCGTGACCGGGCCGAGCGTGTAGTTGATCGTGGCGACCGCGTTGTGTTCGGGCAGGCCCTGCTCGTACTTGACGCGGGTGGTGTCGCTCTGGACCAGCTGGCTGGAGGTCACGCGCGTCTGGGTGTAGCTGTAGGACCCCGTCGCATCGAGGAGGCCCGGCCCGACCTGGTGTTTGTACGAGACCACGAAATCCACGCCCCGCGTGCGGGTATCGTAGTCGTTGGTGAAGAAGGTGATCGTGCGATAGTCCGCCGCCTGGCTGATCCCCTGCGCGATGAGGTCGGCCTTGATCGCGTCGGTGAGGACATAGCTGGGCGAAGTGCTGAAGCGGTTGTCGACCCGGACCTGGTAGGCATCCACCGAGCCCGACAGGCCGAAGCCGGTGCGCCAGACGAAGCCTGCGGTCGCGGTCTTCGAGGTTTCCGGCTCCAGCCCGGTCGCGCCGAAGTACTGCGCCACCGGATTGAGCGGTGAAAGGCGGCCGGTCGTGTAGAGCAGCAGTGTCGTCGTATCGAGTCCCTGCGAGGTACTGGTGGAGTTGAGCTGGGCAGGCGTCGGCGCCTTGAAACCGGTCGAGTACGAGCCGCGCACGGCGATCGAGGGGCTCAGTTCGTAACGGGTCGAGGCCTTCCAGTTGAAGCTGTTGCCGAAGCTGGAATAATGCTCGTCGCGGATCGCGCCTTCGACGCTCCAGGCCTCGGTGACGGGCACGGTGACATCGAGATAGCCCGCGTAGCTGGTCTGGCTCCACGATCCGGCCTGGAGGTCGCTGAAACCCGGGAAGCCGTTGGAACCGGCGGCGAGGCCGTAGTTGGCGCCGGGGCCGACCTCGTAGGATGCCGGATCGCCTGCGCGGATCTTGTAGGTTTCGACGCGGCGCTCGGCGCCGAAGGCGATCGTCACCGGCTTGGCGAAAGCGGGCACGTCGAGGGTGTAGACGCCGTCGGCATTGAGGTTGAACTCACGCTGGATATTGCGGCCGAGGAAGAAGTCCAGCGGACTGTCCGGGCCTAGCGAGGCGTTGATCGAATTGTTGAGGTAGAACTCGGTCGCATTCTGGCCGAGCGAAGCGCTGAGGTCCAAGGCGAAGTTGCCCGATTTGCCGCCACGGATGCCGGTGGTGGCCTGGAAGTCGGTGTACTTCACGCCTTCGCTGGGAGTGAAGCCGGCCGGATAGATGTCGTTGACGTCGAAGCCCGGAAAGGCGGCGGTCTGGTTGTAGACCGAAGTGGTGGTGGCCGGATTGCGCCAGTTGATATCGGACCATCCTTTGCCGGAGCCAAAGGTGCCGAAGCCGTAGACCTCAACGTCGTCGCCGACCGGCTGTGCCGCGTCCAGCGCGAATTTCAGGGTCTTCAGGCTGGGGTTGCCCCAGCGCTGGACCGGATCGGGCAGGTCAATTCCGCTCGATTCCTCGAAGGCGATGGCATCGGCGCGCTGGCGGCTGCGTGAAGTTGCGGCGGCATCGGCATATTCGCCGGTCACCGCGATATGGCCGCCGTTCGGCAACGCAAAGCCCGCGCGGGCGCCGATCTGGTACTGCTCACCGTCGCCGCGATAGTACTGCGAGCCCTGCGCATAGGCAGAGAAGCCCGGCTTGGTGTCCATCATCACGTTGATGACACCGGCGATCGCGTCCGACCCGTACTGCGCCGAGGCACCGTCGCGCAGCACTTCGATGTGGCCGATTGCGAACGAGGGGATTTGAGCGAGGTCGGTCGCCTGCGCGCTGCCGTTGAGGAACGAGGAGCGGTGGAAGCGCTTGCCGTTGACCATCACCAGTGTCATGTCGGGCGACAGGTTGTTGAGCGAGGCCGGGCGGATGAACTCCGGCCCGTCCGAGGCGGGCAGCTTCTGGACGATGAAGGCGGGGACCAGCTGCGTCAGCTTCTCGTCGAGGCGCGCGGTGACGGTGGACTTCACCTGCTGCTCGGAGAGCGTATCGACGGGAGAAAGCGCGGTGAAGACGGTCTGCGCCTGCGCGCGGGTGCCGGTGACGATGATGTCGTTACCCGCCTCGTCGGTCGGGGCGGCGGCGCGGGCGCCGCGCGGCGCGTCCTCACCCTGCCGGTCCTCAAAGCCGAGGATGACGGTGCGGCCGTTGTCCTGCTTGACGCTGAGCCCGGTGCCCGAGATCAGCCGCGCGAGCGCTTCCTCACGCGACATGCGGCCGTTCAACGCGGACGCACGCAAATTGGCGATGCTGGCGGTGGGGTAGAAGATCTGCACCGAAGCCTGCCGCGCGAACTGGGTCAGCGCGCTCGACAATGGCTGCGCAGGAATGGCGAAGGCATGACGCTGAACGGGCGCCGCCAGCGCCGCCGGAGCGGCAAGGGCAGGCGCAATGCAGGCAGCGGACGTGGCAAGCAGCACCGCGAAACGCGGCGCACCGGGAAACCGTACGGACATGTTAAGATGGACCCTTAGCGACGACGCCGATCTTTCTGCGCCTCTGCCCCACCAGACGATCCGGGAAACCGAAACCGCCAACTTCATCGAGAAAAAATTCTCGGCGAGAACGAACCCGTCACCGCGTCAGGACGAAACCGCCGTTGCTGGCCGTCGCACGCACGCCAAGGCCGAGTTCGAGCGCCGAAAGAAAATCCGCAGGATCGGTCGAAGTGAACCGCCCACCCACCGGAATGCCGGTGAGGTCAGGGTCGGCGATGACGATCTTGCCGGTGAGGTAGCGGTTATATTCGCGCACGGCGGTCTGCAGCGGTTCGTTGTCGAACAGGATCTCGCCCTGCTGCCAGGCGACCGTCGCGGCAAGGCGCTGCGGGCTCGCCTCGCGCACGGATGGTGCGGCCGCCGAGAGAAGCAGGCCCTCGCTCGGCGCGGCTACGGCAGCCGCTGCCGCGATCAGAGCCTCCGCCTTCGGCGCGCGCATGGCGGCGGCCTTTCCGGCCAGCACCGTCACGTCCATCGCCGCGCCTTCGAGGCGGACGTTGAAGCGCCCCTGCGACAACGATGCGATGCGGTCGAGCCCGTGGATCTGTGCAGGGCTTCCTCCGACCAGTTCCAGCCCGACTTCGCCGCGCACGATCCACAAGGACCGCTCTGTGGAGGAGAAGCGCCATTGCAGCTCGCTGTCGGTATTGAGCATGGCCCGGCTGCCGTCGGGCAGGACGACGCGCTTGCACTCGCCCACCTTGGAGCTGGCGCTGTTCCAGGCATAGGCGCGCGTGGTGAACCCGCCAGCGCCGAGCAGCCCGACCAGTGCCATGCCGCCGATCGCGGCGGCGGCACGGCGGCGGGTGAAGCGGCTCTCGACGGAAACACCCGCGCGCGCGCCAGCCTCGTTCCAGACTGCCAACGCGCGGGTGAAGGCAATAGCGTGCTCGGGCGAGGCATCGCGCCAGGCAAGGAAGCGCTTCTCATCGATCGTGCCGGCATCATGGCGTGCCAGCCAGGTCGCGGCTTCCCCGGCAATACGGCGCTTTCGGCGATGTCTATGGTTGAAGATGCTCATTATTTCGGAATGCCGGAAACTGAAGGCCGCGTTACCAGACGAACGGCGAAAGCAAATCCGCCAAGGCTTTGTGAAATATTTTTTACTGCCTGCGACGGCGTCGTGCGGCTTCAGATTGGTCGGCGCTATCCTCTTCCCCACCCAACCACGCGCGCGACAGCAGTTCGATCGCGCGAGCGAGGCGCTTTTCGTACGTCGACTGGCTGATGCCGAGGTCGAGCGCGATCTCCCGAGAGGATTCGCCCTCTATCCGGCGGCGCACGAAGACGGTGCGACAGCGCTCCGGCAAACCCGCGATCAGGTCGGAGACGCGCCGCAGTCCGTCGCGCCCTGCGATGACGCGGTGCTGGTCGGGCGCGTCATCGGCCAGCGTCATGTGCTCGGCATCGGCGAACTGGCGAAAATCGACGATGCGGTTGCGACGCAGCTTCTCGATTGCGATATGTCGCAGCATCCGCACGACATAGGCGCGCGGGTCCTCGATCGTCGCCCAGCCTTCGAGCTCGAGGAGGCGCGCGTAAGCCTCCTGTACCAGTTCCTCCGCCTCGTCGCGCGAGCGGCAAATGCGAAGCGCGGCGGCGTGGAAGCGCCGTTCATGCGGAAGGACGCGCTCGGCGAGCCAGATGTCGATAGGGCGAACGATGGACACGAAAGGACAATGCTTACCTGAGAGGTCTGGCGCTCCTATGGGCTGCACATTTCATGTTCGTGACACCACGAACTTCACGTGCCTCACTGCTGTCGACCCCTTGTTCGCCGCTCAGCCACCGCTCAGCACTTCGCTTCCGCGATCGAGGTGCAGAGGGTCTGCGTTCCCCGGCAGGTGGCGATCAGCCACGCGCGCTATAGTCGCTATCAAAAACTCCGCCGCTTCGCTCGAAGCGGATCCCCTGGATCAAATACATGCTTCTGTTAACGGCATCAGAAGATTTTATTCCTACCGGGGTCGCATGCTTTGGGGACATGCGCAGAGATATCTTCTGGCGGCTTTGGTGGTGCTTGTTGGGCTAATGGCCGTCATTGTCACACCGGCTTACGCGGCAAACCCATCCGAATTGCGCAGTGATTGCCTGGCTTCCGGTAGACTTTCCGAAGATATCGCCGCGATAGCCGCTAAGACCGAGCGATGGATTTGCGGCGCTGGTCACTTTCCAATCGGCGCAGAACGCGTCCTGCTTCGGTTTGATATCCCTGCGGGGGACGCCCTGCCAAAGTATTTTCTATCTCGGCGCAGTGCATTCCGTGGCTTGCATCTGCTCGCCATCGACAGGAATGGTGCGGTCCGGCAATCCTTTATTTCAGGCCCTGACTTGCCCAGTTCGCTAGCTGGCGGATACTTCAAGGCGGCGTTGCCCGAGATAACACGCGATACCCGATGGGTCATTGCAGGGATTGACCTGCCCAGCCATCAGATGACCCTGGAAAGGGCATTTCTCGCCCCCCGCGATGCGGGCGCGACTGCCGACAATTTCCGGTCCCTGTTGCTCCTCGCTGCGCTCGCAGGAACTCTCGTCATGCCGCTGATTTTCAATGCGGCGTTCTACCGAGTTCTGCGCGAGCGTTTCGTAATCTGGCATTCCATGCTGACGCTGTCGCTGCTGATGACGATTGTCGTGTCATCGGGCTTGGCAGTGATCCTGTTCGATCCGCCTGCGATGATGCTGAGCCGTCTGACGACGCTCCTTTTCGGCATGACGGTCGCCAGCGGCGCGATGTTCACCTATCACTTCATCGAGCCTGAACTGATGCATCGCGGTCTGAGGCGATCACTTCCCTGGTGCGCCCTATGGGCCGGGTTGCTGAGCGCATGCCACGCCGCGTTCCCGTTCATCGCGCGACCTGTTCAATCGAGCGCCTACACGGCGGCGTTCGCGCCGATCCTCGCAATCTTCCTGATTTCCATGATCGACGCTGTGCGACGGGGAAGTCGCGCCGCACGATATCAGGCGATCGGATACGCGCCGATGGTGGTCGTCGGATTTGTCCGATTGACGTCTGGACTGGTACCGGGAATGCTCAGTGCCGATGCGATGATGCTGTTCTATATCGGCTGCATCGCGGAAGTGTCCTTTACCACACTTGGCATGGCAGACAGGTTCCTCACGATGAGGCGGGAGCGAGATCGTGCGCGCACCGACGCAGACGTGCTCGAAAGGTTGTCGGAAACGGACCCGCTGACTGGATTGCTCAACCGCCGCGCGATCGAGCGGCAATTCGAAGACCTTCGTGCTGAAGGATTCTCATCGCTCGCCGTCATCGACCTCGACCATTTCAAGTCGATCAACGATATGCACGGGCACGCCGTCGGCGACGCCGTGCTCGAGGCCGCAGCCAGTGCCCTGCAGAATGACCGCGACGTCCGCGCGTACCGGATCGGCGGTGAAGAATTCATGCTGCTCTTGCGCGGCGAGGATGCCGCTATCCACGGCGAACGCCGGCGCAGGGCAATTTCCGTATGTATCGCCAATCGCCTCCCCAAGCTGAATCAGGTGGTTACAGCGAGCATGGGTATGACCCATCTCATCAAGCAAGACTGCTTTGCCAACTCCTACGAGCGCGCTGACCAGTTGCTCTACGAAGCGAAGCGCATGGGGCGAAACTGCACGCGGGGGCCGGTGACTGCGGACCATTTGTCCAAGCGATCGTCGGCCGCCTAGTGGTCAATCGATGAAACCATCGATCCCCCCTCGCGAAAGGATGGATTTCTGATGGTTCCGCTGGACATAAATGCCGGAACGACTGTTTCAAGCGGCTTCTTATTGTTATAAAGGAAGCACATGGCGAAATACCGGCGACGGCTGCGTTTGCTTTGCCACTGGCATACGCCTATCCATTCCAATTCGGATTCGTCAATTTCTGGCTAGGCTCTGGCTTGGCATTACTGATTTTTGGCTTGGTGCTCCGCTACCAAAGGCTTGAGCATTCGCGGACCTGGCGATTGCTTATCTTGCTTGGAAGCGTTGCCATCTATTTTGCCCACGTCTTTGGCTGGGTGTTTTTCGCGTTGATGGTTGCCGGCAATTCCCTCTACCGCCATTTTCGCCATTATGGTCTAAATTGGCCCGCAGTTCGCGGGATAATCTCAGAAGGACTTCTGCTTTGTCTTCCCCTTGTCTTCATAGCAGTGTGGCGAAGCGCGGATAGTGGGGGTGAAACGAGCGCTTATTTTGACGTTTTCAATAAGTGGGGTTGGATCGACAGCTCCCTTCGCGATCGTTGGGTGCAATTGGACGGCCAGTCCGCGCTTGGCTGTGTAGGCTTGATCATTCTGGGACTGGTGGGCGCAGTGAGGATGAATCCGCGGCTGCTTACCATTTTCGCTTTGTTGGCCGGCTTCTACCTCTTCATCCCTTTTGCATTTCACGGTCTGATTTATGCTGACATGCGCATCGCTCCTCTGGTTCTGGCAATCGGCATCGCTGCGCTGGCGCCCAGGGCGATCATGGGCAAGCGAGTTGCTGCAATGCTTGCAATCACCGCGCTTGTCTTCGTCTGCGTGCGAACCGCAGCAACGACGTACAGCTATGTCCTGACTAGCAACGATCAGGAAAATTATCTCCTCGCCCTGGATCACATTCCAGAGGGATCGCGGGTTGCAGCTCTGGCTGCACCGGATTGCCCGCGTGGCTGGTCAGGATCGCGCATCACTTCCCTTGCGAGCATGGCGATCGTCCGCCGCGATGCGTTCGTTAATGCCCAGTTTGAAATGCCAGGTGCGCAGCTTGTCGCGGTTAGTCGCTCTATGCCACGTGAGTTTGCCTACGGGACCGGCTCGCTTGCCCGCCTGCCTCATTGCGACCGACCCGAGCCCAAGCTGGCCGAGCGGATTGTTCAAATTCCATATGAAGCATTCGATCACGTCTGGTTGCTTGGGGTTGGTCCCAGCGACCGACCTACTGACCCGCGGCTACGCTTGGTATGGTCAAATGACCAAAGCTCAGTCTACGCGATTGCAGCGGAATAGCAGAATATTGCCTCTAAGGACTCAGCAGAACTTCTTCGAAACCCGTAGCTGAGCTGCCCGAATTTCCTTAAGGTTTTAATCCCTTTGGTGTGTAGGACACGGCCAAATCGATGGCCTTGTCATTTCCGGGCTCAGGAGAGAAGTTTCCGAACACATCTCGGCGGAAAACGCTGAGAAACCGTGGCGGCTCTCCCACGCGAGCGGATTCATCCTTCGGCGAATGTGGTCCGCAAGTAAGTACGGTCAGAATGACTGTTTTTTTGGTTCGGCGCTCCAAAAGCGGACCGACACAAAGTCCCAGACCCGGCCTTTTTGGCTGACTGATACCAAGACTTTCTGATCACGACCCATGCGCCCACTGGCGGTAACCGTGGCGCCGAGGCCTCCTTGCGCGGTTGCGGGATGAAGGGCTGATTGCCACTCGGATAGGAGCGGCGATGGATTACGAGATCGAAGGTGGACCAGCGAGCGGTCATATGAGTGCTCATACGAGCGGTCGTATGAGCACTCGGATTGAGGTCGTTGCGGGTCGGCGCCGTTGGACAGTGGAGCAAAAGCTGGCGATCCTGCGCGATGCCTTTGGCCCGGAGGGTTCGGTTGGCGATGCCTGCAAGCGGCACGCGATTGGCAGCGGGTCGATCTACACCTGGCGACGACAGGCGATGTCGGGCGAACTTGGCGGCGCCAGGCCAGCGGCCTTGCCGAGTTTCGCAGAGGTCGAGCTTTCCGCCCCGGTTCCGGGACTGCCGACGGCGGGTAGTCATATCGGGATCGAACTGCCCTCGGGCGTGAAGCTGACCGTGGACGCCGGTGTCGATGCCGAGGCACTCGCACGTGTCGTTGCCGTTCTCACGCGATGATCCCGCTGCCACCTTCCACCCGGATCTATCTGGCCTGTGGAGCCACCGACATGCGCAAGGGCTTTGACGGCCTGGCAGTGCTGGCCCAGCAGGTTCTGGAGCAGAGCCCGCATTCCGGGGCGCTGTTTGCCTTCCGGGGCAAGCGTGGCGATCTGGTCAAACTGCTCTGGTA
>NZ_MSQB01000050.1 GCF_002149965.1 Novosphingobium panipatense | reverse complement strand
TGGTGCCGCTTACGTGATGCGTGCCCTGGTCCTCGGGGTCGTCGTGCTCATCCATGGCGATTTCTCCTGAGATTTCAGTAGTGGGAGTTCGAGTCCGCTTACGTGACCGGCATTCATGGCCCCGTGACGGTCGCAAGCCGGGCGGTGATGCTGCGCGCGGACGATCCCGCGAGGCATGAGGATCGACGATGTTCACGTATCGTCTCCGCCAGCGATGCCGCCGCATATTCAGTGGATCGTGGTCCAGCCTTCGGCGTCGTCATCCAGAAATGTGTCCATCCCCTCGGCCTCGACCGCACGCTCGAAGGCTTCGAAGGCTGCTGCATCGGTATCGAACGGGTCTTCCCATACCGTCGAGGTGCCGGTTTCGTTGACTACCTCCAGGGTCCAGCCTTCGTCCTCTTCGAGCCTGAAGATCGCGATGCGAACGGTGATGCCGTCCCGGCTGACGGTCTGGGAAAGCGGGGAGTCGATGATCGGGGGTTCGATGTCGGCCATAACGGTCTCCAGGATGACGGGGCTGATATAGGTCAGGCCGCGAGGACGCGGTAGACCGAGGCTCTGCCGATACCGAGTTTCCGAGCGATCGCGGTGGCGCCCATTCCCTGATCTCGAAGCTCTTTGATCGTCACGGGGTCGATTGTGGCCGGGCGTCCCTTGTAAACGTCGCCCTTCGCCTTGGCGGCGGCGATGCCACGAGCCTGCCTGGCGCGGATGAAGTGCTTCTCCATCATCCCGATCATTCCGAACAAGGTCAGCAGGACCTCGCCCATAATGTCGCTGCCGTCGAACGTGATGGCCGGATCGTGGATGCGCAGGATCGCCTTTGCCTCAACGACACGCTTGCCGATCGTCAAAAGGTCCGAGGTGTCGCGGGCGAGGCGATCGGGATGCAGGGCCAGGAGCGTATCACCCGGCTCCAGAAGTCGGAGCGCGATTTCGAGTTGCCCACGGCCGGTCAAGGATGAGCCATTTCCGGTGTCATGGAAAACGACAGTGGCACCGACTTCCAGAAGCTTGGCCTTTTGGCTTTCCAGGTCCTGGCTGTCGGAACTGATCCGGGCGTATCCCAGCGTCTTCGTCATCAAGTCTCCGTGTCTCGTATGGTTCTTAGGCCATGTACCTGAACTGTCTCGAAATATCAATACAGGCCCATACGAGACGATGATGTTGTCTCGCCGATCGCCTCGCGTGCGGTTACCTATTTGGGGCGATTGCCCGCGTCCACGTATCCGGCATCATGTCCTGGCGCTAACTGCCTAACCGTTGCTGAGGAGCGTTCATGCAGATTGAAGATATCGTCACCTTCTGGCGCGGCCAACAGGAAGCCGGAGCGCAGGATCGGTGGGCGCATCGGCTCGACCGCAAGATGCTTGAGGCGGGCCCTCACAGCTTCAATCTCGACTATCCCGTCAGCCCCTATATCGGCAATGTGCTGACCGCGCCGATCATCATCCTCAACGCAAACGCTGGCTACAATCCGGCCTTAACGCCGACCGAGTTTCCAGATGCCGCCTCGGTGAGCGCTTACACGTCTCGGGTCGATGATCCGTCAGGCTCGAACTGGTCGTCCGTCTCGCGTTATTACAACGATACGAACTATGGCCACCTTGTTGCGTCAGGGAGGGCCGTCGTCGTCAATGCCTGCGCCTACCGCAGCCCCCGGATCAGCGACAAGAAAGAGGCCGATAACCGGGTAATGATAAAGCGCCTGCCCTCATCGATAATGATGCGGCGATGGTTGCTCGAAGCCATCCTCCCTATCGCAGCTAAGGGCGATCGTCTCATCGTCAATAATCGAGGCCAGCATTGGCGGCTCGGTCATGCCGCCGCCGCGCCAGGTATCGTGAAAGACCCGTGCCCTGCCAATCCGCGCATCACAAGCGCCGCGCTCAGTGCAATGAACGACTTCCTCGCAAGCCATTCCTGATCCTCCCATTCAGCAAACGACCGTTTCTGGAAGGGGGAAACTGACATCGCAAATCGGCGAGAAAACAGGGCTTTCGAAAGGTCGGAATCCCGATGCATTTTGGAATGCCGTCCGGGCGGCGGCCTGCTTATCCTCACTGGCTTCGAACATCATCCCATCGGCAGCGCAGCCCTGCCATGGCAAGTCAGCAGCATCTCCTGCGTACTTGCCTGCTGACTTGCCAAGAATAACGGAAATCCACCATTTTCTCTCGATCAAGTCAGCAAGTAGGCAAGTCAACAACAACACTATAGAGAGAACGACATCATGCCGGATACGCCACTGCAGGCTGCGCCGATCTCAAGGTGATGATGTGCTGACTTGCCGACTTGCTCGACGATNGAGAACGACATCATGCCGGATACGCCACTGCAGGCTGCGCCGATCTCAAGGTGATGATGTGCTGACTTGCCGACTTGCTCGACGATCCTTTGGGGATGCGTGCAAATTAGCCCTCCGCAGTATGGAGCGATCGTCCCCAAGTTTGCAGAGACAATGGCAGAATTCGCGATATTCACGCGATCACGCAGCAATGTGAGCAATAGGCAAAGAGCCATGAACGCAATTGAAAGGTTAATCGCCTTTTGGCGAGAATTTGACTTCAACGCGCCATTGCGCGTTCATCCAGCAGATCGGCTTGTGATGAATCGGATTAAGGGCTTCGATACGAAATTTATCCCGTATCCCTATATCGGCGACATCCGCACAGCGGACGTGTGGGTGCTAATGCTAAATTCGAACGTCGGTTTCAACGATGCGAAACACGAAGCCGAGCCCTATTTTGCCGATCGTCTGTCTGCCAATCTTTTACAGAATTTCAGAGACTTAGAGCACCCCCTACTCTCGCTAGATCCGAAACTTCGTCATACCGGAACCTATGAATATTACAATAAGCGCAATGGGATCGGTAAATTAGTCACTGAATATGCCAGACGATCCGGAACCACGGAAATTGAGGCACGCATGGATCTCGCCCGCCGCCTAGCCATCGTTCAATTGTTTCCCTATAGATCGACCACAGACGTTTCTCGCTCACTTCTTGGCGACTCCCTCGCCAGCGTTCGACATGCCAAAGCGGCCGTAACTAACGCGCTCGAGAGCAAACTCGTCGTCGTACCGCGTTCGGTGCGAGCTTGGGGCTTCGAATATGGAGTTCAACGAGAAGAACTATTTACGTTCGCGGCCAGCCAAGCACGTTCAGCTTCATTGTTGCCCGGTGGCGCATGCGGCGGGGGCGATGCGATCTTGCATCGGTTAATAGGCAACCAACCCGTTACAGGCTTATAGCGAATCAGGTACTTCTCCGCCAACGAAAGCTAAGTCGGATTTCCTCGTAACAACAGAGGCGAAGCATCGATGGAAGAAGATCAGCGTTGCAATGATCGGCTCGACGCTAAGGCATATGTCGCTGTAGAAGGCGCCAATTGCTATTACGAGCCGCGACGCGATAGTGCGGTCAGAATGATTCCTCCCTATGGCAGTGAGGTTGTTGTTGTAAGTCAAAGCGGCTCATGGGTGAAGGTCCGCTGGAGCGGAAAAGAAGCTTGGTCCCATCGCGCGAGTCTGTCGGCCACCTTTGTGGCTAGCAAATCTAAGGCTTGGCACGTAAATATCGTACCGGCCCGTGAGCCTTGGTTCGCAAATCTTGACCAAGGAGTTGGAGCAAAAATCGCTGCACCGCAAATTGAAGTTGGCCCGCGCGGCGGCCGATTTGTGCGCCGTCCTTCTGGTGAAAAGCGCTACCTCTGAACGGACAACGGCTAAGTCGTGAACCCATAAATGGAACGCCAGCGGCAGGGGATCGAACCCGCACCTAAGCCGTATGGTTCAGGATCACTGTGGTGATACCTCTACCAATTCCGTCACACTTGCCCCGGCGGTTTATCGCAAAGTTGGGCACGCCGTCGTCAAAGTCCTTTCCTTGGCGCTTGGGAGGTGACTCAGGCTCGGCATAAGGAGTGCTTCTGCGAGGCCAAGCCGGTTTCCACGCGGTCGCGGGGCATATGACGGGCGCCAAGTCTTGCTGACAACAGGCGAACGGCGTCAGGGGTGGCGCCCCAGCAAATTGCCATAACTCCGAACGGTGTTTGACCGGAGGTGCCCGGCGGCGCGAAAGGGTTCATGAAATCGGGACGACCTGGCAAAAATAGAACATCTGCTATTCCGGCGCAGCGATCATGGAAAACGCGCGTCGAGGTTCGGACTGGCACCAGCGCAACTACAACATCTACTTCGTTCTCCGCCCAGGCGCGGTAGCATCGGTCGAGCCACTTCCCGGCCTGCGAAAAAGGCGGATTGCAGAACGCCAACTGGCCAGACCAGCGGGTCTTGAGACCGTCCTCCTCTTCGAAGATATATCGGGCAGCTTGTACATGGCTGCCCTCGGCGGAGCAGGGGTCAAGGCTGATTGGCCCGAGTGCGCTGACGATTTCATCCAAGAGCCACCTGGGCGTGAAGCGAACGTCACGCCTTCCGCCTTCCCAGCAGGCTTGTTCGTTTTTCCGCCGACGGATGTCTCGCCCCAGGACGGCCAGTGCGGCCTGTAGTGAGCCGATTTGCCCGACATTTCGTTCGAGATTACGAATCGTTGGAACGGAGACGCCGGATCGTGCAGCCAGCGTCGCTTGCGTCCAGCGGCGGCGCTTGCGGGCAAGTTTGATGCGATCGCCGAGCGTTTTCCCACTTGGCAGCCCGGCGATTCGCATTTCCACCGCTGAGGCGACGAGATGAAAATTGGACATGGTTCCACGACCTTGCTCAAGGCCGTTTACGACTTGACGGCTTACTCGGCCCCGCTCTCCTGCTTCGGCTTGGGTGAGGCCGCTTGCTTTCCGCGCGGCACGCAGTTCTTCGGCAACATTCAAGGCAAAGATATCGCTACATTTTTGTCTGGATAAGTTTGCATTGAATGATGATCGGCTATTCGTAAAGGGTCAGTCCGGTTTAAAGTGAGGGCGTTCAGCACGAGAACGAAGTGCTTCATAAAGCTGGCCTGGGCCGAGCAGCACCTCTTTGAGGCCATCCCGAACCATTTGCGAACCGAGAGCCTGTTTGCTCAGCGATGCATGAGCTTCGAATGCGTCGATGATTGCGTTCATTAATTCGTCCCGCAATGTCGGTGAATTATCGAACTGCGCCTTAGTGTTGTTGGTCGCTTGCGTTACCAGCAAGTCCGATTCAAGCATTTTGTCTCGTAACACGTTGACGTAGCTCAGTTGATCGCCATCGGTGGTGTCTGCGCCGAACAGATCGTTGACCCGTTCGATGATCTCGGCGAGCCGCGCCTTCTCCTTCTCTTGGACAGAGCCGGAACCAACCCCGGTCATCGGCTGAAGCTTCGTTTCGTCACGGCCCGCGACATCGAGGCGGCGCGGCCCCTCGTTTTTCAGGTTGTGGTGTGTGAGGACCACTTTGGACAAGTCCACGCCCTCACGCTCACGACCGAACTCCAACAACGGCGTTAGCCGTTTGTAGAACAGAAACCGCTTCTCGATCGCAGTGCTGGCGTAATCGAAAATCTGCGAGAGGAAGCTGTAGGCCCGCTGAAATGCCGCCATATCATTCTTGAACAATACCAGCGCATTGATCTCGTCCTGCGCATCCGCGAGGCCATTGGCGTCATCACGCTCACGCGCACCGAGAAGCGCATCCTGTGCGGCCTTGTAACGCTTGAGCAAGCGGTCGGCGACCGGTTCAATGGCGGCAATCAGATCGCCCTGCTTGGCGCGGGGGTTCATCTCAACGGTAGCGACGCGCTCTACTTCAAACTCATCATAGTGGCCGCTGGCGTCCAGTTTCGCCTTGAGGTCGAGCACCAGGTTCGGATCGGTAGCGGCCTCAAGCTCAGCGGTATCGTAGTAGGTGCGGAACGCAGTAAGGATTTCCTCGGACGAGTTCACGAAGTCGAGGACATAGGTGGTGTCTTTGCCGGGATGCGCGCGATTGAGGCGTGAGAGTGTCTGCACCGCTTGAATGCCCGCAAGCCGCCGATCAACATACATGCCGCAAAGGAGCGGCTGATCGAACCCGGTCTGGAACTTGTTCGCAACGAGAAGGAGGTGGAAATCCTCGCCCGTGAAAGCGTCGCGGATATCCCGGCCCTTGAGGCCGGGATTGAGAGCGGCTGTACTCTCCGTGACGGGCTCATCCGCTGAGTCCGGGTCATTCACCTCGCCAGAAAAGGCGACCAAGGTTCCAAGGTCGTAGCGCTGCGAACGAATGTATCCGTCAATTGCCATTTTCCAGCGGACGGCCTCGACGCGGCTCCCCAGCACGACCATCGCCTTGGCCTTACCATCGAGGAGGGGCTGAACATTTTCCCGGAAGTGTTCGACGACGATCTGAACTTTTTGCGCGATATTGTAGGGGTGCAGGCGCACCCAGCGCATGATCCCCTTCAGCGCGGTGCTGCGCTCGACCTCTTTGTCGTCCCATTCTTGGCCGTCATTGGCGAGGCGGAAGGCCAGCCGATATGGGGTGTAGTTCTTGAGGACATCGAGAATGAAGCTTTCCTCGATCGCCTGCCTCATCGAGTAGACATGGAAAGCGGTAGGAAGGTTACCCGGACCAGACGGCTGATCCGGCTGAGGCTTGCGCCCAAACAGTTCGAGTGTCTTGCCTTTGGGGGTCGCAGTGAACGCCACATAGGTGACGCCGCTGTCGCCTGCACGAGCCGTCATCTGCGCAGTAAGGATGTCCTCGGCGCTGGCCTCGCCGCCGTCCTGAAGGTCGGCGATTTCCTCCGGGGAGAGTAACTGCTTCAGCTTCTTTGCGGCTTCGCCCGTTTGGGAGCTATGGGCTTCGTCAGCGATGACCGCGAACCGCTTACCCTCGGTGGCGGCGAGGTCGCGGACGGCTTCGAGCGCAAACGGAAATGTCTGGATCGTACAGACGATGATTTTTTTGCCCTGCGCCAGAGCATCAGCAAGCTGGCTGCTCTTTGCCCCACCCTCACTGCGAATCGTGGCGACGACGCCTGTGGTGCGCTCGAAGCCGAACAGGGCGTCCTGAAGCTGGGCATCAATGACATTGCGATCCGACACGACGATCACGGTCGAGAACAGCTTCTCGTCGGCTTCGTTATGAAGATCGGCAAGGAAGTGCGCGGCCCATGCGATCGAGTTGGTCTTGCCGCTGCCCGCCGAGTGCTGAATCAGATATTTGCCGCCCGCCCCCTCGATGCGCACAGCAGCCCGCAGCCTCCGGGTGGCATCAAGCTGGTGATACCGGGGGAAGATGACGCCGCTGAGGGCGCGCTTCGTGTCCCGCTGAGCCACCAGATACCGCCCGATGATTTCGAGCCAGCTTTCCCTCTCCCAGATTTCTTCCCAAAGGTATGCGGTGCGATGCCCGTGTTCATTGAGCGGATTTCCCGCGCCGCCCGCATCACCCTTGTTGAACGGGAGGAAGCGCGTAGCTGGCCCCGCCAGTTTCGTCGCCATATGAACTTCGCTGTTGCTCACTGCGAAATGAACCAGAGCGCCGGTGGGAAAGCTGAGCAGCGGCTCCGGGTTCTGCCCCTTGGGGCGGGGCAGACGGTCGAAGCGATACTGGTCGATGGCGTCAGCGATCGATTGGGTGAAGTCTGTCTTCAGTTCCACCGTCGCGACGGGGATGCCGTTGAGGAAAAGGGCAAGGTCGAGGCAATTCTCATTCGCCGTCGAGTATCGAAGCTGGCGCACCACGCGCAGGCGGTTCGCCTGATAGGCGGCGTTGATCTCGGGGTTCATGCCCATGGCGGGCTTGAATTGAGCCAGCGAGATCGTTCCCCGAATGCCCGCGATCTCGACACCGTGGCGGATAACATCAAGCGTGCCACGATCGTCGATCTGCTTGCGCACGCGATCGAGCAGCGCCCTTTCAGCGGCTGCGCCGTTGCTGCGGGTCAGCGACTCCCAGACCTTGGGCTGAGTTTCCTGCACCCATGCGATAAGGTCCGCTGGGAACAGGGCGCGCTTGCGATCATAGAGGGCTGCACTGCCGGTGTCGTAGAGCCATCCGTTGGCGCTGAGGTGCCCGCAAATTTCGTCCTCGAAGCGGATTTCCTTATGGATGCTCAAAACCTTACCCCTGCTTCATTTGGCTGAGGCGCGGTTTCAGCACGCGCTCAAGACGCAGCATGGCGTCAACCAATGCCTGCTGCACCTTCGGCCAGTCGTTTCGATCGGAGCGATATCCACCCTCGACCAGCGCTCCGATCAGCGTGCCCCGCTGACCCTCTTCGCGCTTCCACACGAGATTCCCGCCAAACTCACTTTCAATGGCGGCATGGTCGGCTTCGAGCTTGAGGAAGAAGCTCTGATTGTCCTCGATCCACAGATGGACCTGAGAATCCCGTTGCCGGATCGTGTAGACGAAAGTGAACCCGGCGACGCCCGCTGAGGCCGAAATCCAGTTGTCTTTCGAAGGGCTGCGCCCCGCATGCAGCGGCGTCCGTTCCGCCGCGAGCGCGAGCAAGCCCTGCCAGAACTCGTAGCGAACCTCGTGACGCTCCACCTTGGCCTTCTGCTCGGCCTGCCGCTTGAGGCCGATCTGGGTCTGGAACTGGGTCGCCTCAGGGAGAGGAATAATCGGCTGGACATCGAGCAGGAGGCGACCGTCAGCCAGCTTATAGGGGCTCAGGCGGATGCAGCTAATGTCGAGCCCTTGCTCGCGCAACCACAGGACCGTGGTCGTCAGTTCCTTGCTGAACGCCGCCGAAGCGAGGATGATGCGAACGCTGCCGCCAAACTCTTCCTGCTCCGCTTCCTGCCAATTGAGGTAGGCGAGCAATTGGGCCTCGGCGTCCTCACCCGACTGACCGCAGCGTCGCAGGTATTGGGTATGTGCATCCACCGCCTCAGCGAAAGTCATCCGTGCAATCATCGCAGCATAGCGGATCGCCTGAAGCTCCATGTGGCCTGCGTCGTCGCGCTTGAGTTCGACCACCACAAGGTTGGCCTCGGGGTCGAGGCAGAGCAGGTCGATGCGGCGATTGCTATCGATCCATCCGCCATATTCGTCGGACAGCACAAACAAGTCTTCGCCGAGGACAGCAATCTGATCGCGCAACATGCGCTGGATATCCTGACGCTCGCGCAGGCCCTCCACATAGAAGCGGGTCGGGTTCGCGGCGGTCAGTTTTCCCTCATTGACTTCGTAGACCGGCATCAGGCAACTCCCTCCGGGGCTTCAACCTGTCGGGCTTCCCAGTCTTTGTAGGTCAGGCCGCTGTCGGCGGTGCGCCAGTCGATCTGGCCGTTGGAGGCTCTGCCGTTGACAACGGCAGCGGCGGCGCTTGGGCTACGGAAGGCGTAGTCCTGCGTGAAGATGCAGTGCGCGCCCTGTTCCGTGAGGACGCCCGACCGGCGCAGTTCGGCGTAGAGCGAGGCGTAAGTGTGATGATCGAGGCCGGTCCACTCGAACTTGGCCGTCGAACCCGCTTCCACTACGAACTCCCCATCCGTCAGGACGGCGGAGGCGCGCAGGCCATGCTTGCCTGACTCCATCACGAACCGCGTTCCGCCCTCGCCGGTCTGCTGGGGCTGCGCAAGCGACGGAACCGACGCAGCCTGTGCGGATGGCCGCGAGGAGCGTGCGCGCTGAATGAACATGTCCACGCGCACAGCGGGGAGCACGATCAGCAGGTTTTCGAGGAACGCCTCCATCTTCGCGATGTCGGCTTCGCTGAGGATCGGGAGGACCGGCGCGGTCAGGTTGTCCAGCGGAGTATGGCCGATCCCCTTGGCGAGCGCGATCATCCGCGCTTCAAGGTAGCGGACATGGGCCTTGTTGAGCTTGTTGGCTGAGGCGGTGACCAGCACGGCGCTGGTCCACCATTCCTTGCGGACATCGTGCTGACGGATACGCGCGCCAATGTCCTCGCCCTCGCCGATATAGGCGAAGGGCTCGCCGTTCTGGTCGCCGAGCAACAGGTATACGCCCGCGTAGCTCGATTCCCCGCGCGCCAGCGCCGCGCTCAACTGGGTGCGCGGGAACATGAGGACATGGCCGGTCCAGTTGAACAGTTCTGCCGTGACCATGCCGTCCGGGCGACCGTCAATGTAGTAGAGTTCGAGGCTGCGACCGATCGCTGCGCTCATACGAACAGCCTCCCCGTGGTGGTCTTGGGGCCGGAGCCGGTGGGCACGATACCATGGCGACGCATCCAGTCGAGCCATGTGGGAAGTTCGGCGGCACGGAACTTCTTCGGCTTTTCGGAGTGCCAATCATTGAGGAAACCGGCGATGATCTCGTCATCGCTGGACGACTGACCGTCGATGAGCGCATCGTTCCACACGCCATAGAGCGTTGCCACGGCCTCAGCGCCCTTCGTGGTGAGGTCAGCGAAGTCGGCGATCAGCTTGTCGAGCTTGGCCGAGCGTTCCTCACCCAGCCAATCCGCAAGCTCTTGGCGATGCGCGCCGCGCGACTGGCCGAGCCGGTAGCTGACCGTCGTGCCGGGGCCACCCGGTTGATCACGCTCGACACCTGCGATTGTCTGCGCACCGCATTCCATTTCCTCGATTAGCGCCCAATCGAGCGGACCAGCGGCTTCTCGCGTGTAGCAGCCCGCAAGCTCGCTGATTCCGACATGCCCCTCAGCAAGGAAGGCGATCTTCTGGAACTTCACGCGACCGAAGGTCGGCTGGTTGGCACAGCGTTCAATGATTTCAGCGGCGACAAGGCCGCGCGCTCGGGCACGATCGACCGGGAACGGCAACACTTTCGCGGTTTCGCGGACATCGATCTTGCCGGTGACGGCTGCCGAAATGAGGGCGGCGCGACGTTCTTGAAGCAGAGAAATTGTGGCACTCGCCTGCTCGATCACCGCGTCCGATTTCTTCGTCTTCGCTTCCAAGAATGCAGAAATCGCCTTCTGTTCGACGGCTGGCGCAACTGGGACTGCGAGCCGTTTCACAGTATCAATGGACACCTCATTGAAGGTGGAGCCTTGCTTGCTGCTCTGCCAATAGCACTCCGCGCTGAAGCTCCTCAAATATTGAACGAGATATTCCGCCGATATCTTGTCAGAGCAATCTATTCTCGCCACACCTCTCGACAGATTCGCACCGCAAAGATGGGCGGGAACAATATGTGCAGCGCCGATTGACGCCCTAATGCCGAGAACGACCTCGCCACCGGCGAGTCTTGAGCGAGGGTATTTCTCCGCAATTTCTGCAGTCGTCAATTGAAGTTCGCTGATTTCGAACGACGCGTTGCTCATATTTGTTGTTTGTATGAATGGCACACCAGAATCTTGTGGTTCTCCCGGCTGAACAATTCCGTAAGAAATTGACGATCCGGCTGCCACCAAGTCCTTCAGGCTTCTAACGGTCCAGTGAGCCGGAATCATGCCGAGCCATTCGATGCCGCTGTCCTTCATCGGCGCGTTCGGATCGAGGCCCTTGGTCACGGCGTGGGAGATGACGGCTTGCCGCTTCTCCTTCAGCAGCGCGATCAAGCGCCGCTGCTCCTCAATGAGCGCGTCGATCTTGGCCGTTTCGCGGTCGAGGAAGAGCGCGATTGCGATTTGCTCATCAGCAGACGGCATCGCTATAGTGGCATTGCGAATAAGCTCTTGGTTGAGCAGTTTTGCGCCGTAAATGTTCTCAGCCGCATTCTGAACGACGAAAACTGGGAGAGCATAGTAGCCGAACGAGAGATCAAGTTCGCTTCCCGACAAAAAGGTCGCGATAGCCTCATTGGTGAAAAGGTCGCACCCAGCGAACGCCACTTGCCCGATTGACAGCTTGAAGCTGAATAGCAGGCTACCCTTTGGGCTTGGTGCAATGCCGACCAGTTCGATTGCCTCATCAGTCACTTGCTTGGCGGACTGATTGACGACACGCTCGCCCATATCCCCAATCGTCACCCACAAATTCGACCCGTTATAGAGATCATCTCTGCCAGTCGGTGGGGTCCAACCTGTCTGAAACTTGGCAACTCGCTTCAGAGATAGAACTCGCCAGTCTGCTGGAACCGCGCCCAGCCATTCAACGCCACTGTCCCGATATTTCGGATACGCCGGGAAGCTCACGCTGCGAGCCCTTCCAGCATGGCCTTGATCCGGTCCGTGACCTCCCCCAATTCGGCATCGATCTCAGCGAGCGGACGCGGTGGCTCGAACACATAAAAGTGGCGCGTGAAGGGGATTTCGTAGCCGACCTTGGTCTTGGTGGTGTCGATCCAAGCATCCTCGGCGTGCGGCAGAACCTCGCGCGCGAAGTAGGTCTCGATCTCCTCGCTGAGCGGCACATTCTCGGTGTCGCGCAATGAACTGTCCGCCTGCGGCTTGCCCTTGGCCTTGCCTCGCTGCCCCAGCACGACCTTGCCCGCCTCATCGCGCTGCGGGCGCTCGACAGTGATCGTGCGATACCCGAAGGCCGTGTTCGGGAAGATGCGCGACAGCGGCGCAAGTTTCAGCTTGCCGCCTTCAGGCGCGGTGGGCTCCGGCTCGCCATCCGTCACCACGATGCGATCGACTTCCTTACCGTCCGCGTCAAAGACGGTGGCAAGCTTCGCCTCAGCGAAACTGCCGAACAGCTTCGTCACCTCCGCGATCTGCGCGTCCGACATTTCCTTGCGCTTCGAACCCAACGATTTGCGCATCTTGCGCCACATCGAACTGGCGTCGATCAACTGCACCTTGCCCCGGCGTGCTTCCGGCTTCCGGTTGCTGATGACCCAGACATAAGTGGCGATACCGGTGTTGTAGAACATGTCGGTCGGCAGAGCGACGATCGCCTCCACGAGATCGTTTTCCAGCACATAACGCCGGATTTCGCTCTCACCGCTGCCAGCGCCGCCCGTGAACAGCGGCGAACCGTTGAGGACGATGCCGAACCGGCATCCCCCTTCCGTCCATGGACGCATCTTTGAAAGCAGATGCATGAGGAACAGCAGCGAGCCATCCGAAACACGCGGCAGACCGGGGCCGAACCGGCCATCGTAGCCCTTCTGCTCGTGCTCAGTGCGAATCTGCTTCTCGACCTTCTTCCACTCGACGCCGAAGGGTGGATTCGACAGCATATAGTCGAACGTGCGGGACGGATGGCCATCTTCTGACAGAGTGTTCCCAAAGGCGATGTTTTCGATAGCCTGGCCTTTGATGAGCATGTCGGCCTTGCAGATCGCGTAGGACTCTGGATTGAGTTCCTGGCCGAACATGCTGAGGTGCCCTTGGGGGTTATGCTCTGCAAGATACTCGCCAGCCACCGACAACATCCCGCCGGTACCCGCAGTTGGATCGTAAATCGTGCGGACGATTCCAGGCAGGTTCAATGCATCGTCATCCTCGACGAAGAGCAGATCGACCATGAGGCGGATCACTTCACGCGGGGTGAAGTGCTCACCTGCGGTGTCGTTTGAGATTTCCGCGAATTTCCGGATCAGTTCCTCGAAGGCGAGGCCCATAGCGGAGTTGCTCACCTTGCTCGGATGAAGATCGACCTGCGAGAACCGCTCGGCGACCTGATAGAGCAGGCCCGTCTTCGCGAGCTTCTCGACTTTCGCATGGAACTCAAACTGCTCGAAGATGTCGCGGACCGCAGGCGAGAATCCGTCCACATATTGGAGCAGGTTGGCCGCGATGTTGTCCTGGTCCCCCATCAACTTGCCCAGGTCGAGCGGGTCGATGTTGTAAAAACTCAGTTTGGCTGCGCGAAGCAGGAAGGGCTCGGGGTTAACTCCCATAGCCGATTTCGCCTTGTATTCTGCCAGCACGGCGTCCTTCGTAGGCGCCAGCACGCAATCTAGGCGACGAAGTATTGTAAACGGCAAGATGACTCGTCCGTATTCGGACTGCTTGTAATCCCCGCGCAGGAGGTCAGCGATCGACCAAATGAAAGCGGCGAGCGATTGATGATTCACGATATATCCCTGGATTGGCTGTCCGAGCGCAGATTTTCATGCGTCAGTAGAGATGAAAAATCCCCCTACAAGCCCGTTTCGACCGGTGCATTTTCGGTGCCGCTTGCACCGCATGGCCATTTGAGATCGACATTTTGGCGGCGGCAGCATATCCTAACCCCATGAAATCACTAAAAGGGATGCCTTCATGATATAACTTTTCGGAGTATTATCATGGCTACCATCACCCCCGTCTCTGGTTGGGCGCTCGATTCTATCGTCGCGATCGACGAAGTGTACCCTGGTTTCGCAGGCCATTACCTTCGCGCGAGCGATGAGCGGCGCCAGGTCATTGCCGCATTCCTTTCCGACAACTCCCCCGGCCACGACGCTGAAGACGCAATCGGCGAGTTCCTCACCCAAGCCGATCACCGGAGCATCCTGACTCAGGCATTCGGCCACATTCCGGCGGGTTTTCGGCGCGCACTCGCCAAGAGCGGGGGACAGCCCCACGATGCCGCCTATTACCGCGAACTTTATGACCTGCTTTCATTTGAGCAGGTGCATGTCGTCACCGCCATCATGCACGTTACGCACCTTAACGCTGAGCGTCTGGAAATCATCCGGATGCTGCCGCGCGACCTTTGCGACAGCCGAATTATTGAGCGGGTCAAAGATATGCAGCACGCTCGGGACTTGATCGCAGTGATCGATCTTTTCGACGAGAGGACGGATATGCGAACTGGTCTCACTGAGGCGATTCGATGCTCGTCTGCGCCGCTGGAAGCAACCGTGCGCCGATGGTGTCGCCAAATCGAATATGCCGAGGGTCCGATCAAGGGATGCACTTCCTACCAACCCGTTCGCAATGGCATGGAATTGCACGAAGTCGCGCGGCGCTATGAAAATTGCAGCCGGAATTACACGGTCGCGGCATTGCTCGGCGAAAGCGCGTTTGGTGAATTCATCGCCCAAGATGGTCGCCGAGTGCTGATTTGCTTCGATAAGACCGATGGAAGCTGGAAACTGGAAGGCCTTTATGGGCGCCGAAATCGATCGATCGCGGATGACTTGGCGATGCAGGCCCGGGAGTTCGTCGGTAAGCACGGCATTCCAGATCGATGGGAGCCTAGCGGTTCGGACGGTGACATCGGTCGTGCACTTCACCGCTTGATCCAGCCCTATTCGGAGTGGTGATCGAGCCAGTGGTCGCAGCCTAACAATCTCTTGGAGCGCGAGACAAGCCAGCCCATCCATGGCGACCACATGGAATGTCGCTTGCATCGGGCGCGAAGCAAGCGACGCACTCTCCTATTTGCAATGTCATACGGATGCTTAGCCAGGATTCCGACTAGGCAGGTCCATCCGACCAGAGACGCTAGCGGGAGACAAGGTCCTTTTCGGCAATGAGGCTCTGATTTGACCAAGCCGATGGAGTGCCTCCAATTCATCTGGTCGGGCAATTTCATAATAACGCATTTTCGTGAATCCATGGTCCATCATCGGACCTGAGGATATTTATCTCGCCAAAGGCGCCCCGGTTCTGCCGGGGCGCCCATGTGGTCACTCGACTTCAATCAGCCAGGTCTTCCGGCCGGTGACGCTGTCGCTTTCGAACCATCGGTCATCGTTAAGTTCGACGCGCGGGGTGCTGACATCGAGGGGGTTAGCGCGATGGAAAATGTGGCTACTAGTGACGCGCTTGCCATGACCGATATTCGCCTGGGTGCGCACAATGTCCGGCTGGTGCTCGGCGAGCCATTTCACCGCCGTTGCAAAAAATACCCGGTCGCGGCGAGCGTTACGACCTTGGCGTCGACATTCGGCCCTATAGAAATCATAGAGGACGGGGCGTCGAATATAGTCGAAATCGGACCGCAGGAAGACGGCCTCGAGAACGGCCTCTTCGATACTCTTTTGCGTTTCCGCGAGAGCCGCATAATCCTCTCCGTGCAACCCGTCGACCGATCCCGGATCGCCATGTTTTTTGATCATGGCATTCACCCAACGGCCGACTTCCGAAGGATCGCCAAGAATTTTCGATCCGGTGTCCTTCACCCATTTGACGGCTTCGGCACGCGAGCAGTCGAGGGTCGGGGCCACATACGCGGAAAGCGGAGCGCCGCCCTTGACGACAGAATAGCGTCGATCGGTGTCATTGTTCGACAGCAGGACCGAACCGGCGAGATCATTTCCGCTTATCACCATCCAAGCGATCATGGGAACGCTGATCGAATCGATCCCCTTTCGTTCGATCGAGAAAGTGGAAGAGCCCAGCTTACGCTTGAGATCGTCGAGGCTGTAGGTGCCCTTCGCAGATTCATTGACGAACCAGACGACCTTGCCTTCGAGGCGCGAATTGAACTTGCCAACGAGGTCGGCCATGCTCAGATTGTCCGCGATGAAGCGATGACCGAACAGCGTTCCAAGCAGAACGCTCACAAAAAGGCTCTTTCCGGTGCCGCCATCATCCTGGAGAACCAGCGCCGGAAGCGTGATGTCTTCGGGATGGAGATACTTGGCGAGGACGAGTTTCTCAATGTGCTCGATGTTCTCCGCCTTGTCGCCGCCGATCGATCGGATCACCGTGTCGAAAATCCAGTGCGGCGCCTGGCCGTCATCGAGCGGCCCGACGAAATTGACTCGTAACAGATTGAGAACATCATCAGCCTGTTCAGCGAAGCTGTAGGTCAATGTATCCTTATAGCGGCCGTCTTCGCGCATGACCTCGAGGAGGAGGTCGAATTCAAGCCGGTCGTTCAGGGAGCGCCGATCGTTCTTCAACGCGCGCTCCGAACTCATGATCCATTCGCCGGTGGCGGGCTTGTGCAGCCAGAACCGCTCGGTGGACTGGACATAATAATAGTCCCGTGTCTGGAGCCATGCGCGCAAATCGTCTTTCACGGCAGCAATGTCCGCGTCGCGCTGCGCTCTTTCGTCCGGCGAAAGCTCGAAACGACCGGACGCCTTTTCCCGTCTGATTTCCTGATCGCGCTGCTTGATCAATGCAGTCCGCTCGTCGTTCAAGACCCTGAAACGAGCCATACTGGCAGCATCGTCACGGGTAGCCAGCGACGAAAGCTCGACGCCGAGAGTTGCAATCCGCTGCGAGAGCGCGTCGGTTACCCGAAGTTCTGCAAGATTGATGACATCGGCCATATTAGAGCCCTCCTGCACGGAGCCGACGTTTGGCGGCAGTCACCGAAGGCATCGGCTTCGGGGTCAGCGGGAAACCATTGGCAGGGCCGAAGCAAGCGGATCGCTGTCCGGTAGCCAGCCCGGATTTGATGGTCGCCTTTGCACTGGCAGCGGGATGCCTGCCCATATGGGCGGCCTCGAACAACGCGGTGACGGCCTCCTCCCCATCGAGCACGCCCCCTGCGATCAGACTTCCGATCCTGGCGGCCGATCTGAAAATCGTGTTGTTCTGAGTGCCGTGAGCCGCATCGACTATCTCCTGGCAGCAAGCGGCAAGGGTGGCGTTCGCCCAAGCGCTAATACGTTGCGAGGAGGGCGGAATAGAGGCATTCGCTTCGGCTACGATCGGGGCAAAACGTCTTTCCTCACTATTCGCCACCAAGGGAGCGCGATATGCCAGAATGGCAATGAGCCAGTGGGGCATATCTGCGAACGGAACGGCACCGGGCTTTATAAGCCACCGATATTCCCCTTCAACCTTGCCGCCAAGAACCCGCTCATTGTCAGTCGGCCGGAAGTATGATCCAGGTGCCACAACGAAGCCACCGTCTCCGCGCACATCAAAGCCGTCGGGTGCATAGCAGCGGGCCTTGCGGCGCTCGGAGAAGATATCGACACCGTTGGTCACCGTGCCGCCAGGGTGGCGAAAATAGATATGGCGACCGCGCGGTGTGGCTGCGATCGGCGTCTCGGGCAAGCCAAGCCGCTCAGCGACGCGAATTGCGCGCGCATCATCCAGATCGAGCACCACGATGCCGCTGACCGCGCCGGTCACGATTCCGTGGTTTCGCAGCGCCGTGATTTCCAATTCCGGCCGCGCCTTATGGCGGGTGAGGAGCCCAAGGCCGCCCATCCAATCGATGACCTGCTCTTCGGGAGCGGCAGCGGTCTTGTATGGCTCCCACCGGACAGCGGGCAGTTTGGTGTCGTCAATCAGCGGAATTACCGAAAAACCCGCTGCAACATGTTCGAGCCGGAGTGCCAGGTTGGCCTCAATCTCCGGAGTAAGGATGACGGGTGACTGACCCGCCGCAGATTTAAAGTTCATGTAAAAAATATAACTCCATAAAAAGAAAAGCCGCCCGGAGGTCACGAACTCCGCGCGGCTTCTTTTCTTCTTATGGACAACACCATCCTACATAGCCGGATAGCCTGTGTCTATATTTAGATCAAAATCGCACCTCGTCGTGACACGGGCTTCATCTCTTATTTATGAATATCTCACAAGCATGCGATTTTTGTCGATTTGTTTTTTCAGAAATTTCTAAGACCGGTTCTGCCCCTGTCATGCGGGTGGCTATCGGCGCCGTTTCACCCGGTCGATCTACGATCGGTGATCCCGCTCGGAGGAACCGATCTGTGACGGTAGGTCGTCATCGTCGAGCAAGTCGGCAAGTCAGCACATCATCACCTTGAGATCGGCGCAGCCTGCAGTGGCGTATCCGGCATGATGTCGTTCTC
>NZ_MSQB01000005.1:201039-246683 GCF_002149965.1 Novosphingobium panipatense | reverse complement strand
CCCGCGCCCCCACCCGGCCACCCAACGGTAGTATCCTGCGGGTGGCCGGGTGGGGGCGCGGGCCGGTGCCGCTCAAAAATGCCCTGCTGGGCATTTTTCAAAGTCTGATTCGAAAGCCGCGTCATCGCCGCCCTGATACTCCAGCAGGCCCCGGATTCTCAAGCTTCACTCGATCCCCAGCGCGGTGCGGATCGACCGCCAGGACAACATCTTGAAGTTCTGTGCCTTGGGCGCATTGTTGCCGTCCTGCGCGACCATCAGGCCCTCGGGGAACTGCGGGCCGAAATCGCCGAGCATGACTTCGATTCCATCGGTGTCGCTGGTGCCGCCGATCGCACCGCCATCGATGCGAAAACGCCCCGCAGGCTTGCCCCCAGACAGCGTGTTTGAGGACAAGTCGAACAGCGCATAGGCATTGTCGCCCTGGCTCGACGCCACCAGCCAGGCCCGGCCGCCGTCCTCGCGCGCCACGGCCAGACCCTCGACATCGGCCACGAGACCGTCCTCGGCGCCGACGCGGGCGAAAGGCTGGGCCACGAGATCGGCCCCGGCGAGCGGAACCTTCCAGATGCCGACATCCTCCTCCGCCACGAACAGGACCTTGCCTGCATCGTCCACCACGCAGCCTTCGGACTGGGTGGCGAACTTCACCAGCCGGGCATAGTCCGCCGCGATCCGTCCGTCCTTCTCCAGCAGGCGGCTTTCCGCCACCGAGCCGTCCTTGAGCACGACATAGGCCCGCGCCAGTTCGCCGCGCGCCAGCGCGCTGCCCATGCAGAAGCCATAGGCCTCTGCCGGGGCATGACCGGCGGGCAGGAAGGTCTCGGCACCCAGCGCAGCCAGCTTGCCGGTCGCACCGTCGAGCGCGAACAGGGCGATGCGCGGTTCGGCGCGGTCGGTGCGGTCGCTGGCGCCGACGAGGATGCGCCTGGAACCATCGGCCATGCGCACTTCGCGAAGGTCGACATTGTTGAGCGCGCCCGCCGCCGCGAAATCGCGGACCTTGCCGTCGAGGCCGTAGACGTAGAGCCCCGCCTTCTTGTCGGTGCCCAGGATCAGGCTGGCGGCAGGATCGGCGGCATTGCGCCAGATCGCCGGATCGTCCGCCGCGTCGGCATTGGGCGTTCCCACGGGATCGGTCTCGGCCTGCGCGGGCACGTCGATGGCCGGCAGCCTGATCGCAGCGGGCGCTCCGCCCGTGGTTGCGCAGCCGGCAAGCAGAAGGGCCGGAAGCAATGCTCCCGACCCGTGCTTCACGATGTCGGCGACAGTCGTGAAAGGCGCCTTCATCAGAAGGTCACCTTCGCGCCGAACTTCACGGTCGAGCCGTATTCCTCGTACTGGAGGAGACGCTTGGAACCGGCGAAGTCCTGATAGGCATAGAACTTGGCGTTGTTCACGTTCACCCAGTCCGCGAAGAGGCGCACGTTCTCGGTCAGCTTGTACTTGGCCGAGAGGTCCAGCTGGAAGTGCTGGTTGACGATGCGGTCCTGATCCGGGGCACCGCCCACTTCGTCCAGGTACTTGTCACGGAAGGTACCGGCGGCGCGCAGGCTGACCGGGCCCTTCTCGTAGCCGAGCACGACGTTGAAGGTGTTCTTCGAAGACGAAGGCAGCGAGATGCGGCGGGCCACGCCGTCATCGTCGAACACGGTGCCGCGCGCGTAAGTGTAGGTGTAGTTCAGCTGCGTCAGCAGGCCATCGAAGGGCGAAGGCAGCATCGAGAAGACCTGGCTGAAGCTGGCTTCCAGGCCCGCGATGGTGGCGGTGTCGCCGTTCACCGGCGTGCGCAGCTCGGTATAGTCCACCCCGTTAAAGGTGCCTTCCTCGCTGGAGAAGGCGCTGTAGGTGTAGTCCTTGATCGACTTGTAGAAGCCGCCGAACGAGATCGCGCCGTTGTTGGTGAAGTAGTAGTCGAACCCGGCATCGAAGTTCCAGGCCTGGTAAGGCTTCAGGTAGGGGTTGCCGAACTCGGCCTCACCATCCTCGTTGATGCTGTAGCGCGGCGCGAGGTCGGCCAGCTTGGGGCGTACCACCGTCTTGTAGCCGGCCGCGCGGGCGACGAGGTTGCTCTGCGGGCTCCAGCGCAGGGTCAGGCTGGGCAGCCAGTTGGTGTAGTTGCGCTCGTAGCCCACGCCCGAGACATCGACCACGCTATCGCCGTCGTCGTTCTCGCTCACGGCAACAAGGTTGCCGTTCAGCTTGTTGTAGGTGCGTTCCACGCGGACGCCGCCGATCACGCGCAGGGTGGCAGAGTCCCAGCGGCCGAGCAGATAACCGGCCAGAATGTCCTCGCGCACCGAGTAGTCGCTGGTCGAGCTGTCGATCAGGCTGTCGACATCGTTGTATTCGAACCCGCCCTCGTTCGCGAGGTAGAAGTCGGCCGGACCACGCTTGCTGGCCACCGGGCCCATGTCGAGCAGGCGGTAGGTCTGCTTGCCCAGCACATCGGCCAGCGTGTAGTCGCCGTCATAGCCGTCGAAGCGGCTCATGTTGAAATCGTAGGACTTCTTGCGCCAGCGTGCCTTGACGCCGCCCTGCACGGTGAAGTCGCCATTGTCGCCGGCAAAAGTGCTGGCGAGGTCGGCCTTGGCGGCCCATTCCTCATCCTGGCTGTCCGACAGGGTCGTCAGTTCGAGGCGGTCGAACCCGTAGTTGCTTGCATCGTTCACCGATGCCGCGCCGTTTGCGACCGAGTAAGCCGGGAAGAACTTGTTGCCGTTGTTCACGTCGATGGCGACGCCCGAATCGTTCTCGAACTCGGCGGTGTAGCGGCTGGGATCGAGCGAGAAGGTCTCCTTCTCGCTCGATTTGGCATAGCTGCCCTGCCAGTTGAACTTCCAGGTGCCGGTGTCGGTGTCGCTGCCGATGGCGACCGAGCGGATGCGCTGGCGCTCGAAGCGATCCTTGTGGTCGCGCTCGATGGTCAGCTTGTCGCCATCGTCGAGATCGGCGGTGTCGAAGCGCACGGTCGATCCGGTGGCGCTGCTGGCTTCGCCGAAGTCGCTGAAGTCGAAAGTGGTGCGGCGGCGATATTCATGATCGTCGAACTGCGCCCAGTTGCCGCGCACATAGGCCTTGGTGGTGTCCGAAACGCGCCAGTCGAACGAGAGCGCCGCGTTGATGCGGGTGCGCTCCACGTCGTAGTCGCGGTATTCCAGGGTTTCGGCATAGGCATTGCCGTTATCGTCCTCGGTCCAGTCCGCCGCCTCGACGTTGTCGGTCTCGAACTTGCGCTTGTAGTAGCTGACGGAGCCGGCGATGCCGAAGTTCTCGCCCAGCTTCTGGGTGAAGTCGAACGCGCCCTTCGGCGTGACTTTGCCCGAATAGTCGTTCCAGCTGCCTTCGGCGTTCAGCGAGTAGCGGTTCTTCTTCGAATCGAAGGCACTGGTGGTCTTGATCTCCACCGATGCGCCGATGAAGTCACCGTCCATGTCGGGGGTGAAGGACTTCTTCACTTCCACCGATTCGATGGTGTCCGACGAGACGACGTCGAGCGCGACCTGGCGCACGTCCGATTCCGGTGCCGGGATGCGCACACCGTTGAGCGAGGTCGAGTTGAGGTTGGGATCGAGGCCGCGCACGGCCACGAAGCGGCCCTCGCCCTGGTCGTTGAGGATATTGATGCCCGGCAGGCGGCGCAGCGATTCGGCCACGTTCTGGTCGGGGAACTGGCCCACGGCGTCGCGGGTGAGCACGGAAACCACGCCGTCGGCCGCCTTCTGGCGCGACAGGGCGCTGGTCAGGTTGGCGGTCTGGCCGGTCACCAGGATGTCGCCGCCGCCGATCGCGGGCAGGTTGAAGTCGCTGGCGATGCGGCCGGTGGCGGGAACGGTGAGCGACTGGGTGGTCACTTCGGCGCCGACGTAGCGCGCTTCCACGGTATAGGTTCCGGCAGGCACGTCGCCGAAGATGAAGTTACCGCCGCGATCGGTCTCGGCCGAGCGGTTCAGTTCGACGATGCGGACCGAAGCCGACTGCAGGGGACGCACGCCCGATGCGTCATGCACGCTGCCGGCCACTTCACCGGCATGGGCGATCGTGGCGAACGATGCCGAGGCGAGCAGTCCCGCAGCGATGCGGAGGGAAGTCTTCATGTACTGGAACCCTGTTTTGCAACGAATTGCGGCGCGTCTAGGCAGGGTTCGTGACAGTTAGGTGCCAATGGGATGGCACTTTCGTGACAGCGCTGCGGTGCAGCAAAAAAGTCACAGTTCACACGTTTTCACGTGGAACATCCGCAGCTTGCTACGGGATCACCAATTCTCGATATGGGGGAGAATGGTGCTGCTGGGGAGGATTGAACTCCCGACCTCGTCATTACCAATGACGCGCTCTACCACTGAGCTACAGCAGCGCCTGATTTCCGTTGCCGGAAGCGCTTGTCCCGGCGACCCGGGGCAGGGGCGCGCTAATGTCCGTGACCGCGAAGATTGTCAAGCGCCTCTTGCGCATTCTTTTTCAGAAAGCCATTTCAAGCCCACTCCAAGGCCCCTCGAAAGACGCCCTGACCATGACGAATACCGCGCATTCCCGCGAGGAACGGCTTGCCGCCAAGCTTCGTGAAAATCTTCGCCGCCGCAAAGCGCAGGCGCGGGCCATCTCCTCCGCCGACGAATCCGCCTCCTCTTCCGAATCAGGTCATGAAAACGAATCAGGCGGTCTTTCCAAACCGGCGCCGGAAAGCTAGGGGCTGCGCCCAGACATAGAGTCAGTCTGCCAACGGGCGTTTCCCGAGGGGATCGCCGCTGAGACCTGGGAGTACGCCTTGCCTCGCCTGATCCTCGTCCGCCACGGCCAGAGCCAATGGAATCTCGAAAACCGCTTCACCGGCTGGTGGGACGTAGACCTTACCGAAAAGGGTGAGGAAGAAGCCCGCGCCGCCGGCACCCTGCTGAAGGAAAAGGGCCTGGCGCCCGCCGTCGCCTTCACCTCGCTCCAGACCCGCGCGATCCGCACGCTGCATCTCGCCCTGGAAGCCGCTGGCCTGCTGTGGATCCCCGAGACCAAGGACTGGCGCCTCAACGAACGCCACTACGGCGGCCTCACCGGCCTCAACAAGGCCGAGACCGCGGCGAAGCACGGCGACGAGCAGGTCAAGATCTGGCGCCGCAGCTTCGACACCCCGCCGCCGGTGCTCGAGATCGGCAGCGAGTTCGATCTCTCCACCGACCCGCGCTATGCCGGGATCGACGTGCCGCAGACCGAAAGCCTGAAGGACACCATCGCCCGCGTCCTGCCTTACTACGAAGGCTCGATCGTGCCGCACCTCAAGGCCGGTACCGACGTGCTGATCTCGGCCCACGGCAACAGCCTGCGCGCACTGGTGAAGCACCTGTCCGGCATCTCGGACGACGAGATCACCGGCCTCGAAATCCCGACCGGCCAGCCGATCGTCTACGAACTGGCGGACGATCTCGCGGTGCTCGACCGCTACTACCTGTCGGAGCGTTGATATGAGCGGGGTGGGGGCTCCTGTTGCCATCGTCATGGGTAGCCAGTCCGACTGGCCTACCATGATCCGCGCGGCCGAGATGCTGGACAAGCTGGGCGTCGCCTATGACGCCCGGATCGTCTCGGCGCACCGCACGCCCGAGCGTCTGGTCGATTTCGCCAAAGGCGCGGACGGCGAAGGCTTCAAGGTGGTGATCGCCGGAGCGGGGGGCGCCGCCCACCTGCCCGGCATGATCGCTTCGATGACGCATCTTCCCGTGCTGGGCGTGCCGGTGCAGTCGAAGGCGCTTTCGGGGCAGGACAGCCTGCTCTCGATCGTGCAGATGCCCGCCGGCATTCCGGTCGGCACCCTGGCGATCGGCGAGGCGGGCGCGGCCAATGCGGGCCTGCTGGCCGCCGCGATCCTCGCCACCTCCGACCCGGCCCTGGCCGAGCGCCTCAAGACCTTCCGCGCAGACCAGACGGCGAGCGTGGCGGAAAAGCCGGTCTGATTGCTTCGGCCCGGCTGTTTTGCCAGCTCGGGCATGATGCTTCGACAGGCTCAGCATGAGCGGGTAACGGTGTTATCCGAATGAATAGAAGTCCGCTCGCCCTGAGCTTGTCGAAGGGCCTGCACGCAACGAGTCCCAAAGATGATCCCTCCCGGCGAAACCATCGGCATCCTCGGCGGCGGCCAGCTCGGCCGCATGATCGCGATGGCCGCGGCCCAGCTTGGCTACCGCAGCCATATCTACGCCCCCGAAGCCGATTCGATCGCCGCCGAAGTCAGCGCGGAATTCACTTGCGCCGCCTGGGACGATGCCGAGGCCATGACCCGCTTCGCCGCAGGCTGCGCGGTCGTCACCTACGAGTTCGAGAATGTGCCGGTCGGCCCGCTCGCCGCGCTGGGTGACGTGCCGCTGCTGGCAAAGCCCCTCGCGCTCGAAACGGCGCAGGACCGGCTCAACGAGAAGCGCTTCGTCACGGACCTCGGCGGCACCCCTGCCCCGTTCCATCCGGTCGATTCGGCCGCCGATCTTGTCGAGGCCATCGCCGCGATCGGCGCGCCGGGCATTCTCAAGACCCGGCGCGACGGCTACGACGGCAAGGGCCAGTGGCGGATCATGACGGCGGGGGACGCCGAGGGCCTCGACCTTCCCGACCAGCCGCTGATCTACGAAGGCTTCGTCACGTTCTTCGCCGAGTTCTCGGTGATCCTGTGCCGGGGTGCCGATGGCGAGATCCGCTACTTCGATTCGGCCCACAACGTGCATGAAGGCGGCATCCTGGCCCTCAGCACCGTACCCGCGCCCGCGCGCCTGCTGGAACAGGTTCCGGCCGCGCGCGAACTCGCCGCCAAAGTGGCCGATGCGCTGGACTATGTGGGCGTGCTCACGCTGGAATTCTTCGCGACCGAAAACGGCCCCGTCTTCAACGAGATGGCGCCCCGCGTCCACAATTCCGGGCACTGGACCATCGAGGGCGCGGTCACCAGCCAGTTCGAGAATCACGTTCGCGCCATCTGCGGGCTGCCGCTGGGCGATACCGGGCTTGCCGCCGATGCCGTGGAAATGCGCAACCTGATCGGCGACGAAGCGGATGACTGGGCGGCGATCCTCACCGATCCGGCCAACCACCTGCACCTCTACGGCAAGGGCGCCGCGCGTCCCGGCCGCAAGATGGGCCACGTCACCCGCCTGACCTTCCAGCGCGACTGACCGGCACTTGGCGCAGGACCTCTTCCTTGTCTACGCCCGCGCCGCGAACGGCGTGATCGGCCGCGACGGCGCCCTGCCCTGGCGCCTGCCTGCCGATCTCCGGCGCTTCAAGGCCATGACGATGGGCAAGCCCATGATCATGGGCCGCAAGACGTTCGACAGCTTCCCCTCGCCGCTGCCCGGCCGCCGCCACATCGTGCTCACCCGCGATACCGCATGGCAGGCCGAGGGCGCGGAAGTGGCGCATTCGGTAGAGGACGCCCTTGCGCTGGCGGGCGGCGGCGACGTGGCGGTGATCGGCGGCGCCGAGATCTACCGGCTGTTCCTGCCGCTCGCCCGCCGCATCGAACTCACCGAGATCCACGCCGACTATCCCGGCGACACCGCAATGCCCGCGACAGGCCCCGAATGGCGGGAAACCGCACGCGAGGAACATCCGGCGGACGGTGACTATCCCGCGCACGCTTTCGTAACGCTGGTCCGGGACTTATAGGCCTCAATCGACATGATTCGTCTCGACAACCGCGAAGCCTTTCCCGAATCGATGCGCGGCGCCATTCTGGCGCTCGGCAATTTCGACGGGTTTCATCAGGGCCACCAGGCCGTGGTCGGCGAAGCGATTCGCTGGGCGCGCGAACGCGGCCGCCCTGCCATTGTCGCGACTTTCGATCCCCATCCCGTCCGCCTGTTCAAACCCGACGCCCCCGCGTTTCGCCTGACCACGCTCGACCAGCGGCAGGACCTGTTCGAGGCTGCCGGTGCCGATGCCATGCTGGTGCTCCATTTCGACCGGGCCATGGCCTCGATGGAAGCGGCGGACTGGGTGGAACAGGTGCTCGGCCGCCAGCTCGGCTGCGCCGGGGTCGTCACAGGAGAGGATTTCACCTTCGGCAAGGGCCGCGGCGGCAATCCGCGCGTCCTGTGCGAAGTGGGCGCGGGCTTCGGCCTGGAAGGGCGCACCGTCGGCCCCGTGCATGATGCAGAGGGCGTGATTTCCTCCAGCCGCATCCGCGACGCGCTGAAGCTGGGCGAGTGCGAGACCGCCGCACGCCTGCTCACCCGCCCTTTCGCGGCGCGCGGGGTGGTGCAGCACGGCGGCAAGCTGGGCCGGACCATCGGCTTCCCCACCGCCAATATCAACATGAACAACTACTTGCGCCCGCGCTACGGCATCTACGCCGTGACCGGCCGCATGCCGGACGGCCGCATCCTGCCCGGCGCCGCCAACATGGGCGTGCGCCCCACCTTCGAGCCGCCGATCGAACTGCTGGAACCCTATTTCTTCGACTTCTCCGGCGATCTCTACGACCAGGAGATTGAAGTAGCCTTCCACCACTTCCTGCGCCCCGAGGCGAAGTTCGATTCGCTCGACGCCCTCGTCGCCCAGATGCGCCGCGACTGCGACCGCGCCCGGGAACTGCTGTCGCATATCGGGTGAACGCCCGCTCGCCACACACTCGGCCGCCACTAACCACAACGTCATCCTGAACTTGTTTCAGGATCCATTCCTCCACACGCACCGTCCGGTCGGTGGCGCGCGATGGATCCTGAAACGAGTTCAGGATGACGAGTGCGTGGGGAGAGGTTTCCCCTTCGCCACGACCGCCCCAAGTCCGTACCTCGCCATGTGCGCGAACCCTTCCAACATCCGCGCATTTGCTCTAGTGCGCAGCGCATATGACCGAACAGCGCGATTATCGATCGACCGTCTTCCTGCCGAAGACCGATTTCCCCATGAAGGCCGGGCTCCCGCAGAAGGAGCCGGGTATTCTTGCGCGCTGGCAGGAACAGGACATTTACGCCAAGACCCGCGAGGCCCGCGCGGGCCGCGAGAAGTTCGTGCTGCATGACGGCCCGCCCTACGCGAACGGCGACATGCACATCGGCCACGCGCTGAACCACATTCTCAAGGACATGGTCGTGCGCACCCAGACCCTGCTGGGCAAGAACGCACCCTACGTCCCCGGCTGGGACTGCCACGGCCTCCCCATCGAGTGGAAGGTCGAGGAAGAGTACCGCAAGAAGAAGAAGAACAAGGACGAGGTTCCGGCAGAGGAATTCCGCGCCGAATGCCGCGCCTATGCCCAGAACTGGGTGAACGTGCAGCGCGAGCAGCTGAAGCGCCTCGGCGTCAACGGTGACTGGGACAAGCCCTACCTCACCATGGACTTCCAGGCCGAAGCCACCATCGTCACCGAACTGCTGAAGTTCGCAGAGCACGACATGCTCTATCGCGGCGCCAAGCCGGTGATGTGGAGCCCGGTCGAAAAGACCGCGCTGGCCGAAGCCGAAGTCGAGTACGAGGACATCGTCTCGACCCAGATCGACGTGGCTTTCGAGATCACCGAATCCGCGATCCCGGAACTGGTCGGTGCCTATGCCGTGATCTGGACGACCACGCCGTGGACGATCCCGACCAACCAGGCGCTCGCTTATGGGCCTGAGGTTGAGTACGTTCTGGTTGAAGTTGAGAACGTGGGTCTAAGTGGCGAAGGAACGCCCGAAGGCAACACTTTCGATGGCTTCGATGCACCATTCCGTTCGCGGATTCTCAACAAGAAGTACCTGATCGCACGAGAACTGCTCGAAAGCTGGCAGGGGCGTGTTGTAAAACAGGGTGTTGTGGAACTTTCTGAGTTCAACAAGTTGCCTTCAATCCTCTGGCATACCCATGGCGTCTTCAAAGGCGCCGAACTCGCCGGCACCAAGGCCCGCCATCCGATGCACGCGCTGGGCGGCTTCTTTGCCGAGCCGCGTCCCCTGCTCTCGGGCGATTTCGTCACCACTGAGAGCGGCACCGGCCTCGTCCACATGGCGCCCGACCATGGCGAGGACGACTTCCTGCTCTGCAAGGCGCACGGCATCGGCCCCAAGTTCGTGGTCGAGGCCGACGGCAAGTATCGCGAGGACTGGGGCTGGCTGGGCGGCCAGGGCTCGGTCATCAACCCCAAGTTCAACGCCCCCGACGGCCCGATCTGCTCGGACCTGCGTGAAGCTGGCGCACTGCTGGCGGCTTCGCCCGACTACAAGCACTCCTACCCGCACTCGTGGCGCTCCAAGGCCAAGGTGATCTTCCGCTGCACGCCGCAGTGGTTCGTGCCGATGGACAAGGTGCTCGGCCACCTGCCCTCCAAGACCCGCGCCGAGCGCCGCTGGGAAGGCGAAGGCGGCGCCATCGATCCGCAGGACGAGACCGCCGAAGCCTCGCCGACGCTGCGCGAAGCCGCGCTCGACGCCATCGCAGAGACGCGCTTCGTCCCCGAAAAGGGCCGCAACCGCATCGGCGCCATGGTCGAAGGCCGCCCGGACTGGGTGCTTTCGCGCCAGCGCGCCTGGGGCGTGCCGATCACGCTGTTCGTCGATCGCAAGAGCGGCGAATACCTCGTCGATGCCGAAGTGAACGCCCGCATCATCGCCGCCATCCGCGAGATCGGCGTCGATGCCTGGTCGGACGCGCGCGCGCAGGAATACCTCGGCACCAAATATAGCGCCGATGACTACGAGCGCGTCGTCGACATTCTCGACGTCTGGTTCGATTCCGGCTCGACCCACGCTTTCGTGCTCGAATCCGGTCGCTGGCCCGAACTGGTGCCGGCCGAGGATCACGTCGGCCCGACCGCCGACCTCTATCTGGAAGGCAGCGACCAGCATCGCGGCTGGTTCCAGTCCTCGCTGCTCGAGAGCTGCGCCACGCGCGGCCATGCGCCCTACAAGGCGGTCTTGACCCACGGCTTCACGATGGATGCCAAGGGCTTCAAGATGTCGAAGTCGCTCGGCAACACCATCAGCCCGATCAAGGTGATGGAGACCAACGGCGCCGACATCATCCGCCTCTGGGCGCTTTCGGTGGACTATACCGAGGATCACCGCATCGGCGACGAGATCCTGAAGGGCGTGGCCGACCAGTACCGCAAGCTGCGCAACACCATGCGCTACCTGCTGGGCGCGCTCGACGGGTTCTCGGACGACGAGAAGCTGCCGGTTTCGGAGATGCCCGAGTTGGAGCGCTACGTGCTCTCGCTGCTCGCAGGCGTCGATGCCACGCTGCGCAAGGCCGTCGCGGACTTCGACTTCAATACTTACGTCCGCACCCTGCTGGATTTCTGCAACGAAGACCTCTCGGCCTTCTTCTTCGATATCCGCAAGGATTGCCTCTACTGCGACGCGCCATCCGATCCGAAGCGCCGCGCCTATCGCACCGTGCTGGACACGCTGTTCCACGCGCTGGTGCGCTATGCCGCGCCGGTCACCGTCTTCACCGCCGAGGAAGTCTGGCAGAGCCGCTTCCCCGGCAGCGAGAGCGTCCACCTGCTCGAATGGCCGGACGTTCCCGCCGTGGAAGCCGATGCCGCCCGCTGGGCAGACCTGCGCGCCCTGCGCGTGAAGGTGACCGAAGCGATCGAGCCGCTGCGCCGCGAGAAGATCGTCGGTTCCAGTCTCGCCGCGACGGTCACGGTTCCGGCCTCGGCGCCCGATGCCGATCTGGCCGAACTGTTCATCACCGCGAAAGTGACGCGTGGGCAGGGAGACGAGGTGACCGTCACCCCCTCCACCGACCACAAGTGCGGCCGCTGCTGGCGCCACCTTCCCGAAGTCTCGGAAGACGGCGACCTCTGCGACCGCTGCGATGACGTGGTGGGCGCTGTGGAGGAACAGGCGTGACCGGCGGGATGTCGGCCGGGATGTCGGTCGCCCGCAAACGCCTGATCGGCTTGCTGATCGCCGCGGTCGTCTTCGTGATCGACCAGGGGTTCAAGGCCTGGGTCGTCTCGGGACTCAAGCTGCGGGACGTGGGGGTAATCGAGATCGCCCCCTTCTTCGACTTGCGCTGGACCAAGAACCTCGGCGTCTCGCTGGGCCTGTTCACGGCGGATTCGCCCGAAGGCCGCTGGGCGCTGGTGGCGATGACCGGCCTGATCGCGCTGTTCGTCTTCATCTGGATGCTGCGCGAGCGCAAGCTCGGCGAGATCGCCGCCCTGGCCATGGTGCTGGGCGGCGCGCTGGGCAATATCCGCGATCGTTTCACCATGGGTTTCGTGATCGACTATGCCGACCTTCACTTCGGCGAATGGCGTCCGTTCCTCATTTTCAACATTGCCGACGTCGCCATCACGGTCGGCGTCCTGATTATCCTTGCCCGCTCATTGCTTTCGCGCGACAAGCCCGAAACGAATGGCGGACATGACAAGGCGCCCGACGCCGCCCCGGAGATTTGAGTTGATGCCCATGAAGAAGACCGGAGCCCTGATTCTCGTCGCCGCCGGTGCGGTGCTCGTGTCCGGCTGCGGAAGCACCGGCCTGCTGGACCACAACCGTCCCGACGAATTCGCCGTGCAGCGCCAGTCGCCGCTGGTGGTGCCGCCCGATTTCACCCTCGCCCCGCCGAAGCAGGGCCAGCCTCGCCCCTCGGACGACAATGTCCAGCAGCAGGCGCTCGACGCGCTGTTCGGCGGCCCGCAGGCCCGCAGCGACATCGAGAAGTCGACCCTGAGCATGGCCGGTCCGTCGGATCCGGCGATTCGCTCCACCGTGGGCGATCCTGGCACTTACACTGTCGCCAAGGGTCAGGTCACCCGCGCGATCCTGGCCGCCCCGGAAGGCGACGGCCGCGACGCACAGACCACGATCGAAGGCTGAACCGCCTTACCATCGCCAACGAAAAGGGCCGGAAGCGCAGCATCGCTTCCGGCCCTTTTCGTTGCGGCAGGTGCCCTCTTCAGATCCCGCCCGGGAACATCGCCAGAAGCTTGCCCAGCCTATCGTGAACCACGCGCTCCTGCACGGGATCGCTCTCGCCCAGCCGCACGACGGTCAGGAGCTGGTCGGGCGAGCCGATCACGTACTGGCCCTGCTCGCCCACGCAGGCGAAGACATTGCCCGGCGCCATGCCGGGAAACAGCACATCCTCCCCGCCCGCGCCGGGTTTGGCCTTGGTTCGGTTGAGCCACACGCCCGCCCCGTAGCCGGGATTGCGCGGCGAGGATTCCAGCATGAACTGCACCCAGCGGCGCGGCAGGATCTGCGCGCCCTGGATCGAGCCGGTATGGCGCAGGAATTCGCCCAGCTTCGCCCAGTCGCGCGCCGAGGCGTGGATCATGGCCGATCCGATCATCGTGCCCGAACGGTCGAACCCGGCCATCGCCGAATCCATGCCGAGCGGCGCGAAGACGCGGTTGCGCAAGTAGTCGCCCACCGCCTTGCGGCGACGATCGGGATGGGCGTCGGGCGACAGCACCCGCGCGGCAAGGTCCGAGAGAATCACCGGCGTGGCCGCGCTGTTCACGAATCGCGCACCGGCAGGCGCCTCCAGCGGCTGCGCCTCGGCATAAGCCGCCATGTCGTCGCGCCCGTCGAGATAGAGCATGCGCATGCGGTCGGACTGCTGCGCCGCTTCGCCGGCAGCGCTTCCGCCATTGGCCGAAGTCTGCGTTTCCGAATGGCGTAGGCCCGAGCGCATCTGCAGGAGCTGCTTGAGTGTGATCTCGCCGCGCGGATCGCCGGGGCGCTGCCACGCCGGGATCGGCGCCGATTCGGCCAGCCTCAGCCGCCCGTCGCTGACGAGCTGCCCGACCATCAACGCCGTGACGCACTGCCCCATGCCCCAGCCGTGCAGCCGCGTCTCTGCACGCACGCCTTCGCCGTAGCGCTCGGCGATGACCGCGCCGCGCTTCATCACCACAAGCGCCTCGGTCCGGCCAACGTCCTCTGCGAACAGCCCGTCGATGGCGCGGCCGAAAGCGGCACGCGGGGCGCCGCCGTCATCCTTGATGGCGGCCTGCGATTCGGCGCTTGGCGGCGGCGGTCCCTGCTGCGCGTCCTGTCCACAGCCGGCGAGGCCCGCCAGCGCCAGGACTGGCACGAGCGAAAGGGCGAGGATAAGGGGGGGGCGGCGCACCGGCATGACGCGCGGTGTGATGTGCGAGGCGCGGGAATATGGCAACAGGCACGACATACAGGACCGGGGACAGCCCGCCGCCACCCGGCATTCCCGGCGGCGCAGAGCGAAGCCGCCAGCCTTCGCGCTGGCTGCGCAACCTGGTGCTGCTCGCCTTGTTGGCAGCGGTGCTGCTGCTGGCTTGGTCATGGCGCGGCCTGCGCGAGGAAGCGCTGGTGAGCACCTCCTACGGCGCGCGGGTCGCCTGCGCCTGCCGCTTCGTTTCCGGGCAGGCGCTAGGAAGCTGCAAGGGCCGGATCGCCGTCGCCGGGCTGGGCCGCACCGCCAGCTTCATGATGCTGTCCGAAGATGCCGATGCCCGCACGGTCAAGGCCAGCGTGCCCCTGCTGGCCCGCCAGACCGCCACGTTCGCCGCCGATCGCGGTTGCCAGCTGGAGCCCTGGGCGGAGTAAGGGGCGGGGCGTTCCCTCACCCTCAATCCAGCGGAATCGCCGCCTCGGTGCCTTCGATCCAGCCGCCGCCGACCACGCGGTCTCCCGCATAGATCACCGCCGCCTGGCCCGGCGCCACGCCATATTCGGGATTCGCGAAACGGATCGTCGTTTCCGCGCCGCCGCCGAAGGGTCCTTCGAGCGTGATCGGCACCGGTTTGGCCAACGACCGGACCTTGGCCGTCAGCGGAGCATCGGGCAGCGGGCCGATCCGGTTGGTTTCGGTCACCCGGGCAGCGGCAACGCCGAGCAGGCTGCGCGGGCCGACCATGACCCGGCGCCCGGGCGCATCGATACGCACGACGTAGAGCGGCTCGGGCTGGCCGCCGATCTCCAGGCCGCGGCGCTGGCCCACGGTATAGTGGATGATGCCGCGGTGGGTGCCCAGTACCTCGCCGGTCAGGGCGTGGACGATCTCTCCGGGCGCCTCGCCTTCCGGGCGCACCGCGCGCACGATCTTGGCGTAGTCGCCATCGGGCACGAAGCAGATGTCCTGGCTGTCCGGCTTGTCCGCCACGCGCAGTCCGGCCGCTTCGGCCAGGCGGCGGGTCTCGCTCTTGGGCAGTCCGCCGAGCGGGAAGCGCAGGAAATCGAGCTGGGCCTCGGTCGTGCCGTAGAGGAAATAGCTCTGGTCGCGCGCGGGATCGAAGGCGCGGTGCAGCTCCGAACCGGCCGGTCCTTCCACGCGGCGCACGTAATGGCCGGTGGCGAGGCAGTCCGCGCCAAGGTCGCGCGCCATCGTCAGCAGGTCGGTGAACTTGGGTCCCATATTGCAGCGGATGCAGGGGATCGGGGTGCGGCCCGCCATGTAGTCGTCCGCGAAGCGCTCGACCACTTCCTCGCGAAAGGCGCTCTCATGGTCGAAGACGTAGTGGGCTATGCCCAGACGGTCGGCCACGGCGCGCGCGTCGCGAATGTCGTCGCCCGCGCAGCAGGCACCCTTGCGGCCGGTCGCGGCGCCGTAGTCGTAGAGCTGGAGCGTGACGCCGATGGTCTCGGCACCGGTCGCGGCAGCCAGCGCGGCGACGACCGAGCTGTCGACGCCGCCGGACATGGCAACGACGATGCGGCGCGCCGAAAGCGGCGCAGGCAGTTGGAACAGCGTGGCGGGGTCGAGGCCGGCCACCAGTCCTTCAAGATCGGAAAGGGCGGTCATGCGCCGCCCCATACAGCCGAATGCGGCGAATTCCTACCTTTCAACCGCACGTGCCGCGCTTTGCGCCCCGGTTTGCCCTGCCCTGCCCTGCCCGCGCCGTCACGGTTAAGGAGCATCGCGAAGCCGCGTTAACAATGATTAAAAAAGAGTAAGCGCGGCCTTTACATTCCCTTGACCAAGCCGCGCTACAGATGGGCGGTATGAACATCGCTCACGATCATGAAACCTGCACGGCAGGGCATGCGCCGGGTCGCGGCAGCGAGGCGTTCATCGCGGCCGATCGTCCAATCGACTGGTTTTCCTTGCGTTCGAGGCTTTTCGCCGCGCACGATCTGCGCACGCTGCTCGACGATGTCGCCGTCGATACGACGGTTTCGACCCGTCTCCACCGCTTCGGCAGCTTCGCCGGTCCGGCAGCCAATGTGATTCATACGTATGCGTCAGTCTCAATAACTGTTAACCCAAATGCTTCAGGCAATCGCAAGCCAGCGCAGGCCAATGTCCTTTCCGTCGCCGGCAATCCAAGCACCGGCGTACGAGGGTGATGATGATCGAGAACCAGAAAATCCGTCCTGCCCAGGTAATCGGGCCGCTCGGCGAACCGTTGACGCTTGAATCGCTTCCCCCGGCGAACACCTCTCGCTGGGTCGTGCGCCGCAAGGCGGAAGTGGTGGCGGCGGTCAACGGCGGGCTGCTGACGATCGACGAGGTTTGCGAACGCTACCAGCTCACGCTCGAGGAATTCGCGTCCTGGCAGCGCGCCGTGGACCGCTCCGGCATGCAAGGCCTGCGCGTCACGCGGATTCAGCACTACCGCGATCTCTACGAGCGTCAGCAGAAGTATTGAGCGTACTGCCTATTTGGTCCCTCAAGGACCCCGAAACGGCGGCGAACCTGGGTTCGTCGCCGTTTTCTGTATATCTCCAAGCAATTCCCGCCAGATAAGTCGCGCACCCCATTACCGTTACTTTCATCGACGCTGGTCGATCCGGGTCGGCGGAAGAACGACTGTCGATTGCCACCCGTCCACCGCAGGTATATGTCCTTTCGCAGGAAATTGGCCGTCGCAGCGGCGTGGACCCGCGTGTCCGCGCTCCGACGGCAGATCGTGCCTTCCGGCGATTTCGCGCGGCTTTCGCAACATCGCGGAAGATCGGGCCTCCGGCCAGGCATTCGGGATTGGGGGCAATCGCAGTTTTTGCGGTGACACGATGAATTACGACAGCAGGATCGACGTGACGGAGAACGAGGGGTTGGCGGCCACGGGCAAGACCTTGGGCGGTACGGGTGCGGGCGGCTATCCGCTCGGCGACGACACGCTGCACGATGAGGGCGAGCCAAGCGGCACCTCGCGCCGCTGGTGGCTGATCGCGATCGTCGCGGCGGTGCTGCTGGCCACCGGTATCTGGTTCGCCGTGCGCGGCGGCGGAGAAGCCAGGCAGCCCGGCGCAACCGACGTCCAGATGCCTGCCGTTACCGTGGTCGTCCCCGGCCGCGCCTCGGTCGAAGGCGAAATCACCGCCACCGGATCGTTGGCGGCCCGCCGCCCGATGCCGATCGGTTCGGTCGGCGAAGGCGGCCAGGTCCGCGCCGTGCTCGTCGAAGCGGGCGACTGGGTGTCGCAGGGCCAGGTCCTCGCCGTGATCGACCGCTCGGTCCAGTCGCAGCAGCAGGCCGGCCAGTCGGCCCAGATCGCCGTCGCCCAGGCCGATGCCCGCCTTGCCCAGGCCAATCTCGACCGCGCGCTCAAGCTGGTCGATCGCGGCTTCATCTCCGCGGCCGACGTCGACCGCCTCACCGCCACGCGCGATTCCGCCGTGGCCCAGGTCAAGGTCGCGCGCGCCACGCTGGGCCAGCTCGATGCCCAGACCGCCCGCCTCAACATCGTCGCCCCCGCTTCCGGTCTCGTGCTCGAACGCAATGTCGAGCTGGGCCAGGTGGTCGGCGGCGGCAGCGCCGTGCTGTTCCGCCTTGCCAAGGGCGGCGAGATGGAACTGCTCGCCCAGCTCAGCGAAGACGATCTCGCCCGCATGCATGTCGGCGTCCCGGCCCGCGTGACGCCCACGGGCAGCAACGAAAGCTTCACCGGCCAGGTCTGGCAGGTCGCGCCGGTGATCGACGCCACCAACCGCCAGGGCGTGGCCCGCATCGCCCTTGCCTACAACACCGCGCTGCGCCCCGGCGGCTTTGCCAGCGCCGTCATCAACGGCGGCCAGACGGTTGCCCCGGTCCTGCCGGAATCAGCCATCCAGAACGACGACAAGGGCTCTTTCGTCTACGTGGTGGACGCCAAGAACGTGGTGCATCGCCGCCCGGTGCAGACCGGGCTGGTCACGGCCCGCGGCATCACCGTCAAGTCCGGGCTGGACGGCAGCGAAAAGGTCGTGCTGCGGGCCGGCGGCTTCCTCAACGAAGGCGACAAGGTCAAGCCGCGCCTGACCAAAGCGACCAATTGAGCGGATAGAACGCCATGAGCCTCCGCAACATCTCGGCCTGGTCGATCCGCAACCCGATCATCCCGATCGTCTTCTTCATCGGCGTCATGATCGCCGGCGTCGTCTCGTTCATGCGCATGGACGTGAACAACATGCCCGACGTCGAGTTTCCCGGCGTCCACGTCATGATCTCCCAGCCAGGCGCCGCCCCGACCGAGATCGAGACGCAGATAACCCAGATCATCGAAGGCGCGGTCCGCTCCGTGCCGGGGATCGAGGAAATCCAGTCCACCGCCTCCGAAGGCACTTCGACCACGCTGGTCTTCTTCACGGTGGGCACCGATCCCGACGTCGCGACCAACAAGATCAAGAACGCGGTGGACCAGGTGCGCGGGCAGTTGCCCGACGGCATTCTCGAACCGATGGTCACCAAGATCGAGGCCAACGGCGATAATCTGGCCTATTACGCGGTTAGTGCCGACGACATGACGATGGAACAGCTCAGCTGGTTCGTCGACGATACGATCTCCAAGACCCTGCTCTCGATCGAGGGCCTGTCCTCGGTGGAACGCAACGGCGGCGTCGACCGCGAGATTCGCGTCGTGGTCGATCCCGAGCGGCTGATCGCGCTGGGCCTTACCGCCAACGACATCAACGCCGTGCTGCGCCAGGTGAATACCGACGCGGCGGGCGGACAGGCGGAAATCGCCGGATCGCGCCAGTCGGTGCGCGTGCTCGGCAATGCCCAGGACGCCTACCAGCTCTCGCAGACGCGCATCAACGTGGGCGGCGGGCGGCAGGTCAAGCTTTCCGACATCGCCAAAGTCTACGACGGCTATTCCGAACAGACCCGCATCGCCAAGCTGCGCGGCCGCGAGGTCGTGACTTTCGGCTTCACCCGCGCGCTCGGCGCTTCCGACGTGGCCGTCTACGACGGCGCCGAAAAGGCGCTGGAGAAGATCCGCAAGGAAAACCCGAACATCCACATCACGCGCCTGTTCTCGGACGTGGACTATACCAAGGGCCAGTACACCAGCTCGATGGAAGCGCTGGTGGAAGGCGCGGTGCTGGCGATCGTCATCGTCTACCTGTTCCTGCGCGACTGGCGCGCGACGATGATCTCCGCCATCGCCATCCCGCTTTCGGCGATCCCGACCTTCTGGTTCATGGACCTGCTGGGCTTCACGCTGAACTTCCTCTCGCTGCTGGCGCTCAGCCTGGTGGCGGGCGTGCTGGTCGATGACGCCATCGTCGAGATCGAGAACATCGTGCGCCACATGCGCATGGGCAAATCGGCCTATCAGGCCTCGATCGACGCGGCCGACGAAATCGGCCTCGCGGTCGTCGCCACCACGTTCTCGATCGTCGCGGTGTTCCTGCCGGTCGGCCTGATGCCGGGCATTCCGGGCCAGTTCTTCAAGGCTTTCGGCCTGACGGTCGTGGCCGCCGTGCTGATGAGCCTTGCCGTGGCGCGCCTGATCACGCCGATGGTCGCGGCCTATTTCCTGAAAGCCCACGGCCATGCCGAACATGGCGGCGGCAAGGCCATGGACTTCTACCTCAGGATCCTGGCCTGGACCCTCGATTCCAGGGAAGCGCACCGCCTGAAGGCGCGGCTCGTGAAAGCCCCGTCGCGCTGGTGGTACTACCTCGTCGCGACGATCGCCGTGCTCGTCATCCTGGGCGTCAGCTTCGGAGCCGCAGCGCTGCTGTTTACGGGCGTCAAGGCCGTGCTCACCCAGATCGGGCTCGATAGGGCCGCCCTGGTGCTGGCCGCCGTCGTGGCGCCGCTCGCGATCCCGGCCGTGATCTTCCTGCTGGGCGCCATCCTCAAGACCGTGCTCGGCGCCCTGGGCCGCTTCGGCGACTGGTATCGCTACTTCTCGGACCGCGTGGCGGCCCGCATGCGCGACCACCGCTTCTACGCCTTCTGCTCCGGCATCTATGCGCTGGTGCTCACGTTCGCCCTGCTCGCGGGCCTGCCTTCGCAGTTCCAGCCGAACACCAACAACGATACCAGCACGGTCAATCTCGAAATGGTGCCCGGCACCACGATCGAACAGACCGCCGCCGTGGCCGGCAAGGTGACGCGCCTGCTGGAAGCCCAGCCCGAAGTGCAGCACATCCTGGCCGCCTCGCGCGAGGGCAAGGGATCGCTCTATATCGCGCTCAAGCCCGCCGACCAGCGCAAGGCGACCAGCATCGAATTCGAACGCCGGATGGCCCCGCAGCTTCAGGACATTCCCGATGCCCGCGTGACTTTCGCCACCCAGTCGGGCGGTTTCGGCAGCGGCCGCGATATCTCGGTCATGCTTTCGGGCAGCGATTCCAAGCTGCTCTACAAGACCGCGCAGACCCTGGCCGACCAGATGCGCACGATCCCCGGCGTCATCGCGCCGCGCATCGCCGCCGATCTCCAGCGGCCCGAACTGGTCATCGTGCCGCGTCTCGATCTCGCCGCCCAGCTCGGCGTCACCACCGCCGCGCTCAGTCAGACGATCCGCATCGCCACCCTGGGCGAGATAGACCAGAACGCCGCGAAGTTCTCGCTGAGCGACCGCCAGGTGCCGATCCGCGTCATCCTTGCCCGCGCCTCGCGCCGGGACTTCTCGACCATCGAGAACCTGCCCGTCACCACCGCCAGCGGCGGCTCCGTCCCGCTCAAGCGCGTGGCCGAGATCCGCTTCGGCGCGGGGCCGACCCAGATCCAGCGCTACAACCAGTCGCGCCGCATCTTCGTCGGTGCCGACCTTGGCGAGGGACAGGTCAAGGGGCCGATCATGGAGCAGATCCAGAAGCTGCCGATCATGACGAACCTGCCGACCGGCGTGTCGAACGCCCCGGTGGGCGAGGACAAGTGGCAGGCCGAGATGGTGAACAGCTTCGTCATCGCGGTGATCAGCGGCATCTTCCTGGTCTTCGCGGTGCTGGTGCTGCTCTATCGCCGCTTCGTCTCGCCGCTGGTCAACATGGCCTCGCTGCTGCTGGCACCGCTGGGCGGACTGCTGGCGCTGGTGATCGTCGGCCAGCCGATCTCGATGCCGGTCTACATCGGCATCCTGATGCTGCTGGGCATCGTCGCCAAGAACTCCATCCTGCTGATCGACTTCGCGATCGAGGAGATGGAAAAGGGCGTCGACAAGCTCACCGCCATCATGGACGCCGGGCACAAGCGCGCCCAGCCGATCATCATGACCACCGTCGCAATGACGGCAGGCATGGTGCCCACCGCGATCTCGCTCTCGGGCGACGCCGCCTGGCGCGCGCCGATGGGCATTACCGTGATCGGCGGCCTGCTGCTGTCGACGATGCTGACGCTGGTCATCGTGCCTGCCGCCTTCAGCCTTGCGGATGGGTTCGAAAAGCGGCTCGGCCCCTGGCTGCGGCGCAAACTGCTCACGTTCGAGCCGCACCACGCGCACGGCGACTCTGTTACCGAGCCCGTGGCCGTGCCGCAGCCGATCGCTGCCGAATGATGCCGCCGTTTACCGCGGGGAGGAACATTGCCGGGCTTCAAGCGTAGCATCCCCGTGGCACGGCAAGACTTTTTACGGTCTGGCCCGGTCGTGACCGATCGGGCCAGACGCATGCGGATCTTCGCAACGGGGCTGCTGCTGTTCATGGCGGCGGCCTTCGTGGTTCTCCGCAGGCTGGCAGTGCTCCATCCCGAATGGAGCGGGCCGCTGGGCTATGCCATCGCCTTTACCGAGGCCGCGATGGTCGGCGGGCTGGCGGACTGGTTCGCGGTGACCGCCCTCTTCCGCCACCCGCTCGGGCTGCCGATCCCGCACACCGCGATCATCCCGGACAACAAGGATCGCATCGCCGATTCGATGGCGACCTTCCTGCGCGACAATTTCCTGACGCCCCAGGTCGTCGCCCGGCGGCTGCGAGGCTTCAACCTTGCCGCCGCGGCGGGCGCCTTCCTGGCCAACCCGGCGCGCGAAGAGCAGTCCCGCATCCGTTCGGGTGCGGCGAACCTGCTGGGCGACGTGCTGGAATCGCTCGATCCCGAACAGATGGGCGGCATGGTCAAGACCGGCCTGCGGCGCCAGATCGAGAAAGTGGAGGCCGCGCCCCTGATGGGCCAGATGCTCTCCAACGCCATTGCCGACCGCCGCCACCTGCCGCTTCTCGAAAGCCTGATGCGCAAGATCGGCGAAGCGATCGAGGCCAACGAGCCGATGATCCGCGAGATGATCCACCAGCGCGCCAACTCGATCATGCGCTGGACCGGGCTGGACGAAAGGCTTGCCAACGGCGTGCTCGACGGGGCCTATCGCCTGCTTGCCGAAGTGATCGTGCAGCCCGACCACCCCTTGCGCGCGCGCATCGACGAGGCGCTCACCCGCCTTGCCGACGACTTGCGCCACCGCCCGGAAACCCAGGCCAAGGTAGAGCGGATCAAGAACGAACTGCTCGAAAACCCGGCCGTCGGCGCCTGGATCGACAGCACCTGGGAACGCACGCGCAGTGCCCTGCTCAAGGCCGTGCGCAATCCCGACAAGGCCCTCTCCGGCGCGCTGGGCGAAAGCCTGGCACAATTGGGGCTGGCGCTCGGCGAAGACCCCCGCCTACAGTACATGGTCAATCGCTTCGCCCGGCGCACGCTGGTCGGCGTGGTGTCGCGCTATGGGGGGGAAATCGTGAGGCTGGTGTCGGAAACCGTGAAGCGCTGGGACGCGCGCACCGTGACGGATCGCATCGAGGGCGCAGTCGGCCGCGACCTTCAGTTCATCCGCATCAACGGCACGCTGGTCGGCGGCCTGTTCGGTGTCTGCATCCACGTCGTGGACGGGCTGCTGTGAGCGTGGCGACGCTGGACGGCCCGGTTCTCGTTACCGAGCGCTTCGAACTCTGGAAGCCGCAAGCCGGCGATCTGGACGACATGATCCGCCTCATTGCCGATGAAGAGACGCGCCGTTTCCTCGGCCTTGTCCAGGCCGAGCCGAAAGGCGTGTTCGAACGCCTCCAGCGTAACGGCGGCTCCTGGGCGCTTTACGGCTACGGCACGTTCCCCGTGCGCCTGCGGGGCGAGCGCGAGATCGTCGCCAATTGCGGGGTGTTCCACTCCTGGCGCGGCTTTGGCCACGGCATGGACGACGTGCCGGAAGCGGGCTGGATCGTCCGCAAGGACCATTGGGGCATCGGCCTTGCCAGGGAAGTCATGCTGGCCGCGCTGGAATGGTTCGATCGCGTCCACGGCCCGCGCCGGATCGCCTGCATGATCGAGGAAGGCAACCTTGGCTCCGAACGCGTCGCCGCCGCACTGGGCTTCACCCCCTGCGGCAGCCACGATATCGGCGAAGACGGCAAGCCCCTGATCGTCAACCTGTTCGAGCGTCACACGAATTAACATGCTTCGGCCAGACAGTCAGGATCTGTAGACTATCACGGTGGTGTAATAGGAAGCGGTGACACGGCCATCTTTGTCTTTTGCAGGCGTAAAGCGCGCATCCCTGAGTATGATACCGCAAGCTCGCACCTTGAAGTCCGTGTTATCGAACGCCTGCCAGGTATCGCAGTTCTTCGGCATGCCGTGTTCATCGACGATCACTAGGACATTGACCCGAGCCTCCTTATTCTGAGAGAGTAGCTCCAAAGGGTACGACGCTTGGATCTTTTGTGCCCAAGTCCGGATATTTTCAGCCTTTACGCGCGAACTCAAACTGCTCTGAACGGCTGGATCCAATCCCCATCCCTTGACCAGATTATCCGTGCACTGACGAAGGCTATCCAGCGCTCTCTTCATCGGTCCCGTATTAAAAACCAGCTTGCGATAGGGGGTCATCAGTTCGATACGGTCGAGCTGTGCCTCAAAAGGGGCATCGGGATACAAGCGGGCGTCGTGACCATCTTCATCACTATCGTCTGAGTCGCTCGCGGCCATTTCTCCGGAAAAGATTAGCGCCGGCCCATATTCGGCTATGCGGCCAACCTGGTAACGGCGAACCTCGATCGGGGAGCCCGCCCCATAGGCGATAGTGAAACTCTTGGGCGGCTGCAGTTGCGAAACGGCTTTGCCGGCTATCGTTATCTCGAAATGATAGCTGGGGCTGTAAGTTCGCATGCTCAGCCACATCGGCGCATCGGCTGTTCCAAATTTGCGTGCCAAGACGCAGCTGTGTTCGGCCCAATTAACCAGCCAGTTCGACGAGCCCTCCAGTGAGACGTCCTTCGTCATTGCTACCCCGGACACCGGAGCAAGAGCCATCCCGACCATGTACAAGACAGAAATATAACCAGCTGGAGGCATTGCGTAACTCGCTTCTACAATCCGAAAGCTCGGTGAGGTTTGTCGATGCCCGGCAGGACGGAAATCTCATGCCGCCGAGGCACGCCGAGCCTTGACATCGACTAGTCGTTCTTCCTGAGCTGGCAAGTAAGGGCCGCGACCAAAATGCAAAACCCCGGCCATTTCTGACCGGGGTTCGCATCATTTCACGGTTTTAACACCGCTCAGAGCTTGCCGGTAAGCTCCGGCACGGCGGTGAACAGATCCGCGACCAGGCCGACGTCCGCCACCTGGAAGATCGGGGCGTCCTCGTCCTTGTTGATGGCGATGATGGTCTTGGAGTCCTTCATACCCGCAAGGTGCTGGATCGCGCCCGAGATGCCGACTGCGATGTAGACTTCCGGCGCCACGATCTTGCCGGTCTGACCGACCTGGTAGTCGTTGGGCACATAGCCTGCGTCCACCGCCGCGCGCGAGGCGCCGACGGCAGCGCCGAGCTTGTCGGCCAGCGGCAGGATCACCTGCTCGAAAGTTTCCGAATCCTTCAGCGCGCGGCCGCCCGAGACGATCACCTTGGCACTGGTCAGCTCCGGGCGCTCCGACTTGGCGAGTTCTGCGCCCACGAAGCTGGACAGGCCCGCGTCACCGGCTCCGGTGACGTCTTCGATGGCAGCCGAAGCGCCCTCGGCAGCGGCCTTTTCGAAGGCGGTGCCGCGCACGGTGATGACCAGCTTGGCATCGCTCGATTCGACGGTGGCGATGGCGTTGCCTGCATAGATCGGACGGGTGAAGGTCTTCTCGCCCTCGACCGAGAGGATATCCGACAGCTGCGCGACGTCGAGCAGCGCGGCCACGCGCGGCGCGAGGTTCTTGCCGGTGGTGGTGGCGGGCGCCAGGAACGCGTCGTGGTGGCCCATGAGGTCCACGATCAGCGGCGCGACGTTCTCGGCCAGCGCATGTTCGTAGGCGGCATTGTCGGCCACATGGACCTTGGCGACACCGGCGATCTTCGCGGCGGCCTCGGCAGCAGCGCGGCAACCCGCACCTGCGACCAAGAGGTGGACTTCACCCAGCTTGGCGGCAGCGGTAACGGTGTGGAGCGTCGCGTCCTTGACCGACGCGTTGTCGTGTTCGACCCAAACGAGCGTCTTCATTAGGCGACTCCCAGTTCCTTGAGCTTGGCAACGAGGCCATCGACGTCGGCGACCTTGATACCCGCCGAGCGGACCGGCGGCTCCGAGACCTTGAGGGTCTTGAGGCGCGGGGCGATATCGACGCCGTAGTCGGCGGCGGTCTTCACATCGAGCGGCTTCTTCTTCGCCTTCATGATGTTCGGCAGCGAAGCGTAGCGCGGCTCGTTGAGGCGCAAGTCGGTGGTGACGATCGCGGGCAGAGCCAGCTTCACGGTCTCCAGACCGCCATCAACTTCGCGGGTCACGGCAACGTGATCGCCGTCGATCTCGACCTTGCTGGCGAAGGTGCCCTGCGGGCGGCCCAGCAGCGCAGCGAGCATCTGGCCGGTCTGGTTCGAATCGTCGTCGATCGCCTGCTTGCCGAGGATCACGAGGCCGGGATTCTCTTCGGCGACGATCGCCTTCAAGATCTTGGCGACGGCCAGCGGTTCCACTTCGGCATCGGTTTCGATCAGGATCGCGCGGTCGGCGCCCATGGCGAGCGCGGTGCGCAGCGTATCCTGCGCCTTGGCCGGGCCGACCGAGACGGCGACGATCTCTTCAGCCTTGCCCGCTTCCTTAATGCGGATGGCTTCTTCCACCGCGATCTCGTCGAACGGGTTCATGCTCATCTTCACGTTGGCCAGGTCAACACCCGTACCATCCGCCTTCACGCGCGGCTTTACGTTGTAGTCGATCACCCGCTTCACGGGCACGAGGATCTTCATCTGATCGGGTCCTCTCAGGTTTCAGGCACGGCGTGTTTAGCCGCTCGATTAAATCCACTCAAGGCCTGCCTAATGGGCAATTGACGTATACGTCAAGCCCTGCCGACGGCGAGATGAGCCCTAAGTGGGATCACGCCGCATGCATATCGCAAATCCGCAGGAATGCGCATCGTCCGGGCAGAAACGGGAGGCCGAGAATTACTATGAAGTCGCAAAGACGCACTTCGTCCGGTCTTCAAATGCAAACGGCGGGGGTTCGAAAACCCCCGCCGTCGCATTATCCGATGAGGATCGCGTGATCCCAGGAACGGCGCCTATCAGGCGGCGACGTTCTTGACCTCTGCCACGATCTTCTTGGCGGCATCGCCCAGGTCGTTGGCGGGGACGATCGGCAGGCCCGAATTGGCCAGGATGTCCTTGCCCTGCTGGACGTTGGTGCCTTCGAGGCGAACGACGAGCGGAACCGAGAGGTTCACTTCCTTCGCCGCGGCCACGATGCCGTCAGCGATGACGTCGCACTTCATGATGCCGCCGAAGATGTTGACGAGGATGCCCTTCACGTTCGGATCGCGCAGGATGATCTTGAACGCCGCGGTCACCTTTTCCTTGGTGGCGCCGCCGCCAACGTCAAGGAAGTTGGCCGGGAACGAGCCGTTGAGCTTGATGATGTCCATCGTCGCCATGGCAAGGCCGGCGCCGTTGACCATGCAGCCGATGTCGCCGTCGAGCTTGATGTAGGCCAGGTCGTACTTCGAGGCTTCGACTTCGGCCGGATCTTCTTCGGTCTCGTCGCGCAGGGCCTGCACGTCGGGGTGACGGTACAGAGCGTTCGAATCGAAGCTCATCTTGGTGTCGAGGACGAGCAGGTTGCCGTCCTTGGTTTCGACGAGCGGGTTGATTTCGAGCATGTCGCAGTCAAGCGCCACGAAGGCTTCGTAGAGCTGCTTGGCGATCTTCTGCGCCTGCTTGTTGAGTTCGCCGGTCAGCTTGAGCGCGAAGGCAACGGCACGGCCGTGGTGGGCCTGGAAGCCTGCAGCAGTGTCGATGGTGACGGTGGTGATCTTCTCGGGGGTGTTGTGGGCAACATCCTCGATGTCCATGCCGCCTTCGGTCGACACGATCATGGCGACGCGGCTCGAAGCGCGGTCGACGACCATCGACAGGTAGTATTCCTCGGCGATGTCGACGCCGTCGGTCACGTAGAGGCGGTTCACCTGCTTGCCGGCTTCACCGGTCTGCACGGTGACGAGGGTGTTGCCGAGCATTTCCTTGGCGAAAGCTTCGACTTCCTCGACCGACTTGGCGAGACGCACGCCGCCCTTGGCGTCGGCCGGCAGTTCCTTGAACTTGCCCTTGCCGCGCCCACCGGCGTGGATCTGGGCCTTCACGACATAGAGCGGTCCGGGCAGCTGCTTGGCGGCGGCAACCGCTTCCTCGACGGTGAGAGCGGCAATGCCGGCCGGGATGCCGACGCCGAACTTCGCAAGCAGTTCCTTTGCCTGGTATTCGTGAATGTTCATCGCTGAAATCGCTTTCTGCTGGAGGTCCGTGGGAAAGGCGTGAGTAGCCCCGAACTTGATCCCGGCCGCATAAGCACATCCCTGCGCGCTTGAAAAGTCCCGTTCCCTGCGCAATGGGATCGCGCGGTCCAACGGATCGCCGGAATAATGAGAACGACTCGCGCATGATCGATCGCGACAGATTGGAACATATCGTCCGCGAAGCCGGACGGATCGCCATGGCCGGTTGGCCGGGTGACGGAAACCCCTGTGAGCACTGGGAAAAGGTCCCCGGCAGCCCGGTGAGCGCCGCCGACATCGCAGTGGATTCGTTCCTCAAGCAGGAACTGGGCGGACTGCTGCCCTCGGCAGGCTGGCTCTCGGAAGAAACCGTGGATTCGCCCGCGCGCCAGGGCCGCGAACTGGTATGGCTGGTCGATCCGATCGACGGGACGCGCGATTTCATTGCCGGGCGCACGGGCTGGGCGGTTTCAGTCGCCTTGGTCAATACGCGGCGCCCGCTGATCGGCCTCCTCCACGCTCCGGCGCGGGCGCGGGAGGCCGGGGGCGAGTTCTGGTACGGCGAGGCGGGCAAGGGAAGCTGGCGCAATGGCCAGCCGCTGCGGGCCAGCCACCGCGAGACAATGGCGGGCGCGCGGGTTCCGGCGAAGAAGCTGGCGCCGGAAGATGCCGATCTTGCGCTGGTGGACCAGCCCAACTCGATTGCCCTGCGCATGGCGATGGTGGCGGCCGACGAGGCGGACCTGCTGGCAACCTTGCGCTGGGGCTACGAGTGGGACATCGCCGCCGCAGGCCTGATCGCCCGCGAGGCCGGGGCCGCGGTTACCGACGCTTTCGGCAAGCCGCTCAACTACAACAAGCACGACCCGCGCGCCTTCGGCGTGCTGGTGAGTTCACCCGCGATCCACGATGCAGCGGTGGCGCGCCTGGCCGACCGGGCGGAGCGCTATTCGGCGTAGTTTGCGTATCCCGGGCTTTCGCCCGGCAAAACGGCCATCCGGCCGTTTTGAGCGGCACCGGCCCACGCCTTCGACGGATGTCGAAGGCGTATCGAGCAAAAGGCGTACCGAACAAAAGCCGTACCAAGCAAAAAGGGGCCGAACCCGCAGGCCGACCCCTTTCCCGATCCCGCTTTCCAGCGGAAACACTTTATTACGATCAGCGGGCGGCCGAGGCTTCGTCCTGGGTGACCGGCGTGATCTTGATTTCGACGCGGCGGTTCTTGGCGCGGCCTTCGGCGGTGGTGTTGTCCGCCACCGGATAGTTCTTGCCCATGCCCTGCGTCTGGATACGCGCCGAGGAAACCCCGCGCGAGATCAGGTAGCGCGCGACCGAATCGGCGCGGCGCTTGGAAAGATCGAGGTTGTAGGCATCCGAACCGGTCGAGTCGGTGTGGCCATAGACGTCCACCAGACTGTCGGGATACTTGACCATGCTCTGGGCGACGCTGTCGAGCGAGGCCTGGAACGAGGGGCTGATCTCGGTCGAATCGACGGCGAAGGTCACGTCCGGCAGGTTGAGCAGGATGCCGTCGCCTTCCTGGCTGACGTCGATGCCCGAACCGGCGGTGTCTTCCTTCAGTTCCTTGATCTGCTTGTCCATCTGGTAGCCGACCACGCCGCCGGCCACGCCGCCGATACCGGCGCCGACGATACGGGCGGTCTTGCCGCCGATCACGCTGCCGAGGAGATAGCCGAGGCCCGCGCCGCCGGCGCCGCCGATGGCGGTGCGGGAAACCTTGCGCTCACCCGTGTTCGGATCCGTGACGCAGGCCGATACCGCGACAAGCGAGAGCGCGGCCAGGGCGGACGTCATCAGGCGTGATTTCTTCATGGTCTTCCCTCCTGTTCAGAAACACTTCCACGGGCGTCTGTGTGGTAGTGGACATGAATAGCAGATGGCTGATCCCGGCGAAACGATTGCTGTCGGCTTGGGTTCCCGCCGACGTGGCCAAGTGCATTTTGCGTCGGTTACGTCCAAGCTCTCTGGCAAGCTCTCTGGCCAAGTCGCTCCCAAGTCGTTCGGCCAAACCGCATTTCCGATCCGTGACGTTTATGTCGATGTGCAACAGCCGCTTCGCAGGTGCGGCGATTTCTGCTAGCGCAGGGTTACTGTGACACCATTTCCCTGGACCGACCTCCTCATCATCGCCGGCCTGATCCTGCTCAACGGCCTGTTCTCCATGTCCGAGCTGGCCATCGTGTCCGCGCGCACGGCCCGGCTGAAAGTCTCCGCCGACAAGGGCAGCGGCGCCGCGCGCACAGCGATCGAGCTGGCGGCGGACCCCGGCAAGTTCCTCAGCACCGTCCAGATCGGCATCACCCTGATCGGCATCATCGCCGGTGCCTATTCGGGCGCCAGCCTGGGCGGGCCGGTCGGCGAACGGCTTGCCGCGCTGGGCGTGCCCGCGCGCTTCGCCAGCGAGGCGGGCTTCACGCTGGTGATCATCGCCACCACTTTCGCCAGCCTGGTGGTGGGCGAACTGGTGCCCAAGCAGCTAGCCCTGCGCATGGCCGAACCGGTCGCCATCATCATGGCCCGGCCCATGGCCTGGCTCGCCCGGATCATGGCACCCTTCGTCTGGCTGCTCGACAAATCGTCCGGCCTGATCCTGCGCCTCTTCTCCATTCGCGGCGGCGGGCAGGAACAGCTCACGGCCGAGGAACTCCAGATGATCTTCGCCGAGGCCACCCGCTCCGGCGTGATCGAGGAAGAAGAGCGCGCGATGATGACCGGCGTCATGCGCCTGGCCGACCGCCCGGTGCGCGAACTGATGACGCCGCGCAACCAGATCGACTGGATCGACGTCAACGCCGGTGAGGACGCGCTGCGCGCCAAGATCGCGGCTTCGCCCCATTCGATGCTGCCCGTGGCGGAAGAAGGTTCGCCGGACAATATCGTCGGCATCCTCAAGGTCCGCGAGGCACTGGCCGCGCTGGTCGAAGGGCAGGCCGTCGATATTGCCGCCATGATGAAGAAGGCGGAAGTGATCCCCGACCAGCTCGACGCCATGGATGCCCTGCGCAAGTTGCAGCAGGCGGAAGTGACGATGGCCGTGGTCCATGACGAATACGGCCACCTGGAAGGCCTTGTCACCACGTCGGACATGCTGGCGGCGCTGGCGGGAACTTTCGTCGGCCACCAGGACGAAGGCGATGCCCCGCTGGTGGTGGAGCGCGAGGACGGATCGCTGCTGGTCTCGGGCGCGATGCCCGCCGACGCGCTGGCCGACCGCCTCGGCATGACCCTGTCCGACGACCGCGAATATGCGACTGCGGCGGGTCTTGTCCTTGCCGTGATGAAGAAGGTCCCGCGCGAAGGCGAATTCTTCGCCGACCAGGGCTGGCGTTTCGAGGTCGTCGACATGGACGGCCTCAAGATCGACAAGATTCTCGTCTCCCGCCTCGACGAAGACGGCGGGGACGACGGAGTTGCCGGAGAGGCATAAAGGAACGGCCCCCATGCCAATGGCGTGGGGGCCGTTCTGATTCCGGTATGGATCGTGGCCGGCCCTTAACAGGCCGGCCTTTTTCATGTCCCGATCAGCTGGCGCGGCGGACGGCGCCCTTGTGGGTGCCTACCGACTTGCCGCCGCGCGGACGGAAGCGGCGCTTGCGCTCGCCTTCTTCACCGCCCTGCTCGCGGCGATCGCCGCGCGGTGCATCGCTGCGCGGGCGATCGTCCCGGCGGCGCTCGTCGCCGCGGCGCTCGGTGCGCTCACCCTGCGGACGCTCGCCCGAGCGCTCACCATGCGGGCGATCGCGGCGTTCGCCGCGCGGCTGCTGGCTGCGGTTGCCGCCGCCACGGCCGTCACGGCGGCCTTCGCCCTGACGCTGACCGTCACGCGAGCGGCCGTTGCCCTGAGGCTCGGTCGGCGCACGGCGCGACGGGGCAGGCAGGCGCGCGGCCTGCTTCTGGAAGTCTTCCGGCAGGCCGAGCGCGGCCAGCTTCACGCGGGTCAGCTTCTCGATATCGCGGATATAGGGCTTCTCGTCCGGGGCGACGTAGCTGATCGCCACGCCGTCCGCGCCCGCACGGGCGGTGCGACCGATGCGGTGGACGTACTGTTCGGCCACGTTCGGGATCTCGAAGTTGTAGACGTGGCTGACGCCCGAGACGTCGATGCCGCGCGCCGCGATGTCGGTGGCGACGAGGATGCGGATCGTGCCCTGGCGGAAGCCGCCGAGCGCGGCGGTGCGCTGGGCCTGGCTCTTGTTGCCGTGGATCGCGGCGGCCGGGATACCGGCGGCGACGAGATGACGGACCACGCGGTCGGCGCCGTGCTTGGTGCGGGTGAACACCAGCGCGCGGTCGATCGCGCCGTGCTCGGCCTTCTCGGCGGCGTCCTCGGCCAGGCCTTCACGCAGGCTGAGGGTCAGAAGCGCCTGCTTCTCGGCCTGGTTGATGAAAGTGGCGTACTGTTCGACGCGCTCGGCCGTGGTCGACTGCGGTGCGACTTCGACCTTGACCGGGTTGTTGATGAACTGCTTGCCCAGCTCGGCGATCGCCTGCGGCATGGTGGCCGAGAAGAACAGGCTCTGGCGCTGCTTGGGCAGGAGCGCGGCAACGCGCTTCAGCGGGACGATGAAGCCGAGGTCCATCATCTGGTCGGCTTCGTCGAGCACGAAGATCTCGACATGGCGCAAGGTCAGCGCGCGGCTGTCGATCAGGTCGAGCAGACGGCCGGGGGTGGCGACCAGGATGTCGGTGCCGCGCTCCAGCGCGCGGGCCTGCTTACCGGCGGGCACGCCGCCGAAGATGCACTGGACCGAGAGGTTCAGGAACTTGGCATAGCCGCGCATGTTCTCGGCGATCTGGGCCGCGAGTTCGCGGGTCGGCGAGAGCACGAGCATGCGGCAGCCGGCGTTCTGGCGCGGCTTGGGATCGTTCGCGAGGCGATGCAGCGAAGGCAGCGAGAACGCGGCGGTCTTGCCGGTGCCTGTCTGCGCGATGCCGAGAATGTCACGACCTTCGAGCAGCGCGGGAATGGCCTGGCGCTGGATCGGCGAAGGATCGGTGTAGCCCTTGGCCGCGAGCGCACGGAGAATCGGCTCGGCCAGACCAAGTTCGGAGAAATAGGACATGTGTCACTTTCACAAGGTGCGGGGCGCGCGGAAGGTACTTGGCCCGCGCACACAGCAAGGTGTCGTTACGGGCGACCCTGCGTGAAGAAGGAAGCTGGTTCAAAAGGACAACCGCTCATCCGGGCCGGTCCGCATCGGGACCTCACGCTGCTCACGGATTGCGGCAGGGAAGAACCCTACGCGCCGGTTGTCGGGAGGCATTTAGTGTGCGCTGCGGAAAAACGCAAGATAATTGCGTCTGGAGTCTTTCTGGTGCGGCACCGGCCCTCTCCCCCACCCGACCTCCCACGAGTGTATCCTGATGGGAGGTCGGGTGGGGGAGAGGGCCGGTGCCGCTAAAATCCGCCTGCGGCGGGTTTTCAAATCAACTGGTAAACAGCGCTTTCCTGATCACCGCATGGACGCCGTAGTTGCCGTTGACGATCTGCGAGACGCCGAAGTCCACGCCGACCGACAGCAGCGAGATCGCCTCGTCCTCGGTCAGCTGCTTGGCGGTCATCAGGAAGCGGCGGGCCTTGCGGAAGGCGTCGCGCATGGCGGCGTCGATCGAGGACTGTTTGTAGACCTCGCTCTGCGCATCCTCGCCCAGTTCCTTGAGATAATCGGGGTGGCTGAAGCCCATGACGACCCATTCGGTCTCGGTCTCGATCAGCGGATAGTCGACATCCTTGAGCTGCTCCATCAGTCCCGCCGCCTTGTGGTGGACCACCTGGACCAGCCCGGTCATCGAGCATTCGATAGCCGTGCCGCAAAGCTCGCTGTCGCCCTGCGAGGCATGGGGATCGCCCAGCGAGAGCAGCGCGCCGGGCACCTGCACCGGCAGGAACACCCGCGCGCCCGGCCCGGTGCGCCAGTTGTCGAGATTGCCGCCGAAGCTGGCGGGCGGCACCGAATCGACCAGCCCGTTGTGGGCAGGCGCGACGGCGATCACCCCGAAGTGCGGCCGGATCGGGATCTCGACATTGCGCAGCACATCGTAATTGCGCTCGATGGTCTCGGGATCGACCGGCACGCCCGGATAGTCGTAGCGGGCATGAGTCACGCCCGAGGGATCGACTTGCGGCGTCCAGCGGTAGGAATAGACCGCATGGGCGGTGGGCAGGCGCCCGCCCGCCGCCTCCACTTCGTAGATCGTCACGACCTCGCGCTGCTTCGGTTCGGTCAGGAGGTCGTTGTAGTGGAAGCCCCAGTAGGTCGCCGCGTTCGATCCGAAGCACTTGCCCGCAAAGCGCGGATTGCCGCTGGGCCGGGGTTTGAGATCGAGGATGCGTACTTCGATCAGGTCGCCCGGCATAGCGCCTTCGACGTGGATCGGGCCGGTGCAGATGTGGACGCCGAAGCCCTCGCCCGGCCCGCGGCCCAGCGCGCTGGCATCCATCGGCCCCGCCCCGCGCCGGTCCACCGCCTTGCCGTTCTCGTCCCAGCGGTAAACGCTCTCCACGCCGGAATCGCCCTCCACCATGCGCTCGTGGTCGTCGTTGGCATGGTGAGTCAGCGCCTCGATCGTCACGAAGTCGCCCGAACGGACATGGAGCGCGGGCTTCAGGTCCTTGCTGAGATAGCCCCAGTGAATCGTCTCGGGCGTGGCGGGCAGATGGTGATGGCGCGAAATGCCGGTATCGCCGAGCAACGCGGGCCCCATCGGCCGGTCGGGCTGCCCCGCCGCGTCTTCACCCGCGTCCTCGCTTTCAGGCGATAGTTCCGGCTCGCTCTCCGCCTCGACCTGTTCGGGCCGCGCCCGGTCCTTGCGCGCGGGACGGCCCCGGCGCAGCAGCTCCACCGCCTCCTGCTCCTGCGGCGGCGCCTTGCGGTACTCGCGCGGGGATATGCCGTATTGCTCGCGAAAGGCGCGGCTGAACGAGGCGCTGTCGTTGAAGCCCCATTCGAACAGGATGTCCGAAATCGACTTCTGGACGTGGAGCGGACTGCGGAGGTCCAGTCGGCAGCGTTCGAGCCTGCGCACTTTCACATAGTGCCCGAAGCTGTCGTTGATCGATTCGAACAGCTTCTGGAGATAGCGCGGCGATATGCCGTGCTCGGCCGCGACCTGCTGGTAGCTGAGGTCGGGGTCCGAGAGGCGGATCTCGATGGTCTGGAAAATCCGCTCCAGCAGCGCCGCGCGCATGCCCGCCGCACCGCCCATGGCTTTGGCGGGGGCATTGTCGAGCAAGCTGGTCACGAGAAATTCGGGAAAAGCCAGCTCCACCGGACGCGCCTGGTCGGTGGTGATGTCGGAGATCGTGTCCGCCAGCGAGCGCAACATGCCCGAGAACACGCGCGCCGCGCCGCTTTCGGTGGCGATCTTGCGCGGCGGGCCGCTGATCGGGGTCTTGAGCCGGGCGCTGAGTTCGCTGTGCGGCACTTGCACGATCAGGCTGCGGTTGTCGCCGGAGAAGGCAAGATGGACCGGACTGTCGCCGCGCCCGCAGATCATCTCTCCGTCGGACAGGCGCAGTTCCTGCCCGGCGTCTCGCACGGTGGCGCTGCCATCCAGCACCATGGCCAGCCAGTAGGTGGCGGGCTGGTCGCGAAAGTCGATGGTCCACGACTGCGGCGTGCCGGTGACGCGGATGAAGTCGATCCCGGTGCTGGCACGGAACTGGATGAGTTCGCCATAGAGCGTGGCGTCGTCCGCCTCGTCCAGCGTGAGCGACAGCCGCTTGAGCGCGAAACGCCAGGCGTCGCGCCGCTGTTCCTTGGGATAGACGTTCGTCGTGATACGCAAGCGAGGACCACCTTGAAACGGGTGGCACCCTTCCCGGACGGGCGACCAATTCTGCTGACCTTGGCGACCTTTATGACAAAGGTCTATCGGCCGGATCGGCGCGGGGCAAGATGCCCTGAAGGGTGCGTGAGGCCTATTCGGGGACCTGTTCGAAAGGCGTCTCGTTACCGTACACGCTGGTCCCGGTCTGGGCCCTCGGCGCTTCCCCCCGGCCGCAGACCGCCAGCATGGTAAGCGCGTAGACGAGCGCGCTGGAGGCCATGTCCTCGGGGGTCGGGCGCCAGCGCGGCATGCCGGTGGTCACGGCAGGCACGCGGTGCATGTTGAACACGTTGTGATCGCGCCACATGCTGGAATAGACCGGGTGTGCAGGTTCCACCGCCGCGCCCCGCGCCAGCCGGGTGGCGGCATCGACGGCCCCCACCAGCGGCGCCACTTCGGAAGGGCGTGCCTCGAAGCCGTGGCGCACGACCATCGGCTCCACATCGAACGCCTCCACGTCCACGCCGCGCATGGCTTCCATGATGCCGTGCCAGGCATCGGCGGCCTTCTGGCGCGGGTTCAGCGAAACGTCGATGTAGAGCGCGCAGACCTCTGTGCCCGCGCCGAAATCTATCGGCATGCCGCCGCGCACGGAGGCGATCTGGACCTTGGGATGGATCGCGCCGCTGGCGGTCTCCATCATGGATTCGCGCTCGAACGTCTGGCCCCAGGCGTGGAGCGCATCGATCACCGGGCCAAGCCGGTAGATCGGGTTCGGATGGCGGCGCGGATCGGCAGGCGTGTCGAGGATCGGCGAGAACACGCCCTGCCCGAATATCCGTACCCGGTAGAGCGCATAGCCGCAGCCCTGCCAGGTCAGGCCGAAGTCGGTGCCCTCGGCGGCGATCGCATAGTCCGGCGCGACGCCGCCGTGGTGGAACAGGTAATGCGCGCCGATATCCTTGCCGTTCCAGCCGATGCCGGCAAATTCCTCGATCGGTTCGGGACCGATCTCGCCGGGGCAGGCGGTGAGCCAGGTCTTGCCCGCCAGGCCGATACCCGCTTTGCGCAGGGCCTTGGCGGCGATCAGGAAGCACGACATCGGCCCGCGATCGTTGCTGATCGGATAGCCGCGCAGGCGCCCTTCCTCGTCCAGCCAGCACCGCGTCCACTCGGGATCGGCCAGCGTGGAATCGCGGTAGCGGAACTTGTCGTGCTCCGGCATGCCGCTCGGGGATTCGGTGTCGAGATGGGCGGTGAACAGCAAGTTGGCGCCCTGTCCAGTCCCGCCATATTCGCCGATCACATTGGGCCGCTCCGGCGTGGCGCCGACCTTGCGCGGCTTGAATCCCTCCTTCGCCATCCAGTCATGGACGAACTCGGCCGCCGCCAGTTCCTCGCGCGAACGGCTGGGAATGTTGCCCAGGGTCAGCGCCAGTTCCACCAATTCGTCGGTATCGATGGCCGCCGCAACGGCCGCGCGCTCATCCTCGCTGACGGCATAGGGCGCTTTCGCGGGATCGGCGAAAGCGGGGACGGGGTCGGGCATGTCTGCCAAAGTCGTGTGCTCCGTGAACATCAGTGGCCGACCGCGAAGAGCGCTTCACGCTCCGTCTCGCGGCCGTAGCGCGGCAGCAGCATGAGCAGCAGCGCACCCGCCAGCAGCGCGGCGCCGACGCCGACCAGCGCCGGGCGATAGGAATGGCGCGCATCGAACACCAGGTCGAGCAGGATCGGCGTCGTCCCCTGCGCGGCGATCACGGCGGAATACATGGCGCCGATCACCGAGCCGAAATGCCGGGTGCCGAAATAGCGGGCGATGAAATAGGGCAGCGCCCCGAACTGGCCGCCCAGCCCCACGCCCAGCAAGGCCCCGCCGAGGATCAGCAGCGGCATGCCCTGCGCGGTTTCCAGCAGGACCAGCCCCAGCACCGCCATGAGGTACATCGGCACCGCCACGCGCGGGGTCGGGATCTTGTCCATGATGCGGCCGGTGGCGATCTGCCAGCCGGAGGTGACGAGCGCGAAGACGCTGACCACCGCCGTGCCCGTCGCCACCGAGAAACCCCGGTCGGACAGGATCGGTACGACATGGCTGAACACCGCCGTGGTGCCGCCCGCCCCTGCCGCCAGCGCGATCAGGATCAGCCAGAACATCGGCGTCTGCGCCGCCTCGCCCAGAGTCATGCCGTCCCGTCCGGCCACCGCCCCGGCACCGGCCACGACGACACGGTCGCGCAGCAGCACGAACAGCAGCGGCAGCGCCACCGCCAGAATGAAAGCGGCAATGCCCAGATAGCCCGCGCGCCAGCCCCAGCCCTGCACCAGCACGGCGGCCATGACCGGCAGCAGTACCGAGCCGATTCCGCAGCCACCACCCGCACTGATGCCAAGTGCGGTGCCGCGATTCTCGTCGAACCAGTCGGCGATCACTTTCTGGAAGATCGGCGTTCCCGCCATGGCCCCGAACACCGCGAGCACGGTGAAAGTCGCATAGAACTGCACGAGGCTGCCGTTCGTCAGGGCCAGTGCCGCAATCGAGAGCGCCAGGCCGAGCGTGCCGACCAGCAGCGTCGTGCGCGCGCCCGCCTTGTCGATATGACGCCCGATCAGCGGATAGGTCACCGCGCCGACCAGCGCGAGAATGCCCAGCACGCCCGATACGCTCGCCCGGCTCCAGCCGAATGCCTCGGTCAGCGGCACCAGGAACAGCCCGAAGACGGCATGGACGGCAGGCGTCACGCTCACCGAATTGCCGAGCGTGCAGGCGAACAGCACGCCGCCCTTCGATCCGCGCGGAGACAGGTTCACGGACATCGACGGCAACTCCTTACTGGATTCAGGGCTGGTTTCGGGGCTGGATTCAGGTCGGGCGGATCAGGCGTCTGCGCCCCTGGCCCAGGCCTGTTCGACGGCCCGGGTGGTGGTGAGCAGCACGCAGTTCTTTTCCATTGCCGAGAGCGAACTTTCGTGAAGCCCCGGCTCGTAGGCGGCGCTGGCATCGGAGACGAGGAACACGTCGTAATCGTGATGGAAGGCCGATCGCGCCGTCTGGTCCACGCAGCAGTCGGTGGAGAGGCCGCAGATCACCAGGGTCTGGATCCCCCGCGCCCGCAACTGCGCATCGAAATCGGTGCCGTGGAAGCTGTCGTAGAGCAGCTTGGCGATCTCGATGTCGCCGGGCTCGGGGAAGATGCGGTAGTAATCCGCCCCGCCGTCCGCGATGCGGCAGATCGCCTCGCCCCCCGGCTGGCCGCGCCGCGCCATCAGCGTCTTCAGTGCGCGCGAATCGGTTTCGGGGCTGGTGACGACGCGCATCAGCGCAACCGTGGCCCCGGCGCCGCGCGCCGCCGCCACCAGCTTCTCGCAATTGTCGATCGCGGCAGAAGCAGGCGAGAGATCGACGCCGTAGCGGCCCAGCAATCCCTGCGGCGCGGCGAAATCGACCTGGATATCGACGACGACCAGTGCCGTCGTCGCCGGGTCGATCATCCCCGCCAGCCCTGCCGGATCGACATGCGGAAGATCCTCGGTCCTGAGCGGCATCAGTTCGCCACCGGCGCGGCCACCCTGCCGGGGAAGCGTTCCCGCAGGACCGGCAGGATTTCGGCGCCGAACACCGGCAGGCTCTTGATGTAGTCGTCGAAGATCAGCATCAATCCGTCGGTGCCGGAGGCTTCGAGCAGGTCGCCGACCTGCTCGGTCACGCTTTTCGCGCTGCCGATGATCTGCGCCGACATGAACGAACTGCGCGCCTTGCGGGTGAAGTCGTTCTCCTTGCCGATCTCGGCATCGAGGAAGCCGTAGGCGCGCATCATGCCCGCCAGCGCCCCTTCGTCGAGGCCCGCCGCGTAAAGTTCCGCGCGGGACTTCGCCGCCGCATCGCTCTCGTCGATCACCAGCGTCATCATCGAGTAGGTGCGGATATTGCGGCCATATTCGGCGGCGATGGCCTTGGCGCGGTCGCTGTTCTTCGCCAGTTCCGCCCCCGTGCCGCCCGAGAGGAAGATCGCGTCCATTTCCTCGGACGTCAGCCGCATGCCGATCTCCGAGGATCCGGCGCAGACCAGGAACGGGCGCTGCTCGGGCTTGGGCCAGGATTCGCAGTCCTCCAGCGTGACGTAATCGCCGTGCATGGTGACCGAATCCTCGCTCCACAGCGCCTTCACGGCGCGGACCCATTCGTAGGCGAGGTCGTAGCGCTGGTCGTGATTCACGTCCTCGGGCCAGGCGCCCATCTGCGCGAATTCGCCCTTGTAGGAGCCGGTGACGACGTTGAGCCCGGCACGCCCCCCGCTCACCTGCTGGAGCGTCGCCATCATCTTGGCCGCCACGGCCGGATTCTGGAGCAGCGTGTGCAAGGTGGTGACGATGCGGGTCTGCTTGGTCACTTCGCTGAGCGCCGCCATCAGCACGATCGGATCGAGCGAGGAATCCCAGTGCTTCGTATCGCCGCCATAGCCGCGAAACTTCGACATCGACATGATGAAGTCCATGCCCGCCGCCTCGGCCAGCACCGCGCACTGGCGGTTGTAGGCATAGGAACCGTCAAGCTCGGGCTTGTTGCGCGACAGGATCCAGCCGCCGTTGGCCACCGGCAGGAACAGGCCGAGATCCTTGCCGCCATTGTCCGAAGGCAGTCCGAAAGGCGTCATGGGAAACTGGTTCATCGTATCCTCTTGTGGCCGGGCGTATCGGGGCCGGATGGGCGCGGCTTCGCTGGAAAGTCAGCTTAGGGAAGCGGCCGAAGGCTTCTTGATCGGCAGCGCATGTTCTGTTGCCGGCTTTTCGGGGGCGGGCCTTTCCGTAGCAGGCCTTCCGACCAGATCCTCCACCGCCGCGCGCATCGGCATGGCGGGCGCGGCGCCCTGCCCCAGCGTGCAGAGCGCGGCGGCGGCGGCGGCATAGGGCAGCGCCTCCTCCAGGCAGCGTCCTTCGTCCAGCAGCGCGGCCAGCGCACCGCAGAAGCAGTCCCCGGCGCCGATGGTATCGACCGGAATGACCGGCAACGCCGGAACATGGAGATGCCGGTCGGCATGCACCGCCAGCGCCCCCGCCGCCCCCAGCGTTACCACCACCGCCTGATCCTCCCGGCACAGCAGGCCCCGCGCGGATTCGGCGATCGCGGCCATGTCGTCGTTGCCCGGCACGGCGTCGAGCCCGAGAAAGGCGGTCACTTCGTGCTGGTTCACGATCAGGATATCGACATGTTCGAACAGCGCCCTGCCCTCGATCACCGCCGGAGCGCCGTTGAGGATCCGGATCGCCCTGGACCCGGCGAACACCGGCAGCAGCGTCGCCACCGGCACTTCGAGCTGGGCCAAGAGCACGCCGCCGGAAACCGCCGCCGCCTCGCGCCACTGGGCATTGGCGCCCGGCACGACGATGATCTGGTTTTCGCCCTGCGCATCCACGGCAATATAGGCCGTGCCGGTATCGGCGCCGGGCAGCGTGACGACGCCGCTGACATCGATGCCGTCTGCCCTCAGGCGCGAGAGCATCCAGCGACCCGAATCCCCTTCTCCCACGGCGCCCGCCATGTAGGTTTCAGCCCCCATCCGCGCGGCGGCGACGGCCTGGTTGGCGCCTTTTCCGCCCGGCAACCGCGCCGTGGCACCGGCCATGACGGTTTCGCCGGGGCGCGGAAGATGGTCCAGCGACGTGATGATATCGAGATTGATCGAACCGAAGATGTGAACTGCCAAAGCTGCCACCCCACTTGCCCAGGGGCCTGCCTGTGTCGCGCCCCTGCTTGCATCATGGGCTGCATGGCGCCCCGATGCAGGTCAAGCGCGACCCGGCCCCGTGCGCGCTGCCGCAACAATTGCGGTCGCCAGCGCAAAGAGTGCCGAAGCTCCCTCTCCCTAGGTTCGCGATCATAGCATAGACCCGCTTTCGAAAGGATAGGCAGCATGACGAATTGGCTCATCACCGGGATCGGCGGCGGCCTTGGCCGCGCCGTGGCGAAAGCGGCGCTGGCGCGCGGGGATGTGGTCGTCGGCACCACCCGCAGCGCAGGCGATGCCGAGTTCGAGGCGCTTGCACCGGGCCGCGCCCATGTCCTGACCGTCGATCTGGCGGACGAGGCTTCCGTGTGCGCCGCCGCCGCCCGGGCGGAGGACCTGACCGGCGGCATCGACCGCCTGCTCAACAATGCGGGCTACGGGCTGGTCGGCGCGATCGAGGAAGTCTCCATCGACGAAGCCAGGGCCCTGTTCGAGATCAACGTCTTCGGCGCGGTGCGCATGATTCAGGCGGTGCTCCCGGCCATGCGCGCGCGGCGCAAGGGGCATATCGTCAATGTGACCTCAGTATCGGGCCATGCGCCGTGGGCGGGCACGGGCATCTACGGGGCCAGCAAATATGCGCTGGAATGCGTGGGCCAGACCCTGGCCCAGGAAGTGGCGCCGATGGGAATCCGCGTGACCAATGTGGCGCCCGGCGGCTTCCGCACGGGATTTGCGGCATCCGGCCTCAGGATCGCCGCCAAGGACATCGCCGACTATGAGGACGGCGCCCATTTCGCCCGCCGCAGCCTGACCGAGGGCGCCGGCAACGAGAAAGGCGATCCCGCGCGCGGGGCCGAGGCGATCCTCGCCGCGCTCGATTCGGCCGAGCCGCCGCTCCACCTGTTCCTGGGCGAGGACGCCTTGCACTATGCCCGCGACCAGATCGCCTTCGTCGGCAGGCAGATGGACGAATGGGAAGCACTGTCGCTCTCCACCGCCTTCGAACCGGCCTGAGGGGAGCCTCAGGCCCTAACCCTTACCGCTTCGACTTCGATTTTGGCGTCGACTGGGGCTGCGGCAGGGCCGCGTCGGTGGCATCGGCCTTGGCGTCGGCTTCGGCCTGCTGGCGGCGCTGCTGTTCGAAGTAGGCGTTCTCGGCTTCCTCGACGCGCTTCTGCTGCTCGGCGGCATCGGCATCGATGGTGGAGAGGCGCTTTTCGCGCTCGGCCTGGATCAGTTCGCTGAACCGCACCTCGGAACCGTTCTTGCGCTCGGCGGCGGCGCGCTGGATCAGCTTCTGGGTGCAGCCCGAAGCGCCGCCCGCGCCGACCGGCGAGCAGCTCATGTTGCCGAAGGCGCCCACGGTTTCATAGGCCTGCACCTTGTTGCTCCAGGCTTCCGACTGCGGCTGGTCGATCCCGCGCAGCGGCTCGGGGATACGGAAACGCTCTTCCTCGCCTTTGCGCGCGCAGACGGTGATCTCGTTCCCGCTCGAGGCCGGGCAGGGATCGTTGCCGAAGACGATCAGCTGGTTGACCTTCTCTTCGCTGGTGCCGAAGTCATCCGCCGACGAAGATGCCTGCTGGGACTGGGCCGCGGCGGGCAGCGCGCCCATGGTCAGCCCCAGGGCAAGAGCTGCAACAGTGGTCAGGAGGCGCGTCATGGGATTGCTCCAGCTTGGTCGAAGTGTTCGCGGGTCGAGACAGGATAACATGCCACCCTTTTCGGGCGACTCTATAACGTTCGGATTTCAGATTCTTTCCGAAAGCTTGATCGCCACGCGGCAGCCGAGCCGGATCGCGTTGAACAGCAGCGGATAGGCAGGCGCCTTTTCCGCGCCCGCCGCCAGGGCCGCGTCGCGGTGCTCGCGCTCCTCGTCGCGGAACTTGCGGATCACTCCGCCCAGTTCGGGATCCTCGTCGCCCAGGTCCTCAAGCTGCTCGGTATAGTGGCGGTCGATCTCGGTCTCGATCGCGGCGGTGCAGGCCATGGCCGCTTCCGGCCCGATCAGCGCCGTCGCCGCGCCCAGCGCATATCCTGCAGCCGACCATACCGGCTGGAGCAGCGTCGGCCGCACGCCGCGCTCGGCGATCATGGCGTCGAAGCGGGCCTGGTGCTCGGCCTCCTGCTCGGCCATCCCGGCGATCTCGGTCGAATGAGGGGCGCGCGCGCCCATCACCGCCAGTTGCCCGGCATAGATGCGCGTGGCGCCGAATTCGCCCGCCTGATCGACGCGGATCATCCGCGCGGCCTTCGATGACGTCATGACGGAACCTTGCGGCTGCGGGCGACGAGGCCGAAAACGGCCAGCGCGCCCAGGGTGGAAATGAGGAAGTTGAACCCGGCCAGCGAAATGCCGCCCAGGGCCCAGGGGGCCACGTCGCAGCGGATCACCGGCGCGTTCAGGATGGCCTCCATGGGATCGACACCCGCCGCGAAGGGCGTGGAGGTGCAGGCGGTCATGCCCTGCCACCAGCCATATTCGACGCCGGCGTGGAAACCGCCGATCAGCCCCGAGGTGAGGATGCCCACTGCCGCCACGGCCACCAGCGGGCGCACCGGCCGCCAGAAGAACGCCAGCGCCGCAAAGACGATCGCGAACATGTGCGGATAGCGCTGCCACCAGCACATCTCGCAAGGGTGGAGCCCGAAGACATACTGGCTGACATAGGCCCCGCCCAGCAGGACCACGGGAACGGCCAGCGCAAGCGCGCGGGCGGCGCGCAGGGGTGCGGCAACGGCAACGGTCATCGCGGCGGCCTCAGTCCTTCTGCGCCGTCTTGGGCATGGCAGGCACCGTCGCGGGCGGCGCGCTATAGCGGGCCAGCGCCGGCTTGCCCGCTGTGCGCCGCAGGGTGTCGATCGCGTAAGTCAGCTGGAAGTCCTCGATGCCCTGCTTCTTCAGGTCCTCTGCCGAAGCCTTGAAGCGCGGATCGTCGGCCTTGTCGGTTTCCAGTTCCTTGTCGTCCAGCGAGGCCTCGTTGATGAGATGGCCGCGCAAGTCGGATTCGCGCACCGCCCGCTCCGCACGCGCGCGCGCATCGGGATCGGAAAGCTGCGGAACCTTGATGTCCGGCTGGATGCCGCCTTCCTGCACCGAATGGCCCGAAGGGGTGAAGTAACGCGCCGTGGTGAGCTTCACCGCGCTGTTCTTGTCCAGCTGGATGAACGACTGCACCGAACCCTTGCCGAAAGTGCGCTCGCCCATGACGACCGCGCGGTGCTGGTCCTGCAGGGCACCGGCGACGATCTCCGAAGCCGAGGCCGAACCCGCATCGACCAGCACGACGATCGGCATGCCCTTTACGACATCGCCCTTGAACATCGATTCGGCCCGGTAATACTGGTTCTCGCTGGCGATGCGGCCGCGCTGGGATACGATCACGCCCTTGTCGAGGAAGAGGTCCGACAGCGCCACCGCCTCGTCCAGCGAACCGCCAGGGTTGGAGCGCAAGTCCAGCACGATGCCGTCGAGCTTGGAGCCCTTGGTCGCGGCCTGTTTCTTGAGGTCGGCAATGCCCTTGTTCACGAAATTGCCGACATCGCGCGAGAACTCGTTGACCGAGATCACGCCCACTTCGTTCTTCAGTTCCCAGGTGACCGGCTCAAGCTCGATAACGCCGCGCGTCACGCTGACGTCGAACGGTTTGTCGCGGCCGGGGCGGAAGATCGTCAGGCGGATCGAGGTTCCTGCCTCGCCGCGCATCTTGGACACCGCCTCGTCAAGGTCGCGCTCGTAATAGAGCACGCCGTCGAGATGGGTGATGTAGTCGCCCGCCTTGAGGCCCGCCTTTTCCGCAGGACTGCCCTTGAACGGCGAGACGATCTTCACCGCCCCGTCATCTTCCACCACCGACAGCCCGAGCCCGGTGTAATTGCCGTCGATCATCGTCTCCAGACGCTGGAGCGAGGGACCGTCGAGGTAGTTGGAATGGGGATCGAGACTGGCGAGCATGCCGTCGATCGCACCCTTGATGAGCTTGTCGTCGTCAACCTGATCGACGTAGTTCGCCTTGACCAGTTCGTAGATCGTGAAGAGCTTGCTGAATTCGGGATTCACGCGGCTGTCCACCGCGGCAAGACCGGACGTCGCCACGGGAAGGGCGGCAACGGCCGACACCAGCAGGGCAGCGCGCATCAGGGGGGCGAATTTCATCGGGCGATAAGGCCTTTTCGTACGTCACGCCGGCCGGGAGCCGGGAGGAATTCCTGACTGTAATCCTACAGGGCCGCGCACACAATTGCCAAGAACGGCGTGGCGGGCATGGCTGCAATATAGGAGATCGGGATGAATGGGAGCAGTCTGTTTGAAAATCCGTTGCAGGTTGAAAATCCGCCGCT